>CAVVWY010000019.1:0-27184 GCA_963752025.1 uncultured Alphaproteobacteria bacterium | reverse complement strand
GTATTGTCCAGGTGGCGCATGCGATAAGGACTGGCGCCATTTGGGCCATACGTGCCCCTGGCTGCTTAAGGGGACGATCCGTGACGCTGCGACATCCAGCGTGGTCTCTTGCCCATCAGGCGACTTGCCGTCAGGACGAGTTTTCCCGGCTCGTTGCATGACGGATGATGCGCTGCGGGTGTGTCGCATTGTGCACCGCCTGCACCGGGACGCAACAACGACGGCCGCGAACGATCGATGGTTGGCGCGACCACGGCGCGTTTCAGTCTGTGTCTCGACTCGCGCCATCCGAATCGTGAAGCGCCCCTTTGACGCGCGCACCAGCAACGCAGCTGTGCAGGCAACGGTGGCGCAGTCGAAGTCGGCTCTGGCGAGCAACGGAGCGCTGCACGCTTGACGGACCGTCGACGCACTGTAGTGCCCCGACGGCAACCACGCCCATGCCTCGATCTCCTCTGCGGCTCGTATCGAACCTCGAGCGGCAATTGCGTGTCGATCAACTTAAGCGACTCCCGCCTGCTCGCGGGCGTTCGGCGATGGTCCCATGATGCGGAGACCGTCGCATACCGAGAGTCAGCGCAACGGCCGCAGCGAGGCTGTAGACCCAGACGCCTCCGACTGCGTCGGTAACCAGAAGAATTTTGCCGAGTTGCCGTTCAACCTCGGCAAGCCACCCGGCGAGCCGCGCGCACTTCCTCACGCTAGTCGCGCGGTTCGGGCAGGCCGAGCGCGGACGCGCGGCCTGCGTGTCGGAAACTCAGCGTTGGTCGCCCTGCCGCCAGTCTTCGAATTTGAACTTCGACGCGTGTCGCGGTGGGTGACGCGGATCCCTCGTCGATCAGTTGTAATACTTACGGCGCTGCACGCCGCCGAGATTGAACGCACGCCAACGCGATCGATGTTCGAGAGCGCGCGCGTGTACGCAGTCACTGCATCGTGCACACGTCGAGGATGTCACGCACCTGCCGGCCATCGCTGTAAAATGGAGACGGGCTGGTCCTCGAGCGCGCAGACGAGGAACGCGCCACCCAGCCTGGTCTGGGTCCCCATCTGGCGTTGGCCGTAAACTGAAGCCGATGCGAATACGGCGCTGGGCACGCCGAGCTCGCAGCATAGTTTGAGCACATATTGATCGGCGGCACCCTTTGAGGAGCCGTATGGTGTGTGGAAATCGAGCTCTCCGATCCTCGTCGACGCGCCCGGCGATCATGCTCGCTGGTTCGTAGCGATCGTCGATTGACGTGAACGGCAGGTTGCTCACATTCGCCATACACCTTGTTGGTCGAGGCGGAGATGAGCAACTGCCTGCGCGTACGGCGTCGAGCAGATTGATGTTCATGCACGTTGACGCTAAAATCCTCGCGGGGATCGACGAGGCTGGTCGTACACTTGCGCGGCGAAATAAGATGGCTGCAGCGCGACTACTCCTTGTTTCGCGGATGTCACCGATGATCGCATTGATCTTGTTGCCGTGGCGCTCGCGCAACCAGCTATATTGCGCTCGACGCCCGGTCGCGACACCGTCGTAGATGAACGTCGGCCTCACTGATCGGCGAGATTGCTGCCAATGAAGCCGGCGCCGCCGGGTGATCAAGGATGGCCGCGCCGTCTCGGACGCGCGGTCACGCGACCAATCCCGTCCAGGCCTCGTCGACAGGGTCGTGGTCCGACACTCACGGCAAGCTCTTCGAGGCCTTCGTCAAAGCTCCTTTTCCGCGCGGAAGCCGGTGCCATGGCACAATGGCGGATGTCGCCATCTGTGCGTCCGCTGATCTCCGGTTTTGGTCGTTGCGGTTCAGCGCGGATCGATTGTCGAGTGCTCCGGTCGAGCCGAGCCGAGAACACTTTGCTGTTCCTTGCTCGTTCGTCAAGGGCTTCGGCAAAAGCACGAGCAACATCACCGACAGAGACCGAAGTCTCGCCGCCGTCTCGTCCCTCGAAAACTATTTCGGGCACTGGTCGTTCAGCCGCGATGAGAAGATCGCCAGCACGCCAGTGTAAGGATTGTAAAGTGCCTGGCGGGGACCATAGACATTCGCAGTTTCCACGGCGCATAGGCTTGGTTATGAGCGTCTGGCGCTCCTGGAACCGAGCGCGTAGATCGACGCCAGGCTCGCGCTTCCATTCCGGCGTCGAGAGCTTCAGCGTGCGTCCTTCTTGCGTGTTGAGCGGATCCAGCCTCTTGCAGTTTGCACGTGAGGCCCGCGTTCTGGATCTGATACGTTGCTGTGTCCGCATATCTTCGTAGAGCCCTTCGCCGTAGATGCTGATTGATGAGGCAATCACCACACGTCGGACGGTTCTTAGCGCTTCGCAAAGAAACTGCGGAGCCAGGCTCGTTGACGAGGTGTAGCGCTCTATGCGTACATGACTGCCCGACCCCCACCTCGGCCGCGAGATGAATTACGCTGTCCAGCGCGCGCGCTACCACGTCCTTGTTGCGGACATCGCCGACGATGAGCTCGGCGTCAGCAGAATCTTGCGGCCTTTCGCGGTCCGCCGCGCCCGCTCGATCAGGCTATCGAGGATGCGGACTCCGTCGCCGTGTCGCAGAAGTTCGCCTGTGACCGCGCGGCCAATGAAACCAGCGCCACCCGTCACCAATATTGCCTCACTCAACGAGAATACCCCTCTTCCTCTAACTCATCCTCCAGGAACTTGTCTAAACAGCAGTGAAGTTACCGGCGTTGTTTCGCATCCTGGAGATAAGATTAACTTCTTGTCGGTTCAAGCGTCATCGAATAAGTATTACTTACTTCTAATCTTATGCTCAGCATGATGATTTGAAGATAATCTATGTTATTGAAGTATCGTCCATGCTTCTTCTTCATCAACCACAGTAATGAGCTTTCCCAGGCGGTTCGTTCCTGCTCTTCAATTGACTCAAGGATTACAGCACGGTCACGTTGATGAAGAAGCTTCCCGAGCTCCCTCGCGTATCGTTTGGCTCGCGTCGAAGTGTACATCGGCCGGAGCCGATTGCGCGGCCAGGTGCGCGTACGCCGAGGACGACTCGGCTGAATACGCGAGCAGGATCCGCATGCCAGAGGCGGCTGGCGCGATCGGGTCGCACGAATTCGAATTCCGAATTCGACAATCGCACCTGCAATGTCCCAGGGCGCGTCCCTGATCAGATCATGCGCCTGGCGGTGATCAACAGCATCCGTTTTCAGCACTTCGCGCAGGCGCAACCACTGCTAATTGCTTGTCGTCGGTGTACTGGCGCGCGGGAGTGGGCTACCGCATTGAGTGCGCGCGCTATCCCGGTCCGAGGGCCAACCGTCGTGCTGCGACACGCTCAGCAACTTTCGACGCCGGCGCCGCCTCGCGTGCCCGGCCGGACGCGCGCGCGTGCGCCGATAATAGCGGCCCATCTTCGATCGGTTTTTCATCGCGACCAAGCGGATAGCGCAATCGCACCACCGTTCGATTAGAAATCCGTACGCGAGACACAGCGGCTCAGGCGTAAGCCCCGACGCGTAAAGGCGCGCGCGCCATCTCCAACTTGCGCTCGCCAACTGTCAGGCCCCGCGAACTGAGCACACGCGACCTCCGCCGAACAGGCGCTTACAATGGCCGGTCGAGAATCCTCCAAGGGGCCGAACCTGCCCTTCGAGAAAATTGAATGGAATTGGGAGCGATGCGCTGTGCGCGGTTCCAGCGCCTGCGGCACGCTGGCCCGCCGCGCCCATCCCGCCCGCGGCCTGGGCAGGGTCTCCATCGGCACGCCTCGTTCCTCCAGCCAGTCGGCGAAATGAGCTGCCGGAAGGGCCGAACCTGCCGATCACAGGAGCGCGGGTGCGGCTCGATGGCGTCTGGGGGCAACTCCGCCTGTCTCTTGCGCACCGCCAAATGGCCGAGCGCCCAGCCGTGGAGCGCCGAGCGCCGCGGCCACGCGACCGCGCCAGCCGCAGCCGCCCACGCTTCGGATGCTGATTACCGGCGGAGGGCCGCACAGCACTAGCTTACGCGCGGCCTCCACATAGGCCTCAGGCATGTACCCGCGCAAAAAGTGAATCCCTCGGAGACGTGATCGTCGACAGCAGATCAAAGGAAGGTACGGTCGGAACCGCATCTCCCAAAATCGTGTCCCACCAGCGTAATGTCCGGGCGAGTTGGCGAAGGAATTCTGCTGTAATCCTCGGTCGGAGCGCGCGCGCCTCGGCAAGGCCCAAGCAATGGCTCGTATCGATCAGCGCTCCGACGGACAGATTGCCGTGACGGTCAATCCCCGGTCGATTCGCCGAGGGTTCTTTAAGGCTCCAGCCAACTGCCGGATCTACAATCTGGCTCGGCGTAGACCAACACGCACCGCGCCAAGGGATAAAGGATGCAGCTGAACGGTACCATAGTCTGGGTCCCGTGGGCCCGCTCAACTGCAGACCAGCCGTCAGACGGCTTGGGAGACATGGCGCCGCGCTGCTTTCGCGTGCGCGAGTGCGTCGAGAGGCTGCCTAGCCCCGACCAGCACGCACAGTGCTAACAAGTTGATCGGCCGATCCCGTGCTGGCAGTGAATGATAATTCCCCGCCGCGCTCGATTCTGTGCACGGTTCCATTCCACGCCAAGAATCCAGATGTCCTTGCTGGTTCCAGATCGGGGGTGTCGGCAAATCAAGCAGTTCAATGCCGGAGTGCGCACTGTCGTCGCGAAGTTTTCCTTCCTCAGATCTTGATGACAGCGGTCACTCCGTGTACTTTGGCCATATTTAGGTCTCGCTCCATTGGCAGGCGCCGACTGTGACTTGCGGGGTCAGCCAGTGAAAATCAGGCCTCAGTTTATCGGTGTCTTTACTGCGTCAGGAACAGATTTATTTCTTCTTCATTGATGTTGAATGATGCCGGTTACTGTTGTTTCTATTGTTTTACTGCTGTTTCTAAAGATGAAGTATGGAACAACAAAGCTTCACAACTGTTCCGCGCCCGTATGAAACTTCATTCCCAGCCCGAACCCTGGATCCGCGGATGACCGGCGCAGAAGCTCAAGCGGCAGTGCCCCGAGCCCTCACGGACCAGGCCGCGGGCTCCAACCTGGACCGTGTCTGGATGATGGGTCTCGGCGACTATCCCGGCGCCAAATCGCCGTCGCAACGCACTTGCAGCGACCTTTCCGGTAAAGAGCGTGCTCGACATCGGCTGCAATGCCGGTTTCTACTCAATCGAAATCCAAGCGCCGCGGCGCTGCCTGCGTCCTCGGCAACGACAGCGACGATCGCTATCTCGCGCAGGTGCGTCTCGCGAGCGAGAGGATTTTGGGTTCGACGATATCAGTTTCGCCAAGCGTCCACCCGTCGGCGCTGTCGGCGGGAGAAGTTTGATTTCGTCATATCATGGGCGTACTCTACCATCTCCTGCCCTTATCCGCGAGCACATTAACCCGGTGACTTCATGCTGTTCCAGTCGATGGAGCCGGGGGTCGAAGCAGGTGTCCGCTCGAGGATCATGAGTTCAAGGAGACGATCTGTTCTTTGAGAGCGGTCTCCAAAGTCCACTTCGTCGAAAATTGCTATTCGCAACGACCGGACCAACGGGCGGGTGCCAACCGCGCCTGCAATCTCAGCGACGCCTCCGCTCCGCCGGTCGACAAGCAGATCGAGGGAACCGCGTGACGATCGGCCCTTCTCGAAATACGGTCCGGCCGCTCGCCCCGTCCATCCGGGCGCACGAGCCGGGCGCATGATCGAAGCCTGCCTATGATCTGGAACGAGCCCAACAAGCATCGGGGACCCAGAGATTGTACCTAAATTGCTTTGATGTTCGCCGACATGGCGATCCAAGCCGCAGACGCGATCCTGCTCAACTGGCAATGAGGGGCGGGTGATTGGGGACATGCCACCAAGCACCCGCTTCATTTCCGGATTGACAGTCCGATCGCGTCTGCGGCCGGACCGACATGTCGGCGAACATCGACCATTCAGGATCGACCGCCGGGTCCCAATGTGACTTGTTGTTGGGTTTGTTCCAGATCATCGCCGCTTCATCATGCGACCGGCTCCTGCGCCGGATAGACAGCCGCCGGACCGTATTTCGAGAAGGACCGATCAGTCACTCGGCAGAGATAGACTTCTTCCTCGATCCGCTTGTCGATCGTGAAGCCGGCGGAGCGCAGCATCGCCTCGGTGCAGGCGCGGTTCGGGACCCACCAGTTGGTCCAGTCGTGGGAATATCACGTTCGACGAAATGGAGCTTCGGGAAGCCGGTCTCAAAGAAGATCAGTTTCCTTGAACTCATATCCTTTTCGAGCGGTACACCTTCTTCGACCCCCGCTGCATCGACTGGAACAGCATCAAGTCATCGGCGACCTGTTCGCGAATCAGGTCGAGCGCGAGCAGCGGGTGGCGCAGATGGTAAAGCACGCCCATGAAGATGACGAAGTCGAACTGCTCGCGGAGCGCGCCGACATCGTAGACGTAACGAGCCTGGCGAACTCGATATCGTCGAAGCCCGCGCTCGCTCGCGAGACGCGCCTGCGCGAGATAGCGCTCGTCGCTGTCGATGCCGAGCACGCGCGCCGCGCCGCGACGCTTCATCTCGATTGCGTAGAAGCCGGCATTGCAGCCGATGTCGAGCACGCTCTTGCCGGTGAGGTCGGCTGGCAGGTGCGTTGCGAACCGGCGGAACTTGGCGCCGGGAAGTCGCCGAGGAAATGGTCCGGAGCGGTCCACACGCCGCCCAGTTCCATGTTGTGGTCGCACGGGCCAGCGCCTCGATTGGGGCCGTGCAATCGTCCGGCGATAGGCGCGGGGCACTGCTCGCAGCTTGACTTCTGCGCCTTTCATCCGCGTATCGGCGCGGGCTGGGCACGAAGTTTCATCCGGGGGCGCGGAACAGTTGTGAAGCTTTGTTGTTCCATAGTTCATCTTCAGAAACCGCAGTAAAACAATAGAAACAACAGTAACCTGCTTGTTTCAACATGGATGAAGAAGAAGAACTGTTCCTAACAGCAGTAAAGACACCGACTGAGGACTGGAGCCCTGATCTTCACTGGCTGACCCCGAAGTCGCGGTCGGCGCCGCTTCCCAATGGAGCGAGCCCGATGTCGCCCAGTACATGGAATGACCGCGGTCATCGATCTGAGGAAGGAAGACCGCGACGACGATGAGGCATCTGCCACCGCCGGCATTGAACCTGCTTCATTTCGCCGACACCCGATCTGAGCCGGCAAGCTCACTGCTCGATCCGGCGTCGACCTGCGACCCTTGCGCGGATCGAGCGCGGCGGGAAGATCTCATCCTTGCCAGCACGGCATCGGCCGATCCACCTTCTCAGCGCTTTGCGTGATGGTCGACCAGGGCTGGCAGCCTCTCGATGCACTCATCAGACGCGAAGGACCAGCGCGCCGCCATGTCGCCGAGCCAGTCGCAGTATCAGGGCTGGGTCCGCTGGCTCCAGCATCGGGGTGTCGCGGCGCCGGATTTCCACGCATTCGGCTGCATTGCCTATCGGCACCTGGCGAAGGGCTGACGCGTGCTCGTTTTCGGGACCGCAGCGAGCACGCCGATCCAGCAACGGCTGGCGCGATCGGTCGCGGCCTCGGCGAGCTGGAGACATGCCGCCGGCGGTCTCGCTCGCCATAGCGCGATCGCCGCGCGCTGATCGACAGCGGCCGCCTGCTCCAGGGGCTCGCCGACGCGGATTTCCAGCAAGCGGGGGAGGACCTTGGACGCCGCAGACGGACCTTTGGGCTCGTTTGTCCTTGGGTTGGCTCGAATGCTTTGCCGGTCGTGGGACAGCGGGTTTTCGGAGTTTGGCGAAGCTCCGCCTGTGCCGCAGATTTCCGATGCTCCGGAAACCGTGCAACTGAAGACGCCCGAGGGCTTCGCCTTCTACGCCGTCTACCCGGAAGCCTATATCGAGGCGGCGCGGCGGCTCCGCCTGTCGGCTCCGCCGCGGGTGATCGGCATCCGCAGCATCGGCACGACGCTCGGTTCGGTCGTCGCAGCCGCGCTCGACGCGGAGCCGCCGGGGACCGTTCGGCCGTTCGGGGATCCGTTCGCCCGCCGGGTGGCTGTCGATGCCGCCTCGAGCGACGCCTGCTCGATGGCGAGGCACATTACATCCTCGTCGACGAAGGTCCCGGGCTTTCCGGCAGTTCCTTTGGAGCCGTCGCCGACTGGCTGAGCAGCGCGGTGTCCCGCTCGAGCGCATCGCATTCCTGCCGAGCCACGGCGGAGCGCCGGGCGAGCAGGCGAGCCGTGCACATCGGCAGCGTTGGGACGTCGCGCAGCGGGAGTTCCCGATTTCGGCGATCGGCTACCGCAGCTCGTTTCCCAATGGGCGAGTGGGCCGATTGGCCCGGTCGACCGCGAACCCGACGATCTTTCAGCGGGGGAGTGGCGGCGCCTCGCGTTCGCGAGCGGAGGCGAGTGGCCGCCGGCAATTGCGACCTTCGAGCGCCGCAAGATCCTGCTTGCGCATGGCAACGAGCGCTTCCTCGCGAAATTCGCGGGTCTGGGCGGCACCGGCGAGCCAAGCTGCGGATGGCCCAGACGCTCTTCGCCCGGGGCTTTTCGCGGAGCCGGTCGGGCTCGCGCATGGCTTCCTTGTCGAGCGTTGGCGTGGCGATGCAGCCGCTTGCCCGCGAGCGAACGGCCAATGCGAGCGATTGGCCTTTTATCTCGGAGCCCGTGCGCGTCTGTTTCCCGCAACCGCTGCCGATGGCGCCACGATTGCCGAGCTGTACGCAATGGCGCGGCGGAATGTCTCGCCGGGCTCGGCCGAGACGCTGCGCGCGCTCTCTACCGCTGGGAGCCGAGGTCTCGGCACTCAGCGCCGGGTCCGGCCCGTCCGCACTGACAATCGGCTCGACCGCCACGAATGGCTGCGGAGGGCCGATGGCCGGCTGCTCAAGGCCGACGCTCTCGACCATCACCAGGCACATGACCTGATCGGCTGCCAGGACCTCGCCTGGGACGTCGCCGGCGCGATTGTCGAGTTCGGATCTCGATCCGAGGAGGCCGAGCGGTTCTCGCTGCCAGCGACAGCCTGCTCGATTCGATGCGGATTGCTCGCATTTCAGCCAAGTCGCCTACCGGCGTTCCGGCCTCGGGCACGCATCCATCCGCTGGTCTCGGCGATCGGCGCCGCCGCCGAATGGGGCACGCTTCGAGCCGCAGAAAACGATACCGACGCGAGCTTCGAAGCTTCTTCATGAATGCCCGTCGCCGCTAATCCCGCGGAAATCTTGGTCGGTTGAAGAGCGGAACGAACCGCCTTGGAACAACCTTCATTAGTGGTTGATGAAGAAGAAGCGGGGACAATACTTCAATAACATAGATTATCTTCAAATCATATGCGACTAACATAGATTAGAAGTAAGTAATACTTATTCGATGACGCTTGAACCGACAAAGTTAATCTTCTGCTCCGGGTGCGAAACAACGCAGTAACTTCACTGCTGTTCAGACAAGTTCCTTGCCGCTAAGGAAAGGGTAACCCGTTGGTGAGGCAATCTTGGTGACGGGTGGCGCTGGTTTCATTGGCCGCGCGGTCACAGGCGAGCTTCTACGACGCGGCAACGGAGTCCGCATCCTCGATAGCCTGATCGAGCAGGTGCACGGCGACCGCGAAAGGCCGCAAGATTTGTCTCCTGACGCCGAGCTCATCGTCGGCGATGTCCGCAACAAGGACGTGGTCACGCGCGCGCTGAAGGGTGTCGACAGCGTGATTCATCTCGCGGCCGAGGTGGGGGTCGGCCAGTCCATGTACGCCGTAGAGCGCTACACCTCCGTCAACGAGACTGGCTCCGCAGTTCTTTTCGAAGCGCTGATCGATCAACCCGTCCGACGCGTGGTGACTGCCTCATCGATGAGCATCTACGGCGAAGGGCTCTACGAAGATGCGGACGGCAACGTGGTGCAGAATGCAGAACGCGGGCCTCGCACATCAACTCCGAGGGCTGGGATCCGCTCGACGCGCAAGGACGCGCGCTGAAGCCTGTCTCGACGCCGGAATGGAAGCAGCCGAGCCTGGCGTCGATCTACGCGCTCGGTAAATATGTCCAGGAGCGCCAGACGCTCATCATGACTCAAGCCTATGGCATGGAAGGCGCGTGCCTCCGACTGTTCAATGTCTATGGTCCCGGCCAGGCACTTTCGAATCCTTACACTGGCGTGCTGGCGATCTTCTCATCGCGGCTGCTGAACGACCAGTGCCCGATGATTTTCGAGGACGGAGAACAGCGGCGAGACTTCGTCTATGTCGGTGATGTTGCTCGTGCCTTTGCCGAAGCCCTGACGAACGAGCAAGCGAACGGCGAAGTGTTCAACATCGGCTCCGGCCTCGACCGGAGCGTCAAAGACGTGGCGCGATCGATCGCGCGTGCGCTGAACCGCAACGACCTAGAGCCGGAGATCGCGGGCAAGGCGCGGATCGGCGACATCCGCCATTGTTTCTGCGATGGCACGAAGGCTGAAGAGAAGCTCGGCTTCCGCGCGGAAAAGGACTTTGACGAAGGCCTCGAAGAGCTTGCCGAGTGGGTGGCGAGTCAGACTGCCCACGACCGTGTCGACGAGGCCCGCGCCGAGCTGGAAGCCAAGGGATTGGTCGCGTGACCCGCGCGTCCGACGCGCGGCCAATCCTGATCACCGGCGGCGCCGGCTTCATTGGCAGCAATCTCGCCGATCGCCTGGCAGGTGAGGGCCAAAGCGTCATTGTCTACGATGCGCTGTCGCGACCGGGCGTCGAGCGCAATCTGGCTTGGTTGCGCGAGCGCCACGGCAACAAGATCAATGCGATCATCGGTGACATCCGCGACGAAGATGAGGTCGTGCGCGCTGCAGCGGATGCCAAAGCCGTGTTCCATTTCGCCGCGCAAGTTGCTGTTACGACCAGCCTCGTCGATCCCCGCGAGGATTTTGACGTCAACGTGCGCGGAACGATCAATCTGCTCGACGCCGTGCGCACGCGCGGCCGGCGGGTGCCGGTCATCTTCGCCTCGACCAACAAGGTGTATGGCGATCTGAGCGACCTGCCGTTCACGTCAATCGACGATCGCTACGAACCAGCGAGCATGATCGCCGGGCGCGGCATCAACGAGGATCGGAGCCTCGATTTCCACACACCATACGGCTGCTCAAAGGGTGCCGCCGATCAATATGTGCTCGACTATGCTCGGAGCTTCGGCGTGCCCAGCGCGGTATTCCGCATGAGCTGCATTTACGGCCAACGCCAGATGGGGACCGAGGACCAGGGCTGGGTGGCGCATTTCCTCATCCGCGCGCTCGAGGACCAGCCCATCTCCATTTACGGCGATGGCCGGCAGGTGCGTGACATCCTCGACGTGCACGATGCGGTGACTGCGTACACGCGCGCGCTCTCGAACATCGATCGCGTTGCAGGCCGTGCGTTCAATCTCGGCGGCGGTCCGGCGAACGCCGTGAGCCTGTTACAACTGATCGACGAGATGCGCGCCGTCACCGGCCGCGACGTCGACCTCAAATTCGAAGACTGGCGGCAGGGCGACCAACGCTGGTATGTTTCCGACACGCAGGCGGCGCGTACCGCGCTCGGCCTGCCCGAACCGCGCGACTGGCGTGAGGGAGTCGCGCGGCTCGCCGGGTGGCTTGCCGAGGAGCGCGGTTTCGAGCTGCACGAGGAACGGCAACTCGCGAGCGCTGCCGAATGAAGATTTTCTTCTGGTTACCGACGCAGTCGGAGGCGTCTGGGTCTACAGCCTCGAGCTCGCCCGTGCGCTGAAGCCGCTCGGTATCGAGACGGTGCTCGCAGTCATGGGACCATCGCCGAACGCCAAGCAGCGCGAGCAGGCGAGTGGCCTTAAGTTGATCGACACGCAATTGCCGCTCGACTGGCTCGATACGACCGCAGAGGAGATCGAGGCGTCGGGCATCGAGCTGTCTGACATCGGGGCGCGTGAGTGCGTCGACGTCGTGCAAGCGTGCAGCGCTGCGTTGCTCGCCAGAGCCGACTTCGACTGCGCCACCGTTGCCGTTCAGCACAGCTGCGTTGCGAGCTGGTGCGCAGCAGTCAAAGGGGCGCTTCCGTACGAATTCGGATGGCGCCGAGGTCTGGTCGAACGCGGACTGAAACGCGCCGATGCGGTGGTCGCGCCAAGCATATCGTTCGCAGACGAAACCTCACGCATCTACGGCGTCCCGGTGCAGGCGGTGCACAATGGACGCACCCGCAGCGCATCATCCGTCATGCAACGAGCGGACTTCGTCCTGACGGCAAGTCGCCTGTGGGATGACGGCAAGAATGTCGCCACGCTGGATGCCGCAGCGTCGCGGATCAAGGTGCCCTTCGAAGCGGCCGGGCCGACGTATGGCCCAAATGGCGCCAGCATATCCTTATCGCACATGCGCGGCCTGGGCGAAGTGACTGCGGAACGCCTCGCATCACTGTTCGCGGCGCGGCCGATTTATGCGTCGGCGGCGCTCTACGAACCGTTTGGATTGTCGGTTCTGGAGGCTGCACAAGCGGGATGTGCGCTGGTGCTCTCGGATATACCGACGCATCGCGAGATGTGGGCTGGTGCAGCGATTTTCGTGCCGGCGCGGGACGACGCGGCGTTCGCATCCGCCATCCACGACCTGCTCGATGATGCCGACGAGCGGCAACAGCTGGGCCAGCTCGCCCGCGCTCGCGCTCAGCTCTACACACCGGAGCGCATGGCGCGCGGCATGGCCGAAATCTACGCGCGTGTCGCGGCACCTGAATATGCCGAGGTGCGACTGGCGGGTGCGGCATGAAGATCGTCTATTTCACGCACTCGCTGCGGTCGTGCTGGAATCACGGCAATGCACATTTTGTGCGCGGCGTGCTCAGCGAGTTGATTGCTCACGGCCATCAGGTCGAAGCCTACGAGCCCGAAGGCTCCTGGAGCGCCGAGAACCTGATAAGCGACCATGGCGAACAGGGTTTCTCGCGCTATCACGATCTCTACCCCGAGCTTCAGTCGCGCACTTATTCGCGGCCGGAGGAAGGCGCGGCACATGCGAGCGGCGCCGACCTTGTCGTCGTGCACGAATGGAATGACCCGGAGGTGGTCGCGGCGGTCGGACGAGTGCGCATGCGCGGCGGCCGTTTCGTCCTGTTGTTCCATGACACGCATCACCGTGCAGTTTCCGCGCCGGAAGAAATGCGGGCGTACGACCTCGACGGCGTACGACGGCGTGCTCGCGTTCGGGGAGACGCTGTCGCGCGTGTACGAGCGATGGGGCTGGGGCGGACGCGTGTTCACTTGGCACGAAGCTGCAGACACGCGCCGCTTCCATCCGCCGATAGATGAAGGCTCGCGCGCCGGCCTCGTCTGGATTGGGAACTGGGGCGACGGCGAGCGCAGCGCAGAACTCGTCGACTTCCTCCTTGAGCCCGCGCGTGAGGCGCAGCTTCCGCTGGACATTTACGGCGTTCGCTACCCTGACGAGGCGCAGCGCACGCTTCGGCAGTTTGGCGCGTGCTACCATGGCTGGCTCGCGAATGCGGCTGCGCCTTCGAGTGTTCGCGAAGCATTTGGCGACGGTTCACGTGCCACGCCGCTTCTACACGCAGGTGCTCCCCGGCATCCCGACCATCCGCGTGTTCGAGGCGTTGGCGTGCGGGATACCGCTCGTCTCCGCACCGTGGGACGATTGCGAGCATCTGTTCCGCGTTGGCGAAGACTTCCTGATGGTCGGCAACGGCGCGGAAATGACTCGCGTCCTGACGGACCTGAAGAACGATCGTGAACTGCGGGCAAGTCTCGTCCGCAGTGGACTCGAGAGCATCCGCAACAGGCACACCTGCGCCCACCGAGTGCAGGAGTTACTGAACATCGTCGAGCAAGTGCGAGCGCCGGCGCTGGAGAGCGCGGCATGAACATCGCCTTTTACGGTTCGAGCTTGCTGTCTTCGTGGTGGAACGGCGCGGCGACATATTACCGTGGCCTGCTGCGCGATCTCGCGAGCCGCGGCTACGATATTACTTTCTACGAGCCCGACGCATACGAGCGGCAGCAGCATCGCGATATGGAGCCGCAGCCGTGGGCGCGCTCCGTCGTCTACCCGGCGACTCCGGACGGATTGCGCGCGGTTCTGGAGGAAGCGCCCGCAGCCGACATCGTCGTCAAAGCCAGCGGTGTCGGCGTCTTCGATGACGAGTTAATCAGCGGCGTCGTTGAGCATTCCCGGCCTGGTGCGCTCAAGATTTTCTGGGATGTCGATGCGGCCGCGACGCTCGATGAGATGCGCGAGGCTGAGGATCACCCGGTGCGCCGTGCGCTCGACGCCCTCGACCTAGTCCTAACCTACGGCGGCGGCCCGCCGGTCATCGAAGCTTATGAGGGCTTCGGTGCCGCGCGCTGCGTTCCGATCTACAACGCGCTCGATCCGATAAGCCACCATCCGGTCGAGCGGGATCCGCGCTTCACGGCCGATCTGGCGTTCCTCGGGAACCGCCTTCCCGACCGCGAAGCGCGGGTCGAACGATTTTTCCTGGAGCCCGCCGGAGCACTGGCGGATCGAAAGTTCCTGATCGGAGGGAATGGCTGGGAAACGAAGTCGATGCCGCACAACGTGAGGCACCTTGGACATGTGTTCACGCATGAGCACAACGCGTTCAACTGCACACCGCTCGCCGTTCTCAATATCGCCCGCGACAGCATGGCGAACATCGGGTTCTCCCCCGCGACGCGCGTGTTCGAAGCCGCCGGTGCTGCAGCTTGCCTGATTACCGATGCGTGGGAAGGCATCGAGCTTTTCCTGAAGCCTGACGAGGAAGTGCTTGTAGCTCGTGACGGACAAGACGTTGCCGAGCATGTGCGTGCTCTCACAAGCCAGCGCGCACGCCAGATCGGTGATGCAGCGCTGAAGCGGGTGCTTTCCGAACACACCTATGCGCAGCGGGGCGCGCAAGTTGACGAGCTCCTGCGCAGAGAGATCGCGAGCCGGCTCGAAGAGGTCGCAGCATGAAGTTGGTCGTGCTCGGTCTTAGCCTGTCGTCATCGTGGGGCAATGGACATGCGACGACCTTCCGCGCGCTCTTGAAGGCGTTCGCGAAGCGCGGGCACGACATCCTGTTCCTCGAACGTGATGTCCCCTGGTACCGGAATGACCGCGACGTCGCCGACCCGGATTATTGCCGGTTGGAATTCTACCATACGTTGGAAGAGCTAGACTGTTGGCGCAGAGAGATCCGCGATGCGGACGCGGTCATCGTCGGCTCCTACGTTCCCGATGGCGTCGACGTTGCACGGCACGTTCATCGGCGGGCGCGGGGCGTCACCGCGTTTTACGACATCGACACGCCGGTAACGCTTGCGAAGCTTCAGCGCGGCGACTTCGAATATCTCTCGCCGGAAGTGATCCCGGGCTACGATTTGTACCTATCGTTCACGGGCGGGCCGACGCTCCGTCGGATTGAGAAACAGTACGGATCGCCGATGGCGCGGGCGCTCTACTGCTCGGTCGATCCGGAAGCCTACCCGCCGGTAGTCGTGCCGAAAAAGTGGGATCTGACATATCTCGGGACGTACAGCGATGACCGTCAGCCGACGCTTGAGAAGCTGTTGATAGACCCTGCGCGCAGACTGCCGCAGCTGAAATTCTGTGTTGCGGGACCGCAATATCCCGACAGCATAGATTGGCCCCAAAATGTAGAGCGCATCGATCATCTGCCTCCGTCCGAGCACCCGCAGTTTTACGGAGCATCTCGGTATACGCTCAATGTCACTCGTGCCGACATGATTGCGGCAGGGTGGTCACCATCGGTTCGCCTGTTCGAAGCGGCGGCGTGCGCAACCCCGGCAATCTCCGACAGATGGAGCGGCATCGAGGAACTGTTCGAGCCAGGGCGAGAAATCTTCCTCGCCGAGACGAGCGACGATGTCGTTGCACGCCTGCGTGAACGCGACGACGCCAGTGCCATCGGCCACGCCGCGCGCATGCGTATCCTTTCCGGCCACACGGCCGCACATCGCGCTTTGGATCTGGAGCGCGCAATTGAAGAAGCCGCCGGAGTCAAGGCTCAAGGCGCCAATAACAGGGAGCTGAGAGTGCAGCGTACAAGCGAACGAATTGCGCTCGTGACGGGGGGCGCGGGCTTCATTGGATCGAACCTCTGCCGCCGGCTGCTCGACGAGGGCGCGCATGTCGTTTGCGTCGACAATTTCCAGACCGGCCGCATCGAGAATGTTCGCCAATTCGAGAGCGACGCGAACTACGAGTTTGTCGAGCATGACGTGATCGACAACCTTCCGCAGTGGCTGCGCGGCGGACGCACGAAGTTCACCCACATCTACCATCTCGCATGCGCCGCGTCGCCGCCGCACTATCAGGCGGATCCGGAGCATACGATGCTCACGAACGTGCTGGGGACGCGCAACCTGCTCCGGCTCGCCGAGGAGACGGGAGCACGCCTTCTACTGACCTCGACAAGCGAAGTTTACGGCGACCCCGAAGTACATCCGCAGGTCGAGGATTACCGCGGGTGGGTCAGCTGCACGGGACCGCGCGCCTGCTATGACGAAGGCAAGCGCGCAGCGGAAACGCTCGCT
Organism: uncultured Alphaproteobacteria bacterium; assembly: GCA_963752025.1. Lineage (GTDB taxonomy): Bacteria > Pseudomonadota > Alphaproteobacteria > Sphingomonadales > Sphingomonadaceae > Sphingomicrobium. The sequence goes on along the minus strand of CAVVWY010000019.1, from coordinate 10,693 downwards.
TTTGACTTCCTCCGTTCTCGCCGCGCGGATGTGCGTGTCGCGCGCATCTTCAACACCTATGGACCGCGTATGCGCTGCGATGATGGACGCGTCGTGTCCAACGTTGTTTGCCAGGCGCTCTCGGGAGAGGACATCACGATCTACGGCAACGGCTCGCAGACGCGCAGTTTCTGCTACGTCGACGACATGGTCGAAGGCCTCACGCGCCTGATGAATAGCGACCGGGCGGTTGGAATGCCGGTGAATTTGGGTAACCCCAACGAACTCTCGGTGAGGGAGCTCGTCGAACTTGTCGTCGTGATGATCGGAGCGCGCTCCGCCGTGACCTTCGAGCCGTTGCCAATTGACGACCCTCGCCGCCGCAAGCCCGACATCAGCCGTGCGATCGAGCTGCTCGGATGGCGCCCATCCGTGGATCTCGAGACTGGCTTGGAAGCGACGATCGCCTGGTTCGAGGATGAACAAAACCGCATTGCGCGGCCAATGTACGTCGATGCGCCTTTGGTCGCGACTGCTGCTGAATAAATGCCGTTGAACGAATGACCGACAGAACGATGTGCGCCGCCGTGATCACCGGCGCAGGTAAGTACAAGATTGACGACGTTCCGGTCCCCGAGCCAGGCCCGGGCGATGTGCTGATCCGGCTGGAAGGATGCGGAGTCTGTGCATCCAACCTGACGCCTTGGGCCGGGCCTGAATGGATGCAATTCCCGACGAGGGCGGGCGCGCTGGGCCATGAAGGCTGGGGCATCGTCGACATGGTCGGCGAAGGAGTTACGACGCTTCAGCCCGGCGATCGCGTGGGGGCACTCAGCGAGAATGCCTATGCGCAGTTCGATATCGCCGAGGCGACGAAAGTCGTGAAGCTGCCCGATGCGCTTGGCGACCTGGACCTGCCGCTGGAACCGTTCGGCTGCGCGATGAACATCTTCCGCCGCAGCGATATTCAGTCAGGGCAGACCGTCACGGTCGTCGGCATCGGCTTCCTCGGCTCGGTTCTCGTCAAGCTCGCGGTGAATGCCGGCGCCCGCGTCATTGCCATCTCACGCCGCCAGGAATTGCTCGATCTCGCGCGCGAAATGGGGGCGGCTGAGACGATCGCCATGGACGACCATTATAAGATCATCGCCCGCGTGCGCGAGCTGACGAACTGCCTCTTCAGCGACGTCGTGATCGAGGCTGTGGGTAAGCAATGGCCCCTAGACCTGGCCGCAGAAATCACGCGCGAGGGCGGCCGACTGGTCATCGCCGGCTATCACCAGGATGGGCCGCGACAAGTCAACATGCAGCTTTGGAATTGGCGCGGCTTCGATGTGATCAATGCGCACGAACGCGACGCATCCGTGTCGATCCGCGGGATGCGCGAAGCGGTGGATGCTATCGAACGGGGCCTCGTCGATCCGAAACTGCTGATCACCCACCGCTTCCCTTTGGATCGTCTAGGTGATGCACTGGACGCCACGCGCGACCGTCCGGGCAATTTCGTCAAAGCCGTCGTCGTACCTGCCTGATGCTGAGGCTCGGGTTTCTTGGCACCGGCTGGATCGGCCGCAGCCGCATGGAAGCGATGCTTGCAACCGGCGAAGCAATCGCCGTCGCCATTTGCGATCCCAACCCAGAGATGGCGCAGCAGGCACATGCGTCGCAGCCGACGGCGCTCCTCCTGGAGACGCTCGATGCCATGCTTGCGCTGGACCTCGACGGCGTGGTGATCGCGACGCCGAGCGCTCTCCATGCCGAGCAGTGCGTGCAGGCGTTCGACGCTGGAGTTGCCGTCTTCTGCCAGAAGCCGCTCGGGCGCACCGCAGCGGAAGTCGAGACAGTGCTGTCTGCCGCCGAGCGGGCTGACCGATTGCTCGGCGTCGATCTATCCTACCGCGACACCGCGGCCATGCAGGCAATCCGCCAACGCTTGGGCGAGCTTGGAAAACCATTCGCGGCCGATTTGACCTTCCACAACGCATATGGCCCGGGCGCCGGCTGGTTCTGGGATCTGAAGCTTTCAGGAGGCGGGTGCCTCATCGACCTCGGCGTCCATCTCGTCGATCTTGCACTGTGGATGTTCGACTTTCCCGAAGTCGTCGAGGCGACAGCAACGCTAATGCGTGAGGGCCGCCCAGTTTGGTCAGACGAAGTCGAAGACTATGCCGTCGGTGAGTTGAAATTGGCGAATGGCGTGCAGGTCCGGATTGCCTGTTCATGGAATCTGAACGCTGGGCGCGATGCCGCCATCGAGGCGATCTTCTATGGCACCGAAGGCGGAGCGCAGATGCGGAACGAGAACGGGTCCTTCTTCGACTTCTCGGCTGATTTGCTCAAAGGCCGCAACGTGGAGCACATCGCCTCTCCGCCCGACGAATGGGGCGGAAGGGCTGCCGTCGACTGGGTGAAGAAGCTGGCTGCCGGAGCGCGGTTCTCGGGAAGCACGTCGGGCCTGCTCGAGACAGCGCGAACGTTGGACCGGCTTTACGGTCGGCCCTGACTACCAGCCGTTAACGCGGCCCCACACGGCGACAATTTCCTCGCCTCCTTCCGTCACGAAGTAGCCGTCATAGGCTGCCGCAGTGGCGCAAGCATGGTTCGGTAAAATCTTGACCCTGCTCCCCACGGGGAAGTTATCGAAGCCGATGTCACCCGAGCGACTGGTGATGATCCCATGCTCCTGATTTGTGGACGACACGATAACGTCGTCGAACACCTCGCCACTCATGGGGTCGCATACCGCGCCGTAGCCCCAATCCAGGGGCATGTCGGACGTGCCCCGATCTCGGCTCAGCGCTAGAAAGCCCGCGTCGATCAGCACGCGTCCATGCTGGCGATTGTGTCCGATGACGCTGGCGAGCACGCCGATGGCGATGTCGTCCATCGCGCAGGTACCAAGCTCGGCCTGGACGAGATCGCCGAAAACGTAAACGCCGGCGCGCACTTCGGTGACGCCTTCAAGGTTGCTGGCGTAACGAAGCGTCGGAGTCGATCCTACACTGACGATATCGCAGCGCAAACTCTCTGCCCGCAGGCGCTCCGCTGCCTCGACAGTAAGCGCCCGTTCCTGCTCCGCCATCGCTTCAAACTCGTCTCGGGCGCGGCAGTCGTAGGAGGCACCCGCGTGACTCAGCACGCCCGCAAGGCTCTGCCCCAGGCGGCGTCCAATCTTGATCAGCTGCGGATCTGTCGGCGCGACGCCGGCGCGATGCCCATCGCTGTCGATTTCGATCAGCACGGGGATCGCGACATTCTCCGCTTCCACGAATGTCATCACAGCGTCAGCAGCTTCGACCGTATCGAGGAGGATCCGTAGGTTGCAACCAGCGCGGATCAGGTCCGCGACCTCCGGCAGCTTCACGGGGGCGATGCCGACGGCGTAGAGGATGTCAGTCACACCATGGGTGAAAAAGTATCGCGCCTCGGCCAAGGTCGAGACGGTGATCGGCACGCTATCACCACCGGACATAAGCTTGAGGACATCGATCGATTTCGACGTTTTCACGTGCGGCCGCAGCTTAACGCCGAGCTGCTCGACCTTCTCGAGCACGCGAGCGGCGTTCCGCTCAAGTCGTGGCAATTCGAGGATCAAAGCAGGCGTTTGAAGCTGGAAAATGGTGCCCAGGGACGGAATCGAACCGCCGACACCGTGATTTTCAGTCACGTGCTCTACCAACTGAGCTACCTGGGCTCTTAGGACGGGCGGGCCGCCCGCTCAAGTGAGCGCGCTCCCTAACTGTCGCTTCCATCGCTGTCCACCCTATCTGGCTCGGCCGGCGGGCCCGCGATGCGATATCCCTCGCCGAGCCATTTCAGCAGGTCGCGGTCCTTGCAGCCGCGGCTGCAAAAGGGCGCATGCTCCAGCGATTTGGGGTCGCCGCACAAGGGGCAAGTCTTTGCCTTGTTAGAGGATTTCGACATACCCGCCCGACATGGGGATAGACGCGTCACCGCGCAACTCGACCGCTCCTCCGATCTGCCGCGACAGCAACTCGAGCCACTGTGGATGATGGGCGAGCACCGATATCACGGCCGGGCTCGCAACGAGCCGCTTCGGGCCAGGCAATTCGAGTGCCGTGCGCCTCAACAGCGCTCGGGCTTCGAAGCTGGGGCGGTCTTGCGCGAGCTCGATGAGTGACGCACGCCGCCGCGGCCGAACGATCTGCACAAAACCAAAGCCGTTGACGGCCGTACGCTCGAACGGTTGAGCAAGATTATCGTCGATCGCGGCGGCGACGGACTGCCTTGCCGCCTTTCCCGGGATGGTGGGAAGGTCGATGCCGATCGAACCGCCTATATCCAAACGACGAATCGCGCGTGCGGCTTCAACTGCTCCAATGACGGAAAGCTTGCCGGCATCGAGGAAGCCGTCGACATCGATCAGCGTCATCGCAGGGGTGGCGGCTATCCGAAGCTCTCCTCCGGCGAAGCGAACCACGCCCGACCGGCCTTCGTCGAGAAGGTCGTTCCAGCCAGCATCACCGAAATGATCCGTCGGTGCGGGGAAGATGAGCTCGCGCCCCTTCAGCGGGTCCGCAAGTGAGCCTTCTGCCGAACTCACCTTCGCCAGCGGCCTCTTCCACGGCTCGGAGCCGGGAATGGCTTCGCGCGTGACCTCGACGGTGATTGTCGACCCCTGGGTTGCTCCGGGCGCGCCGTTCGGAATGAGATACTCAGCACCGCCCTGTGCGATCGCGACCGCATTCCTGCCGCTCGTTCCAGTGCTCAGCACGCGCGCGGCGATCACGCTGCCGGCCGGCACAGAGCCTTCCAATTGGAAGCGCGCTTCGATGATTTCTCCTTAGTCGACCAGCGCCGCGCGGGTCTCCCCGATGCCGCGCTCGATGAGCCATTCAGGCAATCGGATATCCCGCGGACTTCAGCAGGACGCGTGTCTCGGCAACCGGCAATCCGACCACGTTCGAATAGCTGCCGGCGATGTGGCGCACATAGACCTCGCCATAGCCCTGCAGAGCATAGCCCCCGGCCTTGCCGCGCCACTCGCCATGGCCGGCATAATAGTCGATCTCTACATCGCTGAGCCGCTTCATCGCGATCATCGTCTCCACGAGCCTTTCGCGGATACCATGTCCCGGAACCGCAAGGGCAACGCCCGTCACGACGCGGTGACGCCGGCCGGAGAGAAGCCGCATACAGGCTCGCAATGTCTTCTCGTCCTCGACCTTCGGCAGAATACGGCGGCCGACTGCGACGACCGTGTCCGCCGCCAGCACGAGGGCATCTGGCTCTCTTGCCGCGACAGCCTCGGCCTTTTCGCGGGCGAGCCTCTGCGCATGCTGGCGCGGAAGCTCACCCTTTGGAATGCTCTCGTCGATGTCGGCAGGGGCCACCGTGTCGGGGACGACGCCGATCCGCGCAAGCAGGTCGAGACGGCGCGGGCTCGCCGAAGCGAGGATCAGCCGCATGACTGAGCTAGCCCGTGTAGCCGGGCGGGCCTCCGCGGCCGGGCATGAAGCGATATGTGATGCGGCCCTTGGTGAGGTCGTAGGGCGTCAGCTCCACGAGTACTTCGTCGCCCGTCAGCACGCGAATGCGATTCTTGCGCATCTTGCCGGCAGTATGGCCGAGGATTTCATGGCCGTTCTCGAGTTCGACGCGAAACATCGCATTGGGCAGCAGTTCAACGACCCGCCCGCGCATCTCGAGTAATTCTTCCTTGGCCAAGCGATTCCTCTCCGATCAGGGGTAAAAAGTCGCGGAGCATTAGCGGTGGAAGCCGCAAAAAGGAAGGTACGCAGCCTTAAACGGTGAGGACAGTCGACCCGCTCGTCTTGCGCGCCTCGAGGGCTCGATGCGCTTCGGCTGCGTCGCGCAGCGGAAACCGCTGCTTGATCTCCACTTTCAGCTTGCCGCTTTCAATCACCTCAAACAGTTCGGTTGCTGCTTTTTCGAGTTCGCCGCGCGTGATCACGTAATCGTAGAGCGTTGGGCGGGTTAAGAAGAGCGAGCCTTTCTGCGCCAGCAATCCGGGGGGAATGCTTCGACCGGCCCGGACGCGTTGCCGAAGCTCACCATCATGCCGCGGCGGGCGAGGCAGTCCAGCGACTTCATGAAAGTGTCGTTACCCACGCCATCGTAGACAACCGGCACTTTTTTGCCGTTCGTGATCCGCGCCACTTGGGCGACGAAATCCTCGCGGGTATAGACAATCGGGTGGTCGCAACCGTGCGCGCGGGCGAGCTCCGCCTTCTCATCGCTGCCGACGGTCCCGATGACTGTTGCGCCGAGTGCCTTGGCCCACTGGCACAGGATGAGGCCCACGCCGCCGGCTGCCGCGTGGACGAGGATCGTCTCGCCGGCTTCGACACGATGCACTGATCGGATGAGCATCTGCACGGTCATGCCCTGGAGCATCATCGCGCCAGCCTCTTCGGCGGAGATCGCGTCCGGCAGTTTCACCAGCCGCTCCGCGTCGATCAGCCGCTCTTCCGCATAACCGCCGATCGGCCCCGCATAAGCGACGCGGTCGCCTATTCGAACGTTTGTCACACCCTCGCCGACATCCTCCACGATGCCTGCGCCTTCGACACCCGGCGTGAACGGCAGGTCCTGCTTGTAGAGGCCGGTTCGGTGATAAACGTCGATGAAATTCAGGCCGGCAGCTTTCTGGCGAATGCGGGCCTGGCGGGGGCCGGGGTCGCCGACTTCGACTTCCTCCCATTTGAGGACCTCGGGTCCGCCCGTCTCATAAATTCGAATGGCGTGTGGCATTGCCAGGGCTTCAACGCCCATTGGCCGCAAAAGAAAAGCCCCACCGGATTCACCCGGCGGGGCTCCCATTCTTATCGATAAGACGCCTAGTGCGCTGCTGCAGCGAGCGCCGCGAGCAGCAAAAGCGCCACGATGTTGGTGATCTTGATCATCGGATTTACGGCCGGTCCGGCGGTGTCCTTGTACGGATCGCCAACGGTGTCGCCGGTCACCGCGGCCTTGTGAGCCTCGGAGCCTTTGCCACCGTAATTGCCGTCTTCGATATATTTCTTAGCGTTGTCCCACGCGCCGCCGCCGCTCGTCATGGAGATGGCAACGAAGAGTCCGGAGACGATGACACCCAAAAGGAGGGCTCCGAGCGCCGCGAAGCCCGAGGCCTGACCGGCAACCCAAGTGATCAGGAAATAGACGGCGATCGGCGTCAGCACCGGCAGCAGCGAGGGCAGGATCATCTCGCGAATCGCAGCCTTGGTGACGAGGTCGACGGTGCGACCATAATTGGGCCGAACGGTGCCTTCCATGATTCCCGGGTTGTCGCGGAACTGCGCGCGCACGTCCTCGACCACCGATCCGGCAGCGCGCCCGACAGCAGTCATGCCGAAGGCGCCGAAGCTGTAAGGCAGCAACGCACCGAGCAGCAGCCCAACGATGACGTAGGGGTTGGAGAGGGAAAAATCGACCGTGACGTTGGGGAAGAATTGCCGAAGATCGGTCGTGTAGGCCCCGAACAGCACCAGAGCGGCGAGCGCGGCCGAACCAATCGCATAGCCCTTGGTCACGGCCTTGGTCGTGTTGCCGACCGCGTCGAGGGCGTCGGTGCGCGTGCGCACGTCGTCTTCGAGGCCGGCCATTTCGGCGATGCCGCCCGCGTTGTCGGTGACTGGACCATAAGCGTCGAGGGCGACGACCATTCCGGCCATGGCGAGCATCGACGTTGCGCCGAACGCAACGCCGATCACACCCGCGAGCTGGTAGGCCGCGATCACCGCGACAACGATGACAACTGTCGGTAGCGCCGTCGATTCGAGGCTGATGGCCAGGCCCTGGATGACATTTGTGCCGTGGCCGGTCTGCGATGCTCTCGCGATGCTCTGCACGGGGCGGTAATTGGTGCCGGTGTAATATTCGGTGATCCACACCAAAAGACCGGTGAGACCTAGCCCTATCAGCATGCAGTAGAAGAGCTTCATGCCGGTGAGCTGGATTTCGGCCCCGCCCACACCCGGAATCGACGCCAAGACTGCGTTCATGTCTCCCAGCACGTACTGTGTAACCGGATAAGCGAGGACGGCTCCGAGCACGGCCGATGTCCAGAAGCCCTTGTAGAGTGCGCCCATGATCGAGCCCTTGCCGAGCCGAACCATGTAGGTGCCGATGACCGAGGTCACGATGCACAGCCCGCCGATGATCAGCGGCAGACTCATCAGCTTCAGCAGCATGTCCTTATCGCCACCGGTAACGGTCAGCGCGATCGACACCATGGTGACGCCAAGCGTCACCACGTACGTCTCGAACAAGTCGGCGGCCATGCCGGCGCAGTCACCGACGTTGTCGCCCACGTTATCGGCGATGGTCGCCGGGTTGCGGGGATCGTCTTCGGGAATCCCGGCTTCCACCTTGCCGACGAGGTCGGCTCCGACGTCCGCGGCCTTCGTGAAAATGCCACCGCCAAGACGGGCGAAGATCGAAATCAACGAGGCGCCAAAAGCAAGCGCAACGAGCGCGTCGACGACGATGCGGTCATTGGGCGCGTGGCCGGCGACTGCGGTAAGAACGTAGAAGAAGACCGAGATCGCGAGCAGGCCAAGGCCCGCGACCAGCATCCCGGTGATTGCTCCCGAGCGGAACGCCATGGTCAGACCGCCCTGCAGCGACGTCCGGGCCGCCTCGGCCGTGCGGACATTAGCCCTGACCGATACGTTCATGCCGACGAAGCCGGTCAGGCCGGACAACAGCGCGCCGATCAGGAAGCCGATCGCGGAGACCGATCCAAGGAAATAATATACGAGGGCGACGACGACTACACCGACGATCGCGATGGTGCGGTACTGGCGGGCGAGGTAGGCCTGCGCGCCCTCCTGCACAGCGCTCGCGATGTCCCGCATCCGCTCGTTACCGGCAGGCGCCTTCAGCACCTGCATGGTGGTCACAACTCCGTAGAGTACGGCAATGACGCCGCAGATAATCGCGATAAGCAGCAAGTTCATGAGTTCAAGCTTCCCCGTTTTCTTGAATCAGGCTGTTGCGGCCTTGGAATGGCGGCCGTCCCCCTAAACGGGGCCAGTTTTAGGAAGCGTTTGCGCGGCTTGCAACCGCGAGAGCTAAACCGCGGTTTAGCGGATAAGAAGAGCCAGCATCATGCCCGAGGCAAGGCCGCTAATGCCGATCAGCCACTGGTGAAAGGGGTGACCCGCGATGCTGATGGTGCGAATGCTCAAAGCCCAACCTTTCCGGCAATGCGACGGGCTTTCCCTCACTGACCAGCCGCACGGTTGGTGGGCCGGACTTCAAGAGTCCCGATGCGCTCGATCGTCGTGCCTTCTGGTAAAGAAAGTGTTGACGGGTCGGCCTGCGGAGGCAGCGCAGCCAGGAGCGCATAGTCATCGCCACCGGTTGCGGCGAACAGCCGAGCCTTGAGATCCTGTCCTTGTGCCTCGATGAAGACCGCCGACAGCGGTAGCGTGTCGAGATCGATGCGGAGGGTGCAGCGGCTCGCTTCGGCCATCCGCTTGGCATCGAGCAGGAGGCCGTCCGAGACGTCCATCATCGCATTGGCGTGAGGAGCGAGCGTCTGCCCCGCGCTGAGTAGCGGCACCGGGCGACGATAGATGTCGACGAGCGGCCCGCTCGCATTCCGGTCCTGCCTGAAGTCGTGCGAGGCCGGCGGCCGCCTCGCCGATGGTCCCGATCAGCCAGAGATGGTCGTGCGGCTGACCGCGCACGGGTGGGCACCCGCTTGCCGGCATGGCCGATCGCCGTGAGGCCAAGGACGCGCGGCGCCCCGTCCGGAAGAGCGATCGTGTCGCCACCGATCAGTGGAAGCCCATAGCTTTCGCATGCCGCCTCGATCCCGCTCAGGAAATCCACCTCCCATTTGCCCGAGCTCGTAATGGTGAGCGACAGCAATGCCGCTGCCGGCGTTGCGCCCTTGGCCGCCAAATCCGACAGGTTCACAGCGACGAGCTTCCACCCGACGCTTCCGGCGCGGGTCGAACTCAAGAAGGTACGCCTTCGGCGATCGTATCGTGGGTGACGACGAGCTTGCCGAGCACTGCGACATCGTCAAGCAGCCCTCGCGCTTCGGGTGACGTCGCGATGCGCCGCAGCCGGGCAATGACTTCACCTCTCCACCCGCTCTGGATAGGGCGCTAACATGCAATCGGAAAGTCAGAATGGAGGCGCCGGAAGGTACTGTGAGGCCGCTGATGCCGTTACACCGCCACGACTGAAGGGCAGCGTTAAGCTCCTGGGCTCCTCGCCGATTTTGCTATCGCATCCAGTAGCCCGTTTACGAAGCCGCTCTCGCGTTTGTCGTAGAAGGCGTGCGCGACATCGACATATTCGGAGATACGGAGCCCACGGGCACATCGGGGCGTGCAATCAGCTCATAGGCGCCGGCACGCAGGATCGCCCGCATCGGGCGGTCGAGTTGCTCCAGCGACCAGCCCTCTGCCAGCCTTGCGCCGATCAGCGTGTCGATCTCGTCACGCCTCGCATGGGCGCCGCTTACGACATCGTCGAAGAAATCGCCTTCGGCGTCGTGGTACTTCGCGTCCTCCATGGTCGCGCCGAGACGATGATCATGAAACTCCTTCAGCAGGCGCGGGACGGGAGTACCCTCCATCTCCTGCTGATAAAGTGCCTGGACGGCAGCAAGACGCGCCGTGGAACGCGAGATTGAACGAGACTGGCTCATGACGCTGGGGCACTAGCCTTGGCAGATGCAGCAAGGAAGGGCCGCAGCGCACCGGCAACTTCG
>CAVVWY010000018.1:2500-116335 GCA_963752025.1 uncultured Alphaproteobacteria bacterium | reverse complement strand
CGCGACCGCCGCTGATCGAGAACAGATCGATTTGCTTGGGCAGGTCGACACGGACCAGACGATTCGGCTGGCCATGGACAACGACCGTACCGACCATCGCCCGCGGGCTCATCGCTTCGATCGAGCCGGTGGCCGCACTTGATCCGTCAGGGCGAATGACAGCGGTTCCGACGCCGTCCCCGAACAGGATCAATCGATCGAAGTTCAGGTTCGTCTCAAGTTCCAGACGAATGTCGTCGCTCGCCGCGGTCTGCCCGTGCCCCGTTACGGGCGCGTCGCACAGGCGGCACTGGGCGCTCGCAGGCCATGGCATGGCTGCGGCCGCGACGGATGTCGCAAGCACAAGCGCGAGGAGCTTAACGCCTCCCATGAGGGCTGCCGTAGCGCGCCGGTGCTAAAGCAGGGTTAATCGGCGGCTAACCTCCGCGCAGGCAGTGGGCCGCGCTTCAGCTATTGTCGCATCCCTCAGAGCTTTCTATCCACCGTCCCTGAATGGCCCGTACGCGCTCCGCATCTGCCTCTTCAGGGCGCTCGACATTCAGGACGATCCTCAAAGGCATGGTCTATGCTGCGCTCGTAGGAATCCTCGGGCTGGTCGTCGCGGTAGGCGTCGCGACCGCCTACCTCCCGAGCTATTCGGAACTTACGAAACGTTCCGACCTCGGCCAGATGATCCGTGTGCGCGCCGCCAACGGGCAAGTGCTCGTGTCACTCGGCCCAAGCTTCGGGCAATGGCTCAGTTACGATCAAATCCCGCCCGAGATGCGTGCCGCGATCATCTCGACCGAGGACCGGCGGTTCCGCAGCCATATCGGTATCGACCCGATCGGAATTGGGCGTGCACTCGCCTCTGCGATTGCCAAGAACCACCGAGTTAGCGCGACGTCTACGATCACCCAGCAGCTCGCGCGCAACATCTTCCTGACGAACAACCGCAGCTTCACGCGCAAGTTCAAGGAAGCCATCCTCGCAATGGCCCTCGAGCGGAAGTTCAGCAAAGACCAGGTCCTCGAGCTTTACCTCAACCGTGTGTATTTCGGAGGCGGTGCCTACGGGATCGACGCGGCGTCGCGCCGCTTCTTCGGCCACGGCGCCGACCATTTGAGTTTGGGAGAGGCCGCCATCGTCGCGGGGCTCGTGAAGGCCCCGTCCAACTATTCGCCGACGGCGGACGTCGAAGCGGCGCGTTCACGCTCCGGCGTCGTGCTGGATACGATGGTCAAGAATGGCTTCATCACGCCTGAGGCAGCGGCGAGCGCCGATCCGGCACACATTCGTATTCAGCAGACGACGAACAACAATAGCGTCCGCTACTTCACTGACTGGGCGCTTCCGCAACTCGATCAGCTGATCGATCAGACCCAGGATCCGATCGACGTCTGGACGACGCTTGACCCGGGCATGCAGGCGGTGGCCGACAAGGCGATCCGGGCGAACGCTCCGGGCGGTGCTCAGGGCGCACTGGTTGCCATTGATCGCGATGGGGCGGTGCGTGCGCTGGTCGGTGGCAAGGACTATGTCGATTTAATCTACAACCGGGCAACTCAGGCGACACGGCAGCCGGGATCAGCCTTCAAGCTGTTCGTTTATTTAACTGCGCTCGAATCAGGCATGAAGCCGACCGATACGATCGTGGACGAGCCGGTGACGATCGGTGGCTGGAGCCCCCGCAACTCGACACGCACCAATCTCGGGCCGGTGAGCTTGCGCGAGGCATTCTCACGCTCGATCAACACGATCAGCGCCAAAATCGGCGCCCAGCTCGGTTTCTCGACCATCGCCGATATGGCGCGGCGCTTCGGGATCACGACACCAATCTCGACTTACCCGTCGATGGTCCTCGGCAGCAGCGAAGTTCGCCTGATCGACATGACCCGCGCCTTCGCGTCGGTCCAGAACAAGGGCGTTGCGGTCACGCCTTATGCGATCCGCAGAGTGGTCACTGCAGATGGGCGGCTGCTTTATCAGCACGATCAGATCGAACAACGCACCCTGGTCGCGCCTTGGGTCGCAGCCGAGATGACCGATCTTCTTCAGTCCGCAGTCCTGAGCGGGACGGGGCGCGCGGCGCAGATCGGCCGTCCTGTTGCTGGTAAGACAGGCACTACCAGTTCAAACAAGGACGGCTGGTTCATCGGCTTTTCGAGCGGCCTGACGACCGGAATTTGGATGGGCCGCGACGATTCGAAACCGATCCCGGGCCTGCAGGGGGGCACCGCACCTGCGCGGGCATTCCACGATTTCATGGCCGTCGCGGTCGCCAAGCGCCCGGTAGAACAGTTTGAAACTCAGGTGCCGATGCCCGACTGGCAGCTGACGCCGGAAGAAGAAATGTACGGCGACACCGCGATGGATGTGAATTCGGCGACGCCTCAGCCCATGATGGTCGATGAAAACGGTATGCCGATCGGCACGCCTCCCGTGGAGCCTGGCAATCCCCAGCAGCAGCCGATGATCAGGCCTGACGGTACGGGTGAGCCCACGCAGCAGGAGCTCGATCAGGCCTTCCCACCACAGCAACAGCCTCCACCGCGCCCGCCACAACAGCAGCCAGAGCAGCCGCGGCGTGACCAACAGTCACCGCAGCCGGCCGACGCGTCGGATCCTGGGGGCTACTCGCCGTAGGCTTGACTTCGCCTGGGCCAGGCCCGGGCCGAACAGCAGCGCCTCGAAGGCCTTGAACTCGTGGGAATGGTCGAGATGCTTCAGGTGCGCTACCTCATGAGCGACGACGTAGCGTCGCGCCGGCGGCGGAGCGAGGATCAGTCGCCAGCTTAAGCGAATGGCGCCGCGTGACGAGCAACTTCCCCATCGGGTCGCGGCATCTCCCACGGTGACCGAAGTAGCCGAAACCCCGCCGACATCGCCAAACTCGCGAACCTCGGCTGACATGGTCTTGAGCGCATTTTCCTTGAGATACCGCTCAATGCGCCGCGGAAGTCCGCCTTCCGTGCCGCCGCAGCGCAGCTCGCCGTTGACCAAGCGCGGGGTGCGGGATTCCTCCGAAGACCAGATGATGCGCGTGTCTTCGCCTTCGATCGGAATGATGGCACCGTCCGCAAATGGTTCGGCGGGCACAAGACGCGCGATCTGCGACTCGATCCATTGTCGCTGATCCAGCGCCCAGGCGAGCGCAGCCTTTCGACTAGTCCGGGTAGGACAGGTGAGCTTTAGCGTGCCGCTTGCTTCGTCGAAGCGGAGACGGAGCCGTCGCGCGTTCCGGATTGGGCGAATTTCAATTGGAACCGGCAGCCCGGTGCCGGCAACAAGGGCTTCAGAGCGGCCGTTCGACCACATGGAATTCCAGGTCCCCCGCATCATCTTCGTGCACCGTCCAGCCCCGCGTCGACTGGCCAGCTTCGTGCACAGTTTCACGGCTTCCGGAAATCAGATAGTGCCACTTCGGCAGCGGCTGATCGGCGGCGCGAAGACGATAGGCGCAGGTCTCGGGAAGCCAGCCGAGACCGCCCAGCTTGGTCGGGTCCAGCTTCACGCAATCCGAAACGTGCTTCTTGCGGTTCTTATAATCCAGGCACCGCCCCTTCCTGCGATCGAGCAGTTTGCAGGCGACGTTCGTGGGATACAGTAGCCCCGTTTCTTCATCCTCAAGCTTGTGCAAACAGCAGCGCCCACAGCCGTCGCACAGCGCCTCCCACTCGCCCCGATCCAGCGTGGCGAGCGGCTTCTCCCAAAACGGCGTGCGATCCTTCACCACTGCATTCATGACAGGAGCAGCCTTGCTCTGCTAACCGGAACCGGGTCAAGCTAATAGATCAGGCATAAGTCAGTGAAACCATTCATCTTTGCGATAATCGGGCTTGCGAGCACAGTTGCATTCACATGCCCAGCCGGAGCGCAGTTCGGCGGCGGGGGCTACAACGGCGTCCAGTTCGTCGAGGCGGTTCGCAAAAGCGACGGCGACAAGGCAACCCAACTGCTCGAGAGCAATGCGCCCGGCTTGGTGAATGCGCGTGGTGAAGACGGCGACACTGCGCTGATCATTGCGATTGCGCGGCGCGACGATCAGTGGACCGGCTTCCTGTTGAACAAGGGCGCTGACCCGAACCTAGCGGGCAAGGGCGGCGACACGCCGCTCATCACCGCAGCGCGGGCGGGCTTCGGAGATGCTGTAGACTGGCTGCTTTCGATGGGCGCCAAGGTCGACGCGCCGAACAAGATGGGCGAGACGCCGCTGATTGCAGCCGTACAGACGAGGCAGACGCAGATCGTGCGAACGCTGCTCAGTGTGGGCGCCGATCCAGATAAGACCGATACCGCCGCCGGCTATTCGGCCCGCGACTACGCGCAGCGTGACGGCCGCGCCCGCGAAATCCTCCAGCTGATTCAGGCGAAGAAGCCCAAGCCGGTCGCAAAGTAGTTAGTTTGAGTCGCCCAGCGAAGGATCGACCTGCGCCGAGAGTTGTCGTGCGGCACGTCGAGCGAAACGCAAAAGCTCTGCCTTCCGTCGTGAAGGCGCAAGGGGACGGCGCGCCGCTTCGCGGATCACAGCCGCGTCGTACCGGTCGGCAACGATGAGTCCGGCCGCCTGGGGCAGATATCGATCTTCTTCAAGAATGCGCGCGAGATGCGGCGGCACGGCCCAGAAGAACTGGTCGCAGTAATCGAGATAGTCGGTCCACTTGCCGTCTCCAAGCAGGTCGGACTTGGCGACCTTGATCTCGACAATCGTGAAGCCGCCTTTCGCATCGATTGCCATGAGGTCGGCGCGGCGGCCATTCGGAAGAGGCATTTCGCATACGGCGAACAGGTCCTGCCGGCAGAAAAGACGCGTCACGCCACGCGCGACTTCGGCGGCAACTGGCGGGGCGTCGGTGAAGCAACGAGAATTGGGCAGGCTGGCCATCTCGGCAGCCTAGAACATCGTGAGAACAGGGAAAAGAAAAACGGGCGGACTCTCGTCCGCCCGTTTAGCCCCCAGTTCTCGTCTTAGCGGTAGAAGACGTGATTGCCGATTGAGGCCACTCGCTTCATGCGCCAACCCGGTGACACATAGCGCGCATGGAAGAACAGAGCGCCGCCGGCCGAAGATTCCTGCAGGTCCTGATCGACGATCTTCGCGAGCGCGACCGCCGTCTGCCACTGCTTGTTGGAGTGACTAACCGACGGAAGCCGGGCGCCATGAACGAAGGAGAATTGGCCGCGCTGAAACAGCACGCCGCAATAGGTTGGGGGGAAGCGTCCACCGCTCGCAGCTCGGTTCGCGATTACCTTGCCCACGGCCAGCTGGCCGGCGAGCGGCTCACTCTTTGACTCGAAATAGATGCCGGTTGCGAGGCAATCGAGCTCATGACTGCCCGTCTCCGAGCCCTTGAGCTGAGCAACCATGGTGGAAAGATCGCCGCTCGCCTTGATCGGAGCAGATGCGGTCGGAGTCGCCGTGCCGGCAGCGGTATCATCGCTGTCCTGGTCCTGTTGCGACTTGGAATCGGTGAGTTGAGGCTCGTCCTGAGAGTCGAGCAGATTTGGAATCGCAACCTTCGTAATCGAAGCGCTTTCCAACGAAGCAACTTGATCCGGAACAGGCCCTGCCTGAGCGGGGGCCATTGAAACTGCGCTTATCGTAGCACAAATCAGCATGGCTGACCGAAGCTTAACCAACATGAACACTTTTTTCGTGCGGTGAACGCGCCAGTAATGAACGAAGCAAATTACTTGCGAATACTGTCGCTATTTGCTCGTCGGCTGTTCCCCGTCTCGCGTGGCATTCCGGCTCGATTTACCCCAGCGGAATGCCCCCCGCTCTTGGTGTTGTTCAGGGTTTCTCCCGGCTCGCCGCAGGGGTCAACCCAAAGAGGTCGTTTCAGCGATGAACCGTTCAGGGTCCGCGATGTCCAGTTCCAAAGCCCAGGAATCCCCGTCGAAACGTGCACGTTTGGCGAGGAAATCAGCAATTTCGGTGGAACTTGCAGACTCAGCGGGCCCAACAGCCCTCCAAGAGTAAGCCCCGTCGAGTGACAAAACGCGCTCAAGGCAGGCGAAATGCCGACCGCGGCTGCCGATCATGAGCAACAAGGAACCGCGCTCAGGATCACCCTTGCGGAGGACGGTAGCGAACCCGCCAAGTGCCTCGGCCCGGCGCAAGATCCCGGCAGCCTCTATGTGCGCGGGGAGCCTGTGGCTCAGGCCGCGTCCCGCTCGTCGGCGCCCATCAGCACGGCCGCCAGAGCATCCCGGCTGCGCGCACCACGCATCTTTTCAAGCGTTGCCGCATGTCGAGTGACGCGACTCACCGCAGCCAGGGCTTTCAGATGCTCGGCGCCCGCATCCACTGGCGAAAGAAGCAGAAAGACGAGATCGACCGGCTGACCATCGATTGACTTATAGTCGATGGCTTCGCTCAGCCTAACGAACAAACCATAGATCCGATTCAGCCCGTCGATCTTGCCGTGCGGAATGGCGACGCCGTGACCGAATCCGGTCGAACCGAGCTGCTCGCGCTCGTTAAGGCTTGCGAGTAGCGCGGCGCTGTCCATGCCGAGCCGCTGCGCCGCCAGGTTGGCAAGCTGTTGCAGCAGCGAACGCTTATTTCCACCCGGTACGCCGGTGCGGATCGCTTCGAAGTCGAGGAAATCTGCAAGCTGCATCGTTCGAATCCGTCACTCGGCGGCAGGTGCGCCGCACTTCAGTTCCCCAGCAGATGGTGTCAGTTGCCCCGTGGCTCAACCCAGCCGATGTTTCCGTCATCGCGGCGGTAGACCATGTTGAACTCGCCCGTACCGCTATTCTTGAACAGCAGCGCGTTGGTATTCCGCAGATCCATCAACATGACAGCGTCCGAAACACTGGCGTCGGGTATGTCGACCCGCGTCTCCGCGACGATAGCCGGCGCGTCCGCCTCCTCGGCCTCTTCGGCTGCAGGCGAAAAGATCGTGTAGGACGCATTCTCTACAAAGGCCTGCGCGTCGTCGCCGATCTTATGTTCCTTAAGTCGCTTGGTGTAGCGCCGAAGCTGCTTCTCGATGCGGTCGGCCGCACCGTTGAAGGCGATGTCCGGCTCACGCGCGCTGTGGGAGGCCTTCAACACCACCCCATTCACGACCGGGGCGACGATGTCGCACGTGTAATCGTTGTTGGGCCCGCGGCCGAACGTCACGTTCGCCCCAACTGCCCGCGAGAAGTATTTTCCGGTGATTTCGGCGACCCTACGCTGCGCGTGCTCCCGCAGCGACTCGCCGGTGTCGACCTGATGTCCAGCGACCCGAACGTCCACTAATCTTGCTCCTTAATCGACGGCGGGGCGTTAAAACCGCCCCCAACCTGCCGTCAACTCGCTCCAGCTAAACGTGCCCAAAGCGGGTTGACCAAGCGGGAGATAAACGCCCGGTGCCGTGCAAGTTCCTCTTCAGCCGGAAGATGCGGACGCGGTGTACGCGGCTCACGCACGGTGACGGGCCGCGCCGAAGGTTGAACGGACACACTGCCGGTATCGGCAACCAGGCCAAGCCCGATCTGCCGTCCGCCCGTCAGCTCTACATAGACCTGCGCGAGAAGCTGGGCATCGAGGAGCGCTCCGTGCTTCACGCGGTGGCTGCGATCGATGCCGAAACGCATGCAAAGAGCATCGAGACTGTGTTTGGCGCCCGGGTGCCTGCTCCGTGCAAGTTGAAGCGTGTCCCTCATTCGCGACATGCACACGGAGGGGCGACCGCATTGCTCAAGCTCGAAATTCAGGAAGCCGAAATCGAAGGATGCATTGTGGGCGACAAGCGGCGAGTCCTCTAGGAAGTCGAGCAACTCCTCGGCCTTGTCTAAAAAACGCGGCTTGTCCGACAGGAAGACACTTGAAAGGCCATGCACGGCTTCAGCCTCAAAGGGCATGTCGCGATCTGGATTGAAGTAGGCGTGGAAATGACGGCCGGTCTCGACTCGATTGTAGATCTCGATGCACCCGATCTCGACCATCCGGTCGCCGCCAGCCGGGTTGAGACCAGTCGTTTCCGTATCGAAGACAATTTCCCGCACGCGTGAATTTATCTACCCGGCGCGATTCCGAGACAAGCGAGAATATCCCTGACCTGCGCCTCAGTTGTGGATAGGCTGCCGCTGGTGTCGATGACGAAGTCTGCGTGACGGCGCTTCTCCTCGTCCGGCATTTGCCGCTGGAGAATGGATTCGAATTTCTCTTCGGTCATGCCTGCACGACGGAGTACGCGTGCGCGCTGAATGTCCGCAGGCGCGGATACGACGATGACCTTGTCGAAGTCCTTCTCGCCACCGGTCTCGAACAGTAGCGGAATATCAAACAGCAGAGCCGGCGCGTCGCGATGCTTGTCAATAAAGGCCCGTCTTGCGCCGTAGACGGCAGGGTGGACGATCCCCTCCAGCGCCGCCAGTTGCCGGGGATCCTCCAAAACGACGCC
Organism: uncultured Alphaproteobacteria bacterium; assembly: GCA_963752025.1. Lineage (GTDB taxonomy): Bacteria > Pseudomonadota > Alphaproteobacteria > Sphingomonadales > Sphingomonadaceae > Sphingomicrobium. Next base: position 107,954 of record CAVVWY010000018.1, on the reverse strand, counting down.
GGCCAGCTTCTGCCGGTCGAGCGTGCCCGACTCGAACGGTGCCCGGAAAACGGTCTGCGATCCGCTGGACCAATGCACCCCCAGGCCCTTGAAGCAATCGCACCACCGCGTCTGCATCAAACCCAGGTACTCCAAGCCGCTCGAACATCGCGGCGACGGTCGACTTGCCCATGCCGATGGAGCCAGTGAGCGCGATCTTGATCATTCGGCAAGCACGCCTCGTGCCCTAAGTGCGCCGAGAAGCGGGACCAACGGCATCCCGAGGATAGTAAAATAGTCCCCGTCGATTTGGTCGAACAGCTGCACGCCACGGCCCTCCATCCGGAACACGCCGACACAATAGCCGACTTCCGGCCATTCGGCATCGAGATAGGATCGGATGAATTCATCTGAGAGTGGGCGAACGAGTAGCTTCGCAGTCTCAACATGGGTCCATTCGACGCTACCGGATCGCGCGACAGCGACGGCGCTGGTCAGCAGCATCGTCTTTCCGGAGAACAGGCGAAGATGCTCCTCCGCCTGGCGGCGATCGCGAGGCTTATCGAATATTCGCCCGTCGACGCTGACGACACTATCGCTTCCGATCACCAAACCATCCGGATATGCAGCGCCCACATCCAGTGCCTTCGCCTTGGCTAGCGTGCCGGCGATCTCTCGGTCGCTTTGAAGCTTGATCTTGATCGTGCGCTCGTCAACGCGTGAGGGAATAGCGCTATATTCGACGCCGGCGGCGTCCAGCATTTGGCGCCGTATTGTGCTCGACGAAGCAAGGATCAGAGCCATCCAACAACCTTGTGGAAAAGAGCCTGCGAAACGGTAGCGCGGGAGCGGGGATAGTCTCAACCGGCCAATCATCCGACATCCACTTCGGACAATTCGATGATCCATCCACGGGGACTGAATTCAATCCCCAGACTGTGAATCATGGGAGCATTAAGACTTCAACTCGCGATTGCGCAGAGAGAAGCGCTTTTTCACGTATGTTGGCAAAAGCGGAACCCGCGCCTAAACCCCGCACTCCCGCCGCCAATTACATCATCAATTTCTGTTCTAAATAATAATAAGGGAGAGAAAGGGGTGTCCCCGAAGCCTGGCGAACCTGCAGTTGGCCAGGTGCACAAGCCCATGCTTTCGGTCCTTCGGGGCGAGCGGCGCGACCCTCCTCCGGTGTGGATGATGCGCCAAGCAGGGCGCTACCTTCCCGAATATCGCGCGCTGAGGGAGCGGAAGGGCGGTTTCCTCGATCTCGTCTATGACAGCGACGCTGCGGCGGAGATCACGCTTCAGCCGTTGAAGCGCTTTCCAGAGCTCGACGCGGCGATCCTATTCTCCGACATCCTCATTGTCCCGTTTGCGATTGGACAGAACCTAACATTCGTGGCCGGCGAGGGACCGCGCCTGACGCCCACGCTGCTCGCTTCGAAGCTCGAGGACCTGACGCCCTATTTGGAGCGGCTTCAGCCTATCTACGCGACCGTCGCGAAGGTAAGGGCTGAGCTCGATGCGTCTAAGACGCTCATCGGCTTCGCCGGAAGCCCGTGGACGGTCGCCACCTACATGATGGCTGGTCAAGGCAGCCGCGAGCAAGCGGAGGCACGCCGCTTCGCCTACGCCGACCCGGAGGCGTTCGGGGCAATCATCGGCAGCATCGAAGATGTGACCTTCGACTACCTCTCGGGGCAGATCGAGGCCGGCGTCGATGCCGTGCAGTTGTTCGACAGCTGGGCAGGCAGCCTTTCGCCCGCACAATTTGAGCGATGGGCGATTGCACCGACGGCGCGCATCGTCAGCCGATTGAATGACCGCCATCCGACCGTCCCAATCATCGGCTTCCCTAAGGGAGCCGGCGGAAAGCTCGCGACCTACGCACGCCAAACTCGCGTCGACGCCCTCGGTCTGGACGAAACGGTCGATCCTTTGTGGGCCTCGAAAGAACTGCCGCCCGACCTCCCGCTACAGGGCAATCTGGATCCGCTTGCGCTGACCGCCGGCGGTGAACAGCTGCGCTCGGCGGTCTCGCGAGTCCTTGACGCATTCGCCGGCCGTCCTCACATCTTCAACCTGGGCCACGGGATTCTCCAGGACACTCCCATTGCCCACGTCGAGGCCATGCTTGGGCAGGTGAAGGGGGGACGTTGAACAACCTGACCGGATTTCTGGGCCCCGCATATCCGTGGGTGAAGGCGGCCCACGTCACTTTCGTAATTTTCTGGATGGCTGGGTTGTTCCTGCTCCCGCGCCTCTACGTTTATCATCAGGAGGCGACTGTGGGATCGCCCGACGATCGAGCTTGGATCGAGCGCGAGGCGCGCGTTCGTTCCATCATCCTGACGCCGGCGATGATCATCGTGTGGATCCTCGGGCTGATGCTTGCCTTCAACGTCGATGCGTGGAGCCAGGGCTGGTTCCATGCGAAGTTCGCGCTCGTGATCGCGCTAAGCGGCTATCAGGGCTGGCTTGTCGGCTACGGCAGGAAGCTCGCGAATGGTCAGCGGCCTCTATCCGGCAAATCGGTACGGATGTTGAACGAGATTCCCGGCATTGCCGCGGCGATCATTGTAGTGCTGGTGATCGTCCGACCGTTCTAGCGCGGGACTGCCGCAAAGCTCTCCTGCGAATCTGAACGTTTCATCGCTACTGCTGCCTACGCTGATTGACACCCGCCCGCAGCGCACATACCTCGAATCACGGCGGGCTTCCCGGTCAGTTTCAATTCTTACCGGCAATCCGTTGTCCCAATTGCGGCGTCCTGCCGCGCGCGCATTCGTATTCGAACGCCAACATCTCCCCAAGAAAAGACTAAGCTATGCATTTGAAAGATTTGAAAAAGAAGACACCCGCCGACCTCGTCGCAATGGCCGAGGAGATGGGCGTCGAAGGCGCGTCGACCATGCGCAAGCAGGACCTCATGTTCTCCATCCTCAAGGTTCAGGCCGAGAATGGTGTCGAGATCATGGGGTCAGGCACTATTGAGGTGCTGAACGACGGCTTCGGCTTCTTACGCTCGCCGGAAGCCAACTACCTGGCGGGCCCGGACGACATCTATGTCGCTCCTTCGATCGTCCGGCGCTTCGGCCTTCGCACCGGCGATACGGTCGAAGGCGAGATTCGTGGCCCGAAGGAGGGCGAACGCTATTTCGCGCTGACCCGCGTCACGACCATCAACTTCGACGATCCCGAGCAGGTCCGTCATCGCGTCAATTTCGACAATCTGACGCCGCTCTATCCCGATGAGAAGCTCAAGCTCGACACGCTCGACCCGACCATCAAGGACAAGTCCGCCCGGGTGATCGATATCGTGTCGCCGCTCGGCAAGGGCCAGCGCGCGCTCATCGTCGCCCCGCCCCGCACCGGCAAGACGGTGCTGCTACAGAACATTGCGCGAGCGATCACCGACAACAATCCGGAAGTGATCCTCATCGTGCTGCTCATCGATGAGCGTCCGGAAGAAGTCACCGACATGCAGCGCTCGGTGAACGGCGAGGTCATTTCTTCGACGTTCGACGAGCCGGCGCAGCGCCACGTTCAGGTTGCCGAAATGGTGATCGAAAAGGCCAAACGCCTCGTCGAGCACAAGAAGGATGTCGTCATCCTCCTCGATTTCGATCACGCGGCTTGGCCGCGCCTACAACACCGTGGTTCCGAGCTCGGGCAAGGTCCTGACCGGTGGTGTGGACGCCAATGCGCTGCAGCGGCCGAAGCGCTTCTTCGGCGCCGCGAGAAACATCGAGGAAGGCGGTTCGCTCTCGATCATCGCTACGGCTCTGATCGACACTGGCTCGAAGATGGACGAGGTCATCTTCGAGGAATTCAAGGGCACCGGCAACAGCGAGATCGTTCTCGACCGCAAGGTCTCCGACAAGCGGATCTTCCCCTCGCTCGACGTCGGCAAGTCCGGTACCCGCAAGGAAGAGCTGTTGGTCGACCAGAACGTCCTCAGCAAAATGTGGGTGCTTCGCCGTATCCTCATGCAGATGGGCACAGTTGATGCGATGCAGTTCCTGCTCGACAAGATGAAGGACGCCAAGTCGAACGAGGACTTCTTCGCTTCGATGAATCAGTAAACGGAGCGATCATGGTCGTGCTTCCGGGCATCGACTTCGGGGCGGTACTGACTGCCGGCGAACTCGCGAAGCTCAGCCAGATCATCGTCGGCGACCTCACGATGGCAGGCGACAACGTCGTCATCATGGGATCGCTGGCGTCCGGACTGCCGCCGAAGGACCGCCGCAAAGTGCTGATGCTTGGCGTCGGCATGGCGCTCGTCTTCCTGATCACGTTCGCCTTGATCGCGACGCAGCTGCTTCGGGTGACCGGTCTTGTATTTGCGGGCGGCCTGCTTCTGCTGTGGGTCGCCTACAATATGTTCCGGGAGCTACATCCGGCCAAGACTGTCGTCTGCGACGATCCCGATACAGCAGCCGTGGAAGGCCCGCCGCGGGTGAAGACATTCTTCCAGGCGGCGGTACAGATCACGATCGCCGATCTCAGCATGAGCCTCGACAACGTGCTGCTGGTCGCGTCGATCGCTCGCAACGAGCCGGCGCTGCTCTTGATCGGGCTAACCTTCTCAGTCCTCTTCATGGGGTTCGCCGCCAACTACGTGGCGAAGCTCATCCAGCGTTATCATTGGATCAATTACATTGGCCTCGCCGTAATCCTCTACGTGGCGCTGACAATGATCTACGAAGGCTGGATGGGGGGTGAGGATGTGCTGGGCTTGAGAGAGGTGCTCGCCCTCGTCTAGGTCATGTCGATGGACTTCGCCGCCTATGTGACGCCGTCGGCGATCACTGCTTTCTTCGAGATATTGTTCATCGACATTGTGCTTGCCGGGGACAATGCGATCGTCGTCGGCGCTTTGGCTGCAGGCTTGCCTGCAGAGCAGCGCAAGAAGGTGATCATGATCGGCGTCCTGGCGGCGCTGGTGCTACGGATCGCTTTCGCGCTTGTGGTCAGCCAGCTGCTTCAGGTCGTAGGGCTGGTGCTGGCAGGCGGGCTCCTGCTGCTGTGGGTCGCGTGGAAAATGTATCGCGAGATCCGCGATCCTCACGAGAATCCCGGCTCGGAAGAAGTGGTCGGCGACGAGCGGTCAGGCGTGCGAATGCCAAAGAGCTTCGCTAGCGCCGCCTGGGGGGTTGCAGTCGCTGACATCAGCATGAGTCTCGACAATGTGCTGGCTGTGGCGGGCGCGGCCCGCGAGCACCCCTACGTCCTCGTCTTCGGACTTGTCCTGTCGGTTCTGTTGATGGGCATCGCGGCGAACTACATCGCGCGTTACATCGAGCGCTATCGCTGGATTGCTTGGGGCGGTCTTGTGGTGATCCTCTGGGTTGCGCTCAAGATGATCTGGCAGGGCGCGGGTCACGTCGCCCCGGTAATCGCGCCGATCTTCGCCTGACGCGATGGACACGATCTTTGCCTTGTCGAGCGGCCGCCCACCGGCGGCCGTTTCGGTCATTAGGATCAGTGGTCCGGGCGCGCATGAAGCTGGCCGCCTGCTCGGTGGCTCGCTTCCGCCGCCAAGGATGGCGGCAGTCCGTGAGCTGAGGCACCCGCATTCAGGCGACCTTCTCGACGAAGGACTCCTGCTGCGGTTCGACGGGCCCGCGAGCGCGACTGGTGAGGACGTCGTCGAACTGCACTGTCATGGCGGCCGTGCTGTTGTTAATTCTGTCCTTTCGACCCTCGAATCAATCGAAGGACTCCGTCAGGCTGAGCCGGGGGAGTTCACTCGACGATCATTCGAAAACGGTCGCATCGACCTGACGCAAGCGGAAGGCCTTGCGGATCTCCTGGAAGCCGAGACAGAAGCGCAGCGGAAAGCAGCTCTCGCGCTCGCCGAAGGCGGGCTCAGCAAGCAGATCCGGTCATGGCAGCAACGGCTGCTCGGATTGTGCGCCCGGGCCGAGCGGGCCATCGACTATGACGATGAGGACGAGCTAGGTGTCGATCGGCAGCTAATACAGGAGTCTCGTCGAACTCGAGACGGATCTGCGGAGCTGGCTGGCTCGGCCCAGAACTCGAGACTTTGAAGGACGGTGTTCGAGTTGTGGTTGCGGGACCTCCGAACGCGGGAAAATCGAGCCTTGTCAATGCGATAGTAGGAACGGAACGCGCAATTGTCACGGATGTGCCAGGCACTACGCGCGATCAAATTGAGGTGCCGTTGTCGCTCTCCGGCATACCCATTCTGCTGATCGATACTGCCGGCCTTCGCCAAACCGCGGATGCTGTCGAGGCAATAGGAGTCGCTCGCGCCGCGGCGCTTGTGGATCTTTCCGACATTCTTCTGTGGATGGGTAATCCCGAGAACGTTCCACCACACAAACGGGTGATCAAGGTGCACGGTATGGCCGACTTGTCCGGTCGGCGGACCACTCCTGCGGGCAGTATTGCTGTCTCGTCGAAGACCGGGGAAGGCATCAGCGCACTGCTCTCCACCATCATGAGTATTCTCAGGGGACTCGCTCCTGCGCAGGATGCAGTTTCGCTAAATCGCCGGCAAGCGGACCTCATCGACGCTGCGGCGAACCGCGTCGGCGCGGCTACGGGCGCGACGGATGCTGTGCTCTTTGCAGAAGAACTGCGCGGCGCACGGTTGGATTTCGATCAACTGACCGGGAGAGCGGGCATAGAGGACGTCCTCGATGCGCTGTTCGGCCGGTTCTGTCTCGGCAAGTGAGCTTGGTGTTTCACGTGAAACGTTGAGCGGCTAAGGGCTTCCTCGATGTATGACGTCCTCGTCATTGGTGCCGGACACGCCGGCTGTGAGGCGGCGGCGGCCGCGGCGCGGCGCGGCGCGCGCGTCGGCCTGCTCACCTACCGGTCGACGGACGCGGGGCAGATGTCGTGCAATCCTTCGATCGGAGGTGTCGGCAAGGGGCACCTCGTTCGCGAGGTTGACGTCTACGATGGTCTGATGGCGCGTGCCGCCGACAGGGCTGCAATTCACCGCCGGATGCTCAACCGCAGTAAGGGCCCCGCAGTATGGGGGCCGCGCGTTCAGGCCGATCGGCGGCTGTATGAAAACGCGATCGCCAGCCTTCTGCGCGAGAGCGGGGTTGACGTCGTTAGCGCCGAAGCACTCACATTAATCTGCATTGGCGGCCGTGTGGCTGGGCTCGATACAAGTGTCGGCCCATTGGCCTGCCGCGCCGTGGTTGTCGCAACAGGCACGTTCCTCGACGCGCGTATGTTCATCGGTGAGGATGTGCTTGAGGGCGGCCGCCGAGGCGGACGCACTTCCCAAGCGCTCGCTGATCAGATCCGCGACATCGGCCTTGCGCAGGGCCGGCTGAAGACCGGTACGCCGCCGCGCCTGGATGGGCGGACAATCGATTGGGCGCGCTGGAAGATCAGCCCAGCGATGAGCGACACTGGACGATGTCGGCTTTGGATGACGGGGTCCGGCAGCCGCAGCTCCGTTGCGCGATCGCGCGGACGAGCGAGCGAACGCACGACATCATCCGCGCCAATTTCGAGCGATCTCCTCTGTTCGCTGGGTCAATTGAGGGGAGAGGACCGCGCTATTGCCCGTCAATCGAAGACAAGGTTAAACGTTTTGCGGATCGCGATGCGCACCAGGTCTTCCTTGAACCCGAGGGTCTCGGCGATTGGCTTGTGTACCCGAATGGAATATCGACTTCCCTGCCGGAGGACGTGCAGAGGAAGTTCGTCCGCAGTATCACGGGGCTGGAGCGGTGCGATATCGTGCGTCCGGGCTACGCCGTCGAATATGAATTCGCCGATCCGCGCAAGCTGAAGGCCACGTTGGAGGTGGCCGATTTGCCCGGTTTGTTCCTCGCGGGTCAGATCAATGGCACCACCGGCTATGAGGAAGCGGCTGCACAAGGCCTCGTCGCCGGGCTGAATGCTTCGGCCGGGGCGCTCGGTTCCGAGGAAGTCCGGTTTGACCGGCGAACCAGCTATATTGGCGTGTTGGTCGACGATCTGACCCTTCAGGGGGTGAACGAACCTTATCGAATGATGACCGCCCGCGCCGAGTATCGTCTGTCGCTGAGGGCGGACAACGCGCCCACCCGGCTTGGTCACTCGGCGCTTGCTGCCGGTTGCGTGTCCCAACGCCGGCGGGAGCAAATTGAGCGCCACTTTGAGCTGCGGCAAACGCCCGAGTGGCCAGAATCGGAAGAGGGGACGGCTGACGTGTTGTACGCGCCCTACCTGGAACGGCAGCATCGAGAATGGGAACTCGTCCAGCGCAACTCTCGCGTGTGGATTCCCTCGGATTTCGATTACGCTTCGGTGCCCGGCCTCTCGGTAGAAATGATTGAGAGGCTGAGTGGTGCGCGGCCTGAAACGTTGGATCATGCCTCTCGGGTGCCCGGCATCACGCCCGCGGCGCTGTCGGCCGTCTACGTGGCCGTGAGCCGACGTGCCGCGTGAAAGATGTGCTCGAGCAAGCAGCCGGTCGCGTTGTTTCACGTGAAACATTCGACCGGATCTTTGTCTATTCGGATGAGCTGAGGCGTGAAAGCTTTCGACAGAACCTCGTTTCAAGGGCAAGCTTGGACTACCTCTGGGAGCGGCACATTCTGACTCCGCTCAGCTCGTCCGTTTCGAGCCATTTTCCGGCGCCTCATGGATCGACATAGGGTCGGGAGCCGGGTTGCCTGGCATAATAATCGCCTGCCTCGTGCGCGGGCCTGTGGCACTGGTCGAGCCGCGCCGTCTTCGTGCGGAGTTCCTTGGCGAGGTCGTTCGAAAGCTTGGACTAAACGCGACGGTGCAGCAGGCGAAAGCCGAACAAGTGCTCGGCAAGTTCGATGTCATCACCGCACGAGCCGTGGCCGCGCTGCCCGATTTCCTCAGCATGTGCGACCATCTGTCCACAAGAAAGACGGTCTGGGCGCTCCCCAAGGGCCGCACGGCTAAATCGGAACTGGCCCAAGCAAAGGGAACGTGGCAGGGTGACTTCCGTGTGGAGCCGAGCGTGACCGACGCGGATTCCAGGATCATCGTCGGCACTCAGGTGAGGGCGGGAAAACGATGAACCGTATCGCGATCGCAAATCAGAAGGGCGGGGTCGGCAAGACGACCACTGCCATCAACCTCGCCACGGCCTTGGCCGCCATTGGGTGGCGCGTGCTGCTGGTCGATTTGGATCCGCAGGGCAATGCCTCGACGGGTCTCGGGATTGGCCACTCGCAACGCGAGCGTTCCACGTACGACGCGCTGATCGGAAGCGCTACGGTGGCGGAAGTGGCGGTTGCGACCCGCGTGCCCCGGCTTGATCTCCTGCCGGCGACCGTCGATCTATCTGGCGCCGAGGTCGAAATGGTAACGATGGAAGATCGCGCTCATCGGCTCGACAGGGCTCTCGATACTGTGTCCGCGCGGTGGGACGTCTGCCTGATCGACTGCCCCCCGTCTCTCGGTCTGCTCACCGTCAACGCTCTGGTCGCGGCCAGGAACGTGATCGTTCCTCTGCAATGCGAGTTCTTCGCCTTGGAAGGGTTGAGCCAGCTCCTTCAGACGGTGGAGCGCATCCGAGCCGCGTTCAACCCGGAACTCTCGATCCTAGGTATCGCACTGACGATGTTTGATCGCCGTAACAATCTCTCCCAGGCAGTCTCGGAAGACGTGCGCGCGTGCCTTGGGCAGGTCGTCTTCGAAACTGTAGTACCCCGCAATGTACGCCTTTCGGAAGCGCCTAGCCACGGACTCCCGGCGTTGATCTACGATCTTAAATGCCCCGGTTCCGAGGCATATCTGAAGCTCGCGCGTGAACTGATCGCGCGTCTGCCACGCGTTGCGGAGGCAGCATGAGCGATCGTCCAGGCAAGGGCTTAGGTATGGGCCTCTCGGCGCTGCTCGGCGATGCGCCGCGCAAGATCGGCGACGTTGCGAGCGAGAGCCGCGGTGGCGTTCGCGAGATCGAGATTGCGCGCATCAGACCGAATCCCAATCAGCCGCGCATCCAGTTCAGCGAAGAAGCGATCGACGAGCTCGCGGACTCCATCGCTGAGCGCGGCGTCCTGCAGCCCATTCTCATTCGTCCAAAAGGCGAGGAGTTCGAGATCATCGCAGGCGAGCGGCGGTGGCGCGCAGCGCAGCGAGCGCGCTTGCACACGATCCCGGCCCTTGTCCGCGTCATCGATGAGGCGACGACCGCCGAGCTCGCGCTGATCGAAAATATTCAGCGCGAGGATCTAAACGCCATCGAGGAGGCAGACGGATTTCGCCAGCTCATAGAGCGCCATGGCCACACACAGGATGGCGTGGCGAAGATCGTTCACAAATCACGCAGCCATGTCGCCAACCTGCTGAGATTGTTAGAACTTCCCGTTGCGGTGAAGGACTCGCTCCTTAACGGCGATATCAGCATGGGTCATGCCCGAGCGGTCGCCACCGCGCCCGATCCCGCGGCGCTCGTGAAGGAGGTGGTTTCCAAGGGCCTCTCGGTGCGTCAAACCGAAGATCGCGCCAAGCAGGCGAAGGGAATAGGCCAGCGCCACGATAACGGCCGCGCCAGCGCGAGAAACGCGCCGAAAACCGTAAACGCTGACTTAGCTGCGCTCGAGCGGCAACTTGGGGACATCCTTGGCCTGAAGGTGCAGGTGACGCATAAGGCGCAGGGCGGCACCGTCATCCTGCATTATTCGAGCCTCGATCAACTTGACATGATTTGCCAACGACTGAGCGGCGAACCGATCTAAGGCTTAGCGCCGCCGCGCCTCGCGAGAGATGGCGAGCAATTCTTCTCCAAGCGTTTCATGTTGGGGGGAATGACTGAAGATCAGCGCGCGCTCCAGCTTTCCGGTGCGTTCTGCGATTCTCGCCAAGCGTTCGGCGTCCCAATTCGAAAGCATTGTCTTAAACCCGGCTTTATCCTTCCAGAACAATGCCTTGCCCATTGACGTCATGACGGCATCTGCGGTTTCGCCTCGCTCTATGCGAGCGCGCGCCGGCGCGAGCATTAGCAAGCGGCGCTGAAGCGATCGGACCACCGGTATCGCATCCGAGCTCCCCGGAATGAGGCGTGCGAGTTCACCCGATAATCCAGCAAGATCACCGCTCAGGGCGAGATCAGCCAACCGCATCACGTCGCCCTCCGTCTCATCGGTTCCGACCGCGTCAACCGCATCATGATCGAGATCCTTGGGCGAATGTGGCGATGCATCGATGTAGAGCGCCAGCTTCTGTAGTTCCTGGGAGACCAAGGCCTGATCGTTGCCACAACTCGCCGCTACCCGGGCGGCGACAGTGGAACCCAGTTTCAACCCGAAGCTGCGGCCCACATCGATAACCATGCGCTCTGCGTCCTTGCCGTCCGGCACGTAAGACACAAAGGCAGCCGCGAACGCCGAAGCCTCCGATAGTTTCACCAGACCCGAGGAGCTACGCAGCGCGCCGGCGATCGCGACCACCGGACTTTCCACTGCAGCCGCAGCGAGAACCCCCTCCACTCCCGCCAGGATCTCGTCGCCCGCCGGCTCGATCCAGATCAGGCGCTTGCCACCGAACAGGCTCATCGCGCCGGCTTCGTCACCAAGAAGCGCCGGATCGGATTTTACGGCGCCACCGGTGATCACCGACTTCGCCGCTCCCAGTCCGGTGAGCAGGCGCTGCGCCAGAGCTCGCGACTGTGCCTCGTCAGGACCGTAAAGAAGGTAAAAGCGGATCTGAGGATTGGGTTGATCGACCGTGCGGGCGATCAATTGCTTGGTGACTTTCACTTCGCCTGCGCAGCGTGCGATGCATAGACCGCCAGTCGCGCGACGATCTGGTCAGCAACGATGTCCGCAAGATTTTCGAGCGCGGTTTGCTCCGCCGCCACGGTGGCGTATTCGGAGCTGACAATGTCGATGCCGGCATCCGATCCTGCCGTCAAGTTCGAGCACCACCTGGCCATTGTCCGTCCGCACGAGCTGGTAGCGCGCACGCAGCGTCCGCCGCTCCTGTGTTGCCGCTTGATCGCCGCGGAGGCCAAAGGCAGTGATGTTGTCATCGAGGGTGACATCGAGCCGGTAAGGCGCCGCACCGTCCGTCTCGCCAAGGCGGTCGACGAGCTTGTTACGAACGAGCCAGCCGGGCTGTCCGGCGATCGGGCCCACTTGAACCGAGCGGAGGGTCGAAGCGACCGGACTGCTGCTGCCGTCGGCGTAGAGCGGACGGAGCCCGCAGCCTGGAAGCAGGGCTAAGAAGAGAAGGACGGCCCGCCGCATCATGCGACGATATTCACCAGCCGGTCGGGAACCACAATGACCTTCCGCGGCGCCGCGCCTTTGAGCTGGCGCTGGACCTTCTCTGATGCGAGGGCGAGCGCTTCCGCCGCGGCCCTGTCGAGGCCGCGAGGTGCCGTTAGCGTGTCGCGGAGCTTGCCATTGACCTGCACTGCAAGCGTGACCTGTTCGTCCACGAGAAGTGCGGGATCGAAAGGGGGCCAAGCCGCATCCGCGACCATCCCTTCATTGCCCAGTGCCTGCCACGCTTCTTCGGCTAGGTGCGGGGCCATCGGCGCGACGAGCAGAATAAATTCCTGATCGCATCGGTGCGCGTGACAGAGGGCTTGCTCTTCTCAATCGCGCTCGCGAGCTCATAAAGTTGCGCAACGGCCTTGTTGAACTGGAGACCGTCGATCGCTTCGCCAACCGCGGCGATGGTCCGATGAAGCTTCCGCTTCAGTGCCTCGTCATCGCCTGCACCGGACGTGCCGCCGGTAACCAGCCGCCACACGCGCTGTACGAAGCGCGACGCGCCTTCGATCCCTGCCTCCGACCATTCGAGGTCGCGCTCGGGCGGACTGTCGGAGAGCATGAACCAGCGCACCGCATCCGCGCCATATTCCGCGAGGATAGGCTCGGGATCGACCGTGTTCCGCTTAGACTTGGACATCTTCTCGACGCGGCCGGGCGTGACCGGCTCGCCGCTCTCAATGTGGACCCAATCGTCGCCGTCGCGCTTCACCTCGGTCGGACTAAGCCAGCTGCCGTCACCGGCGCGATAGGTCTCATGCGTGACCATGCCCTGTGTAAACAGGCCCTTGAATGGTTCGGAGATGCCAATTTCGCCGAGATGCTCCAGCGCCCGGGTCCAAAAGCGCGCGTAGAGCAAATGAAGTATCGCATGCTCGACGCCGCCAATATATTGCGCGACGGGCAGCCATTTTTCCGCCTCAGTCCGATCGAAAGGCTTGTCAGTTGGCTGGCTGGCGAAACGGATGAAATACCAGCTGGAATTGACGAAGGTATCGAGCGTGTCGGTCTCGCGCGTTGCCGCGCCCCCGCAACTGGGACAGTTCACATGCTTCCATGTCGGGTGGTGATCGAGCGGATTGCCCGGGATTTCGAAGGTTACGTCGTCGGGCAAAACGACCGGAAGCTGCTCTCGCGGCACAGCTACAGCCCCGCATGAGGAGCAATGAATGATCGGAATGGGTGTGCCCCAGTAGCGCTGGCGCGACACGCCCCAGTCGCGCAGGCGGTACTGTACCGTCCCTTTGCCCCAACCCTCAAGTTCTGCGCGACGAACGACTTCGGCCGCAGCTTGTTCGGTCCTTAAACCATCGAGAAACCGCGAATTCACGGCGATCCCGTGACCCCCCTCAGCCTCATCGCCGATTGGCTCGGAAGCAATGTTCGTGCCCGCAGCCACCACCCGTTTGATCGGCAGTTGATACCGCGTCGCAAATTCAAAGTCGCGCGCATCATGGCCTGGAACACCGAACAGTGCACCCGTGCCATAATCCATGAGTACGAAATTCGCGATGTAGACGGGCAGGCGCCAAGTCGAATCGAGCGGGTGCACGACCTGAAGGGCTGTCCGGTAGCCCTTCTTCTCCGCCGCTTCGATCTCAGCGAGGCTGGTACCGCCCCTCTGGCATTCCGCGATGAACTCGGCCGCAGCAGGGTCGCTGTGACTGACAGCCTGTGCGAGCGGGTGCCCCGCAGCGATCGCGACAAAGCTCGAGCCGAAGATCGTGTCAGGGCGGGTGGTGAAGACTTCGACATTGTCGATGTGGGCGACTGGTTCAGCGAGCCGGAAGCGGAACTGCAGGCCTCGGCTCTTACCGATCCAGTTCTCCTGCATCAGCCGCACCTTGTCGGGCCACTGGTCGAGCTTCTCCAGCCCCTCCAGAAGTTCGTCGGCGAAGTCGGTAATTCTGAGGAACCATTGCGAGAGCTTGCGGCGCTCGACAGGTGCACCTGAACGCCAGCCCCTGCCGTCGATCACCTGCTCGTTGGCGAGCACGGTCATATCGACCGGATCCCAATTGACCTCGCTTTCCTTGCGGTAAACGAGGCCAGCCTTGAACAGGTCGAGGAAGAGCGCCTGCTCGTGCCCGTAATATGCAGGGTCGCAGGTTGCGAGCTCGCGAGCCCAGTCGAGCGCGAAGCCGAGCCGCTTGAGCTGATCGCGCATGGTAGCGATGTTCGCCCAGGTCCATTCGCCCGGGTGGACCTTGCGCTCCATCGCCGCATTCTCGGCCGGCATACCGAAGGCGTCCCAGCCCATCGGATGGAGGACCTCGTGCCCCTGCATCCGCCGGTAACGGGCAATCACATCGCCCATCGTGTAGTTGCGGACGTGCCCCATGTGGATCCGCCCCGACGGGTAGGGGAACATCTCGAGCACGTAGGTCTTCGGCTTGTTGCTCGCGCTGTCGGCGGCGAAGCTGCGGCTTTCCTCCCAGCGCGCCTGCCAGCGGCTGTCGGCCTCAGCCGGGTTGAATTGGCTGCTCATGCGCTAGGGCTTAACCTCGAACGGCGCCGCGGCGCAGATCCCGAGCCCTCGTCAGGATGATGTCCTCAAGCTTCTGCACGGTCGCCGCCGAAAGCGGGGCGTCAACCCAGGCACCATTCTGGCTGACCTGGCGCGAGCCGGACACGCGAAGCGCATCGGCGCGCAGGTCCTGGTCGAGAATTGCGACGGTGAGCTTCACGCGCTCGCCTGGCGCCTTTGGGTTGGCATACCAGTCGGTGACGATCACCCCGCCGTTAGCGTCGGCCTGAAGCAGTGGCGCGAAGGAGACCGTGTCGAGTGCCGCGCGCCACAGATACGCGTTGACGCCAATCGTGGTGAGCCGCGCCGGGGCGAGTTGGTTCGGGAGAGACTTGTTCCGCGCGCAACCCGAGCCGGCTATCGCGAAGACAAGCAGTGCGGCGGCAGTCGTGTGCAAGCGATTCATCGGCAATCCTTGAAACCAGCTTTTTCAGTCTGGCGGCGTTATAGATAGTCGCGGTCTCCTCGCAAGGTGTCCCGCTGCGGCGCATTATTGTTGTGAGTCAGCAACAGGGGCTGAACGAATTGATTCTCGGTCATGGAACCTTCAGGCGAGTCCGACTATATCGGTATCAGCAATGGGGAGTTGAGCAGTTGAACTTCGTGCGTCGGAAGGAAGCAAAGCTTCTGGCGGCTGTTGCCGCCGGTGGCCTTATTCTGTCTCCGGCGTTGGCTGCGACTAGCTCCGGCGCGAAGAAGAAGCCGGCTGCTATCGCATTGAGCTTCGACCCGATTTCCTCATTCACGCCGGCAAATGCAGACCCGAAGCTAGCGGCGCGGTTCGCGGGCAAGGGTCTCGCACTCACCGACTTTAAGTTCACGCCGGCGCCGGCGAAGGGACGCCCGTCGCAGGTTCGCGTCGCGATTTGCGCTCGTTCGGCTGACGCCGGTTCAGACCAACCTCGCACAGACGAGCGCGCCGAGTGCTGCCGTCAACGCCCTCGTCCGCCGACTAGCTATAATCTCGGGGTTGCGATTGGCTGGAAACGCTTTGCGGTATCCGGCGATGTCGCACAGCTGAAGGACACGAATCCTGCCGCTCGGCGCTCGCGAGAGCGCAATCGTCGGGGTGAGCTATTCGCTCCCGCGCTTCACTGGCCGCGTCGCCGTCGGTGCCGAGCGTACTGACCCCCCATCGGCACCTGCGCTCCGGAAGGGCGACAATGTTTCGCTCGACGTCGGCGGATCTTATGATCTTTCGAAACGCATCGCTCTTACCGGCGGCGTTCGGTACAATATTGAGCGCGACCGCGTGTCGACGCTTCAGGACGCCCGCCGCGACAGCCAGGCCGTCTACGTCGGCACGGCGTTCAAGTTCTAAGTCACATCCAGGCGTCGATCCCGGCCCAACCGTAGAATCCGTTGCGCTCCAGCGTCGCGAAATTCTGCGCGTTCATTCCGCCAAGCGCGATGGCTGGTGCCGCCGCAGTTCTGGCGATTTCCAGCGCGAGGTGTTCTCCGAGAGGCTTTTGGCCGGGATGCGAGCTCGTCGCGTGGATGGGCGAGACGAAGACGAGCGCCGCCCCGTCGGATCGTGCCCTCTCGGCTTCTTCAATCGAATGAACGGATCGGGAAAACGACAGCTCGCTGACCGGCTCACGTGGATTGTGGACGAGTGCCGCGTCGAGCAGGCGAGCGAGTTCCAAATCGCGCGCGATTGCCAGCGTCAGGTTTCGTTGGTTGCAGATTCCAGAGACCCTTCGGGCGAGGGAACTGCGAAGCTGAGGTTCCGTCGCATGGTGGCGGAAGAGGATTCTGCCTTCGTTGCTGCCGAGGCGGTCGATTGCGCTCCACAGCCGATCACCCATCCGTTCGTCGGTCATGAGCCAGAACCGGGGCCATCGTGGGTGGCGGGCTGTCATGCTGCTTTCTATAGGCGCGACGGATGAACAGCGCTGCGCGCCCGACGGCAAGACATACTTGAACGAATTGCCTCGGCTGCGAAGCTTGCCAGGCGCGAGCCCGACGATGTCCAACTCATCGCCGTCAGCAAGACGCGGACCGCCGAAGAGATCGAGGAACTCATCGCCGCGGGACAGCGCGATTTCGGAGAAAGCCGGGTCCAGGACGCACTCATGAAATGGCCTGACCTGCTCGTGCGCTATCCCGACGTACGCCTGCACTGCATCGGTCGGCTGCAGTCTAACAAGGCGGAAGAGGCGGTGCAGTTGTTCGACACGATTTATTCCCTCGATCGACTATCTCTCCTCGATGCGCTCTCGAGGGAAGGCGAGAAAGCGGGCAAATTGCCTCATGTCTATGTCCAGGTGAACATTGGCGAGGAGGAGCAGAAGGGTGGTTGTGCCATTCCCCGACGTCGGTGACCTGATCGAAGCGGTCCGCGCATCACCACTTCCTCTAGCCGGCCTGATGTGCATCCCGCCACTTGGTGTGGAGCCCTCGCCCTTTTTCGCTCTTCTGGCTGACATTACGCGGCGTCATGACGTCACCGGCCTCAGCATGGGCATGACCGCCGATTACGCTCAGGCGGTGATGCTTGGCGCGACGGCGGTTCGCGTCGGTACTGCGTTGTTCGAAGACGCGATGCCTGACTTCGGCGCGATCATCTTCGATTTCGACGGCGTCCTCCTCGAGAGCGAGTTCGAAGGGAATTGTCAGCTCGCGGCGCTGCTCACCGACCTAGGGCATCGGCACAGCGTCGAGGACACGTTGAAGAATTACGTGGGGCTCGCCGGCAAGGATTTCATCGCCGCCATCGAGAGGCGGATAGGGGCCGAGCTCCCGCGCGAATTCCACGATCAACTGCGAGAAAAGAGCCGCCGCGCGCTGCGCGAGGGTATCGAGGCGGTGGTCGGCGCGGTCAATTTCGTGCGGTCGCTTCCACCGGCGTTGCCCCGGGCTGTAGCGTCATCCAGCACGACCAAATGGCTTCACGGCCATTTGCGGCACCTCGGTCTGAGCGAAGCCTTTGGCGTCGCATGTGTACAGCGGCCACGAGCATGTTGAACGCGGCAAGCCGCAGCCCGACATCTATCTTTACGCCGCAGCTCAGATCGAGACCCCGATCGAGCGCTGTGTCATCATCGAAGACTTGCCGGTTGGCGTGAAGGGGCGCTGGCGTCCGGCGCTCGCGTTATCGGAATCGCTGCCGGTTCTCATTGCCTGGACGGTCACGGCGAGATGCTGGGGGGACTTGGCGTGAAAGAAATCGCCCACAGTTTCGACGACGTCACGAGGCTTCTCGGCCTCTAGGCCAGATGGCCGCTCTTTTTGCGCTTGGTCGCAAGATAGTCGGCGTTGTGCGGGTTGGCCCGCATGTGATGCCCTACGCGCTCGGCAACCATTACACCTGCGGCCTTGAGCCCTGCGACCTTGTTTGGATTGTTGGTGAGTAGCCTCACTTCGATTTACACCGAGCGCTCTCAGCATTGCCGCGGCGTGCGCATAATCCCGCTCGTCGTCGGCAAATCCCAGGCGGCGGTTGGCGTCTACAGTGTCGAGCCCGCGATCCTGGAGCGCGTACGCACGAAGTTTGTTGGCGAGTCCAATGCCGCGACCCTCTTGCCGCAGGTAGAGGAGCACGCCGCCATCGCTCTGTCCGATGATCTTTAGCGCTTCCTTTAGTTGCGGGCCGCAGTCGCACTTGAGTGAGCCGAACACGTCCCCCGTAAGGCATTCGCTGTGCAGGCGAACCAGGGGCGGCCTACCCGCAAAGGCACCGATCAGTAGCGCAACATGTTCCTGTCCGTCATCGGCCGCCCGGAATGCCACGATTTGGGTGTGGGGCAGATCTTCAAGCGGCAGCTTGGCTCGAGCGACGATCTCGACCTGGGGAGTGCGGCCCTCGCGCCCGATCTCAGCCGCGGACACGCTGGCGGCGGCGTTCGCGCCGTCGACGAGCCACACCGCCGGGAGCAGCCCGGCCGAGCGCGCCAGCGACAGTGCGGATCTCGCCGTTTCCGTGCAGTCGAGCGGAACGGGTGTAAGCGGCCCAATTGGACCGCGCTCGAGATCGTGGCCTGGATCTGCAATCGCCAGAGCTGTAACGGCATCGAGCCAATCGCATCGTTTGATCAGCACCGGCTGTGCAGGGTCCGCCGCATCACGCAGGTTGGTTAGTGCCAGCGCCGCCGCCCGTTCCCCGCTGATAAGGAGCCGGGCCGCTCGGCTGGGGTCGATGATATCCAGCAGCTCGGGCGTTGCCGTTTCAGTCGCAACAATCGTGATCGGCTGTTCGCCATCGATCTTTACCGGCCGTCCGGCCCGCAGCGCGGCGATGGCCCGGCGGATCGATGGTCCCTGAGTTAACGTCGATCTCGCAGATGAGCGGCACATGGTCAGATGGGCGCTCCCACGCGCGACACGGCTCCAGCACGCGATGCGCCAACGAGCTGGCCGGCGAGCTCGGGTGACGCCCACATGTGGTCGAGACGGCGCCCGCGATCATTCTTGGTCCAGTCCGGCGAGCGATAGCTCCACCAGGTAAAACAGCGTTCGGGGGCTGGGCACGAACTTGCGCCCGATGTCGACCCAGTCATGGGCCTGCTGCAGCCGCGTAGAGTGCGTCCACCTCAATGGGCGTGTGGCTGACGACGTTGAGCAGGGCCTTATGGCTCCAGACGTCGCACTCGAGGGGTGCGACATTGAAGTCGCCGACGATGAGCGTCGGTGCCTTCAGCCCTTCCGACCACTTTGTCATTCGACCGATGAAGTCGAGCTTCTGGCCAAACTTCGGATTCTGCTTGCGGATCCGGACGTCTCCCCCGGCGGGCACATACACGTTCTCGAGGCGAATTCCGCAGTCGAGTTCGCACGCCGATGTGGCGCGCCTCGCCATTGTCCTGCCAGTCGTGCTTACCCGGATCTCCTATTGGCACACGGCTGAGGATCGCTACGCCGTGATGCATGCGCTGACCATTGAGCTGCCGATGCATATAGCCATGACGATTGAACAGGTCAGCGGGGAAGATATCGTCGAGCACCTTCGTCTCCTGAAGGCACAGGACGTCCGGCTGCTCCTCTGTGATCAGGCGCTCGACAAGCGCGGCGCGCGCGCGCACCGAGTTGATGTTCCACGAAGCGATCTTGATACGTTTGCCCACGTTCCCCGCTTAGCCTGTTCGCCCCGCCAGAAAAAAGGCCCCCGCTCCGGGGGCATGGAGCGAGGGCCGCCTAGCGTTCGTCACGCAAGGGATTCTGCAGACCCGGGTAACAGGGGGAAACCCCGGTAACATACAGAACCAAAGCCCCAATTAGGCGTTCATCCCTGACAATGCGATGAACGGGTCGCAATCTGAAACTATTTATTTCCACGATTTTTCGGCTGCGCGTAGGTGAATGCGCTCTCGGGCACCGGCACATTGTAGCGGACGTTCGACAGCTTCACGGTTGTGCGGTGCCCTTGCGGATCGATCGCCGTCCAGCCGTACATCTGCAGACCGCCGGGTGCCGACGCGGTCCGGAGGAAAGCAAGCGTCAGCTGGCCGTAGGAGGTATTCTTGGCGCGAGCGACAACCACGCGCGGATCGGTGCTGGGAAGGATCTGAGCCTTGCCATTAAAGTCGGCCGAGCCGGAAAGGAGCGGCCCCAGCGGCGTCTTGCTGAGTGGATAGATGCTCTTCTGCCCCACCTGATAATCGAGGAAGGCCAGGTTCTGCCGTCGCGACCAGCAGAAGGTCCCCACTGCCGTATTGGAAGCGCACTTTGCCCGGCCGTTTGAGCTGAAGCGTCCCGGCGGCGGAACGGCCACGCGAATCCGTCTGCACGAAATCCGCGGTCATCGTTTGTACGCTGCCGATGTGGCTCTTCAGGCGCGCGAGGTCGGGCGACTCCGCTGCCGCAGCCGGAACCGCAACCGTGATCGCTGCTGCCATCAGCGCGCGCGCGAAATTGTTAGCGAAATCCATGTCAAGCTCCTGGAAGTCTGGCGCCGGAAAGTGGCGTTTGCGCTTTGAATGCGGACTGAACCCTCCGGTTCCCTGCCATTCACCCTCAGATTGGGTGTCCGTCCGGGTCGATTAACACCTCGCGTCGGCCGACATGGTCCGGCTGCCCGACGAGCCCTTCCTTCTCCATCCGCTCGATGAGGCGCGCGGCGCTGTTGTAGCCGACGCGAAGCTGGCGTTGCAGGTAGGACGTCGATGCCTTTTGGCTTTCCGCCACAATCTGCACCGCTTTGCGGAAGAGCTGGGTGTCGGGATCGTCTTCCCCCGTCGGCTGCCCGTCGAAGAGATAACCGCCGTCTTCCGGTTCTTCGGTGACAGAATGGATATACTCCGGTGCGCCCTGACCGCGCCAGTGCTCTGCAACCGCGCGCACCTCCTCGTCGCTAACGAATGGTCCGTGGACACGGATAATCTGCTTACCGCCCGGCATGTAAAGCATATCGCCCTTGCCGAGCAGCTGTTCGGCGCCCTGTTCGCCAAGGATCGTCCGACTGTCGATTTTGCTCGTCACTTGGAAGCTGACGCGGGTCGGCAGGTTTGCCTTGATGACGCCCGTAATGACGTCGACTGACGGCCGCTGCGTCGCCATGATGAGGTGGATGCCGGCGGCGCGAGCCTTCTGAGCGAGGCGCTGGATGAGGAACTCGACCTCCTTGCCGGCGGTCATCATCAGGTCGGCGAGTTCGTCGACCACGACCACGATCTGCGGCAGGACCTCGTATTCTAGCTCTTCGACCTCGTAGAGCGGCTGCCCGCTGTCCGCGTCGTATCCGGTCTGCACCCGTCGCCCGAGCTGCGAGCCCTTCGCCTTCGCCTCTCGAACCTTGGCGTTGAAGCTCGGCAACGCGCGGACGCCGAGATTGGCCATCATGCGATAGCGCTCCTCCATTTGCTCGACGGCCCATTTCAGCGCGCGGATAGCCTTGCCGGGCTCCGTCACCACTGGTGCGAGCAGATGCGGAATATCGTCGTAGATGCTGAGTTCCAGCATCTTCGGATCGATCATGATCATCTTCACCTGGTCAGGCCCGTAGCGGTAGAGCAGGCTGAGGATCATGCAGTTAAGGCCGACCGATTTGCCTGATCCGGTCGTGCCGGCCACGAGCAGGTGCGGCATGGGCGCAAGGTCCGCGATGACGGGATCACCGGCGATGTTCTTGCCGAGGATCAGCGGCAGCGACATGTTCTGGTCGTCGAAAGCCTGACTTCCGATCAACTCCGATAGCGCAACCATCTCTCTCTTCGGGTTAGGCAGTTCGATGCCGATAACGCTGCGTCCGGGAATGGTCGCAACGCGCGCCGACAGCGCCGACATGTTGCGGGCGATATCGTCGGCGAGCGCGATCACGCGGCTGGCCTTGATACCGCTTGCCGGCTCAAGCTCGTACATGGTCACGACGGGGCCTGGCCGAACCTCCACGATATCGCCGCGGACATTGAAATCTTCGAGCACCGTTTCGAGGAGGCGCGCGTTGCGTTCGAGGCCGGCACGATCGATGGTTTGCTTGCCCTTCTCAGGAGGCGCGGAGAGAAGGTCGACGGTCGGAAGCTGATAGCTGTCACCGAGTGCAAGGCTCGATTGCGCTGCAGCTTTGCGAGAAGCGCCGCGAGCTACCGCTGCAATGGGCTTCGAGGGTTCGGCTACGGCAACCACCGGCTTCGGGCGCGGCGGTGTTGCAGCGGACGGGCGCTCGACTTCCTCGATCTCTGTCCGGCGTGGCGCGGCGCGTCTTTCACGCGGGACACTGCGGAAGAAGCCACCTAGCCAGCCCTTTTCGTCCGCATTGAGGCCAATGGCGACATAGCCAAGCGCAAGCCCGGCGAGACCAAACAGCAGCAATATGGCGATACGTGTCGGGCCGGCGATCATCGGGTTGGGGATCAGGCCGATGGCCGCATCGACGCCGTGCGCAGCGGCCAGCCCGATAGCCCCGCCCCAGCCGGCGGGGAGTCCCGAGACCGACGATCCACTGGTGAGGCCCAGGGCGACGCCCAGAAGGACCGAGCCGATTGCAGCAAGGCCTAGTCCCCGACCAACTCGGCCCGCAGCCTGCAGGCGCAGCATCCTAAGTCCCGCGAGAGCGACCACCGGCATGAACAGTGCTGCGCCGAGGCCGAAGAGCAGCAGGAGGATGTCGCTGAAATAGGCGCCGGAGCTGCCGAGCCAATTCACCGGCGGGCCACCAGCCGCCGTGCTCAGCGACGGGTCAGTCGGGCTGTGTGACGCGAGCGCGAGCGCGCCCGCCACGGAGAAGCCGATGAGCACCGAGCCCCAGGTGCGGATTGCAAGCCGGCGCACAGCCTCGCGCAGCGCGTCGCGCCAGTCGGGCGCCAGTTCGCGCTTCGGCGCGCGAGCGGCTACGGTCGCCATTGTCCCACCCCCAAGAAATTCTGCCATAAAATCCCTCACGGGGAGTCTACGGTCAAGCGAAGTCGTGGCGTCGGTGCGACGAACCGGGTAGGGCCCCGCCGATGGATCGCGCGGACGTCATCATCTTTGGCGGCGGATTGGTTGGGCTGGCGCTCGCCAGCGCGCTCGATTTAAGCGGCATTTCCGCGATCGTCGTCGATCCCGCCGATCCCGCTCTCCGCAAGGATGCGGCCTTCGACGGACGCACGAGCGCGGTATCGTCGAGCTCGATTCGTATGCTCGAGACGATCGGCGTGACGCAACATCTCGCTGAGGCCGGCTGCCCGATCCGGACGATCGCGGTGGCGGACGGACTGGAGCCGGGTGGACTGCACTTCGATGCCGAGGACGACGAACCGCTAGGCTGGATGCACGAGAATCGGCATTTGCGCGTAGCACTGCAGGCACGAGCCGAGGCCGCCCGCAATTCCTGGCTGCTGTGGAAGTCACGGGTGTCGCAAGTCGACCGTGGCGAACAGGGCGTGACGGTCGTATTGAGGACGGGCGCACGCTGATCGCGCCACTTCTGATCGCAGCGGACGGACGCGAATTCGAAGACGCGTGAAGCAGCAGGGATCAACGTCGCGCGCTGGCGCTACGATCATCAGGCGATCGTCTCGGTGCTGCGCCATGGAAACCCACACGAACATGTCGCGTATGAGATTTTCTACCCGAGCGGCCCGTTCGCCGTACTGCCGATGACCGATGATGACGGCGGGCATCGTTCGGCAATTGTCTGGTCGGTTCCCAAGGAGGATGCGGCGGGGTGGTTGTCGCTCAGTGATGCGGATTTCGCGGCTGAAGCCGAGGCGGCAATGGGCGGTTTCCTGGGCAACGTCCAGATGCTCGCGCCACGATCGTCTTTTCCGCTCGGCTTTCACCACGCGGCCCAAATTACGGTGCAGAGGCTGGCGCTCGTCGGGGACGCCGCGCATGCGATCCATCCTATCGCCGGGCAGGGCCTCAACCTCGGCTTCCGCGACGTCGCTGCACTCGCGCAGGTGCTCGTCGAAGGCGCGCGTGTCGGGTTGGACCTTGGCGACAAGCAATTGCTGGACCGGTACCAGCGCTGGCGTGCGCTGGACGGGCTATCCGTGGCCTTTGCCACCGACAGCCTGACGCGAATCTTTGCCGTTCCGGGGAAGACCGCTTCGGCTGTCCGTCGACTTCGGAATGGACCTGCTCGGCCGAATCACACCGCTTAAGAACAGGCTGATGAACGAAGCGAGGGGCACGAGCGGGGAGTTGCCGCTTCTGCTGAGAGGCTTGCCGATCTGATTACTGGATCGTTGGTTCGATCTCGATTCCGCCGGTCACCGCAGCACGATGGAACTGCATCAGCTGGACAAGCAGGTCGGCGCGTCCATCGAGTCTCTTCTGCTCGAGCAATGCCTGCTTCGCACCGGGATCGAAGGGTGCCACTTGCGCGATGGCGTTGACCAGCATCTCGTCGTCCAGGCGGCTTACTGCATCCCAATCGACCGCAAGGCCCATCGCATCGCCAAGGCGTCGCGCCTCACGCTCCACCTCGGCACGCTCGCCGAGCGACAGCGGCGATGGCTCCTCATCGTCGATGCCTTCGATCTCGACCTCGGCGCAACGATAGGTGACGTCCATGTCGACGTCTTGCACGTAGCGGAAGCGATGCAGGCCGAGCAGCACTATGTTGAAGCGGCCTTCGTCCAGCTCTTCGATACCGACAATTTCGCCGAGGCAGCCCACCGCGTAGAGCGGCGCCATATTGTCGTCGTCGATACGCAGCGGCTGGATCATTCCTATGCGACCGCTGCCGTCGATCGCGTCGCGCACCATATCTTTGTACCGGGGTTCAAAGATGTGGAGCGGTAACTGCGACCTCGGGAAGAGGATCGCCCCAGTTAGCGGGAAGATGGGGACCCGAAGCGTCCGGCTCATGTGAAGAGCAAAGCGGAGAGGCGGCGGCGCTGCGCGCCCGACCACGGATCTTCGAGTCCTTGGGCTTCGAGCAGCTGTAGGAAGCGTTTGCGGGCCGCGCCGTCGTTCCACTCCCGTTCCCGGCGAACGATTTCGAGCAGCTCGTCCGCAGCGACGTCGCGGTCGCCGGAAGCCATCCTGGCGGCGGCTATCTCGAAGCGCGCTTCATGGTCGTCCGGATTCGCTGCCAGTCTTTGTTCGAGCGGACCAACATCGACCGCTGGAGCTGAAGCAACTTCGAGTGCCGCGCGCGCCCGCTGGATCTCGGGCTTCTTCGCGAGGTCATCGGGTAGGCTGTCGAGGAGCTGCTTCGCTTCGTTGCCTTGGCCCGTGGCGACGAGCGCGCGGACCAGTCCGCCGATAACCTCAGGCTTGTCAGGCGCCATGTCGCGGATTTGTTGGAAAATGCTGACGGCGCGCGGCGCATCGCCCTCGCTCAGCACTTGCTCGCCCATGGCCACCAAAGGCTCGATCTCCGCCTGCGGCACCGCGCCATCGGCCTCGATCTTCAGCTGCGATAGCAACTGCTCGAGCACGCGCGTCAGCTGGCCCTCAGTGCGATAATTTGTGAGATCGGCGACCGGCTGACCGCGGTACAGCGCGTAGACCGTCGGAATGGACTGGATGCGGAACTGCGCGGCGAGGAGCTTGTCCTTGTCGACGTCGATCTTGGCGAGCTTCACGCCTTTGTCGGCATAGTCAGCAGCAATCTTGTCGAGGATCGGCGAGAGCTGCTTACATGGCCCGCACCATTCCGCCCAGAAATCGAGAATGACGAGCGACGTCATTGACGGTTCGACGACGTCCCGCTCGAACCGCTCGACCGATTCGCGCTCCGCTTCGCTGAGACCCAGGGTCGCCACGCTCTTCAGATGCTCCCTTCAACTTCGCCGTTGGGCCCATATGGTCGGCCAGCGCGTGCGCCACAAGCAGGGGCGGTGATGGATAACAGCCGCTTAAGTCCTCTAGTCTATGGCAATCGCATGACGCGCGAACACAAGGATCATCGAATTGTTTGGCCCGCCGTCGCGGCAATTACGCTCGCGGGACTGCTGCTGCGCCTCCTCGCAGCTCACGGCGGGTTGTGGACTGACGAGGCTTGGTCGATGCTCTACGCCGAGCAGGCGCGTAATCCGGCTGGTGTGTTCCTACGGATCAACCACGACAACAACCACCACCTCATTTCGCTTTGGCTCCAGTCGATCGGAGTGCACGCGCCGCCGCTGCTTGCACGGGGGCCGGCGATCCTCGCGGGAACGCTCACGATTCCCGCAGCGGCTTTGCTGTTGACGCCGCGCTCCACTGCAGCGGCCATAGCCGCTGCCACACTCTTCGCCATCTCGCCGATCATGGTCACCTACGGTTCGGAAGCGCGGGGGTATGCGCTAATGATCCTTGCGGCATTGGTGATGCTTTGGCTGGTGATCGGCGCATTCGAAGGGCGCCGTACCGCGCCAACAGCCTGGTTGATCGGCGCGATCGCGCTGGTCGGCATGTTGTCGCATCTGACGATGGCCGCGCCTGTCGCGCTGCTGGCCTTGTGGGTTTACCTCGAGAAGCGTTCCACGTTGGGCGCGCGCGCAGCGGTCGGCGCGACGGCAAAGCTGATGGGCCCCGCGCTCGCATCATGCGCGGTTTTCTTCCTGTTTGTGTTCGCCGCCGCTGCCCTGAGCCCGACCGGCATGCAAGTCGGCGGGTACAGACGCTTCACGTTGGACGGCTATGCGCTGGCGTTGTCCGATCTGGTCAAATGGACGTTCGGCCCCTCGCTAGGCCTGCCGTGGCTCGCAGTCCTTGCCATTCTGCTCACCGGCGTTCTGCTGTTGATTCGGCCGCCCTCGTGGTTGGGTCCGAGCGCGAGGCGCTATGCCATCCTGATCCTTGGTGTGCCCGTGGGGATTGCAATTGAGCGCACCGGCAATTCGGTCTTCGCACGCTATTATTTGTGCAGCGCCATTGGGCTTCTCCTGCTGTTCGCCGATTGGTTTGGCCATGCGATCGTCCGTCCAGGCGTGCAGCGGATCATCTGCGCGAGCGCTTTGTCACTGTTCCTGGTCCTCAGCGCCTGGCGCGACTGGCAGCTGGTTGAGCTGAAACGCGGTGACCCGGAGCGCGCATTCCACATTATTGCGCAGCGGCAGCCAGCGGGTGCGCGAGTGGCGGTCGGCGGGCCGGAGCGGCTCATCGGCCCACTCGTCGTGGCCGCCAAGCGTGCCGATTACTCCCTCACTGGAGAGCAAGACTGCGCACGTGCCGATTTCCTGATCGAACCTCGTGAGCTCGCCACAGCAACTCCCTCAGCACCTTGTAGCGGCGGGATGCGGCTGATCGCCACGAGCCAAACGACGGCGCTGTCGGGCGACGCGTGGCTATTATATGCGAGAGACTTGCAAAGGGGCGGGCGCCCTGTTAGCGGCCCCGTTCCGGCGCGCCAGACGCGTCTTTCCGGCCGAGCGGGCGTAGCTCAGGGGTAGAGCACAACCTTGCCAAGGTTGGGGTCGAGGGTTCGAATCCCTTCGCCCGCTCCAGCTGTTGATCGCAAAGAGACCAGGCATCAAATAATCTTTGTTTAGGCGCGGATAGTCCGCGCTCGCGGCGTGTTTTCGTCTCACGCGACAAGGAGTTTCACATGCGCGTCGCTTTAATCGGGCTCGGCCAAAGGGGCCCTCGGATGCCACTCAGGCTGATCAGGGCTGAATGTGAGATCGCCGTCGGCAGACGGAACCAGCCGGGATCGCGTGAGTAACTTCAGGCGAACAAGGAGCATCCGAATGGCAACGAGATCCCAAGCGGCGCGGCGACGATTTCTTCTTCATCCGCCATTCGTCGCCATGGGCGGGACGTTGCTGATCGCGGCCTTCTTCACCGACTACAACTATTTGAGCTCGTCGCTCTTCCAGTGGGCGAACTTCTCCGCGTGGCTGATCACCGCGGGGCTCGTGCTTGCGCTGATCTCCGCGATCTTTCTCTTCATCGATCTCCTGATCGGGGGCGCCGGGCGAATACGCTGGGTCGACTTCGCCATTCTCGCGCTGGCGGTGATCCTCTCGATCTTCAACGCCCTCGTGCACAGCCGTGACGCCTGGACCTCCGTCGTTCCCGACGGAATCGCTCTGTCGGCCATTACGGCAATCCTCCTCCTGGTCGCGGCCTTCCGTGGCTGGACCGTCACGGGGGACCACCTGCCCGGCGATGGAGGCGCGGCATGAACAACCGCCTCAAATTGGTTGTCGTACCGGCGACCGCTCTCCTCGCGGCCTGCGCGCCGCAGGGCCAGGATCCTCGTCGGCAGGCCGGCCCCAACCCGTGGTTACCCGAACCGCGCCAGTTCCTGCTTCCGCCGATGAGCGTGCCGAAGGCGATAGGCTGGAAAGCGGGAGAGAGCCCGCATGTTCCGGCCGGCCTCAAAGTGCAGGCGTTAGCGACAGGATTGATGCACCCGCGCATCGTGTACGGCTTGCCGAACGGCGACATCCTCGTTGTCGAGAGCAATGGACCGGGGACCGTGCCTTTCCGGCCCAAGGATTACATCCAAGGCCCGATCAAGGCACGTGGGGGCGCCAAGGCGAAGGGAGGCAACCGCATTACGCTATTGCGGGACGCGAATGGCGACGGCGTTCCCGAACTCCGGACCGTCTTCATCGATCATCTGCATTCACCGTACGGCGTGGTGCTGGTTGGCGACACGTTTTACGTGGCCAGCACCGATGCCTTGCTCGCTTTCCCATACACGCCCGGCGCGACGAGCATCCCGGGGAAGGGTCTCAAGATTGCGGACCTGCCGGCAGGTCCAATCAACCACCATTGGACGAAGTCCCTCACCGCCAGTCCGGACGGATCCAAGCTCTACGTCGGCGTTGGATCGAACAGTAACATCACCGAAAACGGGCTCGATGTAGAACAGGGACGCGCGGCGATCTGGGAGGTCGATCGCGCAACGGGCGCGATGCGAGTCTTCGCCAGCGGGACACGCAACCCGACGAACCTCGCGTTCGAACCAACGACGCATCAGCTATGGGCCGTGGTGAACGAACGAGACGAAATCGGGCCCGATCTCGTTCCTGATTATCTCAGCTCTATCCGCCGCGGCGGCTTCTACGGGTGGCCGTACAGCTATTGGGGTCAGCACGTCGATGTTAGGGTTCATCCGCAGATGCCGAACCTTGTCGCAACGGCGATCAAGCCCGACTATGCGCTTGGCTCTCACGTTGCCGCGCTCGGCGTCACCTTTAGCGCCGGTCAAAGTCTGGCGCCGGCTTTTGCGAACGGCGCCTTCGTTGGCGAGCATGGCAGCTGGGATCGCTGGCCGCTCAATGGGTACAAGGTTGTCTTCGTGCCGTTCGTGAATGGGCATCCCAACGGGATGCCCGTCGATGTGCTGACCGATTTCCTCGGGCCCGACCACAAGAGCGTCCACGGTCGCCCGGTTGGCGTGGCGCTGGATCGGACCGGCGCATTGCTGGTCGCTGACGACGTCGGCAATGTTGTATGGCGGGTCAGCGCCGCCAAGGCGCGACCTACTGCCTGAAAGGAACTCGCATCGATGACGGACCAGGCCGAGCTGAGCAGGCCCCGAATGGCGGACAAGATCCAAACCATTAATCCAGCGACGGAAGAGCCCGGCCGCTCATACGAACAGAATACGATCGACGAGGCGCGCACCGCGGCGGAGGCTGCCCACCGTGCATTTCGGGAGTGGCGTCGAACCTCGCTGGACCATCGTGCCGCCGTCATTCGCAAGGCCGCCGATGTGCTCCGCGCACGCAAGGACGAGTTCGCGGCGCTGATGACCGATGAGATGGGCAAGACCCTCGACGAGGGTCTTGCGGAGATCGAGAAATGCGCTTTCCACTGTGACTGGTTCGCGGAGCACACAGCGGAATATCTCGCGGACCAGCCGGTGGACATCGGCGTCGGTGAGGCGTTCGTCACCTTTAATCCGATCGGCGTCGTCCTCGCCGTAATGCCCTGGAATTTCCCGTTTTGGCAGGTGTTTCGCTTCGCCGCGCCGGCGCTGATGGCGGGGAACGGCGCGCTGCTGAAGCATGCCAGCAATGTGCCGGGCTGTGCGCTCGCGATAGAGGGGGTGCTTCATCAGGCCGGCATTCCGTACGACCTCTTCCGTTCGCTGTTGTTGCCGAGCCGTGACGTCGAGGCGCTGATCAAAGACGAGAACATCGCTGCAGTGACCCTGACGGGCAGCGTCAATGCTGGTCGGAGCGTTGCGAGCGCGGCTGGCACCGTGCTCAAGAAATGCGTGCTCGAGCTCGGTGGGTCCGACGCTTACGTTGTCCTTGAGGATGCTGACGTCGAAGCCGCGGCCAAGGTCGCGGCAACGGCGCGAATGGTGAACGGAGGGCAAAGCTGCATCGCGGGCAAGCGCTTCATCGTCATCCGCTCGATCCTTGAACCGTTCGAGAAGGCCATGACGGACGCAATGCGGCCCTTCGAAATGGCTGACCCCCGCAAGGAGGGGACGAAACTGGGTCCCATGCAAAGCGTCCAAGCGCGTGACGATATCCACCGCCAGGTGAGCGAAAGCGTGCGCAAGGGCGCTCGGCTTCTGCTCGGCGGCAAGGTTCCGGACCGACCTGGCGCGTGGTATCCGCCGACGGTGCTTACGAACGTACTGCCGGGGCAGCCGGCCCACGACGAGGAGGTGTTCGGACCGGTCGCCGCAATCATTGCTGCGGACGACGAAGCCTCGGCCATCAAAATTGCGAATGATAGCGAATTCGGCCTCGGATCCGGCGTCTTGACGTCAGATCTGGACCGCGGCCGTCGTATCGCTGCGCAAGAACTCGAAGCAGGGATGAGCTTCGTGAACGAGAACGTTCGGTCGGATCCGCGCACTCCGTTCGGAGGGGTGAAGCACTCCGGGTACGGTCGCGAATGTTCCGCTTACGGTATCAAGGAGTTCGTCAACCTCAAGACGGTGCATGTGAAGCCTTTCGGGACAGGTGGAACAACGCGAACCGAGTAGCCGATGCTTAGCGCGGCCGTTCCCTGAACCACTTCGTCAGCACATATTTGGTCCCGCGCCGCACCTTCATCCCGTGGTGGATCGTCGCCGGGTTGGGCTCGCCGTCGGCAAAGAGGTTGTTCCAGGCCAGGAGCTTGCCGGCCTCCGGCTGGATGGTCTTGCCAATCGCCTTGAAACGCGTTGCGCCTCCATCATCCGGCTCATTCAAATAAACCATCGCGGTCCATGTGCGCTGTCCGCCGCGGGCCGTGTGGACGTAAAAATCGTAACCTCCTGGCTCGAACGTGTCCGTGTGCGGCTTGAACTCCTGACCGGGCGCGTACCGCTGCCCCTGGATCGGTTCGCCGTTCTCCGGCGGAAGCCCCAGCAGCTCGGTGATCATGCGATCCACCTTCGCGACGTCGCGATCCGTGGAATCCAGGTCGCAAGTCTCACTCGTCCGATAGTTTTCGATCCCGAGATCGTCAGCGATGGTCGATGGGCGCCGGTTCCGATCGATGCGCTCCATCATCTTTGCGCACGTGGCCGGATCCAGAAAGTTCCGGACGATGAATAGCTCGAGGTCGCGGCTCGGCACTCGCTGGATGCCTGGTCTCGAAGCGAGTTTCCCCGCCGGATTCATTTGCCTCCGGACACGTACGCAGCTCCACGAAGCCTCTCGTTCTGCGTAATCACGGCCCGAACGACATTGTTCATCAGCGTCATTCGGACCGGCAGCGGCACAGAAGTCAGCTTGATCATCACCGCGACGGAGTAGCTGCGGCCATCGGGTCCCGTCAGGATTCCGATGTCGTTATAACCTGCCTGCTGACTGCCAAGCACTTGGCCGGTCCCAGTCTTGTGATTGAGGACCCAGCCCGGCTCCAGACCGCCTTTCAGCCGGTTCGCGCCAGTCTTCGTGTTGCTCATGATATAGAGCAGCCGCTGCGTCGATGCTGGCGACAAAAGCTCGCCGCGCTTCAGACGCGCAAGTGCGTGGACGATCGCGCTCGGCGCTGCACCGTCGTAGGGATCGTCCACATAGCGATTGAAAGCTGCCTGGCGCAGGCGGAGCGGCAGCGCATCGCGCGCCTCGTAGAAAGCGTTGCCGACGGAATAGCTCGGGCTCCAGATAAGTCCGGCGATTTTACTCTGAAGCGCTCGCTCTCCGTTGTAGAAGCGGATAGCCCCGAGGTGTTTCGTGCCAATCATGTCGCGCACCGCCTGAGCCCCGCCAACCGATCGCATGAGCTTGTCGTTGGCCGTATTGTCGCTGGTCGTAATCGCCTTGAACATTAGGTCGCTGAGCGTCGTCGTGTAACCGCCGCCCAGAATCAGCGACGCGATTGGCTGATGGAACAGCGTCAGATCATCGCGGGTCAGGGTTACACGATCATCCAGGTTGACGCGGCCCTTGTCCACGGCGTCGAGAGCGGTGATCGATACCCACAATTTGCTGACGCTCTGCTGCGGGTAGAGTTCGTCCGCGTGCCAGCCGACAGTCCAGCCGTCGTCGATCGACCTCACTGCGATCCCAACGCGGCCGTCGAACGACCGGCCGAGTTCATTGACACGGTCGCGGATATACTGGGGCGCGGGAACGGACCGCGGTGCGGCATGAGGAACTGCGCGCGGCTGCGCCGTTCGTTGGATCGGCGCGCGCCACGGATTGGTTTGGTTAGCGGCGGACGCGCTCACTGCGGTGCAGGCGAGCACCGTCAGACACAAACCGAAATGCTGAACCACTGACGTCATGACTTCCCTTCGCCCCAGAGTTTCCGCAGTCTCCCAGAGATTTAGCGCGAGCAGCTGAACGCCTGCTGTGCGCCTGCTGCGGAATTCGCATCCGGCGACTCTCTTGCCAACCCTCTTTTGCGCTCAGGGGTTCGGGTTCGGCGCGGGAGTTGGCGAACCGAGCAGCGCAGCGGACTCAATCTCGTCGAGTGCCCGATGCGTAGCGACGTAGCGGCGTGCCTTGTCGGTCCAGTCCGCCGCCCGGGAGGCGCCCGGGAGGCGCATGGTTTCGGCGAGCGCCTGGTCGACGTCGCCTGACTGGAGCCGTCGTTCAGCTCGTTGGTATCGGGCGTCGGGATTGACCGCGGGCCGCTCAGCGCGGTGCACTTCGATCAGCGTGCCAAGCTCGCGCCTGAAATTGGTCCACCAGCTGTCCTGCGAACCCCCGCGGCGCAGCTCCGGGCCGAGAACGTCGAACTCGGAAATGAGATCGTTCAGTCGGACGGGCTGTCGCGACGCGGTGATTACCATTGCCACGGCCTGCTGATGCTGCTGGCCGAACCGATCGACCAGTAGCGGCTCGAGATATCCAAGCGCGACGCCGCGATCGATCGCCCGGCGTGCAGCGAACGCGACCACCAGTGCGTCGGCTCGTCCGGCAAAGCCTTCGGCCCGCTGCGAGGCGTTCTCGACTTTGGCCAGACGCGCTTCAAGTTCGGCTACTTTGGCACTGCTCGGCGCTGGCGGGGTAAGCGGGGGCTTCGCGGACGGAACAGCAGGCACGGCGACGGCCTTCGGCATGAGGGCCTCGGGCTTGGTCGGGTCGGTCACGCCGAGGAAGCGAGCAGCCGCCTGATAATGTGCGAGCGCCCAAGTCGCCGCCGCCGCACCAAGCAGAAGCAGGACGAGCCCAATGAGGAGCTTCGTGCCCCAGCTGGTCTGCCTGCGATACGCCGTGCTGTTCATGTCGCTGAGACTTTGTTGCACAGGCGTTCCGCCAGAGCCAGCAGCGCATCGTCGTTCGGTGCCTCGGCCGATTCGACTCTAGCCCAGCGAGGGCCAACCGCTTCGGCCGCATCCCGGCTGATCGCCGCGATTGTGATCTTGCTCCGGTCGAGGTGAGCCTGGTGGACCAGCTCCGCGAACCGGCGGCCTGCCCGCGGCGAGTGGATGATTGCCACACTGCCTTCGGATTTACCGAGATCGACGTGCTCCAAAGGCTTCGAGCGATAGACGGTAATGTATTCAATGTGTTGGCGGGCACCGGAAGCGGGCGTCCGGTGTTCGCCGGCCAGATGCAGCAACTTCATCTCCGGCTCGATCGACGCAAGCAAACGCATAACCCCGGCGTCTCCGGCACTGGCGACATCGAAACCGGCGTCGCGCGCTGCTTGAGCGGTCGCTTCGCCGACGGCGTAGACTCGAAGACCGCAAAGCTGCTTCAGCTGTTCGCCGCCACACCGAACGGCGTTCGCGCTAGTCAGCAACAGGCCGTCAAAACCGCTCGCCTCCGGCGCGTCCCATGAAATTGCCTCGACCTCGAACAGGGGAATGGCGACCGCGTCGAGCGCCTTTTTACGAGCTCGCTTCACTGTTGCGCTTGCGCCGGGCTCAGGGCGCAGGACCAGAACGCGCGTCATTGCGCGTCGAACAGCCTCCGGATCGATTCAGGCGCTTTTTCCAGCAAGGCTCGCGCAAGTCCTTCGGGAGTGTTGGTGTCGCCGCAGTCGAATACGCCGCGCTCCTCGACCATCTCGCTGCCGTCCTCGCTAAACAGCTGCGCGCGCATTCGGAGATCTCCATCCTCAAGCACGCAAAAAGCCGCCACGGGTGAGGAACATGTCCCGCCGAGGGCCCTCGTGAACGCCCGCTCCGCCATCACGCAATCATATGTGATCTGGTTGTTGACCGTGGTCAGCACGCTCTGGGTGCGTGTGTCGTTGGTGCGGCATTCCATCCCGATCACCGCCTGGCCGGGCGCGGGGAGAATGATTTCCGTCGGAATGGCCGTGCCCGCCGTAATCTCAAGCCGCTTCAGGCCGGCCGCCGACAGCAAGGTTGCATCGAACTCGCCGTCCTCAACCTTGCGCAAACGGGTGTCGACATTGCCGCGGATGGGAACCACCTGAAGGTCCGGGCGAAGCCGCAGCAGCTGCGCCTTGCGGCGTGGCGAGCTGGTGCCGACCACGGCGCCTTCCGGAAGCTTGTCGATCGATTCCCCTCCAACGATCCGATCCCGCACGTCGCCGCGAGGGCGCACGGCGGCGATGTGGATCCCCGGAGGACGGACGCTTTCCACGTCCTTCATCGAATGGACGCAGAAATCGACTTCGTCCTCGAGCAGTGCCCGATCGAGCTCCTTCGTCCACAGTCCCTTGCCACCGATCTCGGCGAGCGGCCGATCCTGCACCTTGTCACCAGTTGTCGTGATCTCAACGATCTGGACCCAGCCATCCGGCCATCGCTGGGCCGTCTCGATCGCCGCTGCGACTTTACGTGCCTGCGCCAGCGCGAGCGCCGATCCACGAGTCCCAAGACGAAGACCTTGCATGCCTCACCCCTAGTGCAAGTTGAGCGGATCAGGCAAAGGGCCGGGCGCGAAATGAGTTTGACATGTCAGTGATCCTCGGCCTCGAATCCTCTTGCGACGACAGTGCGGTAGCGCTCGTCACGAGCGATCGGCGCATAATGGCGCAGGCCGTCGTTGGACAGAATGCCGTTCATCAGCCCTACGGCGGCGTGGTGCCCGAGATCGCGGCACGGGCCCACGTGGAAATCCTACCGAACCTAATCAGGCGCGTTCTCGACGAGGCGAAGCTGGCGATCCGGGACGTGGACGCGATCGCGGCAACGGCCGGACCGGGCCTGATCGGCGGAGTGATGGTCGCGCTGCTTGCCGGCAAGGGACTGGCACTCGCCGCTGGCAAGCCGCTGATCGCCGTCAACCACCTCGAAGGGCATGCGCTCTCGCCACGGCTCGCCGAACCTGATTTGGGCTTTCCGTACCTGCTCCTGCTCGTCTCCGGTGGTCATTGCCAGTTGCTCGAAGTTCAAGGCGTCGGCCAATATCGACGTCTCGCTACCACCATCGACGATGCAGCGGGCGAGGCCTTCGACAAGTCAGCGAAACTGCTGGGACTTGGCTATCCAGGCGGCCCCGCGATCGAGGAACTTGCAAAGGACGGCGATGCGAACGCCGTACCACTGCCGCGCCCGCTTGTGGGGTCGGCCGAGCCGCATTTCTCCTTCGCTGGACTGAAGAGCGCTGTGCAGCGGGCGGTCGCTTCGGGCGAGTACCGCCGCGAGGACATTGCCGCGGGCTTCCAGCAGGCGGTCGTCGATTGCCTGGTCGATCGCACCAACCGTGCCCTGCAGGTGACCGATGCACCGACGCTAGTCGTCGCAGGAGGTGTAGCGGCAAACACGGCCATTCGCACTGCGCTCGCCGAGCTCGCTGGACGAGGGGGCCGCCGCTTCAGCGTCCCGCCCGCCTGGCTCTGCACGGATAATGCGGCGATGATCGCTTGGGCAGGAGCCGAGCGCTTCGCCGCGGGACTCAGCGATGGTCTCGACGCGCCGGCGCGCGCGCGATGGCCGCTGGACGACAGTGCCGAGAAGGTGCGCGGGGCGGGCGTCAAAGCATGAAAATCGGCGTGATCGGCGGGGGCGCTTGGGGGACGGCGCTGGCGCAAGTGGCTTCCGAGCGCGGCGAAACAATCCTCTGGGCGATGGAGGAAGAAGTCGTCTCCTCCGTCAATGACCGGCATGAGAATTCGGCCTTTCTTCCGCATATCCCGCTCAATGAAACAATCAGAGCTACCTCCGATTTGGCCGATCTCGATGTCTGCGATGCCTGGATCGTCGTAACTCCGGCTCAGCACATGCGGTCCGTGCTCGAAAAGGCACCCACAGGCGACCGGCCGCTGGTCTTGTGCTCGAAGGGCATCGAGGAGCGCAGCGGGAAGCTTCTTCACGAGGTCGCGCAAGACGTGTGCCCATCAGCGCCAGTGGCGGTGTTGTCCGGTCCAACCTTCGCTCATGAGGTAGCGGCCGGCTTGCCGACCGCCGTCACGCTGGCGTGTGAGGACCGGGCACTCGGGCAGGCGCTGCGCGCTCGTATCAACCTCGTGAATTTCCGTACCTATTTCACTGATGACGTCGCCGGCGCGGAAGTCGGCGGTGCGGTGAAGAACGTGCTCGCGATCGCCTGCGGGATCGTTGAGGGCAAGCGCCTCGGCCAGAATGCCCGCGCCGCGCTCATCGCACGAGGTTTCGCGGAAATGGTGCGATTCGGGCTTGCCATGGGTGGTCGGCGCGAGACGCTGGCAGGCCTATCGGGGCTGGGGGACCTAGTACTGACCTGCAATTCGACGAGCAGCCGCAACTTCTCGCTCGGGAGGGCCATTGGCGAAGGCCATGATGTGCACGACCTGCTCAAGAATCGGCGAACGGTCGCCGAAGGAGCCCATACGGCGCCCGTCCTTAATCGAATTGCTGTGGCCCGCGACATCGACATGCCAATCGTCGGAGCGGTGGACGAGTTGCTCGGAGGAGAAGTCGGTCTGGAAACGCTGCTCGAAACCATGCTCAGTCGTCCGCCCGGCGACGAAGAAGACTAGAAATCGATCGCGATGCCCTTCTTCTCCCAATCGCCGTAGCGAGTGGGATCGGGCCTGGCTTCCTCGCCGGCAGGCGGCTCCGGCGCCTGAAGCGGTTCTGGCTGTGGCACCGGGGGGAGGGACTCAGGTGCGCCCGGGCATCGACGTTTTTCGGCCGTTTCACGACAATAACATGTGCGTTGCGGGGTGCGATGCCAAGCGTTGAAGGATTGGGAGCGCGCCGCGCAGCGCTGCAGATGCTTGATGCGGTGCTCCGTCGCGGACAAACTCTCGATGGCGCATCGTCCTCAGCGCGGACCTTGTCCCCGCCCGACCGCGCACTCGCCATCGCTATCGCTGGTGAGACGCTGCGGCGCCTACCCGATCTCGACGCACTGATCGACAGTGCGACGCGGCAGCGGCTGCCTGATGATGCCAAGCCTCGCATGGTCCTTCGACTCGCCTTGGCGCAGAAAATCGCGCTCGGAACGCCGGATCATGCGCTCGTCGCGACAGCACTCCCGCTGGTGGACGGCGGGCCGCGGCGTCTGGTGCACGGCGTTCTCGGTACCCTGCTCAGGGGCGGAGTGGGCGAGTCCGGTCCTGCCAGATTGCCGGAAAGAGTGGAGCAGCGCTGGCGCGAGGCGTGGGGCGAAGAGACTGTCGGAGCGGCGCGCCGTCAAATCGCGCAACGCCCGCCGCTCGATCTTACATTTGCTGACGACGCCGAGGCGCAAGGCTATGCGGCAGCGCACGGCGGCATCTCGCTGGCGTCAGGGAACGTCCGCGTGGAGAGTGCCGCCGTCGCCGAGCTTCCAGGCTATGATGAGGGACGCTGGTGGGTTCAGGATCTCGCCGCATCCCTACCTGCCCGGCTCATTCCGCCCGCCGCCGACGACGTGCTCGACCTCTGCGCGGCACCGGGCGGCAAAACGATGCAGCTCGCGGCCGCCGGGCACCGCGTGACGGCAGTCGATTCGTCGAAAAGTCGTCTCGCACGACTGCGCGAGAACCTCGAACGCACTCACCTCAACGCCGATCTGGTCCACGCTGAAGTAGAGAAGTGGGAGCCTTTGCGCACCTTCGATGCGATCCTGCTCGATGCGCCCTGTTCTGCGACCGGCACGTTCCGCCGTCATCCCGAAATCCTGTATCGCGCTCGCCCGGACATCATCGCGTCGAGCGCCGAACAGCAGGCGAAGCTGCTCTACCGCGCTGCCGAATGGCTGAAGCCTGGCGGTTCGCTCGTCTACTCGGTGTGTTCCCTTGAGCCGCCAGAAGGGGAAGGAGCCTTATCGGCCTTCATCGAAGCTCACCCTGAGTTCGCTATCGAGGCACCTGAGTTCGGCGAACTCCCCGACTTCGTGGCCGTCGGCTCGGCCGGCTCGGTTCGCATCTTGCCCGGCCTTCTGGCTGAAGAAGGCGGTCTGGACGGCTTCTTCATGGCGCGGCTTGTCCGCCGCGGCGGTTAACGTCTAATCGGGGCTGTGCCCGACGTCCTGATCTCCCCCTCCATCCTATCCGCCGATTTCGCAAAGCTCGGCGAGGAAGTGCGCGCGATCGATAAGGCGGGCGCGGACTGGATCCACATCGATGTGATGGATGGCCACTTCGTGCCGAACCTCACCATTGGGCCGGCCGTCGTGAAGGCGCTCCGCCCACACTCGACGAAGCCGTTCGACGTTCATTTGATGATCTCGCCCGTCGACGCGTTTCTCGATGCCTTCGCGGACGCTGGCGCGGACATCATTACCGTGCACCCGGAGGCCGGTCCGCACCTTCACCGCAGCATTCAGCGCATTAAGTCGCTCGGGAAGAAGGCAGGCGTTTCCCTGAATCCCGCGACACCGGCCAAGGCGCTCGATTACGTACTCGAGGAACTCAACCTCGTTCTGGTAATGAGCGTCAATCCGGGCTTCGGTGGGCAGAAGTTCATCGGGAGCCAACTCAAAAAGATCGAGGCGATTGCGAACCGTATCGCCAAGGAAAATCTC
The DNA here is from genome assembly GCA_963752025.1 of uncultured Alphaproteobacteria bacterium. GTDB lineage: Bacteria > Pseudomonadota > Alphaproteobacteria > Sphingomonadales > Sphingomonadaceae > Sphingomicrobium. The sequence continues at coordinate 68,652 of CAVVWY010000018.1, read as the reverse complement.
GACATCCGCTTGGAGGTCGACGGCGGCGTCGATCCGACGACCGCCCCGCAAGCGATCAATGCGGGAGCGAACGTCCTCGTCGCCGGCACGGCGGCATTTCGCGGCGGACCGTCGTCCTACGCCGCGAACATTGAGGCGCTCAGGGGCGAGGGATGAACGACGCAGGCCCAAGGTCCGGACGCGACCCGGCCGATAGTGACGTCGTCCGTAAGCTCGCACGTGGCTCGCTACTCTCCCGTCTGAAGGCGTCTAGGCAGCCACTGAAGCTCGTCGCCGTCCCGCGCGACCATGTCGCCGGTGACCGGCCGCGTGGAGCAGCGCTCCTCTCGGGCAAGTTCGCGGTCGGAAGCGAGAGTGTTTCGCTCGCAGACCTCGACTTCCATGCCGTCGGAACTGGCAGTCCTCTCGCTGAGCAACTCCAGGGCTTCTCTTGGCTGAGGGATCTCGCCGCCGCCGCCTCTCGCGAGAATGGCGCACGGCTCGCCGAGGCAGTGGTCGGACGCTGGCTCATCGCACATGGCACGAAGGTAGATGACGCCTGGGCGCCGCATCTGTGGGGCGAGCGCATCCTCTTCTGGGCGGCCTATGCGCCTTACATCCTTTCGAGCACCGACACCGGCTATCGATCCGCGCTCCTCAACACGCTCGCGCGTGGTGCACGCCACGTTGAGGCGAACGCTGACAAGGCAGCCGCCGGTCTCGAACGTGTGACCGCCTGGTGCGGCGTGATTGCTGCGGGTCTGCTCGTTCAGGGCGGTGTTCCGCGTGTTGCCCGCGGGGAGGCCGGACTGGCACGTGCATTATCTGCCGCTCAGTTCGATGACGGTGGGCTCGTCAGTCGGTCCCCGTTTGAGCAGACTTTGCTCGTCGACCGCTTAGGTCTGCTGCGCGCTTGCTACCTCGCTGCCAAGCAGACGATACCCGATGGCATCGAGGCCGCGGCGGCAGCATCGCTAGCCGCGCTGCATGGGGTCACAATGGGCGACGGCGGGCTGTCGAGCTGGCAGGGTTGCGGCCCTGGAGAGGCGCCGCGCTTGACCTCCTTGATCGAAGGCTGCGGCCTTCGTGCGCGACCACTCCGCAACGCTCGGGGTTGGGGCTACCAGCGACTTTCTGCGCTTGGGACGATCCTGATCCTGGATGCAGCACCGCCTCCGCCGCAGAAGATTACCGCCCAGGGATGCGCGTCGACCCTGGCTTTTGAACTCTCCGATGGCGCTCAGCGCCTCGTGGTCAATTGCGGTGGTCCGGGATCGCAGCCGACCGAAATGGCGAGGGAACTCGTCCAGGCACTCCGAACCACAGCTGCGCACACGACGCTCGTCCTGGCCGACACGAATTCGACCAACATTCTCGCCGACGGTTCGCTTGGCAAGGGAGTCGAAGACGTCGCGATCGATCATACCGAGGACAATGATTCGAGTCGGCTGGAAGCGAGCCACGACGGCTATCTTCGGTCGTTTGGCCTCATCCACAAGCGCAGCGTCATGCTTGGGAACGACGGTAAGGAACTGCGCGGCGCTGAGCAGCTGATCGCCAAAGGCCGCAAGAAGATCCGCGAAGTCGGTCGGTTACGCCGTGCGCTTCCATCTCGCTCCCGGAGTTGAAGCCACCGCGACCGCAGACGGCATGGGCGCAATTCTTCGGTCAAAAGGCGCTCCACCATGGAATTTCCGCTGCCGCGGCGGAATGTTAACGACCGAAGAGAGCCTATGGATCGACGCGCGCGGGCAGCCGCAGCCCACGACCCAGCTTGTCATAGTCGGCGAGATCTCGGCATTGGGCGGCGAAATTGGCTGGCAGTTCCGCCGCACCAGCTAATCAGAAGGATTATCGATGATCGACCTCGTACCGGTGCGCCGGGCACTCATTTCCCTGTCCGACAAAGGCGGCCTCGAGCAGCTGGCGGCAGGACTTGCAAGGCATGGCGTGGAGATCGTCTCGACCGGGGGTACGGCGGCTAAACTGCGCGAAAGCGGCGCGAACGTGCGCGACATTAGCGATCTCACCGGATTTCCCGAGATGATGGACGGCCGGGTGAAGACCCTTCATCCCAAGGTTCACGGTGGTCTGCTCGGCGTTCGCGACAACCCGCAACACGTTGCGGCCATGGAAGAGCATGAGATTGCGGCTATCGATCTCGTGGTGGTCAATCTCTACCCGTTCCTTAACACTGTCATGAGCGGCGCTGACCGCGACACGATCATCGAGAACATCGATATCGGCGGCCCATCGATGGTGCGTTCGGCCGCGAAGAACCATGCGCACGTGTCGATCCTGACGGATCCTGAAGACTATGCGACGTTGTTGGCGGAGCTTGATGCGAACGGTGGCAGTACGAGCCTGAAGTTGCGCAAGACGCTGGCGGCCAAGGCTTATGCGTTAACGGCAGCCTATGATTCGACCATCTCGCAATGGTTCGCATTCGCCGACCAGCACGAGCGGTGGCCTGAGACCTGGACCTTGGCGAGCAAGCTGAAGATGCCGCTTCGCTATGGCGAAAACCCGCATCAGCAGGCCGCGCTGTATCTTCCAATCGGTCCCGCAGCACGTGGGGTAGCCCAAGCTGAGCAGGTCCAGGGGAAGGAGCTCAGTTACAACAATTTGAACGACGCGAATGCCGCCTTGGAGCTGGTCAGCGAATTCCGTGACGGCCCACCCACTGTCGTTATCGTAAAGCACGCCAATCCGTGCGGCGTCGCCACTCGCGACACTTTGCTCGACGCCTGGAAGCAAGCGCTGGCGTGCGACAGCGTGTCTGCATTCGGCGGCATCGTGGCGACGAATCGGCCGCTCGACGTGGCAACCGCAGAAGCCATCACGGACATCTTCACCGAAGTGGTCGTGGCGCCCGATGCTGAAGAGGAGGCGAGGGCGATCTTCGCACGCAAGAAGAACCTGCGACTGCTGCTTACCGGCGGGCTTCCGAACCCCTCACGCGGCGGGCAGAATATTGCGGTCATCGCCGGCGGCATCCTGGTGCAGGACCGCGACAATGGCCTCGTCAAACGTGACCAGCTGAAGTGCGTAACCAAGCGCCAGCCGACTGAGCAGGAGATCGCCGATTGCCTGTTCGCCTGGACCGTCGCCAAGCATGTGAAATCAAACGCAATCGTCTACGCGCGCGATGGGGTTACCGCCGGAATCGGCGCCGGCCAGATGAACCGTCGTGACAGCGCTCGCATCGCTGCCATCCGCGCTCGCGAAGCCGCCGAGGCCAATAGCTGGGACGAACCCCACACGATCGGCTCGGCAGTCGCCTCGGACGCCTTCTTCCCCTTTGCCGACGGTCTTCTCGCGGCTGTTGAAGCAGGTGCCACTTCCGTGATTCGGCCTGGCGGATCCATTCGTGATGACGAGGTGATCGCTGCCGCCGACGAGGCAGGGATCGCGATGCTGTTCACCGGGATGCGCCACTTCCGGCACTGAGCGCTAGACGAGCCCGCCCTAGGCCCGATCGCGCGCTTCGGCTGCGAACTCAGCCTCCCGCAGTTCCGCGATCTCCTTCTTGCGCAGCTTGAAGAGCTCGCGATCCTCGGGACCGAAGCCTTTTGTCCACAAGACTGCGCCAAATGCCCCGAGTATGAGCGGGATGCCGACGACAAGCTGCAGCATCGCCGGAAGAAACAGCCGAGTTGGGACCCCGACGATGATGGCCGCGGCGGCGGCCCAAGCGATGCTCCAGCGCCAGCCGGAGACTGGCGCGCCGAGCTTGCGTTTGAGTAGGAGCGATTTGGTGATGGAGGCGAACCCAAGGGCTACGCACAGAGCGATGGCCGGCCCGGTGGCTTGATACGCTTGCGGGAAGCGTTCGCTCCTCATGATCAGAATTAGGACAGCCGCGAGCCCCGCCTCCATCGCGAGCATGATCAAACTGATGATCATGTTTCGCGTTCGCGCGACGAAGATGAGTGCCGCCTCGCTGACGAATGCCGCTGCCGCGATCACTTCGGCCGCCAACAGAAATCCCAGCATTGCAGTACCGCCCGTGAAGCCGGAACCTACCAGCGACATCACCGCTCGGCCCGGAATCCCGAGCGCGAGTGCGATGCCGGCTTGAGCTGCGATGATCCAGTAGGTCACCTGGCGCACCTGCTTGGCCACTGCCGCACGGTCTCCGGCCGCGATGCGTCTGGCGATGGCGGGCCCCAGCACGGGCTCGAAGCTGGTCTTCAGCTTGGCGGGCAAGGTCGCGACCTGTTGCGCGACGTAATAGATGCCGACGAAGGTCGCGGGCATGAAGGCGCCAAGCACGGCGAGGTCGATGCGTCGGGATGCCCACTCGACTGCGTCGGCTGCAGCTAAAGGCACGTTCCGGGCGGCGGTCCTGCCCGCGGTCGCGAGGTCGGGCTTCCACCCGTGAGGCATGCCGTAGCAGCGGAACAGCGGGATCAGCGCTACGATCAACGCTGCTACCATCGAAAAGACATAGGCGATGATCAGTCCGTCATCGATCGAGATGTAGGACCAGATCCAGGCGACGATGCTGATTGTCCACGGCTGCACAACGGAGCGTGCGCGGACCGTCGACGCGACATCGTGATGATAGGCGAGCGCAGCCAGCGCGATGTCGGTCCAGGCGATGGCAATGACTGTGATCGCGAGGAGATGGTCCATCCCGGAGATGCGCGTCGTAGGGTACATGGCGCGCGGGAAGGCAATCAGGATCGCCATGCAGATGATCGATCCGATCGCGGCGATCAGCAGCGCATCCGCGACGATGCTTGCCTGGGGTTTCTTCGCATTGGCGAGCAGCTGCGCAAGACCGCGCCGGAGTCCGAGCGCCGCCAGCTGCGCAGCAAACTCGACCACGAGAACGGCATAAGCGAACCGGCCCAATTCCGCGGCGCCATAAACGCGGCCGCCGATGAACAGGAACGGCGCCGCTCCAGCGAGGCGGAGGACGAAGCCGAACACATTCAACCGCCCGCCTCTCGCGAGCGTTGCCATGTCCGCGTCAGGGCTTTGTTCGGCCGGGGCGCCGTTCCGGGCGGCGTCGGTCAATGCGCCTCGCCCCAATGCGCTCCCCAGCCGACCTCGACGTCGAGCGGCACGTCGAGCTCGATCGCGGGTTCGGCAGCCTGCGCCATGACCTTCCGAATGACCGCGGCAGCAGCTTCTTCCTGACCCTCAGGCACTTCGAAGACGAGTTCGTCGTGCACTTGCAGGAGCATGCGGACGCCGTGCAGACCGGCATCCGCGAGTGCGTCATCCATGCGGGCCATCGCGCGCTTGATGAGGTCGGCGCTCGTGCCTTGGATCGGCGCGTTGATTGCGGCCCGCTCAGCGCCGCCGCGGATTGACGGGTTGGGCGAGCGGATGTTCGGTAGAAAATGGGTCTTCCGCCCGAACAGGGTCTGCGTGAAACCTTGCTCACGCGCCAGCGCCAATGTGTTGTGGATGTAAGCGCGAATGCCCGGGAAGCGCTCGAAATAACGATCGATGATCGCCTTGCCTTCGTCCTTCGACACGCCGAGCCGGCCTGCTAACCCCCATGACGAAATGCCATAGAGAATGGCGAAGTTGACCGTCTTTGCCTTGTTGCGCGTGTCGCGGTCCACGGTGCCGAACAGCTCTTCAGCCGTCAGATTGTGGATGTCCGCGCCCTCCCGGAACGCTTCCTTCAGCTGCGGCACGTCAGCCATGTGCGCGGCGAGCCGAAGCTCAATCTGGCTATAGTCGGCGCTCAGCAGCTTGTAGCCCGCATCCGCCACGAAAGCGTCGCGGATCTTCCGGCCGATCTCGGTGCGGATGGGGATGTTCTGCAAGTTCGGGTCGTTCGACGAGAGCCGTCCGGTCTGCGCGCCCGTCAGTGAGAAGCTCGTGTGAACGCGCCCGGTCTCGGGATTGATCTGTGCCTGCAACGCGTCCGTGTAGGTGCTCTTGAGCTTTGTCAGCTGCCGCCATTCGAGAACCAGCGAGGCGCAACTTACGCCCTCGGCAGCCAGACGCTCCAACTCGTTCACGTCGGTCGAATATTGGCCGCTCTTCCCCTTGCGTCCGCCCTTCAGGCCCAAACGGCCGTAAAGCACTTCGCCGAGCTGTTGCGGCGACCCGATCGTGAAAGGGCCGCAGGCTGCTTCGTAGATCCGTTCCTCGAGAGACTGGATGTCGCGCCCGAACTCCGAAGAGAGGCGCGCGAGATACTCGCGGTCGACCTTCACGCCTCGGCGTTCCATGCGCGCAATCACGGGCACTAGCGGTTTGTCGACCCGCTCGTAGACGCGCGAGGCCTCCTCGGCGGCAAGCCGCGGCCTCAGCCGCAGCCAGAGTCGGAGCGTGATGTCCGCGTCCTCGGCGGCATATTCGGTCGCCTGCTGCAGCGGAACCTTGTCGAAGGTGATCTGCTTCGAGCCTGTCCCGCAAAGCTGCTTGAACGGGATGCACTCGTGGTCGAAGTGAAGCTTCGCCAATTCCTCCAGCCCGTGGCCGAACGAACGTCCGGCGTCGAGGTCGAAGCTCATCACCATGGTGTCGTCGATCGGGGCTACCCTGAGGCCGACTTTGTCGAACATCACCCAATCGTACTTCAGATTGTGCCCAATCTTCAGGACCGCCGGATGTTCGAGCAGCGGCTTCAACTTCCGGAGCACCACGTCGAGCGGGAGCTGGTCTGGCGCCTCCGAGAGCAAGTCGCCTCCGCTGTGGCCCACCGGGACGTAGCAGGCGCGGTTCGGCGCCGTCGCAAGGCTGACACCCGCCAGCTTCGCGATGATGCAATCGATGCAGTCGGTCTCGGTGTCGATGGCGACAAAGCCCTGTGCCGCTGCTTCGGCGATCCACCGGTCGAGCGCAGCCTCGTCGGTCACGGTCTCGTATTTTGAGCGATCGACTTCGATCTTCTCCAGCTCGGCAGCAGCGGCGCGCTGCGGCTCCATTGCCGCCATGACGTCATTTCGGACGGTTGCACCTTTCTGCTGTGGCGCGCCGCCCATCAGCCGGTTGAGGAGAGACTTAAACCCTTGCTCTTCAAGAAACTCCTTCAGCGGTGCCGTCGGGATTCCCTTCAAAGAAAGTCCGTCGAGCGGCTCCGGCAGCGGGGCGTCGCAGACCAGCCGGACCAGCTCGCGCGACAGCCTTGCCGAATCCGCGTGGTCAATAAGGGACTGCTTGAGTTTGGGCTTCGAAATTTCTCCCGTGGAAGCGAGTACAGTGTCCAGGTCGCCATAGGTTTGGATCAGCTGCGACGCGGTCTTCGGCCCTATGCCCGGTATGCCCGGTACGTTGTCGACTGCGTCGCCCATGAGTGCGAGCACGTCGCCGACCTTCTCCGGCGGTACGCCGAACTTCTCGAGCACCTCGGTCCTACCAATCCGCCGATCGTTCATGGTGTCGAGCATGTCGATGCCCGCATCCTCGTCGATGAGCTGCATGAGGTCCTTGTCGGAACTGACGATCGTCACCCGCCAACCTGCGCTCTTCGCCGCGGTCACATAGCAGGCGATGATGTCGTCGGCCTCCAGCCCATCCTCCTCAATGCAGGGGATAGAGAAAGCGCGCGTTGCTACACGGATCAGCGGGAATTGAGGGACGAGGTCTTCCGGCGGCGGTGGCCGATGAGCCTTGTACTGATCGTATAATTTGTTGCGGTGTGTCTGCTCGGACGCGTCCAGGATGACCGCCATGTGGGTCGGCCCGTCAGCCTTGTTCAGGCTATCGGCGAGCTTCCACAGCATCGTCGTATAGCCATAAACCGCGCCCGCCGGCTGCCCGTGCCGGTTCGTGAGCGGCGGCAGACGGTGGTATGCGCGGAAGATATAGCTCGACCCATCAACGAGATAGAGGTGCGGCTTGGGTTGGGGCGTCGAGGCGTCAGGCATGGACCAGTCGATCTAGCAGGGTGGCGGCGGAGGGGAAGCTAATCCCAATGTAGGCGCTCTACTGATATGTTTCAGCCGGCGCATTGCGCGCGCAACTGGCATTGATTGAAGGGCTCTGCCTTTCGAACGCCCAGCGGCAAATCAATGAATTCTTAATTGTCGCATTGATCGCGGTTGCCGATTGTGGCCACGGGGTTTTTCCCTAGCATAATGGACTGAAGCTCAACTGTCCCTTTACCGCTCATCACCTACCGATTGGGAACAGGGGAGGAGCGGTAGATGCAGGCACTCGCGCGGCTTGAGCGGATCCAAACAGGAAATAGGCGCGCAACGCCGCGACGGCAGCTCAGTCTCGGGTCCGTCCTTTCGGGAACGGGCGACGAAGCGGTCATCCACGATATTTCGGAAAGTGGCCTGCTCGTCGAGACCAATGCGGACCTCGCCACGTTCGAGCAGTTGCACCTCGATTTACCGGTAGCGGGTCGGGTGGTCGCGACAGTGATGTGGAACAGCGGAAAATATTTCGGCTGTGAGTTCCTTAAGCCAATCCCACGCGGTGCGATCAGCGCGGCTTTGCTGAAGAGTTCACATCTCCGAGCACGGCCATCGATAGTAGAGGCTGAGGAACCGGACGAAGATGAAGCGACGAACCCGGATGATCGCCTTCCACTACGGGCTCGTGTTGGACTGATCTTCGGTGCGTCGCTCGCTCTGTGGGCGCTCATACTTTGGGGCATCGGCGTCGTTTAGCGGACCGGCTGTTCCCGGCCCAACGTTGACTTTCGGTTACAAAATGCGCACATGAGGCTCAGCGCGAAGCATCTGCAGCGTGAACAGGCCGTCGGCCTTGGCTCAGCTTCCGCACTTTCCCAAGAGCTTCCCATGTCACGCGGGGTGTTCAAAACCCCGGTATTCGGACGCGCTCGTTGCGCGCCCGGCGGCCTTGATGATGTGAGAATTTGATGTCTTTTAAATCTCTCGGGCTTTCCCAGCCCGTGCTTCGTGCGCTTGCGCAGAAACAATATACCAAACCCACGCCCATTCAGCTCCAGTCGATTCCGACGGTGCTGACCGGTCGTGACCTGCTGGGCATCGCGCAGACGGGCACAGGAAAGACGGCGGCGTTCATGCTTCCGTCGATTGATCGGCTCGCGGCAGACAAGCGCATCCCGCGCCCGGCAACTTGCCGGATGCTGGTCCTTGCGCCGACGCGTGAGCTTGCAAGTCAGATCGGCGCCAGCGCCGCGGAGTATAGCAGCGGCCACCGGCTCTCAATTGCGACCGTCTTCGGTGGCGTGCCGATTGGCAAGCAACGCCGTGCGCTCGAACGCGGCGTCGACATCGTCGTGGCGACGCCGGGACGTCTGATCGATCTGGTCGAGCAGCGGTACCTCTCATTGCGCGAGGTCGAGATCCTCGTCCTCGACGAGGCCGATCAGATGCTTGATCTCGGCTTCATCCACGCGCTGCGGCAGATCGTGAAGTTGGTTCCGCAAAAGCGGCAGACCCTGTTCTTCTCGGCGACCATGCCGAAATCGATCAAGCAGCTCGCGGACCAGTTTCTTACCAATCCCGCCGAAGTGCGGGTGACGCCACCCGCGACGACGTCTGAACGTGTTGACCAGTATGTGTGCTTCATGCAGCAGACTGAGAAGCAGGCCGCGCTTACGATCATGCTCCGCGTCGGCTTCGGCGAGCGCGGAAATATGAACCGCGTTCTTGTCTTCACGCGCACCAAGCACGGCGCCGATCGCGTCGTGAAACAGCTTGCGGCAAGCGGCATCCAGTCGGCTGCGATCCACGGCAACAAGAGCCAGGGGCAGCGCGAGAAGGCCCTCGACGGTTTCAGGACGGGCGATGTGCCGATCCTCGTTGCGACCGATATTGCGGCCCGCGGGATCGACGTGAGCGGCGTTAGCCACGTGATCAATTTCGAGCTGCCGAATGTGCCGGAACAATATGTTCACCGCATCGGGCGGACCGCACGCGCGGGCCGAACCGGCTATGCCGTGGCTTTCTGTTCGGACGACGAACGCGCGTTCCTCCGGGACATCGAAAAGCTGATCCGCCAGCGCATTCAACCGCAGCCGCTTCCGCCTAACCTGGTCGAAGAAGCTGCGCGAAATCCGCTCGTCCTCTCCTGCGGTCACGGCGACTCGCCGTCACGAGGATCGTCACTCTGCACAACGCCGCAATCGCGGTCCGAAATCCCGGTCGATCGAGACCGGAGCGCCGCCAAAAGCGCGCAGGCAAGCGCTAGCGCGCATTATCCCGGCATTGCTCGCTTGGGCGGTGTCGGGCAGTTTATGCGCCAATGACGGAAGAGAGCTCGAATCCGATCGTGAAGGGCGGAGCGCCGCCACGACCTTCGCCCGTTCGCGAATGGACCGGCGTCGATCCTGAGCGCTTCGCCGATGAGATCATTCCTCTCGGTCAACCTGCGCTGCTTCGCGGCGTGGGCAATGACTGGCCGCTGGTCCAGCACTTCCGTCAGTCGCCGCAGTCGCTCGTGGATTATTTGGTCGCGATGGACACTGGCGATCTGGTGACCACCTCAATTGCGCCGCCGGGGGCTAAAGGGCGCCTCGCCTACAACGAGGGCGTGAAAGAGCTTAATCACGGCCATTCGTCGGAACGGCTGCCGAATGTGCTGAAGGGGCTCCTTAAGCTCGCCGACAATCCACACCCGCCCGGCGTCTGGATCGGCGGCCTGAGCGCCAAGCATCAGCTTGCGCGCCTCGAGAAAGAGAACCAAACGAGCTTCGTGCCCTACGGCACGCCGGCGAACCTGTGGATCGGCAACGCGGTCACGGTCCCGCCTCACTTCGACGCCGGCGACAATTTGGGCTTCGTCGTTGCCGGACGCCGGCGGTTCACGCTGTTCCCGCCAGAGCAGGTCGCGAACCTCTACATCGGCCCCTTCGATCTGACCCCGTCAGGACTTCCGATTAGCGTGGTCGCCCACGATGACCCAGACCTCGAGCGCTACCCACGTTTTCGGGAGGCGCTCGCCGCTGCGCAGGTAGGCGAGGTCCGGCCGGGCGACGCCATCTACATTCCTTATTTATGGTGGCACGGCGTGGAGTCGATCGAGGCGTTCAACATGCTGGTCAACTTCTGGTGGTACCGCGACGAAATCGCAGCGACGCATCCCTATGGCGCATTGCTGCGCGCCACTTCGGAGTTGTTCCGCAACATGCCCGCTGAGCACCGCGCAGCTTGGCGTCACATGTACGATCATTGGGTGTTCGAGGCTCACGGCGATCCGGCGGCGCATCTGCCGCCGGCGCAGCGCACAGCGCCATCAGAATCTGAACGCCGAACGCGTCACTCGCTTCAGGAGCGCGGTCGCGGACCTCTTCTCCTAAGGAACCAGGATTGTGTCCTTTGCATCCGGAAGCATGTCTGGATAGTCGAGCGTGTAGTGAAGCCCGCGGCTCTCGTGCCGTGAGAGTGCCGAGCGGACGATGAGGTCGGCAACCTCGACCAAATTTCGCAGTTCGATCAGGTCCGGAGTGACTCTGAAGTGAGCGTAATAATCGCGTACTTCCCGGCGCAGCATTTCGATCCGGTGCTTGGCACGTTCAAGCCGTTTGGTCGTCCGGACGATCCCGACATAGTTCCACATGAACCGCCGGATCTCGCCCCAGGTCTGGGCAATGACAACTTCTTCGTCGCTGTCCGTCACGCGGCTTTCGTCCCAAGCGCGGATTTCAGGCACGTCCGGCAGTGCGTCGAAATTCGCAGCGATGTGCTTAGCCGCTGCCTCGCCGAACACGAGGCATTCGAGCAGGCTGTTCGACGCGAGCCGATTGGCGCCGTGAAGTCCTGACTGGGTCACCTCCCCTGCGGCATAAAGACCCGGCGCATCCGTGCATCCGTCGAGATCCACGACTACACCGCCGCAGGTGTAGTGCTGGGCCGGAACCACCGGAATGGGCGCCTTGGTTATATCGATGCCGAGCGCCAGCAGCCGCTCGTAAATGTTGGGGAAATGGCCGCGGACGAAGTCCTCGTCGCGGTGCGAGATGTCGAGATGAACGTATTCGAGGCCGAGGCGCTTTATCTCGTGATCGATCGCGCGGGCGACGATGTCGCGCGGTGCGAGTTCGCCCCGTTCGTCGAAACGCCGCATGAAGCGCGTTCCGCCGCCCTTCACACCTGGCGGGAGCTTGAGCTGTCCACCTTCCCCGCGAACGGCCTCGGTGATGAGGAAGTTCTTGACCTGTAGGTTGTACAGGCACGTTGGGTGGAACTGCATCATCTCCATGTTCGAAACCCGGCAGCCGGCGCGCCACGCCATGGCGATGCCGTCACCGGTCGCACCTCGCGGCGCAGTTGAATAGAGATATGCGCGTCCCGCGCCGCCGCTGGCCAGAATGGTTGCTCTCGCGGTGAGCTTTTCAACTCGCTTGTTCTTGCGGTTGTAGGCGTACAAACCGTGCACCGCGCCGCTGGTCGAGAATTGCTTTGCATGCCGACCGGTGACGAGGTCGATTGCGACCAAGTCCGGGATCAATGTGATGTTTGGATGCTTGGCCGCCGCTGTTTCCAACGCCTGCTGCACGGCATAACCGGTCGCATCTGCGACGTGCACGATACGGCGGTGGCTGTGCCCGCCCTCTCGCGTGAGATGAAGTGCGTTGCCTTCCTGCGCGAATGGAACCCCAAGGTCGGCGAGGTGCTTGATCGCGCGAGGCGCGGCTTCGACCACATGCTCGACGACCTTTATGTCGTTGAGCCCGGCGCCCGCCATCATCGTGTCGTTGACGTGCGCTTCGAAACTGTCGCCTTCCTCCAGCACCGCCGCGATACCGCCCTGCGCCCAACTCGTCGCTCCCTCACCGAGAGAGCCCTTGGCGATCACCGCGACTTTGTGTGTTTCGGCAAGATTGATGGCCGCGGTCAGCCCCGCCGCGCCACTTCCGACGATAAGAACGTCGGTTTTGATGCTCACGCGGCTTCCTGTGCCGACGTGAGGCTGAGGAACACGTCTTCAAGGTCGGGGTCGCGCGTCGAAACATCGATGATGCCGAGTCCGTCGGCGGTCAGGGCGTTGAGCACTTCACCTGCATTCACCTTGTCCTTGCGATAGGTGATTTGGAGTGTCCGCTCGTCGATCAGCGAGATGTTTTCGAAGCAGGCATTGGTCGGGACGTGGCCGATGTCCCGGTCGAAGGTCACGACAACCGCCTTCTCCTGGGCTTTCGAGACGAGCTCCCGTGTCGGCTCATTCGCAATCACCCGTCCGTGATTGATGATGGCAATGCGATCGCACAGCTCTTCCGCCTCTTCGAGATAGTGCGTTGTCAGAACGATTGTGACGCCCTGCGCGTGCAGCCTGCGCACGTAATCCCACAATTGGCGGCGAAGCTCGACGTCGACGCCGGCAGTCGGTTCGTCGAGCACCAAGATTGGCGGCGAGTGGACCATTGCCTTGGCCACCAGCAGGCGGCGTTTCATGCCGCCCGACAGGGTGCGCGAATACGCATTAGCCTTGTCGGTCAGATGCATCGCCGTGAGCAGTTCGTCCGACCTTCGTTCGCGCGGCGCAATCCCATACAGGCCGGCTTGGATTTCGAGCGTCTCGCGCGGCGTGAAGAAGGGATCGAAGATAATCTCCTGCGGGACCACGCCGATCGAGCGCTTGGCGTTGCGCGGATGCTCGTCGATGTCGAATCCCCAGATCGATACTTGGCCGCCGGTCTTCACGACGAGCCCAGCCAGAATGTTGATCAGCGTCGACTTGCCCGCTCCATTTGGTCCCAACAGTCCGAAGATTTGCCCGCGCGGCACATCGAAACTGACGTCGTCCAGCGCCAACTTCCCGCCCGCATAGGTCTTGGACAAGGATTCGATGCGGATTGCAGCTTCAGTCATGGTGCGCGGGCATAGGGCTGACAATCAACGGGGTAAACGTCGCCTTTACCCTAACCGCTAGAGTGATCTTGATGTTAACGCCCTACGTAAAATCGCGATGTTGCGGCGTGTTCTCCTGCGTAGCCTTCTAGCGGCGACGTTGGCGCTATGTGTGCCGGCGGCCGCTACCGCTGCGCCGCCCACCGCTGCCGCTCCGGCGAATGCGCTGATCATCCTCCCAGTCACCGTCGTGAAAACGCGGGACATGGACTTCGGCGCATTGGCGGTTGGGGCGACCGCGGGCACGGCAGTTCTGGAGCCCAACGCCGATGTGCTCACGACAACGGCCGGTGTTACCGCTATAGGCGGCGGGCCGCATTGCGCGGAATTCGCCGGTGCGGCGCAAAGCTCCTCGGTCGTGAATATCAAGGTGCCGAACAAACCGGCGATTTTGACGCGTGTCGGCGGGACCCAGACGATGACCCTCGATAATTTCACGCTGCAGGGGCAGAACAAGCGCACGCTGGCGAAGGCGCAGAGCTTCAAGTTCAGGGTTGGTGGCACGCTGAACGTCGCCGCCAACCAAGCACTGGGTGTATACGTCGGCACGTTCGACGTGACCGTTCAATATCCCTGATTCAGGCGGCTCCCGATTGAACCTCAGGCGAGCGATTGCTACCTCGCACGCCATGAAAGCCATCCAGCCGCCTGAAGTCATTCGAGTTTCGACGGTCCAGATCGCGTGTGACGGATCGGGCGAGATCGATCCGGCACTCGGCCACCCTCGCGTCTTCTTGAGGATTGAGCCGGACACCGGCTTCGTGGAATGCGGCTATTGCGATCGTCGCTTCATCTACATCGGGGGACCTGCGGATACGCAGGCAGCATGAGCGCCGCCGATCCGCGCCGCTTCCTCTACCGCAGCCTTGATCCGGATGCGGCACGGAGGCTGGCGGCAACGCACCTCGGCAGCCATGACGATGGCGAACTCTATCTTCAGTACAGCGCCAGCGAAGCGTTCGGCTTTGACGATGGCAGGCTGAAGACAGCCGACTACCACAGCTCTTCGGGGTTCGGCCTCCGGGGCGTGACCGGTGAGACCACGGCTTTCTCCCACGCCAATGAGATTAGCGAAGCAGCGATCGAGCGCGCCGCGGCGACTCTCAAACTGCTCGATGTGGCAAAGGGCCAACCTGCGCCTCCGCCGCCACGCACTAACCAGGCGATGTATGGGGCTGAGGACCCGCTTGCGCTCGTGCCGTTCGCCGAGAAGGTCGCGCTGTGTGAGAAGATCAACGCCGTCGCGCGTGCACGCGACCCCCGCGTGTCGCAGGTCAGTGTGAGCCTCGCCGCGAGCTGGAGCGTGATCGACATCGTGCGGGCAGACGGCTTCGTCGCCTCAGACGTTCGCCCGCTGGTGCGCCTTGGCGTCCAGATTGTCGCTGAGCAGAACGGCCGGCGCGAAATGGGCTACCATGGCTTGGGCGGTCGCTATCTTTATGGGCGCTTGTTCGAAGAGGCAGAGTGGCAGCGAGCGATCGACATGGCTCTGGCGCAGGCGATCATCAACCTGGACTCGGTTGCGGCCCCTGCTGGCGAGATGCCGGTCGTCCTAGGCCCCGGCTGGCCGGGAGTGCTGCTTCACGAGGCGGTCGGCCATGGTCTTGAAGGCGACTTCAATCGCAAAGGCACGTCAGCGTTCTCCGGTCGCGTGGGTGAACGCGTTGCCGCGTCAGGCGTGACAGTCATCGACGATGGCGCGATCGGGCAACGGCGAGGATCGCTCACGATTGACGACGAGGGCACGCCGACCCGCCGCAACATCCTGATCGACGATGGCATCCTCAAGGGGTACATTCAGGATCGCCTCAATGCCCGGCTGATGGGCGTCGAACCGACCGGCAACGGACGTCGTGAAAGCTTCGCCCATGCACCAATGCCGCGCATGACGAACACCTTCATGCTTGGGGGCAAAGATGACCCTCGCGAGCTCGTCCAGCGCGTCAAAGACGGCATCTACGCCAAGAGCTTCGGCGGCGGCCAAGTCGACATCACCAGCGGCAAGTTCGTCTTCTCGTGCACCGAGGCCTATCGCATTCGCGGCGGCAAAATCGCCGAGCCGATCAAGGGCGCGACATTGATCGGCGATGGTCCGACGGTGCTGACGCGCGTTAAAGGAATTGGCAACGACCTCGCGCTCGACGAAGGCATTGGCGTCTGCGGCAAGGGCGGGCAGAGCGTTCCCGCCGGCGTTGGCCAGCCGACGCTCCTGATTGAAGGCCTGACGGTGGGCGGCACGGCCGCGTGAGTTTGGCGAGTGCGAGCGACTGGCGATCGCGGGTCCTACAATTCTGGTTCTCGCTCGATCCCAAGCAATGGTGGGACGGCGATCCGGAGCTCGACCATCAGGTCCGCGAAAATTTCCTGAAGCTCTGGATGGAGAAGCGGCAGCTTCCGGTCGATTCGTTCCTGACCGATGCGCTCACCGCGCTCGCCGCGGTTATCGTGTTCGATCAGCTCCCGCGCAACATGTTCCGCGGGCACGCCGATCAGTTTTCGACTGACCACCTCGCGCTCGCGACCGCCAAGCAAGCGATCGATGATCTTCTCGATGAGCAGCTGCCCAACGTCGAGCGCAAGTTCCTCTACATGCCTTTCATGCACAGCGAGGATCTCGGGGATCAAAACCGCTCGGTGCTGCTTTTCACCGAACTGGGTGACGAAGAGCAGATCGAACAGGCCAAGCGCCACCGCGATATCATCCGGCGCTTCGGCCGATTTCCTCATCGCAATGCAATGTTGGGCCGCGCTTCCCGTTCGGGCGAAATTGCGGCCGGGAATGCGACAGCTAATTGACCGCTCTTGTCGAAGCTGCTCGGTTCAACTTGGTTTATTAATGCCCAACTCGCGCGCGCCTTTCTGGGAGCCACGGCGTCAGAGCGGTTAACTTGGATGCGCAGAGCAATCTGTAGTCAGGTGCGGGATATCGCCGACGTGCGCAAGGTCCTCCGGGATTACCAACCCTAAAGCAGGTGGGCTATCGGGCCTGGATCGAAACCGGCCTGCGTCAGACGGTCGATGACCAAATCGGCTGACGCGCCTTCCTGTCGATGGGCGAGCGCGCACGCCAGCGCGGACCGCATTCCCGACCGGCAGAACGCAAGCATCCTGCCACGGCCAACTTCGCGCAGCGCCTCCTGCATCGATTCGACGTCTGCGGGTCCGATCCCGCGGATGATCGGCACGAAACGATAGGCGATGCCCGCCTGCTGAGCCGCAGCCTCCAGCTCAGCGGCGAGGGGCTGGCCGGGCTCCTCTCCGTCGGGCCTATTGTTGACGATGACGGTCACGCCCTGCTCCGCCAGCCCGGCGACCTCGTGTGGAGCAATCTGGCCACTCACCAAGGTGCGATCGTCAAGCTGGCGGATCACGACGTTCTATTTGGCCGAGCCGTCGGTGCCGCCGGTGAGCCCATAATATTGCAGGTACGGGTTGATGGTCGGATCGTGGCCGGCGAACCCACGGTACATTTCAGCATAGTCGAGCGTGTTACCACGCGAGAGGACCATGTCCCGGAAACGCTGACCGTTAGCGCGAGTGAGTCCGCCGTGGGCTTGGAACCAAGCGAAGGCGTCCTGGCCGAGCATGCGGGTCCACGGATACGCGTAATAGCCCGCCGAATAGCCGTTGCTCCAGATGTGCAGGAAATAGTTTGTGCGATAGCGCGGCGGGACGTCCTTCACGTCATAGCCGCTCTTCGCCAGCGCATCGCTCTCGAACTTGTCGACGTCCTGCAGGCCGGCGGTTGCGGGCAGCGAGTGCCAGTCAAGATCCAGACGAGCCGCCTCGAGGACTTCGCCCACCTCATAGCCTTGGTTGAACGTCCTCGCGGCCAGGATCTTCTGCACGAGGTCCTGGGGAATCGTCTGCCCCGTTTTATAGTTCACCGCATAGTGGGGGAGGATCTTCGGATCGAGCGCCCAGTTCTCGTTGAACTGCGATGGGAACTCGACGAAGTCCCGCGCCACGTTGGTGCCTGACAAGGTCGGGTAGGTCTGCGCCGCGAACATGCCGTGCAAGGCGTGGCCAAACTCGTGGAACATGGTCGTCACGTCGTCCCAGCTGATCAGCATCGGCTGACCAGCCGCGGGCTTGGTGAAGTTCTCGACGTTGTAGATGACGGGCTTGGTGCCGCGGAGGTACGACTGGTTGACGAGGTTCGACATCCATGCGCCACCGTTTTTATTGTCGCGCTTCCACGGGTCGATCATGAAGATCGCCAGTTCCTTGCCGTCGGCGTCATAAACCTGGAACACCCGCATGTCCGGGCTCCACGTCGGAATGTCCTTCCGCTCCTTGAAGGTAAGTCCGTAAAGCTGGTTGGCGGCGTAGAAGACGCCGTCCTCGAGCACCTTGTTGAACTCGAAATACTGCTTCAGCTGATCGCTATCGATCGCGTAGCGCTGCTTCCGGATCTGCTCGGCATAATAGTTCCAGTCCGCGGCAGTGGGCTGAAACGTCGCGCCCTGCTGCTTGGCGAGGGCTAGGATATCGGCCCACTCGCGCTGCTCCTTGGCCGCAACCGGCGGCGCGAGCCGTTCGAGGAAGCCGACGGCAGTCTCGCGGTTCTTCGCCATCTGATCGTAAAGCGTGTAGTCGGCCCAGTTCACGGCGCCGAAGAGCGCTGCCTTCTGAGCGCGAAGCTTTGCGATCTCCTGGATCAGCGGGCGGGTGTCATTTGCGCCGCCCTTCTCAGCCCGGGTCAGGCTCTGGTCCATCAACGCCTGACGTGTCGCGTGATTGCTCAGCGACGTCAGCAGCGGCTGCTGCGTCGTGTTCTGCAGCGACAGGACATAGCCGTCGAGTTTGCGGCTCTTCGCGGCTTCCGCGGCAGCGTTGATCTGATCGTCGGTGAGGCCGGCAAGGGCGGCCCTGTCCGTCACGTGAAGTGCGCTCGCCTTCGCCGCCCCCAGAAGCTTCTGGGTGAAGTCCGTTTGGAGCGTGCTCAGCCGCTTGTTGATGGTCTTGAGCTCGGCCTGCTTCGCCGGCGACAGCTGCGCGCCGGCATGCACGAATTGCTTGTAATACACGTCGAGCAGCTTGGTCTGCTCAGGCGTCAGGTTCAGCTGCGCCGCATGGTCATTGAGGTACTTCACGCGGGCGAACAGCTTCGCGTTGAGGAAGATGAAGTCGTTGTGCGCGGCAAACAGTGGCGCCGTCTTTGTATCCGTCGCCTGCAGCGTGTCGTTGGTGTTCGCGCCGTTGACGGCATTGAACGCGAGGTTCGCCCGCTCCAGCAATTGCCCTGAGCGCTCCAGCTCGACGATTGTGTTGTCGAAGGTCGGGCGCGCCTTCTGATTGGCGATCGCAGTCACTTCCGCTTTCTGCTGCGCCATCCCGGCGAGCAGCGCCGGCAGATAGTCGCTGTCCTTGATTCTGGAGAAGTCGGGCGTGCCGAACGGCAGCGAACTCGATTTGGAGAATGGACTGGATGCCGGAAGTGCCGCCGAAGCCATCGCCGCCGCTTTCTTCGGCGCAGCAGCCGCACTGGTGGACGCCGTGGCGACGGCAATTGCGGCCGTCGCGGCCAGAAGCTGGTGAATCATATCTCTCCCCGAGAAGTCGGAAACCGTCGTTTACCGTCTCTTCAAGCGAGTCGCGAGTTACGCAAGTCTGAATATCAGCCGTTGGTCGAAACGGCCTCCAGCATCGCCTGTCCATAGCGCTCGAGTTTGATTGCGCCGACCCCCTGCACTTCCGCCAATTCCGCGAGGTTGCGCGGCATCGTTGCGGCGATCTCGCGCAGCGTCGAATTGTGGAAGATTACGTAGGGCGGAACGCCTGCTTCCGCGGCAATCTTCCGGCGTGCTTCGCGCAAGGCATTGAATAGCGGATCGGCCGGTCCTTCGAAGCGCTTTCTGCTGCCTCGCTTGGGCGGCGGCGGGACGGCAATGGTCAGCAGCTGCTCGCCTTTGAGGATCGGTTTCGCGCCGGGGCCGAAACTCAGGCCGCCGTAGGCGTCGGCACGGAGCGCATCGCGCGCGATCAGAGCGCGCGCGACTGGCCGGACCAGCGCAATTTCGTCGCCGTTGGCGATCCCGAACACGGACAGACGGTCGTGTCCCAAGCTTCGCACTTTCTCATTGTCGTTGCCGGCCAACACGTCGGCGAGATGCCCGACTCCAAAGCGCATGTCGGTGCGGAACGCCGCCGACAGTAGCTTCCGCGCGACCTCAGTCGCGTCGATCGTCGCCGGCGGCTCAAGACAATTGTCGCAATTGCCGCATGTCTCCGGCGGGCTCTCCCCGAAATGGCGGAGAAGGATCGCCCGCCGGCAGCCCGACGCTTCGACGAACCCGGCCAGCGCGTTGAGCCGCTCGCGTTCACCTTGACGACGGCCAGGCTCGACCTCGGTTTCAATCCGCTGCCGTGCCCGCGCAAAGTCCTCGGCACCCCAGAACAGCCAAGCTTCCGCGGGCTCGCCGTCGCGCCCAGCGCGGCCGGTCTCCTGGTAAAAAGCTTCGATCGACTTCGGGATGCCGGCATGCGCCACGAAGCGCACGTCGGGCTTGTCGATGCCCATGCCGAAGGCAACCGTCGCCGCCATCACCATCTCTTCGGACTCCACGAACGCGGCCTGATTTCGGGCGCGCACCCGCAGCTCGAGTCCCGCGTGATAGGGGAGCGCTGGCCGACCGCCGGCCGACAGCTGCTCGGCGATCCGTTCGGCTTTGTCGCGGCTGGGCGCATAGACGATGCCTGCGCCGGGCTGCTGCGCGACAAGCGCCTTCAACTGCTGTGGAAGCCCATCGCGCGGCCGGACATTGTAGCGAATGTTGGCTCGGTCGAATCCGGCGATGACCAGCCCATCTTCCGGAATGCCCAGCTGGGTCAGGATGTCTGCCCGCGTGCGTCGGTCCGCCGTCGCCGTCAGCGCGAGCCTCGGCACATCCGGACTATCGTCCAGCAAGCCGCCGCAGCTGGCGATAGTCGGGCCGGAAATCATGTCCCCACTCGCTGACGCAATGCGCCTCGTCGATTGCAATCAGGGACAGGTTCGCGCGGCTAACGAGGCGCCGGAACGCCTCGCCCGTTGCGCGCTCTGGCGCGACGTAGAGCAGATCGAGTTCGCCGTTCTTGAACCGCCGAACGGTCTGCTCGCGATCGGCATCAGCCGAGGTAAGCGATGCGGCGCGTAGCCCGATCCCGTTCGCGCTGCGGATCTGATCGTGCATCAGCGCAATCAGCGGTGAGATGACGAGTGCCGTCCCTTCGCGCGCGATCGCTGGCAGCTGGTAGCAAAGCGACTTGCCGGCGCCCGTCGGCATCACCGCAAGTGTGTGTTTCCCCCCGAGCACGCGGCCGATCACATCTTCCTGCACGCCGCGGAAGTGATCGAAACCAAAGATGCTTTTCAGAAGATGGTGAGTAGAATCCATTCGCGATGCCATACCGGTCCGATTCAGCTTGTCGAACCCGCGCACCCTCGACGAGCTCAAGGAGAGTTGTCGGTGCTACTCCGCCGCTTGGGCAATTTCTTCGGCAAGACGCTCGGCCGCCTGCCGCTGCCATAGTTCGGCGTAGAGCCCGTTTCGCTGGAGTAACTGCTCGTGCGTCCCGCGTTCCGCGACGCGACCTTCATCCAGCACCACGATCTGGTCGGCATTGACGATGGTCGACAGGCGGTGCGCAATCATGATCGTCGTGCGGCTCCGCGCTACCCGGTCCAGCGTTTCCTGAATCGCCTGCTCGGTACGGCTGTCGAGCGCGCTGGTCGCTTCGTCGAGCACCAGGATCGGCGGATTCTTGAGCAGGGTGCGCGCGATCGCCACGCGCTGCTTTTCGCCGCCGGACAATTTGAGTCCGCGCTCGCCCACCATCGATCCGTATTTCTCGGGAAGCGCGGCGATGAAGCGGTCGATCGCAGCTCCGCTCGCGGCGCGCTCAACCTCGTCCTGGTTTGCCCCGTCCCGCCCGTAGGCGATGTTGTAGCCGATCGTGTCGTTGAACAGCACAGTATCCTGCGGGACGATGCCGATCGCGCGGCGGAGAGTGCGTTGCTGGACCTCGGCGATGTCCTGACCGTCAATGGTAATCCGCCCCGCCGACGGATCGTAAAAACGGTAGAGCAGCCGGGCGATCGTGGACTTGCCCGCGCCAGACGGGCCCACGATTGCGCAGCTCGTTCCCGGAGGAATGTCGAGGTCGAGGCCTTTGAGGATCTCTCGCCCGTTTTCGTAACCGAAGCGCACGTCGTCGAAGCGCACTGCACCCTGCGCGACGGCGAGAGCCGGCGCATCCGTGCGGTCCACGACCTCAGCCGGCGTATCGAGCAAGTCCCACATCGCCTCCATGTCGATGAGCCCCTGGCGGATCGACCGATATACCCAGCCGAGCATGTCCAGGGGGCGGAAGAGCTGCATCAGCAGCGAGTTTACAAGCACGACGTCGCCCGGCGTGAACTGCCCGCGGTTCCAGCCCCAGACCGTGAAGATCATGGCGCCAGCCATCATCAGATTGGTGATGAAGGCCTGTCCGATATTGAGCCAGGCAAGCGACACTTCATTGCGCACCGCGGCGCGCGTGAAGGCGCCGATTGCCTCGTCGTAGCGCTTGGCCTCCCGTTCCTCCGCGCCGAAATATTTGACGGTCTCGTAATTGAGCAGGCTGTCCACAGCACGACCGATGGCGCTGTTGTCGACGTCGTTCATCTGTCGCTGCAGGTTCGCGCGCCAATCCGTTACCTTGCGCGTGAAGGTGATGTAGATCGCCACCATCGCCAGCGTAGCCGCGACCAGGCCGGCACCGAATTTCACGAAGAAGATGATGCAGATTGCGGTGAGCTCGATCACCGTCG
The DNA here is from genome assembly GCA_963752025.1 of uncultured Alphaproteobacteria bacterium. Classification (GTDB taxonomy): domain Bacteria; phylum Pseudomonadota; class Alphaproteobacteria; order Sphingomonadales; family Sphingomonadaceae; genus Sphingomicrobium. The sequence goes on along the minus strand of CAVVWY010000018.1, from coordinate 46,116 downwards.
GCGCGATGTTGAAGAGGAGGAAATAGAGCATCATGTCGATGCTCTTCGTTCCGCGCTCGACGATCTTGGTGAGCGATCCCGTGCGGCGCTCCAGGTGGAAGCGAAGCGACAGGTCGTGGACGTGGCGAAACACGGTGCCCGCGAGCCGCCGAGCAGCATCCTGCCCGACCTTCTCGAACAAGGCGTTGCGCAAATTGTCGGAGAGCACACCCGCGAAGCGTGCCGTTGCATAACCAGCGACGAGGCCAGCGACGATTCCGAAGGCGGCCTTGTGGCTCGACATGCCGTCGATGACCGCCTTGTAGGCGAAGGGCATGAGCAGTGTCGCCGCCTTGCCTGCAAGGACCAGCACCACCGCCGCGATGACGCGCGCCTTCAGCTCGGCCTGACCCTTCGGCCACAGCATTGGCAGGAAGCGCCACAGAGCAGCGAACCCACCGTTGGGTTTTGCCTCAATCTGCGACGTCTCTTCAGCCATGCTCACTACGTAGGGATGCGTGTGGCACGGAGCAAACAAGGTGGACCAAAGCCCTTGGGAACCGCTGATAAATTCAACGGTTAGAACAGCATCTTAGGGGATGCGCTCATGGGACCTGGCTACTTCGTCATTGCTATTCTGGGCTGCGCCGACGGGGGCAGCGCGTGTACGCAGGTCGCAACCCTGCAGACGCGCTACGAAAACCAGGCGCAATGCTCCGCCGCGACCGCTGCAGCGCTCGAGGCCAATAGCAATTTCGACTTCCCGACCTTGCTTGCGCGCTGCCGCGCTGGCGCCGCCGGCGACCGGGCGGACGCAGCGCAGGTCCGAGCACTTCCGGCAAGCGCTCGCCGCGGCTGAGCATTAGGAACTGCCCCGCGTTCCTGGGGTTTGTCGCTCCAAGGAGATTTTCATGGGACAGAATAGCCACACGGCGGAATCGCCGCAGACCCAGAATCAGAACAACGCCATGTCGAATGACCCGCGCGACGGGCACCGGCTGACGGACAACCCGAAAAACGTTGGCAAGACGCCGGCCGAAAAAGTGCCGGCGCACGACGCCCAGAACCAGGCGACCATCGAAGAGTTCGGTGAAGAAGGGATGGGTGTAGCCCCCAAGGAGTAAGCGCCATGTCCGATGTCATGGAACCGATGATCCACGAGGATCAGCTGCCGGGGCGCGAAAGCAAGCTCGAGCCCAAGCCCGACTGGGAGCCGCGTTATCCCGGCTCAGGCCGCCTCCGAGGGAAGGTGGCGCTGATCACAGGCGCTGACAGCGGCATCGGCCGCGCAGTCGCTGCCTTGTACGCGCGCGAAGGAGCGGACGTCGCCATCCTTTACCTGTGCGAACACGAGGACGCCGCTAAAACGAAGCAGATTGTCGAGAAAGAAGGCGGCCGAGCGATAACCATCGCCGGCGATCTCGGCGACAAGCAATTCTGCGAACAGGCAGTGCAGCAGACCGTCGACCAGCTCGGTCGGGTCGACATTCTCGTCAACAATGCCGGCGAACAGCATTACGACGAGGACATTCAGAACATCACCGAGGATCAGCTCAAGCGGACATTCCAGACGAATATCTTCGGCATGTTCTTCCTAACGCAGGCTGCCGTGCCGCACCTCAAGGAAGGCTCGGCGATCATCAACTGCACTTCGGAGACAACCTACAAGGGATCGCCTGGCCTGCTGGACTATAGCTCCACCAAGGGGGCCATACTCGGTTTCACCAGGTCACTTGCGAAGAACCTCATCAAAAAAGGAATTCGCGTGAACGGCGTGGCGCCTGGTCCTATCTGGACTCCGCTGAACCCCTCGGGCGGGCAGCCGCCGGAGAAGATTCCGGAATTCGGCAAGGACACGCCGATGGGGCGGCCGGGGCAGCCGAACGAGGTGGCGCCGAGCTTCTTGTTCCTCGCCTGCGAGGATTCCAGCTACATGGCGGGGCAGGTCCTTCACCCCGACGGTGGCAATACGACCGCCAGCTGAGCGGGATCGGACGCTACAATCGTCGCGACTGTCCGTTTCCGGACACCATTCCGAACAATTGGCCCCGGCAGTTGGTGATTTTTGCCAACTGCCGGTGTCGTTCGCCGGTTTGTGACGGCTGTTCGGCGTTACGACTACTGATAAACAAAGACAATTTTGAATTGGCACGCCCCGTGCATTGATTGTGATGTGGCCGGATGGTCCGGTCCACGGAAACATAATCAAGGGGAATACCAATGTTCGCTTCTCTCTCTTCGGTCCGTGAGTCAGCCACCCTGTTCGCTGGTGCCTTCATCTCCGCGCTTCTGCTCGTTTCAGCTGCCACGTCGCTGCCGATCGCCTGAACTTATTCGAACGAAGGAAACCAATATGAACGGACGTTTCCTGATCAACCGGCGCGACGCCAAGGTCATGGGCGTCGCCGCCGGAATCGCAGACTACACCGGCATCGATCCAACGATTGTGCGTTTGGGCCTCGTCGCACTTGTCATGCTGACCGGTCCCGTGATGATCCTCTTCTATGTTCTGACGGGGTTGCTGGCGCCTCAGCAATAGGCGCCAGCCGCTCTTCCCCGCCTGCGGCATCAGGCCCATGATGTGGGCGTGAGCGACCCATACAATATCCAGCGCTTCATCAACGCCCAGGAGGGCACGTTCGAAACGGCGCTTTCGGAGCTCAAAGCAGGATCAAAACAGAGCCACTGGATGTGGTTCATCTTTCCACAACTCGCCGGTCTTGGCCGCAGCCCCACCGCCCAACATTATGCAATTGCATCGCTGGACGAGGCGCAAGCCTTCCTCGACCATCCGGAGCTCGGGCCTCGTCTGAGGGATTGCGTCGAAGCCTTGCTGCCGTGGGCGAGCAAGCGCAGCGCGCTTCAGATTTTCGGGCCGATCGATGGGCTCAAGCTGCGCTCCTCTCTGACATTGTTTGATCACCTTGAGCCCCGTGGGCTCATGCGGCGTGCGCTCGACGGTTTCTTCGACGGGCAGCGCGATGAACGCACCCTCGCGCTTTTGGCACCTACAAGCTAGGGAAGCTCAACAAGGAGGGACTTATCATGCGCCATCTTCTTATCGGTCTCGCTGCAATCGGCCTCGCCGCAAGCCCAGCAATCGCCGCGCTCAAGACCGGCGACAAGGCGCCAGACTTCACCACGACGGGAGCAGTCGGGGGCAAGGAGTTCAAGCTCCACTTGGCGGAGCAGCTGAAGCATGGCCCGGTCGTCCTCTACTTCTTCCCGAAGGCGTTTACCTCGGGCTGCACAGCCGAGGCGCACGCGTTCAGCGAGTCGATCGGCGACTTCAAGAAGGCGGGCGCGCAGGTGATCGGCATGTCGGCCGACAACATCGCGACGCTCAAGGACTTTTCGGTAAAGGAATGCCGCAGCGCTTTCCCGGTCGCGACTGCAACGAGCGAGACGCAGAAGGCGTATGACGTTGCCTGGGCTGCGCATCCGGGCGTCACAACCCGCACGTCCTACGTGATCGACAAGAACGGCAAGATCGCGATGGTCCATGACGACCTCGACTTCAGCCAGCACGTCTCAAAGACGCTCGCCGCAGTCAAATCGCTCAAATAGTCCGATGAGGCGGCCGATCACGGCCGCCATCCTCTCGCTTGCGAGCGGGGCGGCGGCGCAGGTGTCGAGCTTCGATTATGACCCTAAGCCGCGCTGGGCGGATGACCCCGACACGGATGTCGTCTGCGCCGCGGTTCGCGCCGAATGCGCGGCGTCCCTGAACGGCGACAGCATCGAAGCCGAATGGGGCTATGCCGAAGTTTACGATGCTGACGGCATGCTCGTTGGCGTCCATTCGGTTCAGTCGACCGGGTGCAAGCCCCTCGACGAACATATGGTGCTTAGCCACCGGCATTTCGTCACCGTCTTCAGCAAGCCCGGCCAGCCTGATCTCGATGCGATCACCGCTGAGCTCGCACCGGGCACGCCCAAAAATGCCGTTCGACTCATAAAACGTGGCTCGACGGAGGTGTCATTCGGATGCTGACGTTTGCGAGTTAATGTTTCTGACATGCGCCGGACAAACTCCCGCGCCTAATTTCCTCGTCCGCAATAATAGTTAGGGGAAAGCAGATGAAAATTTCGAAGGGTCTGGCCATCGCTGCTGGTCTCATGGCGCTCGCCGCGTGCAACAAGAAGAGCCCGGAAGACAACCAGGCGTCGCAGGTTCAGGCCAATGCTGAGAACGCCGCTGAGAATGTGAGCGCGGCCGGCGAAAATGCGGCTTCGAACATCATGAACACGGCCGAGAACAGGGCCAATGCCGTGAAGAACGAGGCGAACAACGAGGCTGCGGCGATCAAGAACGCCGGCGAGAACAAGGCCGACGCGATGAAGAACGCGGCCGACAACAAAACGGCCAACGCAAGCGAGAACAAGACTAAGCGCAAGTAAGCTTCACGCGAGAGCACGCGTACAGGCGAGGGCGCCCGGGGGGGGCGCCCTTTTTCATTTGCGGCTCGGCTCAGCTTGCTGCCGATTCCTTCGCGACGAACTTACTGAAGCGACTTCCGCCATCGGGATCGTAGAGGAAGGCGATGTCGTTCTCGTCGAAGATCTCGAAGAAGGCGTCCCAGGTGATGCGGTGCAGACGATCGTCGTCGTTGCCACCGGGCTCGTCATAGTCGATCCGCAGCAGCCCGCCACCGCGGCCCTTCTTCTCCGTATCTGCAACGACCGCGGGGTGCCCTCCTCGCTCCTCAACCCACTTGCGGATTTCGTCGTGGCTGATCGTCCTTTTTCCGCTGGACATGTCCGTCTCCGATGCTCGGGTGGATGCTAGGCTCAATCGCCAGACTCCGGGTCGGTTCCAGCTGAATTTGACGTAAGCGCCTGATTCAGCAGTAGGAACCGAAGCTTCCCCGAACTTTGTGCCGCAGGTCAGAACGACAAGCGACGCAGAGGAAAGCAACATGAACACCACAGCCAAGATCGCCATTGTCGCTGCGTTTGCGGCCCTCGCCGCTTGCGGTGGCAACAACAACGCCAACAACACCGATGCCAACATGACTGATCTGAATGCCGGCATGACCGACCTGAACGCGACGACCGATATGAATGCGACCACGGACATGAACGCTACGACCGATATGAATGCAACTGGGAATGTCGGAATGAACGCGGCTGGCGCAGGTGCGGGAGCGAACGGCACGACGAACGCGATGGGCAACACGACAACAAACAGCGTAACCAACAACTCGTACTAAGCCAGCGCGACATGCGCCGAAGAGGAGCGTCCACCAAGGGCGCTCCTCTGTGCAGTTCGCACTAGCCAGCGAAATGCGTAGCCGACTCAGAGGCTTAGGAGCTGGACCTTCATTCGTCGCCGTTACGGCTCAAACAGCCGATAACTGTGCATCTTGCAAAGCTCATGGCCGGTTGTTCGGCCATGACCACTCGTTACGCACATATGAGCGCTACCGCCGCGATTGCGGTCCTGGCGCTCTCTTCAACCCCGTTGTTGGCGCAAGACGCTGGTAGCTCGGCCACTCAGCCCGTTGTCACCGATACCGCGCCAACCGTTACCGCAACCCCCGCTCCCACCCTGGAGACCACCGCGGAAACACCGGACGTCGCGCCCGAAAGCGCGGCGCCCGATATAGCTGCGTCTCAGGACACTTCGGCGAGCGCGAAGCGCACCACTACGCCTCGCCGTGCGGCTACGGTCGCGACGAAGGCTGCGGCGCATGGGGTTAAAACCACCAAGGCGGCGGTGCCTGTTGCCACGATGGCTGCTGCAGCTCCGGCGCCTGCTTCGCTTGCTGTACCGGCCAAGCCGCAGCCGATCGTCAATGCGAGGGCGAATCCGGCCCAGCCAACGGTTGCAGCCGTGCAGTCGGAGCCTGACAAAGGTAAAGGCGATGACACGGCAATCATGGCCGGAGGCGGTGCGCTCGCGTTGCTCGCCCTCGGTGGCGGCGCATTTGCTTTGGCCCGTCGGCGGAACGAGGATGATGAGGTCGTAGAGGAAGAGATCGTACATGATGACCATGTCGATGCGACCCCGGCGGCTAAGACGCTGCGTGATCCGGACGTAGGTGCCTATGAGCAACCGGCGATCGTTGCGCCCGCGACCTCGGCATTCGCATGGGGCGACGTCCAGAAGGGCGAAGAGCGTTCCGACCGGCGTGAAGGCGAAACCTGGACCGAACGCGCGATGCGCGGTCCGACGCCCGACAACCCGTCCCTGTCGTTGAAGAAGCGGCTGAAGCGCGCGGCTTTCTTCGAGCAGCGCGACCGCGAGGTCTCTGCAGGTATGTCGCAGCCGGTGGACGCCGAAGCAGGGCTTCCGGAAGCGCTTGAGACCGAACGCTAGCTCGAACTCAAGTTCCTGTAAACTCAACGAACATGAAACGAGGGCCGCCGCTCGACTGGTCGGGCGGCGGTCCTCGTCATGTTGAAGCTGCGTTTGGTATTGGTTTGCGGCGATGACAACCACGAAGACGACATCGCGCGGTTGACAGTGGTCGACGCGCCGCCGGGGGCGTAGGCAATCATGCTTGGTGGGTTCGGCGCAATGGGCCTCGTAGCGCAGCCGCAGCCGCCTTTTGCTGCTGACCACGGGAAGGCTCCGGTGGAGTTAACCTTTTCTAAGAACCAAGGGGCGCAGAAGCTGTTCGAAGAATCGAGCGGAGGCGAAAGATGGGGGCGCCCAGTCAAGGCATGCAGGCAGGCGATAAGCCCGCGGCCGCGACTTTATTGAATTCATTCAGGACGATCGACGCATCGGAACGCCAAAAGCACGAGGCCGTGCTGGAGTATTGGCTGTCCATTTGCGGCGACCGTGAGTTTCCGCCGCTCCACGATCTCGATCCGCTGGAGATTTCCGACGCCGCACCCTCCTCGCTCCTCCTGGAACTGATCGGCGGCGGCGAGGATGCCGAAGTCCGCCATCGCGGCGAAAGTCTCAAGGGAGTGATCGAGGCCGACCGCATCATTGAAGCTTCGCGACCTTCTATTCTCGCCAGCATCGCTAAGAAGCTCTCGATCGTCGCGATCTCGCGCAACTTTCTCTCGTTCGAAGACGAATTCACCGTCGGCGACACAGCGACCCGCTGCTGGGTCACGCTCCTTCCTTTGAGCGCGTCCGGTGTTTGGGTCGACTATGTCTACGCGCTCGTGAGCTTCACGACCGCGCCAGCGAAGGCCGAAGCGCCCAAGAAGAAGCCCGCTGCAGCCGAAGCCCCAGAGCACCAAGCCGAGCGCGTTGCTGAGACTGCAGAGGTTGAAGTTGCTCAGCCCGAGGCCGAGCAGCCTGCGACCGAGATCGACGAGACCGGTGAACCGGAAGAGGTGACTGCCGCGTTCGAGCAGGCAGCGGCGGTCGAGGACTCGGCCGCCGAAGTCGAGCAGTCTGACGAGCGCGAAGCGACCGTCCCTGACGTCGAGCCCACCGAAGCCCCAGAAACGATCCTCGCCGAGGCTGAGCCAACTGAGCTGAGTCCGGACCCGGCTGCTGCTGTGGACGAAGAAGAGCCCCACCCAGTAGCCGAGCTCAAGGACGAGCCGGTCATTGAGGCAGAACAGACTTCAGCACCCAGCACTCGGCCCGGCTTCTCGAAACTGATCGACAGCTTGGCAAGCCTCGGCGGCTTCTACGGAACCCAATCCGTGAAGGTGGATCCAAAGCTCCCGCCCGTTGCGGCCGACGAAGCGAGCCACTTCCAGGAAGAGGTGAATTCAGAGGGGGCAGTTCACACTACCGAAGAAGAGTTGGTGGAGAAATCGCCTCTTCCTCAGGAAGAAGTCGTACTCGACGAACTGCCTCCAAGTCTGCCTGAGGAGGTACCTGACGAGGTTGCCTCCGTCGAGAAAGCTTCCTTCGAAGAGGCTGCACCCTTTGAGGAGTCCGCAGCCGCCCAAGAAGCGCCTGCGGGCGCGAAATCCAAAGTTGAACCCGACTGCGCAATGGAGGGGTCGTTGCAAACCAAACTCACTCAAGTCCGGGCTGAGGCCGACGAGGCACGCCAGGCGAAACTGAGGGCGAATGTCGCTCTATATGAGGCGCTCAGCGCTGCTTACGATTTTGCGCTCGATGCCGAAGATGCTCCGGAGGAATACCTTCGGCTGGTCGAGAAGCAGGGCCTCAAGATCCAGCTACGTTCGCCGATGAAGCCAGTCGTGCGCCTCGCCTTCGACGGCATGTGCGACGACGGCACGCTCAAGCAGCTCGAAGCGGTGCTCGAATGGGCGTTCAAGCAGGATCTCCCGCGTGGCACGCTGCTGGAGCGCATTGAGCAAGCGGGAGGGATCGGCCCCGTGCTCAACGGCGATGCGAAAGCGGCCTGATCCACGATTTCAGATGGCGAGAAGTGGGGCGCTGCCGTCCGAGGCGGCGTCCGTTTTTGTTCAGGACTTGCGGGACTGACTCAGCCGGAAGCCTTCGAGGACGGCATCGACCGCCGCCTCGCGCGACATCTCGGCAAGAATGTGAATGTCGTCATCGCCGGCCTGACGTGCCAGCCAGTGCGATCGCGCGGCAATGCCACGCAGATCCTTGATCGCTTTCTCGGTGAGCTGCGCATTGGAATCTAGAAGGCGATGGAGCACCTGCTGTGCCAGCGGCTGCTCGAACTCGAGGCCTACGAACTCCTGGCAGTTCCAGACGACGCGGCAATATTGCGCCTCGAGGCCGGCGATGTTCAGCCAGACGCAGCTGTCGTTCGTAACCGGCGTCGTGCACTCGATACGGCAACCGTGCGTCGAAATATCCATCAGGCGCACCTGCGCCTTGCTGCGGCTCCCCTCACGCATGGTCGCGGTCAGGTTGAGCGCAGCGCGGTTGGCGCGGCGACGATCAGGAAGGCCATCTCGACGGGTTTTCACGGAATCAGCCATGCTGAATCACCTCTAAAAGCCTTCTGCCCTGCGATGGTGAACAAATCGTTTCGGCTGCGGCGAATCCATTTGAAAAAGCTGCGGGTTTGCACTGATGGTAGCAGCCGTAGCGAGCGCGTTACGGCTGTTTCCGGACGATCGTTGGGGAGCGTGCCATGCGAAAGCTCGCGGCGGAATTTCTCGGAACATTCTGGCTTGTCTTCGGCGGATGCGGCAGCGCCGTGCTCGCGGCGAAATTTCCTGAGGTCGGAATCGGTCTCGTCGGCGTCTCACTCGCTTTCGGATTGACGGTCCTGACGATGGCTTATGCAATTGGCCATATCTCAGGCTGTCATCTCAACCCTGCGGTTACGATTGGCCTATGGTCTGGCGGTCGTTTCCCGGCACGCGACGTCCTTCCCTACTGGGCCGCGCAGGTGCTGGGCGCCATCGTTGCCGCGGCAATCCTCTTGTTCATCGCACGTGGAGCGCCCGGCTTCGATATTGCTGCAAACGGCCTTGCCCAAAATGGCTACGGTGACGCCTCGCCAGGCCACTATTCGCTTGCTGCAGGGTTGGTCTGTGAAGTTGTGCTGACCGCCGGCTTCCTGCTCGTAATCCTTGGTTCGACCGATAATCGCGCACCCGCGGGGTTCGCGCCAATTGCCATCGGATTGGCTCTGACCTTGATCCACCTCATCAGCATTCCGGTGACGAACACGTCGGTTAACCCTGCTCGAAGCACCGGCCCGGCACTCTTCGTCGGCGGTGTGGCTCTTCAGCAGCTCTGGTTGTTCTGGGTCGCGCCAATACTTGGTGGGATCGTCGGCGGCTTCGCCTATCGAGCGCTGTTTGCTGAGGCTGCCAAGCGACCGGACATCAAAGGCGATCTTTAGCGCCGTTCAGATGCTCGCCGGAGCGGCCTCAACACTTCCGATCTCCGCTTCCTCTCCGCGTGAATAGGTACCGACGAGAGCGCCGGCAGCGAGCACCCGGCCCTGCAGATGCTCGACAAAGTCGGAACGGCCCGGACTCGATTTGTCGTCGCCTTGGGAAGCTCCGAGCGCGAAGAGCTGGAAGACATAGTCGTGCGAGCCGTGCCCTGTCGGCGGATCGGGCGGCAACCAGCCCTCGGTGAACCGCGAGTTCTTTCCCACATCCTTACCAGCGGAGCCTCCGCCGTCCGCCGCAATCGCGGCTTCTGGCAGGCTGTTCAGGCGGGCATCGATGTCCACCACGACCGCGTGGACGAGGGGGCGAGGCGTCGGTGCGTCCGGATCCTCGACAATCAGGGCCAAGTTGGCCGTGCCGGCCGGCACGTTGCTCCAGACCAAGGGTGGAGAAACACCTTCGCCATCTGCCGTGAAGCGCGGCGGCAAGCGGTCGCCTGGCGCAAATGCCGGACTGGAGAGATTGAGTGATGTGGCGTTGCTCAAGTCGATGCGGGCGATCACGAGCTTCTCATGACCAGCGCGGACGTTCGATAGGGCGGCACCGAGCCACTGCGGAATTTTCTCGAGCATGCGCGTTCAACGCCGGATACGGAAGAGCGCTCCAAAACTATCTTCTGCACGCTTCCATCGCAGTCGCCGAGATTTCGCGTGAACATGTCCGTTGGGGCAGTGCTGAGCGCAACACCGTCCGTCTGGCAGGTTCTAAGCTGAAATCGGACCCTGCGCGCGCGGAAGTCGAGCGATACACGGCGAAATGTCTCTAGTATGTCGGTGCCAAGCAGCAGTGCGGGTCCGTCGGATAGTCCGAACAATTTGAACGGCGGCACATCGGCGAAGGCAATTGGCACATCGCGCAGCGTTACTGGGCCAAGCTGGAGCTCATCGATGCGCGCGATCTGCATTTTGACGTGCACGCCGGTGACGCCGATTGCCTCGACTTCGTAGAATTTGGCGCGATTCTTGGCGACCAGCTTGTCACGAAGCGCGAGATTGCCGATCGTGATTTCAGAGCCAGTATCGATGACCGCGTCGAGGTGCTGACGCGCCGCACGAACTTCGGTGAGGATCAATTGGCCGCGCTTCTTGTGCGCGATGATGACGATCTCACCCGGCTCGATCTTGATCGGGACTTGCGCGTCCTCAACCTTGATGAGGCGCTTTTCGAAATCCATCATCAGGCGCTGCTGGACGAGCGCATCGATGCCGACGAGGCCGTCACCGCCGAGGTCGATCTCGCGCAATGCGGGAACCTCGAGGTTCGCGACGGTCGTCGGACCGAGCGTCAGCTTCGCGATCTTCACACGATCGACGATGTCGCGCGAGGTCATCCCATTCAGCACTGCCGGTTCGCCCAGAGGCAGCTCCAGGTCATGCGCGATGCGCAGGCCGACCGCCGAAGTGTCCGCACCGCTGTCCACGACAAACCGGTACGGCCCGCGGCCGTTCACATGGACATCGACGCTGAGCCGCGTGTCGAGGGCCTGCGCCTTTACATCCTGACCGCCGATCGCGAGCGTATTGTCGAACGTCGCCGGAGGCAGCGGCGGCACATCCGGCGTCAGGCTCGGTGGGGCAGGCTTGGGCTTGCTGATCCGCGGAGGCTCCGCTGCACCGGCAATGCCGCTGGCAGCTGTCAGCATCAGCGCGGACGCGAGGATTAGAACGCGGCGAGGCTTCAGCACGAGGGCCTCCTGAAGCTGTTAGCTTACCAGCTTACGCCGCGTAATGCATGTCGCGCCAACGGTTGTAGACGTGCGGTTGCTCTGTTCGACGAGTGCGGGGCGGCTGATTGAGCGAATGCGACCGCCCCGCTGAGGGCGGGCAGCGAAGCCGGCGCACCCGAAGTCCAGTATTCGAGGCGAGACCCCTGAAGACACCTGCTCCAATGATTGGGGCAAAGAACCGATGGGCTTCTAGGCGCAGCCTTCTCGAACTCCTCGTGCCAGTGCCTGCTCGCCGACGACCGTCGTCCATTCCCGAACGCGCCAGTTCGTGGCGAGCCCGTTCAGCACTTAAGGGTCGGCGCGAGCGAAATCCTCCGCGACCGACTTGTCCTCACCCGCGAACATCAGCACCGCGCCATCGATGGGATCCGCGAGCGCTCCGGCGACAACTAGTTAGTCACGCTCATAGGCATCCCAGCCGTGCTGGAGGTGAGCGCCACGGAACTCTGGCCGGCGCTCGAGATACGCAGGTCCGGCTTCGCAGAAGAGCAGGAAGTGCTTCACAGCGTCCGGGTTATCTTCCTTCGGGCTTCTTCTGCGGGGGGGCGGCTGGCGCATTGCCTGAGAGGCTTTGCAGCAGCTGGAACTTGGACTGGATCGCCTGGACGCACTTGTTCATCGTCGGACCCGCGTTCGTCTCCGTGATCGTCTTCGCCTGCGCATCGAACAAGGTCTTCAGATGTGCCGAACTTGTGCCGTCGGGAATGCGGCCGAGATAGAAATAGAGCGACGCTTCGGCGGCCTTCTGAGCATTCGCGTCCTTCGAATTCTTGGCGAACGCATTGCTGACCAAGATGCAGCCTGCGTCGGTCGCCGACTGGGCCGCGGCGGCTCCGCTCGTCCCGAGGAGCGCGGCCGCGAGCGCTATGCGAGTGAACTTCATACCAATTTTCTCCTTGATCCCTTGTTTCGCCTTGGGGCGCATTCTGCGATCCCTTAGCCCAAAGATCGGGGATCGGGGTGTGAAATCGACGGCGGTCCGCCGCTCGCGAAAATTGCGATCTGGCAGCCGTAGGAACGTATTTGAGGGGAGGCGCGTTTGTAACGGTGACGAAATTACAGGAACTCGCATGCAAACCCCACACATCATTGAACGAGCGTTTCAACTGGCCCCAGGGTTCTCCAGTCTTGAGGACATCCGCAAGGCGCTGCGGCACGAAGGCTATTCAAACGTCGACGCGCATCTTTCAGGGGCGTCGATCAGGGCAGACCTGAAGAAGCGCTTCGCGCGCTAGCCTGCACGTCGGCCTGCCCGGCAATCTCGAAGAGTAGGAACGCCGCCGCCGAACAGTTATGGCGGCGCGCGGCGCATAGGCGCGCGGTAAGGAGAACGAGTGTGGCCAAGGGTCAGATGAAATCGAACAAGGAAGCGCGCAAACCAAAGAAGGCGAAGGTGAAGACCATCGCCGCGAATCCTTCGCAGAAAGGCGGCGCGCGCGGGCTGGAGAACCTGAAGAACGATTAGTTCGCCGATGAGCGGACCAATGCGTATTCTGGTCGACGCCGACGCCTGCCCAGTAAAGGAAGAAGTCTATCGCGTCGCGTTCCGCCGCGATGTGCCGGTGCGCGTGGTCAGCAACTCGTGGCTGCGCGTGCCCACCAATCCGTTGATCGAGCGGGTGCTGGTGTCCGACGCCTTTGATGCGGCCGACGACTGGATCGCGAGTGAGGCGGATGCGCGAAGCGTGGTGATCACCGGCGATATCCTCCTTGCTGACCGCTGCATCACAGCCGGCGCGACCGTCATCGGGCACAACGGAAAGCCGTTCACGGCCGCGGGCATCGGCGCCGCCATTGCGACTCGAGCGATCATGGCCGACCTGCGTGCCGGCGGCGACGCTGTGGGCGGTCCGGCACCGTTCGCGAAGGCCGATCGATCGCGGTTCCTGCAGGCGCTGGATGAGGCGCTGGTGCGGCTGAGCCGCTAGGCTCACGCGGCCTTGCGATCGGCAAAGGCGAGCGCCGCGCGGGGATGGAGACCGCGAATCGCGCAAACCAGCTGTCGCCCGAACACCTCGAAGCAATGCAGTCTGCCGCCTTGCTCGCAGCGGAGATCGAGGTTGAACGCGACCCACGGCGCGTTGGGACAGCGCGTATAGCGGCAGAGGACGTCGAAATTCTTTTCCCACTCGGTGTGGCCGTATTTCCCGCGGACCGGCTCGGGCAGCGCCCAGTAGAAGGTGTCGCGCTGCGTAATGCCAAACAAGGCGCGCGACGTATCGTCGATCAACGGCGACAGCTCCTCCAGCTCATCGTCGAGCAACCGGTCGCGGAATCGCAAATCCAGTTGACGCTCGACCGTCCCCACGCCCGGCAAGTCACGGAAGATGATCTGAGTCATGGCAGGTGAATCGATGAGATTCTCGAGTGTTCCATCGTCAAAGTCCGGCCGGCTCGGACGCTTAGTCTACTTGCGACGTAAGGCCGACTTTCTAGGCATTAGAATTTCGTTGGTGGCAAGCAGGGCGGCCCACCTCGTCACGCGAAGCAACATGACTTGACCCCAAGGATGTCTGCGCGCGAGTGCTTTCCCGTTCGGCGAAGAGGACGTTTGCATGGCGGTCGGGAAGTGGAAGATCGCCGGAGTTGCAGCGGCATTGATTGTCATCGCATCCGGTACGCTCTGGTTTTTCGAGTCCCCAGCCTGGACGCTCAAAGGCATGAAAGACGCGGCGCAGGCGCACGATGCTGACGCGCTGAACGCCTACATTGACTACCCCGCTCTTCGGGACAGCCTGAAGGCTGAACTGACGGCCCGGATCATGGCCGAGGCCCACAAGAACAGATCGGGTTTCGGCGCCCTCAGAATGGCTTTTGGCTCAGCAATGATCGGGCCGATGATCGACGGACTGGTCTCCCCCGCGCGGATGCGCGCAGCCCTGCTCGCAAACACGCAAGAAAATGCGCCGGTGGCTTCGGCGCTCCATGTCCCAAAAGCGCCGGTAATTGTCAGGCGCAACATCTCCGAATTTGTCGTGACCGCCAAGGAGCGGCCGAACAGTGGCCTCGTGTTCAAGAGGCATGGCCTTTCCTGGATGCTCAGTGGCGTCGAATTGCGACCGGTCCCGTCGAGGTGAACGCCTGATTTGCAGCAGGATCAGATGATCTAAGAGCGAAGATCGGGGCCCGGCCGCTAGTGGCGGCTCCCCACTCCAAAGCTGACTTTATCCCGGGTCTGCTCTCGACCCCTTCCTTACATCAGACGATTGATCAGGTCTTTAGCTGATCGTCTCGAAAGGATCAGCGAGTTCGATGCGGTGAACGACGCTCCCGCATTCATCTTCCACGTCGATCGAAAGCGAAGATCCAGTCGGCCCGCGCGCAGCCCATGGCTGAGCGTGTCTCTTGCGTCGGTCAGGGCGGTGGCTTCGATGGCCTTTTGATCAGCTACTCAACCCGGTCCGGATCGAGCAGTTAATCGTGACGGTCACGCAAATGGAAGCAATACCCAGCCATTGAGTTGCTCCTGCCGGGCGGGAGGCGCGATGTTCTCTCAGATGCCGGCGCGCCATGAAGTGGCCGGCAATGGGTGTCCATGGCAGCATCGCGGGGGAGGACCCCAATCTTGATCAGCACTGCCCCGAAACGTCACGGCAATGACGCAGTTCTCCGTGACTTTTGTGACCTTAAGCCGGTCACGCGCTCAGTGAAGCCGAACCGCCATGGCCGCCAGAATGGCTATGGATTCCCGCTCGGAATTGCTGTCGAGTGCTTCACCGACATGTTCGAGGCAGCACTCCATTGCAACGCGATGGCCGGGAAGAAGGGCCAGCTGCGCCGAATGCCGAGCGAGCCCTTCGAGCGCCGCCAAGCCGTTCCTCGCCGCAAGCTGCCGAATTGCATCCATGCGGGCGTGTAGATCGAGGGGCGACAGGCGGGCGCCCGCCTGGCGGATCTCGGAAACGCGCAGCGCCACCTCCATCCTCACCTTTCCGAGCGGATCGGTAGCCATCCTCGTCTCTCCTCGATTTAACGGAAGGTCGCCGAAAGCCGTTAAGGGGAGGTTACAATGCTGTGTCGGTTGACAATTCGGGACGCTGCGCCATTGGCGCCACACGTGAGCGGCTCGGAGCCGCTTTTCTTTTTTCTGCGATATTTGGGACTGTCCGATGGCCAAGCCGGCAACCGTCAAGATCAAGCTCGTCAGCAGCGCCGACACGGGTTTCTTCTACGTGACGAAGAAAAACCCGCGCACCCAGACCGAGAAGCTCAGCTTCCGCAAGTACGATCCGGTCGCGCGCAAGCACGTCGACTTCAAGGAAGCCAAGATCAAGTAAGGCCGACGGCGCATATCCTGCGCCGCTAGCTTTCGCCACTTCCGGGCTCGCTGGGTGCGGGGCGATCTTCCGATTCGTTCGCCAGAGTGTCGGAATCCACTTTCGGCGCTGCAGCTTGCGCGTGGCCGTCCTGCAGCAGTTGCTCGACGGTCTCCGCAAATCGCACCACCGAGATCGGCTTGGAAACATAGGCCTGCGCGCCCGCTGCGCGAATTCGCTCCTCGTCGCCACGTGCCGAATAGGCTGTGACGGCCATGATCGGAATTGTGGGACAGATTAGCGTCGCCGCGAATCAGGCGGATGAGCTCTAGACCGCTGACGTGCGGCAGCTGGATGTCGGTGATCACGAGATCGGGCGAGAAGGTGCGCGCGGCGTCCAGCGCGTTGCGGCTGTCGGTCACTGCCTCGGGCTCATGCCCGTGTGCCGCGAGAAGATCGCAGAACAATTTGATGTTAAGGGCATTGTCCTCGACAATCAGAATCTTGGCCAATTCGCTTCCTTCAGTCGTTCATTTGTATCTGTAGGCAATGCCGCTTCAGACGCCAAACGATCCCCAGGCCATTGCCCTCGCCGCTCTTGCGGCGACGCTATCGGACGAACGCCGCGCACTCCGGTTCCTTGACCTGACCGGAATCGGGACAGACGAGCTTCGTCACAGGGTGAACGATCCGGCACTGCTTGCCGCCCTGATCGCTTTCCTCGAAGCCCATGAACCCGATTTGCTCTCGGTTTCAGAGGAGATCGGGGTTAGCGCCGACGCGATCGTTGCCGCACGGCGCGAAATCGAAGCCGACCGAGGAGAGCCATGAGCAAGACCATCCTGATCACCGGTGCCACCGCGGGCTTCGGCGCTGCCGCGGCAAGGCGTTTCGCCGATGGCGGCTGGAACGTCGTTGGCACCGGGCGTCGAGCCGAACGGCTGCGCAGCCTGCAGGAGGAAATTGGCGATGCCTTCCTTCCCCTCGAAATCGACATGCGCGAGCGCGACGCGGTCGAGAGTCTCGCCCAGCTTTCGCCGCCCTGGGGCGAGATCGACCTGCTGCTGAACAATGCCGGCCTTGCCCCGCCGACCGACGCGCTTCCAGACACCGATTGGGAGCGTATCGAAGCCGTCATCAATACGAACGTCACGGGCCTTGTCGCTTTGACTTGAGCGCTCCTACCGAAGCTGGTCGAGCGGAGAGGCCAGATCATCAATCTCTCGTCCGTCGCCGCGACCTACCCCTACAAAGGCGGTGCCGTCTATGCGGGCACCAAGGCTTTCGTCCGCCAATTCTCGCTCGACCTGCGCAGCGATCTGGCCGGCACCGGCGTTCGCGTGACTTCCGTGGAGCCTGGAATGGCTGAGACCGAGTTCACGATCGTCCGCACTGGCGGCGACAAAGAAGCTTCCGACAAGCTTTACGCGGGCATGGACCCGATGACCGCCGAAGATCTCGCCGACCTCTTCTGGTGGCTCGCCAACCTCCCACCCCATTTGAACATCAACACAATCGAATTGATGCCGGTAACGCAGAGCTGGGCCGGTTTCTCGGTCCATCGCAAGGCTTGATTCATGTGTCCGCCAGTGCTTGAGCGCGCGGCATGAGCATCGACCAGCGTCTTTCCGAACTCGGCATCACTCTTCCGCAGGCGGCGGCCCCCGTGGCCGCCTATGTCCCGACGGTCCAGCAGGGCGCCCTGCTCCACATTTCGGGCCAGATCAGCTTTGCTGAGGACGGGAGCCTTATCAAGGGCCGCTTGGGTGAGGGCATGGATCTCGACGGCGGAATTGCCGCCGCTCGCCGCTGCGGCGTGATGCTGCTGGCGCAGATCAAGGCCGCGCTCGGTTCGCTCGATCGCGTCGAGCGGATCGTGAAGCTCGGCGTCTTCGTGAACAGCGCACCCTCGTTCATCGATCAGCCGAAGGTCGCCAACGGCGCGTCGGAGCTGATGCAGGAGGTGTTCGGCGACGCTGGCCGTCACGCTCGCAGCGCAGTCGGAGTGGCGGTCTTGCCGCTCGGCGTTGCCGTCGAAGTGGACGCGATCGTCGCGGTCAGGGCCTGACCCGCTCGACCCCGGCCCTGCCGGATTCGCCCACCGCGGCCTGCATTCTGGCGCCGCATTTCCTGAGAACAGCCTGATCGCGTTCGCGGCCGCGCTCGAGCGCGGCGCCGGGATCGAATGTGACCTCAGGCTAACAGCGGACAATCGCGTGATCGTCTTCCACGACACGGATGCGTGGCGGATGTGCGCCAGCCCGCTGAAGATCGGCGCCAGCAAACGGGACGAGCTGAAGCGCCTGCGCGTGGGCGAGCATCCGATCCCCACGCTCGAGTCATTGTTGGAGCTCGTGGCCGGCCGAGTGCCGCTGCTGCTTGAGATCAAGGTGGAGAACGATGTCTGGCGATGGATGTCCGCGCTCACTGCCGCCCTCTCCAGCTACCCGGGCCCGTTCGGCGTGATGAGCTTCGATCCTCGAATCTCGCGCTTGCTCAAGACGAACATGCCCGCGGTGAAGCGGGGGCTAGTGGTACGGGATGACCTACTGGCGTTGCGCCGCAGGCTGGCGATGTGGCTCGCCGATCCCCAGTTCATCGCCGTGGATCGAAAGGCACTTGGCAAAGACTGGATCGCTCGTGCCCGGCGACGGATGCCCGTCTACAGTTGGACGATCCGCACGCCTGAGCAGCGCGCGCAAGCGAAGGTTCATGCCGACAGCCTCATTTGGGAAGCCGATGGCGGACCGCGAAACTGAAGTCCTCGCCAAGATTGCCTCGGGCATCTCTGGCCTGAACGCGTGGGCATGGGACAAGCTCGGCAAGGGCGATCCGTTCCTGAGCCACGCCTTTCTTTCAGCTTTGGAAGACTCGGGCAGTGTCGGCCCGCGCACCGGCTGGACGCCTGCACCCATCCTCGTCGAGGACGAAGGCTTGCATCTCGTTGCCGCTGCGCCGGCCTATCTCAAGTCGCACAGCCAAGGTGAATATGTGTTCGACCACGGCTGGGCGGAGGCGTGGCAGCGTGCAGGCGGGCAATATTATCCAAAGCTGCAGATCGCAGTTCCATTCACGCCAGTACCGGGCCCGCGCCTGCTCGGCAGTCGGCCGCAGCAGCTGCTCGCGGCGATCGAGGCGGTTACGGTGCAGAACTCCATCTCCTCGGCCCACATCACCTTCATCGACGATGCGGACGCGGCGGAGTGCGAGCAGCGAGGGTGGCTCATTCGCCACGGCGTGCAATATCATTGGTTCAACCGCGGCTATTCAAGCTTCGAGGATTTCCTCGCCGCGCTCACCAGTCGCAAGCGCAAGACGCTGCGCAAGGAACGCGCCGCCGCCCGCGAAGGCCTGGCATTTCGCGCACTGCGGGGAGATGAAATTGGCGCCGCCGAATGGGATGCGATGTGGGCGTTCTACCAGGACACGGGATCGAGGAAGTGGGGTCGTCCTTATCTTACTCGCGAGTTCTTCGACCTGATCGGCGAGCGCCTTGTCGACAAGGTCTTGCTGTTCCTCGCATATCGCGGATCACAGCCGGTAGCGGGCGCACTCAACTTCATCGGCGGAGATGCGCTCTACGGTCGTTATTGGGGCACGATCGACGAACTGCCCTTCCTCCATTTCGAGCTGTCCTACTATCAGGCGATCGAATGGGCGATCGAGAATGGCCTGTCGTCGGTGCAGGCCGGCGCGCAGGGTGAGCACAAAATCGGGCGAGGCTATGAGCCGGTGCTCACCCGCTCCGCCCATTTCATTCCGAACCACAGCTTTCGCGAAGCCGTGGCAGACTTTGTCGAAGAGGAACGCGCGGCCGTGGCGGCCGAGATCGAATGGCTGCGAAGAGATCTGCCCTACCGCTCTTCTTCCTCGGAATAGATCCGGAGCGTGCGCCCACTTGCGTCGGCCATGCCGCGATACATTGCGGGCGTGGTGAAACCCCAAGCAGCTTCGCCGTTTCGTCCCACCGCGATCAGGCCGCCCTTACCGCCGAGCGACTGAATGTCGGCGAGCACGCCGTCGAGCGCCTCCTGAAGGGACTGCCCGCCGAGCCGCATGCGCTCCGCAAGCTGGTGGGCTGCAACAGCGCGAATGAAATACTCGCCCGAACCAGTGGCCGAAACGGCAGCGGAGCGGTCGTCGGCATAGGTGCCGGCACCGATCAGCGGCGAATCGCCAATCCGCCCCCAGCGTTTGGCAGTCAGCCCTCCGGTCGATGTTGCAACGGCAACGTGGCCGTCAACGTCCACAGCGACGGCGCCCACCGTCCCGTACTTCACCTCATCGTCGAAGCCGTCCGATGCGAGCAGCTCGTCAAGCTGGCGTCGCCGTTCGGCGATCTCGAACCAGCTGTTAGGCACTTGCTCTAGTCCATGCTCGCTGGCGAACTGGTCCGCACCCTTGCCGGAGAGGAAGACGTGCGGCCCTTGGTCGAGGAGCATCCGCGCGAGGCTGATTGGTGCACGCGTGGTCCTCAGCCCGGCAACGGCGCCCGCTGACCGGTTGCGCCCGTCCATGATCGCCGCGTCGAGCTCGATGCATCCTTCGGCCGTGAGGACGCTGCCACGGCCGGCATTGAAGCAACTATCCTCTTCGAGTGCCCGCACGGCTGCTTCGACGGCATCGAGCGCACCCTCCCCCTTACTGAGGATTGCCGAGCCTGCGGCGAGGGCCGCATCAAGGCCCTCTCTCGCGCACTTCTCCTGCTGAGCATCCAACTTCCCCGGGCGCATCGAGCCCGCGCCGCCATGGACCACTAAACGCCAACCATGTACCGTCATGCGCGCGCCTTAGCGGCCACCTTGCGACCGCGCCAGTTGACCGGGGGCCCCGGCAGCGCGAAGTCAGGCCCACGGTTCGGACATGACGACGGGGAGCCTGGATGAGCGACAGTCCCGAATGGTTCTCGGCGAAGCGATACGGCTACGGTTCGGGTCCGCCGATCAGCTGGCAAGGGTGGGCGATCACGGTCGGCTTCGTCGCGCTGGTGATCTGCACATCGCTGCTGTTGAAGGACCGTCCTTTGCAGCTGATTGCTGTCTGCGTTCCGCTCACGATCATTTTCATGGTCATTTGCGCGCGCACTACGCGCGGCGGCTGGCGCTGGCGTTGGCGCGGTAAGGACTAGCCGACCGACAGGTCGCGCTGCTGGTTCACCAGGCGCCACTCGTCGAGATCTGACAGCATGATCCGGCTGGCCTGCTCGGTGAGATCCGCCGCTCGCGACAACGTCGGATTACTGCGCAGCCCATCTTCGATCGATCGCAACGTGCACGACGTAGCCATGGAGCGGAGCGCGTCCCCACCGAAATCGCCTTGGAATCTGATACCGAACACCGCGGTGCCGAGCGCCGGGAATCCCGCCGAAACAAGCGTGAACCAGTTGCCGTAGTCGTTCACGTACCGTGAGCCGACCGCGAGGCCGACAAGCGTCACGACGGACGTCACGAGAGTCGCGACGAAGAGCACGGTGCCAATATATTCGAGCCGGTGGTCGAGCTTCTCGATCTGCTCGGCATGATGCTCGTGGTACAGGACCTGCGGACTAACCTCGAAGTCTGCGATCGCCGTCGCCAGGCAGTTCGCGGCCTTGCCGTCGATTACGCCCGATGGGCAGCCCATCGCGCGCCAGATGCCGCTCGCATACCAGTCGATCCATCGCTTCGGCACTGGGTTGGTCGGCGTTCCCGGCGGGTCGGGCGCAGCAATGCCAAGCAGTTTCAGGCTGCGCATCGGCCTCAGCCGCTCGGCCAACTGACGATAATCCAGCCATCGGCGATGCCACTCGTCCCGAGTTCCGACATGCGCATTGACGATGATAGCGATGGTGATGACGAGCTCGATTGCGGCGAACTCGAACTTCAGGTGCGGGGCCATGAAGGCGCTGAGGCCGAGGCACACTGCGACGCTGCCCAGGAGAAAGTTGAAGATGTGCCCGCTGCGATATGTCTGGGCAAAGTGAGTCGCCAGGCGGTCGGCCCAGCTATAGGCCTGCTCCAAAAGGTCGATAGGCGCTTTGATATTGTGCGCCTGGGCGCAGCCCTCGCGGTATCGCCGCCATTCGTCCCGGATCTGCTGCTCGCAATGTTTTCCGTTAAAGTCGCCAATTTTGATGCGGCGCACTCCGGCGGCAGTGAGCAGGAGCGGATATTCAATTCGCGTGCGGATGTTACGGAGCCGCTCGCGCGTGAAGCGCTTGAGGAAGTCCTGCTCTTGTCGGTCGGGCGGCGGCATCAGCAGGCCGTGCAACAGAAGGTCCATGTCCTCGCGATCGAGCGGGCGCTCGGCCGTGGGATCATCAAAGAACGTGACGACCGTCGGATCGAACGCGCTCCAAAGCAGCCGGGGAATTCCTGCCGCATCGAGTGGCAGGTGAACCACTGCCGTGCCATGAGTGATTGCATGCTGCACGACCTCCCCGGTGCCGCCGCGACCGCGCGGCGGAAGCCCATCCCAGACGGCGATCAGCATGTCGCAATGCGCGACGGTCGCCCGCCCCGTCATCACATACGCGTCGAGCAGCCGCTCATCCTTGCCGGGCAGTTCCAGCACGCACGTTGCGCTCTCAACGAGGGCGTCGAACCGCTCGCGAGCGCTGAGATTGGCAAGGCTGGCACGATAATCGACGCGTTCGAACGGCAGCACGACCTGGAGTTCCCAGCCAAGCTCCAGCGCCACTTCGGCCGCGATCTGATCGGCGCCGTCAGCAATCGGCGATACGAACCGGAGTCGTGGCGGGTCCGACGCAAAGCAGTCGCGTCTCCTTCTCGAACAGCGCCGTGCCGACCTCCGCGACAAGCAGCAACACGCTTCGGATATTGGATTGAAGTGCTTCGTGGCGACCGTCCGGCAGAACTTCGGCACGATGACCGGTGACGCCGACGCTGAGCACAAACGGTAAGCGGGGCGGCCTCTGCGAGCCGCCTTCCGCCGCCCTTATCTTCAGTTCCGGAGCTGAGATCGCGTGCTCCCTGCTATCAGTTGCTTCCGCTGTCCTGATTGGATCCGCCAGGATCGAAGCGGTATTCACTCTCCTCCGGATCGCCAATGAAGCCAAGCGAGAAAGTGAAATATTGCCACTTGGGGTCGTTGTTTCGAACAGTCATCTTATTGCCGCTGTCGTCGACCGACGTGGCGTAAATGTCGCTGCAGTAGGAGGCGCTTGCCGGACATGGAGGTGAGACATTGCGTCGCCCATAGCCACCCAGAGCGCCTTCATCGGATTTGGGTTGAACATGAGATTCAAACCGGTGTGGTCCTCTAGATCAAAGTCGATAAGATAATAATCCTTCTTCTTGATGGCGTTATTCGTCTTGTTGAACACCAGAAGACCTGAGAACGGATCGATTAGATTGGATTGAAGCTCAAACTCTACCACCTTCCCATTGGGCAGTCCTGCTTTCGCAATGACTTTAACGTGCGAGCGGAACGCCGTCGCTTTCACCTCGTCGCAGTGATGTTGTGCATGAGGCAGTTCCGTCGAGCTCGGATTGATGATGATAGGATCGTCCATTCTGTTTCTCCTACACCGTTTGCTTTCCAACTACTCATTCAAGCATTGTTGCTTCCGCTGTTCTGATTGTTCCCGCCAGGGTCCCAGCTGACGAAGCTGCTTATGTCGGATGGGTCTTCGCCCTTCTTCACGAAGTTGATTGTGAAGGCCCAATGCTCCTTGTTCGCATTGTCGTTGCGAACGAAAAGCCGCCGCCGCCGCGGCGAGACGCTGATGGGCTCCATCACATCATAATTGCTCACACTGTGCATGTCCGGGCACGTGCGCTCGCCGGGCTCCTCGTGCCCGGACAACCCACATCGCGTCGTGGGGAGCCTTGGGGAACTTTAGGCCCTCGTCTGTTTCATCATCGATCACGAACTCGATGAGATGGTAGTCGTGCTTCCGCATCCCATGATCGTCTTTGTGGAAGACGAACTCTTCTCGGCCGTCGTCCCAAAGGTCCGATTCCGGATTGAAATGATACTTGCCTGCTTCGTCTTTCGATATGTGCACCGTCACCGGGTGCATCCCTCCTTCGGCCTATCCATTCGTGCCTCCCTCAGTTGGGCGCTTGTCAGGCAAGACGCCGATAACCCATCTTGTTGAGTGCCGACGCGATCCGCTGCGCTTCGGCCTTGCGGCCGAGCCGCTCGCAGGATAAGCGCCCGCTGATCCATCTGGACGGCCATTCTCGACATCTTTCGGCAAAGCTGCGAAGGCGGCGACCACGCCGATGTTGCGCCGGCGTGAGTCGCCAGTCCCTCGCGCGCGTCCCCTAGGACGCGGTAGACGGAAGCCAGCTGCGACTCGATCGTGCGCCGAGTCGTCGCTGCGGACCTGCTTGGCGAGGGCAAGGCCTGCTCCACCGACAGCAAGGCATCTGCGAATGCACCGGATTGCAGCGCGATTTTCGCACGCATGACGAGGCAGCTGCTCTTCGTCCGACGGCACTACTTGCCGGCTGTATTGATTTTGCGATTTCGCAGGCCGCGTTCGCCTGTTGCTCCGCCTCGGAGTGCTGACCAGTTCCGAGCAGCACTCTTGCCAACTCAGTCCGGGTGCCTGCGGCCCAACCTTTCCATTGCGCATTTGCCGGTTCCACGGCGACCAGCCGGTCTGCTTGATCCACAGCGCTGCGCAGCTCCTGAAGTCCAAGATCGGATTGGCCCTGCGAGGCAAGGAGCAGGCCGATGCTTGATGCGCGACAACGAGCTGCGACTGTATGTCGACATCGGATCGCGCCGGAGACTGCTTTATTTAGCAAGGCAATCTGGCGTTCACGAGGCGCAATCGCGGCATTCAATTTTCCCTGCGCCCTAAGTGCGTCGGCCGAGCCAGCTAAGGACCTTCGGGAGTTCTTCCTGATAACTTGAATTCTGCGGGTCGAGGGCCACCGAATTCTGCATCGGCCCCAACGTGCTTTGAAACTGCCGCTCAGCCTCATCAAAGCGACGCTGATTATAGAGCAGAATTCCGCTGTTCTCGACGCCGTACAAGCCCTCCATCCGCCATCTAAGGTTATCGGGCTCCAATGTGACCAAGCGGTCGGCTATTTTCTTGTATTCGCTGAATGCGGCAATCGCCTCGTCCGGTTGACCGTTGTAGCGGGACACTTCTCCGAGCCAGAAAATATTTTGGGCATGCTCGAACAGGCGCTTCGGGTCGCCCGGCGCCCGCCGCACCGCCTCCAAAGTTCCCGCCAGTGCCTGACGATAAAGGGCCTGTGCTTCCCGTACTTCCCCTTGAGCCCAGGAGACCTGCGCCGTGATGCTGAGTGCGCGGGAGCGCTGGAGAAGCGCAGCGTCCGAAAGCTGGGAAGTATCCTGTTTGCTGTAGTAAGCGAGCACCCGCGAGGCGACGCCGTTTAGTGCGTCGAGTCTTGCCGATCGGCTCCAGCTTATCCTTGAGGTCGCCGACCATGTAAGCGACCAGGCCCTCCGCCTGCCGCCGCTCCTCTCGCGCGGCGTCGCGGGCCTCGATTGCCGCGACGGCGAGCGTGCTAGTAACCGCCATTCCGCCGAGGGAAGCTGCAGCAACAAGTGCCGGCGACGTTGCCGACGCGTCGTTTCCCGCTGGACGAGCTCGTCGAGACCCACGCCGAGCATGCCGGCAACGAGCTTGAGAAAGCCGA
This sequence comes from uncultured Alphaproteobacteria bacterium, assembly GCA_963752025.1. Classification (GTDB taxonomy): domain Bacteria; phylum Pseudomonadota; class Alphaproteobacteria; order Sphingomonadales; family Sphingomonadaceae; genus Sphingomicrobium. Next base: position 20,755 of record CAVVWY010000018.1, on the reverse strand, counting down.
TCCGTCGGGCCTCGTCGCCGCCTCTGAGGTCCGCGGCTAAAGGCTCTGCACGCTTGCCGGTTGGCTTGCCGCGGCGATCGTATTTCTGGCGCAACGCCGGGGGGAAGCATTCTTCCGCCTCACGGCCCGGCATTTCACTTGCAAACGGTTCGCCCGCACGCAATCGCGGCGAGCACCTCGCTGTCCGGCCGGGATCGTTTGAATGCTTCGATCTCGGCATTTGTCCAGTGCGACTCGGCCGCGTTGGGTGAGCACAGCACGACGAGGAACTGAGAAGTTGCCAAAGCCGAGCGGATTTCCTCACCGAGGTCATGCGACGCGCTAAGCTCATGCTCATCGCGGAAAACCGGAGTCAGTCGCGCAGGGATAACGCCATGTCCGGCAAGTCGGCCCGCAAGCGACTTCGGAACGCGGAACTTCTCGAGCTGACCGTAGAGCCAGTCCGCAAGGTCCTTGTCGCGGTGACTGTAGCTCAGGAACGCGAAGTATCGCGGCTGCGGGCGGATACGGAGCACCTGCGCACCGCCCTCATGGGACGCCGCCTCATTTCCAGGCAACTGGGCAAGCTTCGGCATAGCGCCCCCCCAGCGGGTCCCGTTAACCCTGTTAACACAAGAAGATAAGAGTTGCGACCAGAGCTTTGAACTCGCTTTGCCCACCGCACACGACCGCCTATATGGCGATCATGTCCATCCGTCCCTGGCGAGATATCGAGAGGCGCAAGTCGCGGCAGATCATGGTCGGCTCCGTGCCCGTGGGCGGAGACGCGCCCATCACTGTGCAGACGATGACCAATACGCCGACTGAAGACGCCAAGGCCACGATCGATCAGATCCGTCGCTGCGAGGAGGCCGGGGCAGACATCATCCGCGTGTCCTGTCCTACGGCGGACGCGACGGCCTCGCTGAAGGAGATCGTTCGCGCGGCCCGCGTGCCGATCGTCGCGGACATCCACTTCCACTACAAGCGCGCGCTCGAAGCAGCGGATGCCGGCGCGGCCTGCCTGCGCATCAATCCTGGCAACATTGGTTCGGAAGAGCGCGTACGTGAGGTCATCTCGGCGGCGCGCTCCAATGGATGCGCGATCAGGATCGGCGTCAATGCCGGGAGCCTCGAAAAGGACCTGCTGGAGAAGTATGGCGAGCCGTGTCCGGAGGCGCTGGTCGAAAGTGCGCTCGACCATATCCGCATCCTCGAGGACCACGGCTTCCGCGAATATAAGGTCGCGGTGAAGGCCAGCGACGTTTTCCTCGCCGTTGCCGCCTATCAGCAACTCGCCAGCCAAGTGGACTGTCCGCTGCACCTTGGCATCACGGAAGCCGGCGGGCTGATGGGCGGGACCGTCAAATCGTCGATCGGCATCGGCAATCTTTTTTGGGCCGGGATAGGGGACACGATCCGCGTGTCGCTGTCGGCGGAACCGGAGGAAGAGGTCCGCGTCGGCTACGAGATCCTCAAGTCGCTCGGCATCCGAAGCCGCGGCGTTCGCGTGGTGTCGTGCCCCAGCTGCGCTCGTCAGGGGTTCGACGTGATCCGCACGGTCGAAGCGCTCGAAGAGCGTCTGCAGCATATCAAGACGCCGATGTCCCTGTCGGTGCTCGGCTGCGTCGTGAACGGCCCCGGCGAAGCGCGCGAAACCGACATCGGGATCACCGGCGGCGGGAACGGCAAGCACATGGTCTATCTGTCCGGCGTCACCGACCATCATGTGCAGGACGCCGGCATGATCGACCATATCGTGCGGCTGGTCGAAGCGAAGGCGGCCGAACTCGAAGCGGCCGAGGGGCAGCAACAGACGCTCGACGCGGCCGAATAAGCTTTAGCCATTTTTCAATTCCTTCGGCGCAGAGTCGCGCCCGTGGCCAAGCTGTTGATCATCCTGCTCGTAAGCGGCGCGCTCGCCGACGGCGTCGCGCGGTCGCATACGCAGCCACCGCTGCTTATCGATCCGGCACCGACGAGCGGCTCCCTCGACGCGAACAACTGATCGCCGCTAAGCGCGCGGCGTGAACCGCGTCGCTCAGCATCCCGTGCAGGCCTTTCTTGCTGCGCTCGCGGCCGTCGGGACGCTATCGATCATGGATGCGGTGATGAAGCATCTCGTGCTCGTCATTGGCATTTTCGCAGTGAGCTTCTGGCGCGCGACCGCCAACCTGACTCGTTGCCGGAGCGATCTATCTTCCGAGAAAGGGGCCATGGCCCGACAAAGAAGGTCATGCGCGTGCACATCGCCCGTAGCCTTATCGTGACGATCATGGCGTTCCTGTTCTTCTGGGGATTGGTCGAGTGCCGCTGGCGCAGGCGATCGCGCTGACGTTCATAGCGCCTCTCATCGCTTTGCTCCTCGCCTCCGTCTTCCTGAATGAGCAAATCGGTAGCCGCTCGATCCTCGGGTCGATCGCAGCGTTCGGCGGAGTTGTCATTATCGTGCTTGGGCAGGCGAGGTCCCATCTCGGTCCGGATGCGCTGCTCGGCACCGTTGCAATCATTGGCTCCGCCCTGTGCTACGCAGTGAATATCGTCTTGATGCGTCATCAGGCGCTTGCTGCGAAGCCGCTTGAGATCACCTTCTTCCAGGCGATTTTCGTGATGGCAGTGTGGATTTTGCGATCCCGGTCGTTGGCGTTCCGGCATGGCCGGCAGGCCAATGGAACTGGATTGGCATTGCTTCCGTCCTGTCGACCGCAGGGACACTGCTGTTCGCCTGGGGCTATGCCCGCGGGGAGGCGAGTTACCTCGCGGTTACGGAATATAGCGCCTTCATTTGGGCCTCGGGTTGGGCTGGCTTGTCTTCCGGGACGAGTGTCATTCTACACTTTGGCGGGGGCCGTTCTGATCGTCGGCGGCTGCCTGGTTGCGGCGCGTCGGAAAATGCCTGTGCCGCCGGAGATCGACGTGGCCGCCTAGCCGTGACGCCAGCAGATTGATCGTGAAGGCCAGGACGCCGATGTTGAACGCGAACGCGGCCAGGCAATGGAAAGTCACGGTCTTGCGGATGTGCGTTTCCGTGATCGCCACGTCCGACGTCGCAAACGCCATCCCGCAGGTAAAAGAGAAATAGACGAAGTCCCAGTAGACGGGATGCGGCGTTCGCGGAAACTCGAAGCCCAGACACCGACATTTGGACGGTTGTAGGCCAAATGCGCGTAGTGGAGCGCGTAGACCGTATTGCTGAACAGCCACGCAAGCGCGAGCGTGACGATGATAAGGCCCTTGGTGAATGGCTCCGGATTGCGACCGACCGCTTCGGCTGCAATCGCGATCAGGAGCACGGTCGTGACAATGCCGGTGATGACCAGCAGGCTGATGCGGTTGGCGTCGGTTTGGGCGGCATGTTCGCGGATCTTGGCCGCTTCGCTGGTTCCGAGCAGCGGGACACATGAGGCCAGGAACACGAAGGCAGCGACGTCGAAGCCGGCCATGGAGCCGAGTGCCCAACCATGCAGAATTCGGCAGCCCCGATGGTCGCCACGATGAGGGCGCCCATGAACGCGAGGAAGCGCGGGGGCGCGATCTTGTTGCCGATGGTGTCTCGCTTCGCCATGACGCGAGAGGTTATCGTTCGTTTCGGTGCGTCCAGTGAAAGGATTTTCATGCCCTGGTTGTGGCTGATCGTCGGCGGACTGTTCGAGGTCGGCTTCACGACTTCGCTGCGCTTCGTCGACGGCTTCCGAAACTTGCCCTGGACGATGGCCTTCCTGGCGTCGGTCAGCGTCAGCATGGGCCTGCTCGAAGTAGCCTCCCGCTCGATTCCGATGGGAACGGCCTATGCAGTCTGGGGCGGCATCGGCGCGGTCGGGACAGTGATCGTGGGCATTCTCTGGTTCCAAGAGCCGTCTACTACGGTCCGGGTCCTGCTGATCCTCGCCATCGTCGCCGCAATCGCAGCGCTGCGACTTACGGCTTAGCGTCTTGAGTTCACCCAAGGCAGACATAACCTCGTTTGAGAGAACTGCGGCGGACGAAGAGGGCCGCGTCTGGATTGACGCGACCCTCCTGGAAGCATGGCCTAGTGGCCCTGTGTGACCGGTGCGAAGTTGGCGTGAACCAGCTTCCACTGACCGTTCTGCCTGACGTAGACCCGCGTCGACTTGGCCAGCGACGCGTTGACCTTGCCGTCCGCGCCGCGCCTCAAGCCGGCGAAATTATAGGTTAGGATGGCGGTGTCGCCGTAGACCTGCACGCGCCCGTTCTGCATGTCCGAGAACATAGGTTTGTCGTAGGGCGTCACTTCCCCCATTCGGGTCGACATTGCCTTGCCTACCAAAGGGTCGGGAAATCTCCGTTGAACTCGGTATAGTCGTCAGCCAGCGACACGTTTTGTTGAGGCATAGGCTCTCCGGCGATTTCGGACGCCCATTGAGCACGGGCGAGCGCCATAATTTCGGCGGCAACCTGTGGGTTGTCGGCGGCCTGGACGGGCGTTCCTGCCATGAGCAGCAGTGCGATCGTCCCCGCAGCAGCGCCGCGGGACCATTTTGTCAATTTCATCTTGAAATCCTCCGCTTTGAGTGACGCAGAGGGGGTCACACGCCGGCGGGACAAATCTCCCCCTAGGGCCGCAAGCGAAGCTGCGGTCTGCTTAACAGCAGTAAAAGTCAACTTGCCGGGTCCAATGATCGGCAAGTGTGCGCTTTCGGCCCCGAGGCTTCCCGACAGCGCCGTAACTTCGACGCAAAACTTGTGGGCGCCTAATGCTGCGGCCGGAGCAGCGGCGCAATGGCGGGGCTTTCCTCGATGGAGCGGTAGAAGCGTGGCTTCGCGAATGGCCCGCGCGCCTGCTCGTAGGCGAAGCCCAGGTTGAGCAGGAGCGTTTCCGACCATTTCGGGCCGATGAAGCTGAGTTCCGACCGGCAGCCCCTTTACCAAAGCCATGGGCACCGTGAGGTGCGGATAGCCGGCGACTGCTGCCAGTGAGCCCGCTCCGCCGCCTGAGGACTGATCGCCATTCACCGCGTCAATCTTCCATGCCGGCGGCATGGTCGGTCCGACCAGCGCGACGACGTTGTACTGCTTGAGCAAGCGATCGATGCCGTTCGGGCCTGCCGCAAGGAAACTCGTCTGGCGCGCCTTCTTGTAGGCTGGATCGCCGAGACCCTTCGTCTTCTCGGCGTCGGCGAAGAAATCCTGACCGAATAGCAGCATTTCCTGCCGCGGATGGGCATTGTTGAAGGCAATGACGTCGGCGAGCGATCTCACCGGAATTGGTGCCGGGCTGCCCTTCAGATATTTGGCGAGATCGGCCTTGAACTCGATCAGCAGGACGTTGCCTTCGTTCTTGCCGATGCCTTTCTCGTCGAACTTCTTGATCTCGACGAGCGTGGCGCCGCGCTCGCGCAATATTGCCAGCGCGTTGTCGAACGCGGCGTCGGTGCCGAAGCCCGCTGCGAAACGCATCACGCCGATGCGCTTGCCCTTCAGTGAGTTGGCGTCGAGGCGCGCGGCATAGTTGCGCTTGCGCTTGTCGGCTTCGGCTGTCGCGGCGTCGGCAGGGTCGCTGCCGGCGATTACGGTCAGCAGCTCGGCAGCGTCCCGCACGCTCGCCGTCATCGGGCCCGCAGTATCCTGGCTATGGCTGATCGGGACGATATGCGTGCGGCTGACGAGGCCGACCGTAGGCTTCAGTCCGACGATGCCGTTGATCGCGGCGGGGCAGGTGATCGAACCGTCGGTCTCCGTTCCAATCGCGAACCTGACCAGACCCGCGGCGACGGCGGCGCCGCTTCCGCTCGAGCTTCCGCAGGGATTGCGGTCGAGTGCCCACGGGTTGCGCGTCTGGCCGCCTGCCGCGCTCCAGCCTGAGACTGAATGGTTGGAGCGAATGTTTGCCCACTCGCTGAGATTGGTTTTGCCGAGAATGACGCCGCCGGCCGCTCGCAACCGCCGGACGAGCGGCGCATCACGGTTCGTGACATTGTTAGCGAGTGCGAGGCTGCCAGCCGTGGTCGGGAGTGGACCCGCCGCCTCGATATTGTCCTTGATCAGCACGGGCTGGCCGGCCAGCGGGCCCTGAATGCCCGATGCGTCGACGCGGCGCGCCTGCTCAATTGCGGTCGGATCGAGGGCGAGCACCGAGCCGAGCTGCGGATCGATCCGCTGGACGCGTTTGATCGCTTGAGCGGTGGCGCGCTCGGCCGGACCTTGCTGGGCAGAGGCATGAGTGGCGGCGGCGCTAATCAGCGCGCCTATCAGCAATTTACGCATGTGCTCCCGTCCTGAGATCAACGCGGTGCCAGCAACGCGTCGAGCGTGCCGTTGCCCTTTCCGACCTTTTCCAGGCGCGGGTAGCGCAGACCGCCGTGCCAATCGAGCGTGACGGTCCGGTAGAGATCGCCGGCCTTCACGAGCAACTCGGGCGCCTTGCCGCGATCCTTGGCATCCTTGATCGCCTGCTTGAGCGCGTCCGCGCTGTAGGTGCGGTTGTTGACCGCTACGATCTGGTTGCCGATCGTCATGCCTGTATTGAATGCCGGGCTGTCCCACAAAACGCTGGTTACCTTGCCCTCGCTGCCGAGGACGAAGCCGCCGGAGTAGGTCAGGTCGGTGCTCTTCCGGGTCTTTTCGCCGCTGGTCCACCATTTGGTCGGCGTGTCGGTGAATGCGAGGCGGTAGCCTCCGTTGGTGATACCTTCGAGCGGCGGCTCAGCGGCGATGTCATAGACCTTCCGCTGCAGGTACCCGCGCCAATCATAGGGCTGCACCTTGTTCAGCGTCGCGACCACATCGTCGAGCGTGTACGTTAGCTCGCCCCAGTCGCGGTCGCGAACGCCGAAGAACGCCTTCGCGAAATCGTCGATCGAGCGCTTGCCGCGGGATTGCTGTCGGATGATGCGGTCGACGTCGGTCCAGATCAGTTGGCCTTCGCTGTAATAATCCTCGCTCCGCTGCCAGCTGCGCCACGGCTGCGGACGACGCTGCGCGATAACCGGATCGTTGGTGGTGTCGACGAGCGGCCGCCATGCGCGCCCGGGCGTGCCTGGGCCGTACGTTGCCGCCGTGGCCGCGATTGCGTCGAGTGTGTCCTGCTTGGACAGCATCCCCGAGCGGGCACCGAGAACATAGCCCCAGAACTGGGTCATGCCTTCATAGACCCAGAGGTAGGTGCCCTGCATCGGCGTGCGATAATCCTGCGTCCACAAGTCTGCCCCGCGACGGAACTTGCCGTCCCAGCTGTGCGAATATTCGTGCGGCAGCAAATTGCGGTCGCGAAGCTTGTTTTCCCAGTCGGTGAAGTACCCGCGGCCAACCCCATCCTCGGAGCTGCGGTGATGCTCCAGGCCTTCGCCACCGAGATTATCCGAGATGGTGAGCAGGAAATCGTAATGGTCGTAGTGCTGGGCGCCGAACGCCTTGACGGCCTGCTCAACGAGCCGCTTGTGCGCCGCGATCTGCTCCGGCTTGTAGGCAAGCTCTGCTTCATTGTCGGCGATCACATTCAGCGCGACGTCGGCGCTCAGCGGAATACGGCGATAGTGCGCCCCGGCGATGAGTGGAGAGTCCATCAGGATCTCGTACGTCGTGACTGGATAGTCGATCCGATTACCGGTTTGGCCGCTGGGGCGCAGCGCCGTCGCAACCTTCCAGCCGGTGGGTACGATCACCGAGGCCTGGATCGGGATGTCGCGAACGAAATGGCCCGCGGGATACATGCTGTTCGCGATCCACTCGATGCTCGCCATGTCCGGAGTGGCGACGATCCGCCCCTGATTCTCGGCCGTCGGCGAGACATACTGGAAGTCGATATCAACGGTCTTCACGCCTTCGGGCACGGCGATGCGGAATGCGTAGACGTCTATATTGTCTCGGGCCCATTTCAGCTCGCGGCCGTTCGCTGTTGCGCGGAAACCTGCAACCTTGTTGATTTGGCCTTCGTCCGAGTGAGTGCCGGGCAGCCATTCCGGATAGAGCATGACGAGATCGCCGGCGCTCGAGACGGGCACGCGCTCATGGACGCGAAAAATCGCGCGGGTCACGTCGGACGCATCGACGGTTAGCTGGATCGTGCCCGGAAAGGGGATGTCACGCGCCGCGGAATGTCGATAGCCTTGGAGGTCGGCTGCGGCCGGCTATTTTCGGGTGGCGCTATTTGGGCGGAAGCTGAACTGGCGGCTGAAGTGAGGAGGGCAAAGGCAAACGCGGAACGGCGAAACAACATTAACTCCATGAATTCGAAGGAATACTAACTCAATTCTGGCCGTAGCGGCTTTGCTTGCTCCTGCAATGCACTTTCCGTCTCTTTTGCAGACGGAATTGGGCACTTTGTCGAACTTCACTGCGTTGTCAGCCGCAGTTCACCTTCCCGGATTAGCTCAGCCGCCCATGAATATACGATCCTCGCTGCTCGTCAGTACCGTCTTACTGTTTCCAATCGCCGCTCCAGCCCAAGCCCAGCAGGGTTCCGATCAGCCTGCAGGCAGCTCCACGACGTCGCAGCCTGCGGCGGCCGCAGTTGCTGCGCCAACTCCCACTCCCGCGCCGACCGAGGCTACTGGCGGTGGCGCTCCGGCCGATGCGGAGGACGCGCCGGAAGAACCGGAAATCGTCGTTGTCGGTGCCAGGCCGCGCGGATCGGTCATCGGCGATATCCCGCCGGAGAACACGCTCGACGCTCGCGATGTCCGGGGCGACCGGCGCAAGCAACATCAATGAACTGCTGGATGCCATCGCGCCGCAGATTGGGAGCAGCCAAGGACGCACGGGCGGCCGCCCGGTGCTGCTGCTTAATGGTCAGCGTATTTCGAGCTTCCGCGAGATGCGGGACATTCCGACCGAAGCGATCCAGCGGGTCGAGATCCTGCCCGAAGAAGTCGCGCTGAAATATGGCTACAGCGCCGACCAGAAGGTGGTGAACATTGTCCTCCGGCCACGGTTCCGCTCGACGGTGGCGCAGCTGGGCGCAGGCGGCGCAACCGATGGCGGCTATGCCAACGGCAACGTCGACCTTAATCGGCTGATGATCCAGAAGAACGGTCGGACGCAGGTCAACCTCCACGCCGAAGGCAATACGATGTTGACGGAGGCGGAGCGCAACATCCGTCTGGAGGAGGGGCAGTCTCCCGATCAACTCTCCGCGCGCTCGCTGGTCGGCAACAAGGCGGACTTTCGTGGCTCGGTCGTCGTGAACAGGCAGGTGCTTGGCGATGTTTCGGCGACGCTGAACACCGAGGTGGAGCATGTCGAGGGCCGCTCGCTTATCGGGCTCGGGAGGGACACGTTGCAGGTCCTTGGCCGTCATACCAACAGCGACACGGCCCATGCCGGGCTGACGCTCAATTGGGACAAGGCGAAGTGGCACTGGAACGTCACCGGCAACGCCGATTGGGAGCAGGGCACGACCAAGACGGAGCGCGACGTCGCCGCCTTTCCGCTCGATCGTGCCAAAGAAACCACGACTTCGGGCGATCTGACGGCCACGACGAACGGAACCCTATTCAAGCTCCCGGCCGGCAATGCAGGCGCGACGTTCCGCGTCGGCGCCAGCACCATGAACCTGGATACCAATCGCGGCAGTCAGGGGATCACGACGGCCAACTCGCTTTCGCGAACGGCTGGAAATGCGGCCGTCAACATCGATCTGCCGGTCTCGCGGCGAGGGCGTGATTTCAGCGCCCTCGGCAATCTGACGCTGAGCGCCAATGCGGAGATCAATCACCTTTCCGATTTCGGCACGTTGACCAAGTTCGGCGGAGGAGCGAACTCTTCCCGGTCGACCGGCTCAACTTCGGTGACGAGCTGGACCCGCGAGGAGGGCGCCCCGACGATCAACCAGCTCGGCGACCCGCTTTTGACCACACCCGACGTCCGGATCTTCGACTTCACGACTGGCCAGACCGTAGAGGTAACCACACTGACCGGCGGCAATCCGAACCTGCTCGCCGATAAGAGAACGGTGTTCAAGCTCGGCGGCTATTGGAAGCCGAGCTCCATTACGGACCTCACACTGCGCGCCGACTACGTCCATCAAACGATCGACCGGCCGATCTCGAGCATCTCCGTGACGCCGCAGGTCGAAGCAGCTTTCCCGGACCGGTTCGTGCGCTGCCCTGCGGATGCCGCAGACTGTACGCCGGGCCAGCTACTTGCCGTCGACCTGCGGCCGGTCAATTTCGACAGCTCCAGGAGGGGATTCGCTGACGCTGGGGTTCGACTTCAGCAAGCCTCTCAAGTCTCGGCGGCCTTCGCCGGCTGTGCTCGACCAGATGCGTCAGCAGTTCGGGTTCGGTCCTCGTGGCGGGGCGACCGGCCAGGGCAGCGGCGCCGGAGGTCAGGGGCAGCAGGGACAAGGCCGAGACGGTGGGCCGCCGCCAGAAGGTGCAGGCGCAGCCGGCGTCGGCGGCCTGCCACCCGGTGGCGGCGGGTTCGGAGGGCCCGGTGGCCGTCGCGGCGGCGGAGGTTTCGGCGGCTTCGGCGGCGGCGGGAACGGCAGCCGTGGACAACTCGCATTTTCGCTGACCGACACGATCACATTTGCCGACAAGGTGACGATCGCGCCGGGGCTCGACCTCGATTACCGGCACGGCGACGCTGCGGGGCAAACCGGCGGCACGCCGCTGCACACGATCCAGGCGCAGGCCGGCTATTTCAACAATGGGCTCGGCGCCCGCATCGCCGCGAATGTCCGCACCGGCACCGATGTGAGCACCCTGACCGGCGACAATCTTCACTTCTCGCCGCTTGCGACGTTTGACCTTAGACTGTTCGCTAATCCCGGTGACATCCCGGAAGTGGTGGTGAAGCATCCCTGGCTCCGGGCGACGCAGGTGCGCTTTGAGGTGACCAACATCTTCAATAGCCGCCCCAACGTGCACGATGCGATGGGTGCGGTCCCGCTCAATTATCAAGCGGACCTGCTCAACCCGCTCGGACGGACCGTCATGATCAGCTTCCGCAAGTTGTTCTTGCCACCGCCCAGCTTTTCTTCCGACAGGAGCGCCAGCGGGAGCAGCAGCAGGGTCAGCAGCCCACGCGCTAAGCTCCATGGGTTCGGCCAACCTGTCCGGAAGTTCACAATGGCGCCAACGGTAGGATAGGTGAGCGGTCGCATGGCGGCGGCCATGCGACACTCCCTCCGCCTGTCGCTGCTCCTCGGCTCTTTCGTTTCAGCCCCGGTTTGGCAGCTTTACGCGCAGCAGGCCGCGGCGCCTGCTGCGCGGACCCATGTCGCGGAACCGGACGACGAGGACGTCGTCGTCACCGGCAAAGGACTCCGCGGCTCCGTCGTCGGCGACATCCCACCGCAGAACATCCTCCATTCGCGGGACGTAAAGGCTACCGGCGCAACCAGCTTCGATGAGTTGTTGGATGCGATCGCACCGCAGATCGGCGCAGCGCGTCAGGGCAACGGTGCGAACCTGCTTGTCCTGCTGAACGGCCGCAGGGTTTCAAGCTATCGGGAACTTCGCGACATTCCGATCGAGGCCATTTCGCGAGTCGACATCCTGCCGGAGGAAGTCGCGCTGAAATACGGCTATCCGCCCGACGAAAAGGTGGTGAACGTGGTGCTCCAGAAGCACTTCGTCTCGACGATTGCGCAGGCGTCTGCGAACAAGGCTTCGCAGCAAGGTTTTGCGGGCGGCAGTGCGAACGGCACGCACATTTTGCTCGACAACGATAGCCGCACGACAATCAACCTCCACGTCGGAAGTGACGACATCCTCAGCGGGGCGCAGCGGAGCCTCGTTCAGCAACAATATGACACGCAGGGCACCGGTGCCGTCGGACTTCTCCTGCCATCCGAGTTCAAGGTGCGCGGGACGGCTACGGTGAGCAGGGACTTGCCTCACAATATCGAAGCCACAGGGAACATCGAAGCGGATTTCGATGAGGGCCATGGGTTGAGCGGCCTTTCCCAAGAACTTCCGGCCGAGCTCAACCGCGATACGACGTCAGAGACGTTGCATGTGGGCGGCACCTTGAGCGGCGACGCGAGCAAATGGCACTGGAATCTCGCCGGCAACGCCAACGTCGATCACAGCGAAACACGCACCGACAACGCTGGGGTGTTCTTCGCCCCCGGAAGTGCCGCATCCACCCGTGCTCTCGCGAGCGTCGACGGAACGCTCAACGGAGAATTGTTCGCCTTGCCGGCGGGGTTCGTCGACATGACGCTGCGCGCGGCTGCCTCGGCAGGCCATCTGGATAACGATCAAGAGCCGAACTTTGTGACGCCGCCGCCCGGTTCGACGAGCCGAACAACCGGAACCGCGGGCGTGAGCCTCGATGTTCCAATCGCTCATCGCGGCCGCGCGCTCGGTGCCCTGGGCAATCCTGACCATTAACGGCAATGCGCAGGTGGATGAGCTTTCGGACTTCGGAATGCTCACCAGGATCGGCGCGGGTGCGAACTGGTCACCTGCCGCAAGGCTCAACCTCTTGGCCAGCTGGAATCCAGAAGAGCAGGCGCCCACCGTTCGTCAGCTCGGCGATCCTTTCGTGCAGACGCCCGGCACGCGGATATTCGACTTTACGACGGGTGTCGTGCCGCGGGTAGCAGTGGTCACCGGCGGCAACCCGGACCTAAGAACTGAGCGGCGGAATATCCTCGATATCAGCGGCTCGTGGCAGCCATTTGACACGATCGATTTCAAGCTGCGTGCCGATTACGCGCGCGTGAGCATCGATCGGCCGATCTCCGACCTCACCGTTTCGCCGATCCTCGAGGCGGCATTCCCCGAACGCTTCCTCCGTGGTCCCACGGGCAATCTGCTGAGCGTCGACTTGCGCCCCGTCAATTTCGATCGGGCGGGTCGTAATACGCTGCAGGTCGGCTTCGATTTCACCAAGCCGCTGCGATCACGACGCGTCTCGGCTTCCGAGATCGAGAAGATACTAGCGGGCGCCCGATCTGCTGGGATTGACGTTCCGAAGGCCGCGGCCGCCTCACCAAATAGGGCCGGAGCCCCCAGTGTTCCGGCGGTGGGTTATAACGGGCGCCTGACGTTCTCACTCACCGACACCATTACCCTTGTTGATAGAGCGGTCGTCCGGAGCGATCTTCCGGAACTCGATTACCTTTATGATTCCGCGATCGGCCAGACGGGCGGTCAGCCTCGGCACCAGGTGCAAGCGCAGGCGGGTTGGTCGAACCACGGTGTCGGCGCTCGGATCGGCGCGAATTGGCGCAGTGCGACGAATGTGAAGACCATCACCGGAGACATGCTGCACTTCTCTCCGGTGGCCACTTTCGACCTGCGCTTGTTCGCCATTGTCGGCCAAGACCTCGCGATCGTCGCCAAGCATCCGTGGCTCGCCGGAAGCTCCATCCGGTTCGAGGTAGGCAACATCTTCAACACGCAGCCGAAGGTGCGAAACGCGGCGGGCGACATTCCGATCGGCTACGCACCGGAAATGCTCGACCCGCTCGGCCGCACGTTCATGCTCAGCATCCGGAAGCAATTCCTGCCCGCGAGCTATTATCGGGAGCAGCTGCAAAGGTTTGAGCAGCGGCAACTTCCTTGATCGCAATGCATCTGAGGAAGTTTTTGGCAATTCGCCGAAATTTGCTTTAGCGCGCCGCGCGATGACGTCCGTTCAGCCCGTGCGGGGCACGCAGAGTTTGCTAGGAGAAGAGGCCGATCGCCTAGCGAGGGTGGTCGAGACCTTCGATCGCGTTCGCCGGCTGTACGGGTTCAAGCGGGTTGAGGTGCCAACGATCGAGCATACGGCAGTGTTCGCGCGCACAATCGGCGAGACTACTGATGTGGTCTCGAAGGAAATGTACTCGTTCGAAGACCGGGGCGGGGAACCGATCACCCTTCGCCCAGAGCTCACCGCCGGAATTTGCCGCGCTTATCTGAGCGAAGGTTGGCAGCAGTTCGCGCCGTTAAAGGTCGCGACGGCCGGCTCGGCGTTTCGGTACGAGCGGCCGCAGAAGGGGCGCTTCCGCGAGTTCCATCAGCTCGATGCAGAGATCATCGGCGCGAGCGAACCTCAGGCGGATGTGGAGCTCCTTTGCCTTGCCGATCAACTACTCAAGGAGCTGGGCATCGATGGCGCAATCCTGAAGCTGAACACCTTGGGCGATCCGGAGACGCGGACTGCGTGGCGAGATGCTCTGTACGAGCACTTCCGGAGCCACTCTTCGGCGCTTAGCGAGGATAGTCAGGCGCGGCTCGAACGCAACCCGCTACGCATCCTGGACAGCAAGGCGCATGAAGACTGGCCGATCGTCGATGCGGCACCGCCGATCGATGAATTCCTGACTGCGGAGGCCGCCGATTTCTTCGCTCAGGTCACAGAAGGCCTGACTGCCGCCGGCGTTCAGTGGGAACGAGCGCCGCGCCTGGTACGGGGCCTCGATTATTACCGGCATACGGCGTTTGAGTTCATCACCGACCGGCTCGGAGCGCAGGGAACGGTGCTCGCCGGCGGCCGCTACGATGGCCTGATCGAGGCGCTCGGCGGCCCGCATACACCGGCCGTAGGATGGGCTGCGGGCATCGAACGGCTGTCGATGATGATCGCCGCGCCTGAGCCGGAGAAGCCTTCCGTTGCCATTGTGCCGCTTGGCGCGCGGGCCGAGGCCGAGGCGCAGCGCATCGCCGCTGGACTTCGTCGCGAGGGTATCGCGACGGAGATGGCCTATCGCGGCAATATGAAGAAGCGGCTTAGCCGCGCCAACGCGGCAGGGGCTGCTTACGCTGTGATCATCGGCGATGACGAACTGGAGCGGGGTGAGGCGCAACTCAAGGATCTTGCGACGGGCGAGCAGCGCTCAGTGTCGCTCGATCTCATCGGGGAAGCGATCGCGCGATGACCCAGATTTCGTCAGAACGGATCGCCTCGATCGAGGCGAGGAGGCAGGAGCTTGCCGATGCCATGGCGGCGGGAACCTGGCGCCCGACGAATTCGTGCGGTTGTCGAAGGACTATGCGGCGATCGAGCCGGTCGCCGCTGCCGCGCGCGAAGTGCGGCGGCTGCGCGCCGAGCTCGAGGTGCTGACCGGCATGCTCCCCGATCCTACGGCCGAGCCCGAGCTCAAGGAAATGGCCGCGGCGGAGGCCGAAGAGATCAGGCACAAGCTGCCGCTCGGCGGAGCGCGCGCTGGCGATCAAGCTGCTGCCGCGCGACGCGGCGGACGAACGCGCCGCGATGCTCGAGGTGCGCGCCGGCACGGGCGGCGACGAGGCAGCGCTGTTCGCCGGCGATCTGCTGCGCATGTACCAGCGCTTCGCGGAAGAGCAGGGCTGGCGGTTCGAACTGATCTCCGCCTGCGCATCGGAGGTTGGCGGCTACAAGGAGGCGATCGCCTCGATCAACGGCGCGGGCGTGTTCGCCAAGCTGAAGTTCGAAAGCGGCGTCCATCGCGTGCAGCGCGTGCCGGCGACCGAAAGCGGCGGCCGCATCCACACTTCGGCGGCGACGGTCGCGGTGCTGCCGGAAGCCGAGGACGTCGACGTCCAGATCGACGACAAGGACCTGCGGATCGACGTCTACCGCTCGTCCGGGCCCGGCGGGCAGTCGGTCAACACGACCGACAGCGCGGTCCGCATCACCCACCTTCCGACCGGCCTCGTCGTCATCCAGCAGGACGAGAAGTCGCAGCACAAGAACAAGGCCAAGGCGTTGAAGGTGCTGCGCACGCGGCTGTTCGAAATGGAGCGCGAGCGGCTGGCGAGCGAGCGCGCCGGCGCGCGCAAGTCGATGGTCGGATCGGGCGACCGTTCCGAGCGGATCCGCACCTACAATTTCCCGCAAGGCCGGGTCACCGACCACCGGATCAACCTCACGCTGCACAAGCTCGATGAGGTGCTCGAAGGGCCGGGCTCGAGCGAGATCATCGATGCGCTCGTCGCGGAGGACGAAGCGGAGCGTCTCGCAGGCCTGGAGGAGGCGTGAAGCCCATCGCCCGCGCGCTGGCCGATGCCGCGCGCCAGCTTGAGAGAGCAGCGATACGGCGCGGCTCGATTCCGAGCTGCTGATGGCCGAGGCGCTGCACATCGACCGCGACCGGCTGCTGCTTTCGCCGCCCGACCGGAGGTGCCGGAGCGCTTCTGGGACATGGTCGAGCGGCGCAAGGCCGGCGAGCCAGTCGCCTACATCACTGGGCGCCGCGCCTTCTGGAACATCGAGCTTCACGTCGGGCCCGGCGTGCTCGTGCCGCGGCCGGATTCCGAAGTGCTGATCGCGTCGGCGATCGAGCATTTCGAGGGCACGGAAGGGCCGAAGCGGATCCTCGACCTCGGCACTGGGCCCGGAACGTTGCTGCTTGCCGCGCTGGACGTCTGGCCGGACGCGACGGGCCTGGGCATCGATGTCTCTCGCCAGCGCTCTGTCCTATGCCTCGGCCAACGCCCGCCGGCTCGGGTTCGAGCCGCGCGTGAAGTTCGGCGCAGGGCAATTGGGCCAAGGGGCTGGTCGAGAAATTCGATCTGATCCTGTGCAATCCGCCCTATGTTCCGGAAGGGGCCGAGGTCGGGCCGGGCGTTCGCGAGTTCGAGCCGGACGAAGCGCTTGTTCGCGGGCGAGGAAGGCCTCGACGCCTATCGCGCGCTCGCGCCGCAGCTGCCACGGCTGCTGAAAGGGCGGCCTTGCGGCGGTCGAGATCGGCCATGATCAGGCCGCCGCCGTCACCGCGCTTGCTCGCGCGCGACGGACTCGCAGCGCGAAGGTCGCGCAGGACCTCGCCGGACGGCGATCGCGCGCTATTGTTAACCTGGGTTTGATACGAAAATCGCTTGGCATAAGGTGTCGGGCGCACTACATCATGGGTCAGGGCCGGGCCCGCTCCACCACGAAAGCTGCAGAGCGCATCCCGTTCCAACCCCCGACGCAATCGGCCGTTCAACCCGCGCTTTGAGCGCAGACCGGAACGAGAGGGTCAGGAGCAGCGGCCGCTTGTCGGCGCCGACCCTGCCTCGACTGAGGCCAAAGGGGCTAGCGACTACTCGTAAGGACGTAGGCATTTGATCAATAATCGTCAGGGCGGCCGCAGGCGCGGTCGTGGGGGACAGCGGGGCCAGAATCTCGGCGGACAGCCGGGAAACCGGCAGGACAATCGCCAGCGCGGCAACGCCGCCCAGCTGCTCGAGAAATACAAGAGCATGGCACGCGACGCGCAACTCGCAGGCGACCGGGTCCAGACCGAATATTATCTTCAGTTCGCCGACCATTATTTTCGGGTGCTGAGCGAAAGCCGCGCCCGGTTCGACGATCAGACGTCGCCAACGCGGCGAAGATCTCGACGAGGATGAAGGCGACGAGGAGTTTGAGGGCGCGGAGGCCGAAGCTGGCGCCGGCGACGATCGCCAGGAGCGTTACGAGCGACAGGATCGCCAAGAACGCCCGGAGCGTCAGGAACGGCCGGAGCGCGGCGCTCGGCCAAATCGCCGCGAGCGCGAGCCGCGCCGTTTCAACCGCGACGATCGTTCGGCCAACGACAGCGATGAGCAGGGCGAGCAGCCGCGGCTAAACGGCGGGACGATAGCCTTCCGCTCGATGTGCTTCCGCCGTCGATCGGCGTCGAAGAGTCTAGCCGAGGAAGCTCCCGCGCCCCGCCCGCGCCGCGCACGCAGGCCGCGGCCGACCGATGGCGAGGACGAGATCGCGCCTGCCGCTTAAGCCGGTTCGATCGGCCTCGGCCGGTTATCCGCATCCAGGGCGACGAAGGTGAACAGGCCTTCGGTGACCTTCACTTCGGTCGCTCCAAGGTCGCGGTGCGCCACGACCTCTATCCTTACGCCCATCGACGTGCGGCCAACCCGCTCGACCTCGGCATAAACCGAGATCAGATCGCGCAGGTGAATCGGGGCAATGAACTTCATCGCCTCGATGGCAACCGTTGCCACGGGTCCGCGCGCGCGGCGGGACGCGACGATGCCCGGCGGCGATATCCATCTGGCTCAGAACCCAGCCGCCGAAGATGTGCCCGTTGGCATTGATGTCGCCTGGCCCGGGCATCACGCGCAGCACGGGCGCGCGTTCAAGATCGGTCATTGCTGGTCGTTCTCCTGATGAATTATGGCCGATGCCTCGTCGTCGTGCCCGCTTGAGGAGCTCAGGAAGATGAGCGTCATCAACCCGGTGCCGAGAAGCACGGTAAGACTGACGCCGAGCGCAGTCGCGATAAGCATATGGACGTGCGTTGTCGGGATCGCCGCGCGCGACCATGACCACGGCAATGGCCGCGATGATGATCGAGAGCAGCGCGAGCAGGCGGAATATCCGCCAGAAGCGCCGAAGCATCGAATGTCGCGGGCTGGGTAGCGGATCGGGCTGTGGCACGGCTTCCCTTTGGCCGCCGGAAGTGGGACTATC
>CAVVWY010000017.1:0-134666 GCA_963752025.1 uncultured Alphaproteobacteria bacterium | reverse complement strand
CCGTCTATCGCGATCTCAACGATAATGGCGTTCGCGATCCGTTGGAGCCGTTCGAGAAGGGCGTCATGATTACGACGGGGACAATCCGCTCGGACCGTACGACCAACGCGCGCGGTTCGGTGACGATTGGTGGCCTTACCGCCTACCAGCCGGTGGCCGTCGGTCTCGATCAGACGAGCATTTCGGACCCGATGCTGGTGCCCAAGAAGGCGCTGCAGGTGGTTGTGCCGCGCCCCGGGCGTGCCAGCTGACATTCAGATTGGCCTTGTGGGCGGCGGCGATATCGAAGGTGCGTTGGTTAAAAGCGGCGGCCTTGGCTTCGAAGGGCTCGACCTCGAGCTCGTCGACGATGCCGGCAAGATTGTAAGCACCGCGAGGACCGATTTCGACGGCTTCTTCCTCTTCGAACGGGTGCCGTACGGCAGCTATCTGGTGCGGATCTCGAAGGCTTCAGCCGCAGCAGCCAAGATTTCCGCGGAAGTCGGTGTCACCCTCAAGATCACCGATGACAAGTCGATCGTGAGATTGGGTGCCATCCAGGTGCGATCGCTCGCCGTGGTCGCTTCAGCCGCTCCACCGACAACCATCACAACCCAGAAATAGCCGTTCGGCGACGAGAGTGAGCATGGTGCCCGGCCCAGCCTCTGACCGGGCCGGATCTCTGCTCATGATCTTGAAATGGTGCGGTCGAGAAGACTCGAACTTCCACGGCCTTTCGGCCACAGCGACCTCAACGCTGCGCGTCTACCAGTTCCGCCACGACCGCACGTCATGAAAAGGCAGGCAGACCGAACAGCGCCGCCACTGGCAAGGCGGCGCGTCTAGCAAAGCCTCTGAAGGGGCGCAATGGCGTCTCGGCGACG
This sequence comes from uncultured Alphaproteobacteria bacterium, assembly GCA_963752025.1. Taxonomy (GTDB): domain Bacteria; phylum Pseudomonadota; class Alphaproteobacteria; order Sphingomonadales; family Sphingomonadaceae; genus Sphingomicrobium. The sequence goes on along the minus strand of CAVVWY010000017.1, from coordinate 133,803 downwards.
GTTATTTCGCTCCGTTTTGGAACAATGCCTAACGCGGGATTTACCATTGACCGCAATACTCGTTAACGATCGTGAACATGTTGCTCGCTGCTGCTGCAATTGCCTCATTCGCGCCCCAAGTCGATCGCCCGCCGCCGCGCATCGGCGCGACGGCTCAGGCGATTGCCGTCGTAGGCGTCGCGTCAGCGGCGTTCGGCTGCGGCTCGGGCAGGGAGCGATCGGCGGCGAGCGCCATGGTCGCGCAAGACCATCGTGCACACTGAAGGCGCCGCACACTCGGCGCGGCTCATCGAATTCGAATAGAAATCACTTTCTTAGGTCTTCGGCCCTAAGGTGATTGTCAGTTCGTCGCCGCCTGGCGGGACGTTGACCTCGGCGCTGTTGAAGCTGGCGCTTGCGTTTGGCGGCAGCGTCCGGGCCGGCGGAGCGATTGTCCAGCTATAGACAACTTGGCCTCCGCGGCTGCGAAGCTGCGCCTGGATTGGCGGAACATTCTGCTCCTTCGTTGTCGGGTTTATCACCCGGCCCGTGACGGTCAGCTCGTTACCGCTCTCGAGCTTCTGCCGATCCATGTGCGTCGTGACGAGCGCTAGTGGGCTCGCTCCGCCAGTCGCTAGCCCTAACCGCGCCTTCACGTCAGGAGGCGCAAGAAAGTAGAAAGCCGCCGCGTCACGACGATCAGCAAAATGACGAAAATGGTAAGGATCGGGCTGCGCCGACGGGTGTCGATGTCGTCACCAAGGGGAAGGGGGTGAACTCATCGTCCGCGGCTTCAGCTAGCGGTGGCTGGCTCCAATCCGCCGCAACCGGTGACGCGCCACCAAGGTCCGCCGAAAGCTCCTGCGCTCGATTTCAGCCAGATATTGAGCAACTTCGCGCTGGTGTTCAGTTTCGGCGTGCCGGCAAGTCCATTCGCGTCAGTGGCAACCGGTTCTTCCGATTGCTCGGCCATCGCTTCTTCGTACGCGCGTTCTTCCGCTTCGGGACCGCTCCGGGGTTCGATCAGTGTCGCTTCGGCGATCGATTCGTCATCCCGCCGGTCTGACAATTCCTCCTCGGTTTCAGCGAAGGACGGGGCATCGCCAGGCTCGTTTTGCGCGCTCTTTTCCGGGCCCTGCGCCAGCTATGCTTGCACGATGCGCAGCGAACTTGTCGACCCTGCGGAGGAATGGCACCGTCCTTGACCACATATTGCGTGCCGCAACTTGGACAGGTGGAGGATCATTCGGACAAAAGGCCTCTTCCGGGAAATTGAGCGCAGGGTAAACAGGAATAGGCGGTGCTTGGCAAGGCGCGGGGTCTTGCGAAACGATCGCCACGCGCAATTGGGGTAGGGGGGACAATTCTGTCCGAAGTGGCCGAATTCGACAGTGTCGGGCTTCGTTATGGCACGGGCGCAGAGGTTTTGCGCGACCTCGACTTTCGCCTTGGACATGGCGGCTTCTATTTCCTTACCGGCCCGTCCGGCGCCGGGAAGACCTTCCCTGCTGAAGTTGCTCTATCTCGCGCAGCGGCCGACGCGCGGCCGGATCCGCCTGTTCGGCGAAGAGCTGACCGACGCGCCACGCAAATCCCTCCGCATTTCCGCAGGCGCATCGGCGTCGTGTTCCAGGACTTCCGACTGGTGCGCCATCTATCCGCCTTCGATAACGTGGCCCTGCCGCTCAGGATTTCAGGCGCCACCGAGGAGCAGGTTGAGGGCCCCGTCCGCGAAATGCTGGCGTGGGTGGGTCTTGCCGATCGCGCGAGCGCACGGCCGCCGACGTTATCGGGGGGGAGCAACAGCGTGTCGCTATCGCGAGAGCAGTGATCAATCGTCCGGACCTGCTCGTCGCCGACGAACCGACAGGCAACGTAGATTCCGAAATGGCGCAGCGGCTGATGCACCTGTTCGGAGCGTTGAACCGGCTAGGCACGACCGTCGTCGTTGCGACGCACGACGTGGGACTGATCAATGCGACACCCGGCGCGAGGCTTATTCGCCTCGAGCATGGCTCGATCGTGGACCCCACCGGAACGCTGCGTAATCCACCGCGTCCGGCGCGGAACGACGCGTAATGCTTGAGTGGCTCTTCGCCTCTCCGGCGCAGCGACGCCTCTTGGGCGACGGCAGGATGCGGGGGCCGACCGCTTGGGTCGTCGCAATCATGAGTTTTTCCATCATGATCATTGCCGCGGCCGGACTGGCGCTGGCGAACACCGCGAGCGTGCTCTCGAATGCTATCGAGGCCCGCTATTCGGTTGAGGTGCCTGCGGGCGGCGCCAACCTTGGCGCCACGCTCGAGGCGCTCCGCTCGGCACCGGGCGTGGCGTCCGCCGAGGCGGTTCCGGAAAGCGAAATGCGCCACACTTTGGAGCGGTGGCTCGGTCCTGCTGCCGCCAGCGCCGACCTGCCCGTCCCGGCGCTTATCAACTTCGATGTTCGGGCCGACGCGAATTTGGCGGCGATCCAGAAGCGGGTGCAGGCGGTCGCTCCGGACGCGCAGGTCTCGGCGCATCGCGAAGCTGTGGGTCCGCTCCTTCAATCATTGCGCGTGCTCCAATGGGTCGCTCTCGGCCTTGTCGTTCTGCTGACCGCAGCGGCCTGTGCCGCCGTCGTTCTCGCAGCGCGTGGTGCGCTGGATACTCATCGCTCCACGATCGAGGTGATGCACGGCATCGGCGCGACGGATCGCCAAGTCACTGACCTGTTCCAACGCAAGATCGCGATCGATGCGCTGATCGGGAGCATGGTCGGTGCAATGGCCGCGGCGCTCGTCCTGCTGCTTCTGGCGACGGGCGCGGCTTTCGCGGGGGAGTTGACTGGCGGCGCGACGCTCTCGGGCATCGATCTCGTCCTGCTCTCCTTGCTCCCACTAGCGCTGACGGTGCTCGCGACATGGGTTGCCCGAACGGCTGTTCTCGCCGCATTGCGGCAGGCTCTATGATCAGCCGTTTTCTTTCGCTCGTCCTGCTACTCTACCTGGTCGGCTTCGTCGTTTTTGCCTTTACACTCGGGAAACCCGCCCAGGCTGGCGCCCCGGTTAGCGACGCGGCTGTCGTGCTCACCGGTGGAAGCGGACGCATCGAGCACGGCGCCGATGTTCTTCGGAACGGCAGAGTGAAGCGCCTGCTGATCGCCGGTGCTGATCCGTCAGTGACGAAGGCGGACTTGGCCACGCGACTGAAAGTGGACGATAAGCTGATCAAATGTTGCGTGGACCTCGGCAGCGAGTCCGTCGACACGCGAACGAATGCGGAAGAGGCGCACCGGTGGCTCGACCAGCACAGCTTTCGTTCGCTTCGGCTGATCACAAGCGACTGGCACATGCGCCGCGCCCGCTACGAGTTCGAGAAGGAACTCGGCTCTAAGTACCATGTCGTCACCGACGCGGTGCGTAGCGAGCCGAGCTTTCTCACTTTATTCGGCGAGTACAATAAGTATGTGCTGCGGCGGATCGCGGTGTGGGCCGACCTCTAATGTCCCTGCTTCGTTCGATCGTCTATGGGGCGATTTTTTATCCCGCGACTTTTGTTCTCGTGCTTGCCGGCCTCATTGCGAGCTTGTTCGGTCCCGGAGCGACATGGGCCATCGTCGGGACCTGGGCCGCCTTTAACCACTGGCTCGCACGTATCGTGCTCGGGATCACTTCCCGCGTCGACGGGGAAGTTCCGCAAGGACCCTACCTGATCGCAGTCAAACATCAGTCGATGTACGAGACTTTGGAAATGGTTCGGCTGGCCCGGCTGCCGGTCATCGTGCTCAAGAAGGAGCTTTCCGACATTCCGCTCTTCGGGCTGCTGACGCGACGTTATGGCGTCATTCCCGTGGAGCGGTCGGCTGGCGCGAAGGCGTTGCGGGACCTGGTAGCGGCCGGAAAGCAGGCGCTCGAAACGGGTCGATCGGTAATCATCTATCCGGAGGGAACACGTGTGCCAGCCGGCCAAACACCGCCACTTAGGCCGGGCTTCGCAGGTCTCTACCGAGCGCTCGGCTTGCCCGTCGTTCCCGTCGCCGTGAATACGGGGCGTCTGTGGGGGCAGGGACTGGTGCACCGCCCCGGCGTCGTCACTTTCAAGGTCGGCGAGACGATTCCTGCCGGACTGAAGCGCGACGAGATCGAGCAGCGGGTGCACCGAGCGATCAACGCGCTCGAACTAGCTCCTGAGACGAGCGCCTAGCTTCTCCGCCGCACCGATAATCCGCAGCGAAATCTCGCCGATCTGCTCGTCCGTGAAGCTCTTGTCGGTCGGCTGCATAGTCACCTCGACGGCCAACGAGAGCCCGTCGGCAGCTTCGAACCTGTCGAACAGCCGAACGCCAGCGATCGCCGTCTTGTCACTTCCTCGGATCGCGCGGAGCAAATTGTCGGCGGATAGATCTGCCGGCACGATGAACGCGAAGTCGCGGGAAATCGCCTGTAATGCCGGAGGAGAATATGCGGAACGAGCACGTCCGCTCGTCCGTGGCGCAGGTATTGCGTCCAAATATATTTCGGCAGCCACAGCTCCCGCGGGCGCGTCCAGCTCCTTCTGCAGCCTCGGGTGCAGCTCGCCAAAGCTGGCGACAATCGTCTTCGGCCCGAGGCCCAGTCTGGCGGAGCGGCCGGGGTGCCAGTTCGGGCCGGCATCAGGGAACACCTGCAGGTTCGCGACCGGCGCGCCCGCTGCATCAAGAAGCGCGCTGACCTCCGTCTTCGCGTCGAATGCGTCGAACTGCTGCGCCTTGCCCGACTGCCATTCCCGCGAGCGTCGCTCTCCGGCCAGGAGCAGACCTAGCGTCGGATGTTCCGCGTCAGCCAGATAACGCCGTCCGAGTTCGAACAAGCGGACCGACGCTGCCCCTCGGTCGAGGTTCCGCCGTGCGGCCGCAATCAGCCCGGGGAGTAGCGAAGGTCGCATGACCTTCATTTCTTCGCTGATTGGATTGGCAACACGCCAGTCGCCGCCGCCGAATGCGTCCGCTTCCCGATCAGAGATAAAGCTCCAAGTGACAGCCTCATCGAGCCCGCGCGCAGCTGCAGTGCGACGGGCTTGCCACTCCATCAGCTGCGAACGGGTTGCCGTGCGCTTCGCGACTCCCGGAGTGCGGTCGAGCGGAGTTGCCGGGACATTGTCGTAACCCTCGATGCGCGCGACTTCTTCGACCAGATCAGCCTGGCCTTCAACATCGCGCCGCCAGGTAGGAATAGTCACTTCCGATCCATTCACCTCGAAACCCAGATTGGTGAGGATCTCCCGTTGGCGTTCATCGGGAACGTCGATGCCGCCGAGGATTTTTGTGCGGCGGAAATCGAAGTGGACGGTGCGTCGATCGATCGGCGGCTGGCCAGCGTGTATCGCGGCAGAGGGCTCGCCGCCGCAGATGTCGAGGATCAGCCCGGTGAGGATCGCAAGGCCGTCGTCGAGGAACCGGGGGTCGACGCCCCGCTCGAAGCGGCTGCGGGCGTCGCTTGTGAGCCCAAGCGCCTGGCCGGTTCGCGCGATGCGCTCCGGGGTAAAATACGCCACCTCCAGCATTACGTCGGTGGTCGCGTCACTGACGCCTGAATCCTCGCCACCCATGATGCCGCCAATATCGTGAACCTGCCGCTCGTCGGCGATCACCGTCATGAACGGCTCGAGGACATATTCCTTTTCGTTGAGCGCGAGGACCTTCTCGCCGTGGCGCGCGGCGCGCGCGGTGAGGCCCCCCGTCAGCTTGGCAATGTCGTAGGCGTGCGCGGGCCGGCCATGATCGAGCATCACATAATTGGTAATGTCGACGAGGGCCGAGATCGGACGCTGGCCTGCCGACTTCAGGCGCCGCCGCATCCACTCTGGCGACGGGCCATTTCGGACCCCGCGGATCGCGCGGCCAAAGAATGCCGGGCAGCCGTCCGCATCCTGAATGCGGATCGGCACGGAGAGTTGAAGCTTCCTTCGATCTGCGGAACGGCGAGCGGCTTGAGCGTACCGACGCCTGCGGCGGCCAGATCGCGCGCGATGCCCCGAACGCCCATGCAGTCCTGGCGGTTCGGGGTGACGTTCACGTCAAACACCGGATCGTCGAGCCCGGCATATTGCGTGAAAGCCTTCCCGACCGGCGCATCGTCCGGGAGCTCGATGATGCCGCTATGGTCGTCGCCCAGCTCCAGTTCGCGCGACGAGCACATCATGCCGCGGCTCTCGACGCCGCGGATGGCGGCCACTTTCAAGGTAAGACCGCTACCGGGCACATAAGCCCCCGGCGAGCCAAACACGCCGAGCATGCCTGGGCGTGCATTGGGCGCACCGCAGACGACCTGGATCTGCTCACCGGTGCCCGCGTCGACGGTGAGGACCTGCAGCTTGTCGGCTTGTGGGTGCTTTTCCGCCGTCAGCACCCGCGCAATCCGGAAGGGCGCGAGTGCTTCTGCAGGGTTGGTGACCTCCTCAACCTCGAGCCCGATATTCGTCAGCTTGTCGGCAATTTCGGTGGCCGACGCATCGGTTTCGAGATGCTCCTTGAGCCAGCTCAGGCCGAACTTCATGCGCCTACTCCGCCGGTAAGAGTTGGCACGTCCAGCGCTCGGAAGCCGTAATGCTTCAGCCAGCGGATATCGCCGTCGAAGAAGGCGCGCAGGTCGTCCATCCCATATTTCAGCATCGCCAGACGATCGATGCCGCAGCCGAACGCGAAGCCCTGCCATTCGTTGGGATCCAGGCCGCAATTGGCGATAACGCGCGGATGGACCATTCCTGAGCCGAGCACCTCCATCCAGCCTTGCTGACCACCGACGACGCGGCGACCCTTCTCCATCGACCAGCCGACGTCGACCTCGGCCGACGGCTCAGTGAACGGGAAATAGGACGGGCGCATCCGCAGCACGATATCGTCCCGCTCGAAGAACGCCTTGAGGAAGGTCTCGAGCGTCCACTTGAGATGGCCGAGTGTGATCGACCGATCGATCACCAGTCCCTCGACCTGATGGAACATCGGCGTGTGGGTCGCGTCGCTGTCAGAGCGGTACACACGGCCCGGAGCGATTGCGTAGACGGGGGCGCCCTGCTTCTCCATGGCCCGGATTTGGACGGGCGACGTGTGGGTGCGCAGCACGCGCGGTTCCTCGTCCGGCGTGCGTGGCTCAAGGTAGAATGTGTCCTGCATCGCCCGCGCAGGATGGTTCTCCGGCATGTTGAGGGCGGTGAAATTGTACCACTGCGTCTCTATCTCCGGTCCTTCGGCAACGGTGAAGCCAAGGTCGGCGAAGATCTCCGCAAGCTCGTCCATTACTTGGCTGACCGGATGCACCGTTCCGGAGACGCTCTCTGGAGCGGGCATTGAAAGATCGATTTTCTCGGTGGCGAGTTTTCGCTCCAGCTCGGCCGCTTCGAGGATTGCCCGGCGGCCTGCGATTGCGCTCGTAACCGTTTCACGCAGGGCATGGATCTTCGGCGCTTCCGCCGCGCGCTCGCCGGGCTCCATCGAGCCCAGCGACTTGAGCAGCGCAGTGATGGAACCGGCCTTACCGAGCGCCGATACGCGCATGGCTTCCAAGTCGCCGAGATTGTCCGCGGCGGCGATCCGGTCGAGCATGGTTTCCGTATCGATCATGATCGGGGCCTTAGCCGGGCCCGCGCAAGAATTGCAAAGGCGTGTTATGGCGCGCGCGTGACCGACTGGCCTGAACTGAGCGTCGAACGTGACCACGAGACTTTCGCGATCCTGCACCTAGCAGCGCAGCTGCTGGGCAAGATCCGCGTTGCACACGCGCCCTGGACGAACCACGGCTGGCATGTCGCGCTGCAGCCGGTCGCCAATGGGTTCGAGACTCTGCCGACTTCGGCAGGGGACGGCCGCACCTTCACGGTTCGGCTGGATCTGTGCGAGCAGGCTATTGTCCTCTGGGCGAGCGATCAGACGAGGGACGAGGTCTCTCTACAGCTCGACAGCATTGCCGCGATCCATTCTGAGCTGGTCCGTATGCTCGACAAGCATCGTCTGCCGGCCAGCTTCAACGGCATCCCAAGCGAGATCGAGAATGCGGTGCCGTTCGCGGCCGACACTGTCCGCCGAGACTACGACCGCAATTCCGCCGATCGCCTTCGCCAAGCATTCGCAGCCATGCTTCCAGTGTTCGAGCACTACCGTGCCGGTTTCATCGGCAAGTCGAGTCCGGTGCAGCTATGGTGGGGCGCGTTCGATCTCGCCGTCAGCCGCTTCACCGGGCGAAAGGCGCCGCCGCACCCCGGCGGGATGCCGGGCCTTCCAGACCGCATCACGCGCGAAGCGTACAGCCACGAAGTCGCCAGCGGCGGCTTCTGGGCGGGCGGCGCAACGGCGGCCGAGCCCTTCTTCTACGCCTATATCTACCCGGCGCCGACGGGCTATCAGGAGGCGTCGGTCCGGCATGGGCACTACGACGACACTTTTGGAGAATTCGTGCTGCCCTATTGTGAAGTGCGGTCATCGTCCGACCCCGAGCTAGTGCTCGGCGAGTTCCTCCAGTCGGCCTATGAGGCTGCAGCGGGCCTCGCGGAATGGGATCGTGAAGCGCTCGAGCGGGTACCCGTCGCGCCTTAGCTGGGCACGAACGGGTAAGGCGAAATCGACTTCCGGTTTTAACGGCCAGCATGTGGCCCGCTGGCGGCGTGGCGCGGTAAGGGCACTGAAGCCTGGGGCAAATCGCGCAGGCGGGTCCGACGGGCGTCGCCGGCGTACTCAACAAGGTCCAGGCCATCCGCGTAGGCTATCCGTTTCGCGTATTTGACGTCGCAGCCGAGTCCGATCGCGAGGAGCGCATCGTCGCGAAGGTCGGGCCGTATCGGCCGCTCGATAGTCCGGCTGATCGTGAAGAAGCGCTGCCCGTCCGGCGTTTCTATAAGCTGCCGGATCGTCTGACCGGGCGTCTGGAATGCGGCGTGGAGGTGCCAGCGTGGGCATGTCCCGCCGAAGTGCGAAAAGGGAAAGCTCTCGCCTGCATAGCGCTTCGAGATGTTTCCCGCCGGATCGACGCGAAGCATGAAGAAGGGCACGCCGTTCGCGCCCGACCGTCCCAGGGTCGTCAGGCGGTGGGCCACCTGCTCGACGTTTGCACCGAACTGCGCGCACAGCCTGTCGATCGCGTACCGATGCTCTTCAGCCGCGCGCAGGAACTTGCCGTAGGGCATGATGATCGCCCCCGCGGCATAGTTTGCGAAGCTCATGTGGAGCAGGCGCCGGCTGCCGGGATCGGGCGGCCGAGCTGCTTCGAGCATCCGGGAAATGATCGGCGCGAATTCGAGCAGCGCCAGCTGATAGGCGAGCCCGAACTGCCGGTTCTCAGACCGCAGCAGCGTCGACAGCATCAACACGCGGCGCTGGGGATCGTAGTGCTGACTGGCGTCTTCCAGGATTTCCGGACCGACAACGCGCACCTCGACACCCCACGCGTCCTTCAGCCGCTGGCGCAGCGGCTCGGCCGTGGACAGCGGGTGATTGAGGGCGCCGCCAAGCGTCTCGGACGCTTCCTCCAGCTCCGGCCAATGGTTGCGCTGGGCCTGGATGTAGTCGCGCACCCAGGTCTCGGGCGTGATCAGCACACGAGGGTCCGATCCGCCGTGCTCGGTCTGCACCGGCTGGCGCTGAAGCTCGCGGAAGAGCGGTGTAGAGGCGCGCGATTCCTTCCGCCACCGCGGGTGCGTTGTCGGAAAGTTCGATCAACCGTACCGGCTAACGCCGAGGTCGGCGAGCATCGGGTCGGAGTAGATCTCGGCGAGCTGCTGCGCGCCGCCGCTCCGCCGGACTCCGACGCAAACGCCTTCACATCAATGTCGAAGCGCTGGGCCAGCCGAAGCAGGATGCCGGCGGTGACCGGCCGCTGATTTCGCTCGAGGTGATTTAGATAGGACGCCGATATACCGAGCTCGTCGGCCATCTGGCTCTGGTTGAGCCCGCGCTCGCGCCGCAACCGCCTAAGGCGCGCGCCGAGGAAAAGCTTGCGCTGAAGCATCTCGGTGAAGTTGTCAAAGAATTTACAAAAACACAAGTCGGGAGCTGACAGGTAAGCTCTTTTCAGTGCGACTTTTACCGTGCGCTGAGTTCTCCTGCGCCTGACAACGCAACTAGGGGATTCAAATGAGCGATTTGGGACTTGTGGTGGCGGCTCCGGATGGCCGGTTTGATGGGATTGAACGGCCCTATTCCGTTGACGACGTGCTGAAGCTTCGCGGCTCGGTGCCGATCGAATATTCGCTTGCCCGCCGCGGTGCGCTGAAGCTGTGGGAACTTTTGCACCAGGACGAGCCCGTCCGCGCGCTCGGCGCACTCTCCGGCAACCAGGCGATGCAGATGGTGCGCGCTGGCCTCCAGGCGATCTATCTCTCCGGATGGCAGGTCGCCGCCGATTCGAACGTTTCCGGCTCCATGTACCCCGACCAGTCGCTCTATCCGGCCAACTCGGGCCCCGAGCTGGCGAAGAAGATCAACAAGACGCTGCAGCGCGCCGACCAGATCGAGCATATCGAAGGCGGCGCGAAGCGCGACTGGTTTGCGCCGATCGTCGCCGATGCGGAGGCCGGCTTTGGCGGCCCACTCAATTGCTTCGAGATTATGAAGGCCTATATCGAGGCCGGCGCCGCCGGGCGTGCACTTCGAGGACCAGCTCGCAAGCGAGAAGAAGTGCGGCCACCTCGGCGGCAAGGTGCTGATCCCGACCCAGGCGGCGGTCCGCAACCTCGACGCGGCGCGGCTCGCCGCCGACGTCTGTGGCGTCCCGACGATCCTCGTCGCGCGCACCGATGCCGAGAGCGCCAAACTCATCACCAGCGACGTCGACGACCGGGACCGGCCCTTCATCACCGGCGAGCGCACGCCCGAAGGCTTCTTCCGCCTCAAGGACGATACCGGCCTCGACCATTGCATCGCGCGCGGCCTCGCCTTCGCGCCGCACGCCGACCTTTTATGGTTCGAGACCAGCCACCCGAACGTCGAGGAGGCGCGGCGCTTCGCCGAAGCCATTCATGCGCAATTCCCGGGCAAGCTGCTCGCCTATAATTGCTCGCCGAGCTTCAACTGGAAGGCGAAGCTCGACGAACAGACCATCGCCAACTTCCAGCGCGAGCTTGGCGCGATGGGCTACAAGTTCCAGTTCGTGACGCTGGCGGGCTTCCACAGCCTCAACCACGCGATGTTCGAGCTGGCGAGCGCCTACCGCGACCGCGGCATGGCCGCTTATTCCGAGCTTCAGCAGGCCGAATTCGCCAGCGAGGCGAGCGGCTACACCGCCACCCGCCACCAGCGCGAGGTCGGCACCGGCTATTTCGACGCGATCGCGACGGGCGGTCTCCGGCGGGCAGGCATCCACGGTCGCGCTCAAGGAATCCACTGAAGCCGCACAGTTCAACCGAAGCATCATCGCTGCCGAGTGAGGGAGGAGAGCATGGGACAACGTTACTGGGTCGTCGGCGGCCACTATTCGGACTGCCAGTTCAAGGACATCGAGCCGGGCACCGAGCTCGTCCACGGGCCCTACAGCGACGAGCTTAAGGCGCGGATGGAATGGCAACGCCTGACTTTCCGCGATCGCTGCGGCGCGACGGAACGCTACTCGATCTGCGTGGAGCCGGTGCTACAGTGAACGACGTGCTTGACCTCCAACATGTCGATCGCCGAACCGTCCCGTGTGCGCGGCGCGGATGAGGTGCTGACACCCTCGATGCTAGAATTCCTCTCCGAGCTGCACGAGCGCTTCGACAATCGTCGTCTCCACTTGCTCGACCAGCGCGAAGCGCGGCAGGAGCGGTTCGACGCGGGCGAGCTTCCCGACTTCCGCGAGGACACCCGCGATATCCGCGAGGCCGAGTGGACGGTCGGGGACATCCCGCGCGACCTGCTCGACCGCCGCGTCGAGATTACCGGCCCGACCAATGCCAAGATGCTGATCAACGCGCTCAACTCCGGCGCCAAGGTCTTCATGGCCGACTTCGAGGACGCGACCTCTCCGACCTGGGAGGAGCTGATCCAGGGCCAGGTGAACCTGCGCAACTATTGGAACGGCCGTCTCGACTTCACCGATCCGGATAGCGGCAAGCATTACGCGGTCGGCGACAATCCCGCGGTGCTGATGGTCCGTCCGCGCGGCTGGCACCTGCCTGAGGACCATGTGACCGTCGACGGCGACGTCGTCTCGGGCTCGCTTTTCGATTTCGCTTCTACGTTTGGCACAATGCGCGCTCGGCGCTCGCCGGGGGCTCGGGCCCCTATTTCTATTTGCCCAAGCTCGAGAGCCGCGATGAAGCGGCGCTGTGGAGCGATGTCTTCGCCTTCGCCGAAGCCAAGCTCCGGCTGGGGCGCGGCACCATCAAGGCAACCGTGCTGATCGAGACGCTGCCGGCAGCCTTCGAGATGGACGAGATCCTCTACGCGCTTCGCGAGAACATCGTCGGCCTCAACTGCGGCCGCTGGGATTACATTTTCTCTTACATCAAGCGCCTCGGCCGCTCCCCTGACCGGCTGACGCCAGACCGCGCGCTGATGACGATGGATAAAGCCTTCCTCGCCGCTTATTCGTTGCGGCTGATCGCGACCTGTCACCGGCGCGGCGCCTTCGCGATGGGTGGAATGTCGGCCTTCATTCCGGTGAAGGGCGACGAGGAGAAGAACCGCGCGGCTTTGGAAAAGTCCGCGCAGACAAGCTGCGCGAGGTAGGCAATGGCCACGATGGCACGTGGGTCGCGCATCCGGCGCTGGTGCCGGTGGCCATGGAAGCCTTCGAGGCTATGCACGGCCCCAACCAGCTGTCCAGGATGCCCGAGCATATCCCCGGCCGCGACGAGATGCTGGAGCTGCACCACGGCCCGCGCACCGAAGCCGGTGCGCGCGAGAATATCCGCGTCGGTGTCCAGTATCTCGCCGGCTGGCTCGCCGGAAAAGGAGCGGTGCCGCTCTACAATTTGATGGAGGACGCGGCGACGGCGGAGATCTGCCGGACGCAGCTGTGGCAATGGCTTAAGTTTCAAGCGGGGCTCGAAGACGGCCGCGACTTTACCCTCGACCTGCTCGAGCAATTGTTCGACGAGGAAGTCGGCCTGCTCGCCGAAGTCCCCAACATCGCCGAAGCCGCGCGGCTGATACACAACATGATCGTCGCCGACGACCTCGTCGAGTTCCTGACGCTGCCGGCTTACGAATTGCTGGATTGAGCTGACGCTGCGTTTGAGGCCGGTGCTCGTCGGAGTCCCGCTGCTGCCACCGATTTTCACTGATCTTCACAGTGACGAACGGCGATTTTGACAGGAAGCGGTCGCGCGATTTTCGTTCGCCAAATCCGCTGCCTACTCTCGGCGCGCCGCGTATAGGACACGAAATTCACAGAAGAGCTAATGTGCGGTTTCGGACACGAAGAAGACATTGGGCGGATGCAAGAAGGGCGCCGGAATCGCTTCCGACGCCCCTTCCTTGTTCGTGCCTAAGAAGACTTAAGCCGCCTTCTGCTCCAGCGCGCCTTTCGCTTGGGCGATGATGGCGCTGAACGCCTCGGCCTCGTGCATCGCGATGTCCGCAAGCACCTTGCGGTCGAGGGTGATGCCGGCGAGGTTCAGCGCGTGGATGAACTGGCCGTAGGTCAGTCCTTCCGCGCGGACCGCGGCGTTGATGCGCTGGATCCACAGAGCGCGGAAGCTCCGCTTCTTCACCTTGCGGTCGCGGTAGGCGTACTGGCCGGCCTTCTCGACCGCTTGGCGGGCGATGCGGATCGTGTTTTTGCGGCGGCCGTAATAGCCCTTGGCATTCTCGAGGATGCGCTTGTGCTTGGCGCGGGTGGTTACACCCCGTTTGACGCGTGCCATCTGTCGGCCTCCTTACTTCAGGCCGTACGGGGCCCAGGCCTTCACGCGCGCCGTGTCGGCGTCGGCGAGGATCTCTGTGCCGCGGTTCTGGCGGATATATTTGGCGTTGTGGCTGATCAGCCGGTGGCGCTTGCCTGCGACCCCATGCTTGATCTTGCCGGTCGCCGTGAGCTTGAAGCGCTTTTTGACGCCGCTCTTGGTCTTCAGCTTGGGCATTTTCGTCTCCTTTGTGCGCCACCGAGGAATCCCCTGGGACGCGACGTTATCCAATCGCCACGGCATGCCTTTCGGCCGGGCCACTGGTTTTCCAACGGTCTGGAAAGGGCGCGCCTATAGAGGCGGAAGCGCGTCCTGGCAAGCAGTTACCAGGGAAGTTCGGAGCCGTCACGCCGAAGGAAAGTGCCAGTCCGCTCGATGCCGACACGGCCGATCAGTTCGCGCATGTCCCTTACGCTCTGTTCGGTCGTGATCTCCGCGCCGGCGCCGCCCATGCGCGTCTTCACCCACCCGGGGCTGAGCGCGACTACCGTCACGCCGCGTGGCCGCGCGTCCAGCGCCAGGCAACTCCATGCCATGTTCAGCGCCGCCTTCGACGTCCGATAGGGAATCCAGCCGCCGCCATTCTCTCCGATGCTGCCCATGCCGCTGGAAATGGCGATCATTTTGCCGCGTTCGGCCATGCTCGGAAGCAGCTTCTGCCCGAGCATGAACGGCGCGATGACGTTGATCATCATCATCGTCTGCCAGTCACGCGCGTCCCGGGCGGAACCCGTGTTCATCGGGTGATTGGTACCGGCGTTGGCGATGAACAGATCGACTGGGCGGTCGATCCTGTTGACGAAACCCACGACTGCATCCGGGTCAGAAAGGTCTAGCGGCTCCACGCGAATGCCCAGCTCATCGAGTTCGTCGCTCGAATGGCGCGCGGTCGCGATCACATCCCGACCGTCAGCCGAATACTGACGCGCAAACTCCAGGCCGATTCCGCGGTTCGCGCCGGTGACAAGGACAGTAGGCATGGTCTCTCAACGCCTCCCGGCGAACTAGTTCCCTAGTCGAACAGGCTCGACACCGAACTTTCGTCGGCGATTCGCCGCACTGCCTCGCCGAGCAGCGGCGCCACGCTGAGGCGGCGGATCTTGCTGTCGGTCGGGTCCGGCTCGCCTGTATAGATGCTGTCGGTCACGACCAGCTCACTGAGCTCGGACTTGGCCACGCGCGCTGCCGCCCCGCCGGAAAGCACCCCGTGAGTACAATATGCGAAGACCTCGACCGCGCCCTGCTGCTTCAGCGCCGCGGCGGCGTTGCAGAGCGTGCCAGCCGAATCGACGATATCGTCAATCAGCACGCAGGTGCGCCCTTCGACGTCGCCGATGATGTTCATCACCTCGGACTCCCCGGCGCGTTCGCGCCGCTTGTCGACAATTGCCAGAGGCGCATTGTCGAGTTTTTTGGCGAGTCCGCGCGCACGAACAACGCCGCCCACGTCGGGGGAGACCACAAGCAGGTTGCGGTTGCCAAAGCGCGCGCGGATGTCCGTCGCGATAACCGGCGAGGCAAACAAATTATCCGTCGGAATGTCGAAGAAGCCCTGGATCTGCCCGGCGTGGAGGTCGACCGAGAGGACGCGGTTCGCGCCAGCGGTCGTAATGAGGTTCGCGACCAGCTTGGCCGAGATCGGTGTCCGCGGCCCGGGCTTCCGGTCCTGCCGCGCATAGCCGAAATATGGGAGCACGGCGGTGATCCGCTTGGCCGATGCGCGGCGCAGCGCGTCGATGCAGATCAGCAACTCCATCAGGTTGTCGTTCGCCGGGTAGCTCGTCGACTGGATGACGAACACGTCCTCGCCGCGCACGTTCTCGTTGATCTCGACGAACACTTCCTCGTCGGCGAAGCGGCGGACGCTGGCGTCTGTCAGCTGCACCTCGAGATATTCCCCGATGGAGCGGGCCAGCGGTAGGTTGCTGTTCCCTGCAAGCAATTTCATGTGCGTCTTCCCCGAGCGGCTTACCGGAGCCTTAGCGACCGGTTTCGCGTCCGCAAAGGTTGCCGAAGCAGGTACGGTCGCTAAATCGCCTGCATGACTGCCAAAGGCACACAGCGACTGCGCATCGCTTTCGCTCAGATGAACCAGCGTGTTGGCGACGTCGAGGGCAATGCTGCCGCGATGCTCGAGATGCGGCGCAGGGCGAAGGATGCAGACCTTCTGCTGTGCCCCGAGGTGCAGGTTATCGGCTATCCGCCCGAAGATCTGGTGCTGAAACCCGAATTCGTGCGCCGGACCATGGAGTGCACTGAGCGCCTGGTCGAAGCCACTGTGGAGCCCGGTCCAGCGATACTCATCGGCACGATCATCGGCGAGGGAAGCTCCACCTACAACGCAGTCATTCTTGCGGACGGCGGCCGCGTCCTCGGTCGCACCCTCAAACGCGAGCTTCCGAACTACGGCACCTTCGACGAAAAGCGCATCTTCACGTCGGGACCGCTGCCAGAGCCGTTCGAGTTCAAAGGGGTGAAGATCGGCGTTCCGATTTGCGAGGACATCTGGCAGGAAGTCGTCTGTGCGCACCTCGCGGAAGCCGGCGCCGAGATGCTGCTCGTGCCGAACGGCAGCCCATACGAGCTCGACAAGGATGACAGGCGCTACCAGCTCGTCCGCACCCGCGCGCTACAGACTGGCCTGCCGATCGCTTACGTCAATCGCGTCGGCGGTCAGGACGAGCTGGTTTTCGACGGGTCGTCCTTCGTCGTGCACCCGGACGGGGAACGTGTGGTGCAAATGCCCGACTGGGGCGAGGCGCTGCTGATCACCGATTGGGCGAAGACCTCCGACGGCTGGCGATGCGAGACGAGGTGCGCGCATGAGCTCGATGCGTTCCCCGCCGACGTCTATCGCGCGATGATGGTCGGCCTTGGCGATTACGTGCAGCGCAACGGCTTTCCAGGCGTCATCCTTGGACTGTCTGGTGGAATCGACAGCGCGCTGTCGGCAGCGGTTGCGGTGGACGCGCTGGGCGCCGAGAAGGTGTGGGGCGTGATGCTTCCCTCGAAATACACCACGGACGAGAGCCTGGAGGATGCCTGGGAATGTGCGCGCCTCCTCGGCTGCCGCCATGACGTCATTCCCATCGTTCCTGGCGTCGAGGCACTGAGCCACATGCTGCCTGATCTCAAAGGGCTGGCGGCCGAGAACGTGCAGGCGCGGCTGCGTATGGTGACGCTAATGGCGCTGTCGAACGCAGAGGGGCAGATGCTGCTGACCACCGGCAACAAGAGCGAGATGTCGGTTGGTTATGCAACGCTCTACGGCGACATGGCAGGCGGCTATTCGGTGCTGAAGGACGCCTACAAGACGACCGTCTTCGCTCTCTCGCGGTGGCGCAATCGCAACAAGCCGGAGGGGGCGCTTGGGCCCGACGGACCGGTCATGCCGGAGCGCGTGATTACGAAGCCGCCCACGGCGGAACTTCGGCCCGGACAGAGGGACGAGGACAGCCTCCCGCCCTATTCCACGCTCGATCGCATCCTCGAGGAACTCGTGGACAAGGAGATGTCGGTAAAGGAAGTTGCCGATGCCACCGGCGAGGAGATCGTTCTGGTCGCCAACATAGAGACGCTGCTGCTCAGGGCCGAATACAAGCGCCGCCAAGCCCCGCCGGGCGTAAAGATCGGCAATCGCAATTTCGGTCGCGACCGGCGCTATCCGATCAGCAACTTCTTTCACACCGGACCACACGCGAAGCTGCCCCGATGAGTGTCGTAACCCGCTTCGCGCCTTCACCCACAGGTCGGCTCCACGTCGGCAACATTCGCACGGCGCTGCACAATTTCCTGTTCGCGCGGAAGAATGGCGGCGAGTTCCTCCTGCGCATCGACGACACCGATCGCGAGCGCTCGACCACCGCGTTCGACCAGTCGATCCGCGACGATCTGGAGTGGATGCGCCTCACGTGGGACTCGATGGTCCGGCAGTCGGAGCGGTTCGATCTGTACGAGCGTGAGTTCGAACGACTGAAGGCGGCCGGGCGGGTCTATGCCTGCTACGAAACGCCCGAGGAGTTGGAGCTTCGTCGCAAAGTGCTGCTCGGGCGCGGCCTCCCGCCGGTCTATGAAAGAAGGCTCGTCGATGCACCGGCGTCGGAAGGGCGCGCGCCGCACTGGCGCTTCCGGCTCGACCATGATGCGCCGATCATCTGGAACGATCTGATCAGGGGCGAACAACGCTTCGATCCGAAGTTGCTCAGCGACCCCGTCGTGCGCCGCGAAGACGGCAGCTGGCTTTACCTGCTGCCCAGCGTCATCGACGATATCGACCTCGAGGTGACCCATATCGTGCGGGGAGAGGATCACGTCTCCAACAGTGCGACGCAGATCCAGATGTTCGAGGCCCTCGGCGCGAAAGCGCCGGAGTTCGCGCACGAGGCGCTGCTCGTCGCCGCAGAGGGCAAATTATCGAAACGCCTGGGCTCGTTCGGTGCCGAGCATCTGCGGGCCGAAGGCGTGGAGCCGATGGCGCTGCTGTCCGTGCTGGCGCGGATCGGTACGTCCCAGCCCGTCGAGCCGATCACAAGCCTCGATGAGCTCGCCAGCGATTTCGACTTTTCGACTTTCGGTCGCGCACCAGCCCATTTCGACCCGCACGACGTTGAGCTCGTCAACGCACGGCTGTTGCACAAGCTTGATTATTCAACGGTGGCGGACCGGCTGCCGCAGGATGCGACGGAGGAAGACTGGCTCCTGCTCCGCCCCAATCTCGAGAAACTTGAAGATTTCGCCAGCTGGTTTGCCGTGCTTCACGGCGAGATCGATCCGCCCGAACTGAGCCATGACGAGCGCCTGCTCATCCGGGATGCGGCGACCGAGGCGGAGAAGCTCGACTGGTCGGCCGAGCCATGGCGGACCCTCACCAACGAAGTGAAGCAGTCCTCCGGCAAGAAAGGCCGCGAGTTGTTCCATCCGCTTCGACTGTCGCTCACCGGCCGCGAGAGCGGGCCCGAGATGGCGGGGCTCGTCAGCCGAATGGGCAAGGAGCGCGCGATCCGCCGGCTGGAAGCCGCGGCCAAGCGCTAACGGAGCCCGGGGACACCCTCATCAACAAACCTCTTGCGAAATAAATGTGATGATGTAACATTCCTTACATCAGGTTCGCGTGAAGGAGGGTATAATGCTCGCTTACGCCGCAGGCCGCAGAACGGTCGCCACCACCCGCTCCAGCCCCAATGCCTTGCTTGCCATCATCGGTGTGCACGTCGCCTTGGCCGCGATCGTGATGAGCGCGAAGATGGAGATCCAGCGTCACGTGGACGGCCCGTTCATCGTCCGCACCATCAAGGACCGAACCGAGGATCCGCCGCCAAGGCCGGTTCAGACAAAGGTGACGCAGGCGACGCCGCATACACCGATAAGGATCGACAATCCTCCGCATAACATCCATCTCGGACGGACCACGGACATCTCCACTACACCCCCGACCAGGTTCAATCCAGGAACGATCACCGGCGGCGGAGCCGCGGTGATCACCAGGCTGCCACCGCCGCCGCCTTACACCGCGCCGGTTAGGACCGACGCGCGGCTGCTGACACCGAGTTCGGAGCAGAAGCCGCCTTATCCCGCGTCCAAGCTGCTCAACGAGGAAGAAGGCGCGGTCACGCTGAAGCTTACGATTGACGAGGACGGTCGCGTCGTTGCCGCTGAAGCCGTCGGCCGCGCCGATCCGGCCTTCCTCGACTCCGCCCGACGCTACGTCCTCGCCCACTGGCGCTTCAGGCCAGCGAGCGAGGACGGACGCGCCATTGTATCGACTACAATAGTGACGCTTCGCTTCGAATTGGACGCCTGACTTCGCCCAAGGGCTGGCGCAGCTCCCCCGCCAGCCCTATTTTCCTGTTCGATGTCCTGGTTTCCTCGTCCGTCCTCACCGCTCGGCGCGCTTCGCGACCTCAGTGCTTTCATGCGCCATCGCAGCCGCGAGCAGTTGATCGGCGCCGCTCTCGCGCTTCTCGTCACCTCCATCATCGTCATCGAATTCATCCTGGACGCGAAAATCGGAACGGCGCCTCCGCCGCAGTACGTCGAAGCCGAGCTGTATCCGTCCAACCGAACAGACGCCGAGATCATCGCCGACCAGAAGAAGGATCAGGCGAAGAAGGAAGCGGCCGAGCGAGAAAACCGGCGGCAGTACCAGAAGCTCGAGAACATGTTCGGGATGTGAGCGCCGACAAGCGCTTCATGGCCAACGCACTCGCGCTTGCCGAGCAGGCGCGTGGGCAAAGTGCGCCCAACCCGAACGTCGGTTGCGTGATCGTTTCGAAGAACGAGCGGGTCGTCGGCAGGGGAGCAACAGCAGCCGGCGGAAGACCGCACGCCGAGGCTATTGCACTCGAGCAGGCTGGTAAACGAGCGCGGGACGCGACGGTCTATGTCACTCTCGAGCCGTGCGCGCACGAGAGCCCGCGCGGGCCGGCGTGCACCGAACTGCTGCTGGCGGCCAAGCCCGAACGCGTGGTGATCGCGCTAAAGGATCCCGACCCACGGACCTCCGGCAAAGGCGTTGCTCGCCTGCGCAAGGCCGGTATCGAGGTGACGCTTGGTGTCGGCCGCGAGGCGGCGAGGAAGTCGCTCGCTGGGTGGCTGACGCAATTGGAGTTGGGGCGTCCGCGCGTCACGCTGAAGCTTGCGCTGTCGATCGACGGGAAGATCGCACTGCCCTCGGGCGAGAGCAAATGGATCACAGGCGAGGACGCGCGGCGGCACGTCCACCTGGAACGTGCCCATTCGGACATGATCCTGGTTGGACGCGGCACTTTTCTTGCGGATCGGCCGCGACTCGACGTTCGCCTGCCGGGGCTCGAAGAACGCTCGCCGCGGCGAGCGTTGCTTACGCGTGGCGACCCGGTCGAGGGATGGGAAACCCTTCGAGATCCGCAGGATGTCTATCGACTTCATGACGTCAATGAGTTGCTGGTTGAGGGCGGATCGACGACCGCGACCGCCTTCCTCACCGAAGACCTCGCCGATCGAATCCTGATCTACAGAGCCCCGATCATCGTCGGCGAGGGAAAGTCGAGCTTCGGATACGTGGGCCTCGATGCGATCGCCGATGCGCATGGCCGGTGGCGCTTTGTCGACGAGCAAGCGCTCGGTGTCGATCGCCTCGAAGTTTACGAGCGGGTCCGCGAAGGCTAGGCGCACACCCATGTTCACCGGCATCGTCACCGACATCGGCACAGTTCGCAGAGCCGAGCAGCGCGGCGATCTCCGGCTGGAGATTGAGACGGGATATGATCTCGATTCCGTCGACCTCGGTGCTTCGATAGCCTGTTCGGGCGTTTGCCTGACTGTTGTCGATAAAGGTGGAGACTGGTTCGCTGTCGACATTTCCAGTGAAACAATCTCACGCACCGCGAAGGACGTGTGGAGGGAGGGTGCAAAGCTCAATCTGGAGCGTTCGTTGCGCCTGGGCGATGAACTGGGCGGACATATCGTGACGGGCCATGTCGATGCGATCGGCGAGGTGGTGGATGCCCGGCGTGAAGGCGATTCGACAAGGATCGAGGTTCGCGTACCCAACGCCCTTGGGCCAATGATCGCGGCGAAGGGTTCGGTCGCGCTCGATGGCGTCTCTTTGACCGTTAATACCGTGCAGGATGCCGGCGACGCAGCGGTATTCACGATCAACGTCATTCCGCACACGGCTCAAGAGACAACGTTCGCGGGGATCGCCGCCGGGCGACAGCTCAATGTCGAAGTCGACGTGCTCGCACGCTATATCGATCGAATGCTTGCGGCTCGCGCACAATAGGAACACATCTGTTCCTCCTTATTATCACATCAGAATGTGATATGGACCGATTCCATGAGCACGACTCTCATCGAACGGCTCGAAGCCATCATCGCTACGGGAGAGGTTAGCCGCTCCGGGCTCGCCCGCGCGGCTGGACTTCATCCGAATAGCCTCCGCAAGGTCGGCCAACCCGACTGGAACCCGACCGCGGACACGCTGTCGCGTCTCGAAAAGCTCATCCAGAAAGGCACGACGGACGTACTCGTCGGCACCGAGGCGATCATCAACGAGGCCCGCAACGGTCGCATGTTTATCCTCGTCGATGACGAAGGTCGCGAGAACGAGGGCGATCTCGTGATTCCGGCGCAGATGGCGACGCCGGACGCCATTAACTTCATGGCGCGACACGGGCGGGGCCTGATCTGCCTGGCTCTGGGCAAAGACCGGGCCGACCAGCTCGGCCTCGAGCCGATGACACGGACCAATCGCAGCCGCAACGAGACCGCCTTCACCGTTTCGATCGAGGCACGTGAAGGGATTTCGACAGGCATCAGCGCGGCGGATCGTGCGCGCACCGTCGCCGTTGCAATCGATTCGGCGAACGGGCCAGACGCCATCGTCTCGCCCGGTCACGTCTTTCCTCTCGTGGCGAAACCCGGCGGCGTGCTCGTGCGCGCCGGGCATACTGAGGCCGCCGTCGACGTGTCGCGCCTGGCCGGTTTGAATCCGAGCGGAGTGATCTGCGAGATCATGCGCGAGGACGGGACGATGGCTCGAACTCGATGACCTCATGGATTTCGCGGTGACGCATGGTCTCAAGATCGGCACCATCCGCGATCTCATCGCGTACCGTCTGAAAAAGGATCACCTGGTCGAGCGCGTCTCCGTCGCCGGATTCAAAGCGAGCAGCGGCAAGGAGTGGCAGGCGCAGGTTTTCCGTGACCGGGCTAGCGGCGAGGAACAGCTGGCACTGGTCCATGGCGCACTTGATACCGGCGAGCCCGTGCTCGTCAGGATGCACAGCCTCGATCTCTTCGCCGACGTTCTCGAGGAAGCGGGACCGCGTTCCGGCTTGCTCCAAGCGGCGATGCGTTGCGTCGAGCAAGAAGGATCGGGCGTGGTCGTGACACTGCATGCGGCAGCCGCCGGATCGCTCTCCCGCGCAATCGACCTGCGCGGCGGAAAGCCCGCCGAGGCAGGAGATGCAGTGCGCGGCTACGGCACGGGCGCACAGATCCTGGCCGCGCTTGGGATTCACGACATGATCCTGCTTACCAACACGCACCATTCGCCAGTCGCGCTCGCGGGCTATGGTCTTGCAATCGTCGAAGAGCGACCGATCAGTGGTTGCGCTGGCTGATGGCGACAATCCTAATCGTCGAGGCACGCTTCTATCCGCACCTCAACGACATGCTGCTGAAAGGTGCCAGAAGAGCGATCGAAGCGGCTGGTCACCAGCACGAGACGGTGACCGTTCCTGGAGCGCTGGAACTTCCGGGCGCCATCGCGCTGGCGGCGCGCAGCGGGCGCTTTTGCGCCTTCGTTGCACTTGGCGTAGTGATCCGAGGCGAGACTTATCATTTCGAAGTCGTTTCCAACGAGAGCGCGCGGGGACTGATGGATCTGACGCTGCAGGGCTACGCGATCGGTAACGGCGTTTTGACCGTTGAAGACGAAGCGCAGGCCATCGCCCGTGCCGATTCGGAGCAAGGCGACAAGGGCGGCGGCGCGGCCGAGGCGGCGCTGGCACTCTACGAACTGCGCGAGAAATACGCGCCTTGAAGTCGGAAACGCCGGGCTTATCGCAGCCCCGACCAAACCTGCTTCCGGCGGAGCGACGAAGCCCCTAATCGGCCCGCATGAGCCGGTCCGTTCATCGCGTTGCATTCCCCGCTGTGCTGATCGGGAGCAGCGCACTCGCCTTTGGCCCATGGCTTGTCCGCTTGTCGGGCGTTGGCCCGGTAGCGGCCGGCTTCTGGCGATTGGCTCTGGCGCTTCCTTTCCTGTTCGTG
This sequence comes from uncultured Alphaproteobacteria bacterium, assembly GCA_963752025.1. Classification (GTDB taxonomy): domain Bacteria; phylum Pseudomonadota; class Alphaproteobacteria; order Sphingomonadales; family Sphingomonadaceae; genus Sphingomicrobium. The sequence continues at coordinate 110,241 of CAVVWY010000017.1, read as the reverse complement.
ATCGCCGCGATGACGGGCCAGTCCGCTCACTGGCCCGGCCGCAAGCTCGCCGTGCTGGTCTCCTTCGCCGCCTTCTTCTTCGCAGCGGACCTCGCCGCCTGGCACGCAGGTATTCACATGACGAAGCTCGGCAACGCGACCTTGTTCGGCAATGTCTCGAGCTTCGCTTTTGCTGCCTGGGGGCTGTGGCTCGCCCGGCGTTTGCCCTCGCCCTTGCAAGCTGGAGCGCTCGGACTTCGCGGCGGTCGGAGCAGCCATGCTTATGGGCAGCAGCTTTGAGCTGAGCTCCCGAAACTTCACGGGCGATTTGCTGTGCCTCTTCGCGGGGTTACTTTATGCTGGGTATTTGATTGCGGTTCAGCACGCGCGGGGATCATTGAAGCCGCTTCCGCTCCTGTTCCTGTCGAGCTTGTTCGGCGCAGCGATGCTACTGCCGGTTTCTCTGCTTCTGGAAGAGCAAATAATCCCGGCGGACTGGACGTATGTCTTCCTGCTGGCCCTCGGCAGCCAAGTCCTCGGGCAGGGGTTGCTCGTCTACGGGATCGGCCATGTCCCGCCGCTCGTCGTCGGGCTCACGCTCCTCACGCAGCCTGCGATCTCCGCATTTGTAGGGTGGTTCGCTTATGGCGAAGTGCTTCGTCCGCTCGATTGGATCGGAGCGGCAGCAATCGCAGCCGCGCTGGTTCTGGTCCGCCTTCCTGAGCGGGGCTTGCGAACGATGGTTGAGCAGCCCAGTTGAGCCGCATGCCCAACCCGAGTCCTCTCGAGCAACTCCGCAGGCGTCTCGCGCTCGCGATCGGAGAGAATGCCGTGTTCGACGGGTGGACCAAAGCGGCCGTCGATGCTGCTGCGCAGCAACTGGGCGTCGACCCTGTTCAGGCGCGGCTCGCGGTTCCGAAGTCTCAAGCGGAGATGATCGACCTTTATATCCAGGAAGTGGATCGCGCGCTCGGAGTTTGGTTCACGCCCGAGCGGCTCGCCGGCATGAAGATCCGCGAGAAGATCCGGGCGCTTGTTTGGTATCGTCTCGAAATTCAGGGGCCGGCACGCGAGGCGATCCGACGCGGACTTGCGATTCTCGCCATGCCGCAGAACCTGCCGCTGGCTCTCCGAATTTCATGGCGCACCGCAGACCTCATGTGGCGCATAGCGGGTGATACAAGCACAGACTTCAACCACTACACCAAGCGCATGACGCTCGGCGCCGTTTACGGCTCGACGTTGCTGGTCTGGCTTGACGATCAGAGCGAAGGCTGGAGCGAGACGGCCGCTTTTCTTGATCGCCGCATCGACGATGTGATGACATTCGAGAGGTTTAAAGGGCAGTGGCGCGGTTCCTCGGACCAACGGCTGAGCTTTTCCCGCTTCTTGGGGCGCCTCCGCTACCCTCCGCGCTGACACAGTTTGACCACGCGGAAGGAACATCTGAGCACGACAGTAAGCTACTGCTTCCATCTCCGCGTCGTTAATGATAATCAGTCGCAAGAATGAACGCGGCCGTCCAACCCCAAACCATCAGCCTCGACCAGCTGAAGCTGGGCACGAGAGCCCGCGTCGCGTCGATCGACTGGAACGGTCTCGACGAGGGTGAAGCCTGCCGCCTGCAGCATTTCGGCTTCGACGAAGGCGTCGCTGTCGAGCCGCTCCACTTGGGTCCGTTCGGCCGCGACCCGATCGCCATCCGTGTTGGCCGAATGACGGTCGCGATCCGGCGCAAGCACGCCTCGGCGATTCGAGTCGTCCCTCTCTCCAGGTGAATCCGCTTCCGCTCGTCGCCGTCGCCGGCAACCCGAATGCCGGCAAGAGCGCGCTGTTCAACGCGCTTACCGGCGCGCGTCAGAAGGTGGGCAACTATCCGGGCGTGACCGTCGAGCGGAAATCGGGGCGCCTGACTCTCGCCGACGGCCGCCCGGTGGAGATGGTCGACTTGCCCGGCTCTTACAGCCTGGATCCGGCGAGCCCCGATGAAGCGGTGACGCGCGACGTTCTGCTCGGCCGGCAGAAGGGGGAGCGTCACCCTGACGCGCTGGTAGTCGTGCTCGACGCGTCCAACCTCGATAACCACCTTCGTTTCGCGCTGCAGCTTATCGAACTCGGACTGCCGACAGTGGTCGCGTTGAACATGGTCGATCTTGCCCAGCGCGACGGTCTCGAGCTTGATTCCAAGCGGCTATCCGCCGAGCTCGGCGTGCCCGTCATCGAGACTGTTGCGGTGCGGCGTCGAGGCATTCAGGAGCTTCAGACCGCGCTCGACGACATGCTTTCGGCGCCGTTCTGCGGCGTGCACGAGCACGTGAAGAGCGACCTCATTCACCTGCAGCGCCGGGCACGCGAGATCGCGACGGCCGCGGTGGTCCGTGAGACGCCGGTGCGCCGTTGGACTTACCGGCTCGACTCTTGTTCTTCTCCATCCAGTCGCCGGCCCGGTCATTCTCGCGCTCATCATGTTCGTCATGTTTCAGGCGGTGTTCGCCTGGAGCCAGACACCCGTTTCGTGGATCGAGGATGCCGTCGCCTGGCTCTCGGTCCAGGCAACGGCGGCGCTGCCAGAGGGCCTCTTACGGTCGATGGTCGTCGACGGTGCAATTACCGGAGTTGGTGCAGTCATTACGTTCCTGCCGCAGATCCTGATCCTGTTCTTCTTCATCCTGCTTCTGGAAGGCACAGGTTACATGGTCCGCGCCGCCTTCCTGATGGACCGCTTGATGCACGGCGTTGGCTTGTCCGGGCGCGCCTTTATTCCCTTGCTGTCGAGCTTCGCCTGCGCCGTGCCGGGAATCATGGCGACGCGAACGATCGACGATCCGAAGGACCGGCTCACGACGATCCTCGTCGCGCCGTTGATGACGTGCTCGGCGCGCCTGCCGGTCTACACGCTGATCATTGCGGCCTTCATTCCCAACACGAGGGTAGTGTGGGGCGTCGGCCTGCAGGGCCTCGTCATGTTCGGCCTCTATATTTGCGGAATTGCCGGCGCTCTGGTCGCGGCCCTTGTCCTGCGCCGTGGCGTGCTCAAGGGCACCGGGAACGGGTTCATGATGGAGCTGCCGAAGTATCAATGGCCGCCGCTCAAGGATTTGGTCATCGGCATCGTCACCCGCGCGCAGATCTTCCTGAAGCGCGCCGGCACGATCATACTCGGGACGACGATCTTGCTGTGGGCCCTGTCCAGCGTGCCTCAGGCGGGGCCGGGGCAGAAGCAGAGCGATGTCTCGATCGCCGGCAAGATCGGTGCAGGCATCGAAGTGCTCGTGAAGCCGATCGGCTTCAACCGTGACATCAGCATGGCGCTCCTCCCAGCCATGGCAGCGCGCGAAGTGGCGGTCAGTTCGATTGCCACCGTCTATTCGATCGACTTGCCCGATGAAAACGCGGGCGCGCAGAGGCTCGAGCAACGGCTCCAGCATCGCTGGTCGCTTGCCACTGCCCTCGCCTTCCTTGCTTGGTTCGTGTTCGCTCCGCAGTGCATCTCGACCATCGCGGTCACGCGCCGCGAGACCAACGGCTGGAAGTGGCCGCTGTTCATGGTCAGCTACCTCTTCGTCCTCGCTTATTGCGCTGCTGGACTGACCTACTGGACGGCGATGGCGCTGGGTCTATAGCTGTCCCTCAAGCAAGGGAGAGTGAAATGGCGGGCGTAAACAAGGTCATCCTGGTCGGCAATCTTGGAGCGGATCCGGAGTTGCGTTCGCTCAACAACGGCGGCGAAGTCGTGAATATGCGAATTGCCACTTCGGAGCAGTGGAAGGACCGTGACGGCAACCGCCAGGAGCGGACCGAGTGGCACAATGTCGTGATCTTCAACGAGAACCTTGGCCGAGTTGCGAAGAGCTATCTGCGCAAGGGCTCCAAGGTTTACCTCGAAGGCCAGCTCCAGACCCGCAAGTGGCAGGACCAATCGGGCAACGACAAATATACCACGGAGATCGTGCTTCAGCGTTTCCGCGGCGAGCTCGTGCTGCTCGACAGCCGTGAAGGCGGCGCTGGAGGTGGCGGCCGCGGTGCGTTCAGCGACGACTTCGGCGGCGAGGAATTCGGCGGCGGCGCGCCATCACGACAGCAGTCGCGTCCGCAGCCAGCGGCTTTCGATACAGATCTGGACGACGATGTCCCGTTCTAAGGTTTGTCGTTGCCGCTGCGCTTGAGCGCGGCCAGCGCCGCGAACGGGCCAGCTTCGGCTTCGGTAAGCACGCCCACCTCCTTGAGCGCGGCGTCTGCTCCTGCGCTGCGCGGATATGGGTCGAGACTCAGGGCCAACGAGTTCGCGATCGCGGTCCCAAGGTCGATCGTCGCCCCATCGTGGAAGACGACGTCGCAGTCAGATTCTCCGAGCTCGATTTCCTCGTCGGCACTGGCAACCTGCGGCTCCCGCATGAACATCACGTGGAAGGCCTCGTCGACGGTGGCGGGGATCGGATCGCTCGTGATCACGCAGCTTTGCTCCAGCGAGGCGAGAAGTCGGCCCCTCGCGCGTACCATCTCGCCATTATGCTCCAACACCACGTGCGCTTCGAGCCGATCGAGCCGCTGGAGGCCCAAGCGTTTCGAGACCGCGCTCCGCTCCGCCTCATCAGCCACCAGCTCGAGCCGGTCGCCGTCGCGGATCTGATCGAGGCGGAGTTGATGTGCGAACGAGTCGCTCATTGCAGTTTTCCTTTCTCGAGATGCGCGGCATCGGTCCGTTGGAGCCTTTGCCAAAGCAGCTCAAGCGCGCGCGCCGAATGTACGAGTGCGTCGGACGAGACATCGTTTGAATACAGGCTCGCCCGCGCCGCGCGGTTCCATTCAGTATTCCCAGCGAGCGCCTCGCGCCAGAGCTCCGTACGCCGGGCGAGCGATCCGACGAGCTTGCGGATAGTTTTGCCCAGCGTCGGATCGCCCAGCCCGAGCTCGCGATGTTCCGATTCCATGACCTCGATGAATTGCTCGGTTACGCCGACTGAAAGAGCGCTGCCTTCATCGCCGAGCCGCTCGAGCCGGACGAGCGCGAGCGACATCACCGTAGCCAGTACGCCGAAACGGCCGTCGATTGTGTCCGGGACGGTTCCCTCGACGTACCAGTGCGGCATCCGCGCCTCAGCGGTCACGGCATGAAAGAGTGCCGTTCCGCGATCGCGGGCAGCCGTTAATCTGCGGAACAGGAAACCCAACATAGGTCCTTCTTGGGGCGTGGAGCTTGCGCGCCTGCTAGTCGCCAGCATATTGAGGCCGGCGGCCGGCTAGGCAAGTCCGGCGCGGCCATCACGCATTCGGGCGTGCCCTCTGGAGAGGTTTGAATAATGAAGGTTGCGCTGAAGACGGGTATGATCGCGGCGGCAGTGCCGGCACTGCTCGCGGGTTGCGCGAGCAATCATGTGCACAAGGGCACGGTGATCGACCGGCGGCTGGTGAGTGCAATCCAGCCTGGCGTCGACAACAAGGACTCGGTTGAGAAGCTGCTCGGCCGGCCGACCTTCACCGGCGAGTTCACCCAGAACGACTGGTACTATGTCTCGCGCGACACCAACCAGATCGGGTTTCGCAACCCGCGCGTGACTAAGACGACCGTGCTGCACGTCGGCTTCGATCCGAAAGGCAATGTCGCGGGCGTCAACGAGACCGGTCGCGAACTGGTCATGAACCTCAACCCCTCGGGTCGCCGGACACCGACTCTCGGCAGGGAGAAGAGCTTTTTCGAAGAGCTGTTCGGTAACATCGGAACGGTGGGTGCCGGCGGCCTCGGCGGAGGCAAGACCCAGCCCTGACAGGCGGCTTTCCAACGGCCTTTGTCAGGAGCGGTTTTTCGCCGTAACGGTCGTTTTATGACCGCGACCCCAGCCGGCATGACCTACGCCGACTATCTGAAGCTGGACCAACTCCTGTCGGCGCAGCAACCTCTGTCGAACCTGCACGACGAGATGCTTTTCATCGTCATCCATCAGACGAAAGAGCTGTGGATGAAGCAGCTGCTCCACGAACTGCGGTTCGCGGTGACACTCGTGCAGGAGGATCGTTTCGCCGAGGCCTACAAGGCGATGGCGCGGATCAGCCGCATCCAGGCGGTGATGACGCTTTCTTGGGACGTGCTCTCGACGCTGACGCCCGTCGACTATCTCAAATTCCGCGACATTCTTGGGACCTCGTCGGGCTTCCAATCGGAGCAGTTCCGAGAGATCGAGTTTCGGCTGGGTCTCAAGGAAGCAAGTTACGTCGACCACTATCCCGAGGGTAGCACCGAGCGGGCCTCCTTGCGGGAGGCGCTCGCCGCGCCCAGCCTTCGCGAGGTATCGCACGATGCCCTTGAGCGGGCGGGTTTCGATCTCGGCGACCGCTCCGTGGAGGCGCTCGCTCGAGCCTGGCTGGAGGTCTATCGCGATGCCGACCGCTGGTTCGACCTCTACGAGCTAGCGGAGAAGCTGGTCGATATCGACGATGCGCTGGCTGCCTGGCGGCATAAGCATGTTCTGACCGTGGAGCGGATCATTGGCAACAAGCCTGGCACCGGCGGTTCGGCCGGCGCGCCCTACCTTCGCGCGACTCTCGAAAAACGCGTGTTCCCTGAGCTGTGGTCGCTGAGGACCGCTCTTTGAGTTTCAAACCTCTGTTTTCCCGAAGCCTCTCAAGTGACCCCGACCGGCTGCACTTCGCGGCGCACAGCCATCATTTGTGGCCTGACGCCAGCTTCGAAGGGCAGGTGCAGGCATGGAACGATGCAGCTCACCTCGCCGACCGAAAGTGGGACAAGGTGATGGGCGAGGTCTGGCCTGAGGCCCAGCGCCAAGTCGCGAGCGAGATTGGAACGAGTCAGTCCGACACCATCGTCTTCGCCCCGAATACGCACCAATTGCTCGTCAGCCTATTCGCCACCGTCTCGTCCAGCCGGCCCATCCGCGTCCTCACGAGCGATGGCGAATTCCACAGCGCGCGGCGCCAGTTCGCGCGCTGGGAGGAGGCGGGTGCCGCGGAGATCGAGCGCATTCTCGTGGAGCCGTTCGATACGTTTTCAGAACGCCTCCTGGAGGCAGCACGGTCTGGCCGCCACGACTTCATCTTCGTAAGCCATGTGCTTTTCGGCAGCGGGCGCATTTTCGATCCGGTCGAAGAGCTTGCCGCACTGGCGCGGTCCGACGGCCCTTGGGTTGCGATTGACGGCTACCACGCGTTCATGGCGATCGACCGGCCGTTCTCCCCCGAGGGTGCAGGCAACGCGTTCTACCTTGGCGGCGGCTACAAATATGCGATGTCAGGCGAGGGCTGCGCGTTCATGCATGCCCCACCCGGCTTCGGCGAGCGGCCGCGGATCACTGGCTGGTATGCCGAATTTGAAGACCTGGCCCTGCCGCCCGGGTGCGTCGGCTACACCAAGGATGCAAGCCGCTTTCTCGGCGCGACCTTCGACCCGAGCGCGCTCTACCGCTTCACAGCGGTGCGCCGGATGCTGGCAGAGAACGGACTTACGACCAAGCGGATCAACGGCCATGTCGCCGAACTGCAGCGACAGTTGCTCGATACGCTTCACAACACGTCTTTGGCTAACGCGGAGCTACTGAACCCGCTCGACGAGCGCCCGCACGCGCGTTTCCTCGCCTTTCGTAGCCCGCACTCGCAGCGCTGGCACGACCAGTTAAAGGCGCAGAACGTGATCACTGACGTCCGCGGCGAAGTGCTTCGGATCGGCTTCGGAATTTATCAGGACGAGAGCGATGTAGAGCGGCTCGTCGAAAGCCTGGGGGGAATGGGATGAGCGACGCCGAGGGCGTGCTGAAGCGCAACCGCAGCGTGCTGATGGCCTTCCTGGTCGTCGCCTACACGCTGAATTTCATCGACCGGCAGATCGCTGGAATTCTCGCTGAGCCGATCAAGCACGACCTGAACCTCACCGATTCGCAATTGGGGTGGCTCGGCGGAACGGCATTCGCACTTTTCTACACGGTGCTCGCGATTCCGATCGCCCGCTACGCCGACCGCAACGATCGCAGCATCGTGCTCACCGTCGGTCTGGCATTGTGGAGCCTGGCGACTGCGCTGTGCGGCTTGGCCTACAATTTCGTTCAGCTCTTCCTTTCTCGAATGTCGGTCGGCATCGGAGAGGCGGCAGGAGTTGCTCCGGCTTATTCGCTGCTGACCGACCTCTACCCGGTCGAGCGCCGCGCACGCGCTATGGCATTATTCTCGCTCGGCATCCCGCTAGGTAGTGCGCTGGGCGTGGTGTTCGGCGGGATCATCGCCGCGAAGATCGACTGGCGCGCGGCATTCATCGGCTTGGGCATTGCGGGGCTTCTCTTCTCGCCGTTCTTCAAATGGGGCGTGCGCGATCCCGGTCATAAGAAGCGTCTGGCCGCAGTGTCGGTTGTTGAGGTTTTCGCGCTGATCGCCCGCAAGCCGACTTTCTGGCTGATGAGTTTCGCCGCGGGCACCGGGTCGCTGATCTCTTACGGTCTCGCCTTCTGGATCCCGTCGTTTTTAGCCCGGAGCTTCCATCTCGAACTGGTCGATCGATCCTTGATTTATGGGACCGTGGTGTTGGTTGGCGGCGTGGCGGGAGTTTGGCTCGGCGGCGTGGTCGGCGACCGCCTGAAGACTGCGCGACCCTCCGCTTATGCATTGGTCCCGACCGTGACTTATGCGCTGTGCCTTCCCGCCTTCCTGCTCGCCTTCTCCAGCAACTCGATCGTCGCGACTGCGGTCCTCTTCGTGATCCCCACCGCTCTGAGCCTGGCATGGCTGGGACCAGTGATCGGTGCCGTGAACGGGCTTGTCCCCGCGCATATGCGTGCGACCGCGTCGGCCATGTTCCTGTTCATCAACAATCTAGTCGGCCTCGGGCTCGGCACGCTCGTCATCGGTACGATCTCGGATGCCCTGAAAGGGCAATATGGCGATGAGGCACTCCGCTATTCGGCAATGGTGACGACCTTACTCTACGTTGTTTCCGCTCTCCTGATGGGTCTTGCCGCGCTGCGTCTGGAACGCGACACGCACGAAGCCAATTAGCTGAACAACAAAGAAATTTTAAGTTCAGGCTAGTGCGCTAACCTGCAAGTTCCAGTCGTTTAGGCGTTGGAACGGTGCAGCGGACGGACCGTTTTTGCCGTTCGAGAGGAGAAATTTCATGAGCAGGCTGTTTCTGGCCGCGGGTGTCGCCGCATTGGCGATTGCAGGCGCGGCTGACGCGAAGCCCGGCGGCGGCCACGGCGGTGGCGGTGGTGGAAATCCCCACGGCGGCGGCGGCGCCCCGGTATTTCAGCAGCAGGGCCGTAGCGGAGGTGGCCACGGCGGCGGACATGGCGGCGGCGGCGCGCTCGCTATGCCGCAGATGCGCGGTGGCGGTAGCAGCGGCGGCGGGCACGGCCATGGCGGCGGTGGATTTGCGATGCCGCAGATGATGCGGGGTGGCGGTCATGGTCATGGGGGGGGTTCGCTGCGCCTCAGTTCCAGGCACAGCGTGTCGGAGGCCGCGGTGGCGGGCGTCATGCCGAACAGCGTTTTGCCATGCCCCGCCAGCAGGGCGTTCAGCACGGACGAGGCGGCGAGCGCCTTCAGGCGCAGCGCCAGCAGTTCCACGGCAATCAAATGCGTCAGGCGCAGAACCGCAGCGGCGAACGCCTACATATGCGCACGTTTCAGGCGCAGAATTGTCGATTTGAAAGTCGGCAGTTCCGTACGGAGCCGGTGCAGAACCGCGCGTTCGAGCGCCAGCAGGCGCGAGGGTTTGATCGGCGCCAACTGCAGCGGGGCTTTGCTCGTCAGGAGTTGGAAGCGAATCGCAGTCAGCAGGCCGAGAACGGCTTCGTCGGACGCAATTTCGATCAGCGGTTCCGGGTCAACCAGGATTACGCCAACCAATATTACGGAATGGCTGGGAAGCGCGGCTTCATCGACGGGTGCCCCCCCGGCCTGGCCGCTAAAAACAATGGCTGCCTGCCTCCTGGGCAGGCGATGAAGCTGCTCGGCGCACCGCTCGGTGCGGTCTCCGGCTACACCGCCCTCAACACAATCCCGTCCGGATGGTCATACCTCTATCCTGACACTCAGGATTATTATTATCGGTACGGCGACGGCTATCTCTATCAGGTCAATCGGGGCACGAACCTCATCGACAGCCTCTACCCCCTCATGGCCGGCGGCTACCTGCCGGGGCAGTATCTGCCGCAGCGGTACATGGCGAGCTATGTACCGGACTCTTACGGGTTCAACTCGTTCTACCCGGACTATGGCGACCAGTGTAACCGCTACGCCAACGGCGTGGTCTACCAGGTCGATTGCTACAGCGGCATGGTCCAGGACGTGATCCCGCTTTACGCGAGCGGCTACGGCGTGGGCCAGGTGCTGCCGGCCTCCTATGACTATTACAACGTGCCGTACCAGTATCGATCGATGTACTACGACACGCCGGACTATAATTATTGGTACGCCCCAGGGGCGATTTACCAGTACGACCCTGGCACGAGCATGATCACGTCGGTCGCGGCGCTTCTGTCGCCGGGATTCTCGGTCGGCCAGGCGCTTCCGCCAGGTTACGACGTCTACAATGTGCCCTATTCCTATCGTGATACTTACTACGACACGCCGAACGCCTGGTATCGTTACAACAACGGCTACATTTACCAGGTCGATCCGGTCACCCGGCTGGTCACCGCGATTGTTGCGTCTCTGCTGACCTAAGCGCGGAGGACCCAAGGCCCGGCTGTTGGAACCGCAATGCAGCCGGGCCATTACGCATCAAGAACGAACGAGGAGACGTAAGCGTGAAGAACCATGCGCTCGCGCTTGGACTGGCGGCGGTGCTTATGACCACCGGGGCCTGCAGCAAGAACAATGCAAACGGGAACGCCAGCGGCAACGAACCGCCTAACGCTCAGACCCCGAAGGCGCAGAAGGCAGCGGGGACGCAAACGATCGCCGCGGGGATCGCGCCGACTGGCCGATTCATGCAGGTCGCCAAGGCAGCGGGTCTCGATCAAACGCTTGCTGGTCCGGGCCCTTACACGGTGTTTGTTCCCGACGACGCCGCATTCGGCAATGCTCCGGCGGGCACCTTCGAGGTGACGCCGCAGAACCGCGCGCAAATCACGGGCGTGCTCACAAATTTAATCCTGCCGGGGACCGTGCTCGTCGCCGATATCGACAAGGCGATCGACAACGCCAAGGGCAAGGCGCTCCTCGCCACGATGGGTGGGGGCACACTTACGGCCACCAGGGACGGCGGCAAGACCGTGCTGACCGATGCGGCCGGGCACAAAGCCGCAATTACGCAAGGCGACGAGAAGTATACCAACGGCGTCGTTCACCACGTGGACGCCGTGCTGATGCCGAGCAAGGCTTCCGCGGGCAAAAGGCCGACCGTCGGTCAGAAGGCAGGCGGCTAAGCCGCAACATGCTGCGTTTCGCGTGGGTTTAGACCACTAGATAAAGCTTTCCGCATCATCCCACTTCCGCACGCAAATCGGCTCGCTATAACGTCGGTAACGCGTGCGAAAGATGGGGTTTCAAGGCGATGAAAGCGACGATTGAGCGGGCGATCCTCCTGAAGAGCCTCAGCCACGTCCAGTCGGTCGTGGAGCGACGCAACACCATTCCGATTCTGTCCAATGTCCTCATGGACGCGCGCGAGGACGGATCGATCCGACTAATGGCAACCGATCTCGACCTTCAGGTCGACGAGAGCGTGCCGGCGACCGTAACGCAGGGTGGCGCTACGACGGTCTCGGCGCACACCTTGTTCGACATCGTCCGCAAGCTGCCCGACGGGAGCCAGGTCGAGCTTACCGCTGCCGAGGGCAAGATGCAGGTTGTAGCGGGTCGCTCGCGTTTTAACCTGTCGACGTTGCCGCGTGACGATTTCCCAGTGATCGCCGAGGGCGAACTTCCCACGCGCTTCGAACTTCCGGCTGCCACGCTGCGCGAGATCATCGAGAAGACGCGCTTCGCCATCTCGACCGAAGAAACGCGCTATTACCTGATGGGCATCTTCCTGCACGTCGTGGATGACCAGCTTCGCGCGGCCGCGACGGATGGCCACCGGCTTGCGCGGGTGACGGTCGCGCGGCCCGACGGTTCAGAGGACATGCCCGACGTGATCGTGCCACGCAAAGCGATCGCCGAACTCTATCGACTGCTCGAAGAGGTTGAGGGCACTGTCGAGATTTCACTATCGCCGACCAAGGTCCGTTTCGGCCTTGGCAGCGCGGTGCTGACCAGCAAACTGATAGACGGCACATTCCCTGACTATAACCGGGTCATCCCGACCGCGAACGACAAGCTGCTCAAACTTGATCCGAAGAGCTTCTCAGCCGGCGTGGACCGTGTTTCGACGATCGCGAGCGAGAAGACGCGCGCAGTAAAGATGAGCGTCGATCGCGACAGGGTCACGCTGTCGGTTACGTCCCCGGAGAATGGCCTCGCGACCGAGGAGCTTCCGGCCGACTATGGCGCCGATGGTCTCGAGATCGGCTTCAATGCCCGCTATCTGCTCGACATCCTCAGTGAGATCGAGGGCGATACGGTCGAGGTGCACCTGGCGGATGCGGCCGCACCGACGCTGCTGCGCGAAAACGACAAGTCTAATGCGCTCTATGTACTGATGCCGATGAGGGTTTAGATCGGGGCTGAGCGGAGGGCGAGCCAATGGACGTGGAGATCGAAGAGCCCCACGTTCACCACCGCCGCCTCGGCATCCCCTGGTACGACCTCGCGCTCCCGATCGCTGCGCTCTTGGTTTCGTTCATCTCGATCTACATCGCCTGGCATCATGGCCAGGTGATGCAGGAGCTGGTCCACCAGAACGAGAAGATCGTCGAGGCGGAGTTGCTTCCCTATCTTCAGATCGACACCAGCACTCTTGAGACCGATCTCGAAACACCAGCGCTCCGGCTGACAGTGCAGAACCAAGGTGTCGGTCCGGCGCGAATTGCAGAAGTGATCATGACCGTCAACGGTCAGCCCGTCGGAGATTTCAATACGCTCGTCGATCATTGTTGCGCGCCAGGCCTCCTCCAGGCAGCGCATCGGGGGACCAAGCAGTTTCGCGGGATCCGCAACGGCGAGGTGATCTTGTCTTCCTTGCGGGACAGGATGATCCGCCCCGGCGAAGCCATCGATGCCTTCGACTGGCATATCACCGATGCCAATCACGCGATCGTCGACCTGCTCCGCAGCGGAATTGCGTCGAACGCGATCAACGTCTCGGTCTGCTACTGCTCGGTGTTCGACGATTGCTGGACTCGCACCGATGATGATCGGCGGCCCACTGCGATGAAGGAATGCCCGATCGCGAAAGTGCCGTACCGCCAATAACCGGAGGCAAACGATGATCTGCCGCGTCTGGCGAGGTTGGACGACGCCGCAAAATGCTGACGCCTATGAGAGTGTCGTTCGCGGCGAGGTCATTCGAGGTATCGAGGAGCGGAATATCCCGGGTTTGCGCCATATCGATCTCATGAGGCGCGATCTCGACGACGAGATCGAGTTTCAGACCCTGATGTGGTTCGACAGCCTCGACGCCATCATTGCATTCGTCGGCGCGGACTACGGCATCAGCCACGTGCCATCTGCTGCGCGCGACGTTCTCAGTCGCTTCGACGAGCGCGCGGCACACTACGAAGTAATCGACCGCCGCGAGCAATAGCGGCTAAGTCAAGCGCGTGCCCGTCAGCCGCCTCGCCCTAATCGATTTCCGCTCCTATGCCTCGGCTTCACTCGAGCCGGGGCCCGGTTCGGTCTTGCTCTTCGGCGAAAATGGAGCGGGCAAGACGAACCTGCTCGAAACGGTTTCGCTGCTGACGCCCGGACGCGGCCTTCGCGGGGCGCCGCTCGGCGAGATGGCACGGATTGGTGGCGCAGGCGGGTTCGCCATCGCGGCGCGCCTCGGTGACGTCGACATCGGCACGGGCGCACAGGCCGCGAACCCCGAACGGCGACAAGTGCGGATCAATGGCGCGCCGGCCTCGGTTAATTCGTTGAGCGAATGGCTGTCCGTTTTGTGGCTCACCCCCGCAATGGACAGGCTCTTCACCGGCAGCTCCGGGGACCGCCGCCGGTTCCTCGATCGGTTGGTCCTCGCGCTTGAGCCGACCCATGCCCATCACGCCACGCGCTACGATGCAGCGATGCGGGCAAGGAACAAGCTACTGGCAGATGATCGCTGGGATGAAGCGTGGCTGGCGTCGCTTGAGCTCGCAATGGCCGAGCATGGAACCGCACTCGCGGCGGCGCGCGAACGAACCGTTGATGCACTAGAAGAGCGCTTGGCCGGCGTGCCCGAAGACGAGTTTGCACGCGCCTCGATCATGCTCGAGGGATGGGCGGCAGGTGACTTGTCGGTAACGCTTGCAAGCAATCGCAGTCGTGACGCGGCGGCAGGCCGCGCAACCGAAGGTCCTCATCGACAGGACCTGCTGGTCCGGCATCGTGCCAAGGCTATACTGGCGTCGCGTTCGTCAACCGGGGAGCAGAAAGCCCTGCTCCTGGGGCTTGTACTTGCGCATGCCGAGCTGGTCGCCGATCGCCGTGGGGAGCCGCCTATCCTGCTTTTGGACGAGGTTGCGGCGCACCTCGATCCGAAGCGGCGGGCCGCCCTGTTCGCACGGCTCGAAGGACGCGGGCAGGTGTGGATGACTGCAACTGAGGCAGCGCTATTCGAAGGCATCGGATCGGCGAGCCGCTTCCACGTCTCCAACGGCGCTGTTGTTCCTGGCTAGCCGACTAGGACCGAATGGATACGGCCCACCGCTGACTTACGCGCGCACAGCGCACGCGCGTGACTTCTGGCCGGGAAACCCTATATCGGGACTATGGCAACACCCCCCGAAAATAGCGCGAATAACAATTCCTACGGTGCCGACAGCATTAAGGTGCTCAAAGGCCTCGACGCCGTTCGCAAGCGCCCCGGCATGTACATCGGTGACACCGATGATGGCTCCGGGCTCCACCACATGGTCTTCGAGGTTTCCGACAACGCGATCGACGAAGCGCTCGCCGGCCATTGCGACCGCATCCTGATTCAGCTCAATCCCGACGGGTCGGTCACGGTCGAGGACAACGGCCGCGGCATTCCGACCGGCATCCACGCCGAAGAGGGCGTCTCGGCGGCCGAGGTCATCATGACCCAGCTCCACGCCGGCGGTAAGTTCGAAAACACGTCGGACGACAATGCTTACAAGGTCTCCGGCGGTCTCCACGGGGTCGGCGTGTCGGTCGTCAACGCTTTGTCGGAGTGGCTGGAGCTTACGATCTGGCGCGACGGCGAAGAACATTTCATGCGCTTCCGCCACGGCGATGCCGAAGCGCCACTCAAGGTGATCGGCCCCGCGCCCGAGGGCAAAAAGGGTACGCGCGTGACCTTTCTACCTTCGCCCGACACGTTCAAGATCACGGAGTTCGACTTCGAAAGCCTCGAGCATCGCTACCGCGAACTCGCCTTTTTGAACTCGGGCGTCCGGATCGTCCTTGCCGATGCGCGGCACGAGGAACGGGTAGAACATGAGCTCTATTATGAGGGCGGCATTGGCGCCTTCGTCCGCTATCTCGACCGCGCAAAGACGCCTTTGTTCCCGGAACCCATTGCCATCTCAGCGGTCCGCGACGGCATCGGCATCGACGTCGCTCTCGAATGGAACGACAGCTATTACGAGAACGTCCTCCCGTTCACGAACAACATCCCGCAGCGGGACGGCGGCACACATATGGCCGCGTTCCGCGCCGCGCTGACGCGCACCATCAACGGCTATGCCGAGAAGTCGGGGCTCCTCAAGAAGGAGAAGGTGACGCTCACCGGCGACGACATGCGCGAAGGCTTGACGGCCATCGTGTCGGTCAAGCTGCCCGACCCGAAATTCAGCTCGCAGACCAAGGACAAGCTGGTCAGCTCGGAAGTCCGCCAGCCGCTCGAAAGCCTGATGAGCGACAAGATGACGGAGTGGCTGGAGGAGAACCCCGCAAACGCGCGCTCTATCATCCAGAAGATCATCGACGCGGCGGCCGCCCGCGAAGCCGCCCGCAAGGCACGCGAAGCGAGCCGCAAGTCAGTCATGGGAATCGCCTCGCTGCCGGGCAAGCTCGCCGACTGCCAAGAGCGCGATCCCGCGCTCAGCGAACTATTCCTGGTCGAGGGTGACTTCGGCAGGCGGCTCCGCGAAACAGGGCCGCAACCGTCAGAACCAGGCGATCCTCCCGCTCAAGGGCAAGATCCTCAACGTTGAACGGGCGCGGTTCGATCGCATGCTCGGCTCGAAGGAGATCGGAACGTTAATCCAGGCGCTCGGCACGTCCATCGGCGCGGAGGAGTTCAACCTCGAAAAGCTGCGCTATCACAAGATCGTCATCATGACGGACGCAGACGTCGACGGCGCGCATATCCGTACGTTGCTGCTGACCTTCTTCTACCGTCAGATGCCGCAACTCCTGGAGAACGGGCATCTCTACATCGCGCAGCCGCCACTCTACAAAGTCAGCCGCGGCCGGTCCGAGGTCTACCTGAAGGACGATGCCGCGCTCGACGATTATCTGGAGGAGGCGGGCCTCGAAGGGCTGGTGCTCGACACATCCGAAGGGCAACGGTCCGGCAAGGACCTCAAGACGCTCGTTGATCACGCCCGCCGCATGCGTACGCTGATGCGCTACGCGCCGCGCAAATATGACGGTGGTCTGATCGAAGCCCTCGCGATCAACGGAGCGCTCGGTGCAAACCTCGACAAGGACGATCGCGCCCAGGCGATCGCCAAGGTTGCGGCCTGGCTGAATTCCGGCGACCCGGAGGCCCATTGGACGGGCGAGCTTTCGACCGAGGACGGCTATTTGCTCAAGCGGCTGTGGCGCGGCGTGACCGACGCCTACATCATCGAGCCGAGCTTCCTCGTCTCCGCCGAGGCTCGCAAGCTGGACGCGCTCGCGAAGGAGCAGGCTGCGGCATACGCTAAGCCATCAACGCTTCGCACGTTGAAGAAGGGTGCAGCCGAGCAGGAGCCGACAGTAGGTCCGGGCGAGGGCGAAGAAGCGGCCGAGCAGGCTGCCGCTGACACCAAGGGCAAGCCGATCGCGATCACCCGGCCGTCGGAGCTTCTCGACGCCGTGCTCGCCGCGGGGCGCAAGGGTCTCAGCATCCAGCGCTACAAGGGCCTTGGCGAAATGAACGCCGAACAATTATGGGAAACGACACTGGATCCGGCCAACCGGTCGCTGCTCAGGGTTGAAGTTGCGCAGGCGGATGTCGCCGACGAGATCTTTACGCGCCTCATGGGCGATGTGGTCGAGCCGCGCCGCGAGTTCATCCAGGACAATGCGCTGAGCGTCGCCAACCTCGACGTCTAGGAACCAATCGGGCGGAACGGCTATTGGCGCTGATGTGAGCAGCACCGCGAGCATTACGATTGCATCCTACAACATGCACAAGGCGGTCGGCCTCGATGGCCGCCGCGATCCTCATCGCGTCCTAAGGGTGCTGCAGGAAATCGACGCGGATGTGGTCGCGCTGCAGGAGGCGGACAGGCGCGTCGGCGGACGAGCATCGACGGTACCGCACGCGCTGATCGATAGTCATGGAATGTACAAGCCGGTGCACTTCGGCGTTCGCCACAAGCGGACCCTCGAAGGCGTTCGCAAGCATGCCGACCGGTTGCTCAAAGTCGATACGCGGAATATCGGCTGGCATGGCAATGCGATCTTGGTGAAGCACCACGTGGGCGTGCTCGACTGTGCTGCGCTCGACCTGCCGACGCTTGAGCCGCGCGGGGCGGTGATTGCCGAATTGTTGATCGGCGACAGGCCGCTGCGTGTCGTCGGCATGCATCTTGATCTGTCCGGGCTTTGGCGGCGGCGGCAAATGCGTGCGATCATCGAGGCGATCCAGCGCCGCCCTCACAAGATGGCGACCGTCCTCATGGGCGACACGAATGAATGGCGGACGGAGGGCGGTTGCCTTCGCGATCTCGACGGCGAGTTCCGGATCGCGCCCACTGGCCCGAGCTTCCATGCCCGTCATCCAGTGGCGGCGCTCGACAGGATTATCGTTCACAAGGACCTGAGCATTCAGGCTGCCGGTGTGCACATGAGCCCGGCCGCGCGGCGCGCATCGGATCACCTGCCCATCTGGGCGCGGCTCTCCGCCTAACCGGCGATTTTCCTCATTCTGCGCCGCTGGATCGACGAACCGATCCCCATCGACTCGCGATATTTGACAACGGTGCGGCGGGCACAGTCGAAGCCTTTTTGCTTCAACAGTGCAGCGATCGCATCGTCGCTGAGGATTTCGCTCTCCTGGTCGATGAGCTGCTTGATTGCGTCTTTAACGGCTTCAGCCGCAGCGCCTTCGCCCTCCGCCGACTGAACGCCGGACCCGAAGAAATACTTCAGCTCGAACAGACCCCGATCGCAGAGCAGATACTTGTTCGACGTCACGCGGCTAACCGTCGACTCGTGCATGCCGATCGCCTCGGCGACATCACGAAGCGTCATTGGCTTCATCGCCGAGACACCCTTGTCGAAGAAGCCTTGCTGCCGCTTTACGATCTCAGACACCACCTTGACGATCGTCCGCGCGCGCTGGTCGAGCGCTTTCACCAGCCAGCTAGCGCTTTGCAGGCATTCACTGAGCCAGGCGCGCGAACTCTTGTCCTGCGGCCCGGACTTCAGTTCCTGATAGTAGCGCCGGTTTACGAGTAGGCGAGGAAGGGTCGCTTGGTTGAGCTCGACCGCATAGCCGTCGCGGGTCTTGCGGATGAAGACATCTGGCTCGACCTCTTCGCTTGCCGTCGGGGAGAACTGGCAACCGGGCTTGGGGTCGTAGGCCCGCAACTCGCGGATCATGTCCGTGAGGTCTTCGTCATCGACACCGCAAATGCGCTTCAGGTCGGTCGTGCGGCCTTTCGACAGCAATTCGAGATTGTCGATTAGGCGCGCCATCGCTGGGTCGTAACGGTCCGCGGCTTTTGCCTGCAGCATTAGGCATTCGGCCAGTGACCGAGCTCCAACGCCGGCCGGTTCCAGTCCCTGCACCAACGTCAGCGCTCGATCGACGAGCGCCGCTGGTGCGCCTGTCAGCTCGGCGACTTGCCCCAGGGGAATGGCCAGATAGCCGGTCTCATCCAAGGATTTGGCGATGATACGCGCGAGATCCCCCAGATCGCCGGACACACCGTGCAGCTGGTCGGTCAAATGCTCAGCGAGCGAACCAGCTGAATATTGAACCCTTTCGAAATCAAAGGCTTCTTCGCCGCCCGATGACGTCACGACGTCGGAAAAACTGTCCGTTTCAAGCGCCTCCGTCGTCAAGTCCATGTCTAGCGGCCGGTCGTCGTCAGCCTGACCTTTGATCAGGTCGTCGGCACCGGGGTCGTCGGGCGCTTCATCGCTGTCGAATTGTTCCGAAGTTGCCGCGGGCGTCGGCTGCTCGCCGTCGTCTTCCGACTGAGCTTCTAGCAGCGGGTTCTTCGACATCTCCTCGGCAAGGAAGGTCTCCAGCTCGAGGTTGCTGAGCTGCAGCAGCTGAATCGCCTGGCGCAGCTGGGGCGTAAGCACCAGTTGCTGGCTTTGGCGGATGCTGGAGGGCCCCAAGCCCATCGCACACCGTCGCTAAAGCGCGAAGCTCTCGCCGAGGTAGAGGCGCCGGACTTCGGGGTCGGCGACCAACGCATCGGGAGTGCCAGCAAACAGCACCTGACCATCGTAAATGATGCAGGCGCGATCGACGATGTCGAGTGTCTCACGGACATTGTGATCGGTGATGAGGACACCGATGCCCCGCTGCCTGAGCTCCCGCACCAGCTCGCGGATGTCGGCGATAGAGATCGGATCGATGCCGGCGAACGGCTCGTCGAGCAGCATGATGGAGGGCTCGGCGGCAAGGGCGCGCGCGATCTCGCAGCGTCGGCGTTCGCCACCGGACAACGCCATCGCCGGCGATTCGCGAAGTCCGGTGAGGCCGAATTCGCCCAAAAGCTGCTCGAGCCGTTCGCGGCGTGCGTGACGGTCTGGCTCCGCAACCTCAAGCACGGCCATGATGTTGCCCTCGACGGTGAGCCCACGGAAGATCGAGGTTTCCTGCGGTAGGTAGCCGAGGCCCAGAATTGCGCGGCGGTACATTGGCAGCTCGGTAATGTCCTGCCCGTCGAGGAAAATGCGGCCGCTGTCGGGCTTCACCAGCCCCATGACCGAGTAGAAGCAGGTCGTCTTGCCGGCGCCGTTCGGGCCAAGGAGGCCCACGACCTCGCCCCCATGCACGTTGAGCGACACGTCGTGGAGAACGGCGCGGCGGTCGTAAGCCTTCGCGATCGACCGGACTTCCAGGCCGCCCATCGCTTGCTGCGACTCGGCAAAGGGACGGGCGATGGTGGCGGCTTCGTTCATCAGCCGCCGGTCTTCTTCGGCGTACCGTTGTTATTACTGTTCTGTGGAACCGTGAAATGGCCGCTAATCCGTCCGCCGCTGCTGTTCACGCCCGGCGGGCCCCCGTCGACGACGGCGCGGCCTGTATCCAGATTGATTACCAGGCGCTGCCCGTTCACGACGTTGTTCGCCTGCGTAAGCGTGACGTTGCCGATCAGCGTGATCAGCTTCCGATCGAGATCGTAGATGCCGAAGTCGCCCTTTGCCGTCTCTGACGGGCTGCGCACTACAACGCCGCCCGCGGCATCGAGTTCATGGATCTGAACTCCCGAGCCGCCAGTAGAACCGGCGCCGCCGGGCTTGTTCGAGTAAGCTACCGTCAGCCGCTCCGTTTCGAGCGTCATGTCAGCCTGCGTCGCGTGAACGTTACCAGCGAAAATTGCCCGATCCGCGCGGTCTTGGACCTCAATGCGATCAGCCGTAACGTCGACGGGCGCATTGCTGTTGTGCCCTTTGAGCGCGGACGTCTTGCCTTGCTGCTGTACCTGGCCGGCGCCGCTCCACCAACAACCGCCACTCCCAGCGCAAGAATGATGCCAAGCGAACGCACGCCTATCATCTGACCGCCCCTTGAACGATTTTCAAGCGAGCGCCACCGTCGAGGACGACGGTTCGGGTGCCAAGATCCGCCCTCATACGTGCAGCCTGGAACTGCCCGAGCCGCATTGACCCTGACACCGGACCGGCGCTTTGTATCTGCCGGTTGTTGAGATCGACGGTGACATTACTGGTCAGGAGCTTGTAGCCATCGCCCCCGGCAACGCTCACGGGTCCATCAATGGCGATCTGCTTCTCATCGAGATTGTAACGGCCCTTATTCGCGACGAGGTTGATCGGCCCGTCCGGATGCTCAAGCTGCGCCTGCATTCCGCTGATATCCACAACGGGCACATCCGAGCTGTGCTGGATTGCGTTCTGCGCATGGATGACGAACTTTTTTCCCTGGTTGTCGCTGCCGAAATAGCGAGCAGCTTCGACTCGCATTCGCTCCTGCGCGCTCTGAACCTTCTTCTTGTCCAGGATGAAGCTGACGTCACCCTTGTGGTCGAGCGGCGCGAGCGTGAGGATGGCGATCAGCACGCCGACCGCGGCCGGCAGGAGGATCTTGCTCCAGCGGATAAGGCGGTCGTGCGCGCTTCCAGGTACGGCCCAGCGCTGCTTGACTCGCGCCCGCGGATCGCCGCGTCAGACATTGCTGCAAGCCTCCGCCGCGATGCGCGAATCACCCATCATGGGCGAAGATGTCCTGCTCGGGCCAGCCTGCGATATCGAGCAACGCGCGCGACGGGAGGAAATCGAAGCATGCCTGCGCGAGCGGCATCCGGCCCTCCCGCTCGAGACGTTGATCAAGCTTCTCCTTCAACGCGTGAAGGTAGCGTACGTCGCTCGCGGCATATTCGCGTTGGGCATCGGAGAGCTCATCCGCACCCCAGTCGCTGGTCTGCTGCTGCTTCGACAGGTCGATGTTGAGCAGCTCCTTGACCAAGTCCTTCAGGCCGTGGCGATCGGTGTAGGTGCGGATCAGGCGCGAAGCCGTACGCGTACAGTAGAGCGGCGCGGCCATGATCCCGAGATAAGCCTGCATGATGCCGACGTCGAACCGGGCGAAGTGATAAATCTTGAGGCGGTGCGAATTGGCCAGCAGCGTCTTCAGATTCGGCGCCGCATAATCGCTGCCACGCTTGAATTGGACGAGATGCTCGTCGCCCTTGCCGTCGGACAATTGTACGACGCACAAACGGTCGCGTCCGGGCACCAGGCCCATTGCCTCGGTATCGACCGCGATGGGCCCGTCGAACGTGACGGCCGAAGGCAGGTCTTCCTCGTGGAAATGAACGGCCATTTGAACTCCCGAATTGCGTCAACGGAACGCTTTAGTCCCCCTTGCGCCCGGCATTCCAGCCCTAGCAGAATCGATGGGTCGATTGAGTCACTAGAGCATCGCGGAATTTTGAGCTAAGGACGTGAACGGTGTGTGAGTGGAACACGCGCCGTGACCGGTTGCGCATGGGGCCCTAGCGCGTTGGTTCTAAGTCATTGCGGGCTCACGGAAGTTTGGACAAGCATGGGTTTCGATAGAGGGCGCAAGGGGGATCGCGGAGGTCGCGGCCGCGACAAGCGCGAAAGTTTCGGCGAAGACAGTTTCGGCGGCGGTGGCGAATTTGCATACCAGGAGCGCGGCGGCTTCGGCGGCGGCGGAGGCGGACGCGGTGGCTTCGGTGATCGCGGCGGCTTCGGCGGCGGCGGTGGCGGCGGCTACGGTGATCGCGGCGGCGGTGGCGGCTACGGCGGCGGCGGCGGCGGCGGCGGCTTCCGCGGCGGCGGCGGCGGCGGAGGCGGCTTCCGCGGCGGCGGCGGCGGCGGCGGCGGCATGCCTCCCCAGGTCGTTGGCGAAGGCAAAGGCGTCGTCAAATTCTTCAATCCGCAGAAGGGCTTCGGCTTCATCGTCCGTGATGACGGCGGTGAGGACGTGTTCGTTCACATCTCGGCGGTCGAGCAGGCGGGTCTCACCGACTTGGCCGACGGTCAGCCATTGGAGTTCACGCTCGTCGATCGCGGCGGCCGCATCTCGGCCACCAACCTGCGAATTGAAGGCGATCCGATGCCCGTCGAGCGTAGCGGTGGCGGTACCGGCGGCGCAGCCGGCGGTGGCCAGGGCGGTCCGCAGCGTCAGCTGACGGGCGAAAAGGCCAGCGGAACGGTCAAGTTCTTCAATTCGATGAAGGGCTTCGGATTCATTCAGCGCGATGACGGCCAGCCGGATGCATTCGTGCATATTTCGGCGGTGGAGCGCGCCGGATTGCCGACGCTCAACGAAGGCGATCGACTCGAATTCGAGCTCGAGGTTGACCGCCGCGGGAAATATGCCGCGGTGAACCTGCAATCGAAAGTCGACTAATCCCTTAAAAGGGGGCGGAAGGGCCGGAGGAGCAATCTTCCGGCCCTTTTCTATTGCTACATCGCGCTGTTGTAGAAGGCGACGAGGTCAGTCTTCAGCTGCCGCGATGAGGCCGGATCGATATACATCATGTGACCGGCGGGGTAATAAGTGTAGCGGATGTTGCCGGCGACCTGCGGCTCCAACGCCAGATGCTGGAACTCGTATTCGGCACCGTGGAAAGGCGTGGCGAGGTCGTACAAGCCGTTCACCGACAGCACTTTCATCCGCGGGTTTTGCCGCATCGCCGAAGCAAGATCGACTCCAGTGTCGGCGATCTGTTGCGGCCCTGCTTCGGATTTGTGCTGGAAGCTCCAGCCATCAGGGCCGCCGCCGGCGAACACCTCCGAATAATTGTTCGGGCGATAAGTGAGCGGCGTCTTGTAGCCGAGATCGCGGAACAGATAATCGTTCAGCGCCGCGACGAATCCGCCGGTGATTGCGCTACCCTGCGGGTCGTAATCAGCAGCTTCACCCGCATTGTCGGGCTCGGTGCCCACGTAGCGCGAGTTGATTCGGCCAATCACCTGATGGCGCTCGCGCAGCAACTCGCGACGAAAACGCTCCGGGTCCACGCGCAAGTGCGATCGGATGAGATAGTCGGTCGAGAGTCCGGTCAGCTGCGACATTCGCTGAGCGATCGACCGCTTTTCCTCGTCCGTGAGCAAGGCGCCCTTCTGCAGCGCGAGCGTATAAGGGCCCGCCGCAAACTGGCGCGCTTCCTCAATGAAGCCGCCAAGCTCGGGCTTGTTGGCGATCTTGCCGTGGTACCAGGCGTCGGCCGCGTAGGTCGGCAGGAAGTTGACCAGCGACTGATCGCCCTGGAAGTCGGCGAAGTTGAACACCGTCGACACGAACGCAATGCCGTTCAGCTGGACACCCTGATCCAGCAATTTGGACGATAGTCCCGCCGCACGCGTGGTGCCGTAGCTCTCACCGATGATGAATTTCGGGCTGTTCCAGCGCTGGTACTTGGACAAGTAGCGCTGGATGGTTCGCGAAAAGGCATCGATGTCCTTGTCGACGCCGAAGAAGTCCTTGTTTTCTGCCTTGCCTAGCAGGCGCGAGAGGCCCGTGGTCGGCGCGTCGATGAAGACCAGATCGGTGACGTCGAGCAGGGTATCGGGGTTCGCGCCGTAGCGGAACGGAGGTCCAGCGATCGTCTCCGGGGTCGACGCGTCGACCTTCATCGGGCCGAACGAACCCATGTGCAGCCACATGGTCGAGGAGCCGGGGCCGCCATTGAACAAGAACGTCACGGGCCGCTGCCGGCCACCCGCCGGGGTTGCCGTATAGGCCACGTAGAACATGCTTGCGGTCGGCTCACCCTTGTCGTTGCGAATCGTGAGGTGCCCCGGCGTCGCGGTGTAGGAGAGGGTGCGGCCGCGCAGCGGGATAGAGCGCCGCACGGAAATTGCATCTTCCTCGACGCTCGCCTTCACCGCGTCCGCATCGGGCTTCGGTGCGTCTGCCGCCTTCGTGTCCTTGGGCGGAGTATCGCCCGGCGGCGTGTCTGCGGCGAACGCCGCGCTGGAAAGCAGAAGCGAGAGAGCAAGCAGAGACGAACGCATCATTGTCCTTTCATCGGGATCGGTTTGCCCTCGACCATCACGTAGCCGACGCGCTGGACCGCAGTCGGATCGGTCAGGGGGTCACCGTCGACTGCAATCAGGTCCGCGGATTTGCCGGGGTCCAGCGTGCCTGTCTCGTTCGACAGGTTCATGAGATCAGGACCGCCCTTGGTTGCCGCGATGAGTGCGTCACGCGGACTCATGCCCCCTTTAGTCACCATC
Source organism: uncultured Alphaproteobacteria bacterium (assembly GCA_963752025.1). Lineage (GTDB taxonomy): Bacteria > Pseudomonadota > Alphaproteobacteria > Sphingomonadales > Sphingomonadaceae > Sphingomicrobium. The sequence continues at coordinate 85,152 of CAVVWY010000017.1, read as the reverse complement.
AGTTCGACTTCCTTGTTCGCCTCGCTGTGCGGGGCGACAGCACTGTCCGTGCCGAGCGCGATCTTCACGCCGGTCCGGTACGCGAGGTTCAGGCCCTTGCCCCAGACACCGAGCGTCTCGCGTGTTTTCAACTCCATCGCCGGCGTCATCTTGCCGGTGCCGAGTGCGCGGCTGACTCCGCTGAACGCCATCAGCGTCGCTGAGTAATAGGTGCCACGCGCCTTCATCGCGCGAGCGCCCGCCTCGTCGAGGAAGGTGCCATGCTCGATCGAATTGATACCGGCATTGGTCGCCGCCAGGATGCCGTGAGCGCCGTGCGCATGGGCGGCAGTCCTGAGATGCATTGCATGCGCCATGTCGACGATGCCTTTGAGCTCCGCATCCGTGAAATGCTGCTCCAGGCCCATAGTACCCGGGTCGAGAACGCCGCCGGTCGCCATTACCTTGATGACGTCCACGCCTGCGGCGGCGAGCTGGCGTACGACTTTCTGGCACTCCTCAACGCCGGTGCAGACCGAAGGATTGAGGTGTCCCTCGTTCACGGCTTCGGCGAGCTCGGGAGGAAGGCCAGTCGCAGCATCGGCATGGCCGCCAATGATCGACAGAGGCGCCCCGGAAACCTTGATTCGCGGACCAGGGAAGCGACCTTCGGCGACCGCATCGCGTACGGCGATCACCGACGACGTATCGCCGCCGAGGTCGCGCACGGTGGTGAAGCCGGCGCGCGCCATGTCCAACGCATGCGTTAGGCCGAGCGTCGTCGAATAGGCGTTCGAATATTTCTGAGTGAAACCCATGTACCAGGGCGTTCCGGAAGTCTGCGTCAGGTGGACGTGGACGTCGGTCATGCCCGGCATCACCGTCCGGTTGCGCTCATCGATAACGGTCGCGCCAGCCGGAGTAGTGAAGCCACTCTCGACGCGGCTGATCTTGCCGTTCTCCACGACTACGGTGGACGCGCCGCGCGCCGGCTGGGCGGCGTCGACGATCAAATGTCCGGCCTGGATTGCGTAGGTGTCGGCCTGAGCGGCACTTGCCACCGCCAGCGCTGCCGCGCCGGCGAGCAGATGTTTGAGCATGAGATCCCCTCTCTCGAAGATCGCGGAGGATTAACGCCAGCGCGCGCCTGCTTCAAGTTACCATTGCGGTAAGCGTCGACAGTTGGTCGGCCTCATTCGCCGGTTTGTCGATGCGGATTCGACTGATGCGAGGAAAGCGCATCGCGAGACCGGACTTGTGTCGCGAGCTGCGGTGGATGGAATTGAACGCTACCTCAAGCACGAGGCTCTTCTCAACCTCGCGGACGGGGCCGAAGCGCTGGACGGTGTGGCCTCGTATCCAGCGGTCTAGCCACTTCAATTCCTCGTCAGTGAAGCCGAAATAGGCCTTACCGACTGGGAGCAGCTCGCCTTCCTCTGTCCAGCAGCCGAACGTGTAGTCGGAATAATAGCTCGACCGCTTTCCGGATCCGCGTTGCGCATACATCAGCACGCAATCGGCAGTGAGCGGATCCCGCTTCCACTTGTACCAGAGACCGGTGCGGCGGCCGGCGACATAGGGACTGTCTCGGCGCTTCAGCATGATGCCTTCGATTGCGACGTCGCGAGCATTGAGACGGAGGTCCTCGAGCGCTTCGAAAGTACGTGCCTCTATTAGCTGGGAGAAGTCGAAACGTTCGGCATCGAGGCGAGGCGCGAACTTCTCAAGGCGGCCCCGGCGCTGCTCCCACGTAAGCTCTCGCAGATCTTCCTCGCCGTCGAACAATATGTCGTAGAGTCGAACGAACGCCGGGTAGCTGCCGAGCATCTTTTGACTGACGTTCTTGCGTCCGAGCCGCTGTTGCAGCGCATTGAAGCTGGCGGCGGAATTGACCTCCAGCCCCGCGCCTTGAGCCTCGCCCCGAACGAGCAGCTCACCATCGAGGACCGCAGGAGTATGAAACGCCGCTGCGACGTCAGGAAAGCTTCCGGAGATATCGTCGCCGGTGCGGCTGTAGAGCCGCGTTTCGCCGCCGGCGTGGACGAGCTGAACGCGGATTCCGTCCCACTTCCATTCGGCGGCGTAGTCATCGAGCGAAACTCTGGTGTCGTCGAGCGGATGTGCAAGCATGAACGGGCGGAAGACGGGCAGGTCACGGACGGTGGGTTGGTCACTGCGCCCTTCCGCCCAATCGAACAGCTCCTGGAACGGCGGTCTCAGTCCGTGCCAGACCTCCTCGACCGCTTCGACCTGAAGCCCGAACGCCTGCGCGAGCGCCTGCTTGGCAAGCCGGGCATTGATCCCGACGCGGAGCTCACCCAGCGCAAGCTTGAGCAGCGCATACCTGCCCGACGCGTCCAGATGATCGAGCATCGAAGCCAGCACCCTTGGCGCCTCCAGCTTCGAAGCGGATCGCAGGCGGTCAAGCGCGTCGGTGATCCTGATGGTCGCGTCGTCCACTTCCGGCGGCTCGCCCGTTCGCTTCGGCCAGAGCAGGGAGACCGTCTCGGCGGTGTCGCCGACATAGTCGCGGCTCATGTAGAAAAGGACTGGGTCGATTCGTTCTTCCACGAGACCCCGTATAGCTGCCGGCTTCACGTGCGGGATGTCGAGGGTGCCAGTTAGCGCTGCGAGCCCGTACCCGCGGTCCGGATCGGGTGTTGCCCGGAGATAGTCGCCGATTAGTTGAAGCTTGGTATTGCGCGAGCGCGTGTAGACGAGGTCGTCCAGCAGTTGAGAGAAGACGCGCATGGATCAGCCGTAAACGCGCGTTTCGCAAGATTGCTGCGACTGGCTTCGTAGCCGCTGCAACTGACAGAGTCCTCTCGAGAACGCTTCAGCTCGGCGGCGTGGCGACGTAGACGAAGGCACGGATGCCGCTTTCGAGTTCGGCCTCGGCCCGGACGTACGCAGCCACTTCGTAGCGATCGGTCGCGGCGAGTTCTTCGTCCGTGAGGTGATAGCAGACGCCCGAAATCCGGTCCGCGGGGTCGCCGGTCTCCTGCGCAATCTCGTGCACCGCTTTGCCGGACACGCGCACGGCGTCCGGATCGCTGATCTCCAGCGGTTCCAGCCGATAGCCGGCGAGCACGTCACGCGTGCCGGCGAGCAGACGCCCATAGGTCGACTGCTGGACCTCGCGCTGCTGCAGTGTGCCATAGGAGAAGAGCAGCGGCATCGTGCGGCGCGACTACTCCGCCGCCGGGACGTAGAGCTCGCCGCCTTCGTCGTGGAAGCGCTTGCTCATCTCGGCCATGCCGTCCTCGGCGTTAGCCGATGCGGCCTGTTCTTCCTGCAGTCGAGCGAATTCGCGAACTTCCTGCGTGATCTTCATGCTGCAGAATTTCGGTCCGCACATGCTGCAGAAGTGGGCGGTCTTGGCGCCTTCGGCAGGGAGCGTCTGGTCGTGATACTGCTCCGCGGTTTCAGGATCGAGCGAGAGGTTGAACTGGTCGCGCCAGCGAAACTCGAAGCGCGCGCGGCTCAGGGCGTCGTCGTGGAGCCGCGCCGCGGGGTGGCCTTTGGCCAGGTCAGCGGCGTGGGCGGCGAGCTTATAGGTGACCACGCCGACCTTCACGTCGTCGCGGTCGGGGAGGCCGAGGTGCTCCTTGGGCGTGACGTAGCAGAGCATCGCCGTGCCAAACCAACCGATCATCGCCGCGCCGATGCCGCTGGTGATGTGGTCGTAACCCGGAGCGATGTCCGTCACGAGCGGCCCGAGAGTGTAGAAGGGCGCCTCGCCGCAGCTTTCAAGCTGCTTGTCCATATTTTCCTTTATCTTGTGCATCGGCACGTGGCCGGGCCCCTCGATCATCACCTGGCAGTCGTGTTCCCAAGCCTTTTTCGTCAGTTCGCCCAAGGTGTAGAGCTCCGCGAACTGCGCTTCGTCATTCGCGTCGGCGGTGCTTCCCGGGCGAAGGCCGTCGCCGAGGCTGAAGGCGATATCGTAGGCCTTCATAATCTCGCAGATCTCGTCGAAGCGTTCGTAGAGGAAGCTTTCGCGGTGATGGGCGAGGCACCATTTGGCCATGATTGACCCGCCGCGGCTGACGATGCCGGTGACGCGCTTGGCGGTCAGCGGCACGTAGGGCAGGCGGACGCCGGCATGGATCGTGAAATAGTCGACGCCCTGCTCGGCCTGCTCGATCAAAGTGTCGCGGTAGATTTCCCAGGTGAGGTCCTCGGCGATCCCGCCGACCTTCTCCAGCGCCTGATAGATGGGCACCGTCCCGATGGGCACGGGCGAGTTGCGGACGATCCATTCACGCGTGTCGTGGATGTTGCGGCCGGTCGAGAGGTCCATGACCGTGTCGGCGCCCCAGCGGATCGCCCACACCATCTTGTCGACCTCGGCCGCGACGTCGGAGGCGACGGCGCTGTTGCCGATGTTGGCGTTGATCTTGACCAGAAAGTTGCGGCCGATCGCCATCGGCTCCGATTCCGGGTGGTTGATGTTGTTGGGGATGATGGCGCGGCCGCGGGCGACCTCGTCGCGGACGAACTCGGGGGTGACGAAGTCGGGGATCGCGGCGCCGAAATCCTTCCCGTCGTGGGCGGTGTTCAGCGCGGCTTCGCGGCCGAGGTTTTCGCGCGACGCGACATATTCCATCTCCGGGGTGATGATGCCGCGCTTGGCGTAATGCATCTGGGTCACATTGGCGCCCGGACGTGCTCGCAAAACCCTCTTCCGGACATTGGGAAAAGGCTGGACGCCGCCGCTGCGGTCGGGGCCGAGCTGCCCGTTGTCCTCGGGGCGGACCTCGCGCTGCGCGACTTCCTCGACGTTGCCGCGGGCGCGGATCCAGTCGCGGCGGAGTTCGGGAAGTCCGGTCATGATGTCGATGCGCGCGGCTGGGTCGGTGTATGGACCGCTGGTATCGTAAAGGACGACCGGCGGCTCGCCGGAGGATAGCTCGAGATCGACGGCGCGCATTGCGACGTTGAGGTCGCCGACATGGATCTTGCGGCTGCCGCGGATCGAGCCGGTGGTAACTTTAAGTTCGGTACGTGCCGGGACGTCGGCCATTTCAGACTCCTCTTCCTACGCCCGTGCAAACGGGATCAGGTTCGATGGGTCTCGATGCGCTTCACCGATCTCAGCCGCGAGTTCGCGCGGCTCCCCAGGGAAGAATGGTCCTTAGGCTCGCGCGCAGTGACGCGCTAGGCCGTTACTTTTTCTGGACGGCGGCGGCCCGGCGAAGCTCGTCCGCGGTCACGACCCCATCGTGGTTGAGGTCGACCGCGTTGAACTGGGCGAGCTTGGGCGCCCGGAATTCCTCGGCGCTGATCTTGCCGTCCCTGTTCGTGTCGAGTTCCGTGAACAGCTGGTCCGGCGTCTCGTTGGCCTTCACCGTCGGTGCCGCGGCCGAGAATTCATCATAGCTGAGCTTACCGTCCTTGTTGGTATCGAGGCGATCGAACTGGGTACGGACCTGCTGGTTGCGAGCGCCCAGAAGCTGCTGCAGCGCCTGATTCTGCGCGCTCGCAAGCTCGGCCTTGCTGATGATGCCGTCGTGATTCGCGTCGGCCGAGGCGAAACGGGTGTCGAGATCCTTCACCAACGCCGCTTTGCTCACGGACTGATTGGGCTGGGTCTGTGCGACCGCGGCCGAAGAGAAGGCGATGGTAGCCGCAGTGGCTGCAACGAACAGGCTGTTGGGCACGATCGGTCTCCCAGAAGGTGTGCTTCGGCAGTGAAGGTATAACGCTGAAAGGCGGTTGAACAGAAGGGCGCGGCTTTTAATGCGCGCGGCAAGCGGGCAAAGCGCAGATGTCCATGAACAGTCCGCAGCTGCAACGCCCGCTTACGCACCTCGACCGCCTGGAGGCGGAGAGCGTCTTCATCATGCGCGAAACCGTCGCCGAGGCCGAGCGGCCGGTGATGCTCTATTCGATTGGTAAGGACAGCGCCGTGATGCTGCACCTGGCCAAGAAGGCCTTTTTCCCGGGGCCGCTGCCCTTCCCGCTGCTTCACGTGGACACGACGTGGAAGTTCAGGGACATGTACGCGCTGCGCGACAAGGTCGCGGCCGACGTGGCGGTGAAGCTGATCGTCTACAAGAACGCCGAGGCCGAAGCGCAGGGCATCAATCCTTTCGACCATGGCCCGCTGCACACGGACATGTGGAAGACCGAAGGGCTGAAGCAGGCACTCGACAAATTCGGCTTCGACGTGGCGTTCGGCGGAGCCCGCCGCGATGAGGAGAAGAGCCGGGCCAAGGAGCGGGTCTTCAGCTTCCGCGACAGAAACCACCGCTGGGATCCCAAGCGGCAACGACCCGAGTTGTGGTCGCTTTACAATGCCCGCAAGAACAAGGGCGAGAGCATCCGCGTCTTCCCGCTGTCTAACTGGACCGAGCTCGATGTCTGGCAATACATTCTGCGGGAGAAGATCGACATCGTGCCGCTCTATTTCGCGGCGGAGCGCCCAACGGTGCAGCGGGACGGTACGATCCTGATGGTCGATGACGAGCGCATGCGCCTGGAGGACGGCGAAGAAGTTTGTTTGCGACGGGTGCGGTTTCGTACGCTTGGCTGCTATCCGCTTTCGGGTGCCATCGAGAGCGATGCGGTGACGGTCGAGGACATCGTTGCCGAAATGCTGGTTTCCAACACCTCGGAGCGGCAGGGCCGCGTCATCGACCGCGACGCGGGCAGCGCGAGCATGGAGAAGAAAAAGCAGGAGGGTTACTTTTGAACTCGCCCGCCGACGTCAAGGCGTGGCTCGCCGCGCAGGAAGCCAAAGAGCTTCTGCGATTCATCACCTGCGGTAGCGTCGACGACGGTAAGTCGACGTTGATCGGCCGGCTGCTCTACGAGAGCAAGCAGATCTTCGATGACCAACTTGCCGCGCTGGAAAGCGACAGCAAGCGCCACGGTACGCAGGGTGAAGCGATCGACTTCGCGCTCCTGGTCGACGGCCTTTCCGCGGAGCGAGAGCAGGGCATCACCATCGACGTCGCCTATCGCTTCTTCACGAGCGAGAAGCGCAAGTTCATCGTTGCCGATACGCCCGGCCACGAGCAGTACACCCGCAACATGGTCACCGGCGCGTCGACGGCGGACCTTGCGGTGCTGCTGGTCGATGCACGCAAGGGCGTGCTGACGCAGACGCGCCGCCATTCCTACTTAGCGAAGTTGGTCGGTATCCGGCGGTTCGTGCTGGCGGTGAACAAGATGGACTTGGTCGATTACGACCAGGCCGGGTTCGACACGATCGTTGCCGATTATCGCGAGTTTGCGTCCGGCATCGGCATTGAGGACTGGATTGCGATCCCAGTGTCGGGGCTCAACGGCGACAACGTGATGAGCCGCAGCCGCGCATCGCCGTGGTATTCGGGGCCAAGTCTGCTGGAGCATCTCGATACCGTCGATCTCACCGCCGACGCGGATGCGGCGAAACCGATGCGGATGCCAGTCCAGTGGGTCAACCGGCCAGACCAGCATTTCCGCGGGTTTGCCGGGCAAATCGCTGCGGGACGCGTACGTCCAGGTGATAAAGTGCGCGTGCTTCCCTCCGCGCGGAAGACGACCATCTCGCGTGTCGTCAGCGCCGACGGCGATCTTGATGAGGCAATCGCCGGCCAGTCGGTCACACTGACTTTCGCCGATGAGGTGGATTGTTCACGCGGCGATGTTGTCGCAGCGGCAAGCGATCCTCCCGCAGGCCGCGGACCAGTTCGAAGCGACCCTTGTGTGGATGGACGAACATGAGCTTCTGCCGGGGCGCGGCTATTGGATGAAGATCGGAACGCAGTCGGTCACGGCCACGATCCAGCACCCGAAATATGAGATCAACGTCAATTCGCTCGAGCATCTCGCTGCGCCGTCTCTGGGCTTGAACGGGATCGGCGTTGCGGAGATCGCGACCGATCGGGAGATCGTGTTCGAGCCGTACGCGCCTGAGGGGCAGAGCCCGAATCGGGTACTCGGCGGCTTCATCCTCATCGACAAGCTGACGAACGCTACGGTTGCCTGCGGGATGCTGCACTTCGCACTCCGGCGGTCGCTCAACATTCATCGCCAGCATCTGGACGTTAGTCGGGAGACACACGCCACCCTGAAGGGTCAGAAACCGGCGGTGCTGTGGTTCACGGGTCTTTCCGGCGCGGGCAAATCGACGATCGCGAACCTGGTCGAGAAGAAGCTCGTTGCGCGCGGACGGCACACGTTCCTCCTCGACGGCGACAATGTGCGACACGGGCTCAATCGCGATCTCGGCTTCACTGAGGCCGACCGTATCGAGAATATCCGCCGGGTGGGCGAAGTCGCCCGCCTCATGAGCGACGCTGGACTGATCGTGCTCACCGCTTTTATTTCGCCGTTCCGCGCCGAGCGGCACATGGTCCGGCGGATGGTTTCCGACGGCGAGTTCTTCGAAGTCTTCATCGACACGCCCCTCGCCGAAGCCGAAAAGCGCGATGTGAAGGGCCTCTATGCCAAGGCACGCGCCGGCGAGATCAAGAACTTCACCGGCATCGACAGCCCCTACGAACCGCCCGAAGCGCCGGAGATCCGCATCGATACGACGGCCGTGGACGCCGATGAGGCCGCGGACCTGATCGTCGAAGAGCTGCTGAAGCGCCGGTAACGCCTACCAGGTATATGCGAGGCCGAGCGCTCCGACCCACTGACCGGCGCTCCCGCGATCGGACACGATCGGCGATCGTTTGAAGTCGCCGAGGAGGCGCGAATATTGGCCGAGGCCGAAGATGGAGAAGCCTCCGAGCAAATCGCCGGTGATTGACTGATTGACGAGTAAGCTCGCCTTCAAGTCCTTCAGACCGCCGCTCGGATTATACACCGGAAGCACGCCGCCCGTGCGGAGGAAATCCTGGGGGGTCACCCCGAAATAGTAGTCGGCGTAGCCGTTACCGGCGAAGTCCGCCGCCGTGGTCAGGCTCACGTAGGTCTTGCGCGAGACCGGCGTCGAGAAGCTCACATTCGGACTGACGATTGTTGACTTGTGCGCATTGGCGACGTCGTGAAGCACGTCCACGTGGACTGCGATCGTGTCATACGGCTCGAATACTCCGCGGAAGCTGAGGCCGGCGAACGCCCCAGCCTCGAGGGCCGTATTCCGCTTGGGCAGAAGTGTGACGACCCGATCGTCGCTACCATGGCGATCATCGAAGCGTAGTCCGACGACCGGGCCCGCGTCCACGCTGACCTTGCCGTGCTTCGGGATGAGGTCGGCGTAGAGGTATGGCCCGTTCGTGGTGATCGACACGCCGTGGTATTTCGCGCGGATCGCGCCGGCCGGGATGATCCGGTAATCGTCTGAACCCTCATAATCGGGGAGGATCGCGGCGCCCACGCCGACAGTGAACATGTCGCGATCCTGCAACTGCTCGGGGCTGGGCAGCGGCGCCCGTTGGGCAAGTGAGGGTGAAGCAAGGCAAGCTGCAAGCAACGCGCAGGTGAATTGACGCATCAAGAGTCCCCTATTTTTGGGGACAACTATGACAGCCGCCAAGAGTTTCCGGAAGTTGTTGCGGCGGCGTTACTGTTGCCGTCGTGCCTCAGTCGCCGGAGCCGGCTTCAGGCGTGAAGTACTTGTCGTACTTGCCCTCTTCGCCCTTGTGCTCGTCGGCGTCCGCAGGGCTGTCCTTCTTGCGCGTGATGTTGGGCCAGTCCGCAGACAAGCTGGTGTTCAACTCCAGCCACTTCTCAAGCCCACTCTCGGTGTCAGGCAGGATGGCTTCGGCCGGGCACTCCGGCTCGCAGACGCCGCAGTCGATGCACTCGTTGGGATTGATGACCAGCATCACTTCGCCTTCGTAGAAACAGTCTACGGGGCAGACCTCGACGCAGTCCATGTACTTGCATTTGATGCAGGCGTCCGTGACGACGTAGGTCATTGAAGTTCGCTCCCTTTGGCCGCTCGCTAAGAGGCGGAGCCGGGCTCGTCAATTCCCAGCTCTTCGAAGAAGCTGCGTGCCTCGGCCGGAGGGCCGCGCCGCTGCGGCAGGGCGAGCACCCTCAGGACGTGGACCCTGCCGCGGAGCGGAAGCGCGATGATGCTTCCGACGCGCACCTCGTCGCTGGGTTTCTCGACGCGATGCCCATCGAGGCGGATGTACCCCTGGGCGATGATCGACTGAGCAAGCGTGCGGCTCTTCGACAGGCGGATGAAGAAGAGAAAGCGGTCGATCCTCACTTCTTCTTGAGCTTGGCCAGTTCTGCGAAGGCGTGGGAGCGGGGCGCATGTCCATCGTGTCGCGGCGCATGCCGGCCGCGCCATTTCCATGCCTCGCCAGATTTCATGAAGCCAACTTCCTTCATGAGAAGAGCGACGGCGTCTTCTGAAAGGCCCACCGAGGTCGCGAGCTCCGCGTTCACTGGATTGTCGCCGCCGGCGGACCGGACCTTGCGCGCATGACTGGCGAGGCGGTCGGCGAGATCGATGCGGATCCAGTCTCGGCCAACCCTGCGGTAGGCCAGTGCCGCGCCGCGCGGGTCGGCTGCGGGCGGAAGCTTCGCCGCGCCCGCCGAGGCTAGCTTCGGCATTGGCTGATTGGTGCGAACCGCGAGAAGCGCGGCGCGCCAGTGCTGGGCTGCGGGTTTGAGCAGTGGATCGACGAACACGTCAAGTGGGCCGAGGCGGACCCGCAGCTTGTGAAGCGATTGGCGGTCGGCCTGCTCGAGATGCGCGATGGCGCTCAGCATCACCTTGCGCGGCAATACCCCGCCCGCATCGGCGAGCATTGCCGCGACGGCGCGCACGCCGGGCGAGGCGGATGGGTCGGTTGCCGCCGCCGCGAGCGTCTTCAGTGGGCGCAAGTGCCTGTCGATCTGCGTTTCCAGCCAGCGTTCCAGGCGCCCGCGAAGCGCCGCCCTGCTCGGTGCCGAGAGCCGGTCGAGCGGGCGAGCCGTACGGACGGCTGGCTCGAGCAGGGAGCGACCCGGCGCGAGGCGGGCGAGAACATGATCCCTCCAGGAGATCGCGAGGCCGCCAGCTTCCTCGACCGTGAGAGTGAAGATCTGATCGGGCGCATCGACCAACTCTTTGGCGCGGCGATCGAGTTCGTCGCCGAGCCGGCGCTCAGCGGCGGCCAGCAGGAGGCGCTTGTCGGCAAGCCGAGCGGAGGGATCGACTCGGAATTCGAAGCCTGAGAGATGGCCGATCGGCTCCGGGCCCACACTAACTTCGCCGTCTGCAGCCACGGTAACGGGTAGCGCGTCGGCGCCACGCGCACCGAGGTCGCGCACGAGGACGGCGGTACGACGGTCGACGAAGCGTTGAGTTAGCCGCTCGTGAAGCGCATCGCTAAGGCGCGCCTCGACTTCTCGGGTTCGTTCGGCCCACTTCGCCGGATCTTTGAGCCAGTCGCCGCGATGCGCGATGTAGGCCCAACTGCGAATACCGGCGAGACGGTCGGCGAGCGCCTCAATGTCGCCGCTCACGTTATCGAGGCGAGAGACCTCGGCTGCGAACCATTCGTGGGGCACGTGGCCGCCTTCGCCGATGTAGCTGAACAAGCGGCGGACCATGCGAGCGTGGTGCATCGGTCCGATCTTGCGGAAGTCGGGTAGCCCGCAAACTGCCCACAGGCGCCGCGCCTGGACGCCCTTGCGGGAGGCGATTGCCGGGTCCTCGGCGATGAGCTTCAGGACGGCGAGGTCGATTGCTTCAGGGGCTGAGCGCAGGATCGCGTCGCTGCTTTTCGCTTCGAGACTTTTGATCAGCGCGCGGACGTCGCTGAAGTCGAGCTCGGCATTGCGCCAGTAGACGCTGTCGAGGGGCCGGAAGCGATGCTCCTCGATCGCCGCGACTTCCTCATCGCTGAAACCGCCGGTCTCTTCGGTCAGACCGAGTGTCCCAAAGGTGCCGTCCTTCTGGTGACGGCCGGCGCGGCCGGCGATCTGCGCCATCTCGGCGATGGTCAGGCGGCGGTCGCGGCGCCCGTCGAACTTGTCGAGGCCGGCAAAAGCGACGTGGGTCACGTCCATGTTCAGGCCCATGCCGATCGCGTCAGTGGCCACGAGATAGTCCACCTCGCCGCGCTGGAACATCGCGACCTGCGCGTTACGCGTGGCGGGCGAGAGCGCCCCCATGACAACCGCCGCGCCGCCTTTGAAGCGGCGCAGCATCTCGGCGAGAGCGTAGACTTGCTCGGCAGAGAAGGCGACGACGGCAGAGCGCGGCGGCAGGCGCGAGAGTTTGACGCTGCCGGAGTAACGTAGGGTCGAGAAGCGCGGACGGCTGACGATCTCGGCCTCGGGCAGAAGCTCGCGGATGACCGGCTTGAGCGTTTCCGAGCCGAGGATGAGCGTCTCCTCGCGACCGCGGGCGCGCAGCATCCGGTCGGTGAACACATGGCCGCGCTCCGGATCGATACCGAGCTGCGCCTCATCGATCGCGGCGAAGGCGAAGTCGCGGTGGAGCTCCTCGTCGCGATGGCTGTCGCCTTCAGGCACCGGCATGCTCTCGGCGGTGCAGAGAAAATAGCGCGCCTGCGGAGGGACGATCCGCTCCTCGCCCGTTAGCAACGCCACCTGCTTTTCGCCTTTCATTGCAACAACGCGGTCGTAGACCTCGCGGGCGAGCAGGCGGAGCGGGAACCCGATGACGCCCGACGAATGGCCGCACATGCGCTCGATCGCCAAGTGGGTCTTGCCGGTATTCGTTGGTCCCAGGATCGCCCGGACCGGTGCGTCGGATCGGCGCGCCATCATCTTGAATGTGGCAGCGTTTTGTCCCGGCGCAAGGTTCCGTTCGTCTCGATTTTAAGAGGGTCTTAACCTCGATTCTGCACATCGGGACGGTGTTGATGCCAACGACCCCGACGAGAGCCTTCGGACGGCGCGCCCAGATGCGCGTGCTGCCGAGGATTTCTCTCGCTCTCGGCAGCTGGAAAAGCGCGGGCGTGCTTGCGCTGCTTTGCAGCGGCGTCGCCTGGGCTTCCCTGCCACGCGTGGGCGTCTTGCCAAATGAGGATCAGCGGCAATGGCAGGCGCTCGCAATTGCGCCGCTTTCGAATGGCGGTGCAACGGGCATGCGCATGGTGGCAAGCGACGCGGTCGAGCCGCTGACCTTTGTGCCAAAGCGCGCGGTACCGCTCGAGGCGGCTGCTCCCGAGGTGGCCAAGCCGGAGCCGGTGAGCAACGAGCCGCTGCGGATTCGCGGTCGGGTTGGCCAAGGACTTTACTGGTCGCTGCGCGCCGCTGGAGCTTCGCCGGCTGTTGCAGCGCAATATCTTGCTGCACTGGCGACCGAGATCGACGTTGGCGACGTCGCGCCCAATACGGGCTTCGACATGGTGCTCGGGCCGGGCGCCAATCTTCTGTACGCAGGGCTGAGCCGGGTCGGAGAGCGCCAGGTGCAGCTCGTCAAATGGAGCGCGAATGGCCGCAGCGAGTGGATCGACGCGGCGCAGGCCCAGCAACCGCAGACGGTATCCAGCGGCATGACGTGGCCGGTGAATGGTCACATCACTTCCTATTTCGGCTATCGCTATCACCCCATCCTGCACTTCACGCGCCTTCACGCGGGCATCGACATTGCAGCGACTTGGGGGAGCCCGATCGTCGCTGCAGCGGACGGCCAAGTGACCGCCACGGGCTGGGCTGGCGGGTCAGGGCGTCAGGTTCGCATCGCGCATGGCGGCGGAATCATGACGAGCTACAGCCACATGAGCGAGATCGTCGCGCAGCCCGGCACGTTCGTCCACGCGGGTCAGCTGATCGGCTATGTCGGGTCCAGCGGCCTGTCGACGGGCCCCCATTGCCATTACGAGGTGCTCAGGAACGGGGCGCCGGTGAATCCGCTGTCGGTGCGCTTCGCAAGCGTGCAGGTCGCCGACGCAGGAGTTGCAAACGGCGTGAAGGCGCGGCTGAAGGCCCTGCTCAGTGTTGGCGTGAAGCGGGCGTAAGCCTCAGAATCCGGGCGCGAGCGAGCGCGCCTGCCGCGCCGGAACGTCAAGCCGATCGCGCCGAATCCCACTAGCATGGCGAGCCAGGTGGCGGGTTCAGGCACTGACGCGACCGAGTTGAGCTTTACCGAGTAGGCGTTGTCCGCGGTGATATCGGGCGTATCATCGAAGAGGTTTTGGCCATCGATCGCGTAGCCCAGCAGACGGCCTGCCGTATCCGGAAACGCCTGATCGCCACTCTGGGTGTTCTCCATGCCGTGAATGAATTGGAAACGGGCCTCGCCAGTGGATGCATCAAGGATCAGCGCGATGAGCGGAACCGGCGGGAAACCTTGATCGAGCGTGGGATCGAGCCAGGTGATGATGAACAAGTCACTACCGAAGGTCGGTTGAGCCAGGTCGAATTGTAGGCTGCCAGGAGCGACGTTACCGACTTGAACCTCGCCGAACGGACCCGGGCACGCCGCTGTCGCCCGGCTGGTACAACGGTGCAATTAGCGGAATGCCGAGCGTAGTAAGATCTGTGCTGGCGTTCACAGTATCGGGGAGTGGGCTGCCGAAGGAAACGACCCCCCGATCATAGATGTAAGCGTTGGCCAATTCACCGGGTACCAAGTTCGTTGCGATCGGATCGCAGGTGGCGCCCCCAATCGTGCACGGCGCGATGGTAGAGAGCGGCGGCAGAAATTCTGGAGCGTCGATGACAATTGTCCGTGCTGCCGCGGGTGACGTGCCGATCAACGAAGCAACAGCGAAACAAAGCGACAGCCGAAAGTTCATCATCACGTTCCCCTGTGAGTTGGTTAACGGACATTTAACACAAAATCTTGATCGAAGCAGCCATTCTCGGTCAAGTCAGCGTCGCGTTGCCGACCGCAGGCGCTTCTCCGCCTTCGCACCGTAGAAGGTTGCAGGGGGCCAGCGCTTAAGAACAACGGGCGAACTGGCCAAGAGCAGCGATTTTGCCGCAGCAGCATTGCCGTCCCGCAGCAGACAGGCACCCTTCGTGTTGTCCACCCAGGCCAATCGCCAGGCCTCGTTTGGGTATTGGGACTTCATAATCGGTGTGGCCGTCGCGAGCAGGTCCAGTGCGCCGGCGTGGTCGCCGTGCTCGCAACGGAGGTCGGCGAGGTCGACCATGATCGGCGCGATCAGACGATTGTTGTGGACCTGGGCTGCGCGCAGCGCACGAACGAAGAGCGCTTCAGCTTCCGCCTTGGCGCCTATCCCTTCTTTAGCAAGCGCCAGGTTCGAAAAGATGAACGCTAGGTCGTCATGGGTGTCGCTGCGCTGCGCGAGATAGATGTTCGCGCTTCGGGTCAGGAATGGAATTGCCTGTGGGAACTTCCGCTGTTCGATGAGCACGCGGCCGAGATTGTTCAGCGTGCCGGCTACATCCGGGTGATCGGGACCGAGAACTTGCTGCTTAGTAGCAAGAGATTGGCGCCAGTACTGCTCAGCGTCCGCTGAGTTGCCCTGCAGGTATGCGGCTGTACCAAGGTTATTTAGGTCCTCGTCGACCTTGGGATGCAACCTCCCCTGGACCGAGAGGCGGATAGCCAATGCATTGGCGTAATTCTTTCTGCTTGCGGCAATGTCACCGGCGAACTGGGTGGCCAGTCCCGCGGCTTCGTAGTCTCTTGCAACGGAAGACGACCGTTCACCCTCGTGCTTCCGATCCCACGCGAGTGCAGTCTGGATCAGCGGCATTGCATCGGAATAACGCTCCGACCCCGCGAGCGCTTCCGCCTTCCCTACGAGTAGCTGCGAATAGAGCGCAAGATCCTGGAGATGTTCCGGATATTGCATGTGCTCCAGAGCTTTGCCGAAGCTGCGTACAGACGCCTGATAGTCTGCCTGAAGCGCCTGCGACGCAGCCAGAACTCCAAGCTGGCGTGCACGAGTTTCATCCCGCGAGACCTTCAGTGACAGAGAGTTCCGAATGAGCTGGTCTGCCCGCCGAAATGAGCCAAGACCCATATAGACCTCGCTAAGCGTGCTCATGAGTTCCGCCTTCACGTCAGGCTCGTCGTCGAGCTGGCCCTGGATTTCACGCGCGCCGCGATCGAGCACCTCTAGCGCTGTGATCGATTGTCCTTTCGATTCCGAAGGATCGGAGACCTGAAACAGGCCTTTGACGAAGTCCGTCGTACGCTGAGCGGTGATCGTCTTCTGCCGCGCCAGATCTCGTTCGCGAACCGCATCCGCTCGCGAGAAGAGAGCAAGGAGTGCGAGGCCCGTCATGAGGAGGAAACCGACGCTCGCCGTTGCGGCGAACGTGAAGAGCTGCTTTTGGCGTCGCGCGTGCTCACGCTGCCGCAGTTCGTCGTAACGAACGCCGATAACGCCGGCCACAAGCTTGAGGAACGCCGCTCGTTTGCCATCGCCGCTCTTGCGGGCATCCGCAGCGAGTGGCTCGTGGCCCACTCCAGCAGTGCCGATGGGAAAATAGCGGCGCCAGGAAGTGGCGGCCCATCGGGATTACTGCATTCGGGAACGACTAGGCACTGGATCCGATCGCGTCTTCCGAGCCGTGTGAACTCGCGTACTTCCTCGTTCACCCAGCGAGACTGGGCACCGTCCGTCGAGCAGATGACGATGAGAGTAGCTGCTTGATCGAGTGCTTCGCGAACCGAACTCGCGAGGTTCGTGGATGCGGCAAGTTCTTCCCGATCCTGAAAAACGGGCGGAAGCCGCCGCTCAAGCTTGCCGATCGGGCTATCGCGCCCGACCAACCCTTTCGGCAGTCGATAACGCTCGAGCTCGCGGTGCAGCCAGGCCGCCCAGGCGCGGTCCTTGTGATTGTAGCTAATGAAGGCCGAATACCGCATGCGGGAACCTCGCACTGGGTTTGACGCACCTACCTTCGAAAAGGAATGTCGGCCTTCCAATCTTCGAATCAATTTGGGTTTTACATGCAGCATGGTTCCGACGCGCGCCTGCGGTGGCTGCACGATGTGTTGCAAGCTCCTCTTCATCGAGGCTCTCCAGAAGCCGATGGGCGTGTGGTGCCCGCATGTGGTGAAGGGGCGCGGGTGCGGGATTTATGAGGATCGGCCGCTGCCCTGCCGGCAGTTCGAATGCCTGTGGCTGTCCGCGTCGGACGTTCCTGATCACTGGCGGCCGGATAAATCGAAGATGGTGCTGGCGGGGGATGAGACCGGCACGCTCATCTCGGTGATTGTCGACGATGCCCATCCCAATGCGTGGAAAGCCGAACCGTTTTACGGCGATCTCAAATCGCTCGCGCGCCAGATGCGCTGGCGCGTGCAGGTCCTGACTGCGAAGCACGGCTGGGTGATCTTCCCGGAGGAGGACCTGTTTCTCGGCGAGCGAAAGGTCGACGATTCTATCGTGGCGTTCGGCTACAAGCAATTGCCCCTGATGAGGCAACCGGCAGTGACGGTGCGTCATGGTGATGGCACGGAGACCGAGTTCTTGGGCGCGATGTATCCGCAAAGCTAGCGCGGATTATGCCTTCGCCTCGTCGTTCGCGATCACCGTCAGTGAGCTTCCGGTGCGCCCGGCCTTCGCGGGCGTCGGCGCTTAGCGGCCGTGCCCGCGCCAGCGCTTGATCGTGCGCTGGATGATGCCAGCTTCGTCGCCCGTCTCGCGCCACAGTCGGGCGAAGCTCGGGTCCGACGATGCCGGGCGCTTCTCGGGCTCGAGATCGTCGAAGCGAACGCGGATCGGAATGGCGACACCCTCACCGCAGACGATGCATTCGCGGTTGCGGAGCGCCGGGATGGCGTCGAGGAAGCCGCGCGCGCCTTCCGGCATAGCTGCGCGGACGCAGGCCTGGTCGCGGTCGTTGTTCAGTCGCATTGATATGATGGTGCCGCACTGGGAGAGCACGCCTTCCGCCAGGTCGGACGGTCGCTGCGTGATGAGGCCCAGCGACACGCCGTACTTACGGCCTTCCTTGGCGATCCGTTCCAGGATGCGCCGCACGGCCTGGCCGGTCTCCGAATTCTCGTCCTTCGGCACGTAGCGGTGCGCTTCTTCGCAGACGAGGAGCAGCGGGCGCTGCGCCTCCGTGCGCGACCAGATCGCGTAGTCGAACACCATTCGGGCGAGTACGGAGACCACGACTGACGTGACTTCCGACGGGACGCCCGAAACGTCGACGATGGAGATTGGGCGGCCCAGGCTCGGCAGACGGAATAGCTTGGCCAGCAGGCCAGGCATCGAGTCCGACACAAGCATGCCTGAGAACATGAAGGTGTAGCGCGGATCCTGGCGGAGCTCATCGAGCTTCGTCTTCAACCGCTGGAACGGCAAAGTGTCGCCGGCACGGTCCAGCTTCCCCATCTCGTTGACGAGGATCGTGTTGAGATCGGCGAGAAGGTAAGGAATCGGGCTGTCGACGGTCACCTTGCCATACTGGCTGACGTCCTTGCCCTTGGTGCGTGCCGCAAGAAGGCACTTCGCGAGAATGTCGGCGTCGCGTTGGCGATCGGCGCCGTGCGTCGTCAGCATCACTTCGCAATGCTCGTCGAAGTTCATCAGCCAATAGGGCAGCTGCAGGTTGTCGACGTTGAAGATCTCACCGCAATTTTTGAACGCTGCGGAATATTCGCCGTGCGGGTCGATCATCACGATGTGACCTTCGGGCGAAAGCTGCGAGATGCGGTGAAGGATCAGTGCCACCGAGGTCGACTTACCGGTACCGGTGGAGCCCAGGATCGCGAAATGCTTAGAAAGCATTGGGTCGACGTAAAGTGCGCCGCGGATGTCGTCAGTCGGATAGACGGTGCCGATTTCAACGTGCGGCTCGTCGCTCGCCGCGAAAATGGAGCGAAGATCGTCGGTCGAGACGGGGAGCACCTTCGAACCTGGGATTGGATAGCGGGTGACGCCCCGGCGGAAGTTGCCCATCGAGCCGTTTGCCGTTTTGGTGCCCTCACCGAGGAAGTCGACGTGGGCGACGACATCGCCTTCGGCGGCTTCGCGCATGGTACGGACGTTGGCGATCAGCCAATTGTTGCCAACGACCATCTTCACTTGGCTGCCGACCTGGCCCGACATGGCGATCGATGGGTCCGAATGGCCCTGAAGGGCGAGGAGCATCGCGGTGTCCATCCGAATTTGCGAACCTGAGCCGGCAATCTCGACCACCGAACCCATCGGGGCGAGCGCCGCCTGCGCCGAAGCCTTGGGCGGCGGCGCCGCCTCCTCGCTAAAGCTGCTGACTTCGTTGAGAAATTCACTCAAGTTTGGGCGATCGTCCATAACCGTCTTACTCGTCCTCGTTGCAGGAGCAATTTCGTGAGGACCGGCATACGCGCGAGCGGTTAAGATTGGCTTAGTCGCGCCTGTTAGTCGCGAGCTGTTAAATCCTGCGGCGGAAAGCCGCTGCGGCCGCCCACCCCAGACCGAGCGACATAGCGACTGCGGTAAGTCCGTAGAGGAGGCGATGCCGGCGTGCCGCCACGGCGATGGTGCGTTCGAAGCCGGTCTTGTCGATGTGGATGTCGCGGGTCGCCGCCGCGATGACCTTGTGGCGGTCAATCAGGAAAGTTTCCGCGGTGTAAGTGCCTACGGGAACCTGGCTCGGGATGGTGATGGTCGCGCGATAGAGAACGCCGTCGGTGATTTCGACGCCGTGCGGGTTCTCGGCGAATAGTCCGGCGTGCTTCCTCAGGTCGAGGAGACCCGCCTCAAAGCGGCGCTCTTTCTCTGGAAGCGCGCCGCCTCCCGGAGAGAGCTGAAGATTATGCACGCCGAGCTCGTAGACTGCCGCCGTGCGCTCATCGACTAGGTCAGCAATGGGTCGCGACGATGCGACAGCGTAGAAGGAAGGCGCCGAGCGAAAGCGGTTGGAATCCGCATTCATCCAGATGCCGGCGATCTTCTGCTTCTCGCGAACAAGGATCGGCTGCACCGGGCCGCGCAGCACGACAGCGATATCAGTCTGATGATCGGGGGGCCGCCCGCCAGGATAAACAACGGCGCCGAACAAGAGGAGCTGGGCGCCGGTGAAGCTGTAGCGGATCTGGACGTTGCGTGCCGAGATGTCGGGGACGAGCATGGGCTTGTCCGCACCAATCAGCGCAGGGGCGAGCAACGCCAGCAGAATTGGTGGAAGCTTTGCCCTCACAGATACTCGATCGAGAAGATCTCGTCCGGATGCCAGAACAGGCCGAGGAACATGCGAACGCCAACGAGCAGGATGATCACGGACAGTGCCAGTCGCAGCAGATCCGGCTTCATCCGTGTGGTCAGGATTGCACCATATTGCGCGCCGACAACGCCGCCGACCAGCAACAGTCCCGCCAGGACGATGTCCACGGCGCGGGTCGTCAACGAATGAACCATCGTCGTCGCCGCGCTCACCGTCAGGACCATGATGAGGCTGGTGCCCACGACGATCCGAGTCGGCATGCCGAGCAGATAGATCATGGCGGGAACCAGGATGAAGCCGCCGCCGATGCCGAGAAAGACGGTCAATATGCCAGTAAAGAAGCCGAGCACGAGGGGCGCAATCGGCGAGAGGTAAAGGCCGGAACTGTAGAAGCGCCAACGCATCGGCAGAGAGGCAACCCACCGATTGTGGCGTTTCGGCCGTTGCCGCGATTTGACGGAGATGACGCCCAGCGTGGTCAGCGAATCCTTGAGCATCAGCCCGCCGATCGAACCGAGTATCAGCACGAACAGCAAGCCGATCACCACATCGATCTGGCCACTGGCCTGGAGAAGGCGAAACAGGCCTGCTCCCACCAGCGAACCGAACAGACCGCCGGCAATCATCACCCCCGCCATCTTCATGTCGACACCGCCACGGCGCATGTGGACCATGACGCCGGAGACGCTCGCCCCGGTGATCTGCGTAGTTGCCGAAGCGACGGCGACCGTCGGCGGAATTCCGTAGAAGATCAGCAGCGGCGTGGTGAGGAAACCGCCGCCCACGCCGAACATCCCGGACAGCACGCCCACGAGAAAGCCGAGGACGACAATCAGCAGCGCATTGACCGACTGGCCGGCGATCGGGAGGTAGATGTCCATGCCCGCGAAAGGACTAACCGCAAAAAGCGCCGCGGGCCAAGTTTCGAGCCGCTAGAGATCCGGCCCGAGCGTCACGGCCCGTCCGGAATCGGGCTGGGCGTCGTTCGGGTCGGCTTCACTCCGAGCCTGCCCCGGACGGCATTTTCGGCCGTCCGCCCAAACCGGTGCCGGTAAACCGTGAAAGGGCCCTTACCTATATAACCAATGCCAAGCCTGATCCCATAGTCGCGGGCTTCCTTCGCAGTGGCGGCCCAACCTGAACCGCGCTAGCCAGTACTTCGTGAAGTCGACTTTCGCTGTGATCACGATGTTCCTGCCAACCGCTGCTGTCGCCGGCGGAGCGGTGCTGTTTGCGGGCGGCGGCTGGGCGGCGGTGGACAGGGGGGCGGTATGCGAGGCTCTCGTCCGCTCCGCGAAGATCGCGCCGAGGGACAAGGTTCAGGCGACGGCAGGACTGTCGTTCACGCCCGACCACCGCCGCTGGGGAGAGTTCCACGCGCGGCTGAGCCGCACATCGCGGCCGGGCTCCAGCGTTGTGCTTCATATCGGCGACCAGCCGTTCCTGCTGGTCGCTCGGGGCGACTGGGCGTGGAGCAGCGGACCGGCGCAGGAACAGGCGGTCATCGAGGCGATGCGAGTCGGTGGCCAGATGAAGGTCGAGGCGCGGGATCTGAGCGGGGTGCGCTTCATCGATCCGTATGTGCTCGACGGCGCCGCGACCGCGATCGATGCCGCCGCGGCGCGCTGTGCCATTCGCGGTGCTGGCAAAATCCAGTAAATGCACCTAGATAGGCGGCTCGCCATGAGTGCCGACACCAACCTGATGCCGATTCCCGGCAAGATCGATCCCGTGCCCGTTCCGCGGGCGCCAACCGCGCGCGCCGACGGCAAGCTCGAGCTCGTCGGGCTTCCGAGGGACCAGATCCGTGCCTCTTTCGAGACAGCTGGGCTGGAGCCTAAGCAGGCGAAGCTTCGCGCCAAGCAGGTTTGGCACTGGATCTACAATCGCGGAGTCGGCGACTTCTCGGCGATGAGCGACATCGCAAAGGCGCAGCGGCCCTGGTTCGCCGAGCGCTTCGTGATCTCCCGCCCGGAAGTAGTCGAGGCGCAGGTCTCCACGGACGGCACGCGCAAGTGGCTGCTCAAGACGCATGACGGCCACGACTTCGAGATGGTGTTCATCCCCGATGCGGACCGCGGAACGCTGTGCGTGTCGAGCCAGGTCGGTTGCACACTGAATTGCCGCTTCTGCCATACCGGCACGATGGCGCTGGTGAGGAACCTAGAGCCGGCGGAGATCGTCGGCCAGGTGATGCTCGCGCGCGACGCGCTCGGCGAATGGCCGAGCCAGCCCGAAGGGCGGATGCTCACGAACATCGTGATGATGGGCATGGGCGAACCGCTCTACAATTTCGACAATGTTCGCGACGCGCTGAAGATCGTGATGGACGGCGATGGACTTGGTCTCTCGCGCCGGCGGATCACGCTCTCGACGAGCGGCGTGGTGCCGATGATGGAGCGCGCAGGCGCGGAGATCGGCGTGAATCTCGCCGTCTCGCTGCACGCGGTAACAAAGGAAATCCGGGACGAAATCGTGCCCTTGAACCGCAAGTATGGGATCGAGCAGCTGCTCGAGGCCTGCGCGGCTTATCCGGGAGCGAACAATGCGCGGCGCATCACGTTCGAATATGTGATGCTGAAGGACAAGAACGACAGCGACGAGCATGCGCGTGAGCTTGTGCGCCTGATCCGCCATTATCGCCTGCCCGCAAAGGTCAACCTGATCCCGTTTAACCCCTGGGGCGGCGCGCCTTATGAGTGTTCGACCGACGAGCGGATCAAGTCCTTCAGCAACATCATCTTCGAAGCAGGAATTTCCGCGCCGGTGCGGACGCCCCGCGGGCGGGACATTGATGCCGCGTGCGGTCAGCTGAAGACCGCAGCGGAGCGCAAGCGCCGCTCCCAATCGCAAGCTGCCTGATCTTACCGCAATAGTTCTCTCGCTCGGTGCCGGCCTTGTAGGCGGCGCGATGAATGCACTTGCCGGCGGAGGCACGTTCGCGACCCTGCCGGCACTGATCGCGCTTGGCCTGCCAGCGAACCGGGCGAACGCCACTTCGAACGTCGCGCTGCTACCTGGTGCGGCGGCGAGCGCATTCGAGTTCCGTGATGAGCTGGAGCCGCTTGGGGGCCTCTCCGTGCGGACGCTATCCGTCATCACGTTTGCCGGCGGTCTGGTCGGTAGCGTGCTGCTGGTCCTTACGCCATCGAACGACTTCGACTTCATCATCCCCTGGCTGCTGTTGCTGGGGCTGGCGGTGATGCTGTTCGGCAAGAGCGCATCCAGCTGGCTGCATGAGCGCGTGACCATCGGACGTCGAACCTTCGTCGGAGCGCAGTCGCTGCTCGCCGTCTATGGCGGTTACTTCGGCGGCGGCGTGGGTCTCATGACGACCGCGACCTATGGCTTGCTTGCCGAGGCGCACCCGCGCTCGCTGTTCGCAATGCGCACCCTGATGCTTGCGATAGCGAACCTCGCCGCCGCCATTATCTTCGTCTCGACGGGTCTGGTGGATTGGTGGGCATGCCTTCCGATGCTCGTTGGGTCGATCCTTGGGGGCTGGATCGGAGCGAAGGTCAGCAAGCGATTGCCCCACGAAATGGTCCGCATTTGGACGCTGCTTGTAACAACCGGAACGACCATCGTCTTCTTCATCCGCGCCTATGGCTGATTAGTGTGATTGCCCGCAACTGTGGGGACTGGCATGCGAGGGGCGATGTTGTCCCCGATCCGCCGCGCTCTGGTTCGTCAGGTGCGGGCGACGTTCAACGATCGATCCCGGGGCGAGCAGCCCGTCCCCGCCT
Source organism: uncultured Alphaproteobacteria bacterium (assembly GCA_963752025.1). GTDB lineage: Bacteria > Pseudomonadota > Alphaproteobacteria > Sphingomonadales > Sphingomonadaceae > Sphingomicrobium. The sequence goes on along the minus strand of CAVVWY010000017.1, from coordinate 61,429 downwards.
CCGATCAGGCGATCTTCCCGCCTGGCTCAGTTATCCGGCGCGTACATGGCGACGTCACGTCGATGATGGTCGGAGGAATCGCGGCGCTGCTGACGCAGATGTTGCATCCAAAGGCGCTGGGTGGCGTCTGGGATCACAGCGGCGTTGCGGAAGACCAGCTCGGGCGATTGCGGCGGACCGCCCGGTTCATTGCGGTCACAACCTACGGACATCGCGACAACGCCGAACGCGCGATTGCAAGGGTCAGATCGATCCATGAGCAAGTGATTGGCGTCTTGCCCGACGGCACCGACTATCGCGCGACCGACCCATGGCTTCTCGCCTGGGTGCATGTCGCAGGCGCGGTGAGCTTCCTTGACGGATGGCGGCTGTATGCCGAGCCGCGCATGGCGAAAGCGGACCAGGACCGCTATTTCGCGGAAGCTGGCGAGGTCGCGCGGATGCTCGACGCGGATCCCGTGCCACGGACTCGCGTCGAGGCCGAGAGCCTGATCAGAGATTTCCAGACCGAGCTTCGGTCCGACGAGCGCAGCCGAGCTTTCCGTGATCTGGTCTTGAAGACTCCGCACCCTCAATTCGTGAGGCGCCGGTGCAGGCGCTCTTGATGGGCGCGGCCGTCGATCTGATGCCGGATTTCGCGAGGCGGATGCACGGGCTGACGCGCTCGTTGGCGTCGCCGCTGGTGCGCGGTGCGACCTTCGGTGTGGCGAGGACTCTGCGCTGGGCGTTTGCCGGCGAACATTATCGTGGCGCCGATTGATTGCGGGTCGGCGTCGAGCGTGGCAAGCGGGATGCAAAATCTAACGGAGTGCTGTCGATGTCGCTGATCGGGAAACTCGTGAACAAGCTGCTGACGACGGGCAGCATCACGCTACACCGACCCGGCAAGCAGCCGGAGACATTCGGTAAAGCTGGCGGGAAGCACCTGACGGTGCGCTTCACCGATCGCAAGGTCGCATTCGATATCGTCAAGAACCCGCGCCTCGGCGTCGGCGAAGCCTATATGGACGCGCGGTTGATCATCGAGGATGGAACGATCCTCGACCTTCTTGAGCTGATCGTCGGCGCCAATCGCTGGGAGGACAAGGGAGAAGGGCGCAGGGCACTCAATGCAGGCAAGAATCCGCTCGCGAAGCTGCTCGCCAAGCGCAACGACCTCAAGCGCGCGCGTAAGAATGTGGCGCATCACTACGATCTAAAGGACGAACTCTACGAACTCTTTCTTGACGACGACAAGCAGTACAGCTGCGCCTACTTCACCGACGCCAACAACAGCCTGGAGCAGGCACAGGCGGACAAGAAGGCGCATATCGCGGCGAAGCTCGCGTTGACGCCGGGGCAGCGCGTGCTCGACATCGGCTGCGGCTGGGGCGGCATGGCGCTCTACCTGCACAAGGTTGCGGGCGTTGACGTGTTGGGCGTCACGCTTTCGGAGCGGCAGCTGAAGGTCGCGCGGGAGCGCGCGGCGGCCGCGGACGTATCAGACCACGTAAAGTTCGAGCTCATCGATTATCGGCTCCTCGACGAGCAGTTCGATCGCATCGTCTCTGTCGGCATGTTCGAGCATGTCGGAGCCAAACATTATGACGAGTTTTTTGCCAAGATCCGGCAGCTGCTGAAGCCTGATGGCGTGGCACTGGTCCATACTATCGGCAAGCTCGGCGGCGTGTCGAAGGGACCGGATCCGTTCACCGACAAGTGGATCTTTCCCGGCTACCATTTGCCGTCGATCAGCCAGATGGCTGCAGCGAGCGAAGATGCGCGGCTCATCGTCAGCGACCTTGAAAATCTTCGGCTGCACTATGCCTACACGCTCCGTCGTTGGCTCGAGCGCGCCAGCAACGCGCGGGGCGAGATCGAAGCGATGTACGACGAGCGCTTCTTCCGTATGTGGGAATTCTATCTCGCGGGCGGCATCGTGATGTTCGAGAACGGCGCGGCCTGTAACTACCAGGTCCAATATGTGCGCGATCGCCGCGCCCTGCCGATCACGCGCGATTACATGATCGAGGCGGAGCAGCGCTACCGCAAGATTGCGGCGGAGCCGACCGCTTCAGGGAAGCGGCGCAGTCCCGCCGGGAAGAAGACGCTCGAAACTACCGACGCTTGAGCTCGGCCAGCAGCGTGGGCGCCGGATAGATATTCTTCAGCGCTTCCTCGATTGCCGCCGTCGACACCGAGACGCTGCGGTTCAGCACCGGATCGTACCCGTAATTGCCGCCGATCGAGTGAATGTTGCCGTCGAATGCTGCGCCGATCACGTTGCCCGAGCGGTCGATCACCGGTGAGCCCGAATTACCCCCGATGATGTCGTTGGTCGTGACGAAGTCGTACACCTTCGACTTGTCGATGCGCGCCTGATTCTTGATGAAGGCAGCCGGCAGGTCGAACGGGTCCGAACCGGTCGCTCGTGCATAGGTGCCGCCAATCAGGGTCGCGGTAGGGACTGCGGCACCTCGCTCATTCCAGCCCTGCACCTTGCCGTAGCTGATGCGCAGGGTGAAGGTCGCATCCGGGTAGATCGAGCTGCCGTAAGCCGCGAAGCGAGCGTCGGCGAGCTTCGCCTGGGCGGCAGTCGTAGGCGCATCGACGAGATCGTCATACTTCTGCTCGAGCGCACGCGCGTTTGCGTCGATCCTGCGGGCAAAGACGATCATGGGGTCGGTGGAGGCGTTGATGGCCGTCTCACCGCCTTCCCAGAGCGCCTTGCGGTAGGCCGGGTCACCGAGTTCGGTTCCCCTGACGAGCCGTGCAGCGAGCGCCTCCGGCGATTCCTTGCCGAGCAGGAGCTTGGTCTGCGGATCGTCGGCCCCGAGATATTCGCGCGCCTTGCTCAGCGACCACTCGATCGAGAGCTCGTCGAGCCACGGATAGATCGGCCGTGGATCGAGCGTGCGCTTCTGGAGGAGCGGCAAGGCCGACTTGGTGTACTCCGGCAACCGGTCCGCATCGGGCTTCGCGCGCTCCGATGCGACGCGGACCAGCGCCAGCGCATAGTTGAAAAGATCGCTGCGCTGCGGCGTCGCGAAATAGCGGGCGAGATAGAGGTCACGGTTGGCCTTGGCCGCCGCCGCGATGTCGGCCCATGGGTTGCCGAAGCGGTCGCCTGACTTGGCTTTGAGGTCAGCCTCTGCCGCCGTGAGGCGCCAGCTGAACGCCGGATCGTCGAGAGCCTTCTTGAGGCCCATGTAGACCTTGAGGCTGTTCTCGAGCCCTTGGAGCGCCTCGTGGCCCTCGCGCATCTTCGCCGGACTGGTCTCCATCTCCGCGATTAGCCGGCCGCGCAACTCGGAGTAGGTGGTCACGCGGACTGGCAGGACGAGCTCGCGCTGCATTGCCAGCTGATCGCTGGTGTACAGCCGCTGCGTTGAGCCGGGATTCCCGACGACGAATGTTGCTTCGCCATCGATCGGAGCCCGACCGACCCACGTCAGATGTGAGGGCGTGGCCGCCGGCTTGCCATTCTCGTAGGCTCGCAGGAAGCTCGCATCGAGCGCGTAGCGCGGAAAGTTGAAATTGTCCGGATCGCCGCCGAACTGCGCGGCCTGCGCCTCAGGGGCCCAGACGAGACGGACATCGCTGTACTTGTGGAAGGTGTACAGCTTGTACTGACCGCCGCCGTATAGCGTGACGACCTGACAGCGCGTGTTCGTCTTGTCGGGACAGCCAGCGGTTTCGATGCGCGCCATCGCCGCGTGCCGCGCCTTTACCGCCGCTTCCCCCGTCGCCAAGCCGACGGCACCCTTCACGTCGGCGGTGACGTCGCGGATCGATGTCACGACTTCGGCCTGCTGGCCGGCGCACTTCCGCTCGCGTTCGCGGGCTGCCGCGACAAAGCCGGTTTTCAGAATATTGTTGCTAGCCGTCGAGTTCTGCTCGGCGCAGGTTGCGACGCAGTGGTGGTTGGTAAGGATCAGCCCGTCCGCCGAGACGAAGCTTGCCGAGCAGCCGCCGGTGAGGCGAACGGCAGCGGACCGGACCTTATCGAGCCACGCCTGGTCGGGCGCCCAGCCGTAAGCGGCCCGCATCTTGGCAGCGGGAAATGCATCGAACGTCCACATGCCCTCATCGGCATGCACAGCGGAAACAGGCACAGCGACGAGCGCCGTCGCGGCAGCGAAACGCACCAGATTTTTCATGGGGTACTCCAGGGAACAAGCGGAGCCGTTTCTGCATGAAAAAGGGGCCGGCGCAAGCCGACCCCCGTAAACGCGACTGATTCCGAGTTTAGCCGGGCCGGTGCTCGGCGCGCATGCGCTGGTGCGCCTGCATCCGCTCGTCCGGAGTCAGCTGGCCGTCATGATTGAGGTCAGCCATGTCGAAGTGCTTGAGCGCCGCGGCTGTTGCTTCCTGCAGCGAGACTTTGCCGTCGTGGTTCGTGTCGGCGATGTCGAACATGGCGCCCATCATTCCCATGCCGTGCATGCCCATGCCCGCTTTGCCGGCCGTGCCGCCATTGTGCATGACGAACATTCTTTTCTCGAAAGCTTGCGGCTGGGCCGACACATATTCCTGGCGTGTGATCACGCCATCGTGATTGGTGTCGAGCTTGTCGAACATCGCGGCGCGACGGGGGACGGGGCCGTGCTCCATATCCCAACCCTTCGCAGTGCGCGCCTGCATGTGGGTCATCATCTTGTCGTGAGCGGCGCTCGCCTCCTCGCGCGTGATGAACCCATCGTGATTGATGTCGAGCTCCGCGAACATGCGCTGCACGTGGGTCTGCACGTCGGCGCGGGTCCGGGTCTGATTTAAATGTGAGCGTACGCTCGGCGGAGTTGGCACGGGCGGCACAGGCACACTTGCCTGAGCGAAAGCCGCCGTTGCGATCGTCACGGCGGCACAAGCAAGGCCGCTCAACAAAATGCTCTTCATGGAACGCCTCCTCCTTGGATCCCTGGCGCAGATTACGGCTACGAACCTTTCTGCCGTTTGAACGGAGATTTAACTCACTCGTCGAGAGTGCACTTGTCTTAACAGGTTGTAATGGGACGCCTTCGTCAATGGACAATTGGCTTCAGGCCGTTAGTGACGCGGCGACTGTTAAGAGCCAATGAACATGGGGGTTGATATACGTTCGGCTGGTGCCGAGGCGCAGCGCGCGACTCCGTGGTGGGAGGCGCACTGGTTCCTTGCGCTCGTTGTTGCCGCGACGACGATCCCCTTGCTCTACCCGCCGGTCCCGCCGTTGGTGGATCTATTCGGCCACATGGGGCGGTATCGCGTGCAGATCGACCTGCATCACTCTGCGTTCCTGCCACGATATTACGATCATCACTGGGCGCTGATTGGCAACCTCGGCGTCGACGTTCTCGTTTACCTGTTGGGTCAGCTGATCGGCATCGAGCCGGCAGTGAAACTGATCGTGCTCGCCATTCCGCCGCTGACGGCGATCGGCTTCCTGTGGGTTGCGCGCGAGGTGCACGGGCGCGTGCCGCCGACGGCCTTCTTTGCGCTGCCGTTCATTTACGGCTTCCCGTTCATGTTCGGCTTCGTCAATTTCACACTGTCGGTGGCGCTGGCGTTTCTAGCGTTCGGCCTGTGGCTGAGGCTCGGCCGCCTTGAGCGTACGAAGCTTCGCAGCTGGCTGTTCCTGCCAATATCGCTGATCGTCTTCTTCTGTCACACCTATGGTTGGGGCCTGCTTGGCCTCATGTGCTTCTCGGCGGACGCGGTGCGGCTGCATGATCGCGGGCGAAGCTGGTGGCGTGCGGGGATCGAGGCCGCGTTGCACACGTCCGTCATGGCACTGCCCATCCTCGTAATGCTTATCTGGCGGAGCGAGAAACTCACGGCGGAGGAATCCACGGGTGGTTCGAATGGAGTCAGAAGTGGAAGTGGCTCTATTCTGCGCTGCGAGATCGCTGGGACATTTTCGACAAGGCGTCGCTGGCGTTCGCTGTGCTGGTGTTTTTCTTCGCCGTCTTCAATCGCAAGCTGACGCTGTCGCGGAACCTCGCGTTCAGCGCGATTGTGCTCGCAGTGTCCTTCGCGATCATTCCCCGGATCGTCTTCGGCTCGGCCTATGCAGACATGCGGCTGGTCCCTTACCTGTTCGCAGTCGCGCTGCTCGCGATCCGGTTCAAAGGCGCGACGGACGTGCGCATGGCTCATGTCCTGGCGGTGATCGGTGTGCTCTTTTTTGCAGGTCGGACGGCAGCCAATACGGCAAGTCTCGCAATCGCAGGAGCGGACCAGAAGGCTAAGCTCGAGGCGATCAGCCATATGCGACCTGGCGCACGCGTTGCCTCGTTCTTCGCGTTGCCGTGCCGTGAATGGTGGCCGCTCCCGCGCAACAGCCATTTGGGGGGGCTGGTCATTGAGCGGCGCGACGGGTTTTCAAACGACCAATGGCTGACCGAGGGCGTCAACCTGATGGAGCTTAGGTACACTGCGCCCGGTTCGTTCGCCTACGATCCGTCCGAAGTCGTGAGACCAAACAATTGCCAAGACGGACTGCACCGGCAGATTGACCAAGCACTTCGCGAGGTGCCCAAGCACAAGTTCGACTATATCTGGATGAACGACGTTCCGGCATACGATCCGTTATTGGTCGCGGACATGCAGGAAGTCTGGCGCGGACCGAACAGTGTCCTCTATCGTACCACGCCATGATGCCTGCGCTTTCGATCGTTGTGCCCTGCTTCAATGAGGAGGGCTGCCTCGACGCGCTCCATGGGCGGGTGAGCGCCGCGGCAATCAAGAGTGTCGGCGACGATCATGAGATCGTGCTTGTAAACGACGGCTCGAACGATCGCAGCTGGGAGATCATGCGCCAGCTGGCCGCACGCGATGCTCATGTGGTTGCAATCAACCTGTCGCGCAATCACGGGCACCAGCTCGCGCTGACCGCAGGTCTCGATCTCTGCCGCGGCGCCATGATCCTGATCATCGACGCGGACCTGCAGGACCCACCTGAACTGCTTCCGGAGATGATGCAGGTCATGCGATCCGATGGCGCGGACGTGGTCTATGGCGTGCGCAAGAGCCGGCGGGGCGACACGGCGTTCAAGCGCGCGACGGCCCACGGCTTCTATCGCCTGCTGTCGCGCGCGACCGAGGTCGACATTCCGCTCGATACTGGCGACTTCCGGCTGATGAGCAGGCGGGCGCTCGACGCGTTGCTCGCGATGCCCGAGCAGGCGCGTTTCATCCGCGGAATGGTGGCGTGGATCGGCTTTCGCCAAGTGCCATTCGCCTACGACCGAGACGAGCGGTTTGCCGGTGAGACTAAATATCCGCTGAAGAAGATGCTGCGGTTCGCGTTCGACGCCCTGACCGGATTTTCCTCGGCGCCGTTGAAGCTGGCGAGTCACGCCGGGCTGATGCTCTCGGCCGGCTCGCTGCTGTTGATTGTCTATATTGCGTACGGGTGGCTCGCCGGGCGCAGCATCCAAGGATGGACATCGCTCATGCTAGTGGTGGTCGTGCTCGGCGCCATCCAGATGTTCGTCCTTGCGCTCATGGGCGAATATATCGGCCGGCTGTACAACGAGGCCAAGGGTCGGCCATTGTACATCGTGCAGGAAGTCGCCGGCGGCGAACGCCATGCTGCGCGGCTCGGCTATGTCGCTGAAGCGACCGCGAAGAGCGAAAGTCCCGGCGGCAAGGGCAGGCGCGCGATCAGGTGACGTTCGGCCGCGAAGCAGCGCTCAAGCGCGCTGTTCAGCGGCGCTGACGGAAGTTTGAGGTCGACGTCTTCCTTGCCGCGCATCCTCGATGACAGGCGCTCGGCAACGGCGAGGGGGAAGAGCAGGCTATTGAAGTAGCCGATGCGTTCAAGTTTGAGCGGCGAACTCTCGATCAGCCGTTTCAGCGAGCCCTTCGAATAGCGGCGCTTGTGATGGTTCACGACGTCGTGCGCTGACCACATCCACTGATGCGCCGGCACGGTCATCACGAACTTGCCGCCTGGTTTGAGGCGGCTCGCGATTGAGACGACCGCGGCACGATCGTCGTCGATATGCTCGATAACGTCGAAAGCCCCCACCACGTCGTATTGGTGCTCTGGGACGCCCGCGAGCTCCGGGAGTGGCGCGCTCATGACCGCGCGGCCGAGCCGCTTCTCCGCGATACTGCGCGCTTCTTCGTCGAGTTCGAGCGCATCGACTTTGCCAAACTCGCCGAGCATCGGCAGATTGTGACCGGTGCCGCAGCCGATCTCGAGGATTGCCGCGTCTGTCGGCGGATCGATGAGCCGGCGGATTATCTCGGCAAGGACCTTGCGGCGGGCGCGATACCACCAGTGTTTTTGGTCGTACTCGGCCATTTGTTCGTAAACGGCCCGTTCCATCAGCGGAAAACCCACTGCCGGTTGAGCGTGAAGGTGACGATCGGGGTAACGAAAAGCATCGGCACGATCGGCGCAGCGCGCCCCCAAGCGAGGTAGGTGAAGAGTAGCCATACCCAGAAGCTGTTGAGTGCATAACTGATCAGCGAAACGATCACGAAGCGGACTTTCGTGGCGTGATCGCGCTCAGCACCGTGTCCGCGGAAGCTCCATTGGCTATGCATCACGTAGCCTGTGCCCATTGCCACCACGTAAGCGAGCACATTGCCGAGCTGCGGGTGCCAGCGGATGACGAGCGCAACCATCGCATAGATGGCTATGCCCAAGGCGGTAACGGTCGCGCCGCTGATGATGAAACGGACGAGTTGCGCGAGCACGGTTCGCCGCTCGGGGGAAATTGTGGAAAGCATCGGATTACTTGCGGATTAAACCTTCAGGGCGGCTGCTTGCCGTTTCACGTTCAACGGCTACAGCGCGAATTGTGGAAGGGCGCAAGGATGTAACGATGGAGGAGCGTGCCTTCGACTTGATCGAGCGCAAGTGGAAGCTCGTTGTTCTTCTGGTCTGGCTCGGTTTCTGCGCGGTCTGGATCTTCGAGCATTACGACGCGATCCGCTGGTTTCGGCTCGGCGATACCGACGACAATATGCGCATGATGCAGGTGCGCGCGCTGCTCCATGGCCAAGGGTGGTTCGACCTTCGCCAGTACAGAATGAACATGCCCTATGGTGCAAACATCCACTGGTCGCGGCTGGTGGACCTGCCCATTGCGGGGCTGATCCTCGCGCTCCGGCCATTCCTTGGCGGACCCGGTGCCGAGCGTTGGGCCGTCGGCATCGCGCCGCTTCTGCCGTATCTGCTCCTGCTGTTTTCCGTGGCGCTGACCACGCGGCGGCTGATCGACCGGCGTGCATTTCCGTTCGTGTTGGTGGCTATGTTCTTCGCGGCTTCCACGAACGGAATGTTCGAGCCGGAACGCATCGATCACCATGGTTGGCAGCTTGCGCTCCTTGCGCTCAGCATATCGGCGATCGCTGATCCCAAGCGTGCACGTGGTGGCGTGGTGCTCGGCGTCTCCACCGCGCTCTCGCTCGCGATCGGCCTGGAGATGATCATCTATCTCGCGATTCTCGGTGCAGCGGCGGTCCTGTTCTGGGTCGACGACGCTGAGGAGGGCGAGCGGCTTCGCGGTTATGCGGTCGCGCTCGGCGGCGGGACGGCGCTCAGCTTTCTCATATTCGCATCGTACGAGAACCGGCACGCCGTATGCGACGCGCTCTCGCCGGTCTGGCTCTCGGACGCGCTGATCGGAAGCGCGCTGATGTATGGCCTCACGCTGCTGTCGCCCGCCGACTGGCGCAAGCGCCTGGGACTGGCGGTCGTCGCGGGGTTGATCATTGCTGGCTTTCACGCCGTCACATGGCCGCACTGCCTGCAACGGCTCGAGGGTGTTTCGCCCGAGGTCGACCGACTCTGGCTGAGCCACGTCAAGGAAGCGCGGCCTTTCTACCGTCACGGTTGGCGCGTTGCGACCTTGATCATGGCGCTTCCGGCGACGGGTCTTGTCGGCTGGGGCTTACTGATGTGGATGCGCCGCAAGGAGCGCGAGGTCCTGCGGCGTGTGATTGGCGCCGCGGCTCCTGCCGTGGCGGCGACTGCGCTGCTGTTCTGGCAGACGCGTACGGGCCCTGCGTCGCAGATGATGGCGACGATCGGTTGCGCCGCGCTCGGCTGGTTCTTCGTCCCGCTCGCCTGGAACGCGCGTAATTCGGTGGTGAAGGTGCTTGGGACGGTCGTCGCTGTCTGCGTTGCGGCAGGAGCGGCGGTGCCGTTCCTGATTGGCTTCGTCCCGGAGGAAAAGACGACACCACGCGGCGCCTCGATCGGTCGCGCCAATTCCCTTTGCGGCTCGCTCTGGGGCATGCGGCCTGTGGCGCTGCAGCCGAAGGGCATCGTGTTCACCTTCGTCGACCTCGGGCCCCGGTTGATCACGATTACGCACCATGATGCGATCACCGGTCCCTATCACCGGAACGGCGAGCAGATCGCCGATGTGATGAATGCTTTCCGTGGAAGCGCAGACCAGGCGCACCGGCTGATCACCAAATATCGTTCCAACTACCTGCTCACCTGCCCCAACAGCTCGACCACGACGATCTTCATGTCGGAGGCGCCGAAGGGCTTCTACGGCCAGTTAGAGCGTGGGCAGGTGCCGAACTGGTTGCAGCGCGTCGAGCTTCCGAAGGACTCGCCATTCAAGATGTGGCGGGTGGTCGGCTAGGAAAGAACGGCGAAGCTCTGCTTCAGCCCGTCGATGACGAACTGCGCAGCCAATGCGGCCAGGATCACGCCCAATATCCGGGTGATGACTGTCTCGATCTTCTCACCGATGAGTCGCATCAGCGGCCCGGCAGCGAGCAAGGTCATCATCGTCAGCGCCATGACGACCGTGATGGCGGCGAGAACGATTGCGACATGGACGGGTGTTTCGGCGCGCGAGACCCAGAGCATTGCGCTGGCGATGGATCCCGGGCCAGCGATCATGGGCATCGCCATCGGGAATACGCTGATGTCCTCAGCCTCGGGCGTGCCCTCGATCGAATGAGCGCGGTCCTCGCGCCGCTGCGTGCGCTTCTCGAACACCATCTCGACGGCAATGTAGAAAAGCAGGATGCCGCCGGCGATGCGGAAGCTCGCAAGGCTGATACCGAGCGCGTGAAGCATCGGCCTTCCCAGCAACGCGAAGAACATCAGGATCGCCCAGGCGATCAGCGAAGAGCGGATCGCCATGGCGCGGCGATGTTCGGGCGTCGCCCCTTGGTCAGGCTCGCGAAAATGGGTGCGCAGCCCGGCGGATCGATGATGACGAGGAAGGTGACGAGGGCCGAGCCGAACAGCTCGATCATGGGGCGGGGATCTCGTTATAGAGCACCTGATCGTAGCGCTTCCCGTCCCACAGGTAGACCCGGAGGACGCGAGCACCCTTCATGTCGACCTTCCAGTCCCAGCCGAGCGTCCGATCCGCAGACTGGCCGCGACCATTATCCTCGGGCGTCGTGCGCGCCTGCTTGGGCGTCAGTGCCGGCGGCGCGGTGATCGGCGCCCCTGGAGCGCGCTTGGTGCACGCTGCCGCGGTGGACCGTGGGGCTGCGAGGTGCGGCCATGGTGCCTGGCCCGCCGCCGTCATAGGCCCAGCGCCAGTTCTCGCGGTCACGCTGCCAAACGGTCGTAAAGTAGCCTCCCGGCTTTCCGTCGGCTTGGAACCATGGACCGGTGTTCACTGCCGTTCGGCCGTCACACGAGACGAAGCTGCGCGCAGGCACCCAGGTGATCGCTTTCGGCGGATCCTTGCGGCCTTTGAGGAAATCGCGCGCCCATACTGCCTGGGGAGTAAACGTCACCGCGTCCTTGTCGGCCCATTTGCGGAATGCGCTCCACTGGCCGATGCGCTGAGCGTCACGAGCAAAGGCATATTCGGCATCGACCGCCGTCGGAACGGATGCGGCAAACAACAGTGCGGCAATCATAAGCCCTCCGGATCTGCAAGGCCGGCGCGGCGGTGCGCGGCGACAACGGTATTACGAAGCAGGCATGCGATGGTCATGGGTCCGACGCCGCCCGGGACCGGCGTGATGGCACCAGCGATCTCGACCGCCTCGTCGAACGCGACATCGCCGAGCAATTTGCGTGTGCCGTCGGGCTGCTCGACGCGCTCCTGACCGACGTCGATCACGGTCGCGCCCCCCTTCAACCATTCACCACGGATGAGCTCGGAACGACCGACTGCCGCCACCACGATGTCCGCGCGGCGAACCGCGGCCGGCAAATCGCGCGTACGCGAATGGGCGATTGTGACCGTGCAGCTCGCCTGAACCAGCAGCTGCGCCATCGGCTTGCCGACGATGTTGGAACGGCCGACGACGATCGCGTCCAATCCCGTCAGGTCGCCAAGCTCATGTTCGAGCAGCATGAGGCAGCCGAGCGGCGTGCAGGGAACGAGCGCTTCGAGCCCGACGGCCAGGCGTCCGGCATTCATCGGATGGAATCCGTCGACGTCCTTGTCCGGGTCGATGCGCAGGATGACGGACGGCTCGTCGATGTGGCGTGGGAGCGGGAGCTGGACGAGGATGCCGTCGACTGCAGGATCGGCATTCAACTCGTCGACAAGCGCCATAAGCTGTCCTTGCGAGACGTCCGCGGGGAGCTTGTGCTCAAAGCTCTCCATTCCCGCCTCGCGCGTCGCCTTGGCCTTCGAGCGGACGTAAGCGGCGCTCGGTGGATGTTCGCCGACCAGAACGACGGCGAGGCCCGGCGGCCTTCCCTGCTGGGCCGCAAATTGCGCGGCAACGCCCGCGACGCGCTCACGAAGCCTCGCTGCAAACGCCTTTCCGTCGATCAGCCTCGCGGTCATGGACCCGCGTAATATTGCGTGACGACGCCGGCGAGCAGCTTGCGGATCACCTGGATGAGCAACAGCACGACGAGCGGCGAGAAGTCGATTCCGCCGAAATCCGGAAGCAGACGGCGGATCGGCCGGTAGATTGGCGCCGTCACGCGGTCGAGCGCGACGATGAAGTTGCGAACGCCCCCCGAATGAACGTTGAGGACGTTGAAGGCGAGCAGCCAACTGAGGATGACCTGGCCGATGATGATCCAGGTGACGACCGTCAGCAGCAGGTTGAGGATGTCGACAAGCGCAAGAAGCATGGCGGCGGCTTAGCGGGGCTGCCGTTAGGGCGCAAACCTCTCCGGCTCGGCGACTGCGAGGATTTCTGCGAAGTCGCCCGCCTGGTCCGACCATTCGGCGAGCGGCGTCCACCCGCCTGCGAGCAGCAGCACCCTTCCGCCGCGCTGGCCGTACTTGTGGCTGTTCTCCGTGTGGATCGAAGAACCTTTAGCGAAGTGGAAGCTGTGGCCGGAGATGCTGACGTCGACATCGCGTGTGGCCACGAGGTGCATCTCGATTTGCGAAAGGATTTCACTCCACCGAGCCTCGTGTCGGAAAGCATCGACCGGGATGTCGCCGCCTAGTTCGCGATTTATTCGGTGCAGAAGGTTCAGGTTGAATTCGGCGGTTACGCCCTCGGGATCATCATAGGCCGCGAGTAGGCGCTCGACCGGCTTCGCCCGATCCATGCCGATGAGGAGCTGCGACCCAGGCCCGAGGAGCGTGCGGAACTGACGCAGCAGGTCAGTTGCGCTGCGGGGCACGAAATTGCCGATGGTCGAGCCGGGGAAGAAGCCGAGCTTCGGCAGGTGATCGATCCCGCCCGGCAAAGTAAAAGGCCTCGCGAAGTCGGCAACGACCGGAATTACATCGACCGCCGGAAAGCTTTGCTGAAGCTCGGCGGCGCTCTGCTTGAGATAGTCGCCCGAAATGTCGACCGGAATGTAAGCGGCCGGCTTGATCGCCTCGAGCAGGATCGGCGTCTTGGTCGCCGATCCGGCGCCGAACTCGACGACCGCGGTACCCTTGGGGACGCGAGCGGCCACATCAGGCATGATGTCGCGGAAGATCGCCGTTTCGGTGCGCGTCGGATAATAAGAGGACAGCCGCGTGATTTCGTCGAACAATTCCGAGCCGCGGCGATCGTAGAGCCAGCGGGCAGGGATTGCGGGTATTGCGGCAGTGAGGCCCGCGATGACATCGTCACGAAAGGCCAGCGTCTGCTGATCAAGCGTCTTTAGCAAGGCGAACCCCCGTGAATTGCCAGCGTGCGGTGGGTGGGAAGAAGTTGCGATATGAGGCGCGGCTGTGCCCGCGAGGCGTCGCGCAGCTCGCGCCCTTCAGAACGAACTGTCCGCACATGAACTTGCCATTGTACTCGCCGACCGCGCCGCCAGCGGGCGAGAACCCCGGGTAGGAAGCGAAGGCGCTCTGCGTCCATTCCCAAACGTCACCGAACATGCCGCCGCCGGGGCGGGGCACTACGGGGCCGGCTTCGTCGAGCTGGTTCCCGATGTTCGGGTCGGCGGAAACAGCGAAGTTCTCCCACTCGGCTTCGGTCGGGAGCCGGGCACCGGCCCAGCGGGAAAACGCGTCGGCCTCGAAATAGCTGACGTGCGCGACAGGCGCGGCCGCATCTATTTCGCGCAAGCCGCCCAACGTGAACTCGGTGCCATCGCGCCAATAGAGCGGCTTCTGGACCTGCTCGCGGACAACCCAGTCCCAACCTTCGGAGAGCCAGAGCGTGGGTGTGCGGTATCCGCCATCGGCGATGAACTCGCGCCATTCACTATTCGTCACTCGGCGATTGGCGATTTGATGCGCGCTAAGGAAGACGCGGTGGCGCGGCCGTTCGCTGTCGAACGCGAACCCCTCGTTCGACGTGCCCATGTCCACTATGCCTTCGCGGCCGCGAACGAAAGTCAGCGGCTCGATCGCGAAGCATGCAGGCGGGGGTAATCTGCCATACGCAGGATCGAGCGGGTTCGCTGCCAAAGCCGCGAGAATGTCGGTGAGGAACAGCTCCTGGTGCTGCTGCTCGTGATTGATACCGAGCTCGATCAATTCGAGCGCGGCTGGGGACAATTCCGCGAAGGCCGTGTCGAGGGCGTCGTCGACGTGAAGCCGGTACGCCCGAACCTCATCGAGTGATGGCCGGCTGAGCATCCCGCGCCGCGGGCGTGCGTGGCGCGGGCCCTCGGCTTCGTAATAGCTGTTGAATAGGAACGCCCAGCGCTCGTCGAAGGGTTTGTACCCCGGCACGTGATCGCGCAGCACGAACGTTTCAAAGAACCATGTCGTGTGGGCTAGATGCCATTTCGCGGGAGAGGCGTCGGGGAAGGGCTGGATCGTCGCGTCACCATCGCTAAGCGGCCCGGCGAGATCGAGCGTCAATTGACGCGTCGCGAAAAGGCGTGAGCGCAGATCAGTTGTGGCCGTCGGCTCACGCGAAATTGCAGTCGTGGCGTTCACTTTGCCTCCGGCAGTCCGGGGTACGGCCTATCCTTTAGCATAGTCGCGAGGTGAACTGCATTGGCGGCGAGCATTGCTGCGCCTTGCGCGACGGCTTCGGGCACTTGAGGCAGGTCCTTAAAGTCTTTCTTCTGCATCGCTTCGCCGACCCAATAGTCGGAAGCGCCGGCGGGAATGGTCCAACCCACGTCGTTGAGCGCCTGGAACAAGGTCGCGGTGATATGATGCGCGCCGTCCTCGTTCCCGACGATAGCGGCGACCGCCACCTTGCCGAAGCTCGGCATGCGCCCGGCGCTGTCGGTTTCACTGAGGAATGCGTCCATTCGCTCAAGCACGCGCTTGGCGATGCTGGACATCTGACCGAGCCAGACAGGAGTTCCCGAACATAAGGATATCGCAATCGAGGATGCGGCGACGGATATCCGGCCAGTCGTCGCCCCGGCCCTCGTCGGAGGTCACCCCGGGCAAGATATCGTGATCGGCGGGGCGGATCGTTTCGCGAAGCTCGACCCCGCGCTTGCGCAGCTCACCGCCGATGAGGTCGATCATTTTGTCCGTCGACGACGGCTCCGTGCCACTGCGCTTAAGCGTACAATTCAGTGCGATGGCGGTCACAGCCATGAGGCCTCCGTAGCGTGATCGGAACGGACGAACAACGAGTGTCCGCTGCCTTTGTGCCGTCTGTCCGACCGGGGCTTTGGTCTAGGTACGGGTGGCGCCAGGTTGCCAGAGAACGTCTCCACCTTCGTGCTCCGCCACGTGGCGGGCGGCGACAAACAAATGGTCAGAAAGCCGATTGATGTAGGCGAGCAGCTGTGGGTTCAGCGGCTCTCTTTCGTGGAGCGCAACGGCGGCGCGCTCCGCACGGCGGACGATCGCGCGGGCAAGGTGCAAGGTCGCTACGGCTGCCGACCCGCTGGGAAGGATGAAACTGGTAAGTGGAGCGAGATCGGCGTTCATGCCGTCGATTTCTCGCTCCAGCCGCTCCACCTGCTGCGCGACGATGCGCAATGCGCCTTCTATTTCGCCGGGTGTGGCGACATCGGCGCCAAGGTCGAAGAGATCGTTCTGGATCCTTGTCAGCCGCTGCTTCAACGCCTCATCGGTAAGCACCGCGATCGCCACGCCCACGGCGGCATTGGCTTCATCTACCTCACCGATGGCGGTCATCCGCTGGCTCGACTTGCTCACCCGCGAGCCGTCGACGAGCCCGGCGGAGCCCTCGTCCCCCGTACGCGTGTAGATCTTGTTGAGCTTTACCAAGCCGCTCGGCTCAGTGCCCAGCCTGGCCCGCGACGACCAGGATTAGTATCACAATCACGACCGCGACAGCCTGGAATAACACGCGCTTGCGCATGTAGTTCTGCTGCTGCTCACCCGTCACATCCTTGCCCGATGCCATGGCGATCACGCCGCGCACGAGGACATAAGCCGTCGCCGCCATGGCGAGCACGAGGAGGATCATCAGCACCGGTGTCATGATGGCTATTTAGGCTTCCTGGAGCCGAAAACCAGACGGGAGAAGGCCGGTCTGGAGTCGCGCCGCGAGGCTTGGCCCATCGACGCCGCTTTCGCGCATGGCGGCGAGCGTGGGCGCCAGGTCACGTTTGGCGAGGCGCCGCCCGTCCTCGTGACTGACGAGGGCGTGGTGCAGGTAGGTGGGTTGCGGCAGATCCAGCAGCCTCTGGAGCAGCCGCTGGACAGGCGTGGAGGCCCGCAGGTCCGCGCCGCGCACGACCATGGTCACGCCGCTCGCCGCGTCGTCGACCACGCACGAGAGGTGATATGATGCCGGCGCGTCCTTTCGGGCGAGAATGGCATCGCCGACGTCGCTTTCACTCGCCGTGAAGCTTGGCCCGTCGGCTTCGCGCCAGCTGGGGAGCCCGGCAAGGAAGAGCGCCTTGGCCAAATCAAGCCTCCAGCAGTGCGGCGTCGCCTCGCGGCGCTCCGGATCGTCGGGCAAGGCGCGGCAGGTGCCTGGGTAGGAGGTCGCCGCATCGCCATGCGGTGCGGTGAGGGACTGCGCAATGTCGGCACGTGTGCAAAAGCAGGCATAGGCCAGCCCCGCCGCTCGCAGTTGCTCGAGCGCGCCAGCATAAGTCTCGGTGCGGATCGACTCTACCAGCACCGGCTCGGCCCAATCCAGACCGAGCCAGCGAAGATCTTCGTAGATGCCGTCGACAAACTCCCGTCGACAGCGCGTCTGGTCGAGGTCCTCGATCCGCAGCCTGAACTCACCGCCGCTTTCCCGCGCCCGGGCATGGCCAATGGCGGCGCTATAGGCGTGCCCAAGGTGTAGCCGGCCGCTCGGCGAGGGGGCAAAGCGGGTTATGAACATTCGACCTGTTGCGCAAAGGACTCTTGACGCTAAGTCACGGATGATGCTGTCATAGCGATGTCACGCCGGGTTGGCATCCGGTGGTCAACAAGGGAAGACGGGCCGCGCCGCCCTCTCCTCCTTGAGTGCGACGAGGCCGGGGAGCAGCAGTTCGGTTCGACCGAGCGAAAGGCTGTGCTGGCTTCGTATGTATCACCCCGAGCTGATCCGCCATCCCGATAGCTGTCCGGCGCTGGTGCTCAACGCCGATTACACGCCGCTATCTTATTATCCGCTTTCGTTGTGGCCATGGCAGACCGCGGTGAAGGCGATGTTCCTCGAACGCGTCGACGTCGTCGCGCATTATGACCGGGAGGTTCACAGCCCCAGCATGGCACTGAAACTGCCGTCGGTCATCGCACTAAGGCCAGTTCGTGAAGCCTAACGAATATCCCGCGTTTACGCGGTTCAACCTCTTCCTCCGCGACAAATTCCGCTGCGTCTACTGCGGGTCGCACAAGGAGTTGACCTTCGACCATGTCGTTCCGCGGGCGCATGGCGGACGGACGATGTGGGAGAATGTCGCGACCGCATGCGCGCCATGCAACCTGCGCAAGGGCGGCCGGACACCAGCCGAAGCGCACATGCACATCATGCGCGAGCCGATTCGGCCCACAAGTTGGCAGTTGCAGGAACATGGGCGCGCCTTCCCGCCTAACTATCTGCATGAGAGCTGGCGCGACTATCTGTACTGGGATGTCGAACTGCTGCCGTAAACGCGGTTATTCGGCTCTTAACCATATGCCCTTAGCCTGTTCGGCATGGATATTCGCTTTCCCTCCGTGCCCGACGAGCGCGCGCGCATCCTCGTGGTTGAGCCGAACAGGACCAACCTGAGCGTGCTCACTCGGCGGCTGGTGGAGGCCGGCTACAGGGCTTCGACGGCCGATAGCGCGCCGGCAGCCGTAGCCGAGCTGCACCGCCAGCCGATCGATCTCGTATTAGCCGAACTCAACATGCCGCGCATGACCGGTGCCGATCTTGCCCGAGTCATCCGTGGCGCGGCGAACTGGCGCGAGATCCCGGTGATGCTGATCACGGGCAAGTCCAAACCATCGGGTGCCGTCGAAGCTTATGAGGCAGGCGCGGATGATGTAATTCTGAAGCCATTCCATTTCGAAGTGCTCTTCGCCCGCATCGATCGCCGCATCGATCGCGCCCGCTCCTTTCAGCGGCTGCGTGACGACAATGCGGCGCTTGATGCCCGTGTCGTCGAACGGGCAATCCAGATCGGCGAACTCAAGGACCAGCTCGCAGAGGCCGAAGCTAAAGCCTCGCGATGAAGTCCCGGACGTGGGGTCCGACGTCCCCGCGCTCCAACGCCATCGCGAGATTGGCGATCACGAAGCCAGCAGCACTGCCGCAGTCGTAGCGCTCACCTTCGAACCGGAACGCGTGGAATGGCTGCTTGCCAATCAGCTTCGCCATCGCGTCCGTCAGCTGGATCTCGCCGCCCGCGCCAGTTTCCTGCGCGTCAAGCGCGCGCATCACCTCCGGCTGAAGGATGTAGCGGCCGGGCAGCATTAAATTGGAAGGCGCGGTCCCCTGCGCCGGCTTTTCGACCAAGCCGCGGATTTCGGTCAGGCGCCCTTCGGTTTGGCCGGGATCGACCACGCCATATTTGTGCGTCTCGCTTTCCGGGACTTCGAGCGCGGCGACCATATTGCCGCCTACTCGCTCATAGGCTTCGACCATTTGTGCGAGGCAGTTAGGTTTGCCGTACATTAGCTCATCAGGAAGCAGCACGGCGAAAGGTTCATCACCAACGATGTCGCGGGCGCACCACACCGCATGACCAAGGCCGAGCGGCTGCTGCTGGCGCACGGAGACGATCTCGCCGAACCGGGCGTTCGATGGCTCCAGCACATCGAGGCTCTTGCCCTTGCTGCGCATCGTCGTCTCGAGCTCGAAGGCAACGTCGAAATAGTCGACCAACGCCGATTTGCCGCGACCGGTGACAAAGATCAGCTGCTCGATCCCGGCATCCCGCGCCTCGTCCACGGCATATTGGATGAGCGGCCGATCGACCACCGTAATCATTTCTTTCGGAATTGTCTTCGTTGCGGGGAGCAGGCGGGTACCGAGGCCCGCGACGGGGAACACCGCCTTGCGAACGGGATTGGCCATCTGGGGATCAGTCTCCGGTCTGGATGGGTCAGCCGCCGGGAGTCGACGTGCTGGTCTGATTACTCGCAGGCTGCTGGTCGGTTCCCGCCGGAAGCGGCTCGGCTGCACCGCCGGTCGGCGGTGGCAGGTCGAACGGATCCGATTGCCGCGGCTGCGATTGGCGGATGAGTTCGTCGACGCGATTGGGCTTGGCGTAGGTCGGCAGCTTGAGCAACTGCTCCGGCGTCGGCTGTTCGCGCGCCATCAGCGGCTTGATCGGAAGCGGGTTTCCCGAGGCGGGCTTCAAGTCCGCTTCGCGGCCGCAGCTGCATACGGCAATGCCTCCAACAAGCAGAAGAATGACCCGCGGCTTCATCGCGCCCGAACTAGCTGTTCGCCGCAGCTTGCGCTAGCGCCTTGCACTTATGCGAATTATGCTCATCTGCGGCGCGCTGGTCGCGCTCGCCGCGTGCCAAAAGCCTGGACAGCAGAACACGGTCGCCAACGAAGCCGCATCGACTGAGCAGGCCGGCCCGGTGAAAGGCGTGGACCGCAGCCATGCCAGCAAACCTGCCCCGGATCCGACCTTCAAGGATCCTAATGGCGAGGACACGACGCTCGCGGGATTCTCGGGGAAGCCGGTTCTCGTCAACCTCTGGGCGACGTGGTGCGCGCCGTGCGTGAAGGAGCTGCCAACCATCGATCGCCTTGCGCAGGCGCAAGATAAGAACGGCGGACTTCAGATCGCCGCGATTAGCCAGGATAGCGGACCGCACCAGTCGGTGATCGCCTTCCTCGAATTCACACAAGATCGAGAAGCTTGCGGCTTATCAGGACGAGAAGATGAGCTTGTCGGGCGCAATGGGCGCAGAGGTTCTGCCGACGACCATATTGTTCGATGCCAAAGGCCGCGAGGTCTGGCGGTACGTTGGGGACCTCGATTGGACCAGCCCGGAAGCCGCTAAACTACTCGCTGAAGCCGGCGCGAAGAAACCAGGCTGATCAGCCGCCCATCGATAGCCGCCAGGCCCAGCGCGATCAGTGCCAACCCACTGAAATCCTGCGGCGCGAGCGTCTCGTTGAGAAAAAGCGCTCCGAGCAGGATGGCGACCGGCGGCACGAGAAGGGTCACGAGCAGCGCATTGGTCGCGCCGGAAGTCTCGATCAGGCGGAAGTAGAGCACGTAGCCGAAGGCGGTGCAGAAGAGTGCAAGCGCGATAATTGCGCCCCAGGCGGTTATCGGTGGAAAAGAGTGCGTCCACGGCCGGTCGACGATCATCGAGATGGGCAGCATGGTGAGCGCGCCTGCTGTAAGCTGCCCGGTCGTGACGCTCATCGGCGAAATGCCCTGCCGCTTGAAACGGCGTGCCCACACGGCGGCGACCGCATAGCTGAGTGAGGCGGTGACGCAGGCGAGCTGCGCCAAGGCGCTGGTGCCAAGGCTCGAAAGCAGCGACGGACCGATCATGGTGGCCACGCCGCCGAAGCCCAACAGGACGCCGGCGATCTTCGCGACTCATCCGCTCGTCGTTCGTGAGGAAATGGGCAACGACGACGCCCCAGATCGGCGTGGTCGCATTCAGGATCGAGGCGAGGCCGCTCGCGATATGAGTTCTGGCCCCAGCCGAACAAGGTGAACGGCAGCGCATTGTTAAGCACGGCGAGCAGCACGATCGAACCCCATGCTTCGCGCGGCAGGTCAATGCTCTGACCCTTGAAGCGGAGAAACAACCACATCGCCCCGGCGGCGATCGTCAGACGCAGCCAGACATAAGTCAGCGGCGGCACGTGCTTCACGGCTACGCCGATGAAGAAGAAGGCTCCGCCCCAGATGAGCGCGAGAACGCTCAGGATTAGCCAGTCGCGGCGGTTCATTTGCGCACGGATCATGTGCGCGTCTTGGCTCACAACGGGTGCCGCTGCTTCTTCCTGTTTGCGGTCAAACGCGTGGGGATCAATCGGCTTCATGGCCGGACGGATGTATGGTTACACCGCTGTGCCCGCCAACAAATGCCCGGTGCGGGTCAATAAGGTGGGCTTATCAGTCGCGCAGCAGTTCATTGATGCTGGTCTTAGAGCGGGTACGCTCGTCTACGCGCTTCACGATCACGGCGCAGGCGAGGGACGGACCGCCGTCTTTCGCCGGGAGGCTACCAGGCACGACCACTGAATAAGCGGGCACTCGGCCGTAGTGAACCTCGCCCGATGCTCGATCGACGATCTTGGTCGAGGCGCCAAGGAAGACACCCATGGAGAGAACTGAGCCACGCTCGAGAATGACGCCCTCCGCCACTTCCGAACGGGCGCCGACGAAGCAATCGTCCTCGATGATTACCGGACCTGCCTGAAGGGGCTCAAGAACGCCGCCAATTCCTGCGCCGCCCGAGATGTGCACGTTCTTGCCGATTTGCGCACAGCTGCCGATCGTCGCCCAGGTATCAACCATCGTGCCTTCGCCCACGCGTGCGCCGATGTTGACGAAGCTCGGCATCAGCACCGCGCCTGGCGCGACGAAGGCGCCGCGGCGGACGACCGATCCCGGAACGGCGCGAAATCCGGCATCTGCGAAGTCTTTCTCACCCCAGCCGGCAAATTTCGACGGCACCTTGTCCCACCAATGCGCCCCGCCGGGAGCGCCAGAGATCGCTTCCATGGGGTTCAGGCGGAAGGACAGGAGAACGGCCTTCTTCAGCCACTGATGCACGACCCATTCCCCGCCGCTCTTCTCGGCAATCCGTCCGTCGCCGCAATCAAGCGAAGCGATAGCCGCGTCGACCGCTTGGCGGACCTCGCCCTTAGTGGCAGGGCCGATTCCGTCGCGTTCGTCCCAAGCGCGCTCAATCACGGCCTGAAGCTGGTCAATCATTCTCGTTCCCCAAAATCACTTCTAGCCATTCCCCGACGTTCTCGACGCGAACGTCGACGACGCGCTCTTCGTAGCCGTGGTTGCCGCGCTCCGAGCCATTGTCCACCCACACTGTCGTCATTCCGAGCGCCTTCGCGGGCACAAAATTCTGCACCATGTCGTCGGCGAGGAGCGCATGAGCGGGGTCTATGCCGAAGCGTTCGCACAATAGCTCGTAGGCGTGCGGGTCCGGCTTCGGGCGATAAGAGCTCGCATGGACGTCGTGCAGATCCTGGAAATGATCATGGACGCCAATCGCCTCGAGGACACGCCGGGCATAGGGCGCATCCGCGTTCGTAAAGACAAAGCGCCGCCCCGGCAGACGGCCCAGGGCATTCGCCAGCCTCTCGTCGCTCTTCACGCGGTCGAGTGGGATATCGTGCACCTTCCCGAGGAAGTCGTGCGGATCGACACCATGCTCCTTCATCAGTCCGGCGAGGGTGGTGCCGTGCTCATGGAAGTGCTTCTTCTGCACCCGCCGCGCGTCAAGTGGATCGCAGCCGAGGAGGTGCTGGATATACTCACCCATGCGCTCATCGATGAGCGAGAAGAGGCCTGTGGATGCGGGGTAAAGACAATTATCGAGGTCGAAGATCCAGTTGCGGATATGAGCGAAGCGCGCGTCCATGAGGGCCAGCGCCTAGCCCTTTTAATCCTTTCAGCAAATTGAAAGGAAATGGTAAGCATAATAGGGCGGTAGAAGCCGTGATTTTTCAACGGCTTGGGCGGAGAGATCAATGAACAGGCGGCTTCTTGGCACGTCCACGTGCGCAGCGGTGCTCGCGCTCAGCCTGTCGGCTTGCGGGGGTGGTGGTGGTGGCGGCGTGAATCCGATTCCGATCGCGCCAATTACGCCGACGCCCACACCGACGCCAACGCCGACACCGACACCGACACCGACACCGACACCGACACCGACCACGCCAACCCCGGGCGTCAATTACAACACAGCGGAGTATCAGGCATCGACTTACAGCGTCGCTGCCAATGCGATCAGTGCGTATAATGCTGGCGCGACTGGCAAGGGCGTGAAGATCGGGATCGTCGACAGCGGCATCAATCCGGGTCTCGCGGAATTCACCGGGCGCATCGATCCGGCGAGCGGCGACGTCGTCGGCACGCGCGGGGTTAGCGATGACGGCGGTCACGGCACTGCTGTCAGCGCAGTCGCGGCGGCGGCCCGCAACAATCAGAACACAATGGGTGTCGCGTTCGATGCTACGATCGTCAGCGAACGTGCGGATCAGCCGGGCTCCTGCTCCGGAAAGGACGGCTGCTCCTTCTTCGACCCCGCAATTGCAGCCGGCATTGACGCCGCCCGGTTGGCGGGGGCCAAGGTCGTCAATCTCTCTCTTGGTGGGTCGAGCCCCGGCGGCACGCTTCTCAGCGCAATGCAACGGGCGGTGAACGCCGGCATGGTCGTGGTAATCTCAGCCGGCAATGATGGCACGCCCAACCCTGATCCATTCGCCCTTACTCCGGCGCAAAGTTTCCCCGGCAGCGTGATCATCGCGGGATCGGTGGATTCATCCGGGCAAATCTCAAGCTTCTCCGATCAGGCCGGCACCGGCGCCAGCTGGTATCTGACCGCGGTCGGCGAGGGCGACCAGGCACCGGACCAGACCGGGAAGCAGTTCATCTGGTCTGGCACCAGCTTCTCGGCACCGGTGATCAGCGGCGCGGTGGCGCTGCTGGCGCAGGCTTTCCCGAACCTGACGGGCCAGCAGATCGTCAATATACTCCTCAACAGCGCCGACGACCTCGGCACCCCCGGTACTGACTCGACCTACGGGCGCGGCATGCTGGACATCCAGCGGGCGTTCGCGCCGGCCGGCACGCTTAGCATGGCCGACAGCAAGACAGCGGTGTCCGGCTCCAGCAGCGATCTTCCGTCCGCGGCGGGCGACGCTGCGAAGGGGGGACAGTCGCTCGGGGCAATCGTTCTCGACGGGTACGACCGCGCCTATGTCATGAACCTGGCGAAAACGCTACGCGCGGCGCAGATCGATCATCCTCTTTCGCGCGCTCTGCAGAACGATCTTCAGGTCGCGGGCGGTGACGCCGGCCCCATCAACGTCGCGATGACCGTTCTGGAGCGTCACGATCTGATGCAGGGCTTCGAGCTCAACAGAATGGAAATCGGTCCTGACGACGCGCGCAAGGCACGGCTTGTCGCCGGGTCGGCGGTCGCGCGGATCGATCGCAAGACATCGGTCGCATTCGGCATGGCCGAAGGGGCCAAGTCGATGGAGCGTCGCCTCAATGGTGCGATGCCAGGCGCATTCCTGATCGCCAGGGACATCGCAGGCGATCCGGGCTTTTCCGCGGCTCGCGACGGCAGTCTCGCGATCCGTCGTCAGTTCGGAGGCACCGGTGTGACCCTGTCGGGCGAAAAGGGCAACGTATGGCAGGAGGTCAAGACGACGGCGACCGGCTCGCCTTACCGCTTCACAAGTGTCGCGATCGACCGCAGCTTCGGGCGCAACTGGCTTTCGGCGGACATCAGCCGCCTCGAAGAGAAGCAGACGCTGCTGGGCGGCCGGATGACCAACATGCTCGGCGGCGGGGGTTCGACAAGCCTGTTCCTCGATGCGGATGCACGCCACGATTTCGGCGGCGGCTGGAGAACGGAACTGATGGCGCGACGTGGCTGGACCAGCTTCGCGGCCGGAAAGTTCGAGAGTGGCGGCTACAGCTTCGATGTCGGCAAACTTGGGGTGCTTGCCAGCACCGACCGCGTGGGCCTTAGGATCGCTCAGCCGCTGCGCGTCGAGCATGGCGGCTTCGCGATGATGCTACCGACCTCCTACGACTACGTGACGCTAACCGCGGGTGAATCGCTAAGCACGATGTCTCTCACCCCGAGCGGGCGGGAGATCGACACCGAGCTCAGCTACGGCTCCAGCCTCCTGGGCGATCGCGCCTGGATCGGCGGCAATCTCTTCTACCGTCGCCAACCCGGCCATATTGCCGCCGCTGATGGTGACCTGGGCGCCGCAATCCGGTTCTCGCTCGGCTTCTAAAAGTTTCAGGAGGGGGAACGGGCGGCGGAGTTTCGGCTCCGCCGCCTGAACCGTGGCATCAGCATTCCGACGCCCGACCGGTAGCGGCGGTAATCCTCACCGAAGAGATTGGTGAGGTCGTGTTCCTCGTAGCGGATGGCGACGAGCATGTAGGCGGATAGGCCCAGCGCTAACAGCAAATGCCCGGCCGTCATTTTCGGCGCCGCCCAGAAGGCTAGGAAGAAGCCGCTGTAAAGCGGGTGCGCGACATAGCAATAGAACATCGGATGGCGCAGTTCCGGCTTTGCCGCGTCGCGGCCGCGGACATGGAACCAGGCCTGCTGCAGGCCGAACAGCTCGAAATGATTGATCAGGAACGTGCTGATCAGCACGGTCGCCCAGCCAGCCCAGAACAACAGCCAGATCAGATCCGCGAGAATCGGGTTCGTCACGTTCCAGACGATGGTGTCGATCGGCCGCCAGCATAGGAAAACGATGATCAGCGCAATGCTCGCCGCGAGGACGAAGACGCTCCGTTCGACCGGCGGCGGGACAATTCGCGTCCATTTGGCCTTGAAGGCGGGCCTCGCCATGACGCTGTGTTGAAGGCCGAACAGCGCGATCAGCGCTAAGTCAACGACGACCGCTAGTGCGAGCGGGGACTGTGGGCCGTTATCGACCGTGATCGTCGCGAAGGCGAAATTGCCGACGAAGACGATTAGATAGAGAAAAGTTGCGAAGAAGATCGCGTAGCAGATAATGGCGAAAAGAAGAGCTGTTGCTCGTGACATCGCCGAAATCCCCCTCGGCTGTTGTGAGACGCGTTACCGGCCGCCAACTCCGTATTTTACGATCACCGGCACCTCGCAGCCGTCCACGCGGCGGTAGACGGTGGCGTAAACGTTTGCCGGCGGAAGCTCGTTGAGCTTGCGCGGGGCGACGGATTTGCCGCGATCCCAGGCGTAATAGCTAGTCGTGCGGGGGCAGGTCCTGGAGTGCGCAAGAGGCGAGAGCGCGCTTGTCGTTGGTGCTGCCATGAGTGCCGCGGCGATGAGGAGCATTATCGTCTCCTTTCGCGAGCATTATATCATTGAGCGGTCAGACGGTGAAGCTTTCGCCGCAGCCGCAAGCGCCCTTCGCATTGGGATTGTCGAAGACGAACCCAGCGGCGAAGTCGTCCTCGCGCCAGTCCATCGTCGAGCCGACCAGATAGAGCACCGACGCGCCATCGACGTAGAAAGTGCCGCCAGCCGTTTCGATCTTTTCGTCGAAGGGCTGTTCGTCGCTGACGTAATCGACCGAATAAGCGAGGCCCGAGCAGCCGCGGCGCGGCGTCGACAGCTTGACGCCGATCGCTCCCTCCGGAGCGCGGCTCATCAGTTCGGCAATGCGGGCTTCCGCTGTGGGCGTCAGCATGATCGCGGCAGGCCGGGCGCGAAGCTTGGTTTCCTTGTTCATAGCATTCCCAATTCGAGCCGCGCCTCGTCGCTCATCTTCGACGGGTCCCATGGCGGATCCCAGACGAGGTTCACGACTGCGTCGCGAATGCCGGGCACCGATAGGACACGGAGTTCGACTTCCTGCGGCAGCGATTCCGCGACCGGGCAGTGCGGCGTGGTCAGCGTCATGGTGATCGTCGCGTCACCATCCTCGCTGATTTCAACGTCGTAGATGAGGCCGAGCTCATAGACATCGACCGGGATTTCGGGGTCGTATATCGACTTGAGCGCTTCCACGACTGTCGCCTGCAGCTCGCTTCCGGCGCTGCCCGTCGGCTCTTCTTCCTGCACACCAGAGAGGAACCCGGCGAGATAGTCGCGCTTGCGCTCAAATTCGGGTGTGACGCGGGCGCGCGGCGGGGTTTGAACCCCTGCCACTTCTTCGGTCTCGATCTTGCGCTCTTCGTTCATGCGAAAACTCGTTTGACCTGTTCGATCCCGCGGACCAGCGCTGCAATGTCCGAGCTGTCGCCGTGGGCCGCGAAGCTCGCGCGGGCAGTCGCTTCGACGCCGAGCACGCGCATGAGGGGCTGCGCGCAATGATGTCCGGCGCGGACCGCGACGCCCACGTCATCCAATATGGTGGCGGTGTCGTGCGGATGAACCCCGTCGACGTTGAAACTGACGATTCCGGCGCTGTCTTCGGGGCCGTAGATCGTGACGCCGGCGATTCGGCGGAGTGCCTCGCGCATTTCCGCAACTAGCGCGCATTCGTGCGCGTGGATCGCATCCAGCGACAGGTCCTGCACCCAGTCGATTGCGGCATGCAGGCCGACCGCGCCGACGATGTGCGGCGTTCCGGCTTCGAAGCGCGCCGGCGGATCGAGAAAGGTAGTCTTCTCAAACCTGACCTCGTCGATCATCGCCCCGCCGCCCTGCCACGGCGGCATTTGCTCCAGCAGATCGGCGCGGCCCCAGAGGCAGCCGATGCCAGTCGGCCCATAAAGTTTGTGCGCGGAGAAGACATAGAAGTCGGCGCCGATGTTCCCGATGTTCACACTGAGACGCGGCACCGCCTGGCAGCCGTCGAGCAGGAGGAGCGCACCTCTCGAATGCGCAATCTCCGCCGCGCGCTCCGCGTCGAGAATGGAGCCGAGCACGTTGGAGACATGCGCGAAAGCCACGACGCGATGCTCTTCCGTGAGCATCTTTTGTGCGGCGTCGAGGTCAATCTGGCCGTCGTGCGTGAGCGGCGCCGCATCGACTTCGAAGCCGGCGAGCTGCCACGGCACGATGTTGCTGTGATGTTCGAGTTGCGAGACGAGGACGCGATTGCGCCCGTTTTTGGGCAGCGTGCGTGCGACCAGGTTGATTGCTTCGGTCGCGCCGCGCGTGAAGACGAGTTCGTTGGGCGCGCCGCCGATCAATGTCGCGGCTGCGGCGCGCGCTGCTTCGTAGCGGCCAGTCATTTCCGACGAGCGCTGGTACACGCCGCGGTGCACGGTCGCGTAGTCGTGCGCATAAGCCTTTGTGATCGCGTCGATCACGGCTTGCGGTTTCTGCGCAGTGGCGGCGCTGTCGAGATAATGCCAATTCTCGATCGCGGGGAACTCGCTGCGCACGTCGAGGCGCGAGTTGATGCGGATCGGCGCGTTCACACGATCCTCCGCAGTGCATCGCGCGCAGCAGTGCAGATCGCGTCCGAGTCCCCCGCGCTGTCCCACAGGCCCATGACGAAGCCTTCGAGCAGAAGTGCGCGTGCGCTCGCCGGATCGAGGCCGCGGGTTTCGGCATAGAACAATTGCATCGGATCGAGCTCGCCGACGGTGGCGCCGTGCGCGCACTTCACGTCGTCGGCGTAGATCTCCAGCTCGGGCTTGCAGTTCGCTGTTGCGCCGCGGTCGAGCAGCATCGCTTTGACAGACTGTTCGCCGTCGGTTTGTTGCGCGCCGCGCGCCACTTCGACCTTGCCGAGATAGGAACCGACTGCCTTGCCGCCGAGCACGCTGCGAATGGTTTGCCGCGAGCGGCCGTTCGGGCCGACGTGCTTGACATTGGTGACGAATTCATTGGTCGAAACGCCGGTGCCGATGTTGGCGCCGAACAGCTCGAAGTCCGCACCTTCAGCGAGCGAAACATCAAGTTCGACGCGGCCATAAACCGCGGCATTGTTGAGCGCGAAAATGCGCGCCTTCGCGCCCGGTCCAAGCGCAAGTCGAACGCGCTTCAATCGCACGTCGTCAGCGGTCGGGAGCCATACTTCTTCGAGGCTTTCGCCGGCGCCAACGGTCAGCGTAATCGGCTCGGCGAACTGCTCCCAAACAGGCTTCAGCGCGCCGAGGTCGGCGTAGCGCCAATCCTCCTGCTTGTGTGTCGGAAATGGTGCGGTCATGCAGCCGCCTCCGCATAGCCTTCACGCTCAAGTTCAAGCGCGAGTTCAGGCCCGCCGCTACGCACGATCTGGCCACCGCGCAGCACGTGCACTTTGTCGGGTTCGACGTAGTCGAGCAGCCGCTGATAGTGCGTGATGAGAAGCACGCCTTTGTCGGGCGCGCGCATGATGCGGTTGATGCCTGCCCCGACGGCTTTGAGCGCGTCGATGTCGAGGCCGCTGTCCGTCTCATCAAGCAGCGCGAACTTCGGATTCATGATGCCCATTTGCACCATCTCGGCCCGCTTCTTTTCGCCGCCGGAGAAGCCGACGTTGACGGGGCGCTTGAGCATCTCGGCGTCCATGCCGAGGAGCGCCGCTTGTTCGCGCGCAAGCTTGATGAACTCGCCGCCAGAAAGCTCGGGTTCACCGCGAGAACGGCGCTGTGAGTTGCGGCTTTCGCGCAGAAATTGGAGGTACGAAATCCCGGGGATCTCGACCGGATATTGGAACCCGAGGAACAGGCCTGCTGCAGCGCGTTCGTGCGGCTCCAGGGCGATCAAATCCTGTCCATCGAAGTTCGCACTGCCCTCCGTTACTTCATAGCCGGGACGGCCCGAGAGAACGTAGGCGAGCGTCGACTTTCCGGAACCGTTCGGGCCCATGATCGCGTGCACTTCGCCCGCCGGTACGTGCAGCGTCACCCCGTTCAAGATCGGCTTGCCGGCAACCGTCGCGTGCAGGTTTGAAATGTCGAGCATCTTATTTGCCGATGTCCTTCCCGGCAGGGCAATTGGTCAGGAAGTAGCGGCGCATGGTGTCGGTCGCGTCCTGACGAATGCCTTCAAGCATGCGCTTGTCGTTCAGGGCCTTCTGCCGGTCCTCAAGAGCGGCGTCCTGCAGGTCGAGCTGCTTCTCGAGCTGCTTCTGCTCGGCGAGTCTCGGCGGCGGTGTCTCGCGCAATGCACGCCGCTGATCGTTCAGTGACAGGCGGTCGTTCACGATCGCCTCCTGCTCGTGATAGGCCTCAAGCAGGAACTGACTGCGCCGCGCGGACTCGCCAGCGAAAATTGGGTTCACTGCCGTGCGATCGCACCGCGCCACGGCTTGGTCGAGCGCATCGAGATCGGCCGACGCCGCGGCGATAAGCAACAACGGCATCATCCGACTGAACCTTCCAAACTAATCCCGAGCAGCTTCTGCGCCTCGACCGCAAACTCCATCGGCAACTGCTTCAGCACCTCACGCGCGAAGCCGTTGACGATCAGGGCGACGGCCGCCTCCTGATCGAGGCCTCGGCTCATCGCGTAGAAAAGCTGGTCCTCGCTGATTTTCGACGTCGTCGCTTCATGCTCGATCGTTGCGGTCGGGTTCTTCACCTCGATGTAGGGCACGGTGTGCGCGCCGCAGTCGCTGCCGAGCAGCAGTGAATCGCACTGGGTGAAGTTGCGGACGTTCTCGGCGCGCGGGAGCACCCGGACCAGCCCGCGATAAGTGTTGTTTGAGCCGCCCGCGCTGATGCCCTTTGAGACGATCGTCGAGCGGGTGTTCGCGCCGATGTGGATCATCTTGGTGCCGGTGTCCGCCTGCTGGCGGTTGTTGGTGAGCGCGACCGAATAGAATTCGCCGACGCTGCCGTCGCCCTTCAGGATGCAGCTCGGATATTTCCAGGTGATCGCGCTGCCGGTTTCGACCTGCGTCCAGCTGACCTTTGAGCGGTCGCCGCTGCACAGAGCGCGCTTCGTGACGAAGTTGAAAATGCCGCCGCGGCCTTCCTTGTCGCCCGGATACCAGTTCTGGACGGTGGAATATTTCACCTCCGCGTCCTCGTGCGCGAAGATTTCGACCACCGCCGCGTGGAGCTGATTCTCGTCCCGCATCGGTGCGGTGCAGCCTTCGAGATAGCTGACGTAGCTGCCCTTATCGGCGACGATCAACGTGCGCTCGAACTGACCGGTGTTCTCGGCATTGATGCGGAAGTAAGTCGACAGCTCCATCGGGCAGCGCACGCCCTCGGGGACGTAGACGAAGGTGCCATCGGAGAAGACCGCGCTGTTGAGACAGGCGAAATAATTGTCGCGCTGCGGAACGACCGAGCCGAGATACTCTGCGAACCAGCTCGGGATATTCGCGGATCGCCTCGGAGATGCTGAGGAAGATTACGCCCGCCTTCTTCAACTCCTCGCGGAAAGTGGTGGCGACGCTGACGCTGTCGAACACGGCGTCTACCGCGACCTTGCGCGCGCCCTCGACGCCGGCGAGCACCTTCTGCTCTTCGATCGGGATGCCGAGCTTTTCGTAGACGCGACAGGATTTCGGGATCGACTTCGTCGAGCGCGGCGAGCTTCGGCTTCGCCTTGGGCGCTGCGTAATAATAAGCGTCCTGGTAATCGATCGCGGGGATGTCGAGCTTGGCCCAGCTGACCTCCTCCATTTCGAGCCAGGCGCGATAGGCCTTGAGCCGCCAGTCGAGCATCCATTCGGGCTCGTTCTTCTTGGCGGAGATGAAGCGGACGGTGTCTTCGCTGAGGCCCTTGGGCGCGAATTCCTGCTCGATGTCGGAAGAGAAGCCCCATTCGTAATCCTGCGCGATCTTCTCTCGCAGCTCGCGTTCTTGCGCCTCGTTCATTGCGCGAGCCCGTCCGGCGGTCGCCGGATCGCACAGAGCTCCGTCAGGCTGACCGCGCCGAGCGCGCCGCGCACGGCGATTGCCGACCACGCCCATGTGCGGCTTGACCCGGCAATGCGCGTCGAGCGCGCAGTCGGATGCGCCCTCGTGGCCGGAGCACACGGTCATCGCGATCGGCCCTTCGACCGCCTCGACGATGTCGGCGAGGCTGATCTCTCCGGCGGACTTGGCCAGCGTGAAGCCGCCGCCGGCGCCGCGAACGCTGCTCAGCAGGCCGCGAGCCGGCGAGCTGGCCCATCAGCTTCTGCGCGGTCGGCAGCGGGACGCCGGTCTCGGCCGACAGCTCGGTCGCGCTGAGGCGCGCGCCGGCGGGCCGGCGGCGGCGGCGGTCATCAGGACGACCGCATAATCGGCAAGGTGGGTGAGGCGCATGTGTAATTCGGAGCTTTCCAGTAGGATTTAGTGCGTTGCGCTCCGAAACTCAACCGTCACGCGACGACGCGCCAGCTGGATTGCTTCGCGCGCTCGCAATGACAGACGGAGCCGTGCGTCTCTACCCGCTCATCCGCCCGCTCGCCTTCGCGCTCGACGCGGAGAGGGCGCATCGGGCGACGATCGCCGCGCTGAAGCTGCTGCCGGCGCGGCACGCCGGCGCCGACTTTCCCGCGTCGCTGCGAGACGACCGTCGCAGGCCTCGACTTCCCTTCGCCGGTCGGCCTCGCGGCGGGTTTCGACAAGGATGCCGAAGTTCCGGAGCAGATGCTCGGCCTCGGCTTCGGCTTCGTCGAAGTCGGCACGCGTCACGCCGCGGCCGCAGCCAGGGCAATCCCGAAGCCGCGCCTGTTCCGGCTGGTCGAGGACGAAGCGGTGATCAACCGCATGGGCTTCAACAACGACGGCCAGGCGGCGGCGTTGGAGCGGCTGCAGCGAGTGCGACGCACGGCCACGGCATCATCGGCGTGAACATCGGCGCCAACAAGGACAGCGCCGACCGCATCGCCGATTATGTCGCGGGCGTGCGGGCGATGAGCCCGGTCGCGCGACTATCTCACGATCAACATCAGCTCGCCCAACACGCCCGGGTTGCGCGCAGCTGCAGGACGAGGGCGCGCTCGACGCGCTGCTGGCGGCGGTCGCAGAGGCGCGATCGAGCGGACCGCCGATCTTTCTGAAGGTCGCGCCGGACCTCGGTGAAGGCGAGCCCGAGCAGATCGTTCGGGCGGCGATCGACCATGGGATCGACGCGATCATCGTCGCCAACACGACCGTTTCGCGGCCGCCGCTGAAGTCGCGCTATGCCGACGAAGCAGGGCGGCCTTTCCGGCGCTCCGCTGAAGTCGCTTGCGCTGAGCGCGCTGCGGCAGTTCCGCGCGCGTCGCGGCGGCGAAATCCCGCTGATCGGCGTCGGCGGAATCGCCAATGCCGATGACGCGTGGGAGCGCATTCGCGCCGGCGCCAGCCTGGTGCAGCTCTACACGGCGATGGTCTACGAAGGGCCCGGGATCGCGCGCCGCATCGCGAACGGACTCGCCGACGCGGCTCAATCGCGAAGGCTTTCGCCAATATCGCCGAGGTGGTCGGGACCGAAAGCCTCTAGCGCGGCAGCGTCAGCACCACGCCTTCGCGGCGGGGGTCGGCGGCGCCGTCGATCTGGCCGTTGCGGATCAGAACGCCGGTCACGCCGAATCCTCGCCCTGCCCCGGCTTGAGGTCGATGCCGCGCTGCCGCAGCCCGTCCAGCACCTGCGGGCGAGAATTTGGTCACTTCACCCTGGAAGCTGGGCCCGCGCGCGACGAGGTTGGGCGCGGCGAGTGCCTGCGGCATCGGTCATGTTCCAGTCGACCGCCGCGACCAGCGACTTGGCGACGAAAGCGAGGATCGAATTGCCGCCGGCCGACCCGATCGCGCCGGCGAACTTGCCGTCGCGTCGTGAGCAGGATCGCCGGCATCATCGACGAGCGCGGGCGCTTGCCGGCGGCGACGGCGTTGGCGACGGGACGGCCCTGCTCATCGACCGGCGAGAACGAGAAATCGGTCAGCTGGTTGTTGAGGAAGAACCCGTCGACCATCCGGCCGGTACCGAAGATGCTCTCGACTGTCGTGGTCATGGAGACGACGTTGCCGTCGGCGTCGCGGACGATCAGGTGCGACGTGCCGGTCGGCTCCAGCGTGCGGTCCGCGCCTGCAACGAGAGCGCCGGCGGGGACTCCTGGCGACAGGAGGCGGACCGGCGGTTGCGCCGATCAGCCGCGCGCGCTGCGCCGACATAGGCCGGATCGATCAGCCCGGTGACCGGCACGCTGACGAACGCTGGATCGCCGACATAGCGGTCGCGATCGGCGTACATCAGCCGGCTCGCCTCGGCGAACAGGAACCAGGACTGCGGGTCGTTCGGCCCGCGCGCGGCGATGTCGGTGCGGTCGAGCATCTCCATCAGTTCGATGAGGCCGACGCCGCTTGCCGGCGGCGGCGGCGCGCACAGCAGGTAGGCGCGATAATGGCCGCACACCGGCTCGCGCTTGATCGGCCGATAATTGGCGAGATCGGCCATGGTCATTGTGCCGGCGAGCGGGCCCTGATGCGTGCGCGCGATGATCTTCGCCGCCGTCGACCCGGAATAAAGCGCCGCCGGACCTTGCGCGGCGAGCCGGCGCAGGAAGTCGGCGTAGGGTTTGTTGACCAGACGGTCGCCGGCGTTCAGCAACGTGCCGTCCGGCTTGGAGAAATAAGCGATCACGTCCGGCGCGTGGTTCTCCGGCGTAATCGGCATGGATCATGCGCTCCAGCCGCGGCGAGACGATGAAACCTTGGTCGGCTGTGCGCTCGGCATCTCCGAACAGGCTGCTCCACGGCAGCTTGCCGTGCTCGTCGTGAGCGAGCGCGAGCATCTTTACGACGCCAGGAACGCCGGTGGCGCGACCGCTGACCACCGCCGTCTCGAACGGCAGCGGCTTGCCCGACGGATCGAGGAACATGCGCGGAAGTCGCCTGCGCCGGCGCGACCTCGCGTCCGTCGTAGACCGTGATCTTGCCGGTTCGCGCCGTCGAAGTAGGTCATGAACGAGCCGCCGCCCATTCCGGAGCTCTGCGGCTCGACGAGCGAGAGCATCGCTTGGATGGCGACCGCCGCGTCGACGGCGCTTCCGCCGCGCTTCAGCACGTTTAGGCCCGCTTCGCGCCGCGAGCGGATTGGCGGCGATGACGAAGGGCTCGGCTGCAGTCGCTGCCTCGCCGTCAGCTGAGGCGCTGGCGTCGAGGTGCAGGCGATGAGGGCAGCGCAGGCGAATGCGCGCAGGAACTTGGTGAAGATGACGCATGGGCGATCGCCTAGCCGAGCTTCCCGCGCGCGTCCACGAGGAGTGGCAGGCCCAAGCCTATCGCGCTAAAGAGCGCCGCCAAGGGGAGGGACCTTGATGGCGCGTCAGCTCGAATATTTCGACAATCTCGTTTCGCTTTTCCTGACCCGCGCGGAGGAGAAGGACGATGCGCCGTTCCTATGGGCTAAGCGGGAAGGTGCGTGGCGATCCATCAGTTGGAGCGAGGCGGCGCGGCAGGTCGCGGCACTCGCTGCGGGGCTGAAGCGCATCGGTCTGCATCCCGGCGATCGCGTCGCGCTGGTCAGTGAGAACCGGCCCGAATGGCTGATCGCCGACCTCGGCATCATGGCCGCCGGCTGCATAACAGTGCCGACCTACACGACCAACACGACGCGCGATCATGCCCACGTGCTCGGCAATTCCGGCGCGAGGGCGGTGATCGTCTCCTCGCAGAAGCTAGCCAGGAACCTGATGCCAGCTGTCTTCAACTCGACGAATGCCGTCACGTCATCGGCATGGAAGACATCCGCTCCGGCCAGACGCCGGACTGGATCACCATCCATCATTGGGCCGAGCTGACGCGAGGCGCGGCGCGATGTCGCCGCACTGCGCGATCAAGTCGCGAAGGTGAAGCGCAGCGACCTCGCCTGCATCATCTACACCAGCGGCACCGGCGGCGCGCCGCGCGGAGTGCAGCAGCATCACGGCGCAATCCTCCACAACCTCGAAGGATGCACGGACATCATCTCGTCCGACTTCGGCTGGGACGACGAGGTCTTCCTGTCCTTCCTGCCGGCAAGCCACGCGCTACGAGCATAGCGGCGGTCAGCACTTCCCGGTCGCGCTCGGAGCGCAGATCTATTACGCCGAGAGCCTCGAGAAGCTCGCCGCCGAACATCGAGGAAGTGCACCCGACGATCATGGTCGTCGTGCCGCGCCTGTTCGAAATGCTGCGGGCGCGCATCATGAAGGGCATCGAGGCGCAGCGGCGGCCTGTCGAAATATCTGCTCGCGCCGAGCGCTGAAGATTGGCGGCGACAAATATGAGGGCCGGCTCAAGGCGTGGGACCTGCCGATGGATGGCATCCTCGCGCTGACGCTTCGGCGAAGGTGCGCGCAAAGGTCGGCGGCCGGCGTCAAGGCCTGGGTTTCGGGCGGCGCGCCGCTCAACCCCGAAGTCGGCATCTTCTTCGAGTCGCTCGGGATCACGTTCCTGCAGGGTTACGGCCAGACCGAGGCGGGCGCCGGTGATCGGCTGCAACCGGCCTCGCGCCGGCATTCGCCTCGACACCGTCGGTCCGCCGGTGAAGGACTACCGAAGTCCGCATTGCCGAGGATGGCGAGATCATGGTCCGCGGCGAGAACGTCATGCACGGCTATTGGCGCAACCCGGAAGAGACGCGCGCGTGTCCTGAAGGGACGGCTGGCTAGCGACCGGCGACGTCGGCCACTTCGACGACCAGGGCCGGATCGTCATCACCGACCGCAAGAAGGACCTGATCGTCAACGACAAGGGCGACAATGTCGCGCCGCAGCGGATCGAGGGCATGCTGACCATCCAGCCGGAAATCGCGCAGGCGATGGTCTTCGGTGATCGCCAGCCGCACCTCGTCGCCTTGCTCGTGCCGGATCCGAGATCGCCTCAGCGCCGGACGTGCAGCAGCGGCTCCAGCGTGCGGTCGACCGGGTGAACGCCGACCTGTCCGTGATTGAGAAGGTGCGCCGCTTCATCCTCGCGGATGAGCCGTTCACGATCGACAATGAGCAACTGACGCCGTCGATGAAAATCCGGCGCCACGTGATTCCAAGATCTACGGCGAACGGCTGCTGGCGCTATACCGCCGCTAACGCCCCAGCGTGGTATAAGGGAGGATGCTGTCGATACCGCAGGAGCCGACGGTGAAGCGGCTCGTGGTGTCGAACACCCGGGCAATGTCGCCGCGGCACATGCCCATGCCGCCGAACTGCTTCGTCACGAGAGCATAGCCGCCGTTGCCGAGCAACTCGCAGCCTGGTGACAGGTGCATCAAGTAGACCGTCCGGCTGCCGAGCTTGAAAGCGACGGTCCGCCCATCGATGACCTGCATGTCGTTGGCGTTGTAATTCGGCAGGCAGCTGATCGGGCTTCCCGCAACCTTGCCGTTCAGCAGCAGCCCGAGCTGCTGTTGCGCCCGGGGAGTCAGCTGGTGCGGCGGCTCGGGACCGGTCGTGCAGGAAGCGAGAAGTGCCCCCGCTAAGGCAAGAGCGGCACTGCGCATCCTATGATCCAGGCCTCACGTACGGAGTGAACTCACCAAAGACACAGCTGCCCACGGTCTGGTGGGCCATGGTATCGACTACTTCAGCGATGTCGCCGCGGCAGAGGGTAGCAGTCCCGATCTGGTGGGTAACTAACGCAAAGGGCCCCGACCCCGAGATTGGGGCACCCCCCCTGCATATGACCGACATACACCCGGGAGCTGTTCAGCTTGTACACTACGGTGCTCTCATCGATCACCGTCATGTCGTTCTGCAAGGTGCGATTGACCGGCAGGCAGTTGACGGGCGGCTGCGCGACCTTGCCCGCCGTGAGCTCCTGGAAACGAGCCTGATTCTTGTCGCTTCTCGCCGGTGGCGGAGGGGCGGCCGCGCAGGACGTCAGCGTTGCGACGAGCAGAAACAGAGAAAAGCCGCGCATGTGGACCTCCCAAATAAGTCTGCGTGCCTAGAATTTGTGGCGCTTCCGCTCATGAACGGAAGCTGTCTTTCTCGGCGCGTAATCTCGCAAATTCCTCCCAGTTAGAGGCGCGAACGAAAGGATTGGTTTCACGTTCCTCGGCAACCGTCGTGGGCAAGGTGATCTCGCCTTTGTCGCGCAAGGCCTGCACTTCCGCCAAGCGCCGAGCAGTAGCGTCGTTGTGCGGCTCTGCATGCGCGGCGAAACGGGCGTTCGAAAGCGTATATTCGTGCGCGCAGTAGAGACGGGCATCGGTTGGAAGCTCCGCCAGTCGCTGAAGTGAGCCGTACATCTGCTGCGGAGTCCCCTCGAACAACCGACCGCAACCCATTGCGAACAACGTGTCGCCGACGAACGCGACGCGCTCATCGTCGAAGATGAGCGCAATGTGCCCAAGCGTATGTCCGGGAACATCGATCACCCGGCCTCGATGGCCGCCGATGCGGATTTCGTCACCTTCGCTCAAGGAGATGTCGCGGCCGGGGATGGTTTCGCCGGCAGGGCCGGAGATCCGGGCGCGAGTGACGTCCCTGATCGCCAGGTTGCCGCCTGTGTGATCGGGGTGCCAATGGGTGTTCCAGATCTGGCTGATCGTCCAGCCGCGCTGGCTGGCGACGTCGAGCACGGGGGCAGCGTCGCCCGGGTCGATAACGGCGGTTTCGCCGCTCGGCTCATCGTGGACGAGCCAGATGTAATTGTCGCTGAAAGCCGGGACCGGAACGATGTCCATGCCCGCGCCCTACGCTCGCCCGTCGAGGATCGCCAGCGCGTCTGCCGCCAACTGCCGAGTAAGGTCCTCGGCGGGTCGTTCAGATCCGAGGCAGGCATTCTGTCCGGCGAGGCTGGGCATGAATTCGTAGTCGGCCTGTTCGATCGCCGCTCGAAACAGCGGCAGCGAGATTGCCCCGGCCAGCGGGTAAGGCGGCGCTTCACCGCGTATCGGCCCGATTTCATCAATGAGCCTGCCGCGAACGGCCCGTGCGAGGCCGCCGCTGTAGATGTTCGTCATCAGTGTCCGGCGCTTGCGCAGCATCGCCTTGTGGCCGTCGGGCAGAAAACATTCCGGACAGTGGAGATAGGCGCTGCCGATTTGGACGGCGCTCGCGCCGAGCATGAGCGCAGCAGCGATCCCCCGTCCGTCCGCAATCCCGCCTGCTGCAATCACGGGGACCGACACCGAGTTGAGAAGCTGAGGGAGCAAGGCGAAAAGACCCAGCGCCTCTCTCGGATCCTCATCAAGGAAATGCCCGCGATGGCCTCCCGCTTCATAGCTCTGCGCGACGATCGCATCGACGCCGCACTGCTCGAGAAACATTGCTTCTGCGGAGCTCGTCGCGCAGGCAAGGATTACCGCGCCGCTTGCCCGAACGCGCTCCAACAAAGGCTGAGGAGGAAGCCCAAAGTGGAAGCTGGCGACTTCAGGCTTCAGTTCCTCGACAATCTCGCAATAGGTATCATCGAAGGCGACCCTGAGCGCCGCAGCCTGAGGTTCGGGAATGCCGAACTTTACGTAGTAGGATCGCAACACCCTTCGCCATTCGCGGTCGTCGGTGGGCTGCGGCATTTCGAAGCTGAAGAAATTGAGATTGATCGGCGCATCGGTCCGTTGCCGCAGGTCGGCTACCTGATCACGGAGCCTCTCGGCGGAGATCATCCCGCAGGGCAGTGATCCCAACGCGCCCGCCCGCGCTGCGCCAACGCTCAGGTCGACGCCGCCGACATTGGCCATCGGAGCCTGAATGATCGGGTGCTCGACGCCAACCAAGTCGAGGAAGCGGCGGTCCCTCCAGCCTACCATTCGCCGATGTTCGGCATGGAGCTCCAAGGCTCGGCCGGCGCGAGCGTATCTCCCTTCTGAAGCAACTCGATCGAAATGTTGTCGGGAGTGCGAATGAAAGCCATGCGGCCGTCGCGGGGCGGACGATTTATGGTCACCCCCGCGTCCATCAGTCGCCGGCAAGTAATCGTAGATATCGTCCACCTGATAGGCGAGATGCCCGAAGTTCCTGCCACCCGCATATCCGGACTCGCCCCAGTTGTGGGTGAGTTCTACCTCAGCACCCTCATCGCCGGGAACCCCGAGGAAGATCAGCGTGAAGCGCGCGCCTTCATTGTCTATGCGGCGCCGTTCCTCGAGCCCGAGCAGTTGAAAAAATGCAACAGTCGCTTCGGGATCGGACACTCGGATCATCGTGTGCAGGAATTTCATTTCGCCTCACTCAGTTCGTCGCTATAAAGGCACGGTTCGTCGTAGCCGTGACCGGCGATCGTGACCGGTGGCTGCCCGATAGCG
Source organism: uncultured Alphaproteobacteria bacterium (assembly GCA_963752025.1). GTDB lineage: Bacteria > Pseudomonadota > Alphaproteobacteria > Sphingomonadales > Sphingomonadaceae > Sphingomicrobium. The sequence goes on along the minus strand of CAVVWY010000017.1, from coordinate 21,065 downwards.
GACGAACGCAGGGTATCACACAGATGATCCAGAAGCTGCAGGACAGCCGTGCCGTCCTCCTTGGCGCGGTAGCGATTTTCGCCGTTGGTCTGACGACGAGCGGCTACGCGTTGGGTGACGGTTTGCGTCGTTCCAAGATGGCGGAGCACCGAACTGTGAGCGTGCGCGGCGTCTCAGAACGCGACGTTACCGCCGATCTCGCGACCTGGTCCGTTGGGTTCTCGCATCAAGGCGAGGAGCTCGGCTCCGTGCAGCAGTCGGTCGACGACCAGGCGCGCGCAGTGCGCGCGTTCTTTTTGCGGGCCGGATTCCAGCCGAGCGAAATCACCGATACCGGAGTATCGCTGAGCCGCGATCAACAACGCGACAATCAAGGCAGGCCAGTCGGTTCGCAGAACTCGTCGTCAGCCGCTCTATCCAGTTGAGGACGAACGACGTGATGAAAGCCCGCGCGGCTTACACCCGCCAGGCGGAGCTTCTGCGTTCGAACGTCGAGCTTTCGGGGAGTAACATTACTTACACCTTCACTGGCCTGAATGGCCTCAAGCCCGATATGATCGCGGATGCCAACAAGAGTGCCCGCCGCAGCGCAGACCAGTTCGCGCGAGACAGCGGCGCAGCGGTCGGCCGAATCAAGACGGCTAGCCAGGGCTATTTCTCCGTCGGCGCTCGCGATGGTGAAGATTGTGACGATTGCGGCGCGTCGGGCGGCAGCTCGCCGTTCCAGAAGGTCCGCGTCGTTACGACGATCGACTACGACTTGGGCTGATGAGCCTTGGGCTTGGCCGGCTGCGGCTGAGTGACAATTGTCGTCGGTGCCGGAAGCATCGCCAGCGCTTCTCGCGCTGACTTGCCGACCGCACCGTTTGGATCGTTGGCGGCGGCGCGCTCCCAATAATAGCGAGCACGGGCGTCGTCGTCGGCGAAATGCGCGACGTGGCCCGCTTCGAACAGGATCGTCGGCTCGCTCGGCGCGAGTGCCAGCGCTTTGGCAATTGCCGCTTGTGCTTTGGCGGTGTCCGCCTCGCGGATCGCGAGCGCTGCCGAGAAATACCAGTAGAAGGGATCGCCCGAAATCGTGGCCGCGGCTTCGTTGAGGCGAGCGCGAGCGGTGGTCAGGTCGCCTTGGGACTCTGCGGCGCGCGCGCGGTCAAGCAGTGCTTCGCCCCGCTGTTCAGCCTCGAGGCCGGGAAGCGAAAGAGCCTTGTCGAGCGCCAGCGCGGCCTTGCCGGCCTGTCCCGCAGCGATCCACAGATTGCCCGCGGCCGCGAACATTCGCGCCGTCTTCGGGTCCTTCTCAGGAGAGGCTCTCGCCGCCTCCTCGAACGCCTGTGCGGCACCTGCTGCATTGCCGTTCTTCTGTTGTTCGAGCGCTCGGCAGACCATCGCGTCGGGGGTGACAACGTCCGGGCAAGCAGCCGCTGGCGCTGAAGAAGGGGCGGCAACGGACGCAGGCGCGGCGGCAGCAACTGCAGCGGCAATGGCGAGGATCATGGGGCAGGCTCCAGCAAGAAGCCGACGGTCCGGAGGATCGCTTCGATCTCATGGGGCTCGGACAGCCGGTGCCCGCCGCCCTTGATGGTCAGTAGCTGGACATCCGCTGAACGTAGCGCACGCATTGTGCGGAACGCGATCTCGAGCGGAACTTCTTGATCCTTATCCCCGTGAACCAATCGGGCTGGGCATCTGATATCGATCGGCGTTTCGAGGAGCTTCAGTTGCTCGCCGGACTCCCAGAAGTCGCGGGTGAAGACTTGCGATTCGGGTCCATAGGGGTTCGGCTCCTCCAAGCGCCCATTCGCCTGCAGCTCTTCCTTTTGCCCGTCGGTGAAACCCCATTCGGTAAAATCGGGCGCAGCGGCGATGCCGATCACGGCCTTGACTCGTTTGGAGCGGCGGAGGGCCACGTGAAGCGCGATCCAGCCACCCATCGACGACCCGACCAGGATCAACGGTCCCTCGGTGAGTTGATCGATCGCGGCGATCGCTTCCTCGAGCCACATCGCCAGCGTGCCTTGCTCGAACTCTCCGCTGCTCGAACCTGTGCCAGAATAGTCGAAGCGCATCATCGAATGGCCGCGCCGCTCCGCGAAGGAATCGAGCGCGAGGGCCTTTGCGCCCTCCATGTCTGAGGCATAGCCGGGCAGGAAGACGAACGTAGGCGAGCCGCCTTCGCGAAGGCGGTAGGCGATGCGGCGATCGCGGACGTCCAGATAGGAAACCATCCGCCCGGCTAAACAGAAACCGTGCCCACAGGACAGCCCTACATCGTCCTAGCGGCCACGCGGCCGCCTCAGGTCACCAGAAGGCCAGAGCGAGTGCGGCGCCGATGACGACGACGGACAGCCCCAGGCCGACAGAGATGTTCTTGATATTCTCACGCAGTGAGTTTTCAAACATGGAAACCCCCTCCCCCCGTTTGATGACTGCAAACTACCAGACATTTCGAACGTGGCGAGAGGGAAATGGTGGAACAGCAATGGTTTAAGCCAATTCCGGCAAGCTGTTGCCGATTTGACTGAGCTGTCCTGCTCCGCTGGCTGACGAGCTCTCGCCACGTCGTCGGGGAGCTTCGTGACCGGAGCGACGGTCACATCGGCAAGCCGCGGATCCACCTCGCACGCGAGTTGGCCGGCTCGCGACATCTTCTCGACTGAGATCTGATCACCTTTCGGAACTACATGGACTTCAGCGGTAAACTCGCGTCCGCGCTCGCGCACCCGGACAACGACATCCTTCACCCAAGGCTGGCGCTCGAAGAATTCTGTAAGCTGTGCCGGGACTGGATCCTCCTCCTTGAGGTCGAGAGTGAGTGGCCGCCGGTCCATCACGTCGCCAAGCGCCGTCTTAAGCTCGCTCCAGCCGCTGCGGATGATCTGGAGCGAGATCAGCACGGCGGCAGCTGCATCGGCCCACCAGAGGCCGAACGCAACGCCGACCATGCCGAAGATCGCCGCGGCGGCACTCTGCCAATCGGCGACGTTTATCTCTGCATCCGCCGCAAGCGTCTTGTCGTGTAGCACCTCGGGCAGCCTGCCGCTTTGCTCTGCCGAGGAAGCAAGCGGGAATTGAGCTCCACAGCAGGACTGCGATGCCGAGCCATCCGGTCCAGATCACGTGACCGAACAGCGGGAAGCCACCGATCGTTGGATGCTCCAACTTCACCAGCTTCATCGCGCCATCGAACATGAGGTAGACGCCGACCGCGAGCAGAGCGATCGCAGCGCCGACGTATCCTGCACTGACGGCTCGCTCGTAACCGAAGGGGTATTTCTCGTTCGGCTCACGCCGGCTGATCTTGTCGCCGAGGAGGAACAGCATCGGTGGAATAAGGCTCAGAAACTCGCCGGTCATCTCGGTTTTCAACGCCTGCGATCCGGCCATCACGAAGAACAGCATGCAGATCGTCGAGAGGATGTAGACGATGCTGATGATTGCGAGCCGGCGGGCCTTGGCGAGCTCCTGTTCGGCGTTCGGCTTACGTGGGATGCCTCTCATGCCTGGTGCCGTTTGGAAGCGCGCATCTGCTCGGTGAGGAAGGTGTCGAGAGTTAGAATGAACCGGTTCTCGCCGGGAGCCGCGAGCAGAATGTGCTTCTTGCCTTGCCCATCCTCGCCATAGGGCTGGCTGGCGCCCGCGGTCGTGCTCCACTGAGTCTTTTTCTCGAGCCCTGCGGCGACGACGTCGAGCTGGCCCTCCTTCAGCGCCTGAACAAGTTGAGTCTCGCTGGCGCGGGTCCACAGAACGTGTGCACCGATGCTCGACGCAAAGCGGCGAATCAGATCAGGCTCAATCCCAGTTGGCTCGGCTCCATTGGTAATCGTCCAAGGCGGATTGTCGCTCACGCCGACGCGAAGTTCGTGTGTCGACGCGACGCGTTCACTCGTCTTCTCCGGGTCTCGCGGAAGACCGCAGGCCGCGAGCAACATGGGAATTGCCGCGCCGATGAAACGCAACAGGCGAGCCATGCCCCGCAAACTCGTCCACTCGGCCCGCGTTCCAACTGCTGCTAAGGAACACGGTCGAGCCGCGCAGGTTCAGTGAGCCGACGGAGGCCCAGGTCATGAAATACCGCAAGCTTGGCAGCAGCGATCTCGAAGTTTCGGAAATCTCCCTGGGCTCGTGGCTGACCTACGGCGTCGGAGTGGAGGCCGACAAGGCGCGCGCCTGTCTGGAAGAAGCCTTCAACCAAGGCATCAATTTCATCGACACGGCGAACGTCTATGGACGCGGTGCGGCGGAGACGTTCCTGGGTGAGGCGCTGCAGGGCCATCCCCGCGATTCCTATGTGCTTGCGACGAAGCTATTCTTTCCTATGTCAGAAACGGACCGGGGCCTGTCGCGCGCGCAGATCGAGAAACAGATCGACGCATCTCTAAAGCGGCTGCGGACCGACTATGTCGATCTGTATCAGTGCCACCGCTACGATTGCGACACCCCGCTGGAGGAGACGATGGAGGCGCTGACCCGCGTGGTGCAGAGCGGGAAGGCGCGCTACATCGGCTTCTCGGAGTGGCCCGCGGACCGGATCCAAGCTGCAATCGAGCTTTCGCGCGATCGCGGATTCACCCCGTTCGTTTCGAGCCAGCCGCAATATTCGCTGTTATGGCGCGAGCCGGAGGATGAGGTCGTCCCGCTCTGCGCCGCGAATGGTATTTCGCAGATCGTCTGGTCGCCGCTCGGTCAGGGTGTGCTTTCCGGCAAGTACGACCCTGATAGGCCGCCACCCCGGGATTCGAGGGCTGCGAGCGACACGATGAGCGGCTTCATGGACCGGCTGATGCAATCGGACGTGCTGCGCGCGGTGCAGCAGTTGAAGCCGATTGCCGAGGAAGCCGGCCTTACCCTCCCGCAATTCGCACTCGCATGGGTGCTTCGTGAGCCGAACGTCGCCTCCGCGATCATCGGCGCCTCACGCCCGGAGCAAGTGCGTGAGAATGCAGAGGCGTCGGGCGTGGTCATCGATACTCAGCTGTTTCTGCGCGCCGAGCAGATCATCGACGAAGCCCTCGGTCGTGTCGAGGCCTGACACCGTGAAGGAGGGCGGAGCGGCTGCTTAAGGGCGAGCGGCGGCCAGCTTTCTGACCCAGCGAGCGACTTCGCGATCAAAGGTCGCGAGGTCGAAATGCTGCGGGTCGTCGTGCGCTTCCGGGATTCCGCGGTCGATGTTGGCGTGGAACGCCGGGATCATCCACGTCCCTGCGCGTGAGCTCGCGAGCACATAGAGCAACGCCAGCGTTCGATACTGCGCCGCCGTGAAGCCCGGCTCGGGACCGATTAGATCGTTGTGCAGGGGTCCTGAAGGGTCCGCGCGGCGCGGCTGCACGTTCTCCACGTGGACGAAGCGGCCGCGGACGCTTACGCCGAGGGTTCTCTCAAGCTTCGTCGCGCGCCAGCCGACCTCCAGGTCATGGCCGACCGTCACTTGCCCTCGTCGATCGTTGAACAGGTGCGCCACCGCATCCTTCCCCAAGAAGTAATGAACGTCATTGTAATATGGCTGGTGGTCGAAGCTCGCAGGGAAGGGCCTGCTACCGATCCACGGGGAACTGGTATCGTGGATCACGAAGTAGATCGCGCGATGGTGGTCTAGCGTTTCGGAAACGGGAGTCGTCGCGGGAAGCGGCAGTCTCCGGTGGCGCAGCTCGGCGGCGAGTTTTGATGGGTCGATTGAAGCTGGCTGGCCGATCAGCGATGCGAGCGTCGGCGGAAGCTCCTGCTCGGCATCTGCGCTTCCGCCCGGCTTTAAGTGACGGAGCAGACAGCGCGCCTGCTCGATCGGCGTGCCGGTGAAGCTCATCTGCACGGGATCGAAATGGCACTCGACCGCGGGTGCAGCCAACTGTGCCGCCGCCAGCAGCAAAGCGATGATCATCAGATCGCCTTCGAGCTGCGGCGCGATGGTGAGACAAAAATCTCCTCGATCGGCATGTCGAACAACTCGGCAATGCGGAAAGCGAGCGGTAGAGACGGGTCGTACTTGCCCGTCTCGATCGCATTGACGCTCTGGCGCGACACTTCGATGCGTTCGGCCAAGTCCTGCTGGCTCCAGCTGCGCGCCGCACGGAGCACGCGGAGACGGTTCTCCATTCTCAGCCCTCCCGTCCGCGCCGTGCAAACAGCTCGATAATTCCGAACGTCCCCTGGATGACGACCCAAATCGTCGGGATCCAGTAGGCTTCGATCAGCGGCATCACCCCGAACGCTTGGAGGAAGCCCCACACAACGGCGGCACCCATCGTCGCATTAGTGGCGATGGCTATCCGCTTGAGCGTCAGCGCCTGATGATATTCGTCGCGCTCATCGGAGAGGTAGCGACCCCAGCTCGCAAACATGCCGAGCACCGGAAGTGACGCAGCGATTGCCATCAAGAGCGCAACAAGGTCGCTGACTTGGCGGTGAGCGCGAACCCACACTAGCGGCGGCAGGATCACTGCGTATGCAAGCAGCAGCAACAGTACACGGCGCGTATGAGCCCGCTGGGCGGGCGTGAAGTCGCTGGTTTTGGCGGCAAGCATTGTCAAGCTCCTTTGCCTGTTTGACAAGGAAGCTTTACTTCATGCGATGTGCCACGTCAAGCGACCTTTACCTGCGCTCAGTCGGAACTTTCTCCGGACCAAGAAGGCCGCCCTCTCCGGCCGGACGCAAATAGGGTGCAGACATTGGCCCGTTCCCGGGCGCGGACGGCGCGAGGCGATCTTGCCAGCACTCGCGCTGCGCCTCCTCGCCGGGGCAAGCTAGCGAGGGCGTCATCATTCCCGCAACGCAACCCGTGAGCGGGCGGTTGAGGCGGCTGTGCCGCATCGCTACATGGCAGGGCACATGACCAAGATGTTCAAGATTGCGCTTCCCGACGGTTCAGTGCGGGAGATGCCGGAGGGTTCGACGCCCGCGGACGTGGCCGCGGCTATTGGCCCGGGGCTCGCCAAGGCTGCCCTTGCCGCCAAGATTGACGGCGAAGTGCGCGACATCATGCGCCCGTTCGAAGGAGACGCAAACCTCACGTTGATCACGTCGCGGGACGAGAAGGACGCGCTCGAGCTGGTGCGCCACGACTATGCGCACATCCTTGCAGAGGCGGTGCAGAACCTCTTTCCAGGGACGCAGATCACCTTCGGTCCGGCGACCCAGGACGGATTCTATTACGACTTCGCACCAACGGCGGATCATGGGCCGTTCACTGAAGAAGAGCTGCCACTGATCGAGGCAGAGATGCGGCGCGTCATTGCCGCCGACAAACCGCTGGTCCGCGAGGTCTGGGACCGCGCGCGAGTGCGGCAGTTCTTCATCGACCATGGTGAGTTGTTCAAGGCTGAGTGGGTGATGGAGCTGCCCGAGGGCGAGCCGATCACCATGTATAAGACTGGACATGGCGAGGCCGACTGGATCGATCTGTGCCGTGGCCCTCACCTCGCCTCGACCGGCAAGCTAGACCCGAGCGCGTTCAAGCTGACCCGCGTGTCCGGCGCTTATTGGCGCGGCGACCCGAAAAACCCAATGCTGAGCCGGATCTACGGCACTGCCTGGCTGAACAAGAAGCAGCTCGATGCCTATCTCGTGCGGCTGAAGGAAGCGGCTGAGCGTGACCATCGCAAGCTTGGAGCCGAGATGGACTTGTTCCACCTACAGGCCGAGGCGCATGGCAGTGTCTTTTGGCACCCGAATGGCTTCGTCATTTGGCGCGCGCTCGAGGCCTACATGCGTCGCCGGATCGACAAGACGGGCTATCAGGAGATCAAGAACTCCGCAGCTGGTGGACGCGCGGCAGTGGGAGAAGAGCGGCCACTGGGGCAAGTATCGCGAGAACATGTTCATCGTGCCCGACGAGATCCCGAGCACCGAGGAAGATGCTCCGATCCTTTCCGGTGAAGCGGACCTAATGGCGCTAAAGCCGATGAACTGTCCTGGCCACGTGCTCGTCTTCAAGCAGGGGATCACCAGCTACAAGGAGCTGCCGATCCGCTTCTACGAGAACGGCAGCTGCCACCGAAACGAGCCGCATGGCGCGCTGCACGGGCTGATGCGCGTGCGTCAGTTCACGCAGGACGACGCACACATCTTCTGCCGCGAGGACCAGATCGTCGAGGAGGCGCGCGCCTTCTGCGAGCTCGCCGCGCGCGTCTACAACGACTTCGGCTTCACCTATGCGATCAAGCTCGCGCTACGGCCCGACAACCGGTTCGGCAGCGACGAGGATTGGGACAAGGCCGAAGAGGAGCTTCGCCAGGCGGTCGTTGCCGCGGGCATGGCCACCGAGGAGTTCGGCTGGGAAGAGCTACCGGGCGAAGGGGCGTTCTATGCACCCAAGCTCGAATGGCACCTCAAGGACGCGATCGGCCGCACTTGGCAGGTGGGTACGCTGCAATCTGATCGAGTCCTGCCCGAGCGGCTAGACGCGGCCTATGTCGGAGAGGACGGCCACAAGCACCGGCCGATCATGTTCCACCGCGCGATCTTCGGATCGTACGAGCGTTTCATCGGCATCCTAATCGAGCATTATGCCGGCAAGTTCCCGCTGTGGCTGGCGCCAGTGCAGGCTGTGGTCGCGACGATCGTGTCGGAGGCCGACTCCTATGCGCAGGAAGTAACGGCAAGGCTGACTGCGGCGGGCATTCGCGTCGAAACAGACCTTCGCAACGAGAAGATAAACTATAAGGTCCGCGAGCACTCGCTGAAGAAGGTCCCGCTTCTGCTGGTCGTCGGTAAGCGCGAAGCCGACGAAGGCACGGTTGCGCTGCGTCGTCTGGGATCCGAGGATCGGCAGGTCGTCATGAGCCTGGCGGAAGCGGCGCGCATGATCGCGGCGGAGGCGGTTCCGCCCGACCTCACGGCCCAATAAGCCTGACGCGGGTTCGCAACAGCTCGCGGCAAAAATGACTTACAATTGTTCGCGCGGACTTTTCATCGGTCCGTCGAGTGCCTAATTCGTATCCGTCCAACAACGATAATGGAGTCTTCGCTATACCACCGCCCTATCCGCGCCGAGGAATGGCGCCGCCGCCAACTATGAGTGGCCCCCGTTTCAATGAATTCATCCAGTCGCAGAAGGTGCGGGTGATCGATGAAAACGGCGAAAATCTGGGCGTGATGTTTACACGCGAAGCATTCGAGCAAGCGCAGTCGGTCGGGCTCGATCTGGTTGAGATTTCCCCCAACTCTGACCCGCCGGTCGCGAAGTTTCTCGACATCGGCCGCTACAAGTACGAGGCCCAGAAGAAGGCCAACGAGCAGCGCAAGAAGCAGAAGACGCAGGAGATCAAGGAGATCAAAATGCGTCCGAACATCGACGACCACGATTACGACACGAAGATGAAGAAGGTCTTCGAGTTCCTCGAGGAAGGCGACAAGGTGAAGGTCACCATGCGCTTCCGCGGTCGCGAAATGGCGCACGGCGAGCTCGGCATGGCAGTGCTTCGCCGCGTGCAGGAGCAGACCCAGGAAATGGCCAAGGTCGAGGCGCACCCGCGCATGGAAGGCCGCCAAATGCTGATGGTCCTCGCACCCAAGTAAGAGGGTCGGCCGCGTCCGCTCGCGGCCCTTACTTACACTGCTGTTGCCAAATTGCTGCAGCGTGTCGGCATTTGTCGTCACACTGACGCATTCGCTTCCCTTGCAGCATCATTCCGGATTAGCCTCCCGGTTGACCGGGCGTTCGCGCCCGTGGGGGAGAGAAAAGATGAACCGCAAGACCGCGTGGCTGCTTTCGGCCGGGCTTAGCATCCTGACAACTCCGGCTTTCGCCCAAACGGCGACTTCCAGCACAGATACTGACAAGCAGACGGCTCAGCCGACACCCGGCGCTGCCGAAGGTGCGGCGGTGCAGGATCAGGCGCGGCAACAGCAGCCGGTCGACACCGGCGACATCGTGATCACCGCGACGCGGCGGAACGAGGCGCTGTCCGACGTCCCGATGGCTGTCAGCGCGGTGACGGCGCAGACGCTTCGGTACACCGGCGCGACCGACATTCGGCAGCTGAACCAAGTGTCGCCGTCGCTCCTCGTCTCCTCCACATCGTCGGAAGCGGGCGCAGCCGTGGCGCGAATCCGCGGCATCGGCACGGTCGGCGACAATCCCGGCCTCGAAGGCTCGGTCGGCGTGTTCATCGACGGCGTTTATCGCGCTCGCGCGGGCATGGGCCTGACCGAGCTTGGCGCTCTGGACCGCATCGAAGTGTTGCGCGGACCGCAGGGCACGCTGTTCGGCCGGAACACCTCGGCCGGCCTGATCTCGATCATCACCGCGAAGCCGCGTTTCCAGCCGGAATTCATCGGCCAAGTCGACGTCGGCAATTACGGCTTCGTTCGCCTGGAAGAGAGCGCGACGGGTGGTCTGACCGACACTATCGCGCTCCGGCTCGACGCCGTTTACGTCAAGCGCGATGGCTTCCTTCACGACGTGGTCTCCGGGCGCGACGTCAACGACCGCGATCGCTTCATGGTTCGTGGGCAGGTGCTTTACCAGCCGAGCGACAGCTTCTCGTTCCGCTTCATTGGCGACTACGCCAAGCGTAAGGAAGAATGCTGCGCGGCACCCTATCTCCCGGCGTTCGACGTCACGTCCGCGGGGCAACAACCATCAACGATCGCCGGCATCGAGCGCGCGCTCGGAGGCATCATCGAGGACGATCCCTACAAGCGAAATGTATCGATCACGCCGGGGCGTGATTATGCATCGGATGTCCAGCGACTGGGGTCTGTCCGGCGAAGCCGTGTGGGATATGGGCTGGGCGGAGCTGACCTCCATCACTGCCTATCGATACAACAACTACGACCGCGGCCAGGATGCCGACTTCAACAATCTCGACATCCTCTATCGGAACAGCGACGGAGGCTCGTTTAACCGCTTCAAGACGTTCAGCCAGGAACTCCGGCTACAGGGCAACGCCTTCAACAATGTCCTCGATTGGTTAGTCGGCGGATACTACGCCAACGAAAAGCTGCGTGTGGACGACAACCTCGCCTACGGCGCCGATTATTCCCGCTACGCGAACTGCGTCATCGCGGCGAATGCCTTCGCCTCGAACCCTGCGATCGGTCCTGCCATTCTGGCTCCCGGAGCGTCGCCGACCTGCTTCAATCCGGCAGTTGCGACTGGCGTGCGCGCGTCGCTCGTCTCACAGTATAATGCAGCGCTCGCAGGCGGTAATATTCCGCTGGCAACGGCACTTGCCGGCAACATCACGACGCTCGGTGCATTCGCCCGCCTCAACAATACCGGGCTCCCAGCCGGCATTCCTCCGGTGAATTTCACGGGCCCGACCTTTACCAATAGCGGCTTCACCAACCTCGGCGCGCTGATGGGCGCTCCAGCAGGCTTCACTGGCGTGGGATTGAACGACAGTTGGCGCCAGACAAGCAACAACTGGGCCCTGTTCACGCACAATATCATCTCGTTCACCAAGGAACTGAAGCTCACGATCGGCGCCCGCTACACGCATGAGCAGAAGAAGCTGACGGGCGATCTCGCCGACGTCGGCGGACTTCTATGCACCGCGTTCTCCGGCGGACCGTTCGCCGCCCTGAGCCAGTTGCCGTGCGTCATTCCGAGCATTCCGGGTGGTTCGCTGGACCTCAGCGACAAGCTTTCCGAGAACAAGCTCTCCGGAACGGTTGTGCTGAGCTACAAGCCGACTGACCGGCTGCTGACGTATGCGAGCTACTCGCGCGGCTATAAGGCGGGTGGTTTCAACCTCGATCGCTCGGCGCTGTTCCGCTCCTCGACCACGCCAAACGGGCTCGCAGGATTTGGAGCAATCTGCGTGACGCCGACCCAGGTTGGTTGTCAGGCAACGATCGCGTCCGGTGCGGACCTCGAATTCAAGCCGGAGACCAACGACGCTTTCGAAGTGGGAGCCAAGTACAATGGCCGCGGCTTCGACATCAATCTCGCAGTGTTCCGTCAGTTGTTCACGAACTTCCAGCTGAATACGTTCAACGGCCTCAACTTCATCGTCGAGAACATCAATAGCTGCAGTGAGGATCTCGGCGGCGCCGATACCGACAACAACCCCGTGACCGGAGCATGCACTGGCAAGACTGGCGCGGGCGTGAAGAATTATGGCTTCGAACTCGAAGCGTTCACGCGGCCGATCAACAACCTCGCGGTCAACGGCGGAATCACTTACGCCCACACCCGGTATCGCGACAATTTGGTCGGAGCCAACGGCAAGCCGCTGACGAACGCTCTGTTCCAGCTTCCAGGGCGACAGATTTCGAATGCGCCAGATTGGACGGTTACGGGCTCTGTTGCGTGGACGCCGCCGCTGGGCGGATCGGGCCTGCGCGGACTCGTCTATGCCGACTTCCGCCACATGAGCGGCTTCAACACCGGTTCGGACCTGGACATCGAGAAGATGCAGGACGCCTTGACCCTCGTAAACGCCCGTATCGGTGTGCACGGTGGGGACGATCGTTGGGCGATTGAAGCATGGGCGCAGAATCTGTTCGACAAGAACTACAAGCAGGTCGCGTTCGACGCGCCGGTGCAGGGCAGCGGAACGACACGTGCGGTCGACGCTGGCTTCACCGCTCGTTCCACGCAGCTATACGCCGCATTCCTTGGCGAGCCGCGGACCTTCGGTGTGACTCTGCGCGGGAAGCTCGGTTTCCGTCGCGAGCCGGTGCCAGTCTACGAGCCGGCACCCGCGCCGCCTCCCCCGCCACCGCCTCCCCCGCCGCCGCCGCCGCCTCCCCCGCCGCCGCCTCCGCCGGCACCCGAGCGCGGCTAGGATCCAGTTAAAAAGGGGACGGGGCTCCGCAGCGATGCGGGGCCCCTTTTCTTTATGCTGCTTTCGCCTTCGCGGGCTCCGCAGCCGCCACAAGAAGTGCCGACCGCAATGCGTCGATGTCGGCTTCGCTCAGCTTCCGCCCGTCCGCGCGCGTCACATAGAAGACGTCGACGGCGCGCTCGCCGTAGGTAGCGATATGGGCGGAATGGATCTGATGCCCCTTCGCGTGGATCGCGGCAGCAAGCGCGGCGAGCAATGCGGGCCTGTCGCGTGCGTTAACCTCGACAACGGTCGTGCGCTTCGACGCCCGGTCGGCGATGGCGACCGATGGAGCGACTTCGAACGCGCTGCTGCGTACCCGGTTTGGCTCCGACGAGGCGAGCGGCGGCGCTTCCGGACTTGTCAGGGCTGCTTCGACGGATCTCACCAAGCGGCCGCGCAGGCGGCGGTCCGAGTATGATTTGCCCTGTCCATCGAGCACGAGGAGATTGTCGAGCGCCATGCCGTCGCGCGTAGTGTGAATGCGGGCGTCGATGATGTTCGCACCCGCCGAGGCGAGACCGGCACAGATCCGGTAAAACAGACCCTCGCGGTCTGGCGTGAAAACGCTGACGCGTGTCGCACCGCTTTCGGAATCGTCCTCCACGACGACGTCGGGCTTCGCTTCACCGATGTGCGCCTCAGCGGCGGCGACCTGGCGAGCGTTCGCGAGTTGCCAAGGAAGCGGTTCGGCGAGCCAGTAGCTGTCGGGTAGCCTCTTCGCGTGCGCCCGAGAGGCCGAAGACTTCCACCCGAGTGCCGCCGCAAGTTCTCGCTGCCGCTGTTCGACGAGTTCAGCGCGGCCATGTTGTTTGTGACCGAGCCGAAGGCGCTCCTCCGCCGCCTCGAAGAGCGTCCGCAAAAGAGTGCGCTTCCATTCGTTCCAGATGCCCGGCCCTACTGCGCGAATATCGACGACAGTCAGCACCAGCAGCAGGCCGGAGCCGTTCCGGGCTCTGCACCTCGCGCACGAAGTCGTCGATCGTCTTCGGGTCAGCGAGGTCTCGCTTAAACGCAGTCGAGGAGAGCAGGAGGTGGTAGCGCACGAGCCAGGAGACTGTCTCGATTTCCGCAGCGTCTAGGCCGAAGCGCGGCCCCAGCTTCAGCGCGATTTCCGCTCCGAGCTCGCTATGGTCGCCGCCGCGGCCCTTGGCGATGTCGTGCAAAAGCACTGCCACATACAGGACGCGCCGCGACGCGATCTGCCTGTTCACGATGACTGTCGAAAGCGGGTGATCCTGCTTGAGCTCGCCGCGTTCGATCGCCGCGAGCAAGCCGATCGCGCGAATGGAATGCTCATCGACGGTGTAGTGGTGGTACATATCGAACTGCATCTGAGCCACGACGCGGCCAAAGTCCGGAACGAAGCGACCGAATACGCCTGCCTCATTCATCCAGCGGAGCACGAGCTCGGGCCGGTTGATGCAGGTCAGTACTTCAAGGAACAGCTCGTTGGCGCGCTGATCATGCCGGACCTCCCGGCCGATCAGGTGCGCGTCCCGCGCAGCCGCGCGCATCGCGCTAGGATGGATTTCCAGCTGCTCACGAGCGGCGAGCGCAAACAGTTCGAGTAGCCGTACCGGATCGGCACGGAAGAAGTCGTCCGAGGGGATGCTGACGCGTCCGCGGTCGAGCGCGAAACCGCCGAGACGCTTTGGCCGACGGCGAATGGTCGGAAGCGCGAAGCGAAAACCTTTCTTCCCCAATTGCTCATCGAGTTGCGCGAGGAACACGCCGGTGAGGTCGCCAACCGTCTTGGCGTTGAGGAAATAGAATTGCATGAACCGCTCGACGGCGGATTTTCCTGGCCGGTCCGCGTAATGCATGATTTCCGCGATGCGCGGCTGATAGTCGAAGGTCAGCCGTTCCTCCGGTCTCCCCGCGAGGAGATGCAGGTGGCAGCGCACCGACCAGAAGAAGCGTTCGGCGCGGTCGAAGCGACGGAATTCGGCGGCGCTCAGTAGGCCCGCCCCGACGAGGTCGGACGGCTTGTCGACCTTGTGGACATATTTGCCGATCCAATAGAGTGTATGCAGGTCGCGAAGACCGCCTTTGCCGTCCTTGACGTTGGGCTCGACGACATAGCGGCTGTCGCCCATTTTGATGTGCCGGGCGTCACGCTCAGCCAGCTTGGCTGCGACGAACTCCGCGGCAGTGCCGGCAACAATCTCCTTCCGAAAGCGGTGCATGGCTGCCTCGAACAGCTGGTCATTGCCCCAAATCAGCCGCGCCTCGACGAAGGCGGTGCGGATCGTCATGTCCTTCTTCGCCAGCGCAATGAGCTGGGCAGTCGAGCGAAGGGAATGGCCGACCTTCACATTCAAATCCCACAATATGTGAAGCATCGCTTCGGACAGCTGTTCATGCCCTGAAGTGGGCGCTTTGGCCGTCAGGAACATGACGTCCAGGTCGCTGAATGGTGCCATCTCGGCGCGGCCCGTACCTCCGAGACCAACGAGTGCGAGAGGTTCAACCGCGGCATCGAGGACGCGTTCGGCGACGAAATCATGAGTCAGCCGGACGAGCTGATCGTGCAGGAATGCTGTGGCCTGAGCGGCCGCGCGGCCATTGCCGGGCTCCTCCTCCAGTCGCTTAGCGATCTCTGCCCGGCCATATTCGAGCGCGCCTCGAAGAACCGCCGTTGCCTCGCCGGTCAGCTTCTTTCCCGGGCGAAGTGCTCGGAGACGGTCAGCAATCGCGCGGCGGTCGATGATCGCCCGCTGACTGGCGATTTCGGGCAAGCTCATCGCCGCTGCTCGGCCGTAATCCGCTTGAGCCGATATAGCTGTTCCAGCGCCTCGCGCGGTGAAAGACCATCGGGTTCGATCTCGTCCAGCATGATGCGCAGCGGATCGGGCGCGTGCTCCGGTTCGGCAGTGGCCGCGAACAACGGGAGGTCGTCTAGGCCGGCCGCGATGCCGCCAGTCGCGTCACGGCCAGCTTCCAGCTTCGAGAGTACCGATCGCGCGCGGGCCACGACCGCGGGAGGCAAACCCGCCAGCTTGGCTACCGCGATGCCGTAGCTCCGGTCGGCCGCACCGCTTGCGACCTCATGAAGAAGGATGAGATCCCCCTTCCACTCGCGCGCACGAACGTGGTGCAGTGACAGCGCATCGAGCCTCCCGGCTAGCCGTGTCAACTCGTGATAGTGCGTTGCGAAGAGCGTCCGGCACCTTGCCTGATCGTGCATTGCTTCGACCACGGCCCAAGCGATTGCCAAGCCGTCATAGGTCGAAGTGCCGCGCCCAATCTCGTCGAGAATGACGAGGCTCTTCGGCGTCGCCTGTGCGAGGATTGCGGCGGTTTCGACCATCTCGACCATGAAAGTGGAGCGGCCTCGAGCGAGATTGTCGGACGCGCCAACACGGCTGAACAGGCGATCCACGATGCCTACCCGTGCGCGCGTCGCGGGCACGAACGCGCCGGATTGGGCAAGCACCGTAATCAGCGCAGTCTGGCGCAGGAACGTCGATTTGCCGCCCATATTGGGACCGGTGATCAGCCACAGCCGGTCATTGGGTCCGAGCGAGAGATCGTTCGCGACGAACCGGTCGCCCGACCCTTTCAACGCCGTCTCCACCACTGGATGCCGGCCGGCATCGATCTCGAAGCAAGGCTGTTCGGTGAGTTGCGGCAGGCTCCAGCCGGCCTCAGCAGCAAGTTCGGCATGCGACGCGGCGACGTCAATTCGTGCGATCGCCTCAGCGGTGGCGGTGATCTGCTGAGCCGACGCGACCGTCAGGGCAGTCAATTCTTCGGCATGTGCAGCTTCGGCCGCGAGTGCACGAGAGCCAGCCTCTACGACTTGCGCGGCTTCACCGTGAAGCTCGGGCGAATTGAAGCGGACGACGCCGGCAAGCGTCTGGCGGTGCGTGAAGCCGCTTTCAGGCTGCATCAACCGATCGGCATTCCTGGCGGAAACCTCGATGTGATAGCCGAGCACTGCGTTGTGGCGGATCTTGAGCGAGCTGATTCCGGTTGCGTCGCGATAGCGCCCTTCGAGCGCAGCGATGGCGCGGCGGCCATGCGAGGCCGTGCCCCGCAATGCATCGAGCTGCGGGTCGTAGCCTTCGGCGATGTAGCCGCCCTTCGATGCGTCGATTGGTGGGCTTTCGACCAGCGCATTGCCCAATTTCTCGACCAGTGTGTCATGTCGCCCCAGCGCTGGCAAAAGACTGGTCAGCAACGCGGGCACCAGAGGCTCGCTTTCGAGTTCCGCCTTGAGTGTTGCCGCGGCCGCCAGGCCATCGCGGATGAGTGATAGATCCCGCGGCGAGCCCCGGCCCGCGGCCAGACGAGCGAGTGCTCGCGCGAAGTCCGGCATTGCCTTGAGGGCTTGGCGTACACGGGTCCGCCTCATCGCATCGTCATGCAACCACTCCACAACGGCGAGACGCGCTTCGATGGCGCCCTTCTCAGTCAGGGGTGCGTTGATGTCCTCGCAAAGCAGCCGACGCCCAGCCGCCGTCTCGCAGCGATCGATCTCGCCAAGCAGACTACCGGCAACGCTGCCGGAGACGGAGCGCGTAAGCTCCAGGCTCTCCCGTGTTGCAGCGTCGATTGCCATGTGACTTGCACGCGCGACCCGCCGTGGCGCGTCGAGAAGCACGCCAGCGTCCTTCTGCGTCGCGTCGAGATAGGCGAGTAGTCCACCGACGGCCGCGAGTTCGGCGCGCGAGGGCGAGCCAAGACCGTCGAGCGTGGACAGACCGAAGCGGCTCTTGAGCGCACGCTCGCCCGCAAGACTGTCGAACCCCCCCTTGCCCGCGGACGTGCGCACGCCGGCTATGCTGCCATCTGCAATGGTCTCGGCCGGCGACAAGCGCGCGAGCTCGGCCGCAAGCTCTCGAGGTCCGCAGCCGATCAGCTCGAAGCGCCCTGTGGAGATATCCGCCGCTGCGATTGCCCAATCATCGCCAGCTCGTCCAATTGCCGCCAGCCAGTTGGCCGCCGAGGATTCGAGCAACGTCTCTTCCGTCAGCGTGCCCGGCGTGACTAGCCGGATGATGGCGCGTTCCACCAGTGCCTTCGAGCCGCGCTCTTTCCGCGCCTCTGCGGGACTTTCAGTCTGCTCCGCGATGGCAACGCGATGCCCGGCCTTGATCAGCCGGGCGAGGTAGGAGTCTGCGGAATGCACCGGGACCCCGCACATCGGGATGGGTTCGCCCGAATTCTCGCCCCTCTTGGTCAACGCAATGTCGAGGCAGGCCGAGGCGACTTTTGCATCGTCGAAGAACAGCTCGAAGAAGTCGCCCATCCGATAGAAGAGCAACGCGTCGGCCGCCTCTTCCTTCAGGCGCCGGTACTGGACCATCATTGGTGTCGGAGCGTCGGCGCGAGCCATGGCCGATTGGTAGCCGTTCGACCGCCCGGGCGCGAACTCCGGATTGGTCAAACGTGACTCTTTGCGGGCCAGTGCCTAAGGCCCGGCGCCATGTCCGAAAGCAACGTCAGATATACCGAGGCCGAAGCGCTCGACTTCCACTCGCGAGGACGGCCAGGAAAGATCGAGATTATCGCCTCGAAGCCGATGGCGACGCAGCGAGACCTGGCGCTCGCTTACTCGCCTGGGGTTGCGGTTCCGGTGCGCGCAATCGCCGAAAATCCGGGATGCGCCTACGACTATACGGCGAAGGGCAATCTAGTCGCCGTGATCTCGAACGGCACGGCGATCCTGGGCCTCGGCAACCTTGGCGCGCTCGCGTCCAAGCCCGTGATGGAAGGCAAGGCGGTGCTGTTCAAGCGCTTCGCCGACGTGGACGCTATCGACATCGAAGTGAACACCGAAGACGCCAATCGCTTCATCGATGCCGTTGAGTTGCTTGAGCCGAGCTTCGGCGGGATCAACCTCGAAGACATCGCTGCGCCCGATTGTTTTATCATCGAGCAGACGCTGCGCGAGCGGATGAAAATCCCAGTCTTCCACGACGACCAGCACGGCACTGCAATCATCACCGCGGCCGGCCTGATCAACGCGTGTCACCTCACCAAACGAAAGATGGGCGACATCCAAGTCGTCGTGAATGGCGCCGGTGCGGCGGCGATTGCTTGCACGGAGCTGATCAAGGCGCTGGGCGTGCGGCACGACCATGTGCTGATGTGCGACCGCAAGGGCGTCATTACGAAGGACCGCGACGACCTCGACCAGTGGAAATCCGCGCATGCGGTGGACACGCCCACGCGAACCCTAGCCGAGGCGATCGAGGGCGCGGACGTTTTCCTCGGTTTGTCGGCTGCGAACGTGCTGACGCCGGAAATGATCAAGGCGATGGCTCCCGATCCGATCATCTTCGCGATGGCCAACCCTGACCCTGAGATCTGGCCCCCGCTTGCGATGGAGGCGCGGCCGGATGCGATCATTGCGACCGGCCGCTCAGACTTCCCCAACCAGGTCAACAACGTCCTCGGCTTCCCCTTCATTTTTCGCGGCGCGCTGGATGTGCGGGCGACCGCAATCAACGACGATATGAAGATTGCCGCTGCCGAAGCGCTGGCGGAGCTTGCGCGTGAGCCCGTGCCCGAAGAGGTCGCGGCCGCTTACGGCGGACGCTCGCACAGCTTCGGCCGCGACTACATCATTCCTGCGCCATTCGATCCGCGGCTGATGGAGGTGGTGGCCTCTGCTGTGGCGGAAGCAGCGGTGCAAAGTGGTGTGGCGCAGCGGCCGATCGCGAACATGGAGGCTTATCGGCAAGAGCTCCGAGCACGCCTTAACCCGACGGTGGGCGTGATGAGCCTTGCCTACGAGGGCGCTCGCGCCAATCCGAAGCGGGTCCTTTTTGCCGAGGGCGAAGAGCCCAACGTTTTGCGCGCAGCGATCGCATTCAAGGAAAATGGGTACGGCACTCCGGTGCTCGTCGGGCGCGAGGATGTTTACGAGCAGCTTCGGGAAATCGGCGTCGATCACCCTGAAGAATATGAGGTTCTCAACAGCCGTAATTCGCCGTTGGTGGGCCGCGCCGTAGACCACATCTATCAGAAGCATCAGCGGCACGGGATGCTTCGCCGCGAGATTGAGCAGATGGTCAACCAGGACCGTAACTACTTCGCGGCGGCGATGCTCGCGCTTGGTGAGGCCGACGCGATGATCACCGGCACGACGCGCCCGTTCAGCCAGTCCCTTCGCCAGGTACGGACCGTGATCGACGACGAGCCGGGTGCAACGCCATGTCGGAATCAACGTGATCGTGGGTCGCGGCCACACGGTGCTCATTGCGGACACCGCCGTGACCGAACGCCCGACCGCCGAGCAGTATGCCGCGATTGCGATGCGAAGTTCCTCATTTGCCAAGCGCATGGGCCTCGAGCCACGTGTCGCCTTCACGAGCTACACGACCTTTGGCAACCCGCCAGGGATGCACATCGAGGAGCTGCGCGAAGCCGTGAAGCTTCTCGACGGCTTCCACGCGGATTTCGAATATGAAGGCGAAATGGCGCCGGACGTTGCGCTCGATTTTTCAGCTTCAGCGGCAATTCTATCCCTTCAGCCGCCTCTCCGGTCCTGCGAACATCCTCGTCATGCCCGGGCTTCAGTCGGCGAGCCTTTTCCGCCGTTGCTGAAAGAACTCGGGGGCGAGAGCGTGCTGGGTCCTTATCTCCTCGGGCTGCAAATGCCGGTGCAGATTGCGCCGATGACTGCGACGGCCTCTGATCTGGTCATGCTCGCAGTGCTTGCGGGAGGCGACGCGCACGCCCGCCATCAACGTCAGGCAGCGCGCAAGGGCTAGCGCTTCGCGAAATGGAGCGGCGGACAGGCGAGCTGGCGAGGCGCAATGAAGCAATGCCGCTCCCGAGCTATGGCATTCGCGAGCGGCTGCCATCGGGGATAGAATACCCCTATCACCGCCGCATCATCGCCCGCTGCGCGAATGAGCTCGCGACCGTCCAAGGTGGTAACCATTCGTGCCTGAGCCGTGACGCCCGCGCGTCAAAAAAGGAACTCGCCAAGCTCCCGCCGCGTCTCTGGCTTGAGCCCCTGCTGGCCGGAGTAGCCAAGCGAATAGACGAGGTGGGCGGGACGGAACGGGATAATTTTCTCCGCCGACCATTCCATACTCTGCTCGCGGATGCGAAGTGGAACTCCAGCTGCGGCGTAAATCGCCAGAGCCGAGGCAACCGCGACGATCAGGATGCGTGCGCCGATGCCCGCAGCGACAGTGATAACTGCTAGCATCAGCGCGGGCGCGCAGGCGGTAAGATACCGGTCGACTAGCAACGACCGATGCCAACCGGCGAGGATCAGGACGCCAAGCGCAACAGCTCCGGCGATTGACGCGAGTGCGGCACCTCGTGGAATTG
>CAVVWY010000016.1:0-187127 GCA_963752025.1 uncultured Alphaproteobacteria bacterium | reverse complement strand
ATTATGACGGAGGCGAGCTGCAGGTGGGCCTGGGCATTTCATCCCTCACCTTCAAACTCCAGCCGGGTGAGGCGATCATCTATCCGTCCGATAGCTTCCATCAGGTCCTGCCGGTCACGCGCGGCGAGCGCCTGGTAGCCATAACCTTCATCCAGAGCCGTATTCAGGACCCGTTCCGGCGGAACACCCTTTACGAGCTCAATGAGGTAGCGGCCCTCGAAGGTTTGAAAATGGATGCCGAGAATTTCGGGCGGCTTCAGCTCGTGCAGCAAAACCTGCTCCGCTATTGGAGCGACAATCCTTAACCGGGCGGCAGCAGATCGCTCCGCTTGCTGGCGATCCGTTCGAGAAGCTCCCCCAGTGCCGCGCGCATATTTGTCGACTTTCACTTCCGAACCGTCCGCGAACGAGAGGACACAAAGCCAGCGCATCTTTCGAACAGCGGTGAGATCGTCGACGCTGCGGACGATCCGTTGCCTGCCGTTGCGCCACGCAAGACACGTCCCGCGCCATTCGAACCCGAGCCTGCGCACCCGGCCGACAGCCCAGCCGCAGAGTAGAACGCCAGTGCCAAAAGCGACGATGAGGCCGGTCAGTATTCATCTGGTGCTCAGCGTCCGGGCGCGACGACCCTACGAACAGTCTGACATAGAGGAACAGCAGCACGAGGCCGACTCCGAGCACGAGGCCGGTCCAATGCATCGCACTCGGCTCCAATTGGCGCCAGCCGTGTCTACGTTCGGGCGCCCGATGGCCGAGCCAGCCAAGACCGGCCACAACCAAGCCGGCAGAGACCATGATCAGCAGCTGGCGATAAGGTGCTTCGAGCAGCATGGCCGCGAAGGTAGCGGCGCATTGCTGAGCTTCGGTTAACCTGGCTGCTGGCCAGCGCTAGTCGGCGGCAGCGACACATGCTCATGCACGATCTTCCAGCTACCGTCAGCTTGGCGCTGGAAGACGTCCGTGAAGCGAGCGCTGATCGTCGGCCGCGCAGCGCCTGCCGCGACGGTGAACATCTCCGTGCCGGAACTGATGAAGGCGTCGGGTCCGACAACCTGAATTTGCCTGTCTGGCACGTGATAGTCGGCTGGCTTCATGCTCACAAAATCGCGCGCCCAGCCCGTCTGAACTTTGCGGTCGGTGCTGAAGGTCGGGTGCGTTGCGTCGAACATCACGGCGCCGTCGGCATCTTGCCGCATCACCGTATCGACGTTGCCCGTCGTGAAGTTCGCCTCAGCCTGCTCGGCGATCTTGGTCGCTTCCGTCTTTGTGACTGCGGCATGGTCAGCCGGAGCGACCTTGCAGGCTGCGACGGCCAGAAGCCCAACAGAAACGGGTAACAAGCGCATCGCAGCCCTCCTTGAGAGCAGCGCAAGCTATTGGCTTAAGCAGCCTTCTGCAAATGCTTGCGGCCAAGCAGCTCGGCGATTTGCACTGCATTGAGCGCCGCGCCCTTGCGGAGGTTATCGCTGACGACCCACAGGCTAAGGCCGTTCTCGACCGTCGGGTCCTCGCGGACGCGGCTGACGAAGGTGGCGTAGTCGCCGACCGCTTCGACCGGCGTCACATAGCCACCGGGCTCTCCTTATCGACGAGCATGATGCCCGGCGCTTCGCGAAGGATCTTCTGCGCTTCCTCGGCGGAAATCTCGTTCTCGAATTCGATGTTCACGGCTTCGGAGTGGCCGACGAACACCGGCACCCGGACGCAGGTGGCGGTCAGCTTGATCGACGGGTCGAGGATCTTCTTCGTCTCCACGACCATCTTCCACTCCTCCTTGGTCGATCCGTCGTCGAGGAACACATCGATCTGCGGGATCACGTTGAAGGCGATCTGCTTAGTGAAATGCCTCGGCTCGTTCGAGTCGCCGACGAAAATGTTGCGCGACTGCTCGAAGAGCTCGTCCATGCCCGCCTTCCCAGCGCCTGACACGGACTGATACGTCGCAACGACGACGCGCTTGATCTTCGCGGCGTCGTGCAACGGCTTCAGGGCCACGACGAGCTGAGCCGTCGAGCAGTTCGGGTTGGCGATGATGTTCTTCTTGCGATAGCCGGCGATCGCTTCCGAGTTCACCTCCGGAACGATGAGCGGCACATCCGGGTCCATCCGGTACAGCGAGCTATTGTCGATCACGGTGCAGCCTGACTGGGCGGCCTTCGGGGCATAGACTTTCGACACCTCGGAGCCGGCGGCGAAGAGAGCAATGTCCCATCCGCTGAAGTCGAAATGATCGAGGTTCTTCACCTTGAGCTCCTCGCCACTGTCACCGAAGTCGATGATGTCGCCAGTCGAGCGCGAGGAGGCGACCGCGGCGACTTCGTCGAGGGGGAATTGGCGCTCAGCGAGGATGTTCAGGATCTCGCGTCCGACATTGCCCGTCGCTCCAACGACCGCGACCCGGTAACCCATCTTCATCTCCATTCGCTTATTGAGGGGCGCCTATCCCATGTGGCGCGGGAAAGCGATATGGCTCTCCCCTTCGCGCGGTCGAAGGGGGCTCGGAGTTCCCGCGCTGCTTCCGCCAGCCGGTGCGCCACTGATCGCCGCCCGCCCCAGATTCGCGCGGCAGTTTTATAATCGAGACGAGACCATCACCTTTACCCCCGTGAGGCTCTGACCGACTCGCTGCAGTTGTGCTAAGGATGCGTCAGGCGCCCGGCGCGTGGGGCCCCGTCAAAGTATTACTTTCGATGGGAACTCTGTTGCGCCGGACGGCACGCTCTGAAGGAGGTGTCATGGCGACCAAAACGATGCGCGCCGGTGGTGCGGCGCAGGTGCAAGATCAACCCATTCCGGTCCGCACGATCACGAACGATGATCTGCGTTTCGCGTTACGGCAGGGTCTCGACGATTTCCTGACCATGAGAGGCGACATTTCTGATCGCCGGGCTGATCTATACGCTTGTCGGTATCGCCGCCGTCGTGATGACGACGAACCGGCCGCTGATGCCCTTCTTCTTCCCCGTCGTCGCCGGAGTAGGCCTGCTCGGTCCGGTCGCTGCTGTCGGCTTTTATGAGCTCGCCCGCCGCCGCGAGAATGGGCAACCAAGTCCAACTGGTCCCACTTCTTCGACGTGCTGAAGCGCCCAGCCGCCGACGACATGGGAATCGTCGCTGGGCCTGCTGCTGCTGATCTTCTTCGGCTGGCTGCTCGCCGCCGGCGCGCTTTACGGGCTGCTCTTCGGCTGGGCGACGCCAACATCGATCAGCGGTTTCCTGTCGACGTTCTTCACGACGCCGCGCGGCTGGGCGCTGATCGTCCTCGGCGCAGTCGTCGGCGCGATCTTCGGCTGGGTCGTGCTGGCGCTCAGCGTCGCCTCGCTGCCGATGCTGGTCGATTGCGACGTCAGCGCGTCCGAGGCGGTCTCCGCCTCGTGGCGCGCCGCGCACGCCAACAAGGCGAGATGCTCCGCTGGGGACTGATCGTCGCCGTCCTGCTCGTCCTCGGCTCGATCCCGCTGTTCGTCGGGCTCGCCTTCGTCCTTCCCTGGCTCGGCTATTCGACCTGGCACCTCTACACGCGCCTGATCGACCGCGAGGCGATCCCTGCGCAGACGCGCGCGACTAGTCTGAGCGCTTTCCCGAGCACCTTCTCGTCGAGGAAGCGCTCGATCGTCTTTTGGACGTGCGCCTGGCGGCCTTCGCCGGCGGTCGGTGCGTCTGGCCGACATAGAACATCATGTCGAACGGCCGGTCGGCCTGCTGCAGCTCGTCGCGAGCATCGATCGAGTTCTGGAAGACGACATTGTCGTCTGACATGCCGTGGATCAGCAGGAACGGCTCCTCGATCTTCAGCGCATCGGCGAGCGCGTCCGACGACTGATATGGCTTTGGATCGATCGCCGGGTTGCCGAGATACCGCTCGGTATAATGGGTATCGTACAGCTCCCACTTGGTCACCGGCGCGCCGACGATCGCCGGCCGCGTAGAGACCCTTGGGCGCCTTCTCGAGCATCTTGAGGCTCATGTAGCCGCCGTAGGACCAGCCGGAGGTCGCGATCTTCTTCGCATCGACGAAGGGCTGCTTCTGAAGCCAGCGCGCCGCGGCCGCCTGATCCTCGACCTCGACCGTCCCCATCGCATGATAGATCTGGTCCTCGAACGCGCGCCCGCGGTTGGGCGAGCCGCGATTGTCGATCTGGAAATAGATCCAGCCCTTGCTCACCCAATATTGCGCCATCGGGCTCATCCAGGCGCGCCTCACCTGCTGCGATCCGGGCCCGCCATAATGTTCGAAGAAGACCGGATATTTGCTTGCCCGCCTTCAGCGGCGGCGTGATCATCTCCCAATAGAGCGTGCTTCCGTCGGCGGCCTTCAGCGTGCCGAACTTCACCGGCGCGATGCGCCGCGAGATAGGGCGCGTAAGGATGGCTGGCGTCGAGCTTGTTCTCCTCGACCCAGGCGATCCGCTTGCCCGACTGCGTCGGCGAGATAGACCTGCGGCGGCTGGTCCGGCGACGAGCGCGTGACGAGCAGGCGCGTGCCGCGCCTTGTCCATCTCGGCGCGTGTTCCAATAGCCGGCCTCGGTCAGCCGCTGCGGCTCGCCGGGATTGAGATAATCGACCGAATAGACGTGGCTTTCGAGCACGCCGTCCTTGTTGCCGGTGAAGAAGAGCCGGTGATCGGCCTCGTCGACGCCGACGAGGCCCGTCACCACCCAGTCGCCCGTGGTGATCGGCGTCCACTGGCCGTTCGCGCAACGGTAGAGGTGATGGAAGCCGCTGCGCTCCGAGCCCCAGATCAAGCTGCCGTCCTTCAGCGGCCTGGAAATCGTCGTTGAGGTTGATCCAGGTCTTGCGAGGTCTCGGTGAACAGGACGCGGCTCGCGCCGGTCGCGGGATCGACGGCGAGCAGGTCGAGCCGCTTCTGGTCGCGGCTCTCGCGCTGGACGTAGAGCGTTCGCCCATCCTTCGACCAATCGACCCGCGCCAGATAGATGTCGGGATTCGGCGCCGAGGTCGACCTTGGCACGTCGGCCGCCGTCCGGGTCGATGAGACACAGGCGACCGCGACATTTGGCGTGCCGGCCGCCGGATAACGCTGGTCGAAGGTCTTCGTGCCGTTCGGCGCCGATCGCGGCGCGGGTGACGACCTGGACCTTGGCTTCGTCATAGCATTCGACCGCGACGCGGCTGTCGCCGGGCGCCCACCAGGTGCCGGTGCGGCGGTCCATTTCCTCCTGAGCGACGAACTCGGCGGTGCCGCAGGTGACGGTGTCCTTGCCGTCGGTGGTCAGCGGCACGCTCGGTGCCGGTCGCGAGGTCGATCGCATAGAGGTTCTGGTCGCGGACGAAGCTGACGTATCGGCCGCCTTCCGAGACATGCGCGTCGATCTCGGTCTGCGGCGTGTTGGTCAGGCGGCGGACCGCGCCGCTCGCAACGTCCGCCAGATAGAGGTCGCCGTCGACCGGGGCGAGGACCGACTTGCCGTCGGGCGCCCATTCATATTCGACGATGCCCTTGGATCCGCCGACGCGCGCGCGCTCGCGGCGCATCTTCTCGGCTTCGGAAATCTCGCCGCCGCCGATCTTGGTCGAATCGACCAGCATCCGCAGCTGGCCGGTCGCCGTGTCCATCGCCCACAAGTCGAAGCGCTCGCGATCTTCGGCGCGCGGCTTGCAGCAGCGTCGCGTATCGCCCGTCGGGCGAAAGCTTGAGCAGGCGCGGCGTCGGCGCCGGAGATCGGCGGGCTCGCGAAGATCCGCTCGATCGTCAGCTTCTTCTGGGGAACTCCGGGTGGCGGAGCGGCGGCGACGAGAAGCGGCAATAGCAGCCGCGGCAAGAGAAACGCATGCCGCTTCGTAGCGGCTGCGCCTCGTCCTGCAACTGCTCGTCGTAAAGCTTAGGCTTCCGGAGCGTTCTCGGCGCGGTCGCCTCGTCTCGGCGCCCTTCCCGCCCGGCACGTCGCGACGGACGTCGCGGCGCTCGGCGATACGGGCCGCCTTACCGGTGCGGCCACGCAGATAGTAGAGCTTGGCGCGGCGGACATCGCCGCGGCGCACGACCTCGATCGCGTCGATGATCGGCGAATAAAGCGGGAAGACGCGCTCGACGCCCTCGCCGAAGCTGATCTTGCGGACGGTGAAGCTGGAGCCGACGCCCTTGTTGGCGCGGGCGATGCAGACGCCCTCGAACGCCTGGACGCGGGTGCGGTCGCCTTCGATGACCTTCACGCCGACGCGGAGCGTGTCGCCGGGGCGGAATTCGGGGATCTGCTTGTCGGCGGTCAGCGCGTCGATTGCTTCGCGCTCGAGGGTCTCGATCAGGTTCATTTCTCTTCAGCCTTCGTATCTCGTCGCCGCGCGCCAGAGGGCGGTGCCTGCGATGCGCCCCCGTGGCGCTCGATCAGGTCCGGCCGCCTTAGCCGTGTATCTTCGACCGCGCGTTCGTGTCGCCACGCCGCGATCTTCGCATGATCCCCCGACCGCAGCACTTCGGGGATCGTGCGCCCTTCCCATGTGACAGGCCGGGTATAGTGCGGATATTCGAGAAGCCCCTGCTCGAAGCTCTCCTCCTCTCCGCTGGAGGCCGCGCCCATTACCCCGGGAAGCAGCCTCACGCAAGCGTCGAGGATGACCATCGCGCCAAGCTCTCCGCCCGAGAGCACATAGTCGCCGATCGAGACGGGTTCGAGCGGCCGCGCCTCGAAGATCCGCTCGTCGAACCCTTCGAAGCGACCGCACAGCAGGATGACGCCCTCGCCTGCCGCGAGTTCGCGAACGCGCGCCTGGGTCAGTGGCGCGCCGCGCGGCGTCAGCGCGAGCATCGGCCGACCGTCGGCGACGCTGTCGAGCGCGGCCGCGAGCACGTCCGGCCGAAGCACCATCCCAGCCCCGCCGCCCGCGGGCGTGTCGTCCACGCTGCGATGCTTGTCGGTCGCGAAATCGCGGATGTTGCGTCGTGTCGAGCGACCAGATCCCTCGCTCCAGCGCCCGCCCGGCCAGGCTGACGCCAAGCGGCCCCGGAAACATTCCGGATAAAGGGTCAGGACGGAGGCGCGGAACGTCATTGCGGAACCGCCGCTATCACAATCCATTGGGCTGCGCATGGATGAGCCAATTCTCGACTGCCTGATCATCGGCGGCGGCCCTGCTGGGCTGACCGCCGCCATCTATCTCGCGCGCTTCCATCTCGACATCCTGGTCGTCGACGGCGGCAAGAGCCGCGCGGCGTGGATTCCGTGCACGCACAACCACGCCGGCTTCCCGACGGCATCAGCGGCAACGAGCTGCTCCAGCGCATGCGCGAGCAGGCGCTGCAAATATGGCGCCAAGATCGAGACCGAGCCGTCACCAAGCTCGAGCGCGACGAGAATCCGGCCTCTTCACCGCCACCTGGGGCTCGGGCGAGCGAAAGCCCGCACGGTCCTTCTCGCCACCGGCATCACCAACCGCCGGCCGCCGATGGACGAGGACCTTCACGACGACGCGCTCGCGCGGGGCCTGATCCGCTACTGCCCGATCTGCGACGGCTATGAAGTGACCGACAAAAAGGTGGGCGTGATCGGCAGCGACAGCCACGGCGTCGCCGAGGCCCTGTTCATTCGCAGCTACACTGCCGACGTGACCCTGATCGCGCCCGACATGGCGCTGCGCTCAAGCGACGAGGACAGACGGAAGCTGAAGGACGCAGGCATCGACTGTGTCGACGGGCCGGCGCAAGCGGTGGCTATCACCGGCGACTGCATCGTCGTCGACACTGCAGAGGGCCATTACACATTCGATACCATCTATCCGGCGCTAGGATCCGACACGCACACGCAGCTTGGCGAGATGGTCGGCGCGAAGCTGGCCGCCGATGGCTGCTATCCTGTGCGACGACCACCAGCGGACCAGCGTTCCGGGCCTCTATGCCGCGGGCGACGTCGTGCACGGCCTCGACCAAATCAGCCACGCGATGGGCGAAGGCGGCGTCGCAGCGACGACGATCCGCAACGACCTGTGCGCGCAGAGCCACGCTGGCGCGCCAGCCGGTTGGCGAAATGGAGGAAGCTGAGAGCGGAAGCTAGGCGAGGAATTCCGGTCGAGGATGATCCGGCCATCGTCAAGATCCGCGATTCCGTCACGGAACGGGACCAGCGAGCTTTTGCCGTCTTCCAGGTCAATTTCGAGCAGGTCGCCCGCGCCGTAATTTTCGACGGCGATGATCAGTGCCGACTGGCGTCCCTTCGCGATCGAATGCCGGCACACCGATCAGGTCGGCGTGATAATATTCGCCCTCTTCCAACGGCGGAAGCGCCGAGCACGATCTCGACGAGCGACCCGCGCAGTGCCTCAGCCCCCGAACGGTCGCCGACGCCTTCAAACCGCGCAACGGCCGTCTTCCCGCCCTCGCGAACGAAAAGCAGGCGCCTTTCGACACCTCCCACGAAGAGCTTCTTGTGATGGGACAAACTTTCGACGCTGTCGCTGAACAGCTTCAGGCGAAGCTCGCCCTTGACGCCATGCGCACCTGCGACCGCGGCGAGCGCGATCCTACGCTCGCCGCTGTCGCTCATGCTCAGGCCTGAGTGTCTTCAGCGAGCACCTTCAGCGGGCTCTTCGGCGGCCTCGACTGGCCCGCCTCGGCAGCGACCTCCGCCGGCTGGCGGCGAGTCGCTCGCGTCGGCGGCGCGACTTCGTCGGAACCCTCGCGGCTGGCTCGTCGGTCGACTGACCCTCAGCCGCCGGAGCTTCTTCCGGCCGGTTGGAGTCTGCTCGGCCGACTTCGTCTACGACCGCTCGGCCTCCGCCGTCGGCTCAGCCGTTGCGGCTTCGACTTCCTGCGCCATCACGGCCTCGGCCTCTTCCTGCGGCGCGGCCGCAGCTTCGGCGGCCTCCGCCTCCTTGGTGGCGCGCGCCTCGGCACGTTCCGTGGCCTTCTCGCCCGGCTTCGCC
The DNA here is from genome assembly GCA_963752025.1 of uncultured Alphaproteobacteria bacterium. GTDB lineage: Bacteria > Pseudomonadota > Alphaproteobacteria > Sphingomonadales > Sphingomonadaceae > Sphingomicrobium. Next base: position 178,246 of record CAVVWY010000016.1, on the reverse strand, counting down.
TTGTTCGGGTTGTTACGAGCGGCGCGCTCCCGGATACCCGCCGCGTCGAGGAAGCGCAGCACGCGGTCCGACGGCTGCGCGCCGACGCCGAGCCAATGATTGATGCGATCAGTGTCGAGCTTCACGCGCTCGGGCGAATCCTTCGCCAGCAGCGGATTGTAGGTGCCGACCTTCTCGATGAAGCGGCCGTCGCGGGGCGAACGGCTGTCCGTGACCACGATGCGGTAATAAGGCCGCTTCTTTGCGCCACCGCGCGAGAGACGAATTGCTAGAGCCATTTGTTACTTCCTTTCAGTGAGTTCAATTACTTCTTTGTGAATTTGTCGAAACCCGGAGGCAGGTTGAACGGCGAGCCGCCGCCAAGGCCCGGAAGGCCCCCGCCGGCACCGCCGAGCCCGAGCCCGCCCGGCGGCAGCGCCCCCGGAGCAGTCCGCCGAGCGCACCTTCAAGGCCACCCTTGCTGAACATCGCCGCGAGCTTGCCGAAGCCACCCATCTTCTTCAGGCGCTTCATCGCAGTGGACATTTCCTGATGCATCTTCAGGAGCTTGTTGATCTCCTGAACCGTCGTACCGCTGCCCTTGGCGATGCGGATCTTGCGCTTGGCATTGATGACTTCGGGCTTCGAGCGCTCCTTCGCCGTCATCGAGGAAAGCATCGCCTCCAGGTGAACCAGCGCTTTGTCGTCCTGCGCCTTGTCCATCGCGCCCTTCATGCCTTTGAGGCCCGGCATCATGCCGGCAAGCGCACCGAGGCCGCCCATGCGCTGCATCTGGCGAAGCTGGGACCAGAGGTCATCGAGATCGAACTTGCCCTTGGCCATCTTGGCTGCGAGCTTTTCGGCTTCCTCGACCTGAATCGTTTCCGCAGCGCGCTCGACGAGGCTGACGACGTCGCCCATGCCGAGGATGCGCCCGGCGACGCGCTCCGGGTGGAAGGCCTCCAGCTTGTCGAGCGCCTCTCCGACGCCCGCGAACTTGATCGGCTTGCCGGTGACGGCGCGCATCGACAGCGCAGCGCCACCGCGTGCATCGCCATCCATACGGGTCAGGATGACGCCGGAGAGGTCGACTTCGGCAGCGAACCCCTTCGCGACGTTGACTGCGTCCTGGCCGGTCAGCGCGTCGACCACGAGAAGCGTCTCCGTCGGGTTCGACGCGGCGGCTACAGCCTTCATCTCGCCCATCAGCTGGTCGTCGACGTGGAGACGGCCTGCCGTGTCGAGCATCACGATGTCATAGCCCTGCAGCTTCGCCGACTGGATCGCGCGCTTGGCTATGTCGACCGGCTGCTGGCCGGCGACGATCGGCAGCGTGTCGACGTTGGTTTGCCGCCCGAGAACCGCCAGCTGCTCCTGCGCAGCCGGACGGGCGACGTCGAGCGAGGCCATCAGCACCCGCTTGCGCTCCTTCTCCGACAGGCGCTTGGCGAGCTTGGCGGTCGTGGTCGTCTTACCGGAGCCCTGAAGACCGACCATCATGATCACGGCCGGAGGCGTAACGCTAGCTCGAGCTCCGCTGTCTCGGCGCCTAGCGTCTCAACCAGCGCGTCATGGACGATTTGACGACCATCTGGCCCGGCGTGACCGAACGAAGCACTTCCTGGCCCACGGCCTTCTCAGTGACCTGATCGACGAAATGACGGGCGACCGGGAGCGCGACGTCCGCCTCCAGCAGCGCAACGCGAACCTCTCGCATCGCAGCGCGCACGTCGGCCTCGCTGAGCGCGCCGCGCCCGCGAAGCCGGTCAAATACGCTGCCGAGTCGATCGCTCAACGTGTCGAACATTCAAATCTCCTGCGATGCGTCCCGGCCTATATGGGGCGCCAAAACGCAAAATACGCCGGCGGACGAAACCTCGTCGGCCAGCGTGCATGCGCCAGTGCCCCTTAGGACGCTCAGCATCGATGTATTGTCGAAAACGACGGCTGCGCGCATAGCGGCACCGCAACTGAGAGGCAAGCCACGCCCGGCATCTGGCGAAGGAGCACTCCATGGGTGCACAGTCTGCCGACTACATTCTTGGCCATCCCGAAGGCCATATCGACCCGGTCAGCGTCCTTTCGCACGCCTTCCAGAGCTTTACGCTGCAAACTTCTCGCGGAAGCAGGTCTCGAAAAAGGCATGCGTGTCCTCGAATTCGGGTCGGTCAACGGTGATGTCGCCTTGCTCGCCGCGGAATATGTGGGGCGATCCGGATCAGTCCTTGGTGTCGAGCAGTCGTCGGAGGCAGTCGAATATGCGACGCGACGGGCCGCCGCCAGTGGTCTCGACAATCTGAGCTTCATCGAAAGCGCCATCGACGATCACCTGCCATTCGACCGCCAGTTCGACGCTGTCGTGGGCAGGGTCATCCTCATGTTCCTGCCTCACCCTGAAGCGACAATCAGGGAGCTGGCGAAGCATGTCAGGCCGGGCGGTCTCGTAATCTTCCAGGAACCGGACATGTCATGGGCGAAGTCGGTCCCTCACGTCCCAACGGTCGAACAGGCTGCGGGGTGGATGCGGGAAATCTTCCGCCTCTCGGGAGCAAACAGCGAAATGGGTCCGAGGCTTCACGGAGTCTTCAAAAGGGCCGGCCTCCCCGAGCCGCGCATGCGCGTAGACGGTCTGATCTATGGGGCTAACGGCGCCGGTCCTGCCCTGCTTACCGAGACGATCCGCTCCATGCTTCCTGCGATCGAGCAGTTCGGTCTCGCATCCGCTGCCGAAATCGACATCGACACATTCGAAGACCGCATGCGTGCTGAATCGGATGCAGCGGACGCGACGATGTCGAGCCCGCTGCTGGTCAGCGCTTGGACGCGGCTGCCCGGCTAGAACTTAGGCTTGCCCTTCGGCTTCCGCTGCCGTCCGCCGCCGGGGCGGCCTCCCGGACCGCCACCCGGTCCCTTGGGCCCACTCGTATCTCCGCCTTCCCGCGGAGGGCCGCGCCGAGGTCCACGCGGCGGACCGCGTCGGTCTCCGGCATTCGGCCGCTGGCGCTCGGGCACACGATCCATCGGACGCGCGGCCTGCATCTGCTGGCGCGGGCCGACCGCGTATCCGTCCTTCAGGAGCTGCGTAAAAGCGCCCCGCGTGCTCTCGGCAATTGGTCCTGAAGCTCCTTCGGCAGATCGGCGAACGTCACATTCGCGTGAATTGCCTGCACGTCGCGCAGCAATTGGTTCGGTAGTCCCTTCGATGCAGTCTTCAGCGCGGCAAGGGCGTCGAGCACCGCCGAGAAGATGATCGACTGCATGACTTCGTTCGCGCTTCTCGGCATGTTTGTTCCTACGGATTGGACTTCGCTACGACCCGTCCCTAAGTCCGCGCCGATGCGGCGGCACTTCCACAAGATGCATGGTCTCGGCAACGATTTCGTGATCATCGATGCACGGAAAGATGTGTTTCACCTCACACCAACCCTTGCTCGAAGCATCGCCGACCGCCGGATCGGTGTCGGCTGCGACCAACTGATCGTACTGGAGCCAAGTGATAGCGCGGACCTCCGAATGCGCATCTGGAACAGCGACGGCGGCGAAGTGGAAAGCTGCGGGAATGCAACACGTTGCGTGGTCCAGCTAACGGGCGCCCACAACATCGAGAGCGCCGGTGGGTACTCGAAGGCCACGAACTCGACGGCGAAGTGGAGATCAACTTCGGTGAGCCGCGCTTCGGCTGGGACGAAATCCCGCTGGCATACCCGATGGACACCGCCTCGCTGCCGCTGGCGTGGGACGCCCTCAATCACCCGATGGCCGTCAATGTCGGAAACCCTCACCTCGTCTTTTTCGTGGCCGACGCGCGCGAAGTACCGCTCGAGGAACTCGGGCCGAAGATAGAACATGACCCGCTTTCCCGGACCGGATCAACGTCAACGTAGCGACCTATGTCGATGGCCGGTTGAAGCTGCGCACGTTCGAGCGCGGAAGCGGCGAAACGCCGGCATGTGGAACTGGAGCTTGCGCGAGTGCGGTCGCGGCAATCGCAACGAAGCGCGCGGCGTCTCCGGTGACAGTGGATATGACCGGCGGCAGTTTGACGATTAGCTGGGCACCGGGGGAGCCGCTCCGGATGCGCGGAACTGCAACGCACGTCTTCGAAGGCGAACTCGACCTTGAGGCGCTGCAGTGAGCATCGAAACGATTACGCTCGGTTGCCGCCTGAACTTCGCTGAGAGCGACACGATCGCGCGTCTTGCTCCGGCCGGACAAGAGTGGGTGATCGTCAACAGCTGCGCGGTCACGAACGAAGCCGTACGTCAGACCCGACAGGCGATCCGACGCGCCCACCGCCGACGTCCGTCCGCCAACATTCTCGTGACGGGCTGCGCCGCCGAATTGGACCCGGGCGCATTCGAAGCGCTGCCCGGCGTATCCAGCGTGGTTGGCAACGCCGCGAAACTAAATAGCTTTGGCACCCTCGAAGTCACCAGGCCGGTCCCTGCCGGTCTCCTAGCCAAGGTGAAGAGCTTCGTCGCGATTCAGACCGGCTGCGATCATCGGTGCACTTTCTGCTCAATTTGGCAGGCGCGTGGTCCGAGTCGTTCGCTTCCGTTCGAGGCGATCCGCGACGCCGTTGCGTCGGAGATCGATCGCGGTGCCAAAGAGATCATCCTGACCGGCGTGGACATCACAGACTATGAAGGCGGTCTGGGCAGCCTCTGCCGACGTCTGCTCAATGCCGAAGTCGCGGCTGACACGACTTCGCCTTTCATCCCTCGACAGCATCGAATCGATGAAGAACTGTTCGAACTCATCGCGGGCGAGAAGAGATTCATGCCCCACTTCCATCTGTCCCTTCAGGCCGGCGACGACATGATACTGAAGCGGATGAGGCGCAGGCACAGCCGCGCCGAGGCAGTAACGACAGTCGAGCGAATCAAGGCAGCTCGATCCGATGCTACGATCGGCGCCGACCTGATCGCAGGCTTTCCCACAGAAACTGAAGAAATGTCGTTTAACTCACTGAAACTGCTTGATGACTGCGATATCATCGCAGCCCATGTCTTCCCCTTCTCTCCGCGGCCAAAAACGCCGGCATCACGGATGCCGCAGCTCGCGCGAGAGGCTGGTGAAGGCCCGCGCCGACCAACTGCGCCAAAGGGCAGCCGAACGCAGAAGCCGCTGGCTCGGTAGCCTCATCGGCAGCACGCAATCCGCGCTCGCCGAAGGTGACGGCAAGGGTCACACCGACAATTTCGCTCCCGTCGCCATCGATGGGAGCAAGCGCGGCGAGACTGGTCGCGCTCGAGTTGTCGGACGGGTCAACGACCATCTCACGGCTGTGTGGGCATGAGTTGGCTCGATCGCCTGCGTGGCGGGTTCCAGAAGACTGCCGACAAGGGTAGCAGATAATCTGACGGGACCTACGAGCCGGCAGCGCTCGACACGTCGACTCTCGACGATATCGAGGAAGCGCTGATCGCTTCCGACTGGGACCGGAAGCATCGCACCGAATTCGGCGAGGCGATCGACGTCAAAAGTTCGAACGGCTTGACGAGCGGGATCTGCGATCCATTCTCGCCGATGAAATAGAGAAGATCCTGCGCGCTGTTTTCCAAGCCGCTCGAGATCACCGGCTTCCCGCCCACGTCATCCTCGTTATTGGCGTCAACGGCTCTGGAAAGACGACCACGATCGGAAGCTCGGCAAGTGGCTCAAGGAGGAGGACTACGGGGTTCCTTCTTGCCGCCGGCGATACCTTCCGCGCTGCCGCGATCGCTCAGCTCAAGATCTGGGGCGAACGCATCGGCGCGCCGGTCATCTCGGCAAGGAGGGTGGCGACGCTGCCGGCATCGTCTTCGATGGCGTGAAGACAGGCTACCGCAACTGGTGAGGACGTGCTCATCGTCGACACTGCCGGTCGCCTGCAGAACAAGAGGCACCTATGGAAGAGTTGGCGAAAATACGCCGCGTGCTCGGGCGCCTGAACCCCGAAGCTCCTCATGACATCCTGCTCGTGCTCGACGCAACAACCGGTCAGAACGCGCTTGCGCAGGTGGAAACCTTCCGCGACAGCGCAGGTGTGACGGGGCTGATCATGACCAAGCTCGACGGAACTGCGCGGGGCGGCGTGCTGGTCGCGGCGGCCGAGAAATTCGGGCTGCCTATCCATGCGATCGGTGTTGGCGAGAAGCCGATGACTTGAGACCGTTCGATGCGCGCGCCGTTGCGCGAGCGATCGCCGGCCTTCCGCCCGAATGACCACGAAGTCTGAGCCGCAGGGCGGCGCGAAACTGCTGATCGACCTCGGCCCGCTGCTGGTCTTCTTCCTCGTGAACTTCCTCGCGCCTGTTCCGAACGTCATGAAGATCTTCGTCGCGACCGGCGCCTTCATGATCGCGATGGTCGCGGCCATGATCTTCTCGGCGATCCGCTATCACCGAATTCTCGCCCTTGCTATGGTTCTCCGGCGTAATGGTCGTGCTTCTCGGTGGTCTGACGATCTGGCTGCACAACGAGGCCTTCATCAAGATGAAGCCCACGCTCTCATTATGTACTGGTGGCCGGGCTTCTCACCTTTGGTCTCCTCACCGACCGGCCACTGCTTCAGCGGGTGCTCGGCTCGACCTACCCCGGCCTTGACGAGAACGGTTGGAAGAAGCTGACCCGCAACTGGGCGATCTTCTTCGGCTTCATGGCCGTTCTCAACGAGGCCGTGTGGCGCAACAGCTCCACGCAGTTCTGGATCGGCTTCAAGATCTGGGGTGCGCTGCCCCTCACCTTCCTCTTCGCCGCGGCGAACATCCCGATGCTTCTTCGCCACGGCCTGATGAAGGAAGACGCTGTACCCACGGAACCGGGACCTATCGAGTGAGCGATCCAGTGCTCTCCATTCGCGGCCTGCGCAAGGAATATGGGACCGGCGTCCAGGCGCTGAGATCGGTCGACCTCGACATCCAGCGCGGAGAGATTTTCGCGCTTCTGGGCCCGAATGGCGCCGGCAAGACGACCTTGATCAACATCATCTGCGGCATCGTCACGCCAACGAGCGGCGAGGTGCTGGTGGATGGCCGCAACTGGCAGTCGCACTATCGTTATGCCCGGGAGCGGATCGGCTTGGTCCCGCAGGAGCTGACTACGGAGGCGTTCGAACCGGTTCAGCGCACCGTGACCTTCTCGCGCGGGCTGTTCGGTAAACCGGCCAACCCCGGAAAAGTCGAGGAGCTGCTCAAGCGGCTGTCGCTGTGGGACAAACGCAAGACGATCATGATGCAGCTCTCCGGCGGCATGAAGCGCCGCGTGATGATTGCCAAGGCGCTAAGTCATGAGCCGGAAATCCTGTTCCTCGATGAGCCGACCGCAGGCGTCGACGTCGAGCTCCGCCGCGACATGTGGGACCTGGTGCGCAGCCTTCGCTCAGGCGGCACGACCATCATCCTGACGACCCATTATATCGAAGAAGCGGAGGAGATGGCTGACCGGGTTGGCGTGATCAGCCACGGCGAACTCATCGCCGTCGACGAAAAGCGCAAGCTGATGACCCAGCTCGGTAAGAAGACGCTCGACATCATGCTCGCTGATGCGCTCGCTTCCGTGCCGAGCGAGCTTTCCGAGTGGAATGTGCGGCTTCAGGACGAGGGCAACACCCTCTGCTATGAATTTGACAGCAACGCAGAACGTACGGGCATCGCCTCGTTGATGCGGCGCCTCACGGATCTCGGCATCCAGTACAAGGACCTCTCGACCCATCAATCGAGCCTCGAGGACATCTTCGTCGAGCTCGTGCACCGCCCGAGGATTGCGAAATGAACTGGCACGGCATCGCGGCCATCTATCGCTTCGAAATGGCGCGTTGGGGCCGCACCTTGTGGCAGAGCCTGATCACGCCGGTGATTACGACGGCGCTTTACTTCGTCGTTTTCGGCGCCGCGATCGGCAGCCGCATGACGGACATGGACGGTGTCAGTTTCGGCAGCTTCATCGTGCCCGGGCTGACGCTGCTCTCAGTCTTCATGCAGTCGATTTTCAACGCGAGCTTCGGGATTTATTTTCCGAAGTTCACGGGAACAATTTATGAATTGCTGTCAGCTCCGATCTCGAGCTTCGAGGCGGTGCTCGCCTATGTCGGCGCAGCCACGACCAAGTCAGTGATCCTGGCGCTGGTCACGATCGCAACGGCGGTGCTGTTCGTACCGCTGCGGATCGATCATCCTTTCGCGATGGTCCTCTTCTTATTAGGAATATCAGCCGGCTTCTGCCTGTTCGGCTTCGCAATCGGGGTTTGGGCGAAGAATTTCGAGCAGCTCCAGATCATTCCGATGTTGATCATTACGCCGCTGACCTTCCTCGGCGGTGCTTTCTACTCGGTGAAGGCGCTCCACGAGCCATTTCGTACGCTCACGCTGTTCAATCCGGTCGTCCACCTGATCAGCGGCTTCCGCTGGAGCTTCTACTCCGTCGCCGATGTGCCCGTGTGGTCGAGCGTACTGGTTACCCTGGCGATCATCGCCATTTGCATGGCGGTGATCGCGTGGATGTTCCGGAGCGGCTACCGCCTGAAGCAGTAGCCGTTCTCGTCAGCCTTGCTGGTCGGCGCGGCTCGCTCCCTGCGCGTCCAGGTTCTGGCCGACAAAGTCCCAGTTGATGATGTTCTCGAGCACGCTCTTCAGGAAGCGCGGCCGTTCGTTCCGATAGTCGATGTAATAGGCGTGCTCCCATACATCGACGGTGAGCAGCGGAGTCATTCCGTGCGCAACCGGCGAATCGGCGTCGTGAAGCGACGTGACCTCGAGCTTCCCGTTATTGAGAACTAGCCAGCCCCAGCCGCTCGCGAAATGGTTGGCGCTTTCCGTCGCAAGCTTTTCAAGCAGCGACGAGTGATCCCCGAAGTCGCTGTCGATCATCTCCTTCAGGCGGCCCGACGGCGACGTCGATCCCTGTGGCGCCAGGCACTGCCAGAAGAAGCTATGATTCCAAATCTGCGCGCTGTTGTTGAACAGGCCTTTGTCGCCACGCTCCTTGGCTGCGTTGATCACTTCGATCAGCGACGCACCCTCAAGACCCTTCTCGCCAAGCATGCCGTTGGTCTTGTCGACATACGCCTTGTGATGCTTTCCCCAGTGATAATCGAAGGTTTCAGCAGACATGTGCGGCTGAAGCGCGTCCTTCGGGTAGGGAAGGTCGGGAAGCGTGAAAGCCATCGTGTCGCTCCTACTGGTTTGATGGGTTGGCCACGCCAGTAGGACGAGGGTATTTCAAGTCAATGTCGGCGAAGCTCCTCCGGCCTGCGCGGCCGACGGACCGACGGACGAATTTGCCAGTTCCGCCGGTCTGCGCTCAGGCGGCGCTGTCCTGCAGCTTGTGCCGTTTCAACGCGTGGCGGAGCTGATCGTAGCTGAGCCCGAGCGCCGCGGCGGTGGCACGCTGGTTGAAACGATTGCGACGCAGTGCGTCTTCCAGGAGCTGACGCTCGTACGCCGCAACAGCGCCACGGAAGTCGTTGGTCGAAACTAGTTCGGAAGCCCCGGATGAGACGAGATGCAATGGCTGCGCTGGCTCGTCCGCTGTCAAGACATCGTCGACAAAAGGCGATTGGTGCACACCGGCGGCGGTGCCAGTAGGCGCCCAAGGCGAACTGAAGGGGTCGAAAACGATCTCGTCAACTGGCCGTTCTGGATCCTCGTGGCGATAGATGGCGCGTTCGACGACGTTCCTGAGCTCACGCACATTGCCAGGCCACGGGTAGACCTCGAGTTCGGCAACGGCGCGCGCGCTAAAGCCCGGCCAGTTCGGCCAATCGAGCTCGACCGCCATGCGGCGTGCGAAATGCTCCGCAAGTAGCGGGATGTCGCCCTGACGAGCGCGTAGAGGCGGCAACGTGATGACCTCGAACGACAAGCGGTCGAGAAGGTCAGGGCGGAACTTCCCCTTGTCGACCTGGGCGGGAAGGTTTTCGTTCGTCGCAGCAACGATCCGAACGTCGACGGACAGGGGCTTCGAAGCGCCGATACGTGTGATCTCGCCATATTCCACTGCCCGCAGCAGGCGATCCTGCGCCGGCATGGAAAGGGTTCCGAGCTCATCGAGAAACAGCGTGCCGCCGTCCGCTTCCTCAAATCGGCCGTGGCGTGTCTTGGCTGCTCCGGTAAAACTTCCGGCTTCGTGACCGAACAGCTCCGCCTCGATGAGATTTTCAGGCAACGCGGCACAGTTCATGATAATCAACGGCCCGGCCCATCGCGAAGACAGATGGTGAAGCCGCTCGGCAATCAGCTCTTTGCCCGTACCTCGCTCGCCGATGACGAGCACTGGTCGATTCAGGGGCGCGGCACGGCTCGCGCGCTCGACTGCGTCGAGAAACGCCAAACTCTGACCGATGAATTGTTCCGAACGCTCCACACACTTCTTCCGATAAAATCTGCCCGACTGTTGGTGTCAAATCCCACCAATTGGCAAGGATTTTCATGTGGATTCTACGGTCAAAATCGCGAAAATGCTGGTGATCTAGACATTTCGTCATTCTGGCACAGCCTCTGCATAGGAAGAGGCAAGTTTAGGGCCCTAATTTGAATATCGGAGTTGCTGGATGAGTATCTTTTCCCGGACACGGGACATCTTCGCGGCGAACATCACCGAGATGCTCGACCGGTCGGAGGACCCGGCGAAGATGATCCGTATGGTGATCCTCGAAATGGAAGAAACATTGGTCGAGGTACGCGCCTCGGCCGCGCGTTGCATTGCGGATGGCAAGGAAATGCGTCGCGCTCTCTCGCGGCTCGATGAACTTCAGAAGAGCTGGACAGAAAAAGCCGAATTGGCGCTGAGCAAGGAACGCGAGGACCTCGCGAAGGCCGCGCTGATCGAGCGCCAAAAGGCTTCGGACATGGGCGAAGGCCTGCGTGAGGAGATCAAGACGATCGACGACACGCTAAAGGGATACGAGGCAGACATCGCCAAACTGCAGGGCAAGCTTCGCGAAGCGCGCGCACGCCAGAATGCAATCGCGACCCGCTTCGAGAGCGCAGTTACGCGTGCCCGTGCACGGGAACTCCTCAACGGCAACCGCACCGAAGACGCGTTTTCGAAGTTCGAGATCCTCGAGCGTCGTGCGGACTTCGCTGAGGGCCGTGCGGACGCACTCGGAATGACTGGGCCGAAGAGCCTCGAAGAAGAAATTGCGGAGCTGAAAGCTTCAGAGGCGGTGGATGCCGAGCTCGAAGCGATGAAGGCTGCGCTCAGGGCAAAGGGAAAGTAGAGCTATATGGAAGGTATTCTAGTTCCGATTATCGTCATCCCGGTCATCTTTTATCGGTCTGCCGTGGATCATCTTTCACTACATAACCAAGTGGAAGACCGCCGCCACGCTGACGTCCGGCGATGAAAAGCTGCTCGATGAGATCCACGAGGCAGCGCGCCGTCTCGACGACCGCCTCTGCACGATCGAACGCATCATGACTGCCGAGAACCCGGACTGGCGCCAACAGTGCCTGCCCGGCCGCGACAATCAGCGGCTTCTGGCGGACGGAGAGTAGAAAATGGTCGACTATCCTGTGCCCGAGCATCGCTACGATCCGGGTCGCGACCGCTATGCGACGGAGCAGCCGGCCAGCCGCACGCGCTTCTATCGCGACAAGCAGAATGGCAAGATCATGGGCGTGTGCGCCGGTATTGCCGACTACACCGGGTTTGACGTCAGCCTGGTGCAAATCTGCTTTCTTGCCGCTCTTTTCATGAGCGGCGGCGGAATCCTCCCTTCTACTTCATAATGGGGATGGTCAGCCCGAAGAAGCCGCAGAGCCTTGAACGCGTCGACCGGGAGGAGAAGCAATTCTGGCAGGGCGTTCGGGCGTCACCGGCGCGCGCCGCTCGCGATATCCGATCACGCCTGAAAGACATCGATCGCCGCCTGGCGGATATCGAAAGCTATGTGACCACCGAGAACCGCTCGCTTGCACGCGAGATCGAACAGCTGCGCTAACGATCGTAAAGGGGGAATAATGGATCCGGAAGTCGTCCAGGTATTCAATTTCTTGATCAAGATATTGCCGCTGGTGGTGATCATCGTCGCGCTCGGGGTGGGCGGATCACTTTTGCACACGTGGTTGCGGATCAAGAACGGGTATCCGCTACAGAACAGCTGGGGCATGCCGATCCATCCGAAAACGGATCAGGAGTCGGTCGAACGGATCAAGCTCCTGACCGGCGAGAATGCACAACTTCGCGCCGAGCTCGGGTCGGTCAAAGACCGCCTTGAGACCCTGGAGCGGATTGCAACTGATCAGCCGGCAAAGCTTGCTCGTGAGATCGATGAGCTCGGCGCCCCGACATTAGGAGGCAGTGATATGCACGACAGTCCAACTGTAGTTCTGTTGGCGATGATCATCGTCGGTCTGCCGACCGTCATGCTGATGCTGATCTTCAATCGCTTCTTTAAGCTGCGCGAGAAAAAGCTAGACGTCGAAGCCGGCATGGCGGCCGAGAAGGCTGCTCAATACGCTGCCCGCACCCATGAGCTCGAAGACCGGGTGCGAGTTCTCGAGCAGATCGTAACCGATCGTGGTGTGCAAACTGCCGCGCAGATCGAAGCGCTACGAGTTCACACCACCGATCGCCCCCGGAAGTCCTCTGCCAGAACCGCTGGTTGAATAGTGACTCGCCGCAACGATATATCTGAGAGCTAACGAAGGGGTCATGCCATGAATGATGTTGCAAGCTGGATCTGGGTGCTGATCCCACTTGCGGCAATCGGCATCGCGCCATTCAGGATGTGGCTTAGGGTCAAGGAAAAGCAGATCGAGGCGCAAAGCAGCCTCGCCGCCGAGAAGAGCGCGCAGTACGCCCAGCACATGGAGCGCGTCGAGGCTCAACTCCGGGTGCTCGAGCAGATCGCAACGGACAGCGGCGTACAGACGGCGGCGCAAATCGAAGCCCTTCGTGACCACGCCCGAATCCAACTCAAGAGAAGTCGCAATGAACCCCTTCGAGTTTGTCCTCGCCATCCTGCTGATGGTGTTCGTGTTCAGCATCATCAAGCACAAGATGGGAATTCCATCTCGCTCGATGCGTGAGATGCGCGGCGATCCTGTCGTGGACACGCAAGAGACTATGCGCCTGCGTGATGAGGTCAGTCAGCTCAAGGAACGTATCAAGGTTCTCGAGCGGATCACCGTCGAGAAAGAGAACAGCCTCGCCAAGGAAATCGAGTCGCTCCGCGACCGATAGTGGTGCTAGGGCGCGCGCATGGTCGGCCTACCTGCGCTTTCCAGCATTCTTGAAGAATACCAGCTTGTCGAGGCTGAGGATCGCTATCGACTGCTGATCGACCTCGGGCGCCAACTCGAGCCGATGCCCGATGCGCTGAAGACCGAGGCGACCAAGGTCCGGGGCTGCTCTGCTTCGGTATGGGTATATCCCACGTTCGGCGAAGGACGGCTGCACTTCCTAGCGGACAGCAATGCAGCGATCACCAAGGGCATCGTCGCGCTTGTGCTGAGCGCGGTCCAGGACAAACCCGCGGCTGAAGTCGCGGACATGGACGTAGCCGAAGCGCTCGCACCGTTCGAACTCTCGAAGCACTTGAGCGCGAACCGCACCCAGGGCGTCCCCAACATGATCGAGCTCGTGAAGAGCACCGCCGAGCGCTACGCGGCAGCAGCCTGAATTTCATAACCTTTTGCGGCTATGGAATGAGCTAGGCCGGCGGCGTGAGCATCCGGGGCATGGCCTGTGCCGGGGAGCACGATGGAAAACAATTCAATACGTTCGAGCGGAACCAACACCCTTGTCGACATATGGATCGACGGAAAGGTGCGCAGCATCTGCGTCTCGCAGCAGGCTATCGGAGCGTTCGTCGGCTTCGAAAGCGCAGGGGGCATGTCGGATCGGGATCGCTGCGAGTTTGTACGGATGCAGTTGCCGCTTGTCGTCATCGCGGCCAAAAGCCGGCTAAGCGAGCTGGGGCCGGCAGCCGACGCACTGACGATTGACGTGGGACAACTCCCACGGCCCGACGGTCACAGCGGCGACCGCCGAAGGACCGACCGTCGCAAGACGGACCGTCGCAAGGTGAACAGGCCTACAGGAGCCAAGCCCGAGCGCCGGCGAAACGATCGGCGTCAGCGAGAACGCCGGGCGCCGACCAGCAAACAGGACTCGACTTAAGCGGCCTTGCCGTTCTTCCGTTCTTCGGCCTTTTTCAGAACGTCATAAGCGGCTTGCACTTGCTTGAAGCGCTTTGCCGCTTCCTCATCGCCAGGATTGGCGTCAGGATGCGTTTCCTTCACCAACCGCCTGTGGGCCGCCTTCACGGCAGCGAAATCCGCGTCGCTGTCGAGTTCGAGAGCGTCCAGCGCGCGCATCTCGTCGCGGCTACGGGTGCCGTCGCCAGGGCCAGCCCAGGCCCAGTGCGAAGACTTGCGGAAAGCCGATGCACCGCTCTCCTCCTCTGCCGCGCGACGTGCGGCATCCTCCGGGCTGAGGCCCGCAAAATAATTCCAATTCCTGTTGTATTCGGCCGCGTGGGACTCGCAGAAATACCATCGCTCGGGCTTGTTGGGCGCCTTCGGAGCCGGACGATCACCGACGTCGGTGCAACCCTCGCGATCGCACAAGCGGATCTTCGCTGCGTGCCGGCCCTTGTCTCCATAGGACCGCCACCGCGGGAATCCCCAGTCGTCCGATCGTTTCTGCCGAGCCATAGCTTCTTGCGGTTTACGGCGACGGCTGCTGAAAAGCGAGCCGCCGAATCAGTGAAATAGCGCCAGAGGGCCTGTAAGCCGGGTTCTGTCCATCGCGCCTCACGGCGTGACTGTGCGGCCATTCCTCTAGGAGACGGGTTACCCCGCCCCTCAAGCAACCAACCCGGGCGACGGGCCGGAACCAGGCCCATTTGCCGCCCCTATTCGGTCTTGCTCCCGGTGGGGTTTACCGTGCCGGCCCCGTTGCCGCAGCCGCGGTGCGCTCTTGCCGCACCCTTTCGACCTTACCCAGCCGAAGCCGGGCGGTGTCCTTTCTGTGGCACTGTCCCTGAAGAGCAGTCCGCCGAGGCTTAACTCTCCGCCGGGCGTTACCCGGCACCGTGGTTCCATGGAGCCCGGACTTTCCTCGAGGAAGCAAGCTTCCGCGCGGCCGCCCGACCCTCTGGCTTGGCCCATATGGGTTATTGAGGGCGCGGCAGCAACAGAGCGAGCAGCTTGGCGCGGCATTCGCCGTCGACCATCCCGTCGATGAGCTCGGGCCGGAAGCGCCGCTGGAACGCGATTACTGCTTTTTGTTCGTCTGTGACGTCGTAGCCGAAACGCTCTAGAGCAAGCAGGAATCCAGCGTCCGTCCAATAAGGATCGATCAGCTCGCGCGAAGGGCTCGGCAGTGCGAGGCGGCGCTTGGCAAGGGCTTCCCACGGGAACAGCTCGCCGGGATCCTCCTTGCGCGCCGGAGCGACGTCGGAATGGCCGACGACGTTGCCGCGACCGATGCCGTGCCGCTCCTTGATGTCGGCCACGAGCGGAATAAGCGCAGCAATTTGCTCGTCCGGGAATGCACGATAGCCGAACTCGTGGCCCGGGTTCACGATTTCGATGCCAACGCTCGCCGAGTTGATGTCCGTCATTCCACGCCAGCGCGATTTTCCCAGCGTGCCAGGCACGATTAGCCTCGTCGACGAGCCGATAGACTGTGCCGTCCTCATCTACGAGATAATGGCACGAGACCTGCGCCTCGGGCGACCGCAGACGATCGAGTGCTCGCTGTCCGTCGGGCATGCCGGTGTAATGGAGCACGATCATCGAGACCGGCAGCTGCCGGTCGTCAAAGTTCGGAGAAGGGAGGTCGATATAGTCCAACACTGAAACGCAATGGCGCACAGCAATGGCTGTTGGGTCAACCCCCCGATGCAGTGCGGCGGTCAGTACCTGCGCGCTGCTCGACGCGGCTACCGTCACCGACGAGGCGATAGAGACCTCGCGCACCCACATCGGCACCGAGCTTGCTGGTCTGCCCGATCACCGTTTCGCCTGCGCCAAGCATCAGCCAGCCATCCTCTGCCATCGCCGAAGCGATGCGTTCAAACGCGAGAGTCTTCTTTTCGGGGTTCAGGTAGAGCAGCACATTGCGACACAAAACGATATCGAACCCGCCCGGATGTGTCGGCGGTTCCAGGATGTTCTGGACCTGGAAGCGAACCGGCTTCCGCAACTGCTCGATAGCGCGCCAACCATCGGCGCATTCCTC
Source organism: uncultured Alphaproteobacteria bacterium (assembly GCA_963752025.1). GTDB lineage: Bacteria > Pseudomonadota > Alphaproteobacteria > Sphingomonadales > Sphingomonadaceae > Sphingomicrobium. The sequence goes on along the minus strand of CAVVWY010000016.1, from coordinate 162,094 downwards.
GAACCATTTAATCATTTGATTGATGCCGAGGCCCCGCTGGACTTCGAACTGGCTGTAGGTCCCGTCGCGAGCGCGATCCACGCAAGACGTTGAAACGTCGGTGCCGAGGATATCGATGGTCCAACCGCCCCACTTCTGTGGTTCTTCGGCGAACAGCATCGCGAGCGAGTAGACTTCTTGGCCAGTCGAGCATCCCGCAGACCAGATCCGTAGCCGCTTTGACTGCACACGCCTCTTGGCCAGCTCCGGAAGCGCATAGCGCTGGAGCAGGTCGAACGGAGCGCGATCGCGGAAGAAATATGTCTCGTTGTTGAGGAGTGCTTCGATCACGCCGCTGCGACAAGTTAGGCTGCTCCCCATCACGAGGATGGTAATGAGCTCGTCTAGCGTGCCGATGCCACGCTCCCGCATGAGTGTGGATAGGGCTGTCTCGATCCGCCACCGGCGGCTCATGGTTAGCTGTTGGCCGGTACGCGCCTCGAGCAAGCCGGCGAGAATCCGGCTGGAACTATCACTTATCTGCAACTGGGCTGCTCCTCGGTGCGCGAAGCGATGCGACGCGCGATTTTGTCTGGCGGCAGAACGGCGCAAGCGAGACCCGCGTCGAGCAGCGCCCTTGGGCATGCCCCAGACAGCGCAGCTTGCTTCATCCTGGGCGATCACCGAACCGCCGCAGGCCACCATCCGCCCCGCGCCTTCGACGCCATCGCGTCCCATGCCGGTAAGCACAACGCCGAGCGCTCCGGCGCCGTAGATAGCACCGGCCGAAGCGAGCATGGGATCGACCGACGGCATGCAGCCGCTAGAGCTCCGCCCATGTGTTAGGCGGACAACGACCGACTTGTTGGAACGCTCGAGCGTCAGGTGGGCATCGCCCGGAGCCACCAGAATGCGGTCCGGAACGAGCGCCATGCCATCTTCGGCGACCAGGCATTCCCGATGCGCAACCGACCCGAGCTGACGCGCAAAGACTGGCATGAAGGGGCCCCGGCAGATGCTGCGTAACGAGTATCGGGGACACCGATCCGCTTCGGAAGCGAGTAGAAGAGCACGCCGAGCGCGTGGATCCCGCCGGTTGAAGCGCCGATGGCCAGAAGATCAATCGGATCTGTCGGCATCGCACGAAGTGGTGGCTAAGTCCCGAGCACACGTGAAGGCGCAGGCTCCGGTAGTGGAGCAGTCGCGTGGCCAAGTGCCTTCAGCTTTCCGAGCAGCACCTCCGAGAAACGGCCGTTGAACCTGCCTGTACCCGGCTTGGGCAAAGTGTCTGCAGCGCCTTGCGCCAGTGCCGTAACGGTATGCTCCGCACCCTCCTCGGCAAGTGACGACACGATCATCACCTTTGCGCCGGCCGCGGCCCCAATGATCCGGGGGATCAGCTTAAGTCCGCCGGCCCCCGGCATTTCGAGGTCGAGCAGGACAATATCGACACGAACCTGATCGAGTGCCTCGATCGCATCTTCGGCAGTTCCGGCCACAGCGCAAATCTCGAAAGCCGAAATCAGCCTGGATCATCCGCGAAAGCACCGCGCGTGCGACCGTCAAATCATCGACGATCATGATCCGGATGGGCCGGGTTCTTGGCCGCGGGGCCTCGAAGCGGTCCCGCGATCTGGCGAGCGCCCGCTCCATCGCGAGGGCCTTAGGCGACGCCGACGAGCTGAAGCTTTATGTGAAGCGTCTCGCGGTCGAACGGCTTCATCACGTATTCGTCGGCGCCTGCTTCCAGGGCCGCTCGAATATGCGCCATGTCATTCTCGGTGGTACAGAACACGACCTTCGGCTGGTCCGAATGACCACGCTGCCGAAGCATCTTCAGGAACTCCATCCCGCTCATGACTGGCATGTTCCAGTCGAGGAGCACCACGTCCGGCATTTTCTCTTCGCACCGGGTGAGCGCTTCTTGGCCATCGCCGGCTTCCTCCACCTCGAACTCAAGTGTTTCGAGGATATGGCGGGCGACCTTTCGGATCACCTTGAAATCGTCGACGATCAAACAGCTTTTCATGCTCGGTATTCCCGCTTCGATGTGGGTGTCATTAAACGCTAAGGGTAACGAAGAACTTAAGCTGCGGCCCGCGCCTCGGTACCAGCTACGAGCGCTGCGACATCGACGAGAAGCAGCGGACCGATTTCAGTCTCGATCATGCCCTGGGACACGCGTGCCCAGCCCGCCTCCATTGCCGCGCGGACAGGCATCGGATCGGATTGAGCGTCGACAACGTCTTCGACGAGATCGACAATCAGGGCATAATGGTGGCCGTCCAGTTCCACGACAGCGGCTTCGCGAATTCCGTCAGAGCAGTCGGTGGCGCCCAGCTCAAGCGAGCGCATGCAATCGACCACCGTCAACACTCTGCTGCGCAAAGCCGAAAGCCCGGCGATGTGCGGAGCGGCCCGCGGAACGGGAATCAACGTGTCGAGCTCGACAACCGATTCGACCGCTGCAGCGCGAAGCGCGACACGCTCGCCACCAATCGTCACGACGAGCAGGAGCGTGTTCATTGCCCTCTCCCCGCGACGGACTTCAGCGCCATCAGCAGACCTGCACGATCGTAACGGTAGATGCTGTTCTCTCTCTTGCTTGCAGCCTCAGGTTCGGTGCGCAGCCAGATTGTCTTTTCGCCCTCGCCCTCGGCAAATTCCTCGCCGATCGATGCAATGACCACGTCGGCTTCCTGCTCCTCGGCATCGTCAATGACGCGATATCCGGCGGCTTCGACGAGCGGGCGGAGCATATTCTGCATCCACGGGTCCCAACCCGGAATGCGGCAACTGAGCTGCTCAATGGCCTGAGCAGTTGCGCCAACATAATTGGCGAAGAGCCAATGCGCGTCCAGCAGCTCTGCCGGTTCGCCGTTGATCAGCGACACGCCGCTTACTTCCCCAAGACGGTCGGCGTAAATCACGTCGTTGTCGATCGAGGCGAAGTCCACGACTTCAGCGAAGGCATAGCCGATCTCGTGCGAGCCGTCGTTAAGGCGGAAGAGGCGCACCTTCTCGCTACCTAGATCAGCGCCAGCCACACCTGCGAGCGGGAGAATAGCGTCGCCGAGTTGCACGCGCACCTGGCCCGCCGTCTTGCGGATGGCGTTCGCCGGAACTTCCTCGATGCGGTCGACGATTGCGAGCCGGAGCGCGCGACGCCCGCCGTCCAGCCCATGGAAGAGCAGCACGGGCGTCGCTTTGGACGCGGTGGCGGCACTGTTCTCGGCGATCCGGGCAGCACGTTCCTGAACTTCGAGCCTCACGCCTCCGACCTCGGCGAGGCCTGCAGGATCAAACAAAAGGATAGGGCTACCGTCGTCAGCCAACGTCGTGCCGGCATAGATGCCCGTAGCCATGACTGCCGGCGCGGCGGGCTTCACCACCAGCTCCTCGTGATCGTGGATCCGATCGACGGACAAGGCATAGACGTCACCCCCCGCTGGGCGGAGCACAATCAACGTGCGGTCCTGTTCGCTGACGTTGCTCTCGAGACAAAGAATCTCGGCGAGACTTACCTCGGGAACACGCCGGCCACGGATCGTGGCGACGCCCGCACCTCCAAGATGCTCGAGCGTGACCGAACTCACCGTTGGCGCGAACGATCTCCTCTATCGCGGCGCGGGGGATCGCGAAATGCTGGCTCCCTACCGACATGGTCAGCGCTGGAATAATGGTCAAGGTCAGGGGCACGCGGAGTGTCATCCGCGTCCCCTCGCCGGGCCTGCTGTCGACCTCGACGATACCGCCGATGCGCTCCACGTTCGAACGCACCACGTCCATCCCAACTCCGCGGCCGGAAATGGATGTGACTTCCTTCGCGGTTGAGAGACCGGCCTCGAAAATCAATGCGAGCCGATCTCGGTCACTGAGCTGCGCGGCCTGCTCTTTGTCGATCAGCTTGTTCGAGATGGCCTTATCGACAAGCTTCTTGCCGTCGATGCCGCGGCCGTCGTCATGGATATCAATCAGAATCTGATTGCCGGACTGGCGCGCTGAGACTGACAGGAGGCCGATCTCGCGCTTACCGGCCTTGAGGCGATCAGCCGGCGTCTCAATCCCGTGGTCGACGGCATTGCGGATGATATGCGTCAGCGGATCACGGATCATCTCGATCATTTCGCGATCCAGTTCGACGTCGCCGCCCTCGACATCGACGAGGACCTGCTTGCCGAGTTCCGCCGAGAGGTCGCGGACCATGCGCGGCAAACCGACGAAAAAATTCTCGATCCGCTGCATGCGGGTGCGGGTGATGGCATCGCGCATTTCTGCGATGATCGCAGAAAGGCGCTCGAACGCTCCGTCGACCGAGACGTCAGTCGGCAATTCACGAAGGCGCCGCGCGAGTTCGTTTCGAGCGAGCACCATGTCCGATACAGTGCTCATCACCCGATCGAGCAGCTCGATAGACAGGCGAATGGTGCGAGGTGCCGCGGTCGCTCTTCCCTGCCCTTCCGCCACTACCACTGGAGCGGCAGGTCCTTCCGCGCCCGCTGTAAGCGCGTGGATTAGCGCACTGTCATCTCCGGCGGGCATTTCCTCGCCGGCATCGATAGCAGCGATCATCTCTGCGATGCGGTCGATGATGGCGAGAACGGCGTTGACTAGTGCTGCGTCTGGTGCACGTCGACCGGCACGAACGTCGGCGAGCGCGTCCTCGGCTGCGTGGCTCAGCGCCTCGAGGCGCGGAAATTCGAAGAAGCCGCAATTCCCCTTCACCGTATGGACGAATCGGAAGATGCTATCGAGCCGGGCCCGGTCCTCGGGCTGCGCTTCCCAGGCGACGATCTCGCCTCCCAGGGCCTCGAGCATTTCGCGGCATTCGGCTACGAAATCGGCAATCAGGTCATCCATTGGGCGGAACGTCCCCAGCGCTGCAACGCCAAGGCTTATGCAGCGCAGGTGTTAATGCCGCGTTATCCTTGAGCGATAAAATCGTCTCTCAGGATCAGCACGCCGACCCGATGCTCGCAGCTTTGCCGTTCCTCCGCGTCGGAGGGTGCCTCGAGATCCAGAAATGCGGAATGGAAGACGTTTTGCGGGTGCGCGGTTTCATCGTCTTTCCAGAATTCGCTCAGCTTGAAAGCAATGAGCTCGTCGGTGGTCACCTCCGGGTAGAAGTACCAGCGCTGACGTGGATTGTAGCGCATCGCGAGATGATGGCTCGTCCGGCCGTGGGGCGCGACGCCAACCATCGAGCTAGGCACCATGTCTGCGGGATCCACGCTGTTGGGCTCGCACAGCGCGAGAGGCATATGCTGCAGCGGCCCACGCATGTTCGTCGTCCGCCAGAAATCGATCGAAACGAAACCGGCGACATCGTCGCGGTCGTAGGTCGTCCGCCACCATTGCGCGCCCTCTTCGGAAGCGAAGGCGGCGACGTTCAGCGCATAAGCCTCGGCGGTGCGCGGCCCATCCGAATGGACCCCGTCTGCATAGAAGGGCGTGCTCGTTCCACGTCCCCGCCTCAACAAATTCGGCGATTGCTGAACTTCCACCCGGCGGCCGGGAAACAACCGCTTCCGGATGATCTCTTCGATTTCCGCCAGATAGATGGAGCCGATGTCCGCGTCCCAGTCCGTAACGGCAGTGGCGTGGGAAAGAAGGACGAATCCATGGCGGGCGAAGAACGTCGCCTCGGATTCTGTTCCATGCTGAAGTTCTCGAGCATCCCGGATTTCTACTGGCGGATATTTGTGCCGGTAATCGGGAGCCGTCGGGTTACTGAGATCGATGAGAGGCGCAGCTTCTCCCGCGAAGTCCAAGGGTAAAAAGCCGCTCAGGGTCGCGATCACCATCAGCTTACCCCGAGCGGGGAAGCACGGCGCCGATCAGCAGATACGGGCTCGACACCTCCGACAGCTGGATGCTGCCCCCCAACTCCGCCGCCAGGCTATGTGCCAGCCAGGCGCCCGCGGCTCGGGGTTCGACCGTGCCACCACTGCCGCCCGTCGACAGCGTGTCGCGCAGAACCGGATCGAGGAGGATGCGCGGGCCCTCGGCGCGAATTGCCAGCTCGACTTCGCCGTTGCGCTTTTCCGCGCCAACGTCCAGGCGCCCCCCTCGGACGAGCGCATCGCCTGCCAGGAGCGCGAGGTTCAGCAAGAGCTTCACGGCTACCTTCGGCAACTTGCCTTCACTGACCACCCAGCCAAGCTCAATTCGCCGTTCCGGACCGAACACGCCTTCCAGCGCCGCTCGAGCCTCATGCGTGTCGACTTCTTCGCCGAAGCCGCCTGCAGCACCGAAAGCGAGGCGGAAAAACTTGAGCTTGCTCGCCGAGGCGCGCGCACTGTCGGCAAGCAATTCAAGGCACTTCTCGCGCATGTCGGGATCGGTCTCGTCGGCGAGCAACTCGATACCGTTGTTAAGCGCGCCCACAGGCGACATGAGATCGTGGCAGAGCCGCGAACACAGGAGGCTGGCCAGATCGACGGCATTCATTGCGATTGCGTTCATGGGACAGTCTCAATCAACAGACAAGGTTAAGAGGTGTTTACCGCCGCAGCATTGAAACGCGCCCGTTTCGACCCATATTCCTATTGTGGGGGGTAGTCAGACGATCGACATTCGCCTGCAGCCTGCCCACGCAGGCTGGCGCCTTGACCGTGCGCTGGCAGTTGCCGCGCCGACCTTGTCGCGCGAGCGCCTAAAATCATTGATCCGCAGCGGTGCCGTCGAGAGAGAAGGCTGCGCCGTCCGCGACCCGGCGACCAAGGTGCGGGGCGACGAAAAATTCCGGGTTGAGGTCCCCGAACCCATACCGGCTCACAACGAGCCGCAGGATATAGCGCTCACCATTGTTTTCGAAGACGAGCACTTGCTCGTCGTCGACAAGCCGGCAGGACTGGTGGTTCATCCCGCCGCAGGCAATTTCGACGGGACGCTCGTCAACGCGCTTTTGCACCATTGCGGTGGTTCGCTGTCGGGGATCGGCGGGGTTGCGCGGCCCGGGATCGTTCACCGGATCGACAAGGATACCTCCGGCCTGCTCGTCGTAGCCAAGACAGACGTTGCTCACGAGGGTCTGGCGAAGCAGTTCGCCGCCCATTCGATCGATCGCCGCTACCTGGCGATCGTCACCGGCATTCCAAGATTGAGCGAGGGGACGGTCGACGCGCCGCTCGCCCGTTCGTCCGCGAACCGCAAGAAGATCACCATTGTCGGAGAGGGCCGTGGCAAGCGCGCAGTGACGCACTGGAGACGTCTAAAGCCGCTCCGCGACGCGTCACTTGTCGAATGCCGTCTAGAGACCGGTCGAACGCACCAGGTTCGCGTCCATATGGCCTCGTTCGGACATCCGCTGCTCGGCGACCCCGTCTACGGCCGGTCAAAGACGCACGGCAAACTGCTGAAGGAACTGCAATTTCAGCGGCAGGCGCTGCACGCGACGGAGCTAGGTTTCACTCATCCTGTGACGAAGCACAGGCTGTCGTTCGCAAGTCCCATGCCGCCTGACATGCAGGAACTGTTCAACGCGCTTGGTGTATAGGATTTAACTCGCTAGGGCATGCTTCCCGTTTTTCGGGCTGCCCTGCAAAAGGGAGAAAGACGAACAAAGATGGCTACAAATAAAGGGATCGTCTCGCTCCCCGCGTCCGGCGGGGAGGCCGGGACTCAACCGCTATCTCAGTGAGATCAAAAAGTTTCCGATCCTCTCGCCGGAGGAAGAGTACATGCTCGCCAAGCGCTGGCGCGAGCATGGTGACACGGAGGCTGCGGCGAAGCTCGTCAACTCGCACCTTCGCCTCGTGGCGAAGATCGCGATGGGCTATCGCGGCTACGGCCTGCCGGTCAGCGAGCTGATCAGCGAAGGCAACATCGGCTTGATGCAGGGCGTGAAGAAGTTCGAGCCGGAGCGCGGCTTCCGTCTGGCGACCTACGCCATGTGGTGGATTCGGGCCTCGATCCAGGAATTCATTCTGCGCTCGTGGAGCCTCGTGAAAATGGGCACCACGGCCGCCCAGAAGAAGCTGTTCTTCAACCTGCGCCGGATGAAGAACCAGATCGACGCCTTCGAGGAAGGCGACCTGAAGCCCCAGGATGTGACGAAGATCGCGACCGATCTCGGCGTCACCGAGGACGAGGTCGTCTCGATGAACCGCCGCATGGGCATGGGCGGCGACACGAGCCTCAATGCGCCCCTCAAAGGAGACGAAGGCGGCGAAGGCCAGTGGCAGGACTTCCTCGTCGATAACGGCCCGCTGCAGGATGAGCTGCTCGCCGAGGACGAAGAAAGCCAGGTTCGCCACGACCTACTGCTTTCGGCGCTCGAGAATCTCAACGACCGCGAGAAGCACATCCTTATGGAACGCCGTCTCGCCGACGAACCGAAGACGCTCGAGGAGCTGAGTCAGGTTTATGGCGTCAGCCGCGAGCGGATTCGTCAGATCGAGGTGCGCGCGTTCGAGAAGCTGCAAGCAGCGCTGCTCCGACTTGCCGGCGAACGCAGGCTGCTTCCGGCAGCGTAAGCGCCTCTAGGCATCAGCGGACGCCTTTTCCACGCTCATGGCGTGAGAGCCGTTCGGACCTGCTTATGCCTAAGCACGTTAGCCCTTGTCTCCGCCTGCACCGTGCCATCGCGCACGGGGGGCGAGTGGGCTGGGCCGCTGGATTACCTGCCGTCGCTCCGCGGAGACTATTTCTTGCAGACGAACTGCTGGCAATCGTCGAGCGGCGGACCCGTGCAGACTCGGCGAGAAGAATACTCGTCGGGCAGTCATATGGCGGGAGTTTCGTCCTCCATTCCGCCTTCACTCGGCCAAATCTCTTCTGGGGACTCATTGCAAGCAACCCGTCGCCGCAGCTGGATCAGGCTACTCTCTCGGCCATGCCGCCGAGCGGCAATCGCACGGACCATCATCTCTTCATAGTTAGCGGCACGCAAAACAGCCCCGCTAGCCGACACGCAGCCCTTGAGTGGGCGCGGCGTTGGGGAGCGGCCCGGACGCCGTCGAGTGTGGGGGAAATTGACATCCAGGGCGGCACGCACGCTGCCGACCTGCCGAATGCCTATCGCGCGGCGTTGCGCCGTTTGTTTCAGTCGAAGCCCTAACCCTTTTCCTCGGCAATCTTGGGGGCGGCCTGCGTCAGCTTCTCCCCCTCCCTTTGCTCTTCGGGCCTGTCCTCGACCGTGTCGTCCTTGGCAACATTGTCGGCCGCCCAAGCGCCTCGATCGCCCATTGGCTCGGGCGATCCAGTCGTACTGTCCTTTGCGGTCTGGTGCTCGATCTCGCTGTTTAGCTCGGCGCCGAAGACGAACGCATAGGCCGACAGATACATCCAGGTGAGCAGCGCGACGACCGCACCGAGTGAGCCATAGCTGGCGGAATAATTGGTGAAGCGGCTGACGTAGATCCCGAATACCCAGGTCAGCAGCAGCCACGTCAGTGCTGCGAACAGGCTTCCAGGCGTGATCCATTTCCATTTCGCGTCCTCGCGCGATGGGCCGAAGCGATAGAGGACCGACGCTATGCAGGCAGCCACGAGCGTGAGTACGAGATAGCCTAGGATCTTCCCAGCAATGACCATCAGCGGCGTAGCCTGGGGTAGCAGGTGCTGGAGATAGGCCAACGCCGCCGTCGCGGCGAGCGCACAGAGGGCAACGATCAAGGCCCCCAGCGTCATCGTGACTGCCAGCAGATAGAAACGAAGGAGGTTCCTTTTCTCCTTCTCCTCATAAGCGATGTTCAGCGCTGTCATCACGGAGGCAGCTCCGTTCGTTCCGCCGTATGTGGCCACGAGGAAAGCGATTGCGATGCCAATGCCCTTCGTCTTCTTCGACGACTCCACGGCCGTCATCAGCTGATCGCCGATCAGCTTCGCGACATCTGTCGGAAGCACCGCTGTCAGGGCCTGCATGTGATCGATGACCGTCAGCGGATCGGCCACAAAACCGTAAGCCAAAACGATCAGCCCAAGCAGCGAAAGGAGCGCGAAGAAGCTGTAAAATGCCACCCCGGCGGCGACCAGCGCGACATTGTCGTCCCAGGTGCGCTTATAGGTTCGCGCCAGGATATCCTTCCAGGCCACGCCGGGCATTTGCCAGGGCGAGCTCGCCTGGTGCCCTTTGGGATCAATTGCCGGATTTCGTTCGGGCATGCTGATCGATGCAGATTAGTCCTCTCGCTTCAATAGCGACAAGCCGACGGCCGTTGCCACGAGCGCCGCACCGGCGCCTTCCCGCCCGCGCTTTCGGAGCATGGACAGGCCGAGCGTGGATAGCCCGGCCGAAACCATTCCGACCTTTTGCAGGCCGGCGAAGGATGCTGCTCGATTGGTTGCACGCGCCGCGATGTAGGGGTGCTCATGCCCTGCCGACGCACGGCGCGGTGCTTCCGTCGCGGCATCCCGCTGCCCGGGATCAGTGGAAAGCGGCTGCTCTTGGTTCATTCCCGATTCGCGACCCTCGTCTCCAGGTCCATCTGCCACGTGATCGGCCGACCAGGCTCCGCGCTCGCCCAAGGGCTTCTCCGCTGCGGCGGCCGTCGTATCGCGCGCCGTCTGGTGCTCGACCTCCGAATTGAACTCGGCGCCAAAGAGCAGAATGAAGCTCGATAGGTACAGCCATGTGACCAGCACAATGACGCCGCCCAAAGAGCCGTACGTCACGTTGTAATTGCCAAAGTTCGAAACGTAGAAGCCGAACCCGAGTGTCAGGATGACCCAGCCGACCGCGAAGAAGGCAGAGCCCGGGGTCATCCACGTCCATTTGGCTTTCGAACGGGATGGGCCATATCTGTAGAGCGTCGCTGCAGCGGCAGCCGCGCCGGCGGCAAGCACTAGGTAAGCAAGCACCTTTCCCAAGATCACGCCTGCCGGGCCCATGATCGGGAGAAGATGCTGGAGCGCACTCATCACGCCGACGACGGCGACAGCGACCAGCCCCAGCAGAACTGCGGCCGCGGTGATCGCGAGGGACAACAATGTCACTTTGAAAAATCCTCGTTTTTCCTCCTCTTCGTATGCAATGTTGAGTGCGATGATGAGGGAGCCGGCCGCATTCCGGGCTCCCCACAAGGCAACCGCGAGGGCAACGAACAGACCGAGCCCTTTCTTACCGCCGGATGTCTTCACGACGTTCAGCAGCTGATCGCCGATCAGCTGCGCAGCATCCTTCGGCAGCGTGTGAGTGAGACTCTGAACGTTCGCGAGGACGGCATGCGGACTAGCCACGAGACCATAGGTCAGCACAGTGGCACCGAGCAGCGGGACCATCGCGAGGAAACCGTAGAAAGCAACGCCCGCGGCAACGAGCGAGACATTGTCCTTTGACGACTCTTTCCACGTCCGAAACGCAATCTCTTTCCAGCCCGCTGCCGGGATCTGGGCAGGCGTTTCTGCGTGCCGACCTTTTTCATGAGGCGCGGCCCTCGCTGCCTTTTCCGCGCGTTCGCGATACTTGCCATATGGAAGCTGCTCCTTGCCCCGCCCAACCCGGCGCGACGCAAGCCGTTCCCCCTTGCAAACGCGTGAAAAACAGGCGGACGGTGGAAGCTTCCAGACAGGCGCCCGAGCGCCTCGGGAGAGAGCGACTTGAGCGCCCGTAAAACGGACGAAGGGAGAGTCGCATGGCCGGACAACCATCTCAAAAGGCACCCGAGTAATCGCGCTGGTGGGACCCGCCGGCGCAGGAAAGACCAGCCTAGCGGAAGCCATGCTGTTCGCAGCCGGCACCACGGATCGATTGGGATCCACGGCCAACGGCTCCAGCATCGGCGATTCGAGCCCTGAAGCGCGGCAACGCGGCGGCTCGACCGAGCTCAATCTCTACAATTTCGAATATCTCGGCCAGCAGTTCGCGATCCTGGATTGTCCAGGCTCGATCGGGTTCGCCGCCGATGGCGCACGAGCGGTCGGGATCGCTGACGTAGCAATCGTCGTAGTCGATCCCGATCCAGCGAGGGCGCCGCTCGCCGCACCTGCGCTTCGCGCGCTCGACGAACTGGGCATTCCGCATCTCGTCTTCGTCAATCGAATCGATCAGGCCCATGGTCGAATCCGCGATCTGCTGTCCGCGCTTCATCCGATGAGCGTATCGCCTCTCATCGCCCGCCAAATTCCGATCTGGGATGGCGAGAAGGTCAGCGGCTTCGTCGATCTCGCTCTCGAACGAGCCTTCAAATACCGCCCCGGTCAGGAATCCCAACGCATCGAGATACCGTCTGAGCTTCAGAGCCGCGAGATCGAAGCGCGCACGCACATGCTCGAACAGCTTGCCGATCACGATGACGAACTTCTCGAGCAGCTGCTGATGGATGAGATGCCGACGCCCCAGAAGGTCTTCCACGATCTCGCACGTGAGACCGGCGAGAGCCTCGGCGTCTCAGTGCTCTTCGGATCGGCAAGCAGTTCGTGGGGCGTCCGCCGGCTCCTCAAAGCCCTCCGCCATGAAGCACCTGCGAGTGACGCCGCGGCTAAACGGCTCGGCGTTACCGATCCGTCGCTGTACGTGTTCAAAGTGTTCCACGGGTCGGTCGGTCGGCTTGCGCTTGCCCGGGCTCTCGGCGGCAGCGTCCGCGAAGGCTCCGACATGAAGACCGAGGCCGGTGATCACACCCGTGTCGGCTCGCTGTTCAAGGTTCAGGGAGAAAAGACTCAGAAGCTTGGGGAAGCGGCAGCGGGCGACCTTGTGGCCGTTGCCAAGATCGATGAGGTCAGAGCGGGGCAATGGCTCGGTGCCGGCAGCCTCCCACCACCGATCGAGGTCGAATATCCGGCGCGGAACTGCGCGATCGCGATCGAGCCGGCGGACCGCAAGGACGACGTGAAACTGTCCGGCGCGCTACAGCGCCTCCTCGAAGAGGACGGGGGGCTGGTCGTCGAGCACGACGACGCCAACCACGAAATCCGGCTTAAGGGCGTCAACGATGAGCATCTCAATACCGTCGTGGCGCGGCTGAAACGTCGCTACGGCGTTGAGGTGAAGAGCCATGCGCCGACCGTGGGCTACCGCGTATCCATCAGGAAACCGGTGACTTAAAAAGGACGGCACAAGAAGCAGTCCGGCGGTCACGGCCAGTTCGGCGACGTGATCATCGAAGTGAAGCCTCTCCCGCGTGGATCGGGGTTCCAGTTCGAAGAAAAAATCCACGGTGGTTCTGTTCCCAGGCAATGGATTCCGGCCGTCCAGGAGGGCGTTCGCGAAGCGATGGCAAAGGGCCCCTCGGCTTCCAGGTGGTCGACTGCTCAGTTTCGCTCGTCGACGGCAGTTATCATAGCGTCGACAGCTCCGAACTTGCGTTCCGGTTGGCGGGCCGCATCGCGATGCAGGAGGCGCTCGCCGCCGCGCAGCCGCACCTGCTTGAGCCAATGCACAAGCTTACAGTGGTCTGTCCGTCGAGTGCGACGAGCCGCATCACATCAGCCGTTGCGGGGCGCCGCGGCCAGATGCTCGGCATGGCGCCGCGCGATGGCTGGACCGGCTGGGATCGGATCGAGGCGTTGATCCCCGAAGCGGAGTTGAGTGGGCTGGAGGCGGAGCTGCGCTCCCAAAGCCAGGGGCTTGCGACCTACGAAGCGGAGTTCGATCATCTCGCTGAGCTCAACGGTCCGCTCGCCGAGAAGGTCGTCCAGCAACGCATGCCAGAGCCCGCCTGACACGAGTCAATCGACTGACAGCCGTTGCCGCCTCGTCTACGCGAGGCGCCGATGAAGCACTGGCTCAAGGACCAGCATTTCCGGTCCCTGCTGAAGAACAGCAGTTATCTCGCCATTTCGCGCGTCGTTGCGGCGATCGCGCAGCTCGCGACTTTGTCCTTGGCCGCACATGGCCTTGGGCTGATGCTGTTCGGCGCCCTCATCCTGATCACGAGCTATGCGCGAGCGGTCAGCGGCATTGCCAAGTTCCAGTCATGGCAGCTTATCGTCCGCTACGGCGGGCGTGCGCTCCACGGCCAAGTTGATGACTTCAAGACGTCGACCGGTTTCGCTTTCGCGCTGGACGCAGTGAGCGGGGTTGGCGGCATGCTGGTCGCAGTCGTGCTGCTCCCATTCATTGCAGCCTGGATCGGCATCAAGCCGGATCAGCTGTGGCTCGCGATGCTTTATTGCACGTTGCTGCCCACCTATGCCGCCGCCACTCCCGACGGCGTCCTGCGAGCGCTCGACCGGTTCGATCAAATTAGCTGGCAGGGCACCGCAACGCCGATCAGCCGCGTGATCCTCGTGTCGATCGCTTATGCGGTGGGCGCTCACTTCGCGATCTATGTCGGCATCTGGTACGTCACCGATCTCGCGGGCGATCTCTATTCGTGGTTCCTTGCATGGCGGGAGCTCAGGCGGCGCGGCTTGTTGAAGGGCATTCGGCCGACGCTTCGCCCCGACAGCCTACCCGGCGCATGGCGCTTCGCCATTCACGTAAACCTCAACGCGAGCGTTCAGGCGGCGTGGGGACCGATCGCGCGCCTGGTTGTCGGCGGCCTGCTCGGCCCAGCAGGGGCTGCCCTCTTCCGCGTCGCATCGAGCCTATCGGACAGTGCATCCAAGCCGGCGGACTTGCTGGCCAAGGCCTTCTATCCGGAAGTGGTCCGAATGGACCTCAGCACCAAGAAACCGTGGAAGCTGATGCTTCGCGGCACCGCGCTCGCGAGTGCGCTGGCGGTCTTGGCAATCCTCATCTTGATAGTGGGCGGACAGGATATCGTCCGCCTGCTGTTCGGCAACGAGTTCATCGGAGCCTACCAGGCTTTGGTCATCCTGATGGTCGTCCCGTTCATCAATGTCTTCAGTTTCCCGCTACCTCCGATGCTTTACGCGTTGGATAGACCAGACGTACCCGTCACGAGCCGGCTAGCGGGAAGCCTCGTCTTCTTCCTCAGCATAGCGCCCCTAGCCTGGAACTTCGGCGTGGACGGCGCCGCCATCGCGCTTGTGCTCGGCTCCGCTGCCACTGCGGCAATGATGATCTGGCAAGTGCAGCGGGAGTATCGCCGAGTTCGGCCGGCGAAGGCTGCGAAACCGAACTAGAGAGCCGCTTCCGCGAAGCCGGACTAGAGCGCCGCTTCTTCGAAGCCGCGCTCCTTCACCAGCCGATCGAGCCGGACCAGCGTAGTCAGCAAACTCTCCATGCGATCCAGGGGCCAGGCGTTCGGGCCATCCGACATGGCATTAGCCGGATCCGGGTGCGTTTCCATGAACAAGCCCGCGACACCCGTCGCCACGGCCGCTCGGGCGAGCACCGGGACGAACTCGCGCTGACCGCCAGAGCTGGTGCCCTGTCCACCCGGCAGCTGGACCGAATGCGTTGCGTCAAAGACGACCGGACAGCCCGTCTCGCGCATGATCGACAGGCTGCGCATGTCGGAAACGAGATTGTTGTATCCGAACGAAACGCCTCGCTCGCAGACCATGATCGTCTCTTCGTTGACGCCCGCGGCCTGCGCAGCGTTGCGCGCCTTGTCGACGACGTTCTTCATGTCATGCGGCGCCATGAACTGCGCCTTCTTGATGTTCACCGGCTTGCCCGACGCGGCGACCGCATGAATGAAATCCGTCTGTCGGGCGAGGAAGGCCGGCGTCTGAAGCACGTCGACAACTTCGGCAACCGGTGCAACCTGCGGTATGTCGTGAACGTCTGTGAGGATCGCCACGCCAAGCTCCTCGCGGACCTTGGAGAGGATACGAAGCCCCTCATCCATTCCCGGGCCGCGGAAGCTTTTGTCCGACGAGCGGTTCGCTTTGTCGAAGCTCGATTTGAAGATGAACAGGATGCCAAGCCGATCGGCGATGCCCTTGAGCATCTCGGCGGTCCGCATCTGCAGTTCTTCGCTTTCGACCACGCAAGGGCCAGCGATGAGGAACAAGGGCTGGTCAAGCCCGACGTCGCGTCCAAATAGTTGCATGGAGCCTATCTAGGCGAGCCCGTCGACAACCGCTACCGGCTCCCACCCGGCAAGGCCGTTGCGTTCTGCGAAATCCTCCGGGAACGGCTCGCCTGCGTGGATACCGCCCGTAACGAACACGGTGTCAAAACCCATCCGTGCCGCACCGAGCACATCCGTCTGCAGCCCATCGCCGACCGCAAGAACCTCGTCCTTCGGCGGATTGCCAGCGAGATGCAGGGCATGGCGATAAATCGTGTCGTGCGGCTTGCCATACCACGTCACACGCCCCCCGAGCATTGCATAAAGGTCGGCGATCGCCCCTGCGCACGCCTCGGGAACGCCGCCGCGGATAACAAGCCGGTCCGGATTCAGGCAGTGCATGTGAACATCGCGATCAGCCCAGCACTCCAGATCCGCGCGATAGTCTTCAGGCAAGGGCCGCTGTTCGGTGACTCCCGTGCACGCCAGATCACTGAAGTCTTCGCGATCGGAGATGACTACTCCCCTGCCCTCCAGGATCTCGCGATCGCCGGCCGTGCCGATGAAGGCGACGGGTTTGCCAAGGGCGAGCAGCGCGTCGATTCCCGCCTCCCCACTGGTGGCGACGAAATCGTAGGCCTCCCGCGGCAAGCCGATCTGTGCGAGCTGCTGCTCGACGGCATCTGCAGTTCTCGGCGCGTTTGTCAGCAGGATTACGCAGCGGCCTTGGCTGCGCCAGCGTGCCAGCCGAGCCGCCGCCCCGGGATAGAGGTCCACGCCGTCATGAACGACGCCCCAGATGTCACAAAGGATAAGCCGGTACTTCGCGTCCAACGAGTCCCAGAAGCTCATTCCAGCCCGGCCTCCAGCAGAGCCTGCTCGATGGGAGCAACATCTTCGGGATTGTTCAGTTCGCGCAGCGCGAACGGTGGCGTCGCGACATCGACGACCGCGACCGGCACCCCGGCCGCGAGGAACCGAAGCTGCTCTAGGCCTTCCAGTGTTTCGAGCTCACTGACCGGCGTCACGGCGTAGCGCTCCAGCGCCTCCGGCCGGTAGGCATAGACACCGACATGCAGCCGAACCGGCGACATCTCACCGTCCAGTGCTCCTGCAGGAAGGTGCGGGATCAGGCGCTTGGAAAAATAGAGAGCGCGATCTTCGGCGTCGGTAACGACGGTGGTTCCACCCACCCGTCCAGCGCCTTCCTCGGCCTGCAGCGCGCGCACCTCGGCGCTGCGCAAACGCAGCGCCGGCGTCGCGACCAGCGCATCGCTGTCGCCTCGCATTCGAGCCATGAGCGCCTCGACAAATCCGGGCGGCGTGAGGAGCGCATCCCCTTGGAAGTTGATGACAAGATCCGGCTCGTGGAGGCTCGAGAGCGCCTCGGCGCAACGTTCAGTCCCGTTGCGGCATTCGGGCGAGGTCATGATGACGCCGACACCGAAAGCCGTACACGCATCGGCGATCCGATCATCGTCCGTGACAACGAATACACCCGAAACGCCGCGCACCCGCCGCGCCGCCTCGACACTGCGTTGGATCAGCGGCTTCCCGGCACCGGTCGAGCCCTTCAGTTCGACGAGCGGCTTCCCCGGGTAACGCGAAGACTGATATCGCGCCGGGATAAGGATGACCGTGTTCATCGCGCTGGCGGGCAATCATGGATGTGGAGGACCCCCACCGGCTTCTTGCCCCGGCCGTCGTCCTCCACAACGAACAGCGCGGTGATCCTATTCTCTTCGAAGAGCGTGAGCGCTTCGTCGATCAGCGAATCCGGCGCGATCGTCTTTGGGTCACGCGTCATGAACTCCGCCGCCGTATGATCGAGCCCCCGCTCAATGTTCCGACGGAGGTCACCATCGGTGATGACGCCCACCAAATAATCTTCGTCGTCCGTCACGCCGATCACGCCGAGCCTTCCGGCCGACATCCCGACGATCGCATCATGCATGCTGCTGTCGGTCTTCGTGAGTGGCATCGACCCGCCGGCGTGCATTAGACGGCTCACCGGTTTGAGCCGCGCTCCAAGCGAGCCGCCAGGATGAAGGCGCCCGAAATCGGCACGGCTAAAGCCCTTCTGACGCATTACCGTCATGGCCAGTGCGTCTCCCAAGGCGAGAATCATGGTCGTGGAGGTGGTCGGGGCGACTGCCTCGGGACCCACCTCCTTCCAATGCGGAAGAATGACCGGCGCCGCAGCGCTCTGGGCCAAGGTGGACCCTGAGTTACCTGTGATGGCGACGATCGGGATCTCGCACACGATCGAAGTGATCGATCACCGGCTCCAGCTCCGCAGTCTCACCGCTCTGCGAAATCAGGATAGCGACATCGCCCTTTGCAGCCATGCCCAAGTCGCCATGGATCGCCTCCGCCAGGTGCAGAAAGGTCGCAGTCGTGCCCGTGGACGCGAACGTCGCTGCGATCTTCCGTGCGACGTGACCCGACTTGCCCAGGCCGCTGACGATCAGCTTGCCTCTGCAATCGAGGATCAGATCGACGGCGCGCTCGAACTCCTCGCCAAGTCCATTCGCAAGTGCATCGAGCGCTCGCGCCTCGTCGTGGAGAATCTCGCGCCCGAACTCGAGCAGCTCCGGTCTTCGCCGTCAGCAGCCATCGGGCTGCCCTAGCCGAACCATTCAGCCGCTGTGAAGCTTGACGCCGTTTGAACCAACCGCTTGGTCCCGCGCGACTAGGGGAACGCAATGGCGAAAAAATGACACGGTTCATTCTGCTCGCGCTGATGCCGCCGTCATTGCCGGTTCGGCGATCAACGCTGCGATCGACGACGGCACTCCGGCGAGCGCCGCGACGCTGAAGTCCATCGCCGACTATCTCAGCATCGTCACCGCGCTCTTCCTGCGCCTGATCGAGATGGTCATTGCCCCGCTTGTCTTCTCGACGCTGGTCGCCGGCATCGCGCACATGGGCGATGTCGCCGCGCTCGGGGGGGTCGGTATCCGGTGGTCGACTGTTCATTTTCGCGAGCCTCGTATCGCTGACGCTCGGACTAATCCTCGTGACGCTGCTTCAGCCTGGCGTCGGTCTCAACCTGCCTTATTCCGCCGGCGAGTGCCGCAAGCGGCGGCGAAATTGCGGCGTTCAGTTTCAAGGATTTTATGGCGCACGTCGTGCCGCAATCGATTTTCGAGGCGATGGCGAACAATCGAAATCCTGCCCATCGTCATCTTCTCGCTATTCTTCGGCGTGGCACTGACCGCCGTTGGAGATCGGGGCAAGCCGATCGTCCACGGCGTCGAAGCCCTTGTGCGAGTCACGCTCCAAGTTACCGACTATGTGATGCGCTTCGCTCCGTTCGCAGTCTTCACGGCCGTGACAAGTGCACTGGCAGAGCGCGGTCCGCAGATCATCGCCACCCTGGGGAAGTTCGTCGGCAGCTTCTATCTCGGTCTTGTCATGCTGTGGGCAGTGCTGATCGGCGCCGCGTTCGTCATCGTCGGCCCGCGGACGCGGCACCTCGTCCGCTACATCCGCGATCCTGTCGTGCTCGCTTTCTCGACCGCCTCTAGTGAAGCGGCCTATCCGCGCACGCTGGAAGCGCTCGACCGCTTCGGCGTGCCGCCGCGCATCGCGAGCTTCGTTCTGCCGCTCGGCTATTCGTTCAATCTCGACGGCTCGATGATGTACATGACGTTCGCGACCATGTTCATCGCCCAGGCCTATGGAATCCACCTGAGCCTCGGCCAGCAGATTACGATGCTGCTCGTGCTGATGGTCACTTCCAAGGGCATGGCGGGCGTGCCGCGTGCGAGCTTGGTCGTGATCGCTGCGACGATGGCGATGTTCCGAATTCCCGAGGCCGGACTTCTACTCATCCTCGCCGTCGACCATTTCCTCGATATGGGTCGATCAGCAACCAACGTCGTCGGCAACGCAGTCGCCGCGAGCGTCGTCGCGCGCTGGGAAGGCAAGCTGGACCCAGAGGAGCCGGTCGAGATCGAACCGCTCCCCACGCCGTCACATGTGATACGGACTGGCCCGGTCGAGGACCACTTCTAAGGCGATCAGCCGAACGGGCGATCGATGCTCGGCGGCGGCTCGGTGAAGAACTTTGGCCCGCCCGGGGTCATGTACCAGCAGTCCTCGATCCGGACGCCGAACTTGCCCGGAACATAGAGTCCGGGCTCATCCGAGAAGCACATGCCGGGCGCCAGCGGCGTCGTCTCGCCGTGGACCAAATAGACGGGCTCATGCACTTCCATGCCGATCCCGTGGCCCGTCCGATGCGACAGGCCGGGAAGCCGGTAGCCGGGGCCGAAGCCCCAGCTCTCGTACGCCCGGCGAACCGCGTCGTCGACGGCGCCCGCCGGCAGTCCGGGCTTCGCTGTTTGGATCGCGATCTGCTGTCCGCGATGAACCTGGTCCCAGAGCTTGCGCTGCTCCGCCGTTGGATCGGCGCCGTAGACGAACGTGCGAGTGATATCCGCTTGGTATCCGTGGAGGGAGCAGGTGCAGTCCATCAGCACGATGTCGCCGCGCTTGACGTTGTGCGGCAACCGGCTGCCATGCGGATACGCCGATGCTTCGCCGATCAGCACGAGCCCCCCATCGTAGCTACCGCCGAGCTTCTTCTGAGCGGCAGCGATCATCGCGTCGATATCCGCCCAGGCCATGCCCTCGCGCGTCCGTTCACCCGCATAGCGTAACGACACGTGCAGGATCTCGTTCGCCACCTGCATCAACGCCAGTTCGGCCGACGACTTTATCATGCGCTGGGAGCGGATCACCGAATTGGCGCTGACGATTTTGGCGCTTGGCAACTGGCGTTTGAGCCGATCCTCGATAAATAGCCGGTCGGTTTCCTCGAAGCCGATCGGCTCACCAGCGACGCGGCGTTCTTTGAGGAAATCGGCGACCAGCTTCAGCGGCTCCTCATCTTCCTGCCAGGTGCGGACCTCTGCCGGAACCTTCAGCATCTCCTTGATGCTGGGACTTTCGAAGAAGGGCGTGACGACGATTGGATCGCCCACCGCCGGGATGACGACCGCAGTCAGCCGCTCGCTTCGCCACCATTGGATGCCGGTGAGATAGTCGAGGCTTGGTCCTGACTCGACCAGTACGGCACCGATGCCGTTCCGCTGCATCAGCTCCTTCGCCTTCCGCAGGCGCAGCAATCGCTCGGCACTGGAGATCGCGGGGGGGATCGGGATCGAGGGAAGTTCGGCTGCGGCTTGGGCCAGTACACGGTCGAGCGGCAAGGTCATCGCGGCGGCCACGGCCGCGGTGTTCCTCATAAAGATCCTGCGCATCAATCGCGGCTAATTCATCGGTCCACCCCCTTTGAACTCGCGCCTATGTTGCACGGTCGCGCGCAATCGGCCAGCAGGCGCGCTCCCATGTTCGACTCGGCTTTCCAGGACGGCGTGAAACGGCCGGGTACGCGTGAGATGACGTTCATGCTCGCGGGCCTGATGGCGCTCAACGCTTTCGCCATCGATGCGATGATACCAGCGCTGGAGGACATCGGGCGTTCGCTGCACGTCGCGCGGGAGAACGACCGGCAACTGGTCGTGATCGCTTACTTCATCGGCTTCGCTTCGACCCAGCTTCTGTGGGGCCCCCTCGCCGACCGGTTTGGCCGCAAGCCGATCCTGGCAGTCGGTGTCGGCCTCTACGCCGCTTTCGCAGCGCTCTGCGCTTTCGCGGGCAGCTTTCCTCTCTTGATCGCGGGCAGAGCGGCAATGGGCGCGTCGGCGGCGGTGACCCGCGTCCTGGTGGTCGCAATGGTGCGCGACCTGTTCGAAGCCGAGGCCATGGCTCGTGTCATGAGCCTCGTCTTCATGACGTTCATGCTCGTGCCGGTTCTCGCGCCGAATATCGGTCAACTCATCCTGCTCGTGGGAACCTGGCGCGCGATCTTCGGCGTGATCGCCGCTTATGCACTCATCATGCTTGCGTGGTCGTGGAAGCGCCTGCCCGAAACCCTTCATCCGGAGTTCCGTCGGCCGCTTGACTGGGGCGACGCCATCGCAGCGATCGCCCAGACGGTCACCGACCGCCAGTCGCTCGGCTACACGATGGCCCTGACGGTCAGCTTCTCGGCGCTCGTGGCGTACATCAGCTCGATCCAGCAGATCATCTTCGACGCCTTTCATGAGGGACGATACATCGGCCTGGTATTCGCCGGCATCGCTGCGCCGATGGCCTTGGCGTCCTACCTCAACTCCCGCGTCGTCGGGAATTTCGGACTGCGGCAAGTCGGCCATTCCGCCGCGCTCGCCTTCATGCTCATAACGGCAATTCATGCCGCCCTCGCACTTGCGGGGTTCGAGAACCTGTGGACGTTCATCATCTTCCAGGGGCTGACGATGGGCTCGTTCGCCTTCACCTCGTCGAACCTCGGTACGCTCGCGATGGAGAATATGGCGCCCATCGCCGGCACCGCCTCATCGGTCCAGGGCGTGGTGAGCACCATTGGGGCGGCCGCAATAGGGTTCGTGATTGGACAGAATTTCAACGGCACCGACATGCCGTTCGTGCTCGGCACAGCCCTGTGCGCCGCCGGGGGTTTCGTGCTCATCGTGCTTACAGAACCGAAGCGGCTCTTCGCGGGAGTTCAGTCCGTCGAAGAGCCGCCCTGTATCGCGGAAGATTTCGCCTAGCGATTATTCGGCGGCGACGTCCTCGTCGTCGGTAGGGCCGACCATCAGCGCCTCACCGACTTCTTCGGTCTTGCCACGAATGGCATTCTCGATCCGCTGCGCCATGTCGGGATTTTCCTTGAGATAGGTCTTGGCGTTTTCGCGGCCTTGGCCGATGCGGATCGAGTCATAGCTGAACCATGCGCCCGACTTCTCGACCAGCCCGGCCTTGACGCCCAGGTCCAGGATCTCGCCGACCTTCGAGACGCCCTCGCCGTACATGATGTCAAACTCGACCTGCTTGAACGGCGGGGCGACCTTGTTCTTTACGACCTTCACGCGGGTCGTATTGCCGACGATATCATCGCGGTCCTTGATCTGGCCAGTGCGGCGGATGTCGAGACGGACCGAGGCGTAGAATTTAAGCGCGTTACCGCCGGTCGTCGTCTCGGGGTTGCCGTACATGACGCCGATTTTCATGCGGACCTGGTTGATGAAGATCACCATGCAGCGCGAGCGGCTGATCGACCCGGTCAGCTTGCGCAGCGCCTGGCTCATCAGCCGCGCCTGGAGGCCGACATGGCTGTCGCCCATCTCGCCTTCAATTTCGGCACGCGGCACCAGGGCAGCAACAGAAGTCCACCACCAGCACGTCGATGGCGTTCGACCGGACCAGCGTGTCGACGATCTCGAGCGCCTGCTCGCCCGTATCGGGCTGCGACACGATGAGCTCGTCAATGTCGACGCCGAGCTTCTTGGCATATGACGGGTCAAGTGCGTGCTCGGCATCCACGAAGGCTGCCGTGCCGCCGCCGCGCTGCGCCTCGGCAATTGCATGGAGCGCCAGCGTCGTCTTGCCCGAGCTTTCGGGGCCATAAATCTCGATCACGCGTCCGCGCGGCAGGCCGCCGACGCCAAGCGCGATGTCGAGACCGAGGCTGCCGGTCGAGATCGTCTCGACCTCCATCTTCTCACGGCTGCCGAGCTTCATTGCCGAGCCCTTGCCGAAAGCGCGATCAATTTGGGCGAGCGCCGCTTCGAGCGCCTTTTGCCGATCCATGCTGGGGGATTCCAATCCGCTACCGATGACCTTCAACTGTGCCGCCATGTCCCCTGTCTCCCTCGTCAATGCAAGCGCCCAAATGCGCAGTCATCAGCGGCCGAACTCCGCTTCCATATGCATTTCGTATTCTATTTGTTCTCATCGAACAAGAGGAGAACACAGGTTAGGGGCACTAAGGTCGCCGTGAGCGGCTCTTTCGACCCTGACGTTAGGCGTTCACAGGCTGCGGATGCCCTGCGCCTGCATGGCTTGGGCCCTATCGAACATCCGCTCGAGCTTCTCGTCATAAGCGCGCTTCGGTTCCTCCTCGCGGCGCTTCCCCTCGGCCCGCTCCTCGTCCTCTGCCTTCAGCTGCATCTTGTAGACGCGACGCCGGAGCGCACCCTCGCGGTACCAGTCGATGGCTCGATTGCGACCGCGGCGAAGAGCGACGCGGGCCGTTCGTTGCGTCGGAGCTCGACGCGGACCAGCCGCTTCTCCCGACTATACGGTCTTTGCTTCGAAGTTGTCGGACTCGTGCAAGCTGATGCGTACCTCCTGGGCGAATCTCACGAGCGCGACGCCGAGGAAGATTGTTGCGATCATGAACAAGATGCCCGCGCCATAAGCGTATTTCAGGCCGACAAATTCGGTGGCGAACAGGTCTGCGAGAAGCACTGTTGCACAAACGCCCGCCACTAACGCGTTGATTATCCCACTTTTCAGCAACCGCGCCCGACGCAGAAGCCGCTCCACATCCGCTTTCAAGTGAGCGCGCTCTTTGTTCATGTCTGCGATAGAGTTGAGCGCCCGGACACGGTTCATCGCCGCCTCCATGCGAGAGGTCATAAGCGAAGCGAATGCGGCGACCGCTCCGAGGAAAAACGTGGGTGCGGTAGCCGTTGAGAAGATGTGAGCGAGACGTTCCGCGTTCGGCACGAACTCGCCCAAGCTTAGAAACATCCGATGCCTCTCCCCGCCTTTATAGCGACGGGGCCTATCAGCGGACCCCAATGGCCGGCATCAGAAATTTTCCGTAGGCAATCGCCCGTGAGGTTGCCTCTTTCCACCCAACAGACACGAGCGCGTGGAGTACCGGCCGAACATCGAACCATTTTGCCTCGCCGCAACTCGCAAGCGTTGGAACCTGCCTCTCCTGCCTGCGCTCAAGCGGCAGGTGGTTCGAATGGCTCAGAAATTGGCAGGCGGTAATCCCGGCGCTCACGGGCCGTCCGCGTCGTGACGCCTCTACGACAGGCGTCCCTTAAGTCGGCGTAACATCCCCCGCGCCCGTGCCGGCGTCCTCGCCAGCGTCGGGGCGCTTGTCGAACACTTCGTCGATGAGACCGAAAGCCTTGGCCTCGTCCGCCTCGAGGAACTTGTCGCGGTCCATGGCCTTCTCGATCTCTTCGATCGTTTGGCCCGTGTACTTGGCGTAAAGCTCGTTGAGGCGCTGGCGCATGCGAAGGATTTCGCGCGCCTGGATCTCGATGTCGGCGGCCATGCCTTGCGCGCCGCCCGAGGGCTGGTGGACCATTATCCGGCTGTTGGTCAGCGCGACGCGCATTCCGGGCTCGCCGGCTGCGAGCAGGAAGCTGCCCATCGAGGCGGCCTGGCCGATGCAAACGGTGCTGATCTTGGGCCGGATGTATTGCATGGTGTCGTGGATCGCGAGCCCGGCAGTGACCACGCCGCCCGGGCTGTTGATGTACATGAAGATGTCCTTCTTCGGGTTCTCGGACTCGAGGAAAAGGAGCTGGGCGGTGACGAGCGACGCCATATGGTCCTCGACCGCGCCCGGTGATGAACACGATCCGCTCGCGAAGCAGCCGCGAATAGATGTCGAAGCTGCGCTCACCCCGGTTGGATTGCTCGATGACGATGGGAACGAGCTGCGAAACGATGTCCTGATGGTCGATCACGGAAAACGGATCCTCTTTTGTGGTGCAGCCTACATCGGCGTGAAACCCGCAAGGTTCAAGGCGGCGTGAGAGAAGGGCCGCCCGCATGCCGGACCGTGCTTCGCTTGTAAGGATAGTTCACGCCCGGGGCGGCCCGGCATTGCGCCGGACCGCCTCTTCCTAATCGATTACGCTCCTTTAGTTGCCCCGCTCCGGCGCCGGCCGGTGGCGGCGGCGGCGGCGGTGGGGCGGGGCCGGCTCAACTGCCGGCGGCGGCGGCGGCGGAGCCGGCGTGTACGCCGGCGTAACCGTGGCTCGCGCCCATCGTCACGCCGACACGCGCGTAAAAGTAGCGGCCCGGAGGTCGTACATCGTCGGATCGAAGTTGTTGAGGTCGCAGGTGTTGCAGCCCGGCGCCTTGGTGTTGAACAGGTTGTTCGCGCCGACCGCCAACGCCGATGCGGCGATCCAGACACCGCGGCGTCCAGCGGAGCTGAAGGTCGGTGTAGAAGCGGTGGCCCATCATGTTGCCATCGCTCTCACGCAGCTTCGAGACATAGCGTCCGGTAACCGTCGCGCCGAAGTCGTTCAGATCCCAGTCGAGGATGCCGACCGACTTCCACTTCGGGAAGCCCTGCGACGGGCTGCCCTGCTCCGTGCCTTGCGGCCGATCACCTGCGTTCCGCCGGCGATCGGCACGATCACCTCGTACTTCTTCAGGCAGGTGTTGTTCCAGGTGATGCCGAACGTGCCGTAGCTCGTCCTCTGCGTACGGTAGGCGATGTTGACGTCGATCCCTTGGTCTTGATGGCCGCGATGTTCCGCAGCAGGCCGGCAACCTGGGTCAGCTGGCCGCTCGGCGAGCGGCTAACGAGGGCGCAGGCCGTCGGGTCGTTGTGCACCTCACAATTCGTCACCGTCACAGCCGCATCGACGGCTGGATCGCGCCGTGATCTTGATGTTGTAGTGGTTGTACCTCGATCGACAGGCCCGGAAGGACAGACGGGCTAAGCACGCCGCCGAACACCCAGCTCTTCGACGTTTCCGGCTTCAAGTCTTCGTTGCCGCCGACCAGCACGGAGATCTGCGGGTTCGCCTGCCTGTAGCTTCCATTGGCGGGCACGCCGTGAGCGATACAATTGCGCTTTCACGTCGGTATTGTTGAGGAAGTTCTCGCTGCGCCGTGCTGTCGTTCGAGCAGGGATCGCTGATCGTCTGGTCGAAGCGCGACGCGTTCCAAATAGTTCGCCGATCGACGGAGCGCGGAAGCCTTCCGCGTAGGAGCCGCGCAGACGCAGCACCTTGATCGGCTTCCAATTGCACGCCGACCCTTGAAAGTCGTCGTCGAGCCGACGTCGAATAGTCCGATACGCGACGGCCGCGTCCACTTCGAGCAACTCGACGCAGGTACGTCCTGGCAAGCAGCGGAGCGTTGAACTCCGCATAGGCTTCCTTGACATTATAGCTGCCCTTGGTCGGCTGGGCCGGAATATCCGAGCTGAAGCCGGCACTGACGATCGGATCAGGATCGAAACGGCCGCTGAGCTTGCGATATTCAACGCCAACCGCGAGGCCGAGCGGGCCGCCCGGAAGTTCGAACAGCTTGCCCGATACGTTCGCCGTGAAGTCCTACGTCGTCTGCTCGCTGCTGTCGTGCTGGACGAACGTAACCCAATCGATCATCGCCGGAGTGATCGAGCCTGCGCCGCCGAACAAGTTGAACGGGATGCAGCCCGGGCGTCGCCGCGCAGGTCGGCGACCGGGCCAAGAGCGATACCGCAGATTTTCGAGTTGATGTTGCCGAACATCGTCTGCTTGGCCTTGTTCTTGCCGTAGACGCCGTTGATGTCCCAGTACCAATCGCTGGTTGAGCATCCCGAAACGGCCGTCGAGGGTGGCCGACACGTAATAGGTGTCGACCTTCTGCGAGAACCGGCGCGGACCGCCTTCGACGAAACGGCGCAGGATGAAGTCCATGTTGTTCGACGTCGAGCGTCACTCCGTACGGATTGAACGGATTGGTGCGTCGACGATCGTGGCGTCGAGGACCGGCGTGATGCCGAGCGCCGGCCCGATGCCGAACGGCAACGGAGCGGCCTGATTCTTCGACTTGCGCTCGTTCCACACTCCCTTGAGCGAGAATGAATCGTCAGGCGTATGTCGTACTTCGCGTTGGCGAAGACGCCGTAGCGCTCCAGCGGGATTTGGAGGAATTGTACGGTGCGAAGTTGAAGCGATCGGGCGTGCCGAAATTGTGGAAGTCGGTGCCCGGACCGGTCGGATTGGCCGGATTATAGACGGGCACGCCCAACCACCGGCGCATTCAGCGTCAGATCGAGAAAGTCGTTCGTCGCCGAGCGCGGCAGCGCCGGATTTTGAAGCACATCGAAACGGCCGAGCGGTGTGAAACCCGAGCAGCCGCCCGCGGCGCAGCTGTTGGCATAAGGAGCCGGGAAGGCCGAGATCGACCGATCGCCCGCGGAAACGCCCTTCTGCTTCACGTAATCGCCGCCGATGACGACCTGCAGCGGGCCGTTGCTTCCGTTGCCCCAGCTCAGCTGGTAATTTTGGGTGAAACCGTCGCCCTCCTGCCAGTAGCCGCTAAGCTGCGCGCTTGCGACGAAGCCTGCCTGGCGACGCTTCGTGATGAGTTGACGACACCCGCGATCGCGTCAGAACCGTAAATCGCGGAAGCGCCGTCCTGTAGCACCTCGACCCGTTCGATCGCACTTTCGGGAATCGAATTGAGGTCGGTCGAGCCCGGCACGCCCGCGGCCGACGCGCCGTTCACGTAACGGAGGCCGTCGACGAGCACGAGCACACGACGCGAGCCAAGATAGCGCAGGTCGATCTCCGCTGCGCCGGCGCCGACGCCGCCGCCGTCCGGCGGGTTGCCAAGGTTGCCCGAGTTGTTGAACTTGCTGTTTAGACCACCGCCCGAGCTCGGAAGACGTTGAAGAACGTCGTTGATCGAGTTGAGGCCGGTTTTGGCAATGTCCTTCTGGTCGATGAAAATTCGAGGCGCATCGAGATCGAGCGGATTGCGGCGGATGCGCGAGCCCGTGACGACGATATCGTTGCCGGGCCCCTGAGCCGAAGCGGCGGGCGAAGCGGGCGGCGCCTGTCCGGCCACCACTGCGGGCGGCGGCTGCATGCTCTGCGCTTGAGCTCCTGCCGTTGCTGTGGCCAGCGCGGCAATAGCCACACCGGTACGAAGGATCGTGTTCGTCCGCTTCATATACCCCCCGAGTTCGGCGAAGCACGAGCGCTCCGCTTCAATTCGCGCCGAAAGGCTAACCGAGGTTAGAGATCGCCGGGAGGCAGGATTGTCACGCATCCGACACAATTGTGCGCCTGTGATGCAGGAAAGCTACAGTGATCCCGGGGCTTCCAGGGAAAGTAGGCAAGCCGCCGTATCTCTCGCCTGCCGCGCGTCACCGTGTCGAGGATCAAACCGGTGAAAAAACAGAGCACCGCGATGATGGTCATCCCGGTGACCAGGATCGCCGTCGGGAAGCGTGGCACCAGGCCCGTGTGCATATAGGTCACGATGAGCGGCCCGGCGAGCACGAAGGCGAGCGACCACCAGGATCGCTCCGATGCCGCCGTAGAAAAGCACCGGGCGCTCGACGCGGTAGAGCGTCGATATCGTGCGCAGGATCCGCCACCCGTCACCATAGGTGGAGAGCTTCGAGTGCGATCCCTCGGGCCTGGCACCGTAACTTGTCTCGACCTCGCCGACCGGCATGCGCAGCTCAAGCGCGTGAACGCTCATTTCGGTTTCGATCTCGAAGCCGGAGGAGAGGACTGGAAAGCTCTTCACGAACCGGCGGGAGAAGACGCGATAGCCGGAGAAGATGTCGCTGAAGCTGCGACCGAATAGTCCCGAGAGAAGGCCGGTGAAGATCTTGTTCCCGAGGACGTGGCCGCCGCGATACGCGTCCTTTTCCTCGTGGCGCCGGGTGCCGACGATCATGTCCAGCTGATCTGCGAGTAACATATCGACCATCGCCGGGGCGGCCCGGGGATCGTAGGTCAGGTCACCGTCGGCCATCACGTAAACATCGGCGTCGATGTCGGCGAACATTCGCCGCACCACATTGCCTTTGCCTTGCTGCTTTTCCGAACGCACGACGGCGCCAGCCTCCGCGGCCACCTCGCGGGTGCGATCGCGGCTGTTGTTGTCGTAAACGTAGATCGTCGCCGACGGCAGGGCGTCGCGGAAACCGCGCACGGTCTCCCCGATCGCTGCTTCCTCATTGTAGCAAGGCAGGAGCACAGCGATGCGCGGCAATTCCGGACGGTCCAATCAATCCCCCTCGAATAGACTGCGGCTATAGATAGGTTTGAACAGCTAAGCGATCGTTAGCCAAGCCGCTCCGTCGTGACATGCAGCAGGCGGAAATCGTCAGACATGTTTCGAAGGCTCCAGGTTTTGCCGGGCGGAATGACGAACGAGTCCTCACGGACAAGCTTATGCCCTTCGTCAAAGCCAAGCTCCGCGTTTCCTCGGAGAACGAAGCCGAACACCAGTTCGCCAGCGTGCGGAGGCACGTCGATGCTCGGCCCCTCCTGGCGCAATGTCCGGAAGTCGGCAATGCCGCGCGTCGCGGCTCGCATGGCTGTCTCCTGGACCTCCCCGCCGTGGAAAGGCGTCCACGAAGCCTGCGCCGCAACGTGCCGCAGGAAATGCTGACCTGAGAAGTCTCGATCGGCAGCGAGCGTGCCGTTCGGCAGTGCCATCTCGTGATCGGCAAAGGTCGCGTGCAGCGCCGGAGCGGCAATCTCGATGACCTCCAAGCCCGGCGAGCTCTCGAGCACCTGATGCCGGATTCCAGGCGGTTGAAGGACGAGGTCGCCAGCGTTCAGCACGAACGGGTCGCCCTGGTCTTCGTAGACGACGCGCACCCAGCCGCGAGCGACCATGAGCGCCTGAACGGTAATGCGATGGAAATGGACCCAGTCGGCAACAGGACCACCTTCGGGGATCGTGATGTGCGACGCGATGTACCGCCCGCCGAGGCGGGTCGGGATCAGGTCGCGATAGCGCATACCGGCGCGCCCAGTCCCGGAAGCGCCACCGCGCGTCAACACGAACTCGGGCTTGAACGGCGGCAGCTCGGCGGAGGGCTCCCCGACGTCTGGCCTGCTCGTCAGACGAATACGTGCGCCGTTATGCGTCAGAACGGCGCTGTGCGGATCGTCTGCCGGATAGATGAGGTCCAGGCTAACCCCCGCGCCGCGCAACAGATCGAGCGCGGCGTCGAAGTCGGAGCAGACGAGCTGGAGCTCGCTCAACCCTTCTTCGCAGGCTTCTTCGCTGGAGCCTTCTTGGCTGCCGGCTTCGGCTCGGCTTTCGCTTCGGCAGGCTTGCGGCCAGGCTCGTCCTTCAGCGGCTTTGCCGCCTTCGGCTTGGAACCCTTCGCCTCCACCGGCCCGCCCTTGGCGGGCTCTTCCGGCTGCGGCTCTTCTGCAGCCTTGGCCTTCTTAGGGGCAGCCTTCTTCGCCTTCGGCCTCTTCGTGGGTGCGTGGCCATGGTCGTGGCCGCAACCCGGACCGTGGACATGACCTTCCTCGCTCTCGAGATCAGCCTCAATCTCCTCGCGGGTCGCGGTACGGTCGGTGACGTCAGCCTTGGAGAAAAGGAAGTCGACGACCTTGTCCTCATAGAGCGGCGCGCGCAGTTGGGCGGCGAACATCGGCTCCTGCTGAACGAGCTGGAGGAAGCGTTCGCGCTCCTGGCCCTGATACTGCGAAGCAGCCTGGACGATCAGGTTGCGCATTTCCTGCTCGCTCACTTGCACGCCGTTTGCGCCGCCAATCTCAGAAAGAAGCAGGCCGAGGCGCACGCGGCGTTCGGCGATGCGGCGATATTCGGACGCATCCTTCTCGATTTCGGCGAGGGCGGCCTGCGGATCTTCCTCATGGCTCGCCTCGTGCCGAAGCTGGTTCAGGATATTCTCATTCTCCGCGTCGACCATGGACTGCGGCACAGGGAAGTCGTGACGGTCGGCGAGCTGATCGAGCAACTGGCGCTTCATATGCGTACGCGTTAGTCCATTGAGCTCCTGCTCCTGCTGACCGCGGATCAGGCCGCGAAGCTGATCAAGGCTCTGGAGGCCGAGCGCCTTGGCGAAGTCATCGTCGATCTTGGTTTCGCCGGCGGTCTTCACCGCCTTCACTTTGACGTCGAAGGTTGCGTCCTTGCCGGCGAGTTCGCCGACCGGATAATCGGCCGGGAAGGTCACGTTGAGCTGACGCTCGTCACCCGCCTTTGCACCGACCAACTGGTCCTCGAAGCCAGGGATCAGACGACCCGAGCCAAGCTCGACCGACATGT
The DNA here is from genome assembly GCA_963752025.1 of uncultured Alphaproteobacteria bacterium. GTDB lineage: Bacteria > Pseudomonadota > Alphaproteobacteria > Sphingomonadales > Sphingomonadaceae > Sphingomicrobium. Next base: position 130,421 of record CAVVWY010000016.1, on the reverse strand, counting down.
CTTCGCCCTTGCCACCTTCGAACGGATCTCCGTCGACCTTGCCGTCGTAATCCATGACGACGAGGTCGCCGGTCGCAGCAACGTGCTTCTTCGGCGCGTCGTTCCAGTTCTTGTTGGCGCTGGCGAGCTGTTTCAGCTGCTCGTCGACGGCGGAATCGTCGACTTCGACCGTAAGCCGGTCGATCTTGAGATCTTCGATCTGCGCCGGCGGTACGTCGGGGAGCGCTTCGAGGCGGACGCGGACCTCGGCGTCCTTGCCGGGCTCATACGCTTCATCGAGCTCCACCTGCGGCTGGAGCGCCGGACGGATGTTCTGGTCCGCCAACAGCTGCTGAACGCCATCCTGAACCGCTGTGTTCAGCGCTTCGCCCTGCAGGCTATCGCCATGCATCTTGCGGATGAGGTTCGGCGGGACCTTCCCGGGGCGGAAGCCAGGCATGCGAATTTGCGGGGCAAGCCGCTTCACTTCCTGTTCGACCCGCGCCTCGATGTCCTTGGCGGGAATGGTCAGCATGAAGGCGCGCTTCAGGCCCTCGTTCTCGGTCTCGACGGTCTTGATGGTCACGTTGCTAAGGTCCTGAATAATCTGGCTTCGGCGACTTCGGCGACTGCGGCGGCTGGTGCGGGCGGAGGGACTCGAACCCCCACGGTTTCCCACTGGAACCTAAATCCAGCGCGTCTACCAATTTCGCCACGCCCGCGCGGACGCCTGAAAGGATGCGGGCCTATAACAGGCACGCGCCGATGAGCAACCCACGGCGGCGCACGGCGTTCGGTCTCAAAAGGAGAACCGCGCCGATGCAACAGCAACCCACAGTCCCCGAGACGCCGCCGCAGACCCCGGCCGAGCCAAGCCAGCCCGGGCAGCCGATCCAGCCGCCACCCGAAACACCGCCGCAGGGGCCGGACATCGATGTGCCTACGCCCACATCACCCGGCACCAACCCCTCGCCGGGGCCGATCTCGCCGGTTGGCTAGCCGTGCCGCTGAGCCGAAGCGACGATCGATTCGAAGTCGGGAAGCTGCGTCTCGTAATAATGGGAGCGGGCCGCATCCATGAGGATCATGTAAAGCTTACCGTCGATCACCGCGCCGACCGCCCTGCCCTTGCGCCAGAGCTCGTCGGTGTCGAGATGCTCGTAATCCCATTGGAATCCGTTCGCTCCAAGGAACTGGCGCGGCTGTAGCGTAAGGGTCCTCAGCTCAACCGCCCCCCCCTTCACGCGGTAGAGGCTTTCGAGCATCGCCGTGATCTCCGGCGCGGTCATGTCCGAACGGAAGCGTGGTACCTGCTGGTCGGCGGTGCGGCGCTGACGGATCAGCTCGCGGTTGTTCTTCATGCCACTTACGAAGCTAATGCCGTCGAGGATCGGCCCGTTCAGCGTCCAATCCTCGACGTCACCGACGTCGGAGAAGAGGATCCGGCGGTGACGGTTGTAGTTCCGTGGAGGGACCACGGACATTTGGCCATCGCCGACACTGACTCTGTGGACGCTGACCATTCCATAGCTGCTGTAGCCATATTCGCCGGTACCCAGGCTGGAGCAGGCGGGCAAAGCAACGGCGGCTAATGAGATGATCAGTGCTGTGACGATCTTCATGGTTTTTCGCCTTCTCAGCCGGCCATCTGCCGTACCCAGGGGGCATCGGGCGCGTCGGGTTTCATCGTGAGATAGCGAGTGAACGCGGCCCTCGCCTCCGCGGGCCGGCCCTGCTTCATCAACGAAATCCCGTGCCAACGCCACGCGTCGGCCGGAGCGTCGGGATAAGCGACCGCGGCGGCATAGCTTTGGTCGGCTCGGATCTGGTCGCCGGGGCGGTTCCGAAGCCTCCACACCTCGCCTTCGAAGAAGCGAAGGAGCCCGTTCCAGCCGTCCTGCGCGAGAGTCTCGATGAGGTACTGGCTTCCGCCCGGATCGTTGAGCTTCACCTGATCGTCGAGCAGCATCGGCCGAATGCCGCCAATCATCGACAGGTAGCGGTGGCGCCCGGCGTCATACGGCTTTCCGGGAACCGTGAGCTCGGCGGCGTCCGCGCGTAGATCGACCATGCGCGAGCCCTCGGACGGGTGCGTATCGAACAGTGAGCCGCGCCTACGGTGCTTACCGCGATAGCGTGCAGTCGCGTCCTCCTCGCCGATCAACTGTTCCCAGATGTTCGCCATTTCGATCGGCGGATAGCCCGTTTGTGCGATTAGCTTCGCGCCCATCGCGTCGGCTTCGGCCTCCATCACGCGGCTGTACTGAAACAGCGACAGCAGAGTACCGAGTTGCGCGAGCTGAACATAATTTCCGAGGTAGACGCCGGCCCCTGCGCCGCCGACGCCAGCGAGCATCGCCCCCACGGCGAAGATGTCGGTCTTGCGCTTCTGGTCGCGCCAGGAACGGATCATGTGACGGCGCAGGAAGTGGCCCGAATTCGTGCGCGATTACCCCGGCCAACTGGGCCTCGTTCCGCATGCGGAGCAGCAGGCCGGTAAAGACCACCGCAAAACCGCTCGGGAACATCATCGCATTGAAGTCAGGAATGTGCGCCAGGTAGATGCGGAAATCCTGAGCCGCAGCACCGCCGACTTTACCAATGATTCCCTTGAGGTAGCCGGTTAGCTTCGGATCGTTGATTAGCAGGTTGGAGCCGGCGATCTCCTCCTCGGCGCGATCCATCTCCTTCCACAGCCCCATTTCGTCGCGTTCGGTGGGTTTGAAGCCAGGACCAACCAACGGGACCATGTCCTGTGGCTTGATTCGAGCCTCCGCGACGCCGGCGTGGATTGACGCCGTCGCGGCCGCCCCGCCGATGAGCAGCGAACGGCGGCTCAATTCGAGGCAGCGGCCGCACATCAGTGCGTGTCCTTCGCCGAGGCGGATTCGCGGATCGCATCGCCGGGCCTCATGCGGCCGAGGAGCCGGTCGACCATCTGCGACGCGCCCTGAGGCGTGCGGATGTCGCCGAACCTGATGCCTGGAACTTCGCTGGAGGCGAGGACGACGTTGAACCAGACAACCTCGCCCGTCTTGAGGTCAACCAGTGACGCATAATCGAGTTGCTGTGCGCCGCCGACGTTGGGCGCGCAAAAGCCGACGATGCAGCCGGCAAGTCCGATCACGCCAAGAGCAATCCGTCCGCCGGACGCGACCTGGTCCTCGGCGTGCATGAACAATGCATAGTCGTAGCCGGTCTTCTGACCGAGCCGGACGGCGTCGAGGCCAAGCGTCCAGTCGAGGCCCTTGCCCCGCTTCGTGGGCAAATAGTCGCCTAGATATTTGTGGACGACGATCGAGTCTGCGACGGCTCCGTTCAGGCGCTCAATGTCCGCCAGCTCCTCCGGCGCGACACCGGGAAGCTGGTTCCAGTGCTCGACAATCGTGACTTTGCCACCGTGACCCGATTGCTGAGCTCGAAGCGCCGCGACGATGTTTGCGCGCGCCTCGTCGGTCCAGTCTGCACGAGGCTCGACCATGCCGCCGGTGGTCAGTGACCCGACGGTGACGTCGGGGCGGAGGACCAGCAGCTTGTAGTCGCCCTGCGGCGGCGTGAACTGCATGTCGGCATATTGCTTGGTCTGGACGCACGCGCCCGTGGCGACACTTGCCGCAAGCAGGACCGCAACATCGGTCATCCGAATCATGGCACCCCCTCGAAGGGCGCACACGCCCCTCTACGCACTTTACGTGCGAGAGGATGACTCAACTGTTTAGGAAAGAAAAGTGCTTTGTTTCTAGGTTCTTAGTGGACGCACGATCCAACGCCCGGAAGACAGCGGCCATCGACCGAGTCCGCAGCGACTGGAACGCCGATCCACGAGGCGACCGTCGGCATGATGTCTACGGTCTCGACGACAGTGTTGCTGGCGACCGGCGCTATCCCCTTCCGCCAGAAGACGACAGGGACGCGGCGGTCGTAGTCCCAGACGCTTCCGTGGGTTGCAACGTAGCGCGTCGTATCGGCGATCGGCGTCACATCGCGCTTGAGGACGACGAGGAAGTCGCCCGAGCGGCCAGGATAATAGCTCTCCCGCAGACGCTCGAGGATCGACCATTTATCCGGGCTCGTCTTTGGCCGCGGCGTCGCAGCGATCTGCCTGCCGGTGTAGACTGCCTCGACCTGCGGGTGAGCTTTGTAGGCGGCGACGGCGGCATTCAGCAGCCGGGTGTGGTCGGCCGGCGAGAGACTTGCGTCGATCCAGAAATCCCCTGACGGTCCCGTGCCCAACAGGCCTGGACCACGCAGTCCCAGCTGCTTCACGAGCGCGGCGCCCATCGGCGCAGGACTCAGCGCGGGATCCACACGTGATGCGTCCTTAACGCCCACCGTCTGAAGCCGTTCGGGAATATCGAGGCCGCCGTGATCGGCAGTCAGGGCCACAGCATAGTCGATGCCGCGGCCGTCGAGAACCGCGAGGAAGTCGCCCAGTTCGCGGTCGAGTTCGGTCAACTGCAGGCACATCTCCTCGCCCTCCGTGCCGTAGCTGTGGCCGACATAGTCAGTCGCGGAGAGGCTGATCGCCAGCAGGTCGGGGCTCGCGCCGCGACCGAGCTGCATTTCGTCGATGAGACCGGCAGCAAGGGCGAGCGTATCGCCGTCGAGTTCGGGCGTGGCCCGGAACGCAGACTGATCCCCAGCCTTGCGCGCCAGGCGGCCCGCGCCGACGGGCTTGCCGCCGCCCTGGATTGGCAGCTCTCGTGCCTTCGTCTGGCAATAAGTGGTTGCGTCGAGAGCCGGGCGATCCGTCGCGAGACCCGCCGCCGCAAGCGCGTTCACCTTGCCGACGACCTGCGGGACCCGTGCGGATTCGTTGTCAGTCTCGAACTTCGCACCAGTCCAGTACCAGCGCTGATCAATTGTGTGGCCGCCCATCATGATGGCGGCGCGGTCCTTGCCGGCGACGGCGACGCTCCGGCTGCCCGGCTTCGCCTGCTTGAGCAACTCGCCAAGAGTCGGAACCATCAGGTGGACTGGCGAGACTGTGTAGCTTGACGAGCCGCTGCCCGGCATCCGCTCGTCCTCTGCGCAATAGACGTCCTTGTCTGACCGTTGGACCGACTGGTCGATCCAGGTGTTCGTGATGATCCCGGTCCGCGCCGGATGATCGCCGGTCAAAATAGTCGAGTGGCCGGGGCAGGTCTCCGTATTCGCGTGGCTCTGATAGCCGTTGTGGAACACGGCCCCTTGGGCGAGCTTGGCAAACCCGCCTGTCCAGTGCGGCCGATATTCGTCCCACAGGTTCGCCGAGAACTGATCGACGGCGATCACGACCAGGAGCTTGGGCGCGTGTGGTGGCTGGGCCGCTGACTGCGTGGCGAGGAGCGCCGCACCGGCGGCAAAAAGGACCTTCCGCATATACTTCGCAGCTACTCCTTTAGGGGCAAATCATCATGACAGCTTCGCCCGCAACCGCTCGTTGACGATCTGCGGATTGGCCTTGCCGGCCATCGCCTTCATCGTCTGTCCAACGAAGAAGCCGAACAGCTGCTGCTTGCCGCTTTTGTACTGCTCGACCTTGTCAGCGTTCGCGGCGAGAATCTTGTCGATCTCCGCGTCGATCGCGCCGGTGTCGCTGGTCTGCTTGAGACCGCGGCTCTCCACGATCGCATTCGCACCATCGCCGGTCTCAAGCATGATGTCGAAGACCTGTTTGGCGATCGTGCCGGATATCGTGCCGTCAGCAACAAGTCTCAGCAGTTCGGCGGCCTGCACGGGCGACACAGGACTCTGATCGATGCTTTCGCTGCGGCGATTGAGTGCGCCGAACAATTCGGCCACGACCCAATTGGCCGCCTGTTTGGGCTCGGCACCTGCTTTCAGCAGTGTATCGAACCAGCGAGCAGTCTCGACCTCCGCGGTCAAAACGCCGGCATTGTAATGCGTTATGCCCAGGTTTTCATATCGCTTCCGCTTAGCGTCGGGCAGCTCGGGCAAGCTCCCGCGACATTCCTCGAGAAATGCGTCATCGAGCTCGACCGGCAGCAGGTCTGGGTCGGGGAAGTAGCGATAATCGTGGGCGTCTTCCTTCGAGCGCAGCGAGCGCGTGACACCGTTGTCGGGGTCGAACAGCCGTGTTTCCTGCGCGACCTCGCCTCCGCCTTCGATCAGTTCGACCTGACGCTTCGCCTCATGCTCCACGACGGCCATGACGAAGCGCACCGAGTTGACGTTCTTCGTTTCCGTGCGCGTGCCGAACTCGGCTCCGGGCTTGCGAACACTGACGTTCACGTCGGCGCGCATGGAGCCCTCTTCCATGTTGCCGTCGCACGAGCCGACGTAGCGCAGGATTGCTCTCAGCTTCCGCAGGTAAGCCCCTGCTTCTGCAGGAGAGCGCATGTCGGGACGCGACACGATCTCCATCAGGGCAACGCCGCTGCGATTGAGGTCGACGTAGCTCATCGTCGGGTGCTGGTCGTGCATCAGCTTGCCAGCATCCTGTTCGACGTGAATGCGCTCGATGCCGATGCGCTTGGCGCTGCTCTCGTCCTTGTCGTCGAGGAGGACCTCGACTTCGCCCTCGCCGACGATCGGGTGATAGAGCTGGCTGATCTGATAGCCCTGCGGCAGGTCGGCATAGAAGTAGTTCTTCCGGTCGAACCGGCTCCAGCGGTTGATCTTCGCGTCGAGCGCCATGCCAGTACGCACCGCCTGACGAAGGCACTCCCGGTTCGGCACGGGAAGCATGCCGGGCATCGCCGCGTCGACCAGGCTGACCTGTGTATTGGGCTCCGCGCCGAACGCGGTCGCGGCGCCGGAGAACAGCTTGGACGCGGTCGCCGTGATCTGCGCGTGGACTTCGAGGCCGACCACGACCTCCCACTCGCCTGTTTCACCCTTGATACGGAAAGGTGCTGTTGGATCAGCCATCGTTACCACCACTTGTCCGGCTTTGCAGTGAAGCCCGCGCGCTCCTCGATCGCGAGGCATGCATTCAGGACGGTCTGTTCGTCCAGCTCGTTTCCGATCAGGTGCAGCCCGAGCGGAAGCCCCTGCTCGTCGAGGCCGCCCGGCACCGACATCGCCGGAAGACCTGCGAGGCTCGCAGGCACGGCGAACACGTCGTTGAGGTACATTGCGAGCGGATCTGTCGTCTCACCGATGCCGAAAGCCGCCGACGGCGCGGTCGGCGTGAGGATCACGTCGCACTTCTCGAAGGCCTTGCGAAAGTCCTGCTTGATCAGTGCCCGGACTTTCTGCGCCTTGGTGAAATAGGCGTCGTAGAACCCGGCCGAGAGCACATAGGTGCCGATCATGATCCGGCGCTTCACCTCCGCGCCGAAGCCATCCGCGCGCGTCGCCGAGTACATGGCATCCAGGTTGCCGCCGGGAGGCGTGTCGCGCAGTCCGTAACGGACACCGTCATAGCGGGCGAGGTTCGACGAGGCTTCAGCCGGAGCGATGATGTAATAGGTCGGAAGCGCGTACTTGGTGTGCGGAAGGCTGATTTCGACCGGCGTCGCGCCGGCGTCCTTCAGCCATTCGATGCCGCGATCCCACAGCGCATTAATCTCGGAAGGCACCCCGTCGATGCGATATTCCTTCGGAATACCAACGCGCTTGCCCCTGAGATCGCTCGACAATCCAGCTTCCCACTGTGGCACCGGCAGGTCCAGCGAGGTGGAATCCTTGGGATCGAACCCGGCCATCGCTTCGAGCAGGATCGCACAATCACGGACCGACTTGGCCATGGGCCCGGCCTGGTCGAGCGAGCTTGCGAAAGCGACGACGCCCCAGCGCGAGCAGCGACCGTAAGTCGGCTTGATGCCGCAGATACCCACGAAAGCGGCAGGCTGCCGGATTGAGCCGCCGGTGTCCGTTCCGGTCACGCCGGGTGCGATTTCAGCAGCGACAGCAGCTGCCGAGCCACCCGACGAACCACCGGGCGTCAGGCCGACATTGCTGCCATTGCGTCGCCACGGGCTGATGACGGGACCGTAGGCGCTGGTCTCGTTCGACGAGCCCATGGCGAACTCGTCCATGTTCAGCTTGCCGAGCATACCTGCGCCGGCCTTGCGCAGGTTCGCAGTAATGGTGCTTTCGTACGGCGGCTTGAAGCCGGTCAGGATCTTGCTGCCGGCCGTCGTGTCGACACCACGCGTAGCGAACAGGTCCTTGATGCCGAGCGGAATGCCGGCGAGGGAAGGAAGATCGCCGGAGCCCCTCGCCTTGTCCGCTACCTCGGCGGCTGCGATAGCGTCGTCCGGCGTTTCGACCGTATAGGCATTTAGTGACTTCGCCTGAGCGACAGCCGCATTGAAGCTCTCAGCGATCTCGCGCGCGGTGAACTCGCCCGAGCGAATGCCATGCCTCAACTCCGCGATCGTCTTCGAATTCAGCTCGCTCACTCGATCACCTTCGGCACTGCGAAGAAGCCGTGATGCGCTTCGGGCGCATTGGCGAGGATCTCGTCGCGGATGTTGCCATCGTTCACGACATCCTCGCGCAGCCGCAGCTTCTGATCGATGACCGCGGTCAGCGGTTCCACGCCGTCCGTGTTCACTTCGCCAAGCTGCTCGACCCATCCGAGGATATTGTTGAGCTCCGGAACCAGTCGCTCGATCTCCTCGTCGCCCATCGCGATCCGGGCGAGCCGCGCGATATGGCGGACCTGTTCGTTCGTCACTGACATGATGCGCGGCGGATAGCGGCCGTGTGGAAGAGCGGCAAGCGAGTTGCGCAAGCCTGGCGAAAAGCGGAAAACGCGTTGTTAAATGCGTCGGTTTGTTCTGGTGACGTCGGTGGCGACGAAAATGAGCGAAGAATTTCGGTTACCTGGCCCGTAACCAACCCATCTTGCCAGAGAAGTTTGGCTTGTCTGGCCTCAAATGGCTTACAAATGAGGTTAAGTTAAAACGAACTTTGTTCTTTCAACCAGTTTTGAAAACCTGAGCGCATTCTTCACGCTCCATTCCAAGTGGGGAACCAAGATGCGTATAAATTTTGCTCTCGCGGCGCTTGCCGCTTCCATGCTCACGGCCACGCCGGCTCTCGCCGCTTCGGCCTCGGCTCAGGCGAATGCCAAGGGCACTGTTCTCAAGTCCCTGACCTTGACGGCGATTTCCGACCTCGACTTTGGCACCGTCGCTGGCGATGCCGCTTCGAACGGTACAGTCGCGATCAATGCCGATACGGGTCTTCGCAGCGTGACGGGCGGCGTCGTCGCTCTCGCTGGTGCGACCAGCCGCGCACAATTCGATGGCCTGGGCGATCCCAGCGCCACGGTCACGTTGACGTTGGGTCAGCCGGCCGGTGGCGTCATCTGTACGGCGGGCTGCGCTGCAACGATCCCGGCTTTGCTTGTGCTCAATAGCGGCGGATTGAGCCGGGTCACGGACTCGACCGGCAAGCTCACTGTGTTCGTTGGCGGTACCTTCAACATTGCCGCCAACCAGCAGCAGGGCACCTACACTGCCCAGTTCGATATGACGGTGAATTACTGATCTTCGGCTGATTTCGGACCAGAGGCGGCGGTCGCGGCTATCCGCGGCCGCCTCTTTTTGTCAGGAACCCAGCCTCAGCCTCTCGAGGAGCAGGTCGAACACCGCGGGATAGAGCGGCCGTGCAAACTCCACGCCACCGGTGAAGCCCTCGACCCATCGGACCCGCGCTTCGATCGGCTCGAGCCCGTCGAACTTGACCCACAGAAGCTCCTCCGGCCGCGGCAGCTCGACGAACTCCACTTTACAGCCGCTCGGCGACACGTCGAAGGTCCGTCCCTGGTAGCGGTATCTTCCAGCCCGGCGCAGTGACACGTCCGCTGCCAGTTCGATGCGTTCGTGGCTGCGGTCGGTCTCTTCGCGCTCGAAGCTCGCGTCGGGTGCGAAGCAGAGGCCCACTTTCCCGTCTGCCGTCCAAACCACGCGTGCAGGCAAACAGCCTAACCTCAGGACCGACAGTTTGAGCTTCGTTCCCGCCTTGAAGGCGAATTCCGTCTCGATCTTGCAGCCGTCGTAAGACAGATCGACGATCGAGATGGCGTGGGTGGTTCCATCCTGGAGCAACGCAAAGCCGGGAAGCGCCACGTCGCGGCGCTTTTGACGCCGTGGCGTCGGTTGTGCGGTCGCCAATTTCTTAGCCACATCGTTCTCTGGCAATCGTCGTGGATGTCACCGCGCAAGCCCCCAATGGCGTTGATCAGGCGCGGATGTCACTCCGCGAAGGCGGAGACTGGGCGGAGCACGCAGGACCCGAAGTCCTCGCTCCGACGCTCAAGCGAAATTCTAATGCAAGATAGTGAAGGATTGTTGAAGTCAGGTTGATCGGAAGCTGAGCGCCAAGCCATTCATGCAGTAGCGCAGTCCGGTCGGCTCCGGCCCATCGTCGAAGACATGACCCAGGTGACCGCCGCACCTCGAGCAAAGCACTTCGGTCCGCTCCATCAGAAGGCTGCGGTCCGCGTGTTCCAAGGTCGCGTGCGGCAGGGCCCTCCAGAAGCTCGGCCAGCCTGTCCCGCTTTCGAACTTGGTTGCCGAGCTGAACAACGGCAGGGCGCAGCCGGCACAGGCGAAAACGCCTCTGCGATGCTCATTCAGCAAAGGGCTGGTGAACGCCCGCTCCGTGCCCGCGTGCCTGAGCACGTCATAGCGTTGGCGGCCAAGGATCCGGAGCCACTCGGCATCGCTGTGCATCACTTTGAAACTCGCAGCTGCTTCCGTCCGGCCGGGCGCCCGCAGCAGCGCGAAACCGATAACGGACGCGGCAGCCGTGCCAAGAAAAGTGCGTCGATCCAGCATCAGCGGCCGACATAATCCCCGGACCCTTAATCTCAGCTGTCGCGCGCAGGAGTGTCGACGACCGATTCGGGCAAGGGCCGGAGCTCCTCAATCTCGTGCTCCCCCATGGTTTTCCAGGCCGATGAAAGTGTTCCGGGCTTCGGCACTCGCCTTGATCAGCTCGTCGAGCTTCGCCTGCAGCGCCGCGCATCATGGGTCTGGGGGCCTGCAAGATCGGCAGGAGCAATAACGTCAAGACGTTGATCGCAAGATGTTGGGCGCGTGCGGCTTGCTCGGCAGGCCTGGGCTGAATAGGGCGCCGGCCAATGTGCGCGCGGCGATTCCTGATGGTGGTGCTCTTCATTACACTGCTCGCAGTCGCCGCGGCCTTCGCAATATTTCAGTTCGGCGACCGGGTGCTGATCAAGAGCGCCGTGCCCACCGGCCACTTCCAGGCTGCCGAAGGCGGCGGGGATCCGGACTATTCCAAAGCGGAAAATTGGGTGGCGCGCCCGGACCTTCCGACCGATCCATCACACTGGCTCCCCGCCGGCATGTCAGAGGAGCATCTCGGCAATGCGGCGGTCTTCTACATCCACCCGACGACTTATCTCGAGCGCGACCGATGGAATGCTCCGCTTCAGGCCGGCGGCGACACGGACTTCCGAACCAACCTCTTCGTCCAGAGCCAGGCGAGCGCTTTCAACGGTTCTGGGAAGGTGTGGGCACCTCGTTATCGCCAAGCAGCATTCGGTGCCTTCCTGCTGAACAGCGCGGACGCAACAAAGGCGCTTGACCTCGCCTATTCAGACGTCTCAGCGGCATTCGACCAGTTCCTGAGCGAAGCCGGGGATCGCCCGATCATCCTCGCTGCACACAGTCAGGGCGCATTGCACCTCGAGCGCTTGCTCAAAGAGAAGATCGCAGGAAAGCCGATCGCCCGGCGCATTGTCGCGGCCTACGTGGTGGGGTGGCCGATCAGCACGGTCGCGGATGGCCCGGCTCTCGGCATGCGCCCGTGCCAAAAGGACGATCAGACTGGCTGCATATTGTCGTGGCTGAGTTTCGCTGACCCCGCAAATCCGGAGCTTGTGCTCAATTCTTATGAAAGTTCGTCAGGTTTTTCGGGCGAAAAGCGGAAGCGCGAGGACCTGCTCTGCGTCAATCCGATTAGCGGCACGCAGAACGGCGTGGGCTCTCCCCGGATGAACCCCGGCACACTCGTGCCCAGCGCGGACCTGATGTCCGCGACCGTGACTGAAGGCGTGGTTGGCGCTCATTGCGACAAGGGTCTCCTGATTATTGACGGCAACATTCCGCCGCTCGGACCCTACGTCCTCCCCGGCAACAACTATCACGTCTACGACTTTGCGCTCTTCTGGGGAGCGGTCCGCCGCGACGCGCAACGGAGGCTGGAGGCTTGGCAGCGCTGATCACGAATAACGCGAGTGAGTTCGCCGGAGCGCTGCCCGCTGACGGGAAACTCGCCGGCCTGGACGTGGGAACGAAGACGATTGGCCTCGCGATCTGCGATGCCGGCTGGCATTTCGCCGGTCCGGTGGAGACGATCCGCCGGACCAAGTTCACGCAGGATCTCAACAGTCTCCAGGCATTCATTTTCCGTGAGAGCATAATTGGCTTAGTCATGGGTTTGCCGTTGAATATGGACGGGACCGATAGCCCTCGGACCCAATCCGTGCGGGCATTCGCGAGAAACTTGACGCCGCTCGAGCTGCCCCTGCTCCTGTGGGACGAGCGCTGGTCGACGCAGGCTGTAGAGCGCGCAATGATTGAAGCCGACCTGAGCCGCGCCAAGCGTGCCGAAAAGGTCGATGCTCTGGCGGCGGCCCATATTCTTCAAGGCGCCATCGACGCGCTGGCCAATCTGCCGGGTCCACAATAAGCCAAGCGCTTGTGGACCTCCTTTCGATTGATTCGCTGACCGATCAGCAGCTCGCGGAAATCCTGGACCGAGCCGATCGCCACTTTGCCGATAACCGCCGCCGGACCGCGAACGAGACGCTGAAGGGCCGCATCGTCTTCAACGTTTTCTATGAGAATTCGACTCGCACCGCGATGTCCTTCGCTACTGCAGCACATCGGCTGGGCGCCTCAGCCATCTCGCTCTCGGTCGAGCATTCCTCGGTAAAGAAGGGTGAGACCCTCGAGGATACGGCGAAAACGCTAAATGCCATGAGACCCGACGCACTCGTGATCCGCCATCGCGAAAACGGCGCTCCTGCCGCCGTTGCCGCTATCATGGAGGCTCCGGTGATCAACGCCGGCGACGGAACGAACGAGCATCCGACCCAGGCACTGCTGGATGCCGCGACGATCCGTCATCATTTCGGCCGCACCGAGGGACTCAAGGTCGCAATCTGCGGTGATATTCGTCACAGTCGCGTCGCGCGATCAAACGCGAAGCTCCTGCCCCGTCTGGGCGCCGAAGTCCGGTTCGCCGGCCCTCCCGAGCTGGTGCCAGACGGAGTTCCGCAAATATCTGTTGATGATGCAATCGATGGTTCAGATGTCGTCATGATGCTTCGCGTCCAGCGCGAGCGGCTCGAGGAGGAATTTGGCGACGCCCCCGGTGAATTTTTGCAGCGCTACGGCCTCACCTCCGAGCGCCTGGCCCGTGCGGCTCCGGATGCAGTGGTGATGCACCCGGGCCCGATGAACCGCGGTATCGAAATCGATCCGCTGATCGCAGACGATCCTCAGCGCTCCCTGATCACGCTCCAGGTCCAAATGGGTGTGGCCGTTCGAATGGCCTGCCTCGAGCTGTTGGTCGGGACTTAGCTCGCGGAAGCGATGTTCACCGGCGCATCGCCCGCTACATTGCGGACGAAGCAGGTGCCGCCCTCGCGGCGAAGCGACGAGCAGAGAGCCATGGCCTCGTTGACGCTCCCGAAGCCCTTCACCGACAAGCGATAGAAGGTGCCTTTCGGGCTTGCGAACCGCGCGCTCATCGGCGTGTAGGCCGAAAGCGACCGGAACTTTCGCGCCTTAGAATTCCAGGCGAGGAGCACGCTGCCCGAATTGCTGTAGGCACCGAGCTGGACAACTGCGCGCGAACCGCCGTGAGCGGGAGCGGCATAGAGCTTGGCAGGCTTCACCGTCGGCGCCACGTGAGCGACCAGCTGCGGCTTGTGAGCAGCCTTCGGCCGCGATTTCGGCTCGACGAACTGAACCGGCGGCGGAGCAGCTTGGGTAGCCTCAGCGACAGCAACCGGCAGAGGCGGAGTCATCGTTTCGACGGCGGCCGGAACTGGTGCGGGGACCGGCGCACGAACCGACTGCGCGACCTGCTGTTCGGGCACCACCGCAGTCTGCACAGGAGCGGCTTGAGCCTGCTGAACTTGGGAGTTCGTCTTGTTGAGCGCTAGACGGAGCGGCTGACCCGGATCGACCGGGGCCGGCGTTACGCCAACGAGAGCAGCGACGGCCGTTGACCCCTTGCCTGGAGAAGCCATCTGCATCCACTGATGGATGCGGGCGTCGAGCTGGTCGGCAGGAACATCCTGTGAAGCGACGGTACGAGCGTTCGTCCAGTCACCCGAAAGCGCATAAGCGAGCGCCAGGTTCTGGCGGACGCGAGCATCGGCATCCGGGCGGCGAGCGATGTCCTGCAGGACTTGGATCGCGGCATCGGGACGCCCGGCAAGTGCAACGGCGAGGCCATAGTCCGCGGGATCAATCACCTCGCGACCTGCTTCGAGAAAGCCAAGCGCTTCAGCGTTCTTGCCAAGGCCGATCTCAACGAGCGCCAGCTTTAGAACGACCTGCGGCTGGTTCGAATAGATGGACAGTGAGTCCTTGTACGCCTGCTCAGCCGACTGAAAGCGACCGCCGGCGAAATAGGCATTGCCGAGCAACGCGCGGAAGCCGGCATCGTCGGGAGTCTTCTGGACGGCACGCTCGGCGAGGTCGATAGCGGTCGGAACGTCATTCGAATTGAGCGCAGCCATGGCGCGAGTTGCCAGGCCGATCTCCCCGTTCGTCTTTCCGCCAAAGCTGGCGACGTGGCTCTGCGGCGCCGCGCAGCCGCTCATGATGGATGCAAAAGCGACCAGCGAGAGAGCCGGGCCGAAGCGGTTGTGCCGGGACATGCTGTTACCCCTTCCGTTTGGCCTTTGTGGCCAAGGTATCGAGGTCCGGCATCGCTTCCAGAAACTGGTCAAGCGCAGCGGTGACGATCTGCTGGGCAGATCGCCCATCAACCGCACATGCGAGTCGCAGCTTGAGGTGGCGCTCCGGATCGAGCCGAAGCGTGAAAGCAGCCTTGCCCTTGCTGCCAGGGGCAGCACGAGAGCGAGGCGCACGCTTGGGTGTCGACACAGCAGCGTGAGCAGCGACAGGAACGACGACCGGAACAGCTGCCGGTTGAGCTTCTGGTTGTTCATAGAGCTCGGCAGTCTCGTCGTATTCTTCGCTATCATCAACGCTTAAGCGGTCGATAATCTCCGCTTGCTGTGTATGAACTGGTGAATCGATTGGGGTCAGCCCTGTGGGGTGATGTGCCCGCGGATGCTCAGCCACGTCGTCGCCGAACGCATCGTGATCTTCATCGCGTGACGCCGGCGCTGCCTTAGGCGCTTCGAACCCCATGTCGTTCCAACCGAGATCTTCGAGATTGCCGCTGACTTGGCCGAAACCCTGCGGCCGCATGGCCGGGCGAGCAGCGCCCTTGCGAGCGAGAAGTCCGGAAGAGAGAGAAGCGAAAGGCTTGGGATCCACCGCGCCGGCTCCTTACTGGCCGACGACGCGGCGACCGAAGCCACCGACTGGACGCGGACTGGCCTGGGCGGCGCCGGGCGCCGCACCGGGCGCCGCGAATACCGTGCGGCGGAAATTCTTTTCCAAGCGATCTGAAATATATTCCCAGAGTTCCTGAACTTCCTTGGAAGAACGGCCCTGTGGGTCGACTTCCATCACCGTTCGGCCGTCGATCATGGACGCTGCGAAGTCGGTGCGGTGGTGGAGGGTTACGGGAGCGACGGTGCCGTGCTGAGAAAGCGCAACGGCGGCTTCATAAGTGATCTTAGCTTTCGGCGTGGCCGCATTGACAACGAAGATCAAAGGCTTGCCAGCGCGATCGCAAAGATCGACCGTCGCACCAACGGCGCGAAGATCGTGCGGGCTCGGACGAGTTGGGATAACGATCAGCTCCGCGACTGCAATGACGCTTTGAATGGCCATCGTAATCGCCGGCGGGGTGTCGATGACGGCAAGGCGGAACCCCTGCTGGCGAAGAACTTCGAGGTCGCTGGCAAGACGAGCCACAGTCGTCTGAGCAAAAGCCGGCATCTCCGCTTCGCGCTCGTTCCACCAGTCGGCAAGGCTGCCCTGAGGGTCAATGTCGATCAGGCAGACAGGACCCGCCCCCGACATCTGCGCCTGCACCGCAAGATGACCGGACAAGGTCGTCTTACCCGACCCGCCCTTCTGCGATGCCATTGCCAAGACGCGCATGCTTATCCCCTCGTTGACGTCCGTTCACAGGGGGAGTGGCACCACAGCCTCTAAAATCTGGTTAACATAGCTACGACTTTATTTGAGGATAAGTTCTGTCCCGCTACAGTCGCGGCAGATGGTATTAGCAATGATTCTGAAACATTTAGTTGCCGCAGCTTTGGTCGGGGCCGCGAGTTCGTCGCTGCCGGCTCAAACGGTCAAATCGGGCATCGAAGCATGGCAGCGGTCCGATTACGCGGCGGCTGTGGCAATTTGGCGACCGCTCGCGGAAAGGGGCGATCCGGACGCCTCGTTCAACCTCGCCCAAGCTTATCGCCTCGGTCGAGGCGTGCCGATCAATCTCGCGGCAGCAAAGATCTGGTTCGAACGTGCGGCCAACAAGGGCCACATTGACGCGCAGGCGACGCTCGGCCTGATGCTCTTTGAAAATGGCGACCGCGCGGGTGGCATCAAATGGCTGAAGATCGCCGCCGACCGCGGCGAGCCCCGCGCACTTCTGGTCTATGGCACAGCGCTCTTCAACGGCGATGCCGTGAAGCAGGACCGAGTTCTCGGCTATGCGCTGGTGAGCCGGGCCGCAGCGCAGGGACTGGCACCGGCGCAGGAAACATTGGCACAACTCGACACGTTGATGACGCTCGCGCAGCGCAAGAAGGGGCTGTCCATGGCAATCGCGAAAGCCAAATCCGTGCCACCGCCAAGCTCAAAACCGGTTCCGAAGGTTGCTCCCGTGCAGTCGGACCAGTCGAAATCGAACAAAGTGACGTCACTTGCCGCCCCTGCTCCACCAACAATGCCGGCAACCGGCCGCTGGCGTATCCAGTTGGGCGCCTTCTCGCAGCGTGGGTCAGCCGAAGCTCTATTCAAGAAGCTTTCGGGATCGCTTGGCGGTCACCAGGCCTTTTACGTCCCGGCGGGAACGGTCACCCGCCTGCAAATCGGACCCTACCCTGATCGCGCCACCGCAGCCGCCGCCTGCTCCTCCCTATCGGCGCGCGGACAGGCCTGCTTCCCGGTCGCGGCTCGATAACCCGCCTCGGAACCAATCGCGTCGGCTGACGCCCTGCACCCACAGCAAGGCGTCCAGGCCGTGATGGTTCAGTGCTGCATCCGAGGCGTCGACGAGCACCGGCCTGCCCTTGTACGCGACGCCCAACCCAGCCTCCTCGATCATGAGCTTGTCGTTGGCGCCATCGCCCACAGCCAAAACCTCGGATGAGGCAAGACCCAGTTGCTCGCGTGCCTCGATCAGCGCCTCCCGTTTCGCGATCGCGTCCACGATTGGATCGCCGACGTCACCGCTGAGCTTTCCACCGGCGAAAACGAGGCGGTTCGCCCTGACCCGATCGAAGCCGACCGTCTCGGCGATAGGGTTTGCGAAGGAGAGGAAGCCGCCGGAGACAAGTAGGCAGCTCGCCCCGCCCGCGCGCATCGTCTGAACCAACGTCTCGGCGCCCGCGGTGATTTTCACCCGTTCGTCTAGGCAGAGGCTTAGTGCCCCCTGGTCGAGCCCGGCGAGCAGCCGCACCCGCTCCCGAAGCGCGCCGCTGAAGTCGAGCTCGCCGCGCATTGCCCGATCCGTGATCTGCGCGACTTTGTCCTTCAGGCCGGCATAATCCGCGAGCTCATCGAGGCATTCCTGCCCCACGATGGTGGAATCCATGTCCGCGACGAGCAATTTCCTCCAGCGCGGCTCATCCTGCTGGATGGCCACGTCGAGGCTCTCAACCGATTCGAGCGCCCATCGCGCTGTCTTCGGGTCGCCGCTGAAGCTGAGGTCGGCCGCATCGCCCTCGTCGATCCAGTGGAGGAAACGCGCCTGCGGATCGACCTCACGCAGGAGGCCGAGCGCCCTATCCACCAATCTGTCATCGAGCCGTCCCGCTGCTATCAGGGTCGCAATGGCCATCCGAGTTCCAAAACCTCCACTCGCTTTAATTGCTGGACCGACGGCCAGCGGCAAGTCGGCACTTGCGCTGGAGCTCGCCCAACGGACGAATGGCATCATAATCAATGCCGACAGTGCACAGGTCTATGTCGATTTGCCGGTGCTTAGTGCCGGCCCGTCGGCGGACGAGATGTCGCGTGCAGAGCATAGGTTGTACGGCTTCCTCGACGGAGCAATCGCTTGCTCTGCCGCCGACTGGGCCGAGCGGGCGCGGCGGGAGATTGCGGATGTTCACGAGCAAGGACAGTTGCCGATCCTTGCTGGTGGGACCGGGCTTTACATCAGAACTTTGCTCGACGGCATCGCTCCGGTGCCTCACATCGACGAGGAAGTGCGGCGCGAGGTTCGCGCTGCATGCGTGGAGGAAAACCGGGCGAGGCTCGTCGACTTGGATCCGGAGGCAGCGGAGCGTCTCAACGCCTCCGACAGGGCGAGGATAGCGCGAGCGTTGGAAGTTGTGGTCTCGACCGGTCGTCCGCTCACGAAATGGCACCAGCAGCGCGAGGGCGGAATCCTTGAAGACGTCGATCTCAGGCCGCTGATAGCGCTGCCCCCCCGGGATTGGCTTTACGGCCGCTGTGATCAACGGTTCGCCGAAATGATCGAACGTGGCGCAATTGAGGAAATTACGGCGCTGCTCGCTCGCAAACTCGATCCCAACCTCCCGGTAATGCGCGGGATCGGCGTCCGCGAAATCGCCTCGTTCGTGACCGGCGAAAGCTCGCTTGAGCAGGCGGTCGCTGCAGGCCAGCAAGCGACGCGGCGTTATGCCAAGCGGCAATATACCTGGTTCGCGCACCAGCCCCCCGCCGACTGGCTACGGTTCGCAGATCCGCTGGATGCCGCCACGTTCGACCAAGTGCTGGAACTGCTGACGGCGAGCGCCTAGGCGGCGAACATGAAGATGCTTCGTGACGCCGACATCGATCCCTCCCCGCTCACAGGTAAGCGCGTTGCGATTCTCGGCTACGGCAACCAAGGCCGCGCCCAGGCCCTGAACCTCCACGACAGCGGCATCGATGTGGTCGTCGGTCTTCGTGGGAGCTCCGGAAGCACCTTCGAAGCCGCAGCAGCCGGACTTGAAACGGCTTTGGTGGAGCAGGCCGTGGCCTCAGCGGACGTCGTCATGCTGCTTGCTCCCGACGAAATTCACGATTTGCTTTATGCCGAAATGGAGCCGCGGCTGCGGCAGGGCGCCGCGCTCGGCTTTAGCCACGGCCTTTCCGTACGCTTTGGCTTTGTGAAGCCCCGCGCCGACCTCGACGTCTTCCTCATCGCACCCAAGGGTCCCGGCACGGCCCTTCGTTCCCTCTATCAGGAGGGTAAGGGCATGATCGCGCTCTGGGCAGTCGAGCAAGATGCAAGCGGCAACGCGCGGGCGATCGCCATCGCCTATGGCCGTGCGATCGGCTCGGGCCGAGCCGGTCTCATCGAATTGACCTTCGCAGAGGAAGCGGAAGCCGATCTGTTCAACGAGCAGGCCGTAGTTTGGGGGGCGGTTCCCGAAATACTAACCGCTGGATTCGAGACATTGGTGGCGGGCGGGGTTTCCCCAGAGGTCGCCTACCTCGAGTGCGTCGGCGAGCTGAAGCTAATCGCCGAGCTCATCGAAGCGCGTGGAATTGCCGGCATGCGCGAGGCGATCTCGAACACGGCCGAGCTCGGCGCGTTTCTCGGCGGCCGGCGCATCGTCGACAGCGCCATCCGCGGACGAATGGCCGAAGTGCTGCGCGAAGTTCGGGCCGGGACCTTTGCCGACGAGCTGAAGAAGGAGGAAATCAGTGGCTATGTCCGCTTGGAGCGCGCGCGCTCAGCCGCTCGCGAGACTCTGCTCCAAGAGACCTTCAGGCGATTGAAGGATGCGGATCAGTCGGTCGGCTGAGCTGCGGCCGGCCTGCCCCCGACGCTTGCCTTTTCAAGATAGGCGCGTTGCATCTTGAGATGCGCCTTTGCGACATCCGGATTCGACGCTGACTGGGCAAGCGCCTGCTCTTCCGCCGCCCGCTGCGCGAAATAGATACGATCATGGTCTTGCATTGAACGGGCCTCCCTCACGTGGCAGGCGCGCCTGTAACAAAATCGTCGCGAAATGTCGCCTTAGCTGGCGGATTCGACCTTCGCATGACTCTGAGCGCGATCGATGGCTTCGAGGAGCACGCGCTTGGCGTCCTCGGCATTGCCCCAGTGGCCGACGCGCACCCACTTCTCGGATTCGAGGTCCTTATAGTGGGTGAAGAAATGCTCGATCTGCTGAAGAACGATGGAGGGCAAGTCCTGCCGTTCGCCCACGTCGGCATAATAAGGAAAGGTCGAATCCACAGGCACGCAGATCAGCTTCTCGTCGCCGCCATGCTCATCCTCCAGATTGAGGACGCCGATCGGCCGCGCACGCACGACGCAGCCCGGGACGAACGGTGAGCGCGCGATCACGAGTGCATCGAGCGGGTCGCCATCGGGCGAAAGCGTGTGCGGGATGAAACCATAGTTCGCCGGGTAGCGCATCGGCGTATGCAGGATTCGATCCACGAATAACGCGCCCGACTTCTTGTCGAACTCGTACTTCACTGGCTCCCCGCCGACCGGCACTTCGATGACGACGTTGACGCTGTTCGGCGGATTATCGCCGATGGGAATGAGATCGATGTTCACGGTAGCGGAATCCTGCGTTCGAAAATGGACAGCCCGAGAAACAGGGCCGCGAGGCTCAACGCGACCGAACCGACGATATAGCCGGCTGCGAGAGCCTGTTTGTTGCGGTCGATTAGAAGAGCGGCGTCAAGCGAGAAAGCGGAAAAAGTGGTGAAGCCGCCCAAAATACCGGTGGTCAGGAACAGGCGGGCGTGTTGGCTGACCCCCGGCCTGAAGGCGAAGTAGCCGGCGAGCGCACCCATCAAGAAGGAGCCAACGACGTTCACGATCAGCGTCCCGTAAGGAAATTCGAGCCCGAAAACCCGCGTCGCCGCGATATTGACGCCGTGGCGCACGGCGCCGCCGATGCCGGCACCGATGAACACGATCGCGTAAAGCATAACCCTCCTACTGCAGCAGATCTGCGCCTGTAGGAGCCATCAGCCAGTCGGCGGTTGAGAGTTCACGGTGACGTTGAGAGTTCGCGGTGACTCTGGGGAGACCCCATTCCCTGCCCCGGGTCTAACGCGCCGGGGACCCGGTTCAAGCCTTACTTGCGACCGAAGAGCTTTTCGATCTCTGAATGGCCGAGCTTCACCCAGGTCGGACGGCCGTGGTTGCACTGACCTGAACGCGGAGTGACTTCCATCTCGCGAAGCAGCGCGTTCATCTCAACAACGCTGAGGATTCGTCCTGCCCGCACCGAGCCATGGCATGCGATCGTGGCTAACACATGGTCGAGCTTGTCTCGCAGACTCATCGGCCCGCCGAGCTCGGCGAATTCGCCTGCAAGGTCTGCGAGCAGCGCCGAAGCATCGGTCGTACCGAGCGCCGCAGGGACTGTCCGGACCAGCATCGAAGTCCGACCGAAGCGCTCGACATCGAGACCGAGTTCCGCGAGCTCAGCGTGAGCGGCTTCGAGCCGATCGCATTCGGGCTCATCTAATTCGACGACCTCCGGAAGAAGCAGAACCTGGCGCGCGACCGCCCCGCCCTCGCGGGCAGCGCGCATGCGCTCGAGTACCAGTCGCTCGTGCGCGGCATGCTGGTCCACGATGACGATCCCGTCTTCGGCTTCGGCCACGATGTAGGTGGCCGCAACTTGGCCGCGGGCCGCTCCAAGGGGAAAACTTGGGACTGGTTCGACAGCCGGCTGGGCACGGGCTGCAGGCGCGTGGTCGAAGAGAACGCGTGCTTCAGCGACTACTGACGCGTCGCGGTCGGGCTCCGACGTCGGCGGAGCTGGAGAGCGATTGAGATCGCCGTCGTAGCTGGCACTACTCGTCCACATCGCCGGCGCGGCCGCTTGCTCGCGAGCGGCGCTGCGGTGACCTTCTTCGTCGAGCGCTCGGCGAAGGCCACCCACAATGAGCGCACGAACGGCGGCAGGGTCGCGGAAGCGCACCTCGGTTTTGGCCGGGTGGACGTTGACGTCGACCTCCTCGAGAGGGACGTCCAGGAACAAGGCGGCGATCGGATGGCGATCGCGGGCGATAAGGTCGCGATAAGCCGCTCGCAGGGCGCCGACGAGAAGGCGGTCCTTCACCGGCCTCGCGTTCACGAACAGGAATTGCTGATCAGCCACACCGCGGTTGAACGTCGGAAGGCTGATGACGCCCGTGAGGAGCAAGCCATCCCGAACGCAGTCGATGCCGATCCCGTAACGGCCGAGTTCATGGCTCAGAAGCTCCGCCACTCGTGCCGGCGCCTCGGCCGGCTGAAGCGTCAGGATGCGTCGGCCATCCAAATCGAGAGTGAAGGCCACATCGCTGCGCGCCATCGCAAGCCGCTTCACGGCGTCGAGGCACGCGGCATACTCGGAGCGAGGCGATCGCAGGAACTTGCGACGGGCGGGCACCTTGTCGAACAGCCCTTCGATCCGAATGCGGGTACCGTGCGGCAAGGCTGCCGGCCCCTCGCCTGCCGGAACGCCGTGGTCGATCTCGATTCGCCAGCCGTCATATCCGGCCAAGCGGCTTTCCAGCGTGAAGCGCGAGACGCTGGCAATCGACGGCAAGGCTTCGCCGCGGAATCCAAAGGTCGTGACTTGCTCGATGGCCTCCGTCGGCAGCTTCGATGTTGCATGCCGCTCCATCGCGAGGCGCATCTCGTCGGAACTCATGCCGGAGCCATCGTCGGCAACCTCGATGAGCTCGAGTCCACCTGCCGCGAGCCTTACCGCAATTCGATTCGCGCCGGCGTCCAAGCTGTTTTCAATCAATTCCTTAAGCGCGCTCGCGGGCCGTTCGACGACCTCGCCAGCGGCAATGCGATTGATGAGCTCCGGCGGCAGCCTTTTTATTGACATGTTAACCATTCCTAGCCCATCGATGGGGCGCCGGCGAAGCTCTGATTTTTCGCGGAAATTCAGGGCGCATTCAATGGAAAGAGTTCAATCGGAAGTTAAGCAGCGGGCTGAAAGTCCGCGGCCCTCCGGGGATTAGGCGAAGCGGGGATTTTTTGATGTTCTGGACGCGCTGGTTCAAGTGGATGTCGCATGACATGGCGATCGATCTCGGGACCGCAAACACTCTGGTCTACGTGCGTGGGCGGGGCATCGTCCTGAACGAGCCGTCGGTGGTTGCGATCGAGACGATCAACGGGGTCAAGAAGGTCAAGGCCGTCGGAGACGACGCCAAGTTGATGATGGGCAAGACGCCCGACCAGATCGAGGCAATTCGACCGCTGCGCGACGGTGTCATTGCCGACATCGACGTCGCCGAACAGATGATCAAACACTTCATTCATAAGGTGCATGGCGGCAAGATGCGCGCCTGGCGCTTTCCGGAAATCGTAATCTGTGTCCCTTCCGGATCGACGTCCGTCGAACGGCGCGCGATCCGCGACGCAGCATCGAACGCCGGCGCCAGCGCCGTATTCCTGATTGAAGAGCCAATGGCAGCCGCAATTGGGGCGGATATGCCGGTCACCCAGCCCATTGGTTCGATGGTCGTCGATATCGGCGGCGGCACCACCGAGGTCGCGGTTCTTTCGCTCCGCGGCTTGGCCTACACGACGTCGGTCCGCGTCGGCGGGGACAAGATGGACGAAGCGATCAGCTCCTACGTCCGCCGCAATCATAACCTCCTGATCGGGGAAGCGACGGCCGAGCGGATCAAGAAGGAAGTCGGCATCGCCAAGCCACCCGTCGACGGCATCGGCAAGACTGTGCACATCAAGGGTCGCGATCTCGTGAACGGCGTTCCGAAGGAGATCTCGATCAACCAGGGCCAGATTGCGGAAGCGCTCTCCGAGCCCGTGGGTACGATCGTCGAAGGCGTGCGCATCGCGCTTGAGAACACCGCCCCGGAGCTCGCGGCAGACATTTGCGATCAGGGCATCGTCCTCACTGGCGGGGGCGCCCTCCTCCAGGGACTCGACGAAGTGCTGCGCGACGAGACCGGCCTTCCTGTGACCGTCGCAGACGACCCGCTCACCTGCGTTGCGCTCGGCACTGGCCGCGCGCTCGAGGAAGAGCAGTTCCGCGGCGTGCTTCAAACCGCCTAGCGGGGAAATGAATGGTGGCGACCGCGCGTCCCGGCTGGTCGCGTAGAGCCCAGTACGGGCTCTTCTTCAGCTTCCTCGCAGTCATTGCGGGGATCGTCGTCGGAGTGATCCTCCTGACGATGTCGCTGGTCGCGCCAAAGGCATTCCAGACTGTGCGCGGTGCGGCGCTTGACGTCACCGGACCCGTGGCAGGGGCGCTGCACGAGGTGACAGCGACCGCATCGGGCGTGTTCACAGGTGCGGGGAACTATTGGGACGCGGCCAACCAGAACGCGAAGCTGAAGCGCGAGCGCCAAACGATGCTTCGCCGGATGGTCGAGGCGAAGGCCATCGTCCAGGAGAACCAGCAGCTCAAGGCGACGCTTCAACTCCGCGAGCACGATCAGAACGTCGTAGCCGTCGGACGAATCGTGGGGTCGTCTTTCAACAGCCTTCGCCGTTTCGCAATCCTATCAGCAGGAGGCAAGGACGGCGTCCGCATCGGGATGCCGGTCCGCTCGGCTGACGGCCTGGTTGGCCGAATCATCGATGCGGGAACGCTCGCGTCACGCGTGATGCTTGTCTCGGACCGCGCTAATATCGTCCCCGCGCGTCTGCTTCGCGGTGGCATTCCGGTCATCGCTCAGGGACGCGGCGACGGTACGATCGACGTTCGCCCGCTCGAGGTCGGGCGGAACCCGTTCAAGCGAGGCGACATTATTATCACGTCCGGAACCGGCGGCCTCTACCCGCCACTAGTTCCCGTCGCGCGCGTCGTGAAGCTGGACGACGATGGCGCCGTCGCACTTCCGCTCGCCGATCCATCCATGATCAGCTTCGCCATCGTCGAGCCACCTTTTGAGCCGGCAGCAGTGGCCGCCGAATCGACGCCGCAAGCTGAGGATACGCCCTAATGGTCCGCGCTGCTCTGTCGGGCAGAACAAGGATCGGACGCGAGCCGGCGCCCTACGCGCCGTACGTGCCGGCGGCGACGGTCGTGGTCGGCTCGCTGCTAGCTGCCCTGCCGATCATCTCCATGAGCGGCTGGTATCCCGATTTCGGCTTCGTCGTGTTGATCAGCTGGCGCCTGCTTCGCGCCGACCCGTGGCCGGCCTGGTGGGCGGCCCCGCTCGGTCTCATCAACGACCTGTTCACCGGCCTTCCCATAGGTTTTTCAGTAGCTTTGTGGAGCGCGACCATGTTGCTGCTCGATCTCATCGATCGGCGCACCATGTGGCGCGATTACTGGATCGAGTGGGTGCTTGCCGCAGTGTTGCTTGCGATCGACCAATGGCTGCAGTGGCAGCTCGCCCGGACGATGGGCGCCGACCTTCCGAGGACGCGCATGCTTCCGCCCATCGCCATTTCGGTCTGCATCTTTCCGCCTAGCGCCTGGATCGTCGCACGGATGGATGCGTGGAGGCTGAGGCGATGAAGCACGTGCGCTTCACCAACGCACATCAGTCGATCACCTTTTCGCGAAGGATGATGCTCCTTAGTACGGCGCAGGCGGGGGTTGGCGCGATGCTGATAGGCCGCATGGGCTGGCTCGCGATCGCGCAGAACGAGAAGTATCAGCTGCTTTCGGAGAGCAATCGGGTCCAGCTCATTCCCGTGCCTCCACGACGCGGGTGGATCATCGACCGCAAGGGCAAGCCCATCGCGATCAACAAGGCGAGCTTTCGCGTCGACATCATACCGCAGCAGCTTGTGAAAGGCCTCGACGTGGTCGGTCCGCTGGCGAAGCTGCTCCAGTTGCCGCCAGACGAAATCGAGCGGATTAATCGCGAGCTTGCGACGTCGCGCGGATTTCGGCCCGTATCGGTGGCGGACAGCATTCCTTACGAGCAATATGCCGCCGTTACCGTGCGCCTGCCGGAACTTCCGGGCGTCTCCGCATCGCGCGGCTTCACGCGGTTTTACCCGGGAGGGACGACCGTCGGCCAGCTCGTCGGCTACGTCGGCGCCGCGTCGGCTGCCGAGTATGAGAAGGAAAACAAGAACCCGCTTCTGCTGATCCCAGGCGTGAAGATTGGCAAGGAAGGCCTTGAGCAAACGCTGGAAAGCACACTGCGCGGAGAGCCCGGCGGGCAGCGGGTCGAAGTCACGGCGCGTGGCAAGCTTGTAAAAGAACTCGATCCCAAGCCCGACCGGAGCGGCGGCACCGTTCAGTTGACGATCGACGCCGACCTGCACGAATTTGCGGCTCGGCGCATCGGCGACCAGTCGGCGGCGGTCGTGGTGATTGACGTGACCAACGGCGATATCCTGGCGATGCCATCGATGCCTTCCTTCAATCCCAATAATTTCTCGGACGGGATCAGCGGGAACGAGTGGAAGATGCTGTCCGGGGACGACCATCTGCCGCTGGTCGATAAGGCGCTCGAAAGCCTCTACCCGTCGGGCTCAACGATCAAGCCGTCGATGGCGATGGCCTTGCTCAATGCCGGGATCGACCGTAGCCAAAAGGTGAACTGTACCGGGGCCTTTCAACTCGGAAACCACACTTTCCACTGCGACAAGCACCACGGACCGGTCGATATGGACGCGGCCGTCGTCCATAGCTGCGACGTCTATTTCTACAGCATGTGCCTCCGGGTCGGGGCGGACAAGCTGTCGCCCATGATCCGCTCGATGGGCTTCGGCGAGAAATTCGACCTGCCGTTCGACAATCAGCGCTACGGAACCATCCCGGACCCTGACTGGATGATGCGCAAATATCATCGGAAGTGGCAGGGTTACGACACGGTCAACATGTCAATCGGCCAGGGCATGGTCCTCATTAATCCGCTGCAACTGGCGGTGATGGCGAGCCGCCTTGCAACTGGAAAACGGGTCGTTCCGCGCCTGCTCACCAGCAAACCAATAGTGCCGCAGACCCAGCTTGCCGTTGACGAAGATCACTTGAACTTCATTCGCAAAGCAATGTGGGGCGTGGTCGATCACGGGACCGCCGCGGCGGCAAAGCTGCCGCTCGACGGCATTCAGATGGCGGGAAAGACGGGTACCGCGCAGACGCACAATTTGGCCGCCAGCGAACGCGGTGGCAATTACACGAGCGCGACGTGGAAGTTGCGCGATCACTCGCTGTTCATGGGCTTCGTGCCGTTCGACAATCCACGCTACGCGGCCGCGACGATCGTCGAGCATGGTGGCTTCGGCGCTGCCGTCGCTGCACCGCTGGTTCGCGACACGCTCCTGTACCTTTACGACAAGCAGAAGGCGGTCGCCGCCTTGAACATCTTCGAGCAGAGTATCGGCGGCACTCTGGAGGAGCGGACGAAGCGCCGGACTGCCGCGTGGCGCGCGGCAAATGGGCTGCCGCCGCTAAACCCGACGCAATCATGATTACGTCGGCGATCATACCGAAACCGCTTGCTCGGCTTCCGTGGCGTCTGATTTTCCTGATCACTGCAATAGCGGCGTTCGGCCTTATCGTCCTCTATTCGGCAGCTGGAGGGTCCATCCAGCCGTGGGCGCTGAAGCAGGCGGTCGTCTTTGGCGGCTTCCTGTGCATCGCCGTCGGGATGTCCTGGATGAGCGAATCTACGATCAAGTCGATCGCGTTTCCGCTTTATGCTGTGACATTGATCATGTTGATCGCGGTCGAGGCGTTAGGCTTCGTCAGCAAGGGTGCTCAGCGGTGGCTCGACCTCGGTCCTATCCGGCTCCAGCCATCCGAGTTCATGAAACCCGCCATCGTGCTGACACTCGCCCGCTTCTACGAACTGGTGCCGGCAGCAGAGATCCGTAAGTGGCGCGCGATCTGGCCCGCGATGCTGCTGCTTGGCGTCCCCGCAGTCCTGATCCTGGTTCAGCCGGACCTCGGCACCTGCATCATGGTGATGCTCTGCGGCATAACGGTGATGTTCCTCGCGGGCCTTCCGTGGTGGCTATTTGCCGCTCCGGCGGCGGCTGTCGCGGTCGCCGCCCCGATCGTTTACTCGATGATGCACGGCTACCAGCGCAAGCGCATCGACGTATTCCTCGATCCAGAGAGTGACCCGCTCGGCGCGGGCTATCACATCGCCCAGTCGAAGATTGCGATCGGATCCGGGGGCATTTGGGGCAAGGGTTTCCTTCACGGCAGCCAAAGCCACCTCGACTATCTACCTGAAGGGCACACCGATTTTGTCTTCGCGACGATGTCGGAGGAATGGGGCTTGGTGGGCGGAGTGCTCCTAATCTGTGCGTTTGCCGCGGTGATCCGGTGGGGGATGCGGGTCAGCCAGAATGCGCGCACTCGTTTCGGTCAGCTGGCCGCGGCCGGTCTGTCGGCAACCATCTTCTTCTACGTCTCCATCAACCTCATGATGGTGATGGGACTGGCGCCCGTCGTGGGCGTTCCCCTGCCCCTCGTCAGCTTCGGGGGATCGGCGGTCATGACCGTGATGCTATGCCTCGGTCTGCTAATGGCACTCGAACGCCAGCAGAGGACAGTGTCGAGACTCGCGTAGCCGGTTGAAAGACGGCGGTTGCACACCACTTACGCGCATGCTACCGGCGCGCCGCTCCAGAGCGAATACCGCCGGAGCATCCGCCTCAGGGCAGTGGACGCATAGCTCAGTTGGTAGAGCAGCTGACTCTTAATCAGCGGGTCCTAGGTTCGAGCCCTAGTGCGTCCACCACTTTTTCACCGATCTGCTAACGTGACCGTTGGTCCGGACGGATCCGCGACCGCCGCAAGCGCTGGAGTTGTTTACGAAGCAGGTCGAGTTTTTGGTCGCCGAATGAGCATAAGATTGGGCTTGTAGCGAGCCGGAGCCCTCCGACGTTTGAAGGTCCATCCAATAAAGCCGAAACCCACCAGCATGGTCAGCCAGGTGCTAGGCTCCGGAACTGGCTGCAGCTGCGTCAAGGCGAACAGGCCGATTTCGTGTCCTTCCTGCAGTCCCGTGGCGCCGTCGAAGGGGAAATGGATGCCGCCCCAGATACGACTGTCTGCGCCCTCCTGGGACGCATCGCCGATGCTGTTCCAGCAGCGTTGGATTCCGCCGAAGGTGGCGCAAAAACTCTCATCGCCGATCAATCCCAAAAGAATGGCTCCGGCGGTGCCATCGGCTACCCCGTGAGCGGAGTAGTAGGAAGGATGGTTCGGCGCGACGATTAGGGAGGTCCAGCTTGGATCGCCGACGGTCAGTAGGTTGCCGTCATTATCTCCCTCGTGGATCGCTGTAACTGGACGCCAGAGGTTGTATTCATATTTATCGCCGAAGACTGTAACAAAGGCGTCGCTGATTCCGGCGCCGAGAAGCGCAAATAACCGCGCACTCTCCAATGTCGACATTCCTTCGTCCGAGGCTAGGCCGAGCCCTATCGTAATCCAGCTCGCGCCACCCGCCGCAGCCCAAAACTGAGCCGCTTCAGTCTGATCGGCAGTGCGCGTCAGACTTCCGGCGGCGCCGATAGCCAT
The DNA here is from genome assembly GCA_963752025.1 of uncultured Alphaproteobacteria bacterium. Lineage (GTDB taxonomy): Bacteria > Pseudomonadota > Alphaproteobacteria > Sphingomonadales > Sphingomonadaceae > Sphingomicrobium. Next base: position 100,774 of record CAVVWY010000016.1, on the reverse strand, counting down.
CACCTCATTGTAGGCGTTCGCATATTCGACGCTGTCGAGCGCCGGCGGTGGTCCGACGGAAGTCTGTGCTGAGTTCGGAAAGAATGCCGTGACGTCGCCCCAACCCGGAAGAGCCGCAGGCAAGTTGCCGGGAGGTGTGGGCACCCAGTCGCCAGGGTCGCTGCCTGGCGTATATGGCGTTGAACCCGCAGTCGCTGCGCCGTCTCCTGAGCGGGCCGATATGATCGCCCCCGCGTAAGCGGTACCCGTAGCGACGCCGGCGTCCCGCGCCGTGGCATCGGGAATCAGAGCCAGGCTCGCTACAAGAGCTGCGTCGTAGTCGGCCGTCTTTCCCGGATTTAAGTAAATCAGCACATCGTGAGCCGCCTGAGATGCGGCCGCGCGGACGTCGCCGCCGGTAGTCGAAATCGGAAGGTAATAGGCGTTCGGATTGCCGAGCGAGGAATTGACCGCGTCATAGACTGCGAGGTTCATCATAGCCGCCGATCGCGCAACGACTGGCGGAGGACCTACAAGTGCCGTGGTGCCGCTAGTCATGAGCTGGTTCCAATAGAGAACCGGGTCGTCGGTAACTTGGTACTGGGCACCTGCGAAGCTGGAGACGGTGACGGTCGCACTGAAAGAAGCAGCGGCGGTAAGCCATTTGGCTCGCATAGTAACCTCCCCCGTTTGATGGGTGAATTTGGCTACGCTGACGGGGGAATCGTGGTCGACTCTCGCGACTTACTTAACATTAATATTAACAACTTGTAACCTAAATTGATTATACGGCTGGTTGTTGCTGCCATGATATTTGCTTGCAGAACGGCCAAAACCGTTACGGTCAATCGATCGCCTAATCTCCGATTTTCCACCCAAAGGGGACTTTACCGAACGGCAGGTCTCGACCTTTGCCGCCACTACGTCACCTGCATTGAAACCAATTCGCTTGGGATGGCGCGCAGCCTCTCGCGCAGGTGGAAGCGAATTTGCGAACCGGTGCTTGCGCAGGCATTCGCGCATGAAACGTTGCAGAATATCGAGATGTGGATTGCGGCTCCCTTACACGGCGATCGGCCCATCGCCCAGGATTGCCATGTCCCTTCCTACAACAATGATGTGTCCGCTTCGACCGGGAGCAGACATTAGACACGCACGAGGCGCTCTCCGGTCCCGACAATCGCGAAGATCCGGTCGTCTACGCGCTCGGCCTGCTCACCTGTGTCGAGCTGGTAGCGAGAAAAGCGCAAAAGGAAGCGCCAACAAAGAAAACGGTGCATGTTGAAGCGAGCGCCGCTCGCATCTTCAACGAGAAAACTGTCTTTGTACGCACACACAGGCCCGCTCCATTGCGGACGATTCGGCAAATGGACTGTGCCTCAAGCGGCGTGGCGAGCCAAGGCGGCGCTTGATCAAGCCCAAAGCTCCGTTTCGACCAAGTAGCGCATTCTGGCGAAAGAGGACGCTACGCCTATCTGCGATGGGTCGAAAGCAGACGCTGCTGATGGCTGGTTAGTAAGTGGACGTGTCAGGTGCCGAGGTTCGGCGGACCCAGGTGCTGTAGGAAATCGGGCTTGCCGAGCGATACGCCTGCATTGCGGAGGATCGCATACGCGGTCGTCGCGTGGAAAAGGAAATTCGGAAGCGCGAAGCCAGTCAGATACTCACCGCCACGGAAATGATAGCCCATGCCATTGGGGAACTTGATAATGACTTCCCGATCTTCGCTCCCTTTCAGCGCGGCAGCATCAAAGCCCCTTATATACTCGATCGTGCGAGTGCAGCGCTCTTTGAGTTCGGCGAAGGTCGTCTCGGTGTCAGCCATTGACGGGGCCTCAGTGCCGGTGAGGCGCGCAATAGCATTCTTCGCGGAGTCCGAAGCCATCTGGTATTGAGCTGGCAGCGGCCTCATGTCCGGCGCCAGTCGCGCGTCCATGAAGTCTCGCCTCGTCCTTCTCCTGCGCTGCCTTGTCGAGCCATCCGAGCATGTTCGTGAGCGAATTGACGAACACTGGAACCGACGCGTCCCACATACCGAAGCTCATGGCTTTACCCTCTGCTATCGTTGCATGCCCGCATTGAAGCGTCGGCGTGATGTCCGCAATGGGTGGAAGCTCGACACCACGCGAAGCGAGGCAGCACACCGCAAAAAGGGTGGTCTTCAGCTGACGTCGCAGCAGGACGAGGTTACGTCTGCGCCGGAAAGCTTCTCCTACACCGGGCGCCGGGGTTCTCCCGAAACGAGGCCTCGGTAGTCTCCCGAGTACCCACGCAAAGCCATCCACGCTCAACTGCACTGGCCTGAACAGGAGGCCACGATGCATAATCCTCAACCGCAGCCTCACGTGAAACTTGATGCTTTGCACGCCGAACGAATCAGCTTGCAATGCAACATTGCTGTGACGGCTAGCTCCCCTGCTTTGACTGCACACGAACTTGAAGCGATGTTCACGCAGCTGGCGCACATTGAAAATCAGATAGCACAGCTTCAGGGCGGTTCATTTGATGCACACCTTAAGCTGGGGAAGTAGCGCCGCTAGCGACACCGCTTCCGAGCCACGACCGACGGATGCGAACAAGGCGCTCGGCGCCAACGCCAGCAGGAACGATGTCGGGCCCGGCGGCTGGGGCGTTTATCTGCCGTCTGGAAGTTTCAGAAGTAACCACAGTCGTCGGGCACTTTTTGGCCACACGGATGACGAGAAGTGTCCGGCTTCCGCCCAAAGCTGAGCCTCGCAAGGTGTCCGTTTCGATCCAACGCTGACCTCTAGCTGCGTGTCTTTTTCCGACCCGATTGCCACGCCTCGCCTCGCCCTCAGACTAGCTAAGTAGGTGCAGCCCATGCGTTGGAATTAAGCCAGGCTTGAGTGCAAGCTGCGGTTAACAGCGCTGGAATTACCCTCTCAGGCAGCATCGGTATATGAACCTATTCCGGGCCCGGCCGGCGGGTCATACGGTTAACTAGAGGCGTTAACAGCGATTCCCGCTTTTCATGCGGCAGTGCAAAATCGCTACCCGACATCGTAAGAATTCAAAAGGGGCAACCCATGAACAAATCTATCCTCGTGCTTTGCGCGTGCGGGACCGCGTTAGCGGCCACTCCGGCGGCAGCAGTCGTCACGCTTGCGACCACGAATGGCACGCCACTCGCGAGCCAGATTTTCGGCATAAAGAGCACCGGCAATCCGGTTTATGGCTCATCGCCGAATAACACTAACATTCCGAACGTGACCTACACCGCCGACACCATCACGACGATGGACATCAAGAACGGCTTTGCCCAGATCAACGACGCCAACAGCAAGAGCCCCAACTGGGCGATGCTGATCATCAATCCCGATCTCGACTTCTCCGCGATGAAATTTGCGCTGCAAACCACCAGCGCCGGCAGCGTGGATGTCTTGTACTTGCTTACAGGCTCCGGTTTGGACCCCAACCTGTTCTCCAGCTATACAAGCCAATGTGCGACCTGCTCGTTCAGCTCCGACAACAAGTCAGACGACAAGTACCTGATCAACGGTGCGACGTTCGATGGCATCATGCTCAGGATGGCAGGTGGCAATGCGCTCGTGGCACCAGCCACGATGTTCGAGTTCAAACAGAACTCATATGATTTAGCCCAGCCGTCGAACGTTCCCGAACCGGCAACATGGGCGCTGATGCTGCTCGGCTTCGGCGGGGTCGGCTACTCAATGCGCCGCCGGCGCAAGGCTGTAATTCAGCAAATGGCGTAATTTGAACTCAGAAGCAGGCGAGCGCCGCGCTCCATCATTTCCCGGGCTCGGCGCTTGCTTGTTCGGGGTTCGTTTCATGCGCGACGCGCGGGATGAGCCCCCGCGCATCAATGCTTGCCTTTGTAGAGGCCCTTAAGCTCAAGACTCATACATTGGCACGTCGCGGGCGCTGAGCGCATCCATGAAGGATCCACGGAGAGCATGTGCTTATGGCGGCTTTGAGTCAAAGCTGACGCCCGGTTGGAGTCAACTTGGGGTGGAACAGCAGACATTCCGTCATGTAGCTTCTGACCATGTTCCAAAGGCGGAGCAAAGTACCCAGCCTCGCTTCTCTCAGGGTTACGCCGGAAGAAATCGTTTTGCGCCTGCGCCGAGCGTCCCTCCGCGAGGTCGCAGCTCACGGTCGTCCGTTGGGCCATTCAAGTGGCAGCGCTCAAAGCCGCGAGAGGCGTCCGATCTCGCCAAATTTCATCACGCCAGGCGCGTCAACCTTATTGACTGGTACCAGGCTCCGCCTGCGCCTCGAGCAGCTCTGCCAGTTGGCAGGCGCCAAGATCGATGTGCGCAGCGATCTGTCCAGGCGCCGCCACGCGGTCGAGAATTTGGATGGCAGCGCGAAGTTGCACCAGCGCGCTAGCGAGGAGTTCTGTTCGATTGAGGTCGTTGTGCATAGTCACGCTGATTTGGAACAATGCTGTTAAATTAACATTAAACGGATTTCTGTCGGGGGGTTAATTGTGGCAAGCAGCAAGCGCGGAGGGGACAGATGGCTCCAGAATGGTTGCAATCGCAATCGGCGCTCCACCTGTATCGCATCATCAGTGGCGTGACCTGCCCTCTCCGGAGACGGCGATGAAGCTCGTGACACTCTGCCATTCATTAGTAGGGCTCGCCTTGGCAGCCTTGCCGCACCAAGGCGACGCACAGTCGATTCGATCAGCAATTAGCCCGCAGGCTCGGGCAAGCGTCGGAATCACCGTCAGCGCCAGACCGCTTTTCCCGGTCACGATCTCTGACAAGACGGTGAGCGTTTCGTCGAACATGTCGTCGCGGCATCGATACTCGGTGCTCGTTCAACCGGGCGAAGGACGCCCATTCTCTGCACACAACGCCCAATCGCTGGGCTTGATCGGCACAGGAATCCTGTCCTTTGCCTCAGCGTCGCCCGCGGCTTCCGAGTTCGGCGCACAAGCAGAGCAACTCGTGCTGATTGTTCCGGATTGATTGCGTCGAAGGCATGAGCATGTGCGCGCCATCAGCGCCTCGCTTGACCACCTAACCTTCTCGGCTGACGGTCCAGTGGAGCTGGCTGTTTAACGCGTCTTTAACAGCCTTAAGATTACTTCCATAACGGAACGGTTTTCATGGCCGTTTACGGTGTGGAGACAAATCATGGACAATGCTCGGTACCTTCGCCTTTCGGCGCTGTGCGTAGCGTCAATGCTGGCAAACGGCGCGGCCGACGCCGCGACTTCAGGGAGCCTTGGCGCGACCTCGACTGGATCGGTGTCGATCGGCGCCTCGGTCCCGAATCGGGTCCAGATTAGCGGCCTCAGCAACGTCGACTTTACGAACCAGGACCCGGCTGTCGCTGCTGTCAGCGCGCAGAATGTTTGCGTTTGGAGCAACACCAGCACCAAAGGCTACAATGTGACCGCAAGTGGCAGCGGAACCGCGAGTGCCTTCACACTCGCCAACGGTGCGGCGACGGTGCCCTACAGCGTCGAATGGGCACAAACCTCCGGTCAGTCCGCGGGCACCTCATTAGGCGTCGGGACAGCTTTGACGGGGCAGAAGTCAACCGCGACCAATGCGCTCTGCGCATCCGGCCCGAGCAGCACGGCAAGCCTGATCGTCAGAATGTCGACGGCAAGCCTGCAGAGCATGCCGGCCCTGACGGTTTACACGGGCACGCTCACTCTGGTGGTGGCACCCGAGTAAGGCCGAGCTCGTGGTGGCGGTCGATACTATTGCCACCGCCCTTCTAAGCAAAGCTGGCGGGAGGAGCATCCGGCGAAGCACGCTTGATTGCGTCGCTTGGTGCGTTGGCGCTTGTCTTGCGCCGGCGGCGCCGGCGTTGCTTGCCGCCGGCCTGGCCGTGCTGGGGAATGGACCTGTTGAAGCCGCGAGCAATAAAGTCCGGATCACGAACCTCGTCGACGTCAGCTTCGGTACCATTGCGAACCTCGGCGCAGACGCCATCCAGAGCCAAAGCGTTTGCGTCTACGCCGATACAAACACCAACGGCTATAATATCACCGGCATCGGCACGGGCCCGGGCGGATCGTTCCAGCTCTCGTCAGGCGCTGCATCGATGTCTTTCAACGTCCTGTGGAACAGTTCGGCGGGACAGACTTCCGGAACCCAGCTCGCTCCGAACGTGCCGCTGAATGGCCAGGTGAGCGCAGCTACGCAGCAAACGTGCAACAACGGACCGGCGTCGTCTGCCAGTTTGGTTGTCGTGGTGCGATCGGCGGCACTTTCGAGTGCAGCGGCAGGAAGCTACAACGGATCCCTGACGCTTCTCGTCGGGGCCGAATGAATGATCGGCTCGGCGAAACGCATTGCCGTGCACTTGGCGTGCCTGCTGGCGTTAACCATGTTCAGTCCGGACGCGGCGCACGCCATGAGTCCGGCGTTCGCCGCGGCGGAGGCGCCGGAGGGTTTCGGCCAGCTTGCGAGTTCTCGCGTCGTCTTTGTCGACGTCTACTATGGAGGCCGTAAGATCGGAGAAGCGTTCGGCGTGACGCGCCCCGGCGCTTTCCGCTTCCGATCCCCGGGAGATGTGCTTTCAAAGCTGTCCGACGTGATCGAAACGCCCGAGCTGGCGGCAATGCTGACCAGCGAGCTCGACACCAACAGCAATGCAGTCTGCTCGCAATCGAACGCTCCGGAGTGCGGTACGATCAGCCCACAAGTGATTGGAATCGTTTATGACGAAGACCGCTTCCGGGTCGACGTGTTCGTCAACCCGCGGTTCTTGCGAACGTCTCTGAGTCAGCCCGAGGGCTATCTCCCCGTCCCATCGGCATCCTTGTCTCTTACCAGTGCCTTCGGGCTGAATTCATCGGGCACGATCGGCGGGTCCTCGCTCTATGACCTCCAGAACCGAACTGTCGTTGGCCTTCGCAACGCCCGCTTGCGCGGCAATAGCTCGGTTTCATCGAATTTTGGACTGATCATCGACGATCTCGTCGGTGAAGTCGACGTCAAGAGCTTGCGCTACTCAGGCGGAATGTTCTGGGCACCGGGGAACGACTTCATCGGACAGCGCCGGATCATCGGCGCGGGCATTGCGACGCAGTTCGACACCTGGGCAGACCAGGCGCAGCTCCAGGGAACGCCGCTGATCGTTTTCCTTTCGCAGCCCGGTCGGGTTGAAATCCTCGTCGACGGGCGGCTGGTCAGCTCTCGCTCTTATCCCGCGGGGAACATCGGTCTCGACACCTCGGAACTGTCCGACGGTTCGTATCCCGTGCTGGTGCGCATCATCCAGTCGAACGGCGCCGTCCGAGAAGAACGGCGGTTCTTCGTCAAGAATGCACAAGTTCCGCCCCGCCGGCACCCGATCTTCTTCGCCTACGCCGGTGTGCTCGCCAACACACAGCGCCATCAGCCGATCAGTCCTTCCAACACTTTTTACTACCAGGCCGGCACTGCTTGGCGGCTGAGCAACGGCTTTGCCGTGGACGTTGCCGCACTTGGAACCCAGCACAAGGCCATCGCACAGGCGGGCGCCTGGTTGATGCGAGGGCCTGTCCGTGTACGCGCAGCAGGATTGTTCTCGAACGCTGGCGACTGGGGCGCGCTCTTGCAGGCAGGCACCGCCGGCCACGGCCCGGTCAACCTGAACTTCGACTTGCGACGGATTTCGTCCCGCGATGGCAAGCCGCTCATTCCGCTGGCTGTCTACACGAACAGCTTCGATCTCGCGGCGCCGACGGGGGTTCAGCTCGCTTCAGGCTCTTATACGCAGGCCACCGCGAGCGTCGGTCTCCAGCTTGGCCGTGGCTATTTGTCGTTGGTCGGTTCGTACCGCAAGGATCGGCGATTCGCGCCCGATTATTCGATCGGACCAAGCATCAACTGGCCGGTCGTGACCCGCAACGGGGTCCAGGTCATCGCTGAGGCCTCTGCCCAGAGGACGCGAACGTCCACGGCCGCCTTCGTCGGAATTCGAGTGCAATTGAACTCCGGGCGATTGTCGATGCTCGGCGCCGTCGGAGGCGCCGTCCAGAACGACCCTGGCCACTCGGAGGGTGCCGTCTCCCGCGCAGTGGGCACGATTGGCGCCCAATATGCCGCCCAGAACGCGTCAGGCCGCCTAAACGTCGGAGCCGGGGTGGACCGCAACATCACCTCGTCGCTGGCGCGCGCCACCGCCACGGTCGAGGGCCGCTTTGGAAATGCCCGCGCCGACGTACTGCACAATCTTGAAGGCCAAGGCGGCACCCAGTACGACATCGCACTGCAGTCGGGCCTAGTCATGGGAGCAGGCGGCGCCGAGCTCGGGGGCCAGGACTTGCAGCAGAGCGCGCTCGTCGTGTCGATCAACGGTGACGCGCGCGACGCAATCTTCGACGTCGTGGTGGATGACGTGCGCAAGGGACGGGTCAGGATGGGCCGCCGACTAGTTCTCTTCATGGCGCCCTATCGCACCTACAACGTACGCCTCGTGCCAGTTGCGGCCGTAGCCGTCGATTACGACACGGCGGCGCGCCAAGTCACCTTGTACCCTGGCAATGTGCAATCGCTACCGTGGCGCGCGCAATCCTACTTCACCATTTTCGGGCAGGCCGTTTCAACAGCCGGGGCCCCGGTCGCGGACGCACTGGTCCAGACGGCGAAGGGCATCGCGCAGACCGACGCCAACGGCTATTTCCAGCTTGACGTCAGGCGCAACGACCGGATCACCATTGCCAGGGAGGACGGATCATCGTGTGAGATGAAGCTCGGGAACATCGCCGTCAGGAACGACTTCGCTTCAATGGGAAAGGTTGTCTGCGAATGAGATGCCGTCATCTGCCGATCCTGTGGCCGCTCGGGGCGATCGCACTCGCGCTGCCCGCTGCGGTGCACGCCGACCTCGTGCTGAGCGAACTGATCGTCGAGCTTCAGCCCGGGAAGGTCGCCCGCGACGACGTCGAGGTCTGGAACAATTCTCCGGAGCGTACCTACGTCGCCGTCGAGCCGCGCGAGATCATAAACCCATCGCTTCCGTCGCAAAGCGACCGCAAGGACCCGGATCCCGAGAAGCTCGGCCTTTTGGTCGAGCCTGCAAAGATGATCCTTGATCCTGGTCAGCGCCGACTTGTGCGCATCGCCGCTCTCCCCGGCAACACCGAACATGAGCATGTATATCGAGTGACTATCAAGCCAGTGCTCGGGCCGGTCCGATCGGAAAATTCAGGACTTAAGGTCGTCGTCGGATATGACGTGCTTGTCTTGGTGCGCCCGTCGCTTCCACAAGCGCACGTCATGGCCAATCGCGTTGGGAGGAAGCTCACGTTCAACAATGCCGGAAACGTCAGCGTTGAGGTGGTCGACGGGCGTCAGTGCGTGACTCGTTCGCAATGCAGCGATCTTCCGGGCAAGAGGCTCTACCCGGGCGCGTCGTGGATGGTTGACCTGCCGTCCGACGGCGCCGCCGAATATACGCTGAAATCGCCGGGCCGAAGCGAGCGCGTGACGTATTGAGCCCCACGGCTGCGAGGCGACGTACGCCTGCGATACGGCTGTGAAGACGGCCCATGTGCTGCATTGCCGGCACGCCGCAAGTGAAAGAAGACCCGCCGCGTCCAGAAACGACGGGCCTTCATCTCACTTCAACGCTCCAAGTGGGGTAGGAACGCGTGAGTTGTCGTCTAACGGCCTGTCCTTAGCATGCCGTTGATAATGGAGCCGGAATGGGTGGGATACTGAGATGCCGATGCGATCTTGTTTTTGATCCAAGTTTTAGTGGTCGCGCGCGGCATCGCGGCTGCTAGCTTGCGGGACTGATGTTCCGCTGCGAAATCTTTGGTATGATGTCGCAGTCGCCGAGCTCGGACGCGATGGGGTGGGTATGGATGGAACGGCCTCTGGACTAGAGATTAAGGGTGTCACTGCTTTGGCTTACATGGAGCAGGCGCTTGAACTGCTTGATAGCTGCAAGGGTGCGATGGACGTCGGAGGACATCTCGACCTCGCAATTTGCCGTCTTCGCGATGTTTTAGAAGACAAGGGCATCGCGGTTCCATCGCGCCCGCCTCAGGGCCTGTTATAAGCAGAATTTCAGCTCGCTCCGATGTCTGTGATGGACGGATCCCCGAAGGATCAGAATAGTCTCCCCTCAGGCCCAGCAGATAATTTTGCCAGTATCTCTCCTTGAGCATCGGCGGGTGGTCTGACGCATTCTCAAACACCTGGATTAACACGAAGCGAGCACCGCCGGTGCTGATCTCTCCGTGGCCGATCAAGTCAATTAGACCGTGCTAATATGCCTGACTGAGCCCCTTTCGTGTCTAAATGATCGGAAGCATCGACATCGAGCCCCTTCCCGCGTGAGGCCGGCCCAAAGTTATCAGGCCACTACGACTGGAGGAATCAAGAAGCTTCGGCAGCGCCCGGCCCTTCTCAGGCGCGGCGGAAGTCCCATTCAAGGCGTCAGCGGGATGCGACCGTCGACCCAGTGTGCGATGATTTGCATCGGAATCGGAGTTTCGAAGATCACGCCCGCTTCATCTCCATCGGTCCACCGAACAAAGGAGTTGAGCGATGGCAAATCACCAAGCGAGATGACTGCCCGGTCGCCTGCCTTGAGCGGTGATGTCGTTTTAATCCGTGCGCCCATACTGGAGATGTCGCACACTGCAGCGGGATAGATGCGTCCCCCGCTCCGCAGGCACGCCGCCGCCCGAACACTCACGCGCGGAGTCGTTCGGCGCCGGTGTGGACGAAGCTTTTGCTGAACGCGGAGCAGCGCTGCACCGCCCAATTCTTGATCGAAGCTCATGCCGGCAGTGTCGCCTTCCATCCACAGCAGCTGGCCCTGAAGAGGCGCTTCGTCCGCGGCGCGGAGTGATGCTGCGGCACCGACAACGGGGCGAGCATAGCATTTGAGCTGCACCCCCGACGATGAAATGTTCTTGATCAGGCAGAGTGACGACCTGCCGCTCTGTTCCAACACGCCAACTCTCAAGATGAGCTTAAAGCGGGCCTCTTTGCGCCGCTCAGCAAATCGCCAACTCTCTATGCTATCAGATGAACTAAGCATTTGATCGGACCTCCGTCGCTGCCATGCTGCCAACGGCGGGTTGAGCGAATCTCAACAGTCGCTCCAAAGTGGTAGTGATGCGGGTTTCTCGCCAGCGATAGCCACGACGAGCTCTCCCAGAAACCTTCTGTTAACCAATACTTACAATAAGCAAAACCGCTCGGAAAACTAGTTGATGTCTTCGGACGAGGAAATCATGGCAAGCGTAGCATACAGCAACCTGGCGCATGTGACGTCTTTCAGCTCCGTTGAACTCATCAGCAATTATTCGCAGCCATCTCCCTTGGCTGAAGACCGCGAACGGGCCGAGCAGAGGCTACCAAGCCGAACCGTAAGGGCCGTGCAAGCGGCTCGCAGGCGTCGTCTTGCACTTTTTGACGGCGATCTGTTCTCGGACCCAGCCTGGGACATTCTTCTGGAGCTTTATGCGCTGCATCTGGAGCAAAGGCGCGCGTCCGTATCCGCCGTATACACGGCATCAACGGTTCCAGCGTCAACGGCACTGCGTTGGCTCGCCAAGCTGGAGCAGGACGGGCTGGTCGTTCGTACGGAGGACCCTTTGGACCAGCGGCGCAACTGGATTGATCTGACCACTGACGGCCGCGAGCGCATGGGGCGCTTTTTTGAAACGCTCCCGTTCGCAGCCCTCTCCGTCTAGATTTACATGGCCGCCGTACGGCGGAAATGCTTCGCCGAATTGCTCCAGAGGTGCCCCCATAAATCGGGTTATTGCACGGCGCGTCGGGGGGGACTGAGGCGCATCCTCGTGGAATTCGAGGCCAATCGTGCTGCCCGTTGCGTGCTGCTCGAGAATGAACCACTTCGGAAGCAATCGTAGAGAAGACTTAGCTCAGAACCGGCGAAAGCCGCCCGATGCTAATGCTCATCACTGCGGCGTCTATCGCAACCTCGACTATGCCAGTCCCAGTCGCAACAGCTGTGGCTGCCGCTCAAGCAATCGTCCGGATCCAGCGCCCTGCCCTTGCAAATGCAGAAGAGTGGCAACGCGCTTCGCCTGACCGACAGCGGCGCGAACGCATCATCACTGACGAGCGAGGAGGATCCCAACTTCAGCGCCTTGTTGAATACCAGTGACGCTCGGAAGCGGACGAGCGCCTGCCGGCGGCGGTTCGACCGCTCCAACCGGCTTGTGGCGGCATCAGGGAAGTTTGTCCTAGACTGGCAACGGCCAAGGCGTTTCAACGCCCCACGTTCCAAATTCATGCCGCGGAAGGCAGCAGATGCGCTATAAAGGAGTTTGTTGAGTGGGGCTTGATGCCGAACCGGGACAATCGATCAGAAGGGAGATCCAACGTCTTCCTTGCGGTCAGCCTTAAGACTGGCGACCGCATTATCCCCGTGCGGGTCCGCAATATCGCGTCGAGGGGCATGCTCGTCGAAGGCGTCGCGCTTCCGCCGATTGGCACGCGCGTGACGTTGGTTCGGGGGGACTTGTCAGCCGCGGGACAACTCGCCTGGGGTGGTGACGGTCACGGCGGAATCAACTTCGACGAGCCGATCGACGTCGGCAACTGGATCGAAAGAGTGGGGCATTCCGGACAGCAGCGCGTGGACCAAATCGTTGATGCCATTCGTGCGAGGCGCGCGAGCACGAGCGACGAAGGACCGGCCGAGCTAGCGACGCTGTCTCAGATCAGCAGCGCATTAGACGATGTTTGCCAGCGACTTGCGGACGCACCGCAAAAGTCGTTCAAATTCAGTGAAGCGCTCGTCGTTCTCGCTACGATTGCGCAAGCGCTTCGGCACAAGGCGGCCGACAAAGCGTTCTGACCAGCGGTCACCCCCTGCCACGCTTAATGCCTGACCGGTCACCGACATTTGCATGACGGTGGATCGCGCTGACTGACGAACATTCCGACCTCGCTTGACAGCCGTCGGGAACTTCGCGCGAAGCCTGAAAATTCGGACCGTTGCCGAAGGGCTCGAGAGCAAAGATCAAGGCGACCTTCTGCGGGCGGCCGGCTGAGATTACGGACAAGACTTCCTTCTCGGCATACCGGGCCCGCCGAGGACGCGCTGCGTCGACCGCCGCGAGGGCAATTGGTTTGACTGCATTCAGACCCAGCTGACGAGCCGAACGCGTCTCCAAGCTCAAATTCCCCGAGAAACACTGCGGGTGCCGTTTGCATTATGCCGGCTCGGCCACACGAGTTCAGCCAGCACCGTTCGCGCGCAACCGGCCGCTCCGCGAGTACGCGTTCGGGACGCTCAACCCGTCGGACGCTGAATGACGTCGGCCTCGCGTCTAAAAAGACGCTCGGATGAACTGGTGCAGGCGTGCGGTGTGTTGGGCGCCTTCGCGCCAAATACCGCAATTATCCGGATGGCAGTCAGTTCGCGCCGACCGCACGCTTCCAATGGTTCTTGGCGGAAGGAAATGCGTGAGATGGGTCCAGGTGCATTGGTGCCCCGGAGCGTTGCCGACTGGTTTTACTTTGAGCTCGAAAGTTTCCTGGACAGCTGGCGGCGCCAGGGTATGTCAGAGGACGTGGTGCGCGCGGCGCTCGATCGTGCAAACAGCGCTTCTCAAGCAATCGAAACTGTCGGTAAGCGAATGACGGCGGCGCATCATCGCTAGAGTGAGCTGCGGACGAAAGACTTTTTGGAGCGCCGTAGCCATGTCGGCATCATAGGATGCTGGTTGGCGGCGGTGGCATTCGATGCCCCTTGTTCGACCCAAGTTGTCGTACTCAGGAGCCATTTGCTGCAACGCGGTGAGAGTTACTGTGTCGGATATTCCAATTGCGAGGCGACGACACTTGGCAGCCAGCACTCTCAGGTAAGTCGCGCCCAGGTCTTGGTCGTGGTTAGCCAGATCAGTACGCCTGCAGACCGCGCTTAGCGCATCCTCACGGACAAAAGGGCTGCTCGAGATAGAGATGTCTGAATATGCAAGCCTAAGGGGTCGCGGAGGAGCCATGCAGATCGAGATTTCGCCAATTCCGCAGTTGGTCCCAAGACTAACACTTGAGCAGCAAGCATCCTCAAGACGGTGTCCGGACAGCAGCTCGAGGTCTTCGGCGGTAAGAGTTGCGAGCGCGACCGCGGTGCGTCGCCGGTCGTCGCATTTGAAGTCGGTGACATTGAGGCTACGCGAGAAGGTGTATGTCTACTTTAGACCCGAAGCCGCCTCAGGCGGAGCGGCATCTTTCAACCCGTTCCGGTCATTAGCGCGCAGGACAAAATTGCTGTTCGAGAGGTGCCTGGTCCCGGCATGGATTCTATGATCAGGATGCTGAGGCGGAGAAACTGATGCGGGTCCGCGCGAGAAGCGAAGAGATTCTTGTCCAAATCGTTTCGCAAACGCGCTAGAATGAACGGGCTCGCGGGGTCTTCATGGAAGAAGAAGAACAGCGCTCGAGTTTCTGGTCGACCGTGCCTGGCATCCTGACGGGGGTGGCGGCCGTGATTTCTGCTGCGACGGGGGGCTATCTCGCTTTCATCCGGATGCCCAATGCCGCAGCATCCGACAGCCCCCACATCGCGGCTGCGGCCGAGTTAAAACCAGCCGCCATAGCCGCGACGCCGAAGGAACCGTCGAATTCCCAGGAAATCAGCCGCGGTACCTGCCACGCCAAGCTATTCGTCCAATACGCAAGCACCCGCCGCGGCAGGTGTTCTGCGCGGCCAACCGCCGACTTCCCCGAGCCTAGCTGCGATCGTCGATGCCGATGTCACGGCAACTCCGTCCGGGGCTCCGCGGCGAACCATTTCTTCGGGCCAGCCAAGGCCCTCTTTCGACTGTGCCCGAGCCTCGACGCGCGTTGAGGATATGCTCTGCACGGATGCCGATCTCGCAGCACATGACCGGCGCGCAGCCGCGCTATACTTCGAACTCCGCAATAGTTTGCCTCCCGATCTCCGGAGTCAGCTGCTGCAATCGCAAAAGCGCTTCCTCCATGACCGCTCGGACTGTTCCACCAGCGGATGCCTGTCAGATCTTTACGATGTTCGGCTTCGCCAACTCGCCGAGTTCGACGCCCGTCGAAATTGATTTCCCCTCGAAAGGTCCGATCATCTTGGTCGTAGGCTCTGATGTGTTTCGTTCCGTGAGGGGCGGGCAGAGCTCTGCTGAGAGGAAGCCTGATGACGAATGTCTGATGTTCCGATCCACCCGTTGCAGACATGAGCTTCTCTGATACCGTCTGCGATGGCGGCTGTGCCTGTATCTCCACTTGGTAAGGCCGCGTACGCACTTGCGAGGTACCCATGAGAGCACCGTTGACGTTCGGCTTATCCCTTCTCGCAGCCGTGAGCGGGCCCGCGCTTGCGCAACAGGGTTCATTGCGTCCGGATCAGGCTGAGTTCCGTGCAATCTACAAGCAGCTCGTAGAGACAAACACGACGCTTTCGGCAGGCAGCTGCACCTTGGCCGCCGAAAGAATGGCAGGTTACCTAACCAAGGCGGGCCTCCCAGCCGCTGACCTGCATCTGTTTGCCGACCCCGCACACCCCAAAGAAGGCGGCCTCGTCGTCGTTTATCCTGGGCGCGATCCCAGCGCCAAGGCGGTTCTCATGCTCGCGCACCTCGACGTCGTGGAAGCAAAGAGAGAGGACTGGACCCGAGATCCGTTCACGATGGTGGAGGAAAATGGCTACTTTTATGGCCGCGGCGTCGCAGACGATAAAGCCATGGCAGCAATCTGGGTCGACACCCTCGCGCGGTTCAAGCGTGAGAACTACCGGCCAGTACGGACTCTCAAGCTTGCCCTGACGTGTGGCGAGGAAACCAATGGTGCGTTCAACGGGGCGCAGTATCTCGCTAACAACAAACGCGACCTGATCGACGCGGCGTTCGCGGTAAACGAAGGGGGAGGTGGCAAACTCGACGCCCGCGGCACGCCGCAGTTCCTCGGCATCCAAGTTGGGGAGAAGCTCTCTCAGAACTACACCCTTGAGGTCACCAATCCGGGCGGGCACAGTTCAAGGCCGGTACCGGACAATGCGATCTACCACCTTGCTCACGCTCTAGCTGCGGTGGAAGGATATCACTTCCCAGTGATGTTCACGGCGACAACGCGGGACTTTTACACGCGCATGGCCGCGACGCGGCCGCCAGAACAGCGAACCGCGATCATGACGCTGCTTGCCAACCCAGCCGATAAAAACTCTCGCGCCGTGCTGGAACGCGATCCAGACGACAACGCCATTCTCCACACCAACTGCGTCGCCACGATGCTTGAGGGCGGCCACGCGACCAACGCCCTGCCGCAACGAGCACGGGCAAATATCAATTGTCGGATTTTTCCTGGCACCAGTGTTGAAGAGGTACGGCAGACGCTCGAAGAGGTCATTGGCGATCCGAAAGTCAGCATCACGCTGAGGGACGTCCGCAATGCCCCCGCGCCCCCGCCCCCGCTCGATCCCAAGGTGCTTGGGCCTGCCGAAAAGCTCGCAGCCGCAACGTGGCCAGGCGTACCGCTGGTACGCATAATGTCAGCCGGCGCGACCGACGGGGCATTCCTGACACCGGTCGGCATTCCGACCTACGGAATTTCGGGCGGGTTTGGTGACCCCGATGGAAACGGCGTGCACGGTCTGAACGAGCGGCTCAGGGTCAAGGTCCTCTATGACAGCCGCGACTATTTGTATCGGCTGATGAAGATCTATGGAGACCAAGCACGGTAGACGCGGTGCTCATCCAGCGCTGCCTGGGCGTTTCATGCCCCACGCACTGAGCCCCGAACCAGCCGCCACGATCACCAAGCACCTCGCGGCACTTCACTCACCATTGAAGGTCAGTAGGTGGATCGGTGAGGCGGCGCTCTGCCGTTCTTGCGGCTTCTTACGTTCGAAAGCGCGACGTCACGCCCCAGCAATCGCCTGAAATAAGCGCAGATATGTAAATTCGTGTTATCCTCGCGCGACTTAAGGGCAATGAAGTCGCTAAAGTTAGTTTGACGGATAGCTCGCGCGACGATCCGAATACATTGCCGCGGCCCCGTTCCCGGTTCGGCAAGCTCGCGGTTCGGCAAGCTCGCGGGCTCGGCTGCTGCCCCCCGGCGACCGGCCTACTCCGCGCCAAGAGGCAACGCTTCGGCATTCTTGCGAGATAGAAAGCATATGCGCTTCGCCTGAGTGGCCTGCGGCTTGCATAACCCCGGCTTACCAGTGAAACTTGTCGGGTATTCCAGCCTGGAGCGTACCTTATGAATAGGTGGTGGATCCTCTCAGCAGCCGTGCTGCTTCTCCCCTCGGCTGCTTATGGCGGAAGCTATAGAGTCGTTCTCGAGCCCGGAGGCGGCAAGATGCTCGTCGGCCATGCAGGCGTGCAGGCTGTCGACGACCGCACGGCGACCGCGCTCGTTCGCGTCATCTCACCCGGGAATGCGGTCGACCAGCGGGGCACGATACGCGTGCTGGTCCAGAACCTTAGCTCGAAGCCGTTCGAATTCGGCCCCGAACAGGTGAAGCTGACTCTCGGTGATGGGACCGTTCTCGCGCCTTCGTCGGTGGACGCATACGAAAAGGGACGAGTGCTTGTGGAACGCGAGTCGCAGCGTGCCGCGACGACGGATATCCGCACCCGCAACAACCTTCCGGGACTGGAGCAACAATCGAGCAGCAATGCTTCGGTCCCCACCCCAGGCGTGCGTAGCGTCACCTCGTCCAGTTCCGGCGCCGCCGGGCAGGACCTCCGAACTGACGAGGCGCTGATCCCGGGCGCGAAGACGTTGGGGGCCATCTACCAGATCCTCATCCCACAGCCTGTCGAACCGCAAAAGGCCTGGGGCGGCTATTACATATTCGACGTGCCGAAGGCGGTGTTCGCGCGCCGTGCGGACCAGCCGCTCTCGATCGTCGTGAAGACTGGCCCGGAAGAGCACCGCTTCCAAGCCAGTCTCAAGTGGAAGTGATCTGCCTCAGGGAATAAGCGCATTCCTAATCGGCTCGATCCAGCGCTGGTTGGGCATGTCCCAAATGATGAAATCGCCTTCGAACTGCCAATAGGCCCACCCGAAGCCGCGCTGCTCAGCCTCCTTTCGAGCCGTTTCGATGTACGCCACGCGCAAATCGAGTGGCGTGCCGCTCTTGTCATAGGCGCCGAATTCACCAAGCAGGATCGGTCGCTTGTTGGCGGCAGCCCAGGCTGAAACCTTGTCGAAGTCAGCGCGAAGAGCCGCGCGGTCAGCCTCGCTCCCCCAGGTGATCCCGTGCAGCTTCTTCACTTCCTCGCCAGCCCACGTGGCACCCTGATGAGTGAAGTGGAACGGCTCGTAATAGTGGAACGTCACGAGCAGGTTCTGGTCGTCCGGCAGCTTCAACACGGGAAGGTCGTTGAGGCTGTTCCAGTGGGTCGGACCCACGACCACGATGCGCGTCGGGTTGCTCTGCCGAACGGTTGCAAGAAGCTGTGCAAGAAGCGTGTTCCACACCTCTCCGTTCAGCTTGTCGTGCGGTTCGTTCAAGAGCTCGAACGCGACGCTGCGCGGTGCGTTCGCGTAACGGGGCGCGATCTGCTGCCAGAATGCAGTGAGCTTGGTACGGCAGGACTCGATATGCTCTGAGCAGACGTCGAAATCATGCTCATCGAGGATTACACCCAGGCCAGCTTTCTGTGCTTGGCGAACGACGTCGTCGAGTTTCCCAAGCCATTGCGGCTCAAGCCGGTTCTGCGCGTCCATATGCTTGAATGCCTGCAGATTAACGCGGACGAAATCGAACCCGCCCTTGTGAATTTTGGCGAAGTGCCGCCACTCGAATCGCCGCGCTCCTCCAGCGGTCCAATATGGATCATAGCCAAGCACGTTGACCCCGCGGCGGAACGGCTGGTCGTTGGGCTTCAGTGCAACCGACTGCGGAGCGGCTGCGATCGACGCGGACGGCAATGCGACTGCAAAGGTTGCTAAAAACAGGGCAGAGATAGCGTTCAGAAGCCGCATTGGATTCCCCTCGTTACTGGCGTTCTTGCCCGATGATAGCGTTATCATCTAGCGTCGCGTCAAGGTCGCTTTAGCGGCATGAGGGGAGAATGATGGGAACTACGCGCAAGCTCGCGGCACTTGCTGCTGCGCTTCTCGCAACCGCTGCCGTCGCCGCACCAGATCCAGCCGCGCGCGTCCATTGGCCGGCAGTGCACAGCAGGGTTCCGCGCGATCCGAAACTTGAGGCACAGATCGCTCAAATACTCTCGCGGATGACTCTCGAAGAGAAGGTTGGACAGGTGATCCAGGCGGACATCTCCGCCGTGACGCCGGAGGACGTCCGCACCTACAAGCTCGGATCCATTTTGGCGGGCGGCAACAGCTCGCCGGGCGGAAATGAGAAGGCGCCGCCTGCGGACTGGCTGAAGCTCGCCGATTCCTTCTGGAACGCGTCCGAGTCCGCGCACTGGGCGGGGGCCAAGATTCCACTCATCTACGGCATCGATGCGGTGCACGGGCATGCGAATATCGTCGGCGCCACGGTCTTCCCTCAGAACATCGGACTCGGCGCGGCGCGCGATCCCGACCTGATACGCCGCATCGGCGAGGTCACTGCGCAGGAGATGGCCGTTACGGGGTTCGACTGGGATTTCTCCCCTACCCTTGCGGTCGTCCGCGACGACCGCTGGGGACGCACTTATGAAGGCTTCTCCGAAGACCCGTCGATCACACGGCTCTACGCCGGAAAAATGGTCGAGGGTCTTCAAGGCGTGCCCGGAAGCAAGTCATTCCTCGGTGCCGGCCATGTGATCGCGACGGCGAAGCATTTCGTCGGGGACGGCGGTACGGCGGGAGGCAAGGACCAGGGGGACAATCAATCGTCTCCTAAACAGCTGCGCGACATCCATGGTGCCGGCTATCCCGCCGCGATCGAGGCTGGCGTGCAGGCGGTGATGGCGTCCTTTTCGCTCGTGCGAGGAGAGAAGGTTCACGGCGACCGCGAGTTGCTGACCCGTGCGCTGAAGGACGACATGCACTTCGATGGCTTGGTCGTCGGCGACTGGAATGCCCACGGCCAAGTGCCTGGCTGCACGAACACCAGCTGTCCTGCGTCGATCGACGCCGGACTGGACATGTTCATGGCACCCGACAGCTGGAAGAGTTTGTACGCGAGCACGCTCACGCAAGTGAAGGCGGGTGAGATCCCGATGACCCGTCTCGACGATGCGGTGCGCCGGATCCTGCGCGTGAAACTGCGCGCTCACATGTTCGACAAAGGTGCTCCGTCCGCACGACCATATGCTGGGCAGTTCCAATTGCTCGGTTCGGCTGACCACCGCGCGGTGGCCCGCGAAGCCGTCCGCAAGTCTCTCGTGCTGCTCAAGAATTCGCATCAGCTGCTTCCGCTGTCGCCCAAGTTGAACATTCTCGTGGCGGGCGATGGCGCCGACAACATCTCGAAACAGTCCGGCGGCTGGACCATCACTTGGCAGGGAAGCGGCCTTACGAACGCCGACTTCCCCCACGCGCAATCGATTTGGAGCGGCATCAATCAGGCGGTCAACGCTGCAGGCGGCAAGACGTCATTGAGCCTCGACGGCTCTTATTCTGCGAAGCCGGATGTCGCCGTCATCGTGTTCGGCGAAGACCCTTATGCCGAATTCGTCGGCGACCGGCCGCATTCGCTGGAGTTCAGCCCTGCCGACAAGAAGGATCTTGAGCTGCTCCGGAAGCTCCAGGCTGCCGGTATTCCGACCGTGTCGGTGTTTCTGTCCGGCCGTCCGATGTGGGTGAATCCGAGCTCAATGCGTCCAACGCTTTCGTCGCGGCCTTCCTCCCGGGCGGCGAAGGTGCCGGCATCGCGGACGTGCTGTTCCGCAAGGCAAATGGCGCCGTGAACTACGACTTCCATGGCAAGCTGAGCTACAGCTGGCCAAAGCGCACCGATCAGACGCCGCTCAACGTGGGAGATCAGGGCTATGACCCACTGTTCGCGTTCGGTTATGGGCTACGTTACGGCGACAATGGCGAACTCGCCCCATTGTCGGAGGAGCGTCCCAAAGGTGGTGGGCTCCCCGAAGGAGTACTGTTCGGGCGCGGTAGCGTGCCGCAGGGATGGACCTTCAGCTTCGAGCCAGCATCCGCCGGTCGATCGAAGGGTGTCGACCGTCGCGCCCAGGAAGATTTCACGTCAGCTCAGCTGGTTTGGAAACGGGCCAGCTACATTCGCCCTCCAAGCGAACCCGCCGCTCGATCTATCACGTGAGACGACCGGGCAGCTAAGCCTCGTCATCGATTACCGCGTCGATCGTGCACCCGCCGCGCCAGTCACGCTCGGGATGGCGAACGCGTCGGTCCCCATTGCGGGACTGTTGCGCGCTGCGACTTTGGGGCAGTGGTCTACGATGACGGTGCCGCTCGGCTGTTTCGGGCGAGCCGGAGCCGATATGTCGAAACTGACGACACCATTCGCAGTCACGACTGCGGGAGCGCTTGAGATGACAATCTCCGACGTTCGGGTGCTGAGTGCCACGGTTCAGCAGGATCACTGCGGGGGCCAATGACCGACGTCCGCGTCGGCATTGTAGGTTACGGGCTCGCAGGAGCTCATTTCCACGAGCCGCTGATCCGCGCCTGCCTCCGATTGCACTTGAGCGCGGTTCTGACGAGCCGCGATGCGCCGCAGAAAGTAGAATTCGCTCGACGCACTGCTCGATCGCAGCGATCTCGTTGTGATTGCTTCGCCGAACGAGACGCATTTTCAGATTGCCAAGGAGGCCCTGGAGCGCGGCAAGCATGTCGTCGTCGACAAGCCATTCACGGTGACCATCGAACAGGCCGATGAGCTGATCTCGCTGGCTCATCGGGTCGAACGGGTTCTGACCGTCTTCCACAACCGGCGCTGGGACGGTGACTACTTGACCGTGCGCAAGATCCTGCCGGCACTCGGAGAGGTCTTCCTGTTCGAGGCGTGCTGGGACCGTTTTCGACCGAAGATCAAGGAGGGCTGGCGCGAAGTGCCAACGCCCGGCTCGGGAGTCCTGTCAGATCTCGGACCGCACATGATCGACCAGACGGTGCAGCTCTTCGGCTGGCCGGAGGCAATCTCCGCGGACATCCAAGCGCAACGGCCAGGCGCACGGGTGGACGACTATTCGACCTGACACTGCACTATGGCGCGCGGCGGGCATGCCTCCGCTGCTCCACCTTCGTGCGCAGCCGCGCCCCCGCTTCGGGGTACACGATCAGGCGGTTCGTACGTGAAGCGCGGCCTTGATCAGCAAGAAGGCGCGTTGAAGGCTGGCGAAGACCCGCGACGCGAAGGCTTCGGCCGCGATGCCGACAACGGCATGCTGACTGCGCCCGACCGCACCACGATGACCGTGGCGACTGAGCGCGGCCGCTATCTTTCCTTCTACGGGAGTTGCCAGCGCTATTCTCGACGGCGCTCCCTGTCCCCGTCGATCCGCGCGACGCGCGTGACGGCCTCCTGCTGATAGACCTCGCTCGCCGCGCCGCGGAGCTTGGTCAGCTGCTGCCTGTCCCGGCCGCCAATTAGACGAAAGTCGGCCCGGCAGGATCACTGTTACGGCCGATCGGATGTCGCGGGACAATTCCCCAACGAGTAAGCGATACGCTCCTGGCGCGATGCGCCACTGTTGTGCCGCTGCGTCGTAGGTTGCGAGCAGCCGCGGATCGACCTTTAGGCTGACCATTCGACGCGCGCCCGGCGCCACATCGACCTTCTGGTATGCGGCGAGCCGCTTGGGCGCTTCCCAACCGCCATTGGCTGGCGATGCGTAAACTTGTGGAACGTCCATGCCCGCGCGCTTGCCGACGTTTCTCACCGTGAACTGGACAGTCACCGATCCATCGCGCTCGGCACGGGCGGACACTCCGCCGTAGTCGAACCGCGTGTACGAGAGGCCGTGACCAAAGGCGAACAAGGGCTGCAGGTTCTTGGCGTCGAACCATTTGTATCCGACCGCCGCCCCTTCGGGATACTCGATCGAAAACATCTGCTTGTCGGCAAGGCCGGTGCCCGGCCGGACCGGTCGCGGGAGCTGGCTCTCGCTCGCGGGGAAGGTCACGGGCAGGTGCCCCGATGGGTTCACGCGGCCGAACAGCACGTCCGCAATGGCCTTGCCGCCGCTCGTTCCCGGGTACCAGGCTTCAACGATCGCCGGCACGCGCGCTGCCCACGGCATCAACACCGGCCCGCCGCTTTCAACGACAACCGCCGTTCGCCGATTGGCATTGGCTACTGCGTCGATCACAGCATCCTGATTGCCGGTGAGCGCGAGCGGCGCATCGATCGATTCCCCGGTCCATTGATTGGCGAAGACGATTGCGACGTCCGCCGTCTTTGCGGCGGCAGCGGCCGCCATTGGGTCCGTACCATCGACGAAAGTCACACGTGCGTTCGGCGCGAGTGCGCGGATTGCATCTAGAGGAGATGAAGGGTGGTACATCACAGGTCCGGGCCAAGCTGTTGGCTGCAAACCAGAAACGGCATTTCCGCCCTTCGGGTAGACGAGCGACGAGCCGCTTCCGGCGAGCACGCCTTTGTCCGCATGTGATCCGATGACGGCGATGCTGCGGACGCTTGGCGCCAGTGGAAGCAGGCTGCCTTCGTTTTTCAGCAGAACCATCGCTTCTTCGGCGTCCGCCTGCGTCACTGCAGCATGCGCGGCTAAGTCGATTGGTGCGCTTGCCGGTACTGGATCGTCGACGAGGCCGTGCGCAAACATGGAGCGCACAATGCGCGTAGCCATTTCGTTCAGCCGTGCTTCCGGCACTCGACCGGCCGCTACGGCTTGCGCGAGCGGTTCACGGAAGAACGGCGCCTCATCGAAGGGCCAGCCGCTCTCCTGATCGAGGCCGGCAATCGCGGCCTTCTCAGTGCTGTGCGTCGCCCCCCAGTCAGACATCACAAAGCCTTTGAAGTCGACCGCGCCGCGCAGCACATCGGTCAGCAACCACTTGTTCTCGCACGCATAATCGCCGTTCACGCGATTGTAGGCACACATCACGGAACCGGGGTCGCCGCGCTCGATCGCGAACTGGAAGGCAAGCAAGTCGGACATGCGTGCCGCTGCCGGATCGATGCGGGCATCATGATAGTCTCGACCCGTCTCGAGATCGTTGAAAGCGTAATGCTTCGTGGTCGAGATGATGTGGTTTGATTGAATGCCCGCAATCTCCGAACCGACGATCGTTCCGGCAAGAAGTGGATCTTCGCCGCCATATTCGAAGTTCCGTCCGTTGCGGGGATCGCGAGCGAGGTTCACGCCGCCGGCGAGCATCACGTTGAACCCGGACGCGCGCGCTTCGGCGCCGATCATTTGCCCACCCTTGAACGCCAGATCGGGGTTCCATGTGGCGGCCGTCGCGATCCCGGAGGGAAGCGAGGTGCGTTCGCGCTTCTCGGGAGCGGAACCTTGCGTCGCAACGCCAACACCTGCGTCGGTCTGCCACTGAGCGGGAATACCGAGCCGCTCGATGCCTGGAACGTAACCCGCGGAGCCATAGCGCGCATGGGCGGGCGCCTTGTAGTTGTTCTTGTAGTCGGCGTTGGTCGCAAAATAGCCGAAGACCAGCTGAAGCTTCTCGTCGCGCGTCATCTGCGCCACGGCCAACTGGGCGCGGCGGTCCGCACTCAGGGAGCGATCGAGCCAGGGTCGTGAGGACGTTCCCTGCGCTCCGGCCGCTGCTGCCAACACGAGAGCGCTTGCTGCTCCCATACTCAACGCGAGCATCCGCTTGTTCATCGCTTTGTCTCTCCCCTCACCACTTCGGCATTAAGCGCTGGCCTTGACACTAACCGCGCCACGCGCCGATTGGTAGCGCTACCAATGGACCCGAGTCAGGCACGCCGCGCAAGATGAATTTTTCTGCAGAGATGCTTCCGGTTGACGTTGCGAATGCAACGCTCGCGGGTCGCCTCCTGCTCGATGCCGGCCCGACACCAGTTCTAATTCGAAACGGCGCGGTTGAGGACGTTTCAAGGCAAGCGCCAACTGTCGCCGACCTGATGGAGTGTGGAGTTCACGAAGTCAGCGGAGAGGTGCTGTTCGGCATCGACGAGCTGTTTGCGCTGCCTACTTCTCGGTTTCTCTCGCCCGTAGATCTGCAGGTCATCAAGGCAGCCGGAGTCACCTTCGCCGTATCAGCAATCGAGCGTGTGATTGAGGAGCGCGCGCGCGGTGATTACCGCGCTGCCGCTTCCGTCCGGGAAAAGTTGGAAGGACGGATCGGAGGGGGAATCCGCGGCATCGTTCCAGGTAGTGACTCCGCCGCGCGGCTAAAGGACGCCCTTATGGAGGAAGGGCTGTGGTCGCAATATCTCGAAGTCGCGATTGGTCCCGATGCTGAGATCTTCACCAAGGCCCCGCCGCTCGCAAGTGTCGGCTGGGGCTCAGACGTTGGCGTCCGATCAGACTCCAGCTGGAACAATCCCGAGCCCGAAATCGTGCTGATCGTGGATAGCAACGGAAGCATCCGCGGAGCGACGCTCGGCAACGATGTGAACCTCCGAGATTTCGAGGGGCGAAGTGCTCTGCTGCTGGGCAAAGCGAAGGACAACAACGCTTCGTGCGCAATCGGTCCTTTCATCCGCCTCTTCGACGAAGAGTTCACGCTCCACGATATTTCGGCAGCAGTGATCGAGTTGCAGGTCAATGGCAAAGACAGTTTCCGTCTCCAAGGCCAAAGTCTCATGAGCGAAATCAGCCGCGAGCCGCGCGATCTCGTTCGGCAGGCGATGAGCGAACATGATTATCCGGACGGCTTTGCGCTGTTCCTCGGCACCTTGTTTGCGCCGACTGAGGATCGTGATGAACCGGGCCGCGGTTTCACGCACAAGATCGGCGATGAAGTGCGGATAGCCAGCCCTCGCCTCGGCGCACTGGTCAATCGTGTGTCGACTTCCAAAGCCGCAGCGCCGTGGACGTTTGGCCTCCGCTGCCTAATGCAAAACCTTTCTTCGCGAGGACTTCTTAGTGCCTGAAACCCTTAGTCACCTGATCAACGGCGAGAGCGTCAGCAGTAGCTCGACGGCAGAGAGCGTCAATCCGTCGAACCTTGACGAAGTGGTTGCGCGCTATCCGAAGGGCGGTGCGGCGGAAGTCGATGCAGCAGTTAAGGCTGCCCGAGCCGCATTTCCGGGTTGGTCGGCCGCTTCTCCGGAAGTGCGTTCTGACGTTCTCGACAAGGCCGGCGGCCTAATCATGGCACGGGCGAAGGAGCTCGGCACCCTCCTCTCGCGCGAAGAAGGCAAGACGCTCGCGGAAGGCACGGGAGAAGTCATGCGGGCCGCGCGCATTCTCAAATATTTCGCTGGCGAGGCGCTGCGGCGGCACGGCCAGACGCTCGATTCCACACGGCCGTCGATCGACGTTGAAACGCATCGCGAGGCGGTTGGCGTCTTCGGGCTGATCACGCCATGGAATTTCCCGATCGCCATTCCCGCGTGGAAGTCGGCCCCTGCTCTCGCGTTCGGCAATACAGTAGTGCTGAAGCCTGCCACGCCGACACCAGCCATCGCTCACGCGTTCGCCGCGATCCTGCAGGAAGCAGGCGCGCCTCCCGGTGTGTTCAACCTGGTCATCGGGGACGGCGATGTTGGCCGAGCAATCGTAAAGCACGTCGAAATCGATGGAATCTCGTTTACCGGCTCGCAGGAAGTGGGTGGAAGTGTCGCTGAAGGTGCCGCAAAGCGGCAGGCCCGCGTCCAACTCGAGATGGGCGGGAAGAACCCGCTCGTCGTTCTAGATGACGCTGATCTCGAGCGGGCAGTTACCTGCGCCATTGATGGAGCCTTCTTTGCAACGGGGCAGCGGTGCACCGCATCGTCCCGCATCATCGTCACCGAGGGCATACATGACCGCTTCGTCGAAGCGCTGGTTGAGCGCGCGAAGGCTCTCCGTGTGGGCGATGCGCTCGGCCCGCAAACACAGATCGGCCCGGCTGTTAGCCAATCCCAGCTCGAGCAGAACCTCCGCTACGTCGGAATTGCGCGAGACGAAGGCGGCCGCGTCATGACCGGCGGGGAACAGCTGCAACTCGAAAACCGCGGCTATTACATGGCGCCCACTGTCATCGCGGATACCGCACCAGATCAGCGCATCAATTGTGAAGAGGTATTCGGACCCGTCGCGAGCACCGTCAGGGTCGGCGACTACGAAGAGGCGTTGGAAATCGCCAATCGCGGGCAGTTCGGTCTCTCCGCCGGTATCGTCACGAACTCCTTGAAGCATTCCCGGCATTTCCGCCGCCACATCCGCGCCGGGATGGTGATGATCAACCTGCCGACGGCGGGCGTCGATTATCATGTGCCGTTCGGCGGAACGCGCAAGTCGAGCTTCGGGTCACGCGAACAAGGATTCGCGGCAGTCGAATTCTACACACAGACGAAGACGGTCTACATCGGGGGGTAAGCGTTTTGACGGACAATCGAGCGGGGCGGGCAATCTACCCGAGCTTGCGCGGCAAGCGCGTGCTCATCACCGGCGGAGGTAGCGGCATTGGTGCCGGCATTGTTGAAGGCTTTGCCATCCAGGGCGCGGACGTCACTTTCATAGACATCCTGAACGGCGAGTCGGATGAGCTCGCCAAGCGAACAAATTCCCGCTTCCAACGTCTCGATCTGACCGATGTCACGGCGACTAAGCAGTGCATCGACGGGCTCATCGAAGCGCATGGTGCGTTCGACGTGCTTGTGAACAATGCGGCGAACGATGACCGGCACAATCTCGACGAGGTCACGGAGGATTATTGGGACAACCGTCTCAACGTGAACCTCAAGCACCAGTTCTTCTGTACGCAAGCGGTCGTCCCGGGCATGCGCAACAAGGGCGGTGGCGTGATCATCAACCTTGGTTCGATCAGCTGGCATTTGGGCCTGCCGGAACTGCCGCTATACCAGACATGCAAGGCCGCGATCGAAGGCCTGACCCGCTCCCTCGCCCGTGACTTGGGCAAAGACAATATTCGCGTCAGCTGCGTTGTGCCCGGAAACATTCGGACACCTCGCCAAATGCAATGGTATACGCCTGAAGCAGAAGCGGAGCTCGTCCGGGCGCAGTGCATCCACCAGCGCCTGGTGCCCGAGGACGTCGCGGCGCTGATCATGTTCTTAGCCTCTGACGATGCGCGGCTAATCACTGGTCACGAGCATTTCGTCGACGCAGGGTGGCGATAATGAATTCTGAGCCGAAGTCTGTCTGGAATCTTGCGGCGGAGCTCGGCGAAGGTCCGGTATGGGTCGAGCGCGACCGTGCGCTCTGGTTCGTGGACATCAAGAAGCAACAGATTCATCGTTACGACCCGTCGGATGACGGCAAGCGGAATTGGGATGCACCGGAACAGGTGGGTTTCATTCTCCCCGCCGAATTGGGCGGCTTCGTCGCTGGCCTCCAATCCGGCCTTTATCATTTCGACGAGCGGAGCGGCGAGTTCGATCTCATCGTCGAGGTCGAGCCGAACCTTCCCACCAACCGATTGAATGATGGTGTCGTCGACACCGAAGGCCGCTTGTGGTTCGGCACGATGGACAATGGCGAGAAAGCGAAGAGCGGCGCCTTCTACTGCTTCGCCGGCGGCAAGCTCATCCGTACGGCAATTGACGATATCGCGATCACCAACGGACCGTGCGTCTCGCCGGATGGTCGGCTGCTGTATTTCGTCGATACGCTCAAGGGCACGATCGAATCGGCAACGATTCTCGGAGACGGGCTGCTCGGCGAGCGGCGGCCGTTCGTGAGGATCGATCCGAAAGACGGACATCCGGACGGACCCGCTATCGACAGCGAAGGCTGCGTCTGGATCAGCCTCTATGCCGGCTGGCAGACGCAGCGCTATTCGCCCCAAGGCGAACTCGTGGAGCAAGTGCGGTTTCCCGTCGCCAATATCACCAAGATCGCGTTCGGGGGCGGCGATCTGCGCGACGTTTTCGCGACCACTGCACGCCAAATGCTCAGCCCGGACGCAATCGCCGAGCAGCCGCTGATTGGCGATCTGTTCCAGTTCCGTGGCAATGTCTCAGGAGTAGCATGCCCGCCCGTTCGGCTCTGATTCTCTCGGCGCTGCTCGCGTCCAGCGTCAACGCAGCCCCCACCATTGATCCGCAGTTTGGCGACCATGCCGTGATCCAGCGTGGGAAGCCGATCCGAGTCAGCGGCTCGGCGGCACTCGGTGAGCCGCTGACCGTTAGCTTCGGCGGCAAAACAGTTCGGGCCACCGCCGATAGTTCGGGGCGCTGGGAAGTTGTCTTTCCCGCGCTCACGCGAGCAGGAGGGTCCTACGCGATCAAGGTGGAAGGGAGCAGCAACAGCTCAGTCGCCGCAAGCGACGTGACGGTGGGTGACGTCTGGCTCTGTTCGGGTCAATCGAACATGGAATACCCGCTCCGCCGCGCGTTGAACGGCGACGGGGAAGTTCAGTCTGCTGCGGACAACGACCTGCGCCTGATGAAAGTCGAGAAGCAGCTTTCGAATGTCCCTCAACCAACGTTCGGCAAAGTCGCCGGTTGGCAACGATCAACGCCAGAGACTGCGAAGGAATTCTCCGCCGCGTGCTTCTTCATGGCACGCGACCTGCGCAAGACGCAGAAGGCGCCGATCGGAGCGATCGACGACACATGGGGCGGCACGCCGATCCGCGCGTGGATGGACGAGACATCTGCGCGTGCGAGCGGCAACGGCGCTGCCGCAGATCAGCTTGCTCTTTACCGCTCTAATGAAGCGCTCGCCCTGCGGCAGTTCGGCGAACAATGGGCAGGATGGTGGCGATCGCGAACGGGCGACGCGGTTGGACGTGAGCCTTGGAATGCAACGGCGCGCGTCACCTGGAAGCCGATGCCGAGGGTGGGCAATTGGAACGATTGGGGAGGCGACTGGCCGAGTTTCGACGGGGCCGTCTGGGCCCGTCGTCGCATCACGCTGACGGCGCAGGAAGCGTCGCAGCCGGCGACGCTCTCCCTCGGCGTCATCGACGACATCGATCAAACTTTCGTGAACGGCGACCCGGTTGGCGGAAGCAGCGATCCCGTATCGGCCCGCAACTACAAGCTTGCGCCCGGTGTTCTTCACGCCGGCGCCAACGACATCGTCGTCTACGTGCGTGATCTGTGGGGTCCGGGCGGGATGATGGGGCCGGGCGCGGCCATGCAACTCACCTTGGCGGGCGGCAATAGCAAGCCACTCAGCAGCGGGTGGGAATATGCGCGCATTGCCGATGCAGTCGGCTCGCCGCCGGTGCCGCCGTGGAGCAATTCTTCCGGCGTCTCCACCATCTACAACGCCATGGTTGCGCCGCTTGGCCCGCTCGGGTTGACCGGGGTGGCCTGGTACCAGGGCGAAGCGGACGTCGGGGAGCCCCGTTACGATCGTCGCCTGTCGGCATGGATGGCGAACTGGCGAACGCAGTTCCGCGATCCAAAGCTGCCATTCCTGATCGTCGGACTCGCCGGCTGGGGTCAGGTTGCATCGAGGCCAGTCGAGAGCGGTTGGGCGTCGTTGATCAACGAACAACGTCTAGCCGTCGAGCACGATCAGCATGCGGGCTTCATCAGCGCAATCGACTTGGGAGAACCGGCGGATATTCACCCGGCGAACAAACAGGAGGTTGGGCGCAGGCTAGCGCTCGCCGCACGTTCGCTCGTCTACGGCGATGCCCGCGGCAAGCTGGGTCCCCTGCCCGTCGGCGCAACACGCAGCGGCAGCGTCATTTCACTGCAATTCACCAAGCCGCTTCAGACCCTAAGCGGAGCGTCAGTGAACGCGATGGAGCTGTGCGGGGCGGCGGCAGGCAGCTGCCGCTACGCCAACGCGCGAGTGCGGGGAAATGTAGTCCAAATTGCGGCAGACAGTCAGCCGATCGCCCGCATACGCTACGCTTGGGCGGACTATCCCGTGGTGAACCTCTACGATGTCGACCTGCTGCCCGTGCCCGTGTTCGAGTTAGTGGTTCAGTGATTGTGCCGCGGCACTTTGTTCGACGTACCGCGATACTTCGTCGCGAAATCGAGCGTCGCCCCTTCCGAAAGCTGTCCCGTTTTTTCCCGGTATAGTTCTTCCCAAGGCGTATTGCTCTCGGGAACGGGCGGAGGCGTTTCCTCTTTTCGCCGTGCGATCTCCGCATCGCTGACTAGCGCATCGCAGCGGCCCGCGTTCAAGTCGATCCGAATCATGTCGCCGGTGCGGAGCCATGACAGCCCTCCCCCGGCCGCGCTTTCCGGCGACGCGTTGAGGATCGATGGGCTATCCGACGTTCCCGACTGTCGCCCATCTCCGAGGGTCGGCAAATTCTCGATGCCGCGCTGCAGGAGAGCATCGGGTGGCTGCATGTTCACCACCTCGGCCGAGCCCGGCCAGCCGAGCGGCCCGGAGCCGCGGATCACGAGAATGCAATTCTCATCGATCTCAAGCGCGGAATCATTGATCCGGTGGTGATAATCGTCCGAGCCGTCGAATACGATCGCTCGCGCCTCGAACACACCCTCGTGCGCCGGCCGTGAAAGGTAGCTCTCACGGAATGCGTCGGAGATGACGCTGGTTTTCATGATGGCGAAGTCGAACAAATTGCCCCTCAGCACGAGGAAACCGGCGCGCTCCTTGAGCGGCTTCGCATAAGGGAAGATCACCTCGCGATCGGTTGTCTCGCGTCCGTGAGATTCTCTGCCTGCGATCGACCTGTGCACGTCAGCGCACCGCCCTCCGACTTGCCCGCCTGCAGCAGCTCCCACATCACCGCAGGGACGCCGCCAGCGCGATGGAAGCGCTCGGAGAGATATTTCCCCGCCGGCTGCATGTTCACGAGAAGCGGCAGGTCGTAGCCATGCTCGATCCAGTCGTGGGCGGAGATTTTAACGCCAGCATGGCGCGCCATCGCGACGATATGCGGCTGGGCATTCGTCGAGCCGCCGATCGCAGCGTTCAGCCGGATCGCATTGAGGAATGCCTCGCGCGTGAGAATCTTCGACGGACGCAAATCCTCGTAAGCCATGTCGACGATGCGCCTGCCGGTCTCGTAGGCCATTTGCCCTCGCTCCCGGTACGGCGCAGGAATGGCCGCATTGCCGGGCAGCGACATGCCGAGCCCCTCCGAGATGGCATTCATCGTCGACGCGGTGCCCATCGTATTGCAATGACCCGGCGATGGCGCAGAATCGCTAGCGCGCCGCATAAACTCGTCTTCATCGATCTCGCCCGCGCCGAGCAGGCGCCGTGACGCCAGATCACGGTCCCCGACCCGACCAGCTCGCCGTCATGCCAGCCGTCGAGCATCGGCCCGCCATTCAGCGTAATCGCGGGGATGTCGACGGTCGCAGCCGCCATGATCGACGACGGCGTCGTCTTGTCGCAACCAGTGGTCAGGACGACGGCATCGATCGGATAACCGTTCAGTATCTCGACGAGACCAAGGTAAGCGAGATTGCGGTCGAGCGCTGCCGTCGGTCTGCGGCAATTCTCGAAGATCGGATGAAGCGGGAACTCCATCGGGATGCCGCCCGCGTCGCGGATGCCAGCCTTGATGCGATGCACCAAATCCAGATGGATGCGATTGCAGGGCGCGATATCCGAGCCTGACTGCCCGATGCCGATGATCGGCTTGCCTGAGCACAGCTCCTCTGGCGTCAGGCCATAGTTCATGAAGCGCTCGAGATAGAGCGCCGCCATATCCGGCCTGTCCGGCGCCGCGAACCACTCGCGTGAACGGAACGGACGGACGGGCGTGCGCGTCTTCATCTCAAACTCCGAAGAGGGTAAGGCGCGAATCGTTCCAAGCAGCGCCCGATGCCCTTAGCCCTGCATCTCTTCGAGTTCCTTGCCCTTCGTCTCATGGACGAACTTCTGAACAAGGAAGAAGCTGATCACGGCGCACACCCCGTAGAAAACGTAGCTTCCCGTGAGGCTCCACGCCGCCATGGCCGGGAAAGAGAATGAGATCAGGAAGTTCGCGAACCACTGAAAGAAGCCTGCAACCGCGAGGGACGACCCGCGGATCTGGTTCGGGAACATTTCCCCGAGCATGACCCACATCACGGGACCCCACGAGACGTTGAAGAAGATTACGTAGAGGTTCGCGGCGACGACGGCGATCATCCCGAGATCCTTGGAGAGCACGAGCTTGGTCGGATCCGCAGGATCGAGCGAGCCGTGACTGAACGCATACACCATCACGAAGAGGGTAACGGCCATGCCCGCCGAGCCTATCAGCAGGAGCGGCTTGCGGCCGATCTTATCGATGACCGCAATGGTCACGAAACAGGCTGCGATCGACACCGCGCCCGAGACGATGTTGATGAGCAGGGAGTCGTTCTCGGTGAAGCCGGCGAGCTGCCAAAGCGTCGCCCCGTAATAGAAGATTACGTTGATGCCGACGAGCTGCTGGAAGACGGCAAGCATGATCCCGACCCACACGATCGGGCGGATTCCGGCAAAGCCGTTCGAACCTGCGGGAGCGAGCACGTCGCTGAGGCGAGGACGGTGGTCTGCGCTGAACGTCGCCCGAATTTCCTCGAGCTTAGAGCGCGCGATGTCGCTGCCGAACAACTTCGTAAGAACGGAGACTGCGTTGTCGTCGCGGCCCTTGGACACGAGATAGCGCGGGCTTTCGGGGATGAAATAGAGCGCAACCAGGAAGATTGCGGCGGGGATTGCCTGCATGAGGTACATCCACCGCCACGCCTCCAGCCCCAGCCAGTAGCTCGCCGTCGAAACGCCCGCCTTCGCCGCCAGGAAGTAATTGATCAGGAACGCCGCGGTGAGACCCGTGATGATCATGATTTGCTGCACGGTCGTCATCCGGCCGCGAATGCTCGCGGGCGCGACTTCGGAGATATACGCGGGAGACAGCACGCTAGCAGCGCCCACGGCCATGCCGCCAAGGATCGTGCGAGAACGAAGAGCAGGTGATCGTGCGAAAGCCCCTGCACGACTGCGCCGATGAGGAAGAGCAATGCCGTAAGGCGCATGACGTTGCGACGGCCGAACATGTCCGCGAGGCGGCCCGCGAAAAAGGCTCCGATGAAGCAGCCGATCAGCAGGGATGCGACCGTGAAGCCAAGACCGTTACTGGGAGAGAAGCTGCCCGGAACCAGATTGAAAGCGGCAGTCAGGCCTGGCTGCGTACCGTTCACCGCACCGCTGTCATAGCCGAATAGAAAACCGCCGATCGTGGCAACCGCGACGATCGCGCCGATGAATCCCATGTTCGCCCGTTGCGGGCTCGCTTCAACCATCATCTCTCCCCTACGCTGAACGCAGCGCCTGTTAGCGGTAACACGGGCAATTCGTAGCGCGCAACGGCTTAGCTATCGCTTCTCCTTGCGCCGCTTCTCGGGCCGCCCGCCTGGAGGCGGACCTGAAGATTCTCTGATGATGAGCGCATGGCTGAGGACGCGTTCCGCCGACTTGCGGGGTCCGCCTGCTCGCCTCCGCCGAAGGTCGGCGATCAACAACTCGAGAGCGGCCTCGGCCATCGCGGAGATCGGCTGTTTGACCGTCGTCAATTCCGGCCAGACGCTCGTCGCTAGCGCCGTGTCGTCGAATCCAACGATGCTCAAATCCTCGGGAACATTCAGGCCACGACGGTGGGCAACACTGACGGTGGCGGCAGCCATATCGTCGTTGCTGGCGAAGAT
Organism: uncultured Alphaproteobacteria bacterium; assembly: GCA_963752025.1. GTDB lineage: Bacteria > Pseudomonadota > Alphaproteobacteria > Sphingomonadales > Sphingomonadaceae > Sphingomicrobium. The sequence goes on along the minus strand of CAVVWY010000016.1, from coordinate 66,274 downwards.
CGCAGTGGGCGGCTGGTCGCCCGACAGGATTCGATCGCCCGCGATCATTCCGGAACGATAGCTGAAGTAACCCTGCTCGACCGAGACTTCGCCGGGTCCAAGCCGGCTTCGATGATCGCATCGCAGAAGCCGCGAAAGCGGTCGTGGCTGGCCACATGATTCGGATGTCCCTTGATAAAGCCGAACTTCCTGTGTCCGAGTTCGAGCAGGTATCGAGTCATCTCCATCGCGGCTGCGTGATCGTCGATACGAACGTTCAAACTATCCTTCTGCGGCACACCCATGGCCACCGTGACGACCGGGATCTGCATCGCCTCAAGCTCGGCAAGGATCGGCTGTGATTCGGACAATGGCGGCGGAAGGACCACGCCCTCAACGTCGCTGGTTGCGAAACGGCGAATCACTTCAGCCTGCTCGTCCGCGTCTTCGGATTCGCAGGATTCAATGACCAGATGAACGCCCGCACTTCGCGCCGCGTGCAAAGCGCCGATCAGGAACTGGGCTAGATAAGCAGCGCTCGGGTTGGCATAGAGAAGTCCGATATGCGCTGCCTCTCCGGCCGCGAGACTGCGCGCGGCAGTGTTCGGCGAATAGTTCAGCTTCTCGACTGCTTCGAGAACCGCGGCCCGCGTGGACTCGCGTACGTTGCGACCTTTGTTGATGACGCGCGACACCGTCATGGCCGACACGCCGGCGGCGCGCGCCACATCCTCGATAGTTATCGCGCCCCGTCCCCGGCGGCTCGGTTTCGCCATCCAGCACCCCTTACCGAGTCGAGCTAAGCGACGGTCGGCGGCATTGCAAATCAAGTCCGTTGACGGTCGGCCCGGCTCGACTAGGTTAGCGCTACCATCGTTCAAGGGGAGCTGGTGTGGCGATGACGCGTTGGCCAGTCGTGGCGGCAATCATCCTGTGTGTTTCGTCGGCGGCGTCGACGGCCGAGCCGCAGCAGCCAGATCTACAAGGACCCGCGCCAGCCGGTGCAACGGCGCGTCGATGACCTGCTGGCGCGGATGACCTCTGCAAGAGAAGGTCGCGCAGCTGCTCACAATCTGGGAGCAGAAATCGAAGGTTCAGGCGGCCGATGGCCGCTTCTCTCCAGAGAACGCGTCGAAGGCGTTTCCGAACGGCATTGGCGGATTCGCCCGTCCATCTGACAAGCGCGGCGTCGCCGCCTCGAACGGTGCCGCTGGAGCGGCTGCGGGCGTCAATCGCGATGCGCGCGACACCGCCGAATATGTGAATGCGGCGCAGCATTGGGCTGTGGAGCATACGAGGCTCGGCATCCCGATCCTGATGCACGAGGAGGCCCTGCACGGCTATGTTGCGCGCGGCGCAACCAGCTTCCCCCAGGCCATCGCGCTCGCGAGCAGCTGGGATCCGCAGTTGGTAGAACGCGTGTTCACTGTCGCCTCTCGCGAGATGCGTGCGCGCGGCGCGTTCCTCGCGCTGGCGCCGGTTGTCGATGTCGCCAAGGACCCCCGCTGGGGCCGGATCGAAGAGACTTACGGCGAAGACCCCTACCTAGTGAGCCAGATTGGCCTGGCGGCGATACGTGGGTTCCAGGGACCTACCCTGCCCCTTGGCCCCGACAAGGTTCTCGTCACCCTCAAGCACTTCACGGGTCACGGCCAGCCGGAGAATGGAACGAACGTCGGTCCAGCAGACATCGGAGAGCGAACGCTGCGCACCGATTTCTTTCCGCCCTTCGAGCGCGCGGTGAAGGCCTATCCGATCGAGTCCGTCATGGCGTCCTATAACGAGATCGACGGCATCCCTTCGCACGCGAACAGCTGGCTTCTCAACGGGGTGCTCCGGAGGGAATGGGGATATCAAGGCGCAGTCGTCAGCGACTATTACGCAATTCGCGAGCTGATGACCCGGCACAAGATGTTCGGCAACATCAGCGAGGCGGCAGAGCGCGCGATCAAATCAGGCGTCGACGTCGAGACTCCGGACCCGGAAGGATACGAGAAGCTGCCCGAGTTGGTTCGCTCAGGACGCGTTCCGCAGTCGCTGGTGGACGATGCTGTCCGCCGCGTGCTTCGGCTGAAGTTTCAGTCAGGCTTGTTCGAAAATCCTTATCCGGACGTCGCCACCGCTGAAGCGAAGACTGCGACGCCAGACGCTGTCGCGCTCGCCCGCGAAGCTGCGAGCCGCTCCATCGTGCTTCTGAAGAATGAGAAGCAGCTGCTCCCGCTGGATCCGACGAAGATCAAGCGTATGGCCGTCATCGGTACCCATGCCCGCGATACGCCGATCGGTGGCTACAGCGACGTTCCGAAGCATGTCGTCAGCGTACTCGAAGGCATGCAGGACGCAGCGAAGGGCCGCTTTGCCGTCGATTATGCGGAAGGCGTCCGGATCACTGAAGGCCATTGCTGGTCTTGCGATGAGGTGAAGCTCGTCCCCGCCTCCGCGAATAGGAAGCTGATCGCGGAGGCGATCCAGACCGCGCGCAAAGCAGACGTCGTCCTGGTCGTGCTCGGCGACAATGAACAAACCAGCCGCGAAGCCTGGGCGGACACGCATCTCGGGGATCGCTCCTCGCTCGACCTGATCGGGCAGCAGGAGGAACTCGCGCGCGCAATCCTTGCGCTGCATAAGCCAACTATCTTCGTGCTGCTCAACGGCCGTCCCCTGTCCGTCAACTACCTTGCCGAAAAGGCGCCGGCGCTGCTCGAGGGCTGGTATCTCGGTCAGGAAACGGGACACGGTGTTGCCGATGTCGTCTTCGGCAAGGTGAACCCGGGTGGCAAGCTACCCGTCAGCATTCCGCGCTCAGTGGGCCAACTGCCGGTCTTTTATAACCACAAGCCGACAGCACGTCGCGGTTATCTCTTCGACACCACGGCGCCGCTTTATCCGTTCGGATATGGACTTAGCTATAGTAGCTTCGACGTATCCGCTCTGCGGATCGTCACGCCGAGCATTGCGCCCGGCCAGTCGGCAACGATCGACGTCGACGTCGCGAACACGGGCAACCGCTCAGGCGATGAGGTCGTGCAGCTCTATGTTCGCGACGATGAGGCGTCCGTGACCCGCCCGGTGATTGAACTGAAGCGCTTCCAACGTGTGACACTCGCGCCCGGTGAGCAGCGGACGATCCGATTTGAACTCACGCCCGACGATCTCGCATTGTGGAATGCGCAGATGAAGCGCGTGGTTGAGCCCGGCACCTTCACTATTTCCGCGGGACCGAACTCGGTCGATCTGAAGAGCGCTACGCTGACAGTCACACGCTAGATGCGGACCATCCATTTCCGGCGCCACAGGTAGAACATGCAAAGCCAGATGAGGGCCATGTAGATGCCGACCGGGACGAATGCCGCCAGTTCGGTTCCGACGCTCGGAACCAGGTTGCGATAAGGCTGCAGGAGCAGGTCCCAGCCTAGCAAACTCCCCGTCACCTCGTGCAGAACATATGCGGCAATCGCGTTCATTCCGAACGGAAGAGCGATCAGTCCAACCACGTAGCGAACACCTGTGAGAGAGCGCCCATCGAAGACATAGCTCAGACCCGCGAGCGTCAACGTCGCGATCCCAGACGTGACGAGCACGAAGCTGCTCGACCAAATGTCTTTGACGACCGGAAAGACGAAGCCCCAGATGATCCCCAGCACGAGCATCGATCCGCCCGCGATGGCGAGGTTGCGCATGCGATCCCGGTATCCGCGCAGCAAATATTGGCCGATCGTCATGCCAATGAGGCCCTGCCCAATCGCCGGAAGCGTGCCCAGCAAACCTTCGGGGTCATAGCCGTCGAGCCCCTTCACGTAATTGTGATTGCCGGCACCAAGCAGCACACGATCGACTGAACCGACGAAATTGTGTCCCCTAAGCCAGATGTCGCTAGGCAGTCCGTCCAACGAAGGAATGAGAGTTAGCGGCCAGTAGAGAATGAGGATCGCGAGGGCGACAATCACCCATGTCCGTGGCTTCAACCATAGAAACATCAGCGCACAAGCGCCGTAGACCAAGCCGATGCGCTGCAGCACGCCGAACAGCCGCCAGCTCGTCGCGTGGAAACTCGTGAACCACCAAAGGTTAGAGAGAGCCCAGCCAAGCGCAATCAAGCGAACGCTGCGCCAAAAGATCGGGCCGTACTCGTCTCGTGGATTTCCAACTCTTCCCCGCATCGAGAGCGGGATTGAAATGCCGACCATCAGCAGGAAAGCGGGAAAGACCACGTCGGCGAGATGAAGTCCGTCCCATCTTTCATGGAGCAATGTCGGATAAACCGGCCCCTTCCCCTCCATACCTGCCATCGAGTTGACGAGGATCATCCCAATCACGGTGAAGCCGCGAAGCAGATCGAGCGAGACCAGGCGTTGACTCGATGAGACGCTTTCTACCTGCGGAGCTTTAGCGTGCATATTTGCGTCCTTCGTCGAGAGCGCGGCGCACGGTTCGAATGGCGCGATTTCCCGGCAGGTCCTGATCGATCTCCCACACCATCACCCCTGCTCCCCATGCGCCCGCCAGCCGGGCCTTGCGTTCGAGCGTCGGGAGACCGTTGAACGTGATGTAATCGCAGCCGGCGCAGCGCTGGCCAACAACATCGCTCTTCAGGGCGTCGCGGCCATGTTCGTCGGCGATCTCGTTCAGTGGCCAATTCGGCCGGAACTGTCCGAATCCACGGCCATAGAAAGGAAGTCCGAGCGCAAGCTTGGCTGCAGGAACTCCCTTACCAAGCCATAATGCAAGGTCCTTCTCAGCCTGTTCATAGCTTGCATGCTCGTCGCCTGGGTGACCCCAGGTTGGACCGATTGCGTCGTACGCCATAATCCCAATAAGATCGAAATATGACAGCGCGGCGTCCGGAACCATGCCGCCCTCATAAGAACCCGTGGCACAAGTCAGCAGCTTCGAACGCGCGCTCAGTGATGCGCTCAGCTCGCTCACCAACGGCGTGTAAGTTCCCTCACGATCCATGCGCGTCATCAACTCGCCTTCGAGGTCGACGTCGATGCCGTCGAACCCGTATCCATCAACGAGCTCGAGCAATCCGCCGGTCACCTTGGCTCGGTTCTCGGGCCGCGCCAACTGGGCCCAATCGCCGCCACATGCCGGAACGGTTCCGCCACCAATTGAGACGAGTATCTTGGCGCCGGCCTCATGCGCCTTTCGCACCACCTCCCGAAGTGCTTCGTCCGTCACCATCGAGCCGCTGCCAGCGGGGGCGCAAACGAGTACGCCATCCATCATGATCTTCCCGGATGGGCCGGGATTCACGAACGCAAGATCGACGTGTGTGTAATTGCGAAAATCGGCCCGCCTAACGGCGTCGGCCAATCCTTTGAAGGCCGGCAGATAGCCGATCGCCACGGATCGCTCCGCTGCGCGGACGGGCGATGCAGTGAAGATCAGCGCCAACAACATACCGAGAGCACGCATTCGCTGAGCGTAACGGACGTTTGCCGCATGGCAACAGCGACAATTGACCGAGGTTGGAGTGCATGACACCAACGCTTCTGGAAGGGGACGTCTCAAATGTATTCGAGACTTGTTGCGTTACTGATCGCTTCGACCACCGCTGCGCCAGCGATCGCAAGATCACAAGGCGAGTTGGATGCGTTGGCCGATCGCATGGGCGCCCGCCTTACGATCCTTGACAATAAGCCAGCGGATTGTCCCCACCAGGCGAACGGATGCTTCCGTTCCCAGCTCCGTCTGACGATGCCATCGAAGCTCACGCGGGAATGGGTGACGGGCGATTTCAAAATCTACTTCGGTTCGGTCAGTCCGGTCATCGAGGCAGACAGCCGTGAGTTCTCGGTACGTCTCATCAACGGCGATCTGCACGTTCTCGAACCTCGGCCTGGCGCGCACCTGCGGGCCGACCAAACATACACGGTCGACCTTTGGTCGCAGGGCCATTTCTTCTCCGCTTATTATCCGATGCCAAACATGTTCATCGTGTCCGGCGATCTCGCGCCGCGAGTGATCGCGGCGACACGGCCGACGACCGATCCTGAAAGCGGCCTGGAAGTACTGCCCTTCGTTGCTCCGATGACAGACGAAGCTCGACTGGCGACAGCCTCAGCAGATGATGAAACCCGCTGGCAAACGCCCGAAGCGGCATATCGCACCTACTCTGAACGGGCTCAGGCGGGCGCCAGCGCCGATATCGCAATCATCCCCACGCCTGCTTTCGTCCGCAAGCTGCAGGGCCCACCCGTCGACTTGACGAGGGGTGTTCGCCTGCACCTGGCGGGAGTTGAGCGCGGCGAACTTGCGACAGCCCTCGCCGATCTTTCGACACTCGGTGTGCGAGAGGCTCCCAGTGGAACGGAGCTTCGGATTCGAATCCGGCCTGGTCAGCGACCTGAATCGTATCGGCTCAATGCCCAGAATGGTGCGATCGCCATCGACGCTGCCGATGCTGCCGGCGCCCTCTATGCGCTACAGTCGCTTAGCGCAGCAGGCCGAGCGTGACGGCGGCCATCTTCGTCCGCTGGCGATCGAAGACGCACCTCGCCTGCCCTTTCGCGGATTGCACATCGATCTGGCACGCAACTTCCACAGCAAAGCGGAGCTGTTGAAGCTCGTCGATCAAATGGGCAGGTACAAGCTCAACAAATTGCACCTTCACCTCGGTGACGATGAAGGGTGGCGGCTGCAAATCGCGCGCCTTCCTGAACTCACCGAAGTAGGCGCTTACCGCTGCTACGATCCGTCCGAGACGCGGTGCGTCTTGCCCCAACTCGGCGCCGGCCCTCACCGGAACTCGCCGGTGAATGGTTACCTGAGTCGTGCCGACTATCTCGAGATTCTGAAGTCCGCGCAGGCGCGTGGAATTGAAGTGATCCCGTCCTTCGATATGCCGGGCCATTCACGAGCGGCGATACGGTCGATGGAAGCGCGCTACCGTCGATTCATGGCAGAGGGACGACGAGCAGACTGCAGAAGAATTTCGATTGGCCGAACCTGGGGACAAGACTGAATACCGCAGCGTCCAGAACTACAACGACAATACGCTGAACGTTTGCCTCGAAAGCACGTACCGTTTCATCGACGCTGTCATCGACGAGCTTAAGGCGATGCACGCGGCTGCGGGCGTTCCGCTGAAGACCTATCACATCGGCGCTGATGAAACCGCGGGCGCATGGTCCAAGTCGCCGGCGTGTCAGGCTCTCATGGCCAAAACGGGCCGCAAGGTCGATCAGCTCGGCTCGATGTTCATCGAGCGCGTCTCCACCGACCTCGCCCGCAAGGGGATCGAGGTTGGGGGCTGGAGCGATGGGCTTGGACATGTCGACCCCGCCAAGATGCCCGGCAAAGTGCAGTCGAACATTTGGGGCGATTTGTTCACGACCGCATCGGCAGAAGCCAACCGGCACGCCAACCGCAACTGGCGCACCGTCATCGGCGTTCCGAACCTGCTCTATTTCGACGTCCCTTATGCGCCCAACCCGCTGGAGCGAGGCTATGACTGGCCGACGCGCGGCAGCGACACGTTCAAGATTTTCAGCTTCATGCCCGAGAACCTCCCCGCGAATGCGTCGGTAATGAAGGACATCAAGAACAAGCCGACAAAGATCGTGGACACCGAGCCGCTGCAGGCGGGGCGGTCGTTCGCCGGGATGCAGGCACAGCTGTGGAGTGAGACGGTCCGCAGCGACGCGATCGCGGACTACATGCTGTTTCCTCGGCTGCTCGCCTTTGCCGAACGGTCCTGGCACCGTGCGGCCTGGGAGCCAGCCTATCGAGCGGGCGAGAGCTACGCCTACGCGGACAGCCAAGTGAATGTGGACGCGCTTCAGTCTGATTGGGCCGAGTTCGCGAGCAAGCTCCCGCAACATCTTAGGGACCTCGACCGAATGCGCATCCACTACCGCGTGGCGCCTCCGGGAGCGCGGATTACATCGGGTTTGCTCGAAGCAAACAGCGAGTTGCCGGATCAAGTGATGGAATATCGCCTAAAAGGTGGTCCGTGGGTCGTCTATCGTTCGCCCGTGCGAGTCCGCGGAAAGGTGGAGCTTCGCACCCGATCCTACGACGGGCGGCGCAGCAGCAGGATTGTCGAGGTCGCTTCAGCCGGCAGCAGCGAAAGCGGCACCGACGCTCGCCGCCGTTAGCTCGTCGGTCAAAATGTGCACTCGGTCGCCTTCGGACCGAACGATTGCACGTGCCCCGAGCGACTTGAGTGCGCGTTCGTCGAGACGAGCAACGTCCGTGAAGCGCATGATCAGTCGTGACGAACGCTGCTGCAGATCTACGACGTTCGCCGCTCCTCCGAAGGCAGTCAGCCAATCGTTAACATTTTCCGCGGGCGCCGCAGTTCGAAGGCTTGCACGGATTTCGCCGGCAACCTGGTCGGCAATCGGTCCGAGTACGACCTGAACAGAATCCCCTCCCGGCCTTACCACGCCTTTCGCTCCAAGCTGACGGAGCCGAGGCTCGTCCATCTTCGCGGGATCGTTCACTGTCAGCCGAAGCCGGGTCATACACGCATCCACAGTGCGCAGGTTCTCGGCGCCACCGAGCGCCAGGACGAAGTCCCTTCCCCGACTCTGGTCGCCTGTCTGCGTAGCTACGGGCGCTTCGCCCCTATCACGTCCCGGCGTCTTGAGATCGAACCGCTGGATGCACCAGCGGAACGAGAAATAGTAGATCGCGAAGTAAGCGAGACCTACGGGTATCAGCAAAAGCGGACGCGTCGAAATCCCGAAGCCGAGCACATAGTCGAACAAGCCTGCGGAGAAGCCGAAGCCTAGCTTAACGCCGAGCAGGTCCATGACGACCATGCTGACGCCGGTCAGCACCGCGTGAAGCAGGTAAAGTGCGGGCGCGAGGAACATGAAGCTGAACTCGATCGGCTCGGTCACGCCCGTCAGGAATGAGGTAAGCGCAAGCGAACTCAGCATCCCGCCCACGGCCTTACGGCGTTCGGGCAGCGCGGACCTGTACATGGCCAGGCACGCTGCTGGCAGCCCGAACATCATGATCGGGAAGAAGCCGGCCATGAACGCCCCCGCGGTGGGATCGCCCGCGAAGAAACGTTTAAGGTCGCCGGTGACGCCGTTGTAATCACCGATGATGAACCAGGCGATGTTGTTGAGAATGTGGTGCAGGCCCGTGACAATGAGGAGCCGATTGAGCACGCCGTATATGAAGAGCCCGAACGGACCGGCCGCGACTACCCAGCGGCTGAGATGGTCGATCCCTCCTTCAAGTGCCGGAAAGCCCAATCCGAAGATGATTGCGCCGCCGAGCCCGGCAGCGCCTGCCGCGATCGGGACGAAGCGCCTGCCGCCGAAGAAAGCGAGATATTCCGGAAGCTTGATGTCGCTGTAGCGGTTGTACAGGAAGCCTGCGGTCAAGCCTGACAGTATGCCCGCCGGTACGCCGAGCTTGTCGAGCTGCTTCGTCTTCCATGCAGCGATTGAGAGGTCTCGCGCAGCCTGATCAGTAAAGCCCGCGGCGGCATCCGGTGTCACGACGAGCAGCGCCTTCGCGCCTTCAGTGAGGACGAAGAAACAAACCGCGCCGGCGAGTCCAGCCGCGCCATGGTTCTCGCGCGCAAGACCAACCGCAACGCCGATCGCGAACAACAGTCCCAGATGCGAAAAGATCGCGTCGCCGGCCGCAGCGATGAAGGGTATGTTGAGCAGGTCGGCCTGGCCGAGGCGAAGAAGCATCCCCGCGATAGGCAGAACCGCGATCGGAAGCATCAGCGCGCGGCCGAGCGGCTGCAGACTTTCAACTCGAAGGCGAGTCATCGCTTAAGCTCCTTCACCGGCGGATATCATCTCTGATGCGAGCGCACGGACTTGCCCGGCAGATTCCAACTGTAAGGCGCGCTGGGCCAAGTCGCGGCATTCTTCAGTCGTCACTTGCGAGATCGCGCGTCGCAACATCGCGAGAGCCGCCGGAGCGCCGGAGAGTTCAGTTATGCCGAACCCGATCAGAAGCACTGCACCAACGGGATCGCTGGCAAGATTGCCGCACACGCTCACGGGCGTTCCCGTTGCGGCGCCGGCATCGGCGGTCAGCGCGATCAGCCTCAGCACCGCGGGATTCAGCGCATCGATCATGCCCGCCAGCAGCGGATTCGTCCGGTCCATGGCCAACGCGTATTGCGCGAGATCATTCGTGCCGATCGACAGGAAATCAGCTTCCCGGGCCAGCGTATCCGCAAGCAGCGCAGCGGCGGGTGTCTCAACCATCGCTCCAACCTGGAGTGCGGCCGGCGCACCTAGCTCAACCAGTCGGGCGCGAACCCCGCGCAGCTCATCAACTGAGGAGACCATCGGGATCATCACCTTGAGCGCGTCGCTGCGAACGCGTGCAATCGCCTGCAATTGCGTGTCGATCAGTTCGGGATCGATCAAGTTCGTCCGTATGCCGCGAGCACCCAGAGCAGGGTTTTCCTCCTGTTCGAACGTGATGAATGGCACCGGCTTGTCGCCGCCGATATCCAACGTCCTGATCGTCAGCGGCAGACCGCCGAATGCGTCGGCAATCGTCTGATAGACATCAGCTTGCTCATTGCTTGACGGCGCGGTCGGCCGATCAAGGAAGAGGAATTCGGTGCGCAATAACCCACAGCCCTCCGCAGCGGCCGCAAGTGCAGCATCTACCTCTGGCGCGCCGCCGATATTCGCGAGCAAACGGACAGTCGTGCCGTCGCGTGTACGGCAAGGTCCAGCGGGAGTGTTGAGCGCACTGTTCCGCTTCAGAGCCCTTTCCACGACATCGTCCGCTGGGTCGATGACCAGCTTGCCGGCGGTCGAGTCCACCAGGACGCTTGCGCCTTGGGCAACATCTCCCAACTTCGGCCCGACGGCGACCAGTGTTGGCACGCCGATCGACGCAGCGATGATCGCCATGTGTGACGTTGGCCCACTGCGCTCCACAGCTATAGCCTTCAGCTTCTGCCGATCGAGGGACAAGATTTCGGAAGGCAGCAAGTCGTCGGCGAGCAGCACCGTTGCGTCCGGAAATTCATCTCCGGCCAGATCTTCTGTTCCGGTGAGGTTCCGGACAAGCTGTCCAGAGATGTCTTCGAGATCAGCGACCCGCTCTCGCATGCGAGGATTGCCGGTCTTCCGCAGAGCATCAGCCGCCGCCGAGGTTGCGGCCATCCACGCATATGCAGCGCTACGGCCAGCCTGGATCTGCACGGCCGCTTCTGCCCTTAGGTTTTCGTCGTGGAGCAAGCCCAGATGCGCCTGTGCGATGTCGCCGCCGGCACCGGGTGCCGCGTTACGAACGGCCTGCAGCTCCGAGCTCACCTGATCGATGGCACCTTCGAGTGCTTTACGCTCGTACTCCAACCCTTGGCCGTCCTCAGGTACAACGGCAGACTTGCGGCGCCAGCGGAAAGCAGTTCCCTTAACAACACCCGGGACGGCGCAAACTCCGCCCATCTCATTGTCGGCCAACACAGCCGCGGGCGCCACCCTGGCGAACGAGCTATGTTCCTGTTCAACCGTGCTCAGCACGGCACAGACAGCGCGTGCAGCGGCGTCGCGATCCGCGCCGGAAGCGGTGACTGACACGCGATCACCTTTTCGAACGTCCAAGGCCATCAATGCGACGGCGCTTCTCGCGCTGGCCGACTTCCCATCCGCGATGATATTGATCTCGCCCGAAAACCGCTTCGCGGCAGTCAGCAACGCGCGCGGCGGGGCGTGCATGGAGTCCGTGCTCGAACCCGAGGAGACATTCGAGCGTCGTCGCGTCGCCGTTCGACGGCGTCTCTGCGCTTCGCCTTCCAAGCGACTCAATCACCCCGATCGTGTCGCCAGCCGACACGAGCCGATCGACGGAATGAAGAGTGAGCCGAAACTCCTGCGTGTTTGTGAGCACGACAGGTGACACCAGGCTCTTCGCCTTCAGCCCAACCGCGTCCAGGTCGAAGGTGATAAGCAAGTCCCCGCGGCGAACATGGCCACCTTCCTGAACGTGCGTCTCGAACCCTTCACCGCCGAGCGCGACCGTCTCCAAACCGACGTGGATCAGGAGCTCCGCGCCCGCGTCCGTTCTCAGCGTTACAGAATGGCTCGTCGACGCGACTTGCACCACCACCCCCGCGCAAGGTGCTGAGACGCTTCCGTGGACAGGATCAACAGCGAACCCCTCGCCCATCATTCCTTCTGAAAAGACTGGATCCGGAACTTCGCGGATGCTCACCAGCCAGCCCGCCAGCGGGGCGGCTAAACTCACTTCACTCATCGATTGGAACTCATGCGACGCCGCATCCGGAACTTTGCCATTGTGCGAGCATCCGGCACATCGTTAGCGTGCGTCAATAGCAATGACCGACAACCAAACCCACCGGGGCGGCTGGCCTGCCGAGACACCCGCCACCCGATCGACGCTAATGTTCCGCGAAGCGTCGGAAGCGGGCGAAGCCGTCGCGCGTCAGGAACTGGCCGGAACTGCTCTCCAGCGCATCGGTGAGCTGCTCCGCAACCGGCCGCCCAGGCTCGTAATCACCTGCGCCCGCGGCAGCTCGGACCACGCCGCAACTTTCGCCAAATATGCGATCGAAACGCGTCTCGGCGTGCCGGTAGCATCAGCGGCGCCCTCGGTGTCCTCTGTCTACGCCTCATCTCTGCGCGTCGAGGGTGCGCTCTGCATCGCGATTTCACAATCCGGACGCAGTCCGGATCTGCTTGCGACGGTCGCGAGCCTGAAGAACGCCGGCGCATCGGTGCTCGCGCTGGTAAACGATGTCAGCTCGCCGCTGTCTGATATAGCCGACGAAGTCTTTGGCCTCGCCGCCGGACCCGAGCGCAGCGTGGCAGCGACGAAGTCCTTCATTTGCGCGCTCGCGGCGATTGCTCGGCTCGTCGCCGCCTGGAGCAGGGACGAGAGCATGCAGGAGGCGCTAGCCGAACTACCTGGCAAGCTGCGTCATGCCTGGGAGCTCGATTGGTCTCCGTTGGTGGAACTCACTCCCGGGTGCGCGCGACCTGTATGTTCTCGGCCGCGGGCTCGGCCTTGGCATTGCTCAGGAGGCGGCACTCAAGCTCAAGGAAACGTCGCAAATCCATGCCGAGGCGTTCAGCACGGCTGAGCTTCAGCATGGACCGATGGCGCTGATCGAGCCGGGTTTCCCAGCGATTATCTTCAGCCAGTCAGACAAGACGTCGGAGCTCGTCCGGCAGACCGCATCCTCGCTCGTGGAGCGAGGCGCGCGAGTGTTCCTCGCCGGCGGACAGGCGCCGCATTCGACCTACCTGCCAAGCACACGTATCTCGCCGCTTCTCGACCCCATCCTGCAGGTCCAGAGCTTCTATCGAGCCGCAAATGCACTTGCTATCGCGCGTGGCCTCGATCCCGATCAGCCGCCCCATTTACGAAAGGTGACGGAAACGGTCTGATGGTGCAGGCGCTTATCAACGGTCGAGTGTTGATCGACGGCCTTTTCGTCGAAGGCGTGACAGTCCTGATTCATGGCGGCCGGATTTAATCCGTCGTCGCCTCAACGGGAGGTCCCGCGGACCCTCGGCATCTCGATCTTGCTGGCGGATACCTCGTCCCGGGCTTCATTGATGTGCAGGTCAATGGCGGCGGCGACCGCTTATTCAACGACGATCCGAGCGTGGACACGATCGCGCGCATCGGCGCTGCGCATCGGCAGTTCGGCACGACTGGCTTCCTGCCTACCCTCATCAGCGATGACGTGGCTAAGATCGAAGCGGCGATGGGAGCGGCCCGTTGCGCAATTGACGCCGGCGTGCCCGGTGTACTCGGCGTGCACATCGAAGGGCCTTTCCTAAATCAGTCGCGGAAGGGCATTCACGATCCTTCCAAGCTCCGTCCCATATCGGACGCTGAGATCGAATTGCTTACGAAGCCGATCGGCGGGAGAGTGGTCGTCACGCTCGCACCCGAAATGGTCCCCGTCGAAGCGATCGAACGACTAACGGCAGCCGGCGTCATCGTCTGTGCAGGTCACACCGACGCCTCCGCTGATATCACGCAACATGCCCTTCGCAACGGCCTCAGGGGCTTCACCCACCTCTTCAACGCGATGTCGCAACTAAACTCGCGTGAGCCCGGCGTGGTCGGCGCAGCCTTGCTCGATGAAGACAGCTGGTGCGGCATCATCGTCGACGGACACCACGTGGACGCTCGCACGCTCCAACTCGCGATCCGCGCAACCCCGCTTCGACGATTCATGCTCGTGACTGACGCAATGCCGAGCGTTGGAGGGGGAAAGAACTTCCTCCTTAACGGACAGGCAATCACGGTCTCGACCGGCAAGTGCACCAACGAAGACGGAACGCTAGCCGGATCAGACCTCGATATGGCCGCAGCGATCCGCAACGCGATCGAAATGCTCGGGGTCAGCCTGCCGGAAGCCGTTCAGATGGCGAGCGGCAACCCGGCTGCTTTCCTCGGTGTCGACGATGAATTTGGCACCATCGCGGCCGGGTACCGCGCGAACTTCGTGCTGTTGAACGACCTCCTTGAGGTGGATCAATGCTGGATTGACGGAGAACCAGCGCCGTAAATCAATGGTCGGCGGTGCACATGCCGTTGAGCGTCACGGAAAAGTCGGTGCCGTGCGGAAGCTGCAAATGCTCCTGCTCAGCCAACTCCTGCGGCGACGGCGGCGCTGGACGCTTCAAGTCGATGTAGCCGCGATAGGCACGATCACGCTCGGCATCCATCAGGGTCACGAAGCGAAATCCGGCGTCGCGATAGAGCTTGATCACCTGCGGCATCATCCGCGAGCTCATCGCGCTGACGTGCATCAGCAGCACGTAGGGAATATCGCGACCATAGAGTTTCTGCGCGGTGCCGCGGCTAACGGCGATGCTTTCCTTAGCGGCGGCTAAGTACATGCGCTCAAGCTCTCGTATCGACGCGGTGTCGTTCGCCGCGACGCAGCGCGCATAAGGCGTCGTCCACTGCCAGTCGCCGAAGCCCATCGTAACGGCAGCGACCTTGTATCCATGTTTGCTGAGGATCGACCGCGCCGCAGCCCGCTGCGCGCTATCCTTCCCCTCATCGAGATAGGGATAGCGAAACCAGTGCCAGTCCGTCCCCCGCCCCAGCTCCTGCAACACGGGCTCGTTCTTCACCAGCTCCTGCTCGAACTGGTCAATGCGGATGTCCCTCAATTGCTGATGTGACCAGCCGTGGCTGCCCAGCCTCATCCCTGCGGCCCGCCAGCCCTCCAGCACGGCTCGGGATTCCGGCTGCTCCTGCAGCCTGACGGCGTTCACCACGCCATAGGCGGGCACACCGGCTGCCGTGAAGGCCGCGAGCATCTGCTTACTCACCTGGTCCGGCGTTACGCCCGGCGGATAGGGAGCATGCACCGGCAAGTCGTCGATGGTGATGGCGATCTCGAGCGGAGCTTCTCGTGCTTGAGCTGTTGGGGGAGCCAACAGCACCAGGGACGTGAGGATAAGAAGTGATCTCATGCACTCGCACCGATCGCCGAAGATTTCTTCCAGATGTCGATGCCTGCGTCGGTCGCGTAGCGGTCGATCCGATCCAGCTCTTCCGCGCTGAGATCCAGTTTGCGGACTGCGGCGAGGGAATCTTCCAGCTGCTTCACAGTCCGGGCACCGATCAACGCAGAGGTCACGCGCTTGTCCCGAAGAACCCACGCAATCGCCATCTGTGCGAGCGTCTGACCGCGCTCCTTCGCTAACTCGTTGAGCGAACGGACGTGCGCGAGATTCTCCTCCGTCAGGAAGTCGCGGGAAAAGGAACCGGCGCGCGCCGCGCGCGCATCCTCGGGAACGCCGCTCAGATACTTGTCGGTCAGCAGCCCTTGCGCCAAGGGCGAGAAGGCAATGCAGCCGACGCCCAGTTCCTCAAGCGTGTCGAGCAGCGACTCCTCGACCCATCGATTCACCAACGAATAAGACGGCTGGTGGATCAAAAGCGGCACGCCTTCGGACTGCAGGATGTCGTGAGCGCGGCGCGTCAACTCGGCCGAGTAAGACGAAATGCCGACGTACAGCGCCTTGCCCTGCCGATGCGCGTGGGCGAGCGCACCGATCGTCTCTTCAAGGGGCGTCGTTGGCTCCACCCGGTGAGAGTAGAAAATGTCGACGTAGTCGAGCCCCATCCGCTTGAGGCTCTGGTCGAGGCTCGCCAGCAGATACTTCCGCGATCCGCCATCGCCATAGGGCCCGGGCCACATATCGTAGCCCGCCTTGGTCGAGATAATCAGCTCATCGCGGTACGGCCGGAAGTCGGCAGCCATCACCCGGCCGAAAGTCTCCTCGGCAGAGCCGTAAGGCGGTCCGTAATTATTAGCGAGATCGAAGTGCGTGACGCCTAAGTCGAATGCTCGGCGAAGCACCGCCCGTCCCGTCTCGAAGACGTCAACACCACCGAAGTTGTGCCAAAGGCCGAGTGAGATTGCTGGCAGATCGAGTCCGCTGCGTCCGCACCGCCGGCAAGGCATTCTGCCGTCATAACGGTTGGCGTCGGCGCGATATTGCTCGGGGATCATTGCTGCTTGCTCCAGTCATTTCGCAGTTAAGCGGTCGAGCTCCACCAACACGACGTCGTTCGTTTGCATCGACAGCGTCACGGTAAAGGCGCCGGCGGCTCCGACACGCACAACGCGCCGCGTCTCCGGAAGGTCGCGGGTAAGCGCCTGGAGCGTCGAAAGCTGCCTGACCGTCAGTTTATTGGGCGAGCCCATTTCCAGATAGGCGGTCTGAGGATCGTTGTGCCGGAAACCCGTGCGCCGCACGGCCAACCTGTAGTTTCCTGGCTTGAGATGCTCGAACGCCAAGCGCGCCGGCCGAGCCGCAGTCGATGAGTGAACCTTCGTGTAATAGGGCCGGTCGCTCAGTTCCTGCTTCGGCTGTACCCAATCCCACAGCAGGGTAGCAATATGTCGGCCATCGCTTGCGGCGAAGGCTTCGGCATCCGCGACCGAAACGGAATTCCCCTGCAAGGCGTGCAAATATCTATACGCGAACCATGCCGGCTTGCGGATTCCGTCGGTGGTCATCAGCCCGAAGCCGCCATGGAAAGGCGCGGGCGGAGGACCGGCCTCGTAGAAGATGTCGGTGTACGTCCAGTAGCTCATCCCATCGAGGGACCCTTGGGCGCCCTTGAGCTTCGTCAGGATCCAGGGGGCACTGACGTAGCTGTCATGCACCGGATCGCGCGGTGTGTAGCTCGTGCTCCATTCGGTGAAGTAGAGCGGCAGACTTGGGTGTTTCGACGCCTGGATCTGAGCGCGCACTTTGCGCACGTCCGCCACGATCGAGTCCGCGCTGGGCGACAGCTTCGTGTCCGCCTGACCCTTCTCGTCGAGGAAGCCGCCGTCAACGCCATATGTGTGGGTGGTAACGAAGTCGATCGGCGCGCCGCTCTGCGCGACATGCGAAAGGAACTCCGGGACCCAGGCAGCGCCCGCGGTTGAAGGTCCGCCGACGCGAAGCCGCGGATCGACGCCTTTCACTGTTCGAGCGGTGAGATCGTAAAGAGCGAAATATGCGAGCTGGTCCGCCTTCTCCCAAAACCCGTCGAGGTTCGGCTCGTTCCAAACCTCGAAGTACCAGCTGCGCACCTGCTCCGAGCCGTAGCGCTGCTCAAGATGACGCACAAAGGAGTCGACCAGGTCTTGCCACATCTCTGGATTCGGATGGGACGTGTTGCCTTTCCACCAGAAAATGCTGCTGTCGGAGGTCTTGAGTGCCTCCGGCGTGAAGCCGAGCTCGACGAACGGCTTGATGCCCTTGGCCAGCAGCGCGTCGTAGAGCTTGTCGACGCCGCTCCAGTCGTAGGCCGGCCTACCGTTCACGACCTTCACGGTCCCGAGTACGTCGTGAAAGATCGCGTGGAAGCGGATATAGCGGAAGCCGAGTTCGTCGACTGCGGGCTTGAGCTGCGCCTGAGCATCGGCGCAGATCAGCGTGCCCGGATAATCCGACCCAATCGAAAGGTCGAAGAAGCGGTCCAGTGGCTGCCTCGCCTGCGCAACATCTATCGTGATCTCGCGCGGCGCTGCTGCAACGCCGGACGCCGCGGAACTAGCCAGCAGCGCAGCCGCGAGCAGCTCGCGATGCACGCTCCTATCCATGTTTCGCGGTTGGCGAAGCGAATGCCGCGGCAATTGCCTCGCGAAGCGCCTTAGGCCTGAAAGCGCGGTCGTACGGCAGTCCCCGCTTGGGAAGCTTGTCGGAACGCGGGTCAAACCCGCCGAGCCAACTGTAACGGTCGACCATGCCCCAGCAGAGCACGTCCCCAAGCTGTGGATAGCTCAGCATCAGGTCGAGATAGGCTCTCGCATAATCCGCGACCATTCGATCGCGCGGACCGATTGCACTAGGTGCGGTCCGGTCGTTCACGTCGAATTCGGTGATGAGCAGCTTGTAACCCATGCCTACGGCTTGATCGATGAAGCGGCGCCACGGCCCCTCGCTCTCACGCACGATGGAAGCCACGGGCTCGTGCTTCAGCAAGCGAATATGCGACTGGATTCCAAGCGCATCGACGGGCGTCCCCCGCTTGCGAAAACCCTCGAGCAGGTTGAGCACGCCGCGCATGTGCGTCTCGTCTTCGCTGTTCCGCTCCCAGCTCATATAATCGTTGTAAACGAGTTGCGCATGCGGAGCTTCGGCTCGGGCCGTGTGAAACATGAGGTCAACAAACGCCTCGCGACCGAGCGCCCGAGTCACATTCGTGTCGCGAATCTCTCCCGTCTCGGGCTGCACGGCTTCGTTCACGACATCGTACGAATAGATGCGTTCGCCGTAGCGCCTGCAGACTGTCCGCACGTGATTGGTGAGCAGTGCCTCGGCGGATCGCCCGGCCTGCGGACCGAAGTCATAGTGCGCCAGCCACTTCGGGTACCATTTCGCCGGGGTCCAGAAGAGCGTATGGCCGCGGAGCTTGAAATCGTGCCGCGCAGCATATTCCGCGATGGCGTCGAACTGACGGAAGTCGAACGCATCGGGACCGGGCCGCGACCACTGCCACTTCAGTTCGTTCTCTGGCACGAGGAGCTCGCATTCGCGCTGCAAGATCGCAGCATAGAGCGGATTCGCGAAGCTACCGCGATCTGCACCGGGCGGCGACCACGCAACGGCCGAACCGAAACGTCTTCCACTCTTGCGGGCCAACGTATCGAGCGATTGTTTTCCCTCCGGAGGCACAGCCGCCCCTGCCGTGGCACAACCTGCGGACGCCGCTGCGACGCCCGCGAGCATCTCTCGCCGCGAGAGCTTCATCACCCCTCCTATGGTAGCGCTACCAATGCTAAGGACCGCGGAAGTCTTGTCAACGAGGTGTGCGTGGGCATTCGTGCGAACCGGTTGGCCCGTTGGTTCTTCGCAGCAGTCGTCGCGCTGCTCGTCGCCAGTCCTGCGCGGGCGGAAAACGGTTACGACCTCTGGCTTCGCTATCGGCTCCTGCCCGCTCAGGCGCGTAGTATTTACTCGAGGCAAATCTCCGAGATCGTGGCCGACTGCTCGACGGCGACCAT
This sequence comes from uncultured Alphaproteobacteria bacterium, assembly GCA_963752025.1. Taxonomy (GTDB): domain Bacteria; phylum Pseudomonadota; class Alphaproteobacteria; order Sphingomonadales; family Sphingomonadaceae; genus Sphingomicrobium. The sequence continues at coordinate 46,845 of CAVVWY010000016.1, read as the reverse complement.
GCGGGTTGCATGCAATGAACTTCAACGGGGCGTGAGTGGCCTTCTTGGCAAGCCGATCTCCACTAGGAAAACTGCACTAGAACAAGTGCCTGCCGGCGCCATCGTCATAATAGCGAACGGTGCCACACCGCCTGGCGGCATCGGGCCAGATGGGTTTCTAATCGACTCCCGCTTGGTGCGCGGGCGGCGGATCACCGCAATCGTCGCGAACCGCGAAGCAGGAGCACTCTACGGCGTCTTCGCCCTGCTTCGCCTGATTCAGACGAACCGCGACATCTCGAAGCTTCACGTTGCCGACGCGCCCAAGCTGCCGCTGCGCATGCTCGACCATTGGGACAATCTCGATGGAACGGTCGAACGAGGATACGCCGGTCGATCGTTGTGGAATTGGAACGAGCTTCCGCGCGTGTCGAAGCGGATGATCGATTATGCGCGCGCCAACGCATCCATCGGCGTCAACGGCATCGTTCTGAACAACGTCAATGCAGACGCTCGCATACTGACATCTCCATATCTGGTGAAGGTGGCTGCGGTTGCGGACGCGTGGCGGCCCTATGGCATCCGAGTATTTCTGAGCGCCCGCTTCTCCGCCCCGATCGATCTCGGCCGTTTGACAACCGCAGACCCTCTCGACCCCGGCGTGCGTCGGTGGTGGCGAGCAAAGGGGGACGAAGTTTATCGGCTCATTCCCGACTTCGGCGGTTTCATCGTGAAGGCGAATTCGGAGGGACAGCCGGGCCCCCAGGCTTACGGGCGCACGCATGCCGACGGAGCAAACATGCTCGCCGACAGCCCTTGCGCCGCACGATGGCACATTGATCTGGCGTGCCTTCGTCTACTCCGCCGGCAACGACTCGGATCGCGCTAGGCAGGCGTATGACGAGTTCGCCGCTTTGGATGGGAAGTTCGCGCGGAACGTCATCGTCCAAGTGAAGAACGGCCCGGTCGACTTCCAGCCGCGTGAACCATTCCACCCCTTATTCGGCACAATGACTCGGACACGCGTGGCGACCGAAGTGCAGATCACCAAAGAATATCTCGGCGAGAGCACGCACCTCGCGTATCTAGCCCCGCTCTGGTCCGAAGTTCTGCGGAGCCGCACGGCTAGGCCGCGAGCGAGATCAGAGGTCAGTGATACGATCACTGCCGTAGCCGGCGTGTCGAACGTGGGCTGCGACCGCAATTGGACCGGGTCCGACTTCGACCAGGCGAACTGGTATGCGTTTGGCCGGCTGGCTTGGGACCCCCAGACTAGCTCCTCGCACGATTGCGGAGGAATGGGCGCGGATGACTTGGGGTAACGATCCGCTCGTCAGTCAACCCGTTGTCAAGATGATGATGGGTTCCCGGGAAGCAGTTGTGAACTATATGACGCCGCTCGGCCTCGCGCATCTTATGGCAAGTGACCACCATTATGGTCCGGGTCTCTGGGTCAACGACCAGCCCGCTGCGCTGTGGAACCCGACATACTATCATAAGGCCGATCGGGGCGGCATCGGCTTCGACCGCACTGCGAAAGGCAGCAACGCTGTCGCGCAATACGCACCTGAAGTCGGCGGCTGCTTCGCGGACCTGAAATGCGTGCCCGACAAGTACCTCTTGTGGTTCCACCATGTGCCCTGGAACTACAGGCTGCGCTCCGGCGAGACCGTGTGGAACTCGCTTATTTCGCATTACGACGATGGGCTCGCGACGGTTGCCGCAATGAACCAGCAATGGGCGCATCTGCGCCCGCTCGTGGATCGCGAACGTCACGCATCCGTCGCCGCCAAGCTCAACCAGCAGCTCGCCGAAGCAAGGTGGTGGCGAGATGCCTCGGTCGCTTACTGGCAGAGCTTTTCGAACCTTCCGCTGCCCAAAGGGCACAAACCTCCACGGCACCCGCTCTCATGGTATAAGAGCATCCACTTCGACACGGTGCCCGGATTCCTCGCCCCGCGGATCGAGTCATGCTCGTCCGGAGTTTCGACCAAAGGAGAAGTGCCATGCGCCCACTGACTCCCCTGCTGATTGCCGCGGCCTTCGCTGCTGCGGGATGCACGAGACCCGCTGAACCCGAAGGCGCCGCATTCGCGCGGGAGCTGCAAGGGAGAGTTGCGGGCCAGCCGCAATCCTGCATCTCGAGCTACCCGGCAGAGAATTCGCAGGATCGTCGACTCCAGCACCGTCGCCTATGGCTATGGACGGACGATCTACGTGAGCCACCTTGGCGGGCCGTGCCCGGCTCTTAGCCAGCACAACACGATCATCGTCGATGCAGCCGATGGAACGCAATATTGCCGGGGCAACCGCCTTCGCGGGCTCGAAACTGGCGCTGTAATCCCCGGCCCCTGGTGCACGCTGAGCAGCTGGGTTCCTTATCAGATGCCCTAACGAGCCCTTTCCAAGAACCGGTTGCAACGCCTAGCGTACCCGGATGAACGAAGGCGGTCCGATCAGGCGCATCATCGTCGTTGGCGGAGGCACCGCAGGCTGGATGGCGGCCGCCGCGCTTGCACGTTTTGTTGGGCCGAGCGGCAAGCGAATCGTTGTCGTCGAGTCCGAAGCAATTGGCACCGTTGGTGTTGGGGAAGGCACCATCCCGCCGATCCTGGAATTCAACCTTCAACTCGGCATCGACGAGGTCGAATTCCTCCGCGAGACGCACGCCTCATACAAGCTCGGAATAGAATTCGTCGGCTGGACGGAGGAGAAGCAGCGCTACTTCCACCAGTTCGGCCAGATTGGGAGACCGCTAAACGGGGTTCCCTTCTATCAGCTCTGGCTGAAGCACCGCGCAGTGCGGGACCATGGTCCCCTTTCCGATTATTCAATGTCGGCCGTTGCGGCGAAGCAGAACCGGTTTGGCCACCCCGCACCTGACCCAAGCGATCCACTCTCGCAGATCGCCTACGCCTTCCACTTTGACGCGGCGGCCTACGGTCGCTTCCTTCGAAAATATGCCGAAGCGCTCGGTGCCGAACGGATCGAAGGGCGCATCGTCGACGTCGAACAGGACGGCGAGTCCGGGCTCGTCACTGCCTTGCGCCTCGACGATGATCGGCGCGTTCGCGGTGACCTCTTCATCGACTGCTCGGGATTCCGTAGCCTGCTCCTCGGGGAGGCATTGGGCGTGAAGTTCGAGGATTGGAGCCACTGGCTTCCCTGCGATCGTGCAATTGCTGTGCCATCGCAGCGGACTGAGCCACTACTGCCCTTCACCCGATCGACGGCTCATCCGGCCGGCTGGCAGTGGCGCATCCCGCTCCAGCACCGGACCGGCAACGGACATGTCTATTCGAGTGCCCACATGAGGGACGACGAAGCGGAGCGCATCCTACTGGAGACGCTCGAAGGCAAGCCCATTGCCGAGCCGAAGCAACTACGCTTCACCGCGGGCCGACGCTCCAGATCATGGGAAAAGAACGTCGTCGCGCTGGGCCTGTCCGCGGGTTTCCTCGAGCCGCTCGAATCCACCAGCATCCATTTGATCCAGCATGGCATCCAGAAGCTGATTGGGCTCTTTCCCAGCAACGGCATCAACCCGATCGAACGGGAGGAATATAATCGTCAGTTGGTCAACGGCTACGAGCCGGTGCGGGACTTCATCATTCTTCACTATCATGCGACACGCCGGACGGGAGCGTTCTGGGACTACGTCCGTGAGATGCCCTTGCCGGACAGCCTCGGACACAAGCTCGAGCTCTTTCGCCAGCACGGGCACGTCTTCCGCTACAACGAGGAGCTGTTCGACATCCCGAGCTGGGTCGCCGTCATGATCGGGCAGGACGTGATCCCATTGGGCTACGATCCGCTCGTGGACGGGATGCCCGACCGCGACGTGCTCTCAGCAATGGCAGAGCTTGCACAGCGCTACGACCAAGCCGCGCACCGTCTGCCGCTCGCGAGCGACTTCATCGACCAGAAGCTCGCCGCCGCCTAGTGAATCGTTGCGGCCGCGGGTTCATCGCGAAGATGCACCTGCGCGCGACGCGACGCGATCGCGAACATGCACAACACTGCGTAGCAGATTGCTGGGATGACCAGCGCAGCATGGTAGCTCGTCATCTCCGAGAATTTGCCGACGAGCAGCGGCACCAGCGCGCCGCCGACAATGGCGGTGCAAAGCAGCCCGGATGTCGCTTCGGCACTGGCGGACGAGCGTTCAAGCGTGATCGTAAAGATCACCGGAAACATAATCGAGTTGAAAAGCCCGATACACAGCGCGACGAAGCCGGCCGTCACACCACCTACCGCCGCAACGTAGAGGCACATCGCGCACGCAATCGCAGTGAATGTCGCGAGCAAGCGCGATGCATTGAATCGTGCAAGGAGCGCCGAGCCGATGGCGCGGCCAACCATCGCTCCGCCCCAATAGAAGGCGACCGCCTTACCGGCTTCCTCGACGGACACACCGTGGATACCGTCGCTACCCATTGTCGCGCCAAGCAAGGGCACGCTGAAGGGTGCATCAGACAGCCCCCAGATCGCATTGTCGTTGAGGAATGCAGTCATCTGCGTGCCGATCGACACTTCGGCGCCGACATAAAGAAAGATCGCCAGCCCGCCAAACATCGCCCAACGCGAGCTGAGCGCATCGTTGACGAGCGAGCCCATGCTCAGCTGAGAGGCGCTGCGAGGCTCTTGCGGAAGCGCCGCGGTGACCGTCCGGCGCGACAGGAACATGAAGATTGCCAGAAGCGCGATGAGACCGCACAGCCAGAAGTAGGCCATGTCTATGCCAGCCAGTGCATGAGCGCGGACTGCCGGCGTGATTAGAGTGCCTTCCTTCACCTCCACACCTTTGAGGAACAGATGAGCGCCGAGGATCGGCGCGATGAACGTACCGAGGGAGTTGAAGGTCTGGCTAAAGGTCAGGCGGAAGTGGCTGTAATCGGGGTCGCCTAGAACCGCGACGAGCGGGTTAGCTGCCACTTGCAGGATGGTGATCCCGCTGGCCAACACGAAGAGCCCGACGAGAACGAGTGGGAACACGGCGAGGTTGGCTGCCAGAAGGATCAGGGCGCAGCCGGCGATCATAGTGCCCAAGGCGATCACAATCGAGGGCATCGCGCGCGTCCGAGACAGCAGCGCTGCCGCGGGAAAGGAGATCAGGCCGTATGCGATGAAGAAAGCGAAGGCGATGAACTGCGCCTCGAAACGGCTCAGCGTGAAAATGCCCTTTACGGCCGCGACGAGCGGATCATTCAGGGCGGTGATGAAGCCCCAGGCGAAAAAGAGGCACGTGACGATGATGAACGCGCCGGTCACGCCGGCTGATTGGCGCTGCTGCTGCAAGCAGATTCCCCTCGAAAGCTCCGTCTCAAAGTGGCAGCGATTTTCGGGTCGCACAAGGCGCTGAGTTAGCGCTAACGTGCGCCGAGACCGACGAGGGAGTACCAGTTGCGAAAAGTGCCTTTAGTCGCCTTGTCGGCCCTCTCCCTCCTTTGCTGCACGAGCGCGCAGGCGGACGTCGTCGAGGTCGACGGTGGCAGCGTGGAAGGCAAGACCTGGAACGGCAGCGTGTTGTTCCGCGGCATCCCTTTCGCCGCGCCGCCCGTAGGCGAGTTGCGTTGGAAGCCACCCCAACCGGTCCCTGCTTGGGCGGGCACTAGGCAAAGCCTCGAGCAACCTGCGTCCTGCCTTCAGAACGATTATGGCTGGAACCACGGCGACTTCGTCATCGGCAACGAGGACTGCCTGACGCTCGACGTCCGAACACCGGCAATGCGGGGCAAGCTGCCGGTCCTAGTGTGGGTCCACGGCGGCAGTAACCGGGCGGGCGGACCGAACGACATCGTGCTTTCCGACATCGGCAAGCAGGTCGTTGTTGTCGGTGTACGATATCGCCTCGGAATTTTAGGCTTTCTTTCTCATCGAAAGCTGACGGCTGAACAGGGTGGTTCGGGCAATTACGGACTGATGGACCAGATGGCGGCTCTGCGCTGGGTTCAGCGCAACATCGCCAAGTTCGGGGGTGATCCGACCAATGTGACGATCGCCGGCGAATCCGCAGGATCGCAGGACGTCAGTCTGATGCTGACGGCGCCCGCCGCACGGCCACTGTTCCAAAAAGCGATCATGGAGAGTGGGACGCCGGGGTTCGGCATGACCTTCCGGCCGCTCACCCAGGCCGAGCAGATCGGCGATCAGGCCGACGCCCTGCTCGGTACGCACGGCGAGTTAGCGAGGATGCGCAGCGCTTCCCCTGCCGCACTTTTGGCTGTCGATAGGCAGCTCCACGACGATGCCATTGAATCAGATGAGATGATGTGGCTGCGCATCACCGTCGATGGCCGCTTCTTCACGACCACACCACGCAAGCTGCTCGACGAAGCACCGCCAAAGCCCGTCATCCTCGGCTCGAACCGTTTCGAGTTCGGCTACGACCGGCCGCATCGCGATGCCTTTGTCGCCAAGGGGTTCGACCTGCGTACTGCGCAAGCGAGAGCCTTTTACCGTCTTGACCAACCTGACCCGCCAGCAGACCCGCGCCTTGGCACGCGCGATGATCAGATTGCTACCGATGTAACCTTCCGCTGCCCGACCGTACACATGGCCGAGATCCTGGCGGCCAAAGGCGCGCCGGTCTGGCACTACGAGTTCGATGCGGCTCCTGGCGGGGGCAAGACCTCGCATGCGGCCGAGATCCCATATGCTTTCGGCGATGCCAAGTTCGCGGGCAGCCTGTCCCTGACTCCCTACTGGCTCAACTTCATCCGTAGCGGGGATCCCAATGGCCAAGGGCTAGCTGCGTGGCCGCGGTTCACGACTGCCCAACCGGCACATGTGTTGTTCAGCGACGGCGGCGCTTCGCCCCAAGGCGCACTTCGTCCGGAAATCTGCTCGCTTCTGGATCGCATTTGATGATTAGTCGTCGTCGCCTGCTTCAGGCCAGCCTCGCACTTCCGCTCGTCGCTGCCGAGCGCGCGCCGCCCGGTGTCGACTGGAACGCCTGGTTCCGCGGCTGGCTAGTCCGGGATTTCGGAATGATCGGCTATTATGCAAAGGACAATGCCGCCATCCGCGCATCAGGCGAACCCGTCGACATCGTCTTCATGGGCGACTCGATCACGGAAGGTTGGCACGACAAGCGGCCCGGCTTCTTCAAACGCGGACGCATCGATCGCGGTATCGGCGGCCAGACTAGCTCTCAGATGGTGCTGCGGATGTACAGCGACGTCATCGCATTGAAGCCCAAGGCGGTGCATATCATGGGCGGCACCAATGATATCGCCGGCAACACGGGGCCTATGACGGCGCAGATGACGCACGATAATGTCCGCGCGATGACCGACATCGCTCGCCGGCACGACATCAAGGTGCTCATCGCGTGCATCCCGCCTGCAGCATTTTTTCCGTGGCGTACGGAAGTGGAAACTAGGCCCCGCATCGCGGACCTGAACCGGCGCCTCGAGAGATTTGCGCATGAAGTCGGCTCGACTTGGGTCGACTATGGTCGCGTGCTTGATGACGGCACTGGCGCAATGAAGCCTGGTTTGGCCTCGGACGGCGTTCATCCTACAGAGGCGGGATATGACGCAATGGCGACAGTGATCGAGCCGATCCTCACGCACATGTTCGGGAATGGTCGATGAAGCTCGAGCGCCGATACGTGGAGAAGCCCTGGGGCCGAACCCAGCTGCCCCCCATGTTCGATCCGCCGGCCGGCGAGCGCATCGGAGAGGTGTGGTTCACGGACGGAGCGGATCTCCCACTCCTCGCCAAATACATCTTCACCAGCGAGAAGCTGTCGGTCCAAGTTCACCCTAACGACGAACAGGCCCGCGCCCGCGGACTTGCTCGGGGGAAGAGCGAGTGCTGGTATATCCTTGAAGCCGAGCTCGGAGCCACTTTAGGCCTCGGCGTGACCCGAACGATTGACAGCTTGGAACTACGCGCCGCTGCGCTGGATGGCTCGATCGAGAATTTGATGGATTGGCGGCCTGTCACCGCCGGCGATTTCGTATTCGTTCCGTCCGGCACTATCCATGCGATCGGCGCGGGCATTTCCCTGCTGGAGTTCCAGCAGAATGCGGATGTGACGTACCGTCTTTACGATTATGGCCGTCCGCGCGAACTGCATCTCGACGAGGGCATGGCAGTATCCAACGCAGCCCCCTTCCCCGATGATTTGGTTCAGCATCTCTCAGGATCGGAGCAGCGCAAGCTTGTCGATGGGCCGCACTTTGTGTTGGTCCAGTCGAAGGAGGACGCTCTTCAGGACCGGCTGCGCTGGGTCATTCCGATCGAGGGCGAAGTGCGCTCTGGTGAGATAATTGGTCGCCCGGGCGACTGCCTCCTTCTGAAGCCCGGCGAGTCCTTTGAAACGTCAGGCGCTCGGGTGCTGATCGGCGCTACAGCTCAGCAGTCATAGCAACAGCAATGGCGCCGAGTGGCCCCGCATTGGTGCCGAGCCCCGGAACGCGAAGGTAGGCGTCCCCTCCGGGAAGCTGCATGTATCGGTTGAGGCTCTCGTTCAGCATCTGCTCGGCGCGCTGAACCAAGTGCGGCTGCCTCTCAATCACGCCACCACCAATTACGATCGCGCGCGGGGCTGCGGCACAGACAATTGAATGGCAAAGCTGGGCGATGGCCCAGGCAACGGACTCCCAAATCGGGTCGTCGGGTAGCAAGTCGGCCACCCCATCGCCGACACGAGCTTCAAGCGATGGTCCGGCGGCAAGGCCCTCGACGCAATCTCCGTGATAGGGGCACGACCCGGCGAAAGCGTCACCCGCAAGCCGCGCAATGCGGATGTGCCCGAGTTCGCAATGCTGAAAGCCGCGCGTCGGCTTGCCGTTCACGACGAGGCCGACGCCGACGCCCGTACCAACGGTGATGTAGGCGAAGTCGTCGAACCCCCGACCGGCGCCCCAACGCATTTCGGCCAACGCCGCGCCATTCACATCGGTGTCGAACGCGGTCGGAACGCCAGCAATCGACTGCAGCCGTCCGACCACGTCGGTCCCTCGCCACCCCGGCTTCGGCGTGCTGGTAATTTGGCCGTAGTTTGCCGACTTCATATCGAGATCGACGGGACCGAAGCTCGCTATTCCGAGTGCAGAATAGCCGTGCGCTGCCTTCCAGTCAGACAGGAGCTTAGAGATTGCACGCAGCGTCTCGTCCGGGGCGGCGGTTGGCACAGTCTCGCGGGCGACGACATTTTGTGGACCACTTGCCAAAATGGCCACGCACTTCGTCCCGCCCAGCTCTACCCCTGCGTACAAGGCAGCAGCCTCAAGCGGCGCTCGACCGCGGTGTCGCCGCGCAGCAACTGGCGATGAATTGGCCATGCGAAGGCAGTTCGTCGACCCGCTTCTTGATTGCGCTGCGGATGCGGGCGAGTGTCAGGTCGAGGTCATCTTCCGACATAGTGTCGGCCACCGGATGATATGCGCTCGGCACGATCCCTTGCCCGTACAGGATTGCAAACCAGCTTACCTCGCTGAACAGGTCGGAAGGTCGCGGCTTCACCTCACCACGCGTTGCAAACAATTCGATCTTGTCGGCGAGCGTGCTGGGGATGCTCATGTTCTTGCAATATTGCCAGAAGGCCGTGTCGTCCCGCTCGGTGACCTTATAGTGGGCGATGATGAAGTCCCGGATGCTCTCGTACTGGAACTGCATCTCCTCGTTGAACCGATCGATAAGGATCTCGTCAGGGTGTCGATCTGGAAAATAGTCGAGCAACTTCACCACTGCGACCTGAATGAGGTGAATGCTGGTCAACTCGAGCGGCTCCAGGAAGCCACTCGACAATCCAAGGGCGACGCAATTCTTCACCCATGACTTCTTGCGCCGGCCCGCCTGGAAGCGCAGCACCTTGGGATCCGCGAGCGCTCTTCCTTCGAGCGAGGACAGAAGCTGAGCGGCCGCTTTGTCGTCCGACACATATTCGCTGCAAAAAACGTATCCGTTGCCGGTGCGGTGCTGCAGCGGAATGCGCCATTGCCACCCGGCTTCCAGCGCCTTTGCGAGGGTGAACGGTGTGGGATTGCGCATCGCCTCGGCCGGCACCGCGGCCGCGCGGTCATTCGGCAGCCAGTGACTCCAATCTTCGTATCCCGCTTCGTAGACGCCCTCGATCAGCAGTCCTCGGAAACCCGTGCAGTCGATGAAGAAGTCGCCTGCAACGGTTGACCCATCGGCGAGCTCCACGGCTTCGATGTAGCCGGTCTCGGACTCCTGCCTGACGTTGACGACTTTGCCTTCCTTGCGAATGACGCCGCGCCGCTCCGAGTAACGACGGAGGTAAGCGGCGTAGGTAGCTGCATCGAACTGGAACGCGTAATTGACGTTGGGCTGTAATCCCGTCTGCGACGGTTCGGTTCGACCGAATTTCCCGAGCCTCGCAGCCTGCTGCCTCGACGCTGAACTTCAGCTGGTCAGGGTCGCCGCCCGCCTTCAGCGACCGTAGCCAATAATGATTGAACGTGATGCCGGTCTTCAGGTCCGCCCCAAGAAGACCGAAGTTGTGGAAGTAGCTGTGCCCGATCCGCCGCCAGTCCACAAATTCAATTCCGAGCTTGAACGTGGCGTTCGTCTCCCGGACGAACTCGTCCTCATCGATACCGAGTAATCGGTTGTACAGCTGGATGGGGGGGATCGTGGATTCACCGACGCCAACGGTCCCGATCTCTTCAGACTCGACGAGCGTGATTCGGCGGCGCTCTGTGCCGAGACTCTTCGCCAGCGCTGCCGCCGCCATCCAGCCAGCCGTTCCGCCGCCGACGATCACGACATGCTCAATCGATTTGAGGCTCATGCGCGTACCTGTGCAGGTGCACGATCTTCTACAAGGAACTCTTCGGCGGTGGGCATCCTCTGCGCGACATTGGCTACATCCCTGAGCCGTTGCTGCACCTTTCCAATGTGCTCCTCATTAGGCACGACGTCCACGCGCGGATCGTAACCACTTGGCTTCACTCCGCAGCCCAGGAACAGCGTCGCCCAGCTCTGTTCATGGAAGGACTCCTCGTCGTAGAGTGTGACGATCCCACGGGCATCGAAGGTGTCGAACCGCCGCTGAAAACTCTCCGGCATGTTCGCATCTCGTGCGTCGTCCCAGAAAGGCTCGTCGAAGCGCCGATTGAACTTGTAGTGTGCTGCTTGAAAATCGCGGATGTTTGAGCCGAACAGCCGGATCGTCCGGTTATACTCCTCGGCCTCGGGGAACGACTGCGCGTCAGCCGGGAAGAGCGTGATCAGGTGCGAAATACAGCCGTGTGCCACGTGAAGGTCGAGCGCGTCGATTGGGTCCACCGCCACGGCAGCTTCACCGACCGTGACGCAATTGCCGATCCATGGCTTCTTCTGCGCGCCAGGCCTGAGCTGGCTGACAACCGCGTCTCCCTGAAGAGGCATTCTCGCAACGACGCTGATGTGCTCGGCGAGTTCTTGATCGCGGACCGCACTCGAATTGTAAGCCGCGATCACGCCTGTTCGATGCCGATCGGGAACAGCCCGACCCAGCCAGCACCAAACGCCGAAACTTGGCTGAAGGACGGAAGCTGCAGCATTTGCGGCGCACTCGCCGCAAGGAGCCGGTCACATGGCAGCCACTCGCTCCAGGATTCGAATTCGGCGCTTTCCAACTCACTAATTAGCCGCATCTCCGGTCCCGAAGCGTCTACGTAGAGATCGGCGTTCAGCCGCGTCTCGTCGAAGAGCTCGATGGCGCTAATCCGGTCACCTACGACTTCGACGCGGTGCAGGGTCGAGCCTGCCGCCTCGACACCAATTCGCAGGGCGAACTGCTTCGCAAGTTCGCTGTAGGCCGAGCGCGTCGAGTTGGTACCCATAGCTTGCCGAAAGCGGATCGTCGGGACCGGCTGTGACGGGCACTCGACCGAGGCGGGCACATGCCGTGCCCAGCGAAAATTCCTCGTAGCCGACGCGGAGCCCCTCAATGGCCCCCTTCAGCCAGTATTGGGTGAATGGCAGATAGGCGCCCGGTGCAGGCTCGTCGTCATAGGCTAGGAAGTACGGAGCGCCCCCCGCGTCCAGTTGGAGAAGCGCTGAGCAACCATCGGAACACCCCTGCAGCACCGAGCACAATCCGCTCCTCGAGCCCCAATAGCTGATGCAACGACGAGAGAGACGGCACGGCGGCATAAACGTCCGCAGGAGCGCGAAGCCGAGGCAACTCAACCACCTGAACTCGCAGCCCGGTGCGTCCAAAAGACCGCTTGAGGGCGGCAGCCGCCAGCCACGCGGGAGCATCCCGGCCGACGACAGCGACTGTGTCAACGCGCCGGCTCAAGATGCGACCTCGACCCTCGGCATGGTCCAGCGCATCAGCGAACTTGGCAACCAAGGATGCATGCTTCGGCATTTCGTCGACGCGGTCCTGGATTTCCATCCTGAGTTCATCGAGCTCGGAAAGCGCGCGCTCGAGCGGCTGCGCGTCTGCGAGGGGATGATAATGTTCGGGAGTGAGCCCTTGGCCAACCAACACGCTGAGCCAACTCGGCGGCGTGAATAGCCCGTCCTTGTCGGATTTGATGATTCCGGAGTGACGAAACAACTCCATCCTTTGCCGGAGGCTGTCAGGCACTTCCATCGACCGGCAGTAACGCCAGATCTCCGCGTCATCACGGCTGTTCAGGTGATAGTGGAGGATCAGGAAGTCGCGTATCCGGTCATATTCGATTTCCATTCGCCGGTTGAACTCTTCGGCAAGGCGGGGGTCCTTCGCCTTTGTCGGAAAAAGCGGCAGCAGGTGCATGATCGCGATCTGCACCAGATAGATGCTCGTGGATTCCAGCGGTTCGAGGAAACCGCTCGAGAGACCCAGTGCGAGGCAGTTTCGTACCCAGGAACGTTTGCGGCGACCGGCTTGGAATTTGAGCAGGCGCGGTTCACCAACCACAGGCTCGTCAAGGCTCTCAACAGCTCTTCGCGTGCCTTGTCTTCGTCGGTGAACTGGCTCGAGAAGACATAGCCATTGCCGGTGCGATGCTGAAGCGGGATGCGCCAACGCCAGCCGGCGTTCATCGCTGTCGAGCGCGTGTAGGGCGTCAGCTCGCCCACGCGCTCTGTGGGAACCGGAATTGCGCGGTCGCAGGGAAGCCACTTCGACCAATCGTCCCATTCGACGCCAAGCTTCTCGGCAAGAAGCAGCGAGCGAAAACCGGAGCAGTCAATAAAGAAGTCACCTTCGACCCGATCGCTCGAACTCCATGAGCAGCGCTCGGATGTCGCCGCTCTGGGGGTCTTGCTCGACCTCGCGGACCTTGCCTTCGATGCGCTCCACGCCCCGAGTTTCGCAAAGGCCGCGCATGTATTGCGCGTAGAGGCTCGCATCGAAGTGATAAGCGTAGCTGTAGCTAGAGTTGATCGACCGTTTGTTCGTTGAGGGGAAGTCGAAGCGGTTGGCTCGCGCCGCCATGATCGCGAACGAGAACTCCTGCACGTCCCAATCACGCCCTGCATCGCGTGCTCGGAGCCATTGGTGATGGAATGAAAGTCCCGCGCCCGGGCCACCGTGAACGCCGAACGGGTGGATGTAGGACGATCCTTTAAACCCCCAATCGATGAACTCGATGCCCGAGCTTGAACGTGGCGTTTGTCGCCCGCATCATCTCTGCTTCATCGATGCCGACGGAATTGTTGAAGTTCTTGATGTGCGGCAGCGTGGCTTCGCCAACACCGACGATTCCGATTTCGTCCGATTCGACGAGGCGAACACGGCAACGGGAGGGAGGCAGGAGCGCTGCAAGCGAAGCGGCGGCCATCCAGCCTGCGGTGCCACCGCCGAGGACCACTACTTCTAAAGGCTGATTCACTTTTGTAGGCCTCTGATGCCGTCTGCCAAGAGCTAGATCATCAGCCCCGTGTCGTCACGCACTTAAAGAAAGGGGTGCCGCTTCCTTAGGAAACGGCACCCCGAATATTTCGCCGATCGTTACTGGCCCATTTTCCAGCGCACACCGACGATGAATTGACGATCATTCTGGAACCAGCCATTCGGCACAAGAACAATCTTCCCCTCCGGACTATCCTTGTCGGCGACCTGTGTCTTCAGGACCGTCTTGGTGTTGAGCAAATTGCTTCCCTCGAGGCTGAATTCGATCGCGTCGTTTATACGATAACGGATCGAGGCATCCAGGAAGCCAGCACCCTCCTGCCAGACCGGCAGATAAACGCAGCAGTCCACAACCGTGACGAGATATTTGGACCGCCAGTTATATGCGACGCGCGCCGAGATCTTCTTCTTCTCGTACATGCCGACCAGGTTGTAGGTCCACTTCGAGAGGCCTTCCAGCGAACCCGGGTCCAATGCGCTACCCGCATTACCCGTGTTCGTCTGATTGCCGCCTGTGCTGCCGACGGGCGTGAGGCCGGCGTTCGGCACTCCGCTATTCTTGACGTAGGTGCCGTTCGCCTGAATTCCTAAGCCGTCAAATGGCTTCGGCAGGAAGTCAAAGAAGCGCTGGTACGCCGCCTCGACACCGTAGATCTTGGCGCCTTTACCGTTGGCAGGTCCGCGGACCTGCACCGTTCTGGTCGTGCCGCCATTCGTCACGTCAAGATCGAAGATGCCGTATTGGATGTAGTCCTTGAACGTCTTGTAGAAGCCATCGACGCTGAACTGGCCGACATTGGCAAAGTAGTTTTCCACTGACACGTCAAACTGCCAGGCACTCGTTGGCTTCAGGTATGGATTGTATGCGTCCGCGGTGTATCGCGCAGCAACACCAGTCGGCTGCCCGTCGGGACCCAAAGTCCAGCGCGGATCTGCCAAGTCGCCGGGATTGGGCAGGCTCATGCTCACTGCGGTGAAGTTCTTGAGGAAACCCATGTCCGGCCGCGAAATCGCCTTCGAAGCAGCGAAGCGCAGCAGCCACTTCGGCGAAAGGTCGAAGCGAATGTTGAAGCTCGGCAAGAAATTGTGAATATTGTTCTTTGCGGTGTTCTGCAGACCACCGCCCGTTGCAAACGCCAGATCAGCTGCAGACAAGTAACAATATGCGGGGAAGTTCGCATGTGGCGGAAGCGGTGGCGCGGGCGGCGGCGGCGGCGGGGTAACAGTGCCCGTTCCCGTCAGCCCGCCCGGCACGAGCGGCGTTGCGGGACATTGGCTTGCGTCGAGGCCCGGGATTGTCGGGTAACGAAGCGATCCGGTGCTCTCGTCCCGCGTCTCTACGTAGCGTAGGCCGATGTTGCCAGAGACCGGTATCCTTCCAAGCATCGCGTTCGGACCGCCGAACTTGAGCATGGCGTACAACGCACCAGTTTTCTCGCTGACATCAGCAATCTCGTCCTGTGTGAAGCAACTATTGGGCAGCTCGGTCGGCGTGGCGCCGAGCTGGCCGTTGCGCTGGCAGATCGGGATGAATGTACCGACACCGGTCAGCTCCTGACTGAACTCGTCGGCCCGATGTTGATTTCAGGAAGCCAAACGGCACGAACGGGAATTGGCCTTGGCCTCCTCCGAAAAAGTCTGTGCCAAAATTGTTCACCGAATAGAAGCCGCTCGGATAGCCGTTAAAATGCTCACCGGTGCCGTTGCAGGTGCCGCCGCCCGGGCTATCGATATTCCAATACGGATGTGCGTTACCGCAATCGGTCCAGGTGTTCGCGACGTTTTGCCAGTTATAGGTGCTCCAGCGGACCGTCTGTTCACGATCAGCGTAGCGCAGGCCCCATTTGAGGCTGTTCAGCCAATCCGAGTGGAAATCATATTCGCCGTCACCGCGGAGCGATAGCTGATGCCCTTGGCTCTTCTCGAGATGGTCCATGACCGAACGCAAATACCAGTTGTTCGGATTGGCAAGGCCACCCGCGGACTGATTGACGTTGGTCGGATCGAACAAGGTGATTTGCGGAAGATCGCCCGTCGCGTCGAGCCCGACTGTGGCAAACGAGTGCATCTCTATAGAGATGTCGTAATTGTCGATCTTTGAATTGATATACTGACCATCGAAGTTGAACCGCAGGTCGTTCGTCGCTTCCCACTTCAGGTTCAGCGCCAGATCCTGCGTCATGCTGCGGTTCTGGTTGATCCGGCTGCCCGTGCCGACCTCGCCGCCGCGGTTGTAGACGCCAGGTGCACTCGCGACGCATTGCGGCGCCGTGCCCCAGTTGTAGCAAGCGTTAAACATCGGCTCGCCCTGGTCATTGACGCCGAAGCCGACGTTCGTTCCAGGATTGCCCCACCAGGGCGCTGCGGCGCCCTGCCTGTCGATTATGCCGGTTTGGAAGTTCCCATCCGCGTCGAAGGTGAAGTCCGGAGTACCCGGAGCTGGAGTAGGAATTTGTTCTGGCCGAAACTGCGTGACGCCGGCCGGAGCATACGGACCCACGATGCGCGTACGCACGTCGAGTCCATAGATGTCCGGGCCGATACCAAACGCGCCAAACGACCTTTCCTGCCAGGTATTCTTGTAGAGCGAACGATTGTACTGCGCAGTCGCGAGCCACTTGTGATCGTTGCTACGCCATTGCCCCGCCGCAGCAATACCCGTGCGCTTCCGGTCATACTCGTTGTTCAGGAAGTTGATTGAAATCGGCAGATAGGTAGTGGTCGGCCCATTCGCGAAGCAATAATCGCACGGCGCTGCGCGCCCGTACTGAATGCCCTGCGAGCGCGTCTTCACCTGCGAATAGGCGGCGTTGGCCATCAGGCCGAATTCGCCCATGCTGGTTTGCCAACGGTTGCTATAAAAGCCGTTGATGTCCGGCGTGACCTTCTTGTCCAGGTCGCCGTAGTTGGCGCGCGCACCGATCTGGATGAGTTGTCCGGTTGCGTCGAACGGAAGACGCGTGCGCAAATTGACAGTACCGGCGATTCCGCCTTCGATCATGTCAGCGGTCTGATTTTGTAAGCGTCGACACCGGCGAGGAGCTCCGGCGTGATGTCCGTCCAGCTCAGCCCTCGGCTGCTGTTCGCGCTGAAGGTGTCACGGCCGTTGAATTCAGAGCGGACCTGCGGAAGGCCGCGGATGATGACCCCCGATGGCTCGGCGGAGAAGTGTGCCGTATCACTCGTCGCGGCGAAGCGGTTGACGGTGATGCCGGGAATACGCTGGAGCGCTTCGGCAACCGACTTGTCGGGGAATGCGCCGATGTCGGTTGCAGTGATCGAGTTCGACCACTGTATCGGCGTTGCGCTTGATCTGCTGCGACGTGCGGAGCGCGCGCCTGGTGCCAGTGATGACGATGGCGTTCTTGCTGCCAGGCTCGGCCGAGGATTGCGCATTAGGGTCGGTCGTCTGGCTGATGGGCTCGCCCTCATTCGCCTGCGCAGTCTGCACCCCCTGCGCATTCGCCATCGAAGGCTGCAGGAGCGCGATACCAAGCACGAAAGTAGAAGCGCCGCTCTTGAGAGCGCGAGACGTATGAAACCGAGCCGCAATAGCAATCATGAATGTCTCCCCTCAGACCGGCCGCATCACAACGCATGCGACCGAGCTCTCGATTCGGCGGGGGATTGATAGCGCTACCAAACAAAGCTCAAAACGAGCGAGGCCTTTGAGATTATTATCTTCTCGGCCTCCGTTTAGAAACGGCTTCGCGAAGTCTCTCCCCAACCCACAAGCGTGAGCAGGCACATTCGTATTGGAGAAACGCCGCTAGTCAATCGCCGCGTTAACAGTTGTCGCACGCTGGAACGTCTCCTGTTGCGCGTTCGACACATGAAACCGGTTACATGGTCCGATAGCGATAACATCGAGTGCTTGTCGCTCTCCCGCGCGACCGATACGCATGCGCGAATTCGAGTGAAATCTGAGGGATGTTGCTCATGTTGACGCGTCGCGATGTGATGATCGGCGGTTCAGTCTTGGCCGCAGCAACCGCAGCGCCGGCCGTTGTACGATCGCGACACTTCGTTCGTGTCACTGGTGCTCGATTCAACAAGGACGGAGCGCTCTACCCTATTGCCGGAACCAACATGTGGTACGCGGCTTATCTGGGCGCCGAAGCGCCGATCGGTAATCTCGATCGTCTCAGGCGCGAGCTGGATCGGTTGACGGCCCTAGGCGTCGACAATGTGCGCATTCTCGGCAGCTCCGAATTCTCGCCGCTGAAGAACAGCGTGCGGCCCACCTTCCGTGACCAGACCAAGAACTACAATGAGGCCTTGCTCCGCGGCCTCGATCACGCGCTCGCCGAAATGGGCCGGCGCGGCATGCGCGCTGTCATCTACCTGACCAACTTCTGGGAGTGGTCGGGCGGCATGATGACCTACCTCTACTGGACCAATGGCGGCCGCTACGTCGACATGAACGATCCCGCGCATCCATGGCCGGAATTCGCCGACAGATCGTCGGAGTTCTACGCGAGCGCTCCTGCTGTCGCGATGTACCATGAGTATATCCGCGCGGTGGTGTCACGGCGGAATACGGTGACCGGGCAGCTTTACCGCGATGATCGTGCGATTATGGCGTGGCAGCTCGCCAATGAACCGCGCCCCGGCGGAAGCGCCGAATTGGGCCACGCGCACTTGGCTGCTTATCTACAGTGGATCGACAAGACTGCTCGTCTCATCAAGTCGCTGGACCCGAACCATCTAGTGTCGACCGGGAGCGAGGGCACGCTCGGCTGCATCGAAGAAAGCCAATGCGTGGTCGATGCCCACTCTTCACCTGCCGTCGACTATCTCACTGCGCACATCTGGCCGCAGAATTGGAGCTGGGCAGACCCGAAAGATCTCGCTGGCACTTGGCCGACAACGGAGCGCAACACGCACGACTATATCGCGAAGCAAGTCGCAGTCGCAAAGCGACTGAACAAGCCGCTCGTCATTGAGGAGTTCGGTTTCCCGCGCGACGGCGGGAGCTTCGATCCGGGGACGCCCACGACATTCAAGGACCGCTTTTACGAGCTTATCTACGGCGCCGTTCTCGATAGCGTCCGCTCGGGAGGGCCGATCCAGGGCTGCAACTTCTGGGGCTGGGGCGGCGAAGGACGGGCGCAGCACCCGGACCATCACTTCGTCCGTGGCGACACCAGCTACGTGGGCGACCCGCCCCACGAACCACAGGGGTGGTACAGCGTCTTCGACACCGATGCTTCAACCCGGTCCGTGATCCGCAATTACGCGAGCGCGGTCAAAGCAGCAGCCTAGGGCTGCACTTTCAACATCACGACACCGTGCGGTTCGACCCTCCCTTCGAACGAGCCCGACCAGCGGCGCAGATCGCGATGTGCCCACAAGTCACGAAGCTTCGCACGCATCCCCGGCGGATAGCCGAGCTGATCGGCTGTTGCGCTCATCATCGCCGGCTGTTCGCCCCGGTTGAACAGAACCAGGGCGCGAGCTCCGCCGCTCAGCGGCTTGACCCATAGCTCCCGGTCTCCGTCCTTCCACACCCTCCTGCCCTGCTGACCGAGCGCGTCCTGGTCGACGGCGATGACTTCCTTATTGAGAAGGATCGATCGCGTCACTGCATCCATATGGGCAATGTCGTTCCCGGCGATCAGCGGCGCGGCCATGATCGCCCATAGTGAAAAATGCGACCGATATTCGATTGGCGTCATGCCGCCATTTCCGACCTCGAGCATGTCCGGATCGTTCCAATGCCCCGGTCCGGCAAAGCGCCACAGAGGCTCATTCAAGTCGAGTATCTGGAGCAACGGATGCTCCCAATCATGTGCCTTGTGCTTCGCGTCGAAATCGTCAGCGATATCGCCCGTCGTCCGCCAAAGATTGCCGGTGTTCTTCGCCCAGAGCCACGGCTTGGCCGTTCCCCACTCGCAGATGGAGAAGACGATGTCGCGACCGCTCGAACGAAGCGCGTCCGCCATCAGCGCATAGCCCTCCTGCGCATTGCGATCGCCCGTGCTGCACCAGTCGTATTTCAGATAGTCGACGCCCCACCGCGCGTAGGTGAGTGCGTCCTGATACTCATGTCCCTGGCTGCCGGGGCGGCCGCCACAGGTCAGGCGCCCCGCGTCGGAGTAGATGCCGAACTTCAAACCGCGCGAGTGCACATAGTTTGACAACGCCTTAATGCCCGACGGAAAGCGTTCCGCGTCGGCAGTGATGAAGCCGTTCGCATCGCGCGCGCCGTGCCAACAATCGTCGATCACGACATATTGATACCCGGCATCGCGCATGCCGGAACTCGCCATCGCGTCTGCCGTATCGCGAACGATTTTCTCGTTCACGTTGCACGCGAACTTGTTCCAGCTGTTCCAGCCCATTGGCGGCGTCAGCGCGAGGCCGTTCGGCGCCTTATTGACGACCTCCTGCGTGGTTTCAGCGAACAATGGTTGGGACCAAAGGTTCGCGCCCAAAATGAACCAGAGCGCGAGCTTTACGATGCGAGACATTCCCCCTCCCCCACGACTGTTCGGCCCTTGCGTTAGCGCTACCAACCGGCAATGCAAACAGCTGAGGGGAGAATCATGAACCGATTCCAAAGCCTGCTTGTCGGCGCGTTGTTGATGGTCGGCTCCTCGACACTCCGGGCGCAATCACCCTCGCTCCCGCACATCGTCAGCGATGGTGGTAAGCATGCGCTGATCGTCGACGGACAACCGTTCCTGATCCTTGGAGTCCAGGCGAACAATAGCAGCAACTACCCGGCCACCCTGCCGCAAGTCTGGCCCGTTGTTCGGCAGCTCCACGCGAACACGCTCGAGATCCCCGTCGCCTGGGAGCAGATAGAACCGCGAGAAGGCCAGTTCGATTTCTCGTGGCTCGAAGCCCTGATACCGCAAGCGCGGCAGAACGATGTACGCCTCATCCTTCTCTGGTTCGGTACGTGGAAGAACACCGGCCCGAGTTACGCACCAGAATGGGTGAAGGGTGACACCACGGGCTTCCCGCGTATGATAACAAAAGACGGTAAGACTCATTACGTCTTATCGCCGCATTCCCGCACAACGCTCGAGGCCGACAAGCGCGCATTCGCAGCGATGATGCGGCATGTGCGCGAGATCGATCCGCAGCGAACGGTCATCATGGTGCAGGTTGAAAACGAGACTGGCAGCTACAGCAGCGCGCGCGATTTCTCGGCCGTCGCACAGCGGCTGTTTGCGCAAGCGATACCGGTCGGGCTTGCGCGGATGGTCGGCAAAAACGGCACTTGGTCGCAGGCCTTCGGTCCAAAAGCGGATCAGGCGTTCAACGCTTGGTACACTGCCCGCTACGTCGATGAAGTCGCCGCGGCTGGCCAAGCGGAGCTCAATGTTCCGATGTACGTCAACGCGGCGCTTAGCGATCCCTTCAAGGAAGAAGCTGCCTATTATAGCGCGAGCGGGGGTCCGAACTGGAACGTCATCGACGTGTGGAAGTCCGCCGCGCCGCACATTGCTCTGCTTGCGCCAGACATCTACGACCGCGACGACAAGGTCTATGGCAAGCAGCTCGAAAATTACGCCCGGTCCGACAACGCTCTGTTCGTTCCGGAGACGGGCAACGCGCTTGAGTATTCGCGTTTCCTGTGGCCGTCACTCGGCAAGGGTGCGATCGGCTGGTCGTCTTTCGGAATGGATGCGACCGGGTACTTCAATTATCCGCTCGGCGCGAAACAGCTCGACGCGGCGACGCTCGAAGCATTCGCCTCAAAGTACGCCCTGCTCGCGCCAGTAGCCCGCGATTGGGCCCGGCTCGCCTTGGATCATCCGACTTGGGGCGCGGCGCGCGGCGCTGACGGTTCCGACCAAAGCAGCGTTCTGGGCCGCTGGCGCGTGACAACGCAATATGGCCGGTGGCAATTCGGCGAAGACAACTGGACTTGGATCAAGACCGATTCCAACCCGAGTAAGGACAAGCCGATCGGCGGTGCTGCCATCATACAACTGGGGCCCGACGAATTCCTCGTCGCCGGTTCCGACGTCCGTGTTCGTTTCTCGCTCGATACGCCCGCCGCGGGCGAGAACTCGCAATTCCTCGCAGTCGACGAAGGCACATTCCATGACGGGAAGTGGCAGCTCGCGCGTCGCTGGAACGGTGATCAAATCGACTACGGACTGAACATCACCAAGCCCGTGCTGCTCAAGGTTCGTCTGGGGACTTATCGATGAAAACTTCAGTGATCGCGTTCATGTTGGTCGGGGTGAGCTCGGCGGCTTTTGGCCAAAGCTACCAACGTTTGAGTGACGGCATTCTCGTCACACCAGCGGGAGGATCTGAAGCGGCCGTACAGCTGCAGGTGTACACTGACAAAATCATCCGCGTCACGGCGGCTCCGACCAAAGACCTTGCGCTTCCCACTAGTCTGATGGTGACGGCCAAGCCCCGAGCTAGCGGCTTTCTCGTTACGGAAGCGCCGGGCAAGGTGACGCTCAAGACGGCGAAAGTCGCTGCGGACGTCGACCTCACGACAGGAAACGTAAGCTTCCACGATCGCACCGGCCATGTCGTGCTCGCCGAAAGCGGGCCGGCTAACTTCACGCGAACGAGCACCGAAGGATCTCCTTTTCTAGCGGTCACTCAGCAATTCAACCGCGGAACGGTTGAAGGCTTCTACGGCCTCGGCCAGCATCAATTCGGGCAGATGAATTACAACGGCGACGACGTCGAACTGGCCCAGCACAACATGGACGTGGCAATCCCGTTCGTCGTCTCCACCCGCAATTACGGACTGCTGTGGGACAACAATTCAATCACGCGCTTTGGCAATCCCCGCCCCTACCCTCTCGCGGGCGGCTCGGGCGATGGATTGAACGTCGCCAGCCCAAATGGCGCGAGCGGCTGGACGGCCACTTACTCGGTCGATGGGAAGATCATCGCGACCCGGCAGGAGCCAGTGATCGACTTTCAATATTTGGAGAACCGTAAAGACTGGCCGGCCGGCACTCGAACGGCCGACGGTGGCGACAACGTTCCGGGCCTGAAGGTCACCTGGGCCGCCAAAGTAACACCCCCGAGCGCTGGGCTCCACCGCTTCCGACTCTACTCTTCCGGTTATGCGAAGGTGTTCGTCGACGGCCACGAGGCGCTCAACCGGTGGCGGCAGAACTGGAACGCCTTCTACCACAATTTAGACGTCCAGCTTGACGCCAAGCCGCACGAGATCCGCATCGAGTGGGAACCGCAGGGCGGGTACATCGCCTTTCTCCATAGCGATCCAGTGCCCGAAGTTGATCGACACTCACTGAGGCTATCATCCGAGCTCGGTCGCGGACTTGACTATTACTTCGTGGGCGGCAGCAACCCGGACGAGGTGATCGCCGGCTACCGCTATCTAACCGGCAAGACGCCGATTATGCCCAAATGGGCCTATGGCTTCTGGCAGAGCCGCCAACGTTACGAGACGCAGGACCAACTGCTGGGTGTGCTGCGCGAATATCGCAAGCGCGGCCTGCCGCTCGATAACATCGTCCAGGACTGGAACTACTGGCCGCAAGACCAATGGGGCTGCCAATGTTTCGATCCCGCGCGCTTCCCCGAACCGAAGGCGATGGTCGACGAGATCCACAACAGCGGCGCGCACGTGATGATCTCAGTGTGGGCGAAATATTATCCGAATACCGCCAACTATAGGGAGTTGGACGCTGTCGGCGGCATCCTCCGCAACATGGTCACGCCCCGGTCGGACGAACCCACGGACCCCAATTACGTGCACGGAATGTATCGGGACTGGATCGGCGCCGGATACCCGAATGCTTTCTACGATCCGTACAACCAACGCGCAAAAGAGATATACGCGCGCCAGGTCATCAGCGGCATTGGCGTTAAGGGATTCGATGCCTGGTGGCTCGATTCCGACGAGCCGGACTTCCACTCCAACCTGTCTATCCCTGAGCGCACCCGGCGCATGAGCCCGACGGCAGCCGGTCCCGCGGCAGCCTTCTTCAATTCATATCCGCTCGAGCACGTCGAAGGCATCTACGACCACATGATCGCCTTTAGGCCAGACGTCCGGCCCTTCATCCTGACCCGATCGGGCTTCGGCGGGATCCAGCGCGCGGGAGCCGCGATCTGGTCGGGTGATGTCGCCTCGCGCTGGGACAATTTCCGCGAGCAGATTTCCGCAGGCGTGAACGCTGGCCTCTCAGGCCTCCCTAACTGGAGCCATGACATCGGCGGCTACACCATGGAGCCTCGATTCCTGAAGCCCACGCTTGCCGACCTCGAGGAATGGCGCGAGCTCAACACACGCTGGTTCCAGTTCGGCGCGTTCTCGCCGATCTTCCGCAGCCATGGCGAGAACATCAAGCGCGAGATCTTCGAGATGTCGCCGACGGGCTCGCCGACTTACAATTCAATGGTCTGGTACGACCGGCTGCGTTACCGGCTGATGCCCTACATCTACTCGAATGGCGCCGACACCTACTTCAAGGACGGCACGGTCATGCGTGGCCTGGTGATGGACTTCTCCGCGGACAAACGCACCTGGGACATTGCGGACGAATATATGTTCGGCCCCGCGTTTCTCGTGGCGCCCGTAACCAAGTTCAAAGCGCGCAGCCGCAAGGTCTATCTGCCGGCGAACACTGGTTGGTACGACTTCTATACCGGCAGAAGCGTGGCCGGCGGTCAGACGATCACCGCCGCCGCGCCGTACGAACGCATGCCACTCTACGTTCGGGCGGGCTCGATCGTGCCGACAGGACCTGAGATCCAGTTTACCGGCAATAACTCGCACGCCCCGCTGACCTTGAACGTCTACACCGGCGCCAATGGCAGCTTTTCGCTTTACGAGGATGACGGCGTCAGCCGCGAATATCTCAACGGCAAACACTCACGCATCCCAATCAACTGGAACGAAACAACGAAAACGCTCGCGGTCGGCGAGCGTGAAGGCTCTTACGCAGGAATGGCCGGAAGTCGCACCATCAACGTGCGCTGGATGAAGCCCGGAACAGCGCGTGTGTTGACTTTCGACGCAAAGGCCGACGCAACGATCACATACGAGGGTCGACCGACAACCATTCACATGCGTTAGGCGAGTCCCCGTCCGGAGATCCGGAGCGCCGGAACGAAAGCGTTCGGGTCCGCGCGCGGCAACTTAACGTGGAGCGCCTCCGGCTCGCATCGAAACTGCAGCTGCGGACCGGCCAGCATTTCTACACGCTCGACGATGCCGTCAGGAAGACTCTTGCCGCCAAGCGACGAAATCGCTGCCTCCGCTTCAGGCCAGTCAAGGAAAATGGCGTAAAGCACACCGGCTTTGTGCGTGAAACGGACGTCCTCCGCGGTAAACGGCTTGGCCTGATCCTCATTCAGCATCCCCGCTGGCGCCCTCGTTGGTCCCTCACCGAATTTGCGCCACGGCCGTGTGCCGAAGATCGCCTCCCCATTTTTCGCTGTCCACGCGGCGATCTGATCGACGATCGCCTCCTCCTTCTCATCGATCGTGCCGTCGCCGCGCACCGGCACGTTGAGAAGTAGGTTGCCGTTCTTCGACACCACGTCCGCGAGCCGCTGGATGACTTGTTTCGCGCTCTTGTAAGCGTTGTTCTCGTATACGCGTCGGTCGTAGTGCCAGTTGCCGATGCACGTGTCGGTCTGCCACGGCTGCTCTCGAATTTCGTCCACCCAACCGCGCTCCACATCCTCGACAATGGCACGTCGCTGAGTGCCCTCGAGCTTCTTCCCGAAGACGACGACATTGACATCGCCGTGCCACTTGGCTGCCTGATTGTAATAATGAGCGGCGGCGTCGAGGCCGACCTGCCCCAGTGGCAAACCTGTATCGTCGAAGTAGATCAGGTCAGGCCGATAATTGTCGACGATCTGGTTCTGTCGAAGCAGCCAGCTCTGCACGAAAGTCGCGTTGAATGGCGGCGCCGCCTCGATCCACTGCCCGTCGCGCTTGTCGTGCCACCCATTCATCTCGGCCGCCGAGCCGATCCCGCGGGGCGGCACATAATACGGGCCGGTATAGAGCTCTTGCGGGTCCAAGCCTTCCCAAAACTTGCCACGGCCGTCCTTTCGTCGGAGCCAATAAGCGTCGTAGCGGCGACCGCGCATCGGGCCTTCGGCGTCATACCCATAAGCGACCTGATACCAGTGCCAGGCGTGACTTGAGTGGTTCGACACACCGAACTTCAGTCCCGCATCGCGCACCAGCAGTTCCCATGTGCCGACGATGTCGCGCTTCGGCCCGATGCGCGTCGAGTTCCAGGCGTGGTGGCTGCTCGCGAAGAGGTCAAAATTGTCGTGGTGGCATCCCATCGCCATGAAATAGCGAGCGCCAGCCTTCACATACCGCTTTAGAAGATGCTCAGGCTGCCAACTCTCGGCCTTCCATTGACCGATGATGTCGATGAAACCGGTACGGCTCGGATGGCCATAGCTGCGGAGGTGGTGCTCGTATGGGCTTTCGCCCTTCATCCAGTCCGGCTTTGCCTGCATGTACATGAGCCGCGCGTACCAGTCGCCAAACTCAGGCTGACACTGCGGCCCCCAGTGCGCCCAGATCCCGAACTTCGCGTCGCGAAACCAGTCGGGCACGCGGTAGTGCCCTGCCAGAGAGTTCCAATCGGCCTTAATCGGCAGCCCGGCATCCGCCCGCATCGATGGCAAGTTCGCCGCTGCTGCGGCCGAGGACCCCAGAAATGACCGGCGATCGATCTTCAACGGTCAGAGGCTCGAGAGCGCCCGCATCAGGAACTGCTTGATCATCCGGCGAAGCTCGGGCGTCGATCGGCCGATGATTTCCGCGAGCAGCCACCGGGATATGCTCTGCCGGGTCGCCGTTCAGCCTGAATACGTAATGATCGAACAGCACGCGCCACGCCTTTCGCTTCTCCTCGGGTAGATGGCTGATCGTCAGCAGCCCGTGACCTAGCGCGTGTAGTGGCGAGCCAGCGTCCGCAGGACCCGCATTCCACCAGTAGTTCACGAGAACGTTGAGCTCCCCCGTCGCGTGGACTGCGTGCCACCAGAGCGCAGGAATGTAGATGGCGTCACCCGGCTCGAGATCTGCGACCAAGGCGTGCCTCAGCGCCGCGCGGAACTTCGGAAAGCGCTTGAAATCGGGGTTCTCTAGATCGACCATGCTGATCGGCTGCCCCGCAATCGTTCGGTCGAGTGGCCCCACATACAGATTGGCAACCTGCTCGGGCGGGAAGAGGATGAACCGCCGCCGGCCCGATACTACGCAGGCAATATTGTCCGATTCATCGTAATGCGCAGCGACGCGGCTCTCGTTGCCAATCCAGATGCGAGGCTCGGCACCGCGGTCCGCGGCGATGCGTAGCGGGTTTTCACCTTCGAAGGACGGAAGCATCCGGCTCGGTAAATGTCGATCCCATGTAGATCGACCGGTTCGAATCCGCTGGGTTTCGAAGGGTTGCCAGCAGACTCGACAGGGTTGTCTCCGCCGGCGTAAAATTGAAGCTCTCCACGTCGGGCTTGTAGAAGTAGCGGCCCTCAATGTTGTCATAACCGAGGAAAGCCGCGACCCGAGTTCCGTTGTCGCGGCTGCTCAGATATTGAGCAACATCGTCAGCTGACAAACGCCCCGCCGCGACGGCCGGCCAGCTCGTCACCAATTGCCGTAGGATTGCGGGCTCGTAGGAACTCTCGACTTCGTGCTTGAAGCGAGTGGCATCGATCCCTTCGAAGCTGCGGACGTGCCGAGCCTCCAGGAGGTGTTCGACGTCGCGCTGATCGGCGTCCGCAGCGTTCGTCCGATTGCTCAATTGGAGCTGTGAGCCTTGGCAATCAGCTCGTTGAACTTTGAGGCCGTGATGCCCAGGAGCAGTCCCTGATCGTCCTTGCCAAATGCCACGAGCGGGACTTTGATTTTAGTCTGGCCGGTATTGACCACCGCCCCGTCGGGATCGACCGACTCGACTTTGCCAATCGCAACGCCCTGGCTATCGCGAAGCGGGCTTCCCGCCTTGATATCGGCCGCGGTCGCGGGGCCTCGCGCCGTGTGCTTCGGATGAGGCCGGTCGTCGTTTGGACCAGGCTTCGGATCGCCGGCGCCAACAATGTGATTATAGCTCGAATTCGCCTCACGGTTGTTGTTCGTGATGTTCGCCGAGTTTCCGCTGCCGGGTGCTGGTTGCCCGGAACCAGCCTGTGCGGCGGCGACGGTCGCACCCAGGGCGATCATGGCAGTAGCGACGAGCAGGCGATTGATCATACGCATCTTCTTCATCCTCATTACTCGGCTGGTACCGCTACCATAGCGGCTTACTGAAAAGGAACAGGGATTTAGGGTCGTTGGACGGCCACATACTCCATCGCAACTGACTCCCAGCTGAAGCGAGACCTATACCGTCTCCGTTGCTTGGCGGGGGCTCGCTGTGACCTGCCGCAGCGGGGCAATTACCTGCGCGGCAAAGCGGTCCATTTCCTGTGCTTGCGGGCTCATTTGCAGCAGCAGCAGGTCGAGACCCGCCTCCTCATATTCGGCAATCCGCTCCTGGATCTGCTCTGGTGTCCCGACGAAGTTCGGTCGAAGTCCACGGTTAGACACGGAATATTCCTGAAGCTTCAGCTCACGCTCCAACTGCGTGCCCGAAAGCCATTGGTCAAAATTGTCGAAGCCTTTGGGAGGATTGGGCGGAAGCTGTGTGATGCGCTCTAGCTCGCGCTTAGCCTCGGCTTCGCTGTCGCGGATAATGGCGAATGCAGCCATCCCGTATTGCAGGCGCGGTCGGCCGATCCGGGCGCGGCGCTCCTCCATGTCCGCGATTTTCGACCTGATTGCGTCGACCGGATCGCCGTGCATGACGTAGGCGTCGCAAAGCGTCGCGATCATCGTCTTCGCCGCTTCGCTCTCGCCGCCGGCGTAGATGGTCGGCCGCGGTTTACGGACCGGCTTGGGCTCGCAAATCGCTTCGGTCAGCTTGTACCGCTGCCCATCGAAGCTGAAGCGATCGTGCTTCCAGAGGCCATCCACTACCTGCAGCCACTCGGTGGTTCGCGCATACCGATCGTCATGCTGATCGAACTGAAGCCCGTACTGCGTCGCCTCGTCAGCCCACCAGGAGGAAACGACGTTGAGCGCAAGCCGCCCTCCGGAGATGTTGTCGATATTTGCCGCAGCTTTGGCGAAGAGCGCGGGCTGGTGGAAGTTCGGTCGCACCGCAACCATCAGCTCGATGCTGTTCGTGACAGCCGCCAGCGCCGCAGCCGTCGACCACGCGTCGAGCGCTGGCTGGTCCACGCCCTTGATGTCATTTAGGTTCAGCTCGGCAATCAGACTGACGTCCCAGCCCGTCTCCTCGCTCCGCTGAGTCAGACGGCGGACATAGCCCCAGCTCGCCTGCATGCCCTCTTCCGGAATGTTCCGTAACCAACCGCCAAAGACAGGCATCCAGTAGCCGAACTTCATGCCGCTTCCCTTTCACGGAGGAGTTGCTCGAGATAGTCGACAAGCCGGTCGTGCGGGTCCCAGCCGAGGACGTCCAGTGGGCTGGCAACGAAATTCGACAGAGCGTTGATGTCGTAAAAGCGCGGAGCGCCATCCCGATCGTCGATCATTACTTCGACACCGCCAACGTCCAAGCCGGCGGCCTGGGCGATTCGTTCGGCCGCGCTGATGATCTCATCCGATGGAGTAACGGAAGTCATTCGGATCGCTCCGCGTCCCGGCTTGGCCACGCAGGCGTCCGCCGGGCACAGGTCGAAGGTATCGCCGCTCGACTGAACTTCGATCGCGTAGAGATATTTACCCCCAAGCGTTTCGATCCGGGTGATTGCCCCGCCGCGCGCTGGGACATAATCCTGAAGCAAGAGAACCTGGTCGATGGACGACGGCGTGGTTCCCTCGGCGATCGATGCAAGTAGCTCCTCGCGAGACGAATAGCGCACGATCCCCGCACCCGAACCGCCGATGTTCGCCTTCACGAGCAGCGGATAGCGCATCCCTTCAGCGGCCGCAGCGAGGTCGCGTGCGCGGTGCACGGCTCGGGTCTCCGGCACCTGCAGGGCAAGTGACGAAATGAGCGACAGCTGGCGCGCCTTCGACGAATCGATCGCCAGGACGTCAGCGCCGTTGAGCACTCGGGCGCCGTACGAGGCCCAATGATCGAGCAGCGCCTCAGCATAAAAGATCGGATGCTCCGGCTCACGAAGGAAGCTCGACTGGGCCACCCGACTTAGGACCAGCGGCGCAGGCACGGACCGGTCGCCTGGATCGAATGAATGTCCCCTCAAGTGTATCGGTTCGTAGCTGAGACCACGGCGCTCGAGCGCGGCAAACAGCGGTTGAAACCACTGGGGATGCTCATAAAGGATGGCGAGGTCAGCGGACACGGAGCGCGCATGTGTGCCCCGCGGCGAGTGAAATCAACGTACAAGCGCACTTTCGCCGCAGAGACGTGCTTACTATCGGATGATTAACAGGGCGATGATCAGCACCAGTACTCTTTCTGACCGGCGCGGCACGTGGGCGTTCGTCGTTGGGGTCATCGCCGTCACGGCTGGTGTGCTGCTGCACCTTCCAATGTTCGAGATGGGCCGCAGCGTGGGCTATCGGCTAGCCGGGATGCCGATGGGCTGGGACATGATCGCGGGTATGGCCGCGATCGTGGGCGGCGTCGCAATTGCGGCTTACGGCCTCCTCCCCCGCAACGTTTCGAAACAGCTGTCAGCGTCTCAGGACATCGTCGTGACGCCGCCCGAAGACGCGCCCCTGTCCGCCGCCCACTGGGGGCTGATGTCGGTACTCGTTCTCGCCCTGATCATAGACATTATGAAACCGGCGAGCTTGGGCTTCACTATTCCGGGCATGATCAGCGAGTATCACCAGACCAAGGCGACCGTTTCGCTGGTACCTTTTTCTGCCCTGATCGGCACCGTGCTGGGATCGATAATCTGGGGGGTACTCGCCGACATCTATGGGCGGAAAGCTTCGATCCTACTTTCGGCGGTGATGTTTGTCGGCACGTCCATCTGCGGCGCGATGCCATCGCTCGCCTGGAACATCGGCATGTGTTTCATGATGGGCGCGGCGGCGGGAGGCATGCTTCCTGTCACTTATGCCCTCCTCGCCGAAATGATGCCGAGCAAACATCGCGGATGGGCTCTGGTTCTGGTCGGTGGACTTGGCGCGGTCGGCGGCTACTTCGCGGCGAGCGGATTTTCGGCCGTGCTGCAGCCGATCTTCAGCTGGCGCGTACTTTGGCTGATAAACCTTCCGACCGGCCTTTCTCTCGTGCTGCTTGGAGCCTTCATACCGGAGTCCGCAAAGTTCCTTCTGGCACGCGGACGCCGTGAGGAAGCGCGCAGGGTTATGGAGCGGTTCGGCTCCACGGCCCGTCACACTCGGACCGCCGAGCAAATCGCTATCCAGAAGGGGCCCGCGGTGGCGCTCACCGGCAAGGCGTTCTTCGGAAAGCTTCTCGCCCTTTCTCTCGCCGCTATCTGTTACGGCCTAATCAACTTCGGCCTGCTCCTATGGTTGCCGACGGACCTCGTATCGAAGGGCTATAGTGTCGCGGTGAGCAGTAAGCTGCTCGCCGAGTTAGCCCTGATTGCGTTCCCAACCGTGTTCGTCGCCGCCTTCGCCTACAGCCGCCTGAGCTCCAAATGGTCCGTAATTGGATCCATCGCCATCGCGATCGCCGGTCTTCTCGGCGTTCTCCAGCTCGAGTTCACGGGGACTGGCAGTCCCGTCATCCCAGTCGCTCTGCTGATTGTCGGCACAAATGGACTGATCGCCATGCTCCTGCCTTACGCTGCCGAGAGTTTCCCGCTGCGCATCCGGGGGCGTACTACGGGGATCGTTGCCGCCTGCAGCAAGGCAGGGGGCGTGTTTGCGCAGTTCCTCGCGATCCTGGCACTCGTGCCGCCGCTATCCTTCGTGAGTTTGATCATCATCGTTCCAACGGTCGTGGCGCTTGTTCTCGTCGCCATGTTCGGCAAAGAGACGCGCGGGCGCGACCTGCGCGACCTCGATCCCGACGGCCATACCTTTGCGGCGACAGGCATTTAGCGAGAGGGTTTGCGCCCTTCGCTACTCGTCTCTACGCAAGCCCGCATGGCGGAAAAGGCATCCACGCTTCTGTTATTCGGTGCGACCGGCGATCTGTCCCGGCGCATGCTCCTTCCCTCGCTCTACGGGCTCGATTCAGATGGGTTGCTGCCTCCGGATCTGAGGATCATCGGGACAGCCCGAACCGAGCTCGACGATCAAGCCTTTCGCGAGCGAGCGCGCGAAGCGTTGATGGAGCATCTGCCGTCCGGCTTCTTCCAAGAAGGCATTGCCAGCCGCTTCCTCGATCGTCTCCAGTACGTGCCGCTTGATATCAATGATCCGCGCGGTTTCGAGCGTCTGGCCGAGAAGATAGGCGATCCGTGCCACGGCGTTGCGATTTTTCTCTCGACCGCACCCTCACTATTCAAGCCAACGATCGACGGGCTCGAACGGGCGGGCCTCGCCTGTCCGACGGTTCGCATGGCGCTCGAAAAGCCACTTGGGACCGACCTCGAGTCGAGCCGCGAGATCAATGACGCCGTCGCGGCGGCATTTCCTGAAGAACGCACATTCCGCATTGACCATTATCTTGGCAAGGAGACGGTTCAGAACCTCCTCGCGCTCCGGTTCGCCAACCTCCTGTTCGAGCCGCTGTGGAACAGCGCGCATATAGACCACGTCCAGATCACGGTCGCGGAGACTGTCGGACTCGAAGGCCGGTCAGATTATTACGAATCGTCGGGTGCGCTGCGCGACATGGTACAGAACCATATGCTCCAGCTGCTCGCCCTCGTCGCCATGGAACCGCCGACCGACTTCAACGCCACGGCTGTGCGCGACGAGAAGGTTAAGGTGATCCGCTCACTTCGCCCGATAACAGCGGCGGATGTCGAAGCGCATACGGTCATCGGACAGTACACGCGCGGCGCGATCGATGGTGAACCGGTTCCCGGTTATGCCGAAGAGGCGGGTCATGAGAGCCCGACGGAAACCTTCGTCGCCTTGAAGGCTCACATCGACAATTGGCGCTGGAAGGGCGTTCCCTTCTATCTTCGCACCGGTAAGCGCATGCCCGTCCGTGACACGGAAATCTTCATCCAGTTCAAGGACGTGCCTTATTCGATCTTTGCGTCACGCGGGGCGACGAGCAGGCCGAACAAACTCATCATCGGGCTGCAGCCGGAAGAAACGATCGGCCTGCACCTGATGGCGAAAACGCCGGGTCTCGACCGCGACGGCGTCCGTCTTCGTGAGATCCCGCTGGACATCGGGCTCGCCAATGCGTTCAGCGAATACCGTCGGAGGATTGCCTACGAAAGGCTGCTGCTGGACCTGATCGAAGGAGACCCGACGCTGTTCGTCCGCCGTGACGAAGTCGAGGCGCAATGGGCCTGGGTCGATCGGATACGCGCCGCCTGGGCCGCCAAGGGGATGACCCCGCGTCCCTATGCTGCCGGAACCTGGGGCCCCTCGGCCGCCATCGCGCTCACCGAGCGCGACGGGATTAGCTGGCACGAGTAGGTCCGAAAGCCCACATAGCCGCCATGAGTCTGAACCCTACCCTAGCGTCCGTAACGGACCGCATCATTGAGCGATCGAAGCCGACACGCCGCCGCTATCTGGACCTTATGGCCGAACAGAAGGAGGGCGGCATCAATCGGCCTCGCCTCAGCTGCGGCAATTTCGCGCATGGCTTCGCCGCATCCGGCGAGGACAAGCCGGCGATCAGCACGCTCGCCGGGCCAAACATCGGCATCGTCACGGCTTATAATGACATGCTGTCGGCGCATCAGCCATATGGTCGCTACCCTGAGCAGATGAAGATATTTGCCCGGGAAGTCGGCGCCACGGCGCAGGTCGCGGGCGGCGTTCCTGCCATGTGCGACGGCGTCACTCAGGGCCAGCCGGGCATGGACCTTTCGCTGTTCAGCCGCGACGTCATCGCTATGAGTACGGCGATCGCGCTCAGCCACGGCATGTTCGACGCCGCCGCTTTGCTCGGTATCTGCGACAAGATCGTCCCTGGCATGCTGATCGGCGCGCTGCGCTTCGGTCACCTGCCGGTGCTGCTCGTGCCCGGCGGTCCGATGCCCTCGGGCCTTCCAAACAAGGAGAAGCAGCGAATCCGACAGCTCTATGCCGAAGGGAAAGTTGGCAAAGAGGAACTGCTGAGAGCGGAGAGCCGCTCGTATCACTCGGCCGGTACGTGCACCTTCTACGGGACCGCAAACAGCAATCAGATGATGATGGAGCTGATGGGGCTTCACATCCCGAACGCGGCCTTCATCAATCCGGGCACGCCGTTGCGACAGGCACTGACGCGCGCCGCGGTCCATCGCCTCGCCGAACTGGCAAGAAGCGGCGAGCGGTCGCTGGCCCAAGTTGTCGACGAGAAAGCTATCGTGAACGCGATGGTCGGTCTGCTGGCGACCGGCGGATCGACCAATCACACGATCCACCTGCCGGCAATCGCCCGGGCGGCAGGCATCATCATCGACTGGCAGGATTTCGAGGAACTGTCGGGCGCTGTTCCTTTGCTCGCACGAGTCTATCCCAACGGCGCAAAGGACGTGAACGACTTTCAGGACGCAGGCGGCATGGCCTTCGTGACTTACACACTCGGGCGCGAGGGCCTGATCCACTCGGACACCGCGACGGCCGGCGCGGACTCGATGGATGCGTGGATCGGCAATCCCGAGCTCCACGGCGACGAACTGATTTGGAAGTCTGCCGAGGAAAGCGCCGACATCGACATGCTTCGGCCAGTTTCAGAACCCTTCCAACCCGATGGCGGCATGCGCTTGGTGAGGGGAAATCTTGGTCGCGCGGTGTTCAAGACCAGCGCCGTCGATAACGAACGCTGGGTCGTCGAGGCGCCGGCGCGCTGCTTCTCCGATCAGGACGAGGTGCTCGAAGCTTTCAAGGCGGGCGAGATCGACGGAGACGTTGCGGTGATCGTCCGCTTCCAGGGACCGCGCGCCAACGGCATGCCCGAGCTGCACAAGCTCACGCCGACTCTGGGCGTGCTCCAGGACCGTGGCCACCGGGTGGCGCTTATCACCGACGGGCGCATGTCCGGCGCGAGCGGCAAAGTCCCTGCGGCGATCCACGTATCGCCGGAGGCCCTTCCCGACGGGCCTCTCGCTCGTATCCGCGACGGCGACATCATCCGCCTCGATGCGAACACTGGCACGCTCGAAGCTGTCGGCGTGGACCTCGCAGCGCGTCCGCCGGCAAACTCACCGCCGCCAAACGTCGGCACCGGGCGCGAATTGTTCGCGCTCATGCGCTTGGACGCAAACGAAGCAGAACAGGGCGCATCGGCGATGCTCGCCGCGATGGAGACCGAACAAGCGTGAGGCAGATTGTAGCAGCCGATATTGGCGGGACCCATGCGCGCTTCGCGCTGGCAGAGATCGAAAACGGACGGGTTGCCACCCTCGGGGAACCGGTCAAGCTTAAGACGTCAGAGCATGGCAGCTTTCAGCTTGCTTGGCAGGAGTTCGGAAGACGCAAGGGCATCGACCTCCCGGCGGAGCTGGGCATGGCATTCGCTGGCCCCGTTGGCGGCGAAGTACTGAAACTTACCAACAACCCCTGGGTCATCCGCCCTTCCCTGATGAAGGAGAGATTGGGAGTCGACCGCTTCACCATTGTCAATGATTTCGGCGCGGTTGCTTATGCGGTCGCAACCCTCGCGGGGGAGCATTTCCAGCACCTGTGTGGACCCGACCGGTCACTGCCCGAGACCGGCGTCATCAGCATCGTTGGTCCAGGCACGGGCCTCGGTG
Source organism: uncultured Alphaproteobacteria bacterium (assembly GCA_963752025.1). Classification (GTDB taxonomy): domain Bacteria; phylum Pseudomonadota; class Alphaproteobacteria; order Sphingomonadales; family Sphingomonadaceae; genus Sphingomicrobium. The sequence continues at coordinate 11,291 of CAVVWY010000016.1, read as the reverse complement.
TGGCAGCGCTGCTGAAGAAAGCTGACGGATACGACGTCATCGAGACCGAGGGCGGTCACGTCGACTTCGCGCCTCTCGACAATCTCGAGGACCGCATCCTCGTCGAACTTCGCCGGAGCTTCCGGCGCGTTTCGGTCGAGCGCATCGCTTCGGGCCGTGGGCTGTGGAATCTTTACGAAGCGCTTGGCGCGATCGAAGGCCGGTCGCTGACATTCCATGACGAAAAAGAGCTATGGGAAGCCGCCATGGCCGGAACGGACAGTCTCGCTAACGCCGCACTCGATCGGCTCTGCCTCACTCTCGGCTCGGTGGCTGGCGATATGGCGCTAGCACAGGGCTCGTTCGGGGTCGTCATTGCGGGCGGCGTTGGCCTGCGCCTCGCCGATCACCTGCCCCGTTCAGGGTTCCGCGACCGCTTTATCGCGAAAGGCCGCTTCGAACGCAGGATGGACGACATGCCAGTCAAGCTCATCACCTATCCGGAGCCTGGCCTGTTCGGCGCGGCGGCTGCCTTTGCTCGGGAGCATCCATGACCATCGACGAGATCATGCGCGCCGCGCCGGTCATCCCGGTCCTGGTGCTCGAAGGCAACGCAGATTGGGCGGCACTGGCGAGGACATTCGTCGAGGCGGGATTGCCGGTTCTCGAGGTGACGCTGCGCACCCGCGCCGCAGTCGACGCAATCCGCGCCATGCGGGGAGTACCGGGCGCGATGGTCGGCGCGGGCACGGTCGTTGAGGAATGGCAATTGGCCGAGGCGAAGAAAGCTGGCAGCCAGTTTATCGTCTCCCCCGGCCTGACCGACCACTTGGCGCTCGCTGTCTCGAAGGCTGGAATTCCCTATTTGCCCGGCGTTTCCACGGCCGGCGACATCATGCGCGGCCTCGACCTGGGCCTGAACAGGTTCAAATTCTTTCCCGCGGAGGCATCGGGCGGAATTGCCGCCCTAAAAGCTCTGTCCGCGCCCTTTGCCGACGTCCGTTTCTGTCCCACTGGCGGCATTCGGCCCGACAATGTTGCAGATTGGCTGGACGTCGACTCCGTCCTCTGCGTCGGTGGAACCTGGTTGTACACAGGGCCCCATGACGAACTCTCGGCTGTTGCGGATCGTGCGCGTGCGTTGCGCGATAAGTTGAGCAGCTAGCCGCGTCCGTGCGCCGGCGGCGCCGCTTCCTGAGGAACGTCGCACGACGTTCGGCGGCGCAGCTGCTTCGTCTCGTTCCGGGCTCCACGGCGCTCCGGTGGAAGCGTGATCTGCGCGACGCCGCCTGGCTCGACGAAGCCGATGCGGTGATTGTTTCGTATCCAAAGTCGGGCCGGACGTTCGTCCGAGCTATGCTCGCGCGTTTGTACCAGAAGCGGTTCGGCATCGACGAGCGCAAGCTGCTCGAGTTTCCGGTTCTTCGGCGCGCCGCGCGCGGAACCCCGCGACTGCTGTTCACGCATGCAGGGGATACGATGAGAACGCCGGAGCAGGTCCGTTTGAATAAGGCGGGCTATCGGCACGCCAAGGTCGTGTTGATCGCGAGGCATCCGGGCGACATTGCGGTTTCGCGATACTATCACCTGAAGTTCCGCAGCCGCGATAGAGCCCGGAAGCGCCTCGCGAACCAACAGCTCGATACCTTCGTTTGGGCGGAGAAAGGCGGGATTCCGTCGATCGTGAGGTTCCTGAATGACTTCGCCGAGCTCCAGCGCGAGCACGGCAATGTCACGATCATCCGTTACGAGGATTTCCTTGCGCAGCCGCGCTCGACACTCCGGCAATTGGCGGATGCGGTCGGATTGGAGGTGACCGACGAGGACATCGCCGACGCGGTGCACTTCGGTGACATCCGCAGCCTCAAGAAGCGGGAGCAAGAGGGCTATTTCACTTCGAACCGCCTGCGCCCTTCCAAGGCAGGGGATCAGCGCTCATCGAAAGTGCGCAAGGGAGGCAGCGGTGGCTTCCGCAGAAATCTCGGCGCGCGCGAAGCCCGGCACATCGATGAATTTGTAAAGGAAGAGCTCGACCCGGTGTTCGGCTACTGAATTTTCGGGCGCGGGAAGCAGGCTTCGAACAACAACCTCACGGCCTCGCGCGATCCGAACGCCCTCGACAAGTTTCGCATGTCCCGCATCGCTCCCGAGAGATGCCGCGTCTTGAGGCGCCGCCATAACGATAGGCGCAACGCGTAAGCTAGGCCCGGCCGATAGGCCCGTTCGTTAAGATACTCTGGGTGGCGTTGTACCAATTCGACATTCGCCGGTATCATGTTGTCTTGGGCCGAGATCCCTGCCGCATCCCAGTATTTAATCCATAGAACCTTGTCGGTGGACGCGCAGGTGGCGCACTCGGAAATCCGGATGAGCAGGTCGAAGTCCTGAAGCCGACGCAGACTTTCGTCGAAGAGGCCGGCGCCAAGTATTGTTTCGCGCCTGACGGTGATTGACGGTGTCGCTTTCCACAGCCGACGTGTGAACAGCGCCCTGCGAAAAGTTTGCCGGTCATTGATGACGGGGTTCATGCGGGTCACCCGCAACTTTGCCGAACCGGGCGGCTGCACTTTCTCGAAACTGTCGATGAGCAGCTGCAACTCGGGTCGGCGCCTGAATTCTGCGACGACCCACTCGAGCTTCTCAGGTAGATAGCAATCGTCGCTGTCGAGAAATGCGATGAGCGGTGCTTGCGCTGCCGTGATGCCTTGGTTGCGGGCCGCGTTCCCGCCTCGGTTGGAGCCAAGTTCGATGATGCGAATGCGCGGATCATCAAACGAGCGAGCAACAGGCACGCTATCGTCCGTCGAGCCATCATCGACAATGATCAGTTCGAAGTCGCTTAACCGCTGATCGAGAACACTCTGGATTGCGCGCGGAAGGACTTCCGCACGGTTGTGCACCGGCATGATGACGGAAATGGCGGCGCTCATGTCGAAGCGAGCGCTTCCTTCCGAGAAGCCCCAGCCCTGCTGTCCACAGCGAACTTCTGATCCTTCCACCAACAGCTGAACATTGCGACGGCGTAAAGCATGCGGCCGTGATCGGCGGTTCCGCTGCGATGTTCGTCGAACAGCCCTTCCACGCCCTTAGCGTCAAGCAAGCCAAGATCGGCCGCGCCAGACGAACGCCACGCCTCGCGTGCGAAATCGTTGAATCCGCCCATGAACCAGTCGGCGAGCGGGAGCTGAAAGCCGATCTTGCGCTGGTCGAGCTGCCCCGCCGGAAGCCAGGGCTCCGCCGCCTTGCGCAAAACATATTTGCCCGTGTTGCCCCTGAGCTTGAGGTCGGTCGGGACTGTCAGCGCGAAATCGACGAAGCGGTGCGACAAGAAGGGCACGCGAGCTTCTAGTGAATGCGCCATCGTCGTCCGATCGAGCCGCTGGCACATCGATGCAGGCAAGTGGACCGTAAGGTCGCCCAGCATGAATTCCTCGAGATCGTTCAGCTTCGGCCGCTCTGCCGAGGGGAAGTAGGCTTCGGCGCGCTGACCGAGTCTGTCTCGGACCTGCTCGCGAGCGAAGAATTCCGGTTCGTAGATGCTCGCGCGCGTCTGCGGTGAGCTGATCGAAACCGCAGAGAAGAAGCGCTCATAACCGTCGGCGAGCAGCGCGCCCTCACGGAACCGTCCGGAGAGCTGCCGCAGATAATTGTATTTGCGGATCGGCAGCTCGGGCAGAGCATCCACGACGCCGCCGATGGCCTTTGCCAAGGGCCGCCACTGGCTCATCCGCCTCGCCCAGCGTTGACGGTTGTACCCCAGGAACAGCTCGTCGCCGCCTTCCCCGCAGAGGACGACCTTCACGTGCTCGACCGCCGCTTTCGAAAGATACCAAAGAGGAATCGCGCTATTCGCCGCTGTCGGTTCGTCGAATGAGGCCTGTACCGCTGGAAGCACGTCTTCCGCTGTCTGCGGCTGCATCGGCAGCACGACATGCTCGCAGCCGAGGTGATCCGCGATGCGCTTGGCCGCCGCCGTCTCGTCGCGCGGCGAACCGGGAAAACCGGCGGTGAACATCTTGAACGGAGCGGACGCTGTCTGAGCCATCGCTGCCGCAATCGCTCCCGAAATCCACCCCCCCGGAAACGAACGCTCCGACAGGAACGTCGGACAGCTGGTGCTCCTTGACAGTGCGGAGCAGTTCCGACTAGTCCGCTCGATCCAGTCGGCCTCGGAAACTCCTTCTTCGACTTTCAGCTGAGCTTGCCAGAATCGGCGAATAATCGGCTGGCCTACAGCGCCGATGTGCAACACATGCCCGGGCTCCAACGGCCGCACCTGTTTGAAGATCGTCCGGGGCGGCAGCGTGTGGCCGAAGCAGAAGAAATCGTCGACGCCGTCCTCGTCGAGTTCGAACCGGTGCTCGGGAAGCTCGCGGAGCGCCGTGATCTCCGATGCGAAGGCCAAGCCGCCCGCCTGTTCGGTGTAGAAGAGCGGCTTGATCCCGAGAGGGTCGCGCGCGAGCACGAGGCTTTTGGCATGCTTGTCCCAGATGGCGGCCGCATACATCCCCTCGAGGCGTAGCCAGGCGTCGTCGCCCCATCTGAGGTAAGCCGCCAGGACCGTCTCCGTGTCGCTATGGTCGGTCTGGAATGCGTAGCCGCCCTCCAACTCATGCCGCAACGCGGGATGGTTCATGATCTCGCCATTGAAGACGATCGCGTATCGCCTGTCGGGACTGAAGATGGGCTGGTGGCCGCCGGCAATATCGATGATGCTGAGCCGGCGCATGCCGAAGCCGAAATCGCCATCGATGAGGTAACCGGCATCATCAGGACCGCGGTGCACCAGCCTTTCGCATTGACTGGCGACCGCCTCGGCCGGCACCGGCCGGCCGCCGCGCCTGTACCAGCCAGCAATGCCGCACATAGTCACTCCTGCTCCTCGTGCGCCACAGCGCTTGGTTGCTCCGCCGATTACATCGTTTGACACGGAGCAGCCATCAGCCATTTGGGAAGCCGTGACCCGCAACTCAATGCAACCACCTCCCCGGGTATGGGCGCTTCTAGGTCCCCATCGCGGTGACAATAACCAGGTGCTGGCGCTGGCGGAGGCGCTCGCCTGGCCTTTCGAGGAGAAACGACTGCGCTATAACGCGCTGCGGCGGATCCCTCCGTCAATTCTCGGTCCCACCTTCCGGAGCGTAGAGGCGGATTGCCGGACGCAGCTGGAAGCGGATCCACCCGATCTGACGATCTCAACCGGTCTCCGGAGCGTACCGGCAGTGCGAGAACTCAAGCGCCGTTCGGCCAAGACCCGTGCAGTCCATCTCGGTTTCCCGCGAATTTCGCCGCGCCACTTCGATCTTGTGGTGCCCACGCCGGAATATCCCGTTCCAGACGCCCGCAACGTCCTTCGCATTCCCTTTGCGCTGACGCCGCATACCCCGCGCGAAGTAGCTCAAGCCGACCTCGAAGGACTTCGATCCTTGCCGAGCCCGCGGCGGCTTCTCCTGCTCGGAGGTCCTACCTTGTACTGGGAACTGCCGCCCGTCGAGATTGTGGGAGCCCTGCGCCACCTGCTTGACGACGCGGTCACGCGCGGCGGATCGGTGCTGGCTGTCGGAAGCCCTCGCACAACGCCCGATCTGCTCGCTGCCGTGGCGAACGAACTGCGGTCAACGTCCGTCCCTCACCTGCTTGCACCCCGCGAAGGTTCGCCCTCCTACCGCGCCCTCATCGAGACTGCAGACGAGCTTTATGTCACCGCCGACAGCGTCGCGATGACTGCCGACGCCGTCATGACGGGGAAACCCGTCGGGCTCATCCCAATTGCGAAGAGCCCACTCGGACGGACGGTCATGAAAGTTAGCGACCGGCTACGACCCGGCGAACGGCTCTACCCGCGCGACTTGCGCTTCTTCTGGGCGGCCCTCAATAATCAGGGAATCGCCGGCACCTTGGAGGAGCCGAAGGCGACCAACATGCCAGACTATGCGCAATTCGTCGCCGATCGCGTCAGGCAGCTTTTGGAGCAGCCGCCTCAGCAGGCCACAAATGACCGCGATAACGCTCGATGAGCGCCGGCGAGTCCGGCCGCACGTGACCGAGCCGCACCTCCTGCTCGACCTGCTCCGCTGTCACTGAACCGCTGTCCAGCGCGTCAGCCAGCAGCGCATAGAAATAGGCTTCCTGGTTTCGGTCCGGGTGCCGGGTATAATTGGGTGCGATCATCCGAACCAGCTTCGGCGCCAGGTTCAGGATACCCTTGCGCTCACGAAAGGTGAAATCGATCGGCAGGCCGGTCTTCCAAGGCTGCGTACGGCGCTTCGTGTTGTGCAGCAGCTTCGTGCGCTCGGTAAGACGATCGAAGTCGTTCCAGTCGGGCTCCAGCAGCCCGATGGTGTCGAGGTCTTCGAGCCTCAGATTGATCCAGTCGAGATAATCGATCCTGTGGCTCCAGAGCGCCTCGAGCTGTTGCTGAAACCGCCAATGCGGCAGCTTGGAGCAATCGAGGAGCATCACCGACGTGGCCAAGGGATCGGTGATCTTGTCGTAACCAGGGCGCGGGCGGCACCAGATCGCCTTACCCCCCAAATTGCGAGTAAAGAGCTCGCCCACGTCACCGACCGCGAAAACGTCCGGATCGGTCACCACGGCCAGACCCTCATGTCCCACGAGGTCGGGTACCGAATAGCGAAGCGGCGTGAATGACTGCAGGTCGTTCGGATCCCACTCCCGCTCATGACCGCCACGAAGCATCGTGCGGCCCGTCACCTGCAACTCTTCAACGTCCTCGGCGCGTATGATGCATACATCGAAGGCGTCGGGATCGCGGCTGTTCCGGCGGTAACTGTGCGCGGAAACCAGGGCGCCAAGCATCTGCTTGCTATTGGTATGGATAAAGACGGTCGGTTTCATTGCGTCGTAGAGCTCCGGATCAAGCCGTATCTAGGATGCGATCGGCTCGGCGGGAAGCACCAGGCGCGGCCCGGCAAACTACCAGACTATTGATTGCCTTGCGGCGCCCCCTCAGCTGGAAGCAGGAACATCAGCGGCACATCTAGACGCGACGCCCAACTGGTCTCGTTATGCTTCTGGCCCGGGAAGCTCCGCGTCATCCAGTTCACGCCCGGCCGATAACCGCGCGCCGCGACGACCTTGTCGACGCGGGCCTGGTAGCGGGCATAGACCGCGTCCAGCGTCTCGCTACCGTGGTCGAAGTAGAGCTTGTGCGTCGCGGGATCAGGGAGCGCCGGCGTAAGATACCGCTCGAACGTCGAAGAGACCGCTTCATATTCCTCGTCGCTCAGCGACTTGTTGTCCGGCTTGAACGACAGCGGCCAATGCGTCGACATCATGCCTGCTGCGCCGAACACCCGCGGATATTCATCGATCGCATATAGGGAGACAAGCGCGCCCATCGACGAGCCCATAATCACGGTGTTGGCCCTATCCACCTTCACGTTGAACCGGCGATCGATCATCGGCTTGAGCTCGCGAACGATGAACTTCAAATAGCCGTCCGACAGCGGGTCGCCGCCATATAAATCGCGCACCTGGTCTCTGTAGGTCTGCGGGAGAGTCGCGAATGCCTTCGCCGGCACATATTCCTGGAGACGTTTGGGAGTATTCCAGACGCCCACTACGATCGTTGGTCGCACTTTGCCGTCGCGGATCAGGCGGTCGAGATGCTCGTCGACCTCCCATTCCATGCCGTAGCCCGCCGTCGCTTTGTCGAAGAGATTCTGGCCATCATGCATATAAAGCACGGAATATTTTGAGCCGCCGGCAGAGTAGCCGCTCGGCAGCCAAACGACGACACGACGCGGATCGGCGTAGCGAGACTTGAGAACACCAAGATCGACGATGGTGCCGGAGCTGGCCTTCGGCGTTGTCTCGGCGCCGAGCGGCGCGGACAGAGTGAAAAAGACGAGCAGAAGAAACGCGCGCAGGAAGCTCACGCGACGTTCTCGACGATGCCGGCGTACGGCCCCAGTGCGTCGCCACGGACATCCCCCGTGCTAACAAGCGTCGTTCCCTGCGGGGCGAACGGCGCTCTTTCTTCCGACAGATTGAAGGTGCAGCGAACCCGCTCACCGTCCCGTTCTCGCTCGAATACGAGCCGCTGACCCGCCGCTTCTACGATCAGCATCGATCCGCAGCGTAGCGCGGGATGCGCGTTGCGGACCGCGAGGCATTCCCGCGTGAACTGCAGAGCCGATTCTTCAGCCGACTGCTGATCTACCGCGAGCGCACGATGACTTTCTCCCGCAGGCAACCACGGTTCGCTGTTGGAGAACCCGAGGTTGGGTGCGCTTGCCTGCCAGGGCATCGGCGTTCGCGCGCCGTCGCGGCTAAGTGTTTCCGGCCAATTCGCGATCGCCTCCGGATCCTGTAACCGTTCGAAAGGCACGTCGACCTGCGGAAGGCCAAGCTCTTCGCCCTGCCAGATCGTGATCGAACCCCTCAGCGAGCACAGAAGAAGCATCTTCATCCGCGCGAAAGCGTCGCGATGCTCCTCTGTGACCCAGCGCGACACCGCGCGTGGAGCATCGTGGTTCTCGAATGCCCAGGTCGGCCAACCTGCCGCCTCCGGCCAGTCCCTCGCTACGCGGGCAACAAGCTCCGCCGTCAGCTTATCCGCGTACAGGAAATCGAACCCATAAGCGCTGTTCAGGCGTCCAGCGGCGGTGAATGCCCGCATTTCGTCGAGCGGCTCATCGCCGCCGACTTCGGCGACTGTGAACCGGGCCCCATAGCTGTCTGTGACGTTCCGAAGCCTCTCGATAAACTTCACGATGTCCGGATGGGACTGGTTGTATAGATGTTGCTGGAAGTCGAACGGCCGCGTGCGCCTCCCTCCCGGGCGTGCCGGCGGATTATCGCGCAGGCTGGGATCGTGCATCGCAAAGTTGATCGCATCGATTCGAAAGCCGTCCACGCCCCGGTCCAGCCAGAAGCGCGCGGCGTCAAGAAGCGCCTCCTGAACGTCATCATTGTGGACATTGAGATCGGGCTGCTCGGCCAGGAAATTGTGCAGATAATACTGACCGCGCCGCGCGTCCCACTGCCAAGCCGGCCCGGTAAACACCGACTGCCAATTGTTTGGCGGCGATCCGTCGGGCTTGGCGTCGGCCCAGACGTACCAGTCGCCTTTGGGATTATTGCGGCTCGAACGGCTCTCTTGGAACCAAGGATGCTGGTCTGAACTGTGCGAGTAGACCTGGTCGATAATGACCTTGAGCTTCAGCGCATGCGCTCGTCCGATCAGTACATCGAAGTCCGCTAGCGTCCCGAACACGGGATCGACACCGCAATAGTCGGCGACGTCGTAACCGAAGTCGCGCATCGGCGACGTGAAGAAAGGCGATAGCCAGATCGCGTCAACGCCGAGACTCGCTACGTAATCGAGCTTACCCGTAATCCCCGGCAGGTCACCGACACCGTCGCCATTGCTGTCGGCAAAGCTACGGGGGTAGATCTGATAGATCGCCGCGCCCTTCCACCAAGGTTCGGTCGCGGCCTGCTCTCTGCCGGTGCTTAAATCCTCAGCGAGCATAGCAGACCGAATAGCCGAGTGCCGGTAGCGCGATGCTCACACTCCCCGGTGCATCCGCCCTAACGGGACAGATGCCGGCGAGCGTCTCAAATTCCTTCGATCGGGTCTCGATCCGCACGCGCTGATTAAGCGGCGCCGTCGACGTGTTGAACAGCAGCAGCATCTCGCGACCGTTATCAGGATCGAAGCGAGACATTGCGAAGAGCCCTGGCTTGTCCTGTGAATAGCGGACGAGCTGTTGGCCCCGAGTCAGCGCACGATGGCTGGTGCGGATTTGAGCGAGGTCAGCGATCTCCCGGTAAAGCGGGTGGTCTGGATTGAAGTTGGGCCGCGCGTTGGTCGATGACGTCCCTAGTAGCTTGTCCTCGTTGTAGGTTGCGACTTGCGAGGCGAACATGTCCTGCCTCGCATCCTGGTCGCCGCCCTTGCCGACGAAGCCCTGCTCGTCGCCGTAATAGATGGTTGGCACGCCGCGCAGCGTCAGCAGCATCGCATTCGCAAGCATCTCTCGCCGGAGCAGCTCAGGGTCGGTCACCTTCGGCATGAAATGGCGGACGAACGTCGGGAAGCGGCCGGCGTCGTGATTGCCAATGAACGTTGGCAGCCTGAGCGCCGCCTTCGCCCCGCCCTCATACAAGGGATCGGCCCGGAACAGCTTCTCGAGTTCGTCCGTGCCTGCCGTTCCGGAAAGCACGTCGACAACTGCGCGCGTGAACGAGAAGTCCAGAACGCTCGGCAGCTTGTCGACACGCGTGTTCACTGCCGTGTGGGCCGGATCCATGTCCGACGTCGCGACCTCGCCGAAGATGTGGAAGTTCGGAATACCGCGCGCTTTCGCCCGTTGCAGCATCGCTGGAACGAACTGCTGCCAGAATTCGGGGTTCACATGTTGGGCGGTATCGATCCGGAACCCGTCGACGCCATATTTATCAATCCACGCACCGTAGATCTCGATCATCCCGCGGATGACGCGCGGATGCTCGGTGAAGATATCGTCGAGCCCGAAGAAGTCGCCCATCAGGCTGGATTCGCCGCGGAAAAGAGAGTTGCCGCGGTTGTGATAGTAGATCGGATCGTTGAGCCACGCCGGTGCCTTCACGTTCCGCTCCGCAGGCGGGACCTGGACGGTGTACGCGTAGTTAGGGTCCCTGAGCTTCGCGAAGTTGGCAGCGCTGCCGTCACGCTCCCCATCGAAGCCCGGGTTGATCGCCGCGCCCTTCACTCCCCCATGGCGCTGATATGGATAATCAGCGATGCTCCGGTATGGGCATTCGATTCCGTTCTTGCATTCGGCGAGCTGGATGACGTCAGCCGTGTGGTTGACGACGATGTCCATGTAGACCTTCAGATTCTTGGCATGGGCCGCGTCGACGAACGCCTTGAAGTCCGCGTCGGTCCCGAGGTGCGGGTCGACATGCGTGAAGTCGGTTATCCAATAACCGTGATAGCCAGCGCTCTCCTGCCCTTTCGGGCCTTGTACGGCCTTGTTCGCAAAGATGGGCGTCAGCCATACCGTCGTCGCACCGAGACCCTTGATATAGTCGAGGCGCTTGGTGAGGCCCTTGAGATCGCCGCCGTGGAAGAAGCCCTTGTGGGTCGGATCGTATCCCGTGGTCAGGCGATCGCCGGACAGCCCGCCGCGGTCGTTCGTCGCATCGGCATTCTCGAAGCGATCCGGCAGGACGAAGTAGATGACCTCGTCCTCGGGCAGCCGCGCACGGTAGTTGGAAGTGGCACTGCTCGCGGCGAGCAGCGTCAGCGCAGTAAGGAGCGCCATTTAAGCGGGCACCAGATCGCGCGTCACGGGCCAACT
>CAVVWY010000015.1:0-18524 GCA_963752025.1 uncultured Alphaproteobacteria bacterium | reverse complement strand
GTCGCCGCTGCGATGGCGAATCTGTTCGGGCAGAGCCAGGATGCGCCGCTGACCGTGTCACGAACATTCTTCGCCGCCTTCCGCCTGATGTTGCGGCAACACATTCGCGGGAGCCGATCACCGAAGTGCTCGACGCATTCGCACCGGCAACCGCTCTGGGTTGGCGCGATCGTCGGCCTGTGGACCGCGACCAGCTTCGTCGAGACGATCCGCGACATTCTGCGCCGCTGCTACGGCGTTAAATATTGCGCGCCCTTCTGGGAGTATCGACTTGTCTCGATCCTGCTGATCCTGGCGCGGTTCTGCTGATGATGCTCTCTTTCGCGGCAAGTACCGCGCTGACCCTGGTCCGCAGCGCGATCGATCAATGGTTCCCGTTCGCTTCCGGCCTCGGGCACACGCTATCGGACTTTACAGGCTCGTTCCTGCGGCGACCTTGTTCTTTACTTTTTATCTCTTTCTCTCGCGCTGACGCCGGCGCGATATCGCAAGCGGGGCTGCAGGAAGTCGCCCGGCGCCCTGTTCATCACCTTATGGTGGCTGGCGACGGTCGATTCCGCCCGCTATTCTCGGCCTGCTCGGTGGATACAGCCTCACCTACGGCAGTCTCGCCGGCGTGATGATCGCACTGATCTTCTTCTTCATCGCTGGGCTCGGGATCGTAATCGGGGCGGAGCTGAATGCAGCGCTGGCGGAAACCGGCGCCACCGCGCTAAAAGGGCGAAATCTACACCGGGCCATACACCGACGAGCTTGAAGTCGAGGAGCCAGCCTGGCGAAGACGTGAAGGTCGAATTGGAAACTGAGGGGCCGCAACTTTGACGGGATTGATGCAGGGCAAGCGCGGGCTGATCATGGGGCTTGCGAATGATCGTTCGCTCGCATGGGGAATCGCTCGGGCCGTCGCGGAGCAGGGCGGCGAGCTCGCCTTTGCCTATCAAGGCGAAGCGCTGGAGAAACGCGTGCGGCCGCTGGCGGCGGAGCTTGGGTCGGACGCTTCTCATCGACTGCGACGTCAGCAGCATGGAAGCGCTGGACGATGCTTTCAGTGCGCTGAAGCAACGCTGGGACTCGCTCGACTTCCTCGTCCACGCGATCGGTTATTCGGACAAGAACGAGCTTCGCGGGAAGTTCGTCGATACGTCGATGGACAATTTCCTGATGACGATGAACATTTCGGTCTACAGCTTCGTCGCCGTCGCTCAGCGGGCGCGCGCGATGATGACCGATGGCGGATCGCTGCTGACGCTCACTTATTACGGCGCCGAGAAAGTCATCCCGCACTACAACGTCATGGGCGTTGCGAAGGCGGGTCTCGAAGCGTCGGTGAAATATCTTGCTGCCGATCTTGGCCGTGAGAACATCCGCGTTAACGGTATCTCCGCCGGCCCAATCAAAACGCTCGCGGCGAGCGGCATCGGCGACTTCCGTTACATCATGAAGTGGAACGAATATAATTCACCGCTGAGGCGGAATGTTACCATCGATGATGTCGGCGGCGCCGGTCTGTACCTGCTGAGTGACCTCGCCTCAGGCGTGACCGGGGAGATCCACCACGTCGATGCGGGCTACAATGTCGTCGGGATGAAGGCCGAGGACGCACCGGACATTTCCACGGTTTGATGAGCACGGTCGCTCGGCATGTTCGTGTGACCGGTCGGGTGCAGGGCGTGTTCTTCCGCGCATGGATACGCGAGCAAGCCGATCGACTGGGGGTGCGGGGATGGGTGCGAAACTGTAGCGACGGCTCCGTCGAGGCTCATATCGAAGGCGCCGAAGATCGCGTCGCGGACATGCTCGAACTTCTGAAACGCGGCCCGTCAGGAGCGCACGTCGACGACTTGCAGGTCAGGGACGTTGATCCCGAATATCACGACTGGTTCGCCGTCCGGCACTAGGCCGCGAATGGGTCCCGCACGAGGATCGTGTCGTCCCGCTCCGGCGAAGTGCTCACGAGCGCGACGGGACAGCGGGTCAGCTCCTCCACGCGGCGCACATATTTGATCGCGCGCGCGGGCAGGTCGGCCCAGCTGCGGGCACCGCGAGTCGAACCCGGCCAACCCTCAACTTCCTCGTAGATTGGTTCGACGCGCATCTGGTCCGCGGCGTGAGGCGGCAGATAATCGAACTCCTGTCCGTCGATACGGTAGCCGGTGCAGATCTTCACGGTCTCAAACCCATCGAGCACGTCCAGCTTGGTCAGCGCGACACCCGTGACACCGCTAACGGCCACGGCTTGGCGGACGAGGACTGCATCGAACCAGCCGCAACGGCGGCGACGGCCGGTAACGGTCCCGAACTCGTGGCCACGCTCGCCGAGCCGCTGGCCGACCTCATTGTCCTGTTCAGTGGGAAACGGGCCGGAGCCCACGCGCGTGGTATAGGCCTTCACAATTCCAAGCACGAAGCCGGCGGCAGAAGGGCCCATCCCGTGCCCGAACCCGTGGTTCCGGCGACGGTGTTGGAGGAGGTCACGAACGGATAGGTGCCGTGATCCACGTCGAGCAGCACGCCCTGCGCACCTTCGAACAGGATGCGCCGCCCTCGCGAACGCGCTTCGTCGAGGTCGCGCCAAACGGGTTTTGCGAACGGCAGAACGAAGTCTGCGATCTCCGCCAGATCATTCTTGAGCCGTTGGCGGTCGACGGGAGGCTCGCCAAAGCCGGCGGAAGAGCATCGTGATGTGCACAAAGACGATCGAGCAGCGGATCCAGTTCATCGAGATGCGCAAGGTCGCACACGCGAATTGCCCGGCGCCCGACCTTGTCCTCGTACGCGGGGCCGATACCGCGGCGGGTGGTGCCGATCTTGCCTGAGCCGCTCGCATCTTCGCGCAATGCGTCTAGGTCGCGATGGATGGGAAGGATCAGCGGGCAGGTCTCCGCGATCATCAGGATCTGAGGCGTCACTTCGACGCCGAGCTCGCGCATGCGTTCGATCTCGGATTTGAGCGCCCACGGATCGAGGACGACGCCGTTGCCGATGACAGACGGCGTACGACGAACGATGCCGCTCGGAAGCAGCGAGAGCTTGTAGGTCTGGTTCCCGACGACAAGCGTGTGGCCGGCGTTATGGCCGCCCTGGAACCGCACTACCATGTCCGCGCGGCTCGCCAGCCAGTCCACAATCTTGCCCTTGCCTTCGTCGCCCCACTGGGCGCCGATGACGGTGACGTTTCCCAATTTGCTTCCCTGTCTGTAGCGGAACCGACGCTCTAGGGGGCGAGCGGCGGCGCGTCAAAGTGAGCTTTCGTTGAACATGCGGAACAGAAAACCGCAGTTGCGCGTATTGCCGTTTCGTATCGCGCGGTGCGCGCGGACGTGAGACAACAACAGGGGAGTTGAAACGTGAAAACCACCACCGTCCTTGCGATTGCCCTCGGCCTTGGCGCCCTCGGTGCGTGTAACAAGAGCCCGCAGGAGCAGACCGCCGACAATATCGAGGCGAATGCCGAGAACACCGCCGACACCATTGAGGCGAATGCGGACAACGTCGCGGACAACGTGCAGGCCAATGCCGAGAACACGGCCGACCAAGTTCGCAATGCTGGCGAGAACAAGGCGGACGCGGTCCGCAACAGCGCCGACGCCGACGGTAACAGCGCTCACTAAAACGCGGAGTCCAACCACTCGCACGCAGGTGTGTTGGCGTAAGGGCGTCCCGACCGGGGCGCCCTTTTCGCTATTGGATCGGTGGTGGAACCCGCATTAGCATTGGCTGTTCGATATATTCGGCCTGGCCGACCGAAGCGTCTGCGGGTCCGCTTGGAGACCGAGCTTCGAGACGAGGAACTGCGGTGTCGGCAGCGCGCTTAGCCAGAGATACTCAGACCCAGACGAGCGCTGCGCACGTCTGATCGATCCTGTTGCGGGGCTCATCCTGGCGAACGCGCAGGCCCAGTGGTCGCCCACCCGTGCCGACGAACTTCTCCGGCAGGACAGCGTCGACCACTAGCGACGGACAGGCGCGCTGAGCTTTCGCCATTTGAGGGCATAAACATTGGAAAAAGACTCCGTCCTCAGCCCGAGAGCCATCCGTCTGGAGACGAGGAGGAGGTTGGCGGCGATGAGCGCGAACGTGAGTGGGCGTGCCTTGAGATAGGGAAAAGATGCGGCAGCAAGGTAATCGATCACAAGCGGAACGATGCCGGAAACCTGATCACGAATGAGCGAATGTGTGCTCACATTGAACAGCAACGGGCCGAGCGAACAGGTCAGGCGGAAGCATCATGTCGCCGACGCGGTCCAACGCATAGAAACCCACGGCGTACCCCGTTTCGCTCGACCAAGCCTCGAACCGGGCGCCGGCGATGAGTGCCAGCGCAACGAAGCCGGACAGGACGAGCGTCCAGCGCGTCAAATTCACCTGCGACGCGTCGGCCGATTGGCTGGTCACTGAGCCCCTCCCAAAAACGTGAACGGCGCTAGAAGCTAAGCGGTACGACCTCCCGGACACCGGGCAGCCGGTGGAGCTGGTCCGCTACGTCGCGGGTGATCGGATCGTCGACGGCGACCAGTGCCACCGCCTCCCCAGCTTCCTTGCGCCGGCCGAGGTTGAAGGTCGCGATATTGATGCGATTTTCGCCGAGCTTGGTCCCAAGCGCACCGATGAAGCCGGGCTGGTCGTCGTTGACGATGTAGATCATCTGTCCCGTCAACTCCGCTTCGACCGCGATGCCGAATATCTCGACCAGGCGCGGAGCGCGATTGGCGAACAGCGTTCCTTCGACGCGCTTGCGTCCATGTTCAGTGCCGACACTGACGGCGATGAGCGTGTGATAGTCGCCTTCACCTTCGTTGCGGATCTCGCGCACTGCGATTCCCCGCTCCTTCGCCAGGTACGGAGCATTCACCATGTTCACCGTGTCCGACCAGGTGCGCATCACGCCCGCCAGCACCGCGCCGGTGATCGGTTTGATGTTGAGCTCGGCCGCGGCGCCTTCGACCTCGATGTCGATCGAGCGGATCTCGGTTCCGGCGATCTGGCCGATGAGCCGCCCGAGCTTCTCCGCCAGCCCCATGTAGGGCTTCAGCCTTGGTGCTTCCTCCGCCGAAAGTGACGGCACGTTGACGGCGTTGGTGATGCCTCCGAGCAGCAGGAAGTCGCTCATCTGCTCGGCGATCTGTATGGCGACGTTGACCTGCGCCTCCGTCGTCGAAGCGCCGAGGTGCGGCGTGCAGATGAGGCCCGGCGTGCCGAATAACGGATTCTCCTTGGCCGGCTCCTGTGCGAACACATCGAGTGCGGCGCCGGCGACGTGCCCGCTCTCGAGCCCGTCCTTTAGAGCCTGCTCATCGATCAGGCCGCCGCGTGCGCAATTGACGATGCGAACGCCCATTTTCGTTTTGGCGAGAGCCTCGCGTGAGAGGATCCCCCGCGTCTGGTCGGTCAGCGGCGTGTGCAGGGTGATGAAATCGGCGCGGGTGAGCAACTCGTCCAGTTCCACTTTGTCGACGCCGAGCTCCACGGCGCGCTCCGGCGAGAGGAAGGGATCGTAAGCGGCGACCTTCATCTTGAGGCCATGCGCACGGTCGGCGACGATGGAGCCGATATTCCCGCAGCCGATAAGCCCGAGAGTCTTGCCGGCAAGCTCGACGCCCATGAAGCGGTTCTTCTCCCACTTGCCGGACTGGGTGGACAGGTCGGCCTGCGGAATCTCGCGTGCCAGCGCAAAGAGCATGGCGATCGCATGTTCGGCGGTGGTAATCGAATTGCCGAACGGCGTGTTCATGACGACGATACCGCGCGCGGACGCAGCCGGGACGTCGATCGTGTCGACGCCGATGCCCGCCCTGCCAATCGCCTTCAGGCGAGGAAGCGCTGCGTCCATGATCGTCGCGCTGATCTTCGCCGAGCTCCGGACCGCGATCCCATCGTAATCGGGGACAATGGCCTTCAACTCGTCGGGGGTAAGGCCAGGCTTTTCGTCGACCTCGATCCCACGCTCACGGAAGATTGCCGCGGCGCGCGGGTCCATCTTGTCGGCGATGAGGACTTGTACTTGCCCCGTCATCGCGTTGCCTCCCAGGCGTGATCGAGCCACGGCCCGAGAGCCTCGATATCGGCGGTGTCGACTGTTGCACCGCACCATATGCGCAGTCCCGGGGGCGCATCGCGATACGCTGTGATGTCGTAGGCAGCGTCCTCGCGCTCGAGCAGCTGACCGATCGCCTTTTGCCGTGTGCGGTTCGCGTCCTCGTCACCGCGATCGGCGAACTGCAGGCAGACCGAGGTATTGGAACGGATCGCGGGATCCTGCGCGAGATGCTCGATCCACGAAATCGACTGGACCCACTTGTCGAGTGCCGCGGCGTTGGCATCGGCGCGAGCGATCAGCGCCTGGAGACCGCCGACCTTCTCCGCCCAATCGAGCGCGACCAGCCAGTCCTCGACGCAAAGCATCGATGGGGTGTTGATGGTCTCGCCGTGGAAAATACCGTCGATCAGCTTGCCGCCCTTGGTCAGGCGAAAGATCTTCGGAAGCGGCCGGGGCGCTGGCTCCCGCTCGAGACGCTGGACCGCCCGAGGGCTCAGCACGATCATGCCGTGTGCCGCTTCGCCGCCGAGAGCTTTCTGCCAGCTGAAGGTGCCGACATCGATTTTCGACCAATCAACGTCTTGGGCGAAGGCGGCGGAGGTCGCATCGCAGAGGGTGAGGCCGGTCCGGTCGGTGGCGATCCAATTCGCGTTCGGCACGCGCACGCCGCTGGTCGTTCCGTTCCACGTGAAGACCATGTCGTTCGACGGGTCGATCCCGCCAAGGTCCGCAATCTGGCCGTAATCCGCAGTGCGAATTTCAGCGTCGAGTTTCAGTTGCTTCGCCACGTCCGCGATCCAGCCGGCACCGAAGCTCTCCCACGCGAGCATCGTCACGGGGCGGGTTCCCAGGAGCGACCAGATGGCCATCTCCATTGCACCTGTATCGGATGCGGGGACGATCCCGAGCCGGTAATCGGCGGGTAATCCGAGGAGGGCGTGGGTGCGCTCGATCGCTTCGGCGAGGACGAACTTCCCCACGCTTCCGCGGTGGGAACGGCCCAGCGCGCGCTGGTTGAGCAGCGCCGGGCTCCAGCCCGGCGGCTTCGCGCACGGACCAGACGAGAAGAAAGGTCTAGCAGGTTTTGTAGCGGGTTTTGCCATGCGCACGAGGGCGCCGGCTTCGGCAACTTCAGTCAATCTGACTCTCCTTACAGAGAGCTCGCGCCGCGTTGGGACGGCGTGGCCCGAAGCCGGTTGTAAGGCCGATTATGAAGTCGGCAAGGCCGCGCGAAAGAATTGCATCCGAAACTGTTCACGTATACGTATGCTGCACCGCACAAGAGGTTGATTTTCTTCGAATGTGCGTGCCGCAGAACGACTTATCGTGCCCAACGGTTGATTTGTCCCGGGTTGGGTAACCCTAGGTTGAATTTGTTTACCAACTCCGCGCAGTCTCCACCTTCGCCAGCACGGGAAGGGGCAATTCCTGCTGTTTGGCGAGGGGCTGGGGAGCTCCTGATCGGTGTGGAAATGGGCGAGCAGCGCAGCAATGCGTCTGTTCGTGAGCTGTGGAGCGGGGACAAATGACCCAAGTACTGGCGGTGACGACGACGTTTTTCCGTGACCGGGACTTTTTCGTCCACGACGGAGCACGGCTACGCCGGTTCCGTGTCTCAGCTCCATTTCAGGCGATGCTCTTCGCCGTCCTTCTCGTTCTTGTTGCTTGGGCAAGCTTTGTTACCGCCCGCCTCCTCACGGGTTCCCATGGCGATCTCGCCAGCCTTTCCGCAGCCACTGAAGCGCGTGCCCATCAAATCGAACAGCGACAGGCCCTCATCGAAGCGGCCCTCAGCGGCCAGAAGATTGATCCCCAGCTCATTGCTGCCGCTGCCGGTGGGCGCCTTGCCAAGGATGGCCCGCTTGCGCGTGTCGAACGGCAACAGCTCGAACAGGCCGCGCTCGTCGCTAAGGCGCTGGACGTACGTTATCAGGTGACTGCCGCCGAGCTGAAGCGGCTTGGAATCACCCCGGCCCGGGTCAACGGTCCGGAAGGAATGGGCGGCCCGTTTGAAGCCGCAGGCAATGCAACCTTCAAGCAACTCTTCAACAGCTGGAAGAAGCTCGACCAACTGCAGGACGGCGTCATTGCAGTTCCCTCCGAGAAGCCGGTGAAGATGGACGTTTCGTTCACTAGCGGGTTCGGCGTCCGTTCCGACCCATTCCACGCCGGCGCTGCAATGCACCCCGGCATCGATCTCGCCGGCTCGTACGGCACCCCCATTTACGCTACTGCCGACGGCACGGTGCTCCGCGCAGGCTGGAACAGCGGCGGCTACGGCAACCTCGTCGAAGTCGATCACGGCCGCGGCATCACCACGCGCTACGGTCACATGTCTGCCATCCTCGTGTCGGCTGGCCAGCACGTCACCCGGGGCCAGCAGATCGGCCGCATGGGTTCCACCGGCCGCTCGACCGGCAACCACCTCCATTATGAAGTCCGGATCGACGGCCGTGCCGTCAACCCGATCCCCTTCATGAAATCGACCGACTACGTGCTTGCGATGCAGAAGCGCTCCGGCGCGGCTTCGATGGACGCAGTGGCAATCGGCGGACCGGCTGGCGGCCGTTGATGTTGCGGGGAGCTACGGCGCTCCCTATCTCCGCTTCGTGAGCGACATCACTCTCACTGAAAGTGCAGCCAAGCGCGTGGCGTGGATCGCGCAGCGCCAGGCGAAGCCTGCCATCCTCCGTCTCGCGGTGGACGGTGGCGGCTGCGCCGGCTTCACCTACAAGTTTGAGCTTGCCGAGCAGACCGACGACGACTTCGTCGCCGAAACGGATGGCGTGAAGCTCGTCGTCGACTTCGATTAGCCTCGATCTCGTCCGTGGCTCGGCAGTCGATTTCGTCGAGGATCTCGGCGGCGCTGCCTTCCGCGTAACGAACCCCAACGCACAGTCCGGCTGCGGTTGCGGCTCGTCCTTCAGCGTATAGAGTTCGCCTCGTCGGGCGCCTGGCCGTCTGGTGACGGCGCAAACGTGTCCTGACCTCTCGCCGTCATGCACAGGATGACGACGAACTGGATGAGCGCGAGAACGACCGCGCCGATCATCAAACCTAACATGAGCATCACGCTTACTCGCAACTTTAGCGTTTAGCGGTTGGCCAGATGGTCTGCGCTGGCGGCCCCTTTTCGGCAGCCATTTGCGCAGAACAACTGACCTTCGGATTGAACTGCGCGAAAATGCCTTTGGGATTTTCGCAATAGAGCCACACGTCTTTACAGCGCGAAGCTCGCCAGCCGGGGGAGTGGGAGGCGGCGGACGGCTTCGCGCCGAGCAGGATCTTTCTTTTCGGACGCGCTTTTCTCAGGCGTGGGTTGCTCATCAAGAACGCCGCGCTCGACAGCTTTCGCCAGTGCGGCGCGGGCAAGCGCCATGTCTGACCACAGCGGGCTCATAGCGGGAAGGCCGCCACGCCCGTCATGAGTTGCACGAACAGCAGGACCGCAGTGACCGCAATCATGCCGCCGAATCCAGTACGTGCCCTATAGCCGAGCATCGTTTTACCCCCTGATCGCTCTCGTGAATGTGAGGCAGCATTTCGCTCGGACGGCGATTCGCCGCCACGGGAAAGTCTTGGAAATGCTCGCCTTCTTTGTGTGGAATGCGTGCGGACCGTTGACGTCATGTACGGAAATGTGCGGAAATGTCCGGATCGCTGGGGGGCGAGTTCGATGCCGAGTGATCTAAGTGTCGAAGGAAGTGATTCGGTCGCATTGCTCGTGCGCGAAGAACTCGCTCGCCGGCATCTTTCCCGCCAATGGCTCGCCAACGAGGCGAGGATCAGCCTTTCGACGCTCGAGAAAGCGCTGGCGGGAAGCAGGCCGTTCACCCTCTCGACCGTGGTGCGGATCGAAGATGCGCTTGGGACCGCGTTGCGCTCGCGAGGCGACAGTGGAGGGAAGCACTTCGCGCCTGAATCCATGGGTGCTTATGCTCAGGCAGCGGTTCAGTGGCTGGAGGGCACTTATCTCACGCTCCGCCCGTCGTTCAGCGAGCACAAGGCGGTCTTCGCTTACTTGACATCGATCGCGTGGGACGCGGACAAGGGTCATCTGGTCTTCAGCGAGGCGTCGCGGAGCGATGCCGAGTATGAACAAAAGGGCTTCGTCTCCTTCCCGAACATCTCCGGTGCGATCTACCTGGTAACGATCAGCGAGGGTCAGTACAGGATGGCGCTGCTCAACCGCCCGTCGGGCGGCGGCCTGAGCGGGATTCTTCTGACACTGGCGGCCGGGGAAGGCGCTCAGCTCACTCCGGCGGCGGTCCCGATCTCGCTAACGAACCTGCGCGGCGAATCAGATGCAGCCGTCGGTGTCATCCGTGAAGGCCACGAGTGCTTCGAAGAATATCGCGCCTGCGTCGACCGGATAACGCAGCGCGGCTACGCGCGCTTCCCTGCCTGAACGGCCGCCGCTAAGCGCGGTGCCATGAAGCTCGCGACCTACAATCTCAACGGCATCCGCGCGCGCCTGCCGCGGCTTATCGAATGGCTCGAGCGCGAGCAGCCGGACGTCGCGTGCCTGCAGGAGCTCAAATGCGCCGATGAGGCGCTGCCGATCGCGGACATTGAGGCAGCCGGATATGGCGCTGTCTGGCATGGGCAAAAGGGTTTCAATGGTGTCGCCATCCTCGCGAAGAGCGATCAGCCGGAGCTGCGGCGCGTCGGACTTCCTGGCGATCCCGACGACGCCCACAGCCGTTACATCGAAGCGCAGGTGAGCGACATCGTCGTCGGCTCACTTTATCTTCCGAACGGCAATCCCGTCGGAACCGAGAAATTCGACTACAAGCTTAAATGGTTCGAGCGGCTCATCGACCACGCGCGCGAGTTATTGGTGGAAGAGCGACCGGCGGTTCTCTGCGGCGACTGGAACGTCGTGCCCGAGGACCGCGATGTCTTCTCCGTCCGTGCGACGGAGAGGGACGCCGTCATGCAGCCGGAGGCGCGACAAGCATGGCGCCGGATCCTCCACCAGGGCTGGACCGACGCATTGCGCGCGCTTCATCCGAACGAGGAGAAGCTCTACACCTTCTGGGACTATACCGCCGGTTGCTGGCAGCGTGACCTGGGCTTCCGCCTCGATCATTTGTTGTGCTCGCCGGAGGCAGCCGACCGGTTGCGCGGCGCGGGCGTCCATAAATGGGCGCGGGCCCAGGAAAAGGCCTCGGACCACGCGCCGACCTGGATCGAGCTCAGCTAAATCCTCCCTGCGATTGTCGCGGCGCATGCCTGCGCCGCGACAACGAAGGCTGGTCCCTTACCCGCGTTCGCCCGCGTGGGTAGGCATCGGCGGCGGAGGAGGCGGAGGTGGCGGCGGCGGAGCCGGGCAGTTCGTGCCCGCCGGGACCGTCGTTCCATCAGGGCAGACGACCGGCGGTGGCGGCGGCGGAGGCGGCGGAGGCGGGCAGGGCTGCCCTGCGGCAACCTGCGAGCCGTCGGGGCAGGTCTGCATCGGTGGCGGCGTCGTCGCGCAAGCCGACAATAGGCCGGTAGCGGCGACTAGAAGCGCAATCCCTCTCATGTTCTTCTCCTCTTCACCCAAATCCCGTTCCGCAAACGCAATGGCTGCGGCAACGTTCCTGCGCACATGAACAGCTCGTTGCGGGAGCGCAACCACTCGTCGCACGGGGTGAGTGGAAGATACTAACCGAGCGGTGTCAGAGCGTCTTGTCGTAGATGCGATAGCGGTGGTTCACCTTCGCGCTCGGCAGCTCGGCGATGGAGAGCATCCCCTTATTGTCTTCGAGGATCCAGCCGAACTCGCCGATCTCGATGCCGAACTTTCCGACGCAGTCGCGGCGTGTGTATTCGATCAACATGAACGCGAGCATGCTTGCCAGCCGTGACTGGTGAAGCTTCTTCGCGACGCCCATCAGGGGAACGCGCGCACGCTTCACGCGCGGATTACGAAGCCTCCACAACAGCTTGACGAAATTGAACGGGAACAGCTCGCCGTTGAGGTCCTTCGTCAGCTCGTTGATGTCCGGAATAGTGATCATAAACGCGACCGGTTCACCGTCGAGTTCGGCGACGCGCACCAGTTCGTTGTAGATGATCGGCTTCAGCTTCTTCCCCGCATAAGCGATTTCCGCGGGCGTAAGCGGAACATAGCCCCAATTGCTCGACCAGGCGTCGTTCAGTATGTTGAGAATGATCCGCGCTTCCTCGTCGAATTTCTTCTTGTCGACCATGCGAATGCGGATGTGCGGGTTGCGCTCGCCCGCCGCGATCAGGCGGTTGATCTTGGGATCGTCCCAACGTGCGATATCGACTTCATAGGTCAGCAGGTCCTTGGCCTTGCTGTAGCCCGCCGCCTCGATCCACCCGCGATATTCGGGGCGGTGATGGCCCATCATCGCCGTCGGGTCCTCGTCGAAGCCTTCGATCTCCAGGCCCGGTTCGTCCCAGATCGACAGGCTGATGGGGCCTAGCGCCGTCTTCATGCCCTCCTTCCGGAGCCAGTCCTCTGCGGTCGCGATCAGGACGGTAGCCGCCTCGGCATCGAGCGCCTCGAACATGCCCCAGTTTCCCGTGCCCGACGCCATGTGCTCCTGCACCAGATCATCTACCTGGGCGCTGATGCGGCCGACGACCTTGCCGCCACGCTCCGCTAACCAGAGCTGCGCCTTCGCATGCTCGAACCATGGGTTCTTGCCCGGCGTGATAAGGCCGTGAACCTCGTCCTTCAGCGGCGGCACCCAGTGCGTGTCATCCTTGTAGACCTCCCACGCGAAGTCGACGAAAGCCTTCTTGTCCTTCTTCGTCTGGACCGGACGTACGGTTGCGGGTGCGCTGCTCATGGCGAATGGCTAGCGGTTGATTTCACTCAAAGCCAGTTAAGGTTGAGACGCCTAAGTCCCGCCACTATCTCTCCGTAAACGGCATCCATCCGCAAAGGCTTATGAGCAACACGGCGACCCTCCAACGATCGGCCACCGCTGCATTCGCACAGCCGGTGCAAGAGCGCGCGAAAGACGACGCGGCCATGCTGAAGGCGGCCGCCAACCTCACGCGCGACCTGAATTCGCCGAACTCGAAGATCTATTGGGCCGACATGCTCGGCTCTGCGACTGTCGGCTATGCTGGCCTGTTCGGCGCGATGTTCGTTCACTCGATGCCGCTCGCCATCCTTGCTGCACTTGTCGGTGTGCTCGCCCTCTACCGCGCCGGTTCGTTCATCCATGAGCTGACGCACATCAAGAAGGGTGCGGTGAAGGGCTTCCGCTTCGTCTGGAACCTGATCGTCGGCGTGCCGCTGCTGGTGCCGAGCTTCATGTATGAAGGCGTGCACAACCAGCACCACGCCAAGCGCTACTACGGGACGGTGGACGATCCCGAGTATCTGCCGCTTGCGCTCATGCATCCGTGGACGCTGCCGGTGTTCTTGGTCGCGGCCGCGCTGGCGCCCGTCGGCATGCTGATCCGCTTTGGCATTCTCGCGCCCCTGTCGATGCTGTCGCCGAAGCTGCGAACGGTCGTCGTGGGCCGTTATTCGGGCCTTCAGATCAATCCAAAGTTCGTTCGTCCGAAGCCGGAAGGCGAATTCGCGCGTGACTGGGCGTGGCAGGAGGCCGCGTGCAGCGTCTGGGCGATAGCGTTGCTGGCGCTGGTCGCGACCGGTGTCGTTCCGCTCCGCGACTTCCTGATCTTCCTAGGCGTCGCGTCGGGCGTCATGTTCCTCAATCAGATCCGCACGCTCGTCGCGCACCTATGGGAGAATGACGGCGAGGCGATGAGCGTGACCTCGCAATATCTCGACAGCGTCAACGTGCCCCCACCCGGCACGCTTCCGGCAGTCTGGGCGCCCGTCGGGCTGCGTTATCACGCGCTGCATCACCTGCTTCCGGGCCTGCCCTATCACGCGCTCGGTGAGGCGCATCGGCGGCTGTGCAAGGAGCTGGAGACGAACTCGATCTATCACGAGTTCCAGCCATCGCGGCCTGTCGCCACTGGTTGTGCGCCTCGCGGCTCGCACCTTGACGAATCGCTCGATTTCCGCTTGAGGGGCCGCGTCCGGCGGGCCGTTGCGCTCGCCGTTGTCATTTGGGCAAAGCGCAGGCGCCCCAAGACCTGCGTGGCCGGGGTTACCTCATACGGATCCCAGACGAACGAAAGGAATGACCTATGCGCCATCGTGTTGGCGGCCGTAAGCTTCAGCGCACTTCCAGCCAC
Source organism: uncultured Alphaproteobacteria bacterium (assembly GCA_963752025.1). Classification (GTDB taxonomy): domain Bacteria; phylum Pseudomonadota; class Alphaproteobacteria; order Sphingomonadales; family Sphingomonadaceae; genus Sphingomicrobium. Next base: position 4,309 of record CAVVWY010000015.1, on the reverse strand, counting down.
CGTGCAGCCCTGTTCCGGAACATGGCGGCGGCGCTCATCAAGCATGAGCAGATCACGACGACGACGGCCAAGGCGAAGGAGCTTCGCCCCTACGTCGAGAAGCTGATCACGCTTGCCAAGCATGGCGGCCTGTCGAACCGCCGTCTCGCGCAGTCGCGCCTGATGGACGACGCGCAGCTCGACAAGCTCTTCGACGTGCTTGGCCCCCGCTATGCAGACCGCAACGGCGGCTACACTCGCGTCATCAAGGCCGGCATCCGCGCTTCGGACGCAGCGCCCATCGCCGTGATCGAGTTCGTCGACCGCGACGTTTCGGCCAAGGGCCAGGACAGCGGTCCGGTAATGGCCGAAGACGAGCTCGAAGCCGCCTAAGCTTCGGTTCAGGCAATTGAATTCAAAAGCGCGGTTGCTAATCCAGCAGCCGCGCTTTTTCGTTTTGGGGAGGGATTTTGCATGCGTCGGAGCCTGTTCGTTGTCGCCTTACTGTCTGGCCTTGTTGCGGTAATCCCAACCATGTCCATCGCCCAGCCCGCCGCCGCAGCAGCGACCTTTGCCTATCCTCCGACCAAGCAGGACAATGTCGTCGACACGCAGTTCGGCGTGCCGGTCGCGGACCCCTACCGGTGGCTTGAAAACGACGTCCGTACCGACGCGGCCGTGAAGACGTGGGTCGACGAGGAAAATGTCATCACCGACGGTTTCCTCAAGACCCTCCCGCTGCGCGACTGGTTCAAGCAGCGCATGACCGCGCTGTACGATTACGAGCGCTACGGACTGCCTGTGAAGAAGGGCGCTCATTACTTCTATCAGCACAACAGCGGTCTTCAGAACCAATCGGTCCTGTTCATACGCGACAGCCTGACGGGCGAGCCGCGCCAGCTGATCGATCCGAATGGCTGGTCCAAGGATGGCGCGACGGCGCTTGCTGAATGGACTCCGAGCGAAGACGGCAAGCTGCTCGCTTATTCGGTTCAGGACGGCGGCACCGACTGGCGCAGCGTCAAAGTGATGGACGTTACCAGTGGCAAGGTCCTGCAGGACGAGCTCAAGTGGCTCAAGTACAGCGGCTCGGTCGCATGGGCGAAGGACGGCAGCGGCTTCTTCTACTCGCGCTACCCGGCGCCCGCGGCAGGCAAGACCTTCCAGAACGCGACACTCAACCACCGTGTCTATTTCCATAAGCTCGGCACCAAGCAGGCTGCCGACCGCCTGATCTATGCAACGCCGGACAATTCCAAGCTGAGCCATTACGCGCAAGTGAGCGACGACGGCCGGTGGCTGGTCATCTCCACGAGCGAGGCTGGTGACGAGAATGACGTCCACGTGATCGACCTGCGCAAGCAGGGGCTGAAGCCGATCACGCTCTTCACCGGCCTGAAGAACCAGTGGGGCTATGTCGGCAACGATGCCAACCGCTTCTTCTTCGCGACCGACAAGGACGCGCCGCTGAAGCGCGTCGTTTCGCTCGACGTCGGTCGTGCGGGGGCGACACCCGCGACGGTCGTTCCCGAAGCGAAGGAAGCGCTGTCGGACGTCAGCCTCATCGGAGGCAAGCTGATCGCCAGCTATCTCGTCGACGCCAAGAGCGAGGCCCGCGTCTACGGACTGAGCGGCAAGAAGCTGTCGACGATCGACCTGCCGGGCATCGGCACAGTCGCCGGCTTTTACGGGAAGAGTTCGGATCCCGAGACGTTCTTCTCGTTCGCGAGCTTCAACCGTCCTACGACGGTCTATCGCTATGATACGGCGACGGGGCAGGCGACCGAATGGGCCGAACCGAAGATGACTTTTGATCCCAAAACGATTTCCGTCGAGCAACGGTTCTATCAGTCGAAGGACGGGACGCGAGTGCCGATGTTCGTCGTACGGAAGAAGGGTACGAGCGGTCCTGCGCCGACGCTGCTTTACGGCTATGGCGGGTTCAACATCTCGGTGACGCCCGGCTTCAACCCGGCGAACGTCGCCTGGGTCGAGCGTGGCGGCATCTTCGTGGTGGCGAACATCCGCGGCGGCTCGGAATATGGCAATCCGTGGCATGACGGCGGGCGTTTGGCGAACAAGCAGAACGTCTTTGACGACTTCATCGCCGCGGGTGAATATTTGAAGGCGAACGGCATCGCGGCACCCAAGGGGCTGGCGGCGATCGGCCGCTCAAATGGCGGTTTGCTGATCGGTGCAGTAACGAATGAGCGCCCGGAACTGTTCGACGCCGTGAGCCCCGGCGTCGGCGTTATGGACATGCTCCGCTTCGACAAGTTCACCGCCGGCCGCTACTGGGTCGATGATTATGGCTATCCGGAAAAGGAGCAGGATTTCAAAAACCTGCTCGCCTACTCGCCCTATCACAACATCAAGCCTGGCAAGGCCTATCCGCCGCTGATCGCCGTGACTGCGGATACGGACGACCGCGTCGTTCCGGGTCACAGCTTCAAATATATCGCGAAGCTGCAGAACACTGAGGGCGTCGGCTCGGCCCCGCACCTGATCCGCATCGACACGCGTTCGGGTCACGGCAGCGGCAAGCCGATCACCAAGATCATCGACGAATATTCGGACGTCTATTCCTTCCTCGGCCATTTCACGGGGCTTGAGTCCGCTCACTAAGGAACTGAACCGCGAGGCTTTTTGTTAGGATTACTGAACGTCGGCAAACCGACCGTTCAGGAGTCTTGCAGTGCCCTAACGGTAAGCGCCCGTAGTGGGCTGCCGTGCGAAGTGCTCGGCGAGCCGAGAACGTGAGGGAGAACAGGGCCATGAAGGCTGTGAAGATAATTCTGGCCGGCGGCGCGGCTATTGCTGCGCTCGCGAGTGCCGCGCCTGCATCGGCGCAATATTATCCGGGTTACGGCTATGGCTATGGCGGCAATCCCGTCGGCCAGGTGATCAATCAGGTGTTCGGCGGCGGCGGTTATGGCGGCGGCTATAATCAGCAGGCGGCGGTCAATCAGTGCGCCGCCGCGGTCCAACAGCGTTTGAGCGGCGGTTACAGCGGGCGGTACGGTTATGCCGGCGGCTACAACAACGGCTATGCCTATGGCGGCGGGCGCGTGCTCGGCATTAGCCGCGTCGAGCCCAGGTCGAACGGCCTCGTCGTTCGCGGCGTCGCCACGACCGCCAATAACGCGACATATGGCTACAACGGCTACAATGCCCAAGTAGCGGTCGACCTGACATGGAGTTGCCGCACCGACTACCGCGGGTACGTCGCCAACGTCGACATCCATCCCGCGCAGCGGAATTGGGGCCAGAGCTACGGCGGCTACACGCCGTCCAACAACTACAGCAACGACTATTCGCAGTACGGCTACCGCCGCTACTGAGCGTCAAAGCTAGTTTGTTCGTCACGACGTGCGCCGGGGCCGAGAGGCTCCGGCGCATTTTGTTTGTGGGTCAGGCGTTTACCGCGAGTTCGCGCGCGACTTCCTCCAGCTGACTGGCGACCGTGCCCCAGCCTTCGTGAAAGCCCATTTTTTCGTGGGTTTCGCGGTCGGCATCGTCCTTATGCATGGCGACCGCTTTGTAGGCGGTCTTGCCGTCGCCAGCATCAGCGAATGTCACCACCGCCGTGAAGGGGAAAGCTTCGCAGCCTTCGCCCATTCCATTCGGCCGATATCCGGGGCCGAGGGCGCTGGTCCACGTCAGCTTCTTCTGGGCGACCACCTCTAGGACGCAACCTGCCGTGCCGTGTCCGGTATCGAACCCATCGGGTCCAACCATGCGGAAGCGGAAAATACCGCCGGGCTGAAGATCCAGTTCGACCTCCGTGATCTCGTAGGGTCTCGGTGCGAACCAGCGCTTCAGGTGCTCGGGATTGGTGTACGCCTCCCACACCAGCGCCGACCGGCGCGTTCAATGTCCGTTCGAGCAACAGGTCATCGTGTCCCGCCATCATTTCTCTCCGTTGTTTTGCAGGGTTACGAGATATTCTTCAAAGCGATCGAGCTGCGCTTCCAATTCCAGGCGGCGCCGGGTCAGCCAGCTTTCGGCGTCAGCTAGCGCGTCGCGCTCAAGATGTACGGTTCGCACGCGCCCCTTTTTCTGTGACGCGACCAATCCGCTGATTTCGAGCGCTTTCAAATGCTGCATCACCGCAGGCAGGCTGATCGGGAGTGGAGCAGCCAGTTCGCTGACCGATGCAGGACCCCGGCTGAGCCGCGCGAGCATGCCGCGACGAACCGGATCCGCGAGGGCGGCAAAGGCGCGATCGAGCTGCAGCGAATCGTTAAGCATGCGCTTAAGTATCGCTACAGCAGTTGTCCCGCAAGCCACTTAAGCAATCGCTTAACTTTACTCGCGTGGCGTCGCTCTC
>CAVVWY010000014.1:0-162079 GCA_963752025.1 uncultured Alphaproteobacteria bacterium | reverse complement strand
TTAACGGCGGCGAGGTCAAAGTCCGAATCAAGGACAATGCCCCGTCGTTCGAGATCGTGCCGGCCGCACCGAAGCCAACCAAGGTAAAGAAGCCAAAGGCCGACAAGACTGCTGCAAAGCGGAAGGCGGACGGCGAAGCTCCAGCGGGCGACTAAGGCGCCTCAGTTGCAGAAAGAGGGCCGGAAGGAAACTTCCGGCCCTTCGTCGTGTATCTTTCGCCGCGGCCGAACCATAATGGTGGTCTCGATGCCATCTCCCGATCCCAAAAAAGCTATCGCTGCTGAAGCGGGTGCACCCTCGCACACCCCGGTCACGAGCACTTACGTCAATCCCGTGCTCGACGCGGACTTTCCAGATCCCGCGGTCATCCAAGCGCGGGACGGATATTATTACGCTTATGCCACGCAGACGCTGCGCGACCGGCAGTGGATCAACATCCAGGTCGCTCGCTCGGCTGACCTCATCTATTGGGAATATCTCGGCGACGCGCTGCCGGAGAAACCGAGCTGGGCGCGGACGACGCAGGCCTTCTGGGCGCCGAGCATCATCTTCGATGGCGGGAGGTACATCATGTATTATTCGGCCACGCACGATGCCTGCCATGATCCCGAACGCGGCCACTGTCTTGCCGTTGCCACGTCCAGCTCACCTGCCGGCCCATTCGTTGATATGGGCATGCCGCTGCTGCTTGACGTCGGCTTCGAATTTATCGATCCCATGGCCTACGACGATCCGGTCACGGGCAAGCACTGGCTCTATTGGGGATCGGGATTCCAGCCGATCAAGGTGCAGGAGCTTGCGGCGGACCGCATGTCTTTCGTTGCGGGCAGCGAGCCCGTGAACTTGGTGTGGCCCAATCCGTCAAAAGGCGCCTTCCCCCGGCTGGTCGAAGCAGCCTGGGTAATCTGCCACGGCGATTTCCATTACCTCTTCTATTCGGGGCTAGAATTGCTGCGGACCCGATGCCGAATATGGTGTGATGGTCGCTCGGTCGCGCGAGCCGACCGGCCCGTTCGAGACGCTGGAGCAGGCCAAGGGCGTCCCGCACAGCCTGATGCTATTCAAGAGCGAGCGCTGGCTAGCCCCCGGGCACAATTCGATCGTGACGGACAGTGCCGGCGACGTGTGGATCGTCTACCACGCGATCGACGTTAACCGGCCCCGTCAGCGGCAAGAAGACGAGATCAATAGCCGTCGCATCCTGCTGATCGACAAGTTGGAATGGGAAGGATGGCTGGCCGTATGTCGGCACTCCGTCGATAAGCCGCGGCCCGTGCCTGTCACCTAGCGGCGAACGACACTCAGTCCCTTTTGCCGGTCGTGCTCATGCCGCCTTTTCCGTTGCTCGAACAGTTCACGTTGCACCTCCATTTCCCGCAGCAATGGCTCGTCCACATGGCGAACGCCCTCTGAAGTGAAGGGCGATAGAAGTCCGGCCTCGGCGTGCCGAGAAATGCCCAGCTGGGATAGGCCGTAATCGGATACCAGCAGATGCCGCGGATGTCCGAGCCGCGGTCCATCGCATCGCCAACCTCGCTGCAGACGTAATGGAACCATGACGGTCTACCGCTCCCCTCCGCTCCCGTTTCGGAAATGAAGTATCGGCTTGCCGTAACGCTCCCCCACTTCGCACAGCATCTCGGACAGCGCCCGATATTCGTGATGGCCCATCGGGATGGTCGGCCCGTCTAGATACCATTGGTTATGCGGATAGAAATTTAATCCGATCAGCTCGCCAAGGATGGGTCACCGCCGGCTTCCGGCTCGGCCCGGCCGATGATCCAGTCATATGCTTCGAACTGTCCCTGACGATATCGCTCTGCAGCGCGCACTTCCGGCCGGCGATGCTCCTGGGCGCGATGTGCACCAACGGCTCGGCCCATGAAATGAAAGCATCCGGCCACTGCGCCCGAACGGCTTTGGCGGCCTCGATTGCGGTGCGAACAAGCTGTCGCTTGAACCAGCCGTGCTCCTGTGAACCGACGCTGGGGAAGTACCCCACGCCGACCGCCACGATAGGAAGTTGATCTCGTTGAGCGGGCAAACCATCGGTGGTCTGCCGCTGACCGACTGCTGCACTTCGACCGCCGCAAGGGCGAAGTCGGTGAAGCGAGCAGGGAAATCGCCACCGGCTTGATCCACGTGATCGGGCGAACCGTAGTGGAAAAGGTCCCAGATTACCTGGAGCTCCAGTTCTTCCGCGGACTCAGCGCCGGCATCCAGCTGGACCAGTCATACTTTCCGGGCGCCTTTTCGATCAGATGCCAACGCACTCCGTCGCGGAAGCTTCTGAACTCGAGTTGGCGGCACAGCCGATAGTCCTCGTGCACGTGGCGGTCGTGACCCGTCGCACGGATCAGGTCCAGGCGCACACCATCACGCCGCCGGTGCGACGAGCACTCGAAGCCCGCAAGGAAAAAGCTGTCGAAATCGGGGACCATCGTCCGTCAGTCTATCAGACATCCGCTCTCGGCCGCATTCAACGATATCTGAGCCGCTGCGTTCCTATCCTCGCAGGCTGATGGAAATCCCCACTGCGCCGATTCTTTCGGCACCCTGATAGGGCGGCTCATCCAGTTCCTCTCCGAACACGTCGGGATCGATCTCTTCGACCATCATCGGCGCTCCGGCCGACCGGCACTCCTCCTCCAGCGCTGAGACAAGGGGCGAGCCGCCATCGACATAGGCCGCGCCGGTATAGAGCAGGATCTGGCCTCCGCGCGCTACGTTCGACAGCCCTTGGCGAACCCAGTCGAGCGCGACGGCACCTCCAAGCAATTGCCCGCCATCGCGATACGTCCTCGACCGCGCGTCCATCATGTATGGCGGGTTGGCAATCACGACGTCCGCGCGGCTCGGCAGCCGATCCGATTGCACGAACTCGACCTCAACTCCAGCCGCAGCCGCATTGGCGCGTGCGTACTCATTCGCACGACTGTTCATCTCCACGCAGGTGATTTCTGGCGCCAGTGCAAAGCCGAGCGATGGCAATGCCGCCAGCGCCCGTTCCTGCACCCATGTCCACAACGTTTCTCGCTCCTTCGCTCTTTGCGAGCTGCCGCTGAATAAAGCGCACGAAGCGATAGGTGTCGGGACCGAAGAACACCGAGTCCGCAGCTTCCGTCGGGAAGCTCGAGTGGATGAACAAAAGGTCATCGAGGCTCGCGACCCGTATGCGGCTCCTGAGCTTCCCTTCGGCCACCGTTTCGAGGGCGTCAGCCGCCTCGAGCAGCCGCCACAGATCGGATGAAATCTCATCGGGAGCGAACGGCCTGTTCCAGCCGAAGACGTCTCGCAAATTTGGACGCCCCTGTAGCCTGGCGAGAACCCGTGCGTGGGTTGCCGGAGTGACGCAGATGAAGCGGTAATCGTGAGATCGTAGCGCGCACAGCAATTGCACCAGAGCCGCGTGGGCGCTCACCAAAGCTCTCGACGATAGTGTTCGAAGCAGCGGGCTCCGCAGCTCAAGCGGATGAGCGCTCCCTCGGCAATCGCCACTGCGCGCGCCGGATCCTCAGCGATAGCGGGTCCGATCGCCTCCGCGTTCCAGGCCTCACTGTGCTTCACGTCCAGGGTTGCATGAAGTTGGAAGTAAGTCCTTGCTCCTGCGGGAACGCCGAGACGCTTTAGGCCCGCCGCGACGGCAGCAGATCGCCCTGGCGCGGTAAGCTCGATGATGCCGAGCGCGCCGAGCGAATGCCACGCATAGTCTCGTCTGGTCGCCATCGCTGTCATCGCGTTGGCGAGGGCAAGGCTCTGCCAAGCCGTGCCTTCGATCGTTGGCCGTATATCGAGGGCGACCGTCAGCCGTTCGAGCATGGGTCCGTGCATGCCCTTTTCGTTGCCGCGACCCATTTCGTCCCAATAATTGCGCGCCAGTTCGAGCTTGATGCGCGTCGGCAGCTTGATCTGCGTGAGTGCCGTCAGGTCGTCGAACCCTGCCTCGCCAGCCGCTTCCTGCTCCAGGTACCAGCGCATTTGCTCGAGAGATGATATTTCGGCGAGCCACGAGAAAAGCGGGTCACCCTGGCCTGGCCCATCCTCCTTCAGAGACTTGTACCAAGCCACAAACGCAGCCGGCTCGACCGGCGCCGTGACTGCGCGGGCGCGCGCCTCCGACCGAAGATGCTCGATGAACTCACCTTCGAGGAGCAGCATCTCGCGGTCGCTCTCGAGAACGCCATGCCAGTCATTATCGGGAAGCCGCGGCTGAAGGCGTTCGCGGTTCCAGCGTGCAAGTCGTTGCTGTACGTCCGGGCTAAGAACGTGGTGCAATTCATTACGCCACTGGAAGACTGTCGCCATCGCGGTTGGAAACAGCCTGTCGCATGCTGCGGTTCCGTCCGCTAGCAGAAGGCAGTGCGCGTACTCGGCATCACAGAGACCTGCGACCTCGGCTCGATGTACCTTCGCCTGCTCGGCGAACGCCACGAGGTTCGAGTTCAGCGTCAGCAATCCGCTTGCTTCCGGCACAATGGCGGGAATGGTTCCGCGCATAAACGATTGGCAGCAAGAACTGCCATGGATTCGGGAGGCAGGCGACCAGGGCATCATCCTGTTTGAAGCTGTCGGGTTCGGCGAGCTCCAGGACCGGCTCCGAATTCGAAGGGTACAAGGTCGTCGGCGGAAGCGCCTTCGGCGATCGCCTGGAGAACGACAGAGCGTACGCACAGCGATTGCTCGGCGAACTCGGCCTGCAGGTCGCGCCGACGACCGAATTCGAAAGCACCGCCGACGCGCTCGCAGATCTTGCGGAGCGTCCTCGCCGTTGCGCGCTGAAGATGAGCGCTTCGGCCGGCGAGACCTGGGTCGGCATCATGCCCGACGGTCGCGACATTGCGTCGCTGCTCAAGGTCAGACCGCCGTCGGACAAATTCGTACTCATGGATCACGTCGCGGGCGTCGAGACCGGTGTCGGAGCCTTCTTCAATGGTTCTCGATTCCTGCGGCCCGCCTGCCTCGACTGGGAGCACAAGCATTTCTTCGCCGGTGACCTTGGCGAGCTTACCGGCGAAATGGGCACGGTCGCGACCTTCCGCGGTGCCGACGATCTGTTTGACGCCACTTTAGCCCGCGTCGAACCGTTGCTGCGGGAAGCAGGCCATGTCGGTTGGGTAAATCTCAACATGATCGTCAACGAGGATGGCGCGTGGCCGCTGGAGTTCACTTGCCGCTTCGGCTATCCCGGTTTCGCTGTTCTCGAACCGCTGCAGGCGATCGGCTGGGGTGAGCTTCTAGCGACCACTTTGGACCCTGCCGCAACCGAACTTCCAACGCATGAAGGCTTCGCACTGGCGATTGTCCTCAGCACCCCGCCGTTTCCATATTCGCGCGAGGAACTGGATGCTCCGACCGGCCTGCCGATCATCATCGGCGACGTCGAAGAAGAACATCTCCATCTCGGCGAAGTCGGGCTTGAAGCGGGTGACCTGGTTACCGCCGGGCTATACGGTTGGACTGCCGTCGTGACCGGAACAGGATCGACGATATTGGAGGCCCAGGCCGCCGCCTATGCCCGTGCCGGGCGGATCGCCGCGCCGAACGTCCGTTACCGTTTGGACATCGGCGACAAGCTTATCGCCGGGCAGCTTCAGCTGTTGACCGCCTGGGGCTGGATGAAGTCCATGCCCTGAAGCCGCATGGCGTCGCAGATGGTGCGGTAATCCGTCGTCAGCTCGGTGCCGGACGGCAGATCTCGTCCGGCGACATCGTCCCCAAAGGCGATGCCTAGCGATCGAGTATTGGGCGTGTCCGAGTGATTGAAGTGTCGCCCGTTGTCACCGCACAGCACCCATAGTTTCATATCGGCGTGCAGCGTCGAATACGTCCGCAGAAACTCCTGGAGGATCTCCGGCAAATCGCGCAGTTCGTCATCGGCGAATACGCGGTCGATACGGCTGTCGAAGCGCCAGATCGTCTGCCCAGCCCGCACCGGCTCCCTCAGAAAGACGCCGATTCCGTGTATGGCGCTTTGCCGCAGTTCCGTCCGAACCATCATCATACGCAAACTCCAGCCCAGTCCGTCGCGCGCGACGTAACGAGCCGCTTGTCGAAAGGTGCCAACGACAGTGTCGAAATCGCTTGCGCGTCCGGCAACCCCGTTGAATCGTGCGCACCTTCTTGCCGTGGGGAGTCCTTTTTCGTGAAATCAACGCGCATGCTCGCGATCCTGTTCGCTGCCACCTGCCTTGCCGCACCCGCCGCGTTTGCCGCGAAGGCGGCGGACGCCCCCAACCCGACCTTCACCGGCCGCGACCTGTTCGATCTTTCCGCCGCATCCGATCCGCAGATCAGCCCCGACGGACGTTTCGTCGCTTATGTCCGCCGCTCGGCCGACATCATGACCGACAAGGCGCGCTCGTCGATCTGGCTCATCAACGTCGCGACTGGGGAGCAGCGGCCCATCGCCGCCGGGACCGGCGACCATTTCAACCCGCGCTGGTCGAATGACGGTCGCCGCCTCGCGTATGCCTCGACCGCGGAAGGCGGCGCGCCGCAGCTGTTTGTGCGCTGGATGGACACTGGCCAGACGGTCCGGGTCACCGGCCTTCCTGATAGTCCGCAGGCGCTTGCCTGGTCGCCCGACGACCGCCGCATCGCTTATGTAATGAATGTGCCCGATGAGGGCACGAAGCTTGGTGCGGCGCCGCCCAAGCCGGAGGGCGCAAACTGGGCCAAGCCGCTCGAGATTATCGACAAGGTCACATACCGCGCCGACGGCCAGGGTTACATCAAGCCGGGCTTCGACAAGATTTTCGTCGTCGATGCGGATGGCGGCGCGCCGCGCCAGCTGACTTTCGGCGCCTATCATGACGGCGCGCCCGAATGGACGAAGGACAGCCGCGCTATCCTGTTCAGCGCGCTGCGCACACCCGATTGGGAAACCGCCGGTCGCGAGAGTGAGATCTACCGCCTCGACGTCGACTCCGGTCAAGTGTCTCCAATCACCAGCCGCAAGGGTCCAGACGCCGGCCCGGAAGTCTCACCGGACGGCCGAATGATCGCTTTCGTAGGCTTCGACGACACGCCGAAGGCTTTCGAGCAAAGCCATATCTACGTGATGCCCCTCACCGGCGGCGCACCGCGCCTCGTCGCACCCTCCCTCGACCGGGATGTAAATCAGATCGAGTGGGCCGCCGATGGCCGCTCGTTGATCGCGGGGTATGAAGAGAACGGCGCGTTCACGGTCTCGCGTGTCGGCCTCGACGGCAGCGTTCGTCCGATCACGCATGATGCGGCCGCCTTCTCCTACGATCGTCCCTATGCAGGCGGCAGCTTCAGCGTCGCCAAGAACGGCGCCGTCGCGTTCACGGTCAGCCCGGTCGATCGCCCGACCGACGTCGCAGTTTCCACCGGCGGCGCGGCGCGCCAACTGACGCACCTCAATGAGCTGAGCCTTGGCGGAAAGCGTCTGGCGACCCTTCAGAACCTGAACGTCCGCGCGCCTGATGGCGGCAACGTGCCCTCATGGCTGCTGCTTCCGCCGACCTATCAGGCCGGTCAGCGCGTGCCGACGATCCTGGAGATCCACGGCGGTCCCTACAGCTCCTACGGCCCGCATTTCGCGACCGACTACCAGCTGTACGCAGCCGCCGGTTACGCGGTGCTCTTCACCAACCCGCGCGGCTCCACCGGCTACGGCCAGGCCTTCGCCGATGGCATCGACAAGACCTATCCGGACAGCGACTTCACGGACCTGATGGCTGCTGTCGACGCAGCCGTCGCGAATGGTGTTGCGGACCCCAACAATCTGTTCGTCACCGGCGGTTCCGGCGGCGGCATTCTCACCGCCTGGATCGTCGGCAAGACGGATCGCTTCAAAGCGGCCGCGGCGCAAAAGCCGGTGATCAACTGGACCAGCATGGCGCTCACGGCTGACGGTGTTCCGTTCTTCGCCCGCTACTGGATGGGCTCGATGCCGTGGCAGAATTACCAGTCCTACTGGGCGCGATCCCCGCTCAGCCTCGTCGCGAACGTCAAGACGCCGACGCTCGTCGTCGTGGGCAGCGAAGATTATCGCACCCCCGATAGCGAAGCCGAGCAATTCTACGCTGCACTGAAGCTCAAGGGGGTGCCCACGACGTTCGTGAAGGTGCCCGAGGCAAGTCACGGCGGTATCGCCTCCCGGCCCAGCCAATCGGCGGCAAAGGCGGCTGCGATCATCGCTTGGTTCGACCGCTACCGGGACAAGGGCGCGCAGCCCGTCGCCTCGAACGAAGGCACTTCCACAGCCTCAGTTCACTAACTAACGGATAATCAATTCGTTTTGCGACGTGCGGCGAGTTCGCCGCCCGTCGCTGTACCTGCTCGGGGAGAGACAATGACGACATTTAGCCTGCTTGCGGCGAGCGCGATTGCGCTCACTATTGCTGCTCCAATCCTTGCGGCTCCGGCGAGCGGCATCAGCGCCCAGCGCATGTCCGACGTCGACAAGTACATTTCGTCAGATGCGTTTGAAGGGCGAGGGCCCGCGACCCCCGCCGAGACGAAGACGATCCATTACATTGCGCAGCAATATAAGGAGATCGGCCTCCAGCCCGCCGGCGACACCGCCAACGGGCAGCGCAGCTACTTCCAGAACGTGCCGCTGCTGAAGTCCGACATCGTCGGGAACCCGCAGTTCACGCTCAACCTCGGCAACGGACGATCGCTGCAGCTCACGCAGGGCGATCAGATCGCGCTCAAGGCGCCGCTTAACGGGCAGAACGCCGTCAAGCTCGCCAACGCGCCCTTGCTCTTCGTCGGCTATGGCGTGACTGCTCCGGAACGCGGCTGGGATGACTTCAAGGGCCAGGACGTGCGCGGCAAGCTGCTCGTCGTCCTGATCAACGACCCGGACTTCGAAGGCGGCGAAGGCAATTTCGGCGGCAAGGCGATGACCTACTATGGCCGCTGGACCTATAAATATGAGGAAGCGGCTCGCCGCGGCGCGGCCGGCGTCCTCATCGTCCACGAGACGGACCCTGCTTCCTACGGCTGGAACACCGTCAAGAATTCGAACACGAACACGCAGTTCGACATCGTCCGTCCGAACCCGGCCGGTGCGCACACGGTGTTCGAAAGCTGGATCCAGCGTCCGCTCGCCGAGCAGATCTCTCGCCGCTTCAGGCCTGAACTTCGATCGGGCCAAGGCCCAGGCGAAGACCAAGGCCTTCCAGCCCATTCCGCTGAAGGCGACGCTCAGCGCCGCAGCACAGGCGAACGTGGGCACGATTACGTCGCACAACGTCGTCGGCTATCTTCCGGGCAAGAAGCATCCGGACGAAACGGTGATCTACAGCGCGCACTGGGATCACCTCGGCATCGGCCGGCCGGATGAGCGTGGAGACACGATCTATAATGGCGCGCTCGACAACGCGACGGGCATCGCCCAGCTCCTCGAGCAGGCTCGCGCCTTCGCTCGCGAGCCGCGGACCGACCGTTCGGTTGTTTTCCTCGCAGTGACCGCGGAGGAGAAAGGCCTGTTGGGTTCGGAATATTATGCGCAGAATCCGCTCTTCCCGGCTGCCAAGACTGCTGGTGTTCTGAACACCGACGGTGGGCAGATCTGGGGCCGCGCCAAGAACTTCACCATCTCCGGCAACGCCAAGCTCGACCTGCTCGATATGCTCGTAGCGGAAGGAAAGAAGCAGGGCCGCTACTATAGCGCGGATCCGCATCCCGAGGCAGGTCACTTCTACCGCTCAGACCACTTCTCTTTCGCCAAGGTCGGCGTCCCGGCGATCAGCTTTGGCGACGGCAATGACCTGGTGAACGGCGGCACGGAGCGCGGCGAAGCGCTCGGCAAGGACTATGTAACCAAGCACTACCACCAGCCGAGCGACGAATGGTCGGCAAGCTGGGACTTCACCGGCATGGCCGACGACGTCCAGCTGCTCCACAATCTCGGCCGCGACCTCGCCAATTCACGCGTGTGGCCGAATTGGGGTGCCGACAGCGAGTTCCGCGCGACCCGCGACAAGTCCGGCGGTGAGCGCAACGGCGGCGCCGCTCCTACGCCGGCCAGCCCAAGGAAGGGCGAACGCGGATGAGTGAAACGCTCGAGCCTGCACTTCCGGACCAGCTGGACAAGCAGGCCGAGCGGCTCATGCACCGCTTGTGCGACAGAAAGCTGACGGTCGCGACGGCTGAAAGCTGCACGGGCGGAATGCTCGCGGCATTGCTGACGGACATCGAAGGCGCGGGCCGCGGCTTCGACCGCGGCTTCGTCACTTACACCAAGGAAGCCAAGGCAGAGCTGCTAGGGATTGAGCCCAGCCTGCTCGAGCATAATGACGCGGTGTCGGAGGTCGTTGCCCGCGCGATGGCGGAAGGTGCGCTTAAGCGCTCGAAAGCCGACATCGCGCTGGGCGTCACGGGTTTCGCAGGCCCTGCCGGTCCCGGCAATGAAGAAGGCCTCGTCCACGTCGCCGTCGCTCGCCGCAACGGTCGTACGCTTCACAGCGAACAGCATTTCGGGCGGGTAGGCCGCGGTGCTATCCGCGTTGAGAGTCTGAACGTGCTCTTAGACCTGCTTGAGCAGTCGCTCGAAGAGGAGTAGTTCGCTCTTTGTTCCAACCAGGGAGTCGCGAAAATGGCTGACCTCATCTTCTATACGAACCCGCAATCGCGTGGACGGATTGTCCGCTGGATGCTTGAGGAGGTGGGCCAGCCATACGACACCGAAATCGTCCCCTACGATCAGATGAAGGCGGATCGATATCTGGCGGTCAATCCGATGGGAAAGGTCCCCGCAATCAAGCATCGCGGCCACGTCATCACCGAATCTGCGGCAATTTGCGCGTATCTGGCTGACGTCTTCCCTCAGGCGAATTTGGCGCCGCGCGACGAAGAGAAAGCGGACTACTACCGCTGGCTCTTCTACGCTGCGGGCCCAGTCGAGCAGGCCGTGACAAACCATTATGCCAAGTTCGATCCAGCGCCCGAGCAGGGCCGCATGTTCGGCTACGGCAGCTACGACAAGGTCGTGTCGGTGCTCGACGAGCTCTTCTCGCTCCGCGATTATGTTTGCGGCGACCGCTTCACCGCTGCGGACGTGTACGTCGGCTCTGCCGTCATGTGGGGGACGCAGTTCGGCACCCTGCCGCAGCGCGACAGCTTCGCTCGCTACACCGACAGCCTGAAAGAGCGCGAAGCCTTCAAGCGCGCGGGCGCGAAAGACGACGAAGCGCAGGCGCACATTCAGGCGAGCATGCCGCAGCCGGCCTAGGCGCGACAGCCGTCATTGCGAGCGTCGAACGAGCGTGGCAATCCAGCGCTCTGTACGGCAATGACGGAGGCTGCGTTGGACGATAACACCCGCCAGAAGGCCATCACCCTCTACGACCGCTTCACCCACGAAGGCATGGAGCGCCGCTCGTTCATGGCCGAGATAGTCAAAATCGCGGGCAGCGCAGCCGCCGCCGAGCTGCTGATCGCGGGCATCGCCGCCTCCCCTGCCGCTGCCGCTGTCGTTGCGGAGAACGATCCCAGGATCACCACTCGCACGCAAACGCTGACCGGCGGCTACAAGGCCTATGTTGCCGAACCACGCAGCCGGTCGCTCAAGCCGACGGTCATCGTCATCCACGAGAATCGCGGCCTGAATGACCACATCCGCGACGTGGCTCGCCGGGTGGCAGTTGCCGGCTACCGGGCTGTCGCCCCAGACATGCTCTCCCCGTCTGGCGGAACCCCTTCGAACGAAGACGCAGCCCGCGATGCGATCGGTAAGCTCGATCTGGGCAAATCCGTTTCCGATGCTGTCGCGATTGTCGGCGAACTCAGGAACTCCAGCCGTGGCCGCAAGGTCGGAGCCGTCGGCTTCTGCTGGGGCGGCGGCCTCACGAACCGCCTCGTCGCCGCCGCCGGCGACCAGCTCGCCGTAGGTGTCCCTTATTACGGCCCCGCCCCAGATCCGTCCGAAGCACCGAAGGTACAGTCGGCCATGGTGATCCACGACGCTGGCCTCGACGACCGCGTCAACTCGACCTCCTTCCCGTGGGTGAACGCTCTGCGCGCCGCCGGTAAGAACGTGAAGTTCTACCTCTACGAGGGCGTCAATCACGCCTTCAACAACGACACGTCGGCAGAGCGCTATAGCAAGCCAGCCGCCGACCTCGCCTGGAAGCGCACGCTCGCCGCATTCAAACAGCATCTCGCGTGAAGTGGACCGGCGGTGCCAGACCGCCGGTCCAAATCAATACGAGAAGGGTCGAAGCTAAGCCTTCTGCAGCTTACGATCCGCTTCGCTCAACCAGTTCACCTGGAGAACGTTGAAATCACCGGCCGTCGTTGAGATCGCGTTGTACCCGTCCTGCGGCCGCAACCACTGCATCGTGCGGCTTCCGTGCTGGAGGCGGTCTCCCGCGAGACGAGTATCGAGCATTCAGCAGAATGGCCGCCTAACGAGGCTCGGCTAACCAGCGCCGGACTGCCTCGACAACATGGTCCTGCTCTTCCGCACTCAGCGGCCGACCCGCAGGGATTCCGTGCCACTTGGCGAGGCATGTGCGGCAGCAGGTCGCCGTCGCATGCTGCGCGACGAATACGGGATGCCCTCGCCAGGGCGTCTGCCGGCCATCGTTCAACGGCTCGGCTGGCGCGAGCCGCTTCGCGATCAAGTCGCGGGCGTGCTCAGTAACGATGTCGAGACCGCGGCTATCCAGATACGCCTGATCCTTTGGACCAAGCCGGAATTTCGCCCGGAAGGACGAGGCCGCAAGCTTCGGGAAAACGCTGTCCAAGTCGCGCATTCTGACACTCGAACGAAAAGGGCCGGAGGATCGCTCCCCCGGCCCATCGATTGACTAGGTTCGCTGCTTTTAGCGGCGGTCGCCCATGAACCGCAGCAGGAACAGGAACATGTTGATGAAGTCGAGGTAGAGCTGAAGCGCGCCCATCACGGCGCTCTTCGCCATCGCCTCGCCATGTCCGGCGACGACGAAGTACATGCTCTTGATCTTCTGCGTGTCGTAGGCCGTGAGGCCCGCGAATAGCAGCACGCCGATCGCGCTGATCGCCAGGTTCAGCGCCGGCGAACGCAGGAAGATGTTGATCACCATCGCGACCAACAGGCCCACGACACCCATGACCAGGAACGTGCCGAAACCCGACAGGTCCCGCTTGGTCGTGTAGCCGTAGAGGCTCAGACCAAGGAACGCCGCGGCAGTCGCAAAAAACGTCTGCGCGATCGACACACCGGTGTAGACCAGGAACAGGCTTGAGAACTGAACACCGACAAGCGCCGCATAGACCCAGAACAACGCCTGCGCGGTTCTGGCCGAGATCCGGTTGATGCCGAAGCTCAACGCGAAGACGATCCCGAGTGGCGCGAACAGCGCGACCCAGAACAGCGGCGTGGACTGGCCGGTCGCCGGATTGACGATCAGGTTGATCAGGCTGCTGTTGGCGACGCCCAAAGCGATAATGCCCGTGAGCAGCACGCCCGACGCCATATAGTTGTAAACCGAAAGCATGTACGACCGAAGGCCCGCATCGCGGGTGACGCTGGGAACGCCTACCGTCGCGGTGTTCACGCCCGCACTCCTCTCGGCAGTGCTGCGCGGGTCTTGCCAAATGGCCATTTTCACTCCTCTCGCGCGGGCAAAGGGCCCGTTCGCTATTGCAGATATATCGTGGATGCTCAGAGGGACTTCAAGCGAAACCGCACTAGACCCGATCCCTGCGCTCAGGCGATCGTAACGGACCGAGCGGACTAGCCGCAAACGGCGGCACTCCTATATTAGCCGTGCCATGGCCAAGACCGCATCGAAGAAACCGACCACCAAGTCGCTGCCCCAGGTCACGATCGTGATCGAATGGGAGAACGCGATCGACGTCCAGGATAAATGGACGCGCGCCGCAATGGCCGCGCTCGAGAGTGAGATTGCGGAGGTCGCGCCGCGTATGACCGCGAAACCGCGGATCATGTACCTTTACGACAAGAATGCCGTGGACCCGGGCGCTATCGAGCAGACGCTTGCCACTACCGGACCGCGCCTGAAGGACCTTGCCGACCTGGAGATTATCCCGACGGACGGCCTCACCTATTACAAGCTCAAGAACTTCGGCATCTCGCGCGCAAAGACCGAGCTTTCGATCATGCTCGACAGCGACGCGGCGCCCCAGCGTGGCTGGCTCGAGAACCTCATTAAGCCATTCTCGGATCCCGAGATGATGGCCGTCGGCGGCTTCACCGTTCTCGGCGCCGACGACTTCCTGTCGAAGACCTTCGCGCTCAGCTGGATCTTCGACCTCCGCTCGGAGCGCGAGAAGACGGTCAAGCGCGAGAAGATCCACGCCAACAATTGCGCGGTCCGCACCGACTTCTTCCGCGAAAACCCATTCCCGGACCTCCCCGCGTTCAAGAAGCAGTGCGGTTTCTGGCTGCGCGACCTCAGCGCACGCGGGTACCAGTACACGCGCACGGCCGACGCGATGACCGTTCACGCGCCTCACCCAGGCTACAGCTTCCTTGTGTGGCGCGCCTGGACCATGGGTCTCGATCGCGACTACCAGGCCTTCCAGACCGCGACGAGGTCGCGCATCGGCCGTCTCGCCTTCGCGTTCAAGTTCTTCGGCGGCAAGGTCGGCAAGAGCTGGTGGCGTATCTGGCGCAACGGAGACGAGGTCGAGCTCCCTGTCTGGCAGCGCCCCGCCGCCATGCTCGTCAGTCTCGGCTTCTACGGCATCGGCCTCGCCGGGGAACTCGGCAGCGCCGTCACCCGCAGCTTCGAACCCCTACCCCCACCCAAGCCGAAATTCGAAGCTAAGGCGAGCGCTACGGCACGCCGACCGCGAAAGCCCGTCGCAGCCTAGGCTGCGGCTGGCGGAAGGCCCACTCGGACCCTATCGGACTCTCGTCCAGGTCTGCGATTTGCAACCCATGCCCGCGAACAGGCACCCGCGCGCCACGATCGTATTCTGATCTTTCACTGTGCCGGTGCCGGTCAGCACCTTGTTGAGGTCGGGGACGAAGACCTTGCCCTTCCACACTTTCGGGCTGACTTCGGTGAACTCCCTGAAAAGCTCGGTGCCGACCAGCTTGGGCGTGCCGCCGCGAGCCGAATTCCGCCTTCGCCTTGTCGTTCGCCCAGACAACGGTCCCGCAACGGCTCTTGCCGCACGGGTGAACGCGCACGTGAACACTGTTCGACGGGTTTCGTAGAACCAGGTCCTGGCCAGCTTGCTGCGCGAACGCTGTCGAGGACATGAGAAGACAGGCTGCCGGCACGGGCCAAATCGCGACCCGAAAGAAATCACGCATATTTCCCCCCTGTGTTTTTCTGGTCGGCGTCGAGAACCCCTATTGCGGAGCTGCCGAGCCCTTGGCCGCAACGCAGCCGTCATAGCTTTTCTGCCAGGCATCCTGATCTTGCCGGCCCTCGCGCCGGTCCTGCCTGTTGCGCGATCCCGCAACTGCCATCCCGGCCGCGGCACCGTTCTGGGCCTTGTTCTGCTGGTTCGCGTCCTTCGCCCGCCCAGAAGCATTGTCGTACTGGTTCCCCTGTACCGCACCGACAGCTGCGCCCGCCGCGGCCCCCTTTGCTGCGCCGGCGACACGGCCGCCCGCTTGCGGCCCGCTGTCCGCGCCGGGTGTATAACCCGTGGCTTGGGTGGCCGACGTGGAGCATTCCGCGTCGAGCGGCTGCTGCGCTGTCACCGGGGCAGCGAGCGCACCCGCCAAGATCGAAAGATAGACGGCATGTTTCATGACGACCTCCAATCGCGAGCCTCCGGTAGGCTCGTCGGTTCGGGCCGGTAATCAGGGTAATGATGGAGTATCTGTTGACGGTTGTAGGCAGCTTAAGCGGCAAAAGACCGCAATAGATGGAAGGCAGAAGTTAGCCCGGCGCCTTCAGGTCAGCATCATTAACGGCATTGCCGGACCGCCTTGCTGGTGCGACAGTGCGCGCATGATGGAGGGGGCTCCAGTCGCCCGCCTGAGGCGGGTCGTCCGCGTCGCGCTTGCAACGCTTGCCACCCTGTTCGGCATCTTCGGCTCGCCTGCCACCGCTCAACAGCCGCAGCGGATCATCGCCGTCGGCGACCTCCACGGCGATTTTCAGGCGTGGACGACCATCGCTCAGGCAGCCGGCATAACCGACACGCGCGGTCATTGGATGGGTGGAAAACAACCCTCGTCCAGCTCGGCGATGTCACCGATCGCGGCCCAAGTCCCTGAAGATCATCCGCAACCTCCAGCAACTGCAGAACGAAGCGCCGAAGAAGGGCGGTCGTGTGGTGGTCGTGCTCGGCAATCATGAGGCGATGAACCTGCTCGGAGACAATCGCTACACGAGCGCGGGCGAGTATGCGGCGTTCGTCGACGGCCAGTCCGTCTCCCGCCGCGACCGCGTGTTCGAGCTCAACAAGGCGACGATCGAAGCGGAGTATCGCGCCAAGGACCCCAAGATCCCTGTCGACGCGATCCGCCAGCAATGGATCGCAGCCACCCCGCTCGGCTGGGTTGAACACAAACTCGCATGGCAGCAGACGGGCGAGCTCGGCAAATGGGCGACGCATAATCCTGCCGTCGTGAAGATCGAGGGGACGATCTTCGTCCACGGAGGTCTCAGCGCCGAATATGCCGCGCTCGGCATCGACGAGATCAATCGGCGCGTGGCGGCGGCGATGGCGGCTGCCGACGATAGCCCGACCTCCATCCTTAGCGCCCCCCTAGGGCCCCTCTGGTACCGGGGCCTCGCCGGCCGCGATCCGGACGCCGAAGCAGACCGCCCGCCCGTGACGAACGTTGCTCCGAGACCGACCATCGATCAGGAGCTGACGACCGTGCTCGCGGCCACCGGCGCGAAGCGCATCGTCATCGGCCACACGCCCATCCTCACGGGCATCGCCGTCACGAACGGAGGCCGCCTTGCCCGCACCGACACGGGCATATCGCGCTACTACGGCGGGCCGCTCACTTGGCTCGAGATCGTTGGCGATCAACTGATTCCACACAGCGTGGGGAGGCCGGCTCCATGAAACTTCGACTGGCGGCGATCTTTGTTTCCTTGTCAGCGGCACTCGCTTCGCCCGCAGCAGCAGACAAGCCCCTGTTCGCCTCCGACCAGCCCCTGCAGCTGATCATTCAGGCGCCACTGCAAACGTTGATTTATAACCGTCAGAACGACAGTCCGATTACCGGCACGCTTACCGAGGCCGGCGGCCAGCCGCTCCCAATCAGCCTAAAGTTGCGGGGGATCACGCGACGGACGAGCGAGGTCTGCGACTTCCCGCCGCTGCGCGTGGATTTCACGACACCGCCGCCGGCGACCTCCGCCTTTGCCGGACAGAAGCATCTCAAGTTGGTGACCCACTGCCGCAGCTCGGCGGCACACCAACAGCTGATCCTCCTCGAATATTCCGCGTACCGGATGCTTAACCTCCTCTCGCCAAGGAGCTTCCGCGCGCGCCTCGCCAACATCGACTATCGCGGCGCCAATGGCAGCGCGATCGTCAACCGCGTTGGATTCTTCATCGAGGACCTGGACGACGTCGCGAAGCGCAACGGCACCACGGAAGCCAAAGCCGGTGAGCGCATCCCGGCTCCGACCTCAGCGCTCCTGACGCGGCGCGATACGCGCTCTTCCAGTATATGATCTCCAATCAGGACTGGTCGATGCGCGCCGGTCCCGTCGGCGACGAGTGCTGCCACAATGCACGGCTGATCGGCCCGCTGGCGCCCGGGCAAACCGTCCCGATCCCCTACGACTTCGACTTCTCAGGCCTCGTCAGCGCTCCCTACGCCGGGCCGCCGCCAGAACTAGACATCGCCGACATCCGTCAGCGCCTCTACCGTGGCTATTGCATCCACAATGCCGACGCGCTCGCCGCCGCTCGCCAGTTCCGCGCGCACCAGCCGCAGATCCTCGGCGTACTCAGTCAGATCCCCGGCATGGACGCCAAAACGCAGCAGAGGGCGTCCTCCTTCCTCGGCGGGTTCTTCGCGAACATCGCCACCGACGAGAGCACCGGCTCGAAGGTACTGAAAACCTGCGTGAACTAATGAACTAGTCGGCTTTTTTCTCGGAGCTTTCCACCACGACGGCGGCGACCGCGACAGCCTCGGGATGCGTGTTCGGGTTATAGTCGCTCAGGAACCGCTTCATGCCGGCGCGTTCCCCATATTCGGTCATCCATAGCGCGACGAACGTGTAGGTGAAGGCCACCGTCACGACAGCGGCCAATTCGACGGCGCCGATGCCTCCGGCCAATCCGATCGCAACGGCGAGCAGGATGAACAAAGCGTCGCCCGAGCTCTTGAGCGAGTTGCGGAACCGCACCGCGCCCGCGATGCCAGCCAACGAGAATGCCAGCGCCAGCGAGTTCTGCACGATGATGACGATGCCGGTGACGACCATTGGCAGCACGATGATCGTGTTGATCAGCGACTGGTCATATTCGTCGTCGTTGCGGATCCCCATGTAAACCCAGCTGACCGGTAACGAGAGCAGCAGCGCCGAGAGCAGCGCTACGGTCAACCAGAACAGGCTCTGCCCCAGATTGCTGACGTGCGCGGCGCGAACCGCCTCGCTGGCCTGCAGCGGGTTCTTGGTCGGTTGTGTGATCAGTTGCTCGACGCCGCCGATCGGCAGCCAGCCGGTGACCGACGGCCACATCTTGATCGCCGCGAA
This sequence comes from uncultured Alphaproteobacteria bacterium, assembly GCA_963752025.1. Taxonomy (GTDB): domain Bacteria; phylum Pseudomonadota; class Alphaproteobacteria; order Sphingomonadales; family Sphingomonadaceae; genus Sphingomicrobium. The sequence goes on along the minus strand of CAVVWY010000014.1, from coordinate 143,459 downwards.
CACGGCGAGGCCGATCACAAGGTAGTAGATCGTCAGCTTCGCAAGGAGCTTTGTCGCGCGCATCCCCCGACCCCCTCGGAAAAAGGCGCCTAATGTGGTCAGCCTAGGCGAAGAACCGCCGACTGCAAAGCGGGTCAATGGTCGTGATGGTGGTGCTTCTTGTCGTCCTTGTCGTGCTTGAGGCCCTTGCCCTCCGGAATAGGGTAAGACGGGATCGGCTTTAGGACGGTGAACCGCTCCTTCAGCGGCTCGTGCGGAAGCGGTGCCCACGCGATGTCGTCGAGCGCAAGCTCCGTGTCGGGCACCCGGTCGAGCAGATCGCGAAGGAGGGTTAGCCGGCCGACCGGCTGGTCGTTGAAGTCGACCAGCGTCCACGGCGCGAAGTCCGTATGCGTCGCTGCCAGCATATGCTCACGCGCCTCGGTGTAATCCTCGTAGTGCTTGCGGGCCTGAATATCGATCGGTGAAAGCTTCCATCGCTTCATTGGGTTAGTTAGTCGGTTCTCGAACCGGTCTTCCTGAACCGCCTGATCGCAGGTCAGCCAATATTTGAAGAACAATATGCCGTCGTCGACGAACTGGCGCTCGAACTGGGGACCGCGCGAGGAACGCTTCGGTCTCCTCCGGCGTCAAAAGCCCATCACCTTCTCGACGCCAGCACGATTGTACCAGCTGCGGTCGAACAGCACGATCTCTCCCTCCGCCGGGAAGTGCTCGACGTAGCGCTGGAAATACCATTGCGTGCGTTCTCGTCGTTGGGGCTGGGAAGCGCGGCGACCCGGCATTGGCGCGGATTGAGAACGCGAGCGAACATGTCGATCGAGCCGCCCTTCCCGGCGGTGTCGCGACCCTCAAACACGATGACCAGCCGCTGCTTGGTCTCGGACACCCAGCGCGCCATAGCGCTAAGCTCCCGCGCGAGGGGCTTCAGAAGCTCCTCATATTCCTTATCGCCAAGCTTCGTCTTGCCGCTCATGCGTGACCCCTTCACACCGACTGTGGCACGGCCAAAGCGAGAGTCAAAACAACCGCGGACCGAAGTCAGCATTAGACCCTAGGGCAACGCCGGAACGAGCGGAGCATCGTTAGGCTATTCCGAACTCACCTCTTCGAAGGAAAACGAAATGGCGACGATGCTCCGCCGCACGACCACCGCACTGCTGCTCGGCTTGCTCATGGCTTCCGCAGCGCAGGTATCGGCCCAACGCGCGGGCGGAGCCGCCCACACGGGCGGCGCCAATCGTAGCCATACGCAGTCGACCCGGCAGACAAGTCACCAGGGCACGAGGACGACGACCGCAAACCGAAACGTCAGCACGCATCACAACACGAATGTAAACCGCAACGCGAACGTGAACCGGAACGTCAATCACAACGCGAACGTGAACCGCAACGTCAACCACAACACGAACGTTAACCGGAACGTGAACGTCAACCGCAACGTCAACGTGAACCGCAACGTGCACTGGAGCGGCAACCGCTGGGGAGGCGCGCCGATCGCCGCCTCGCGCTACGCATGGCCGCACGGCTACGGCTACGCCCGCCGCTCGGTCGGCTGGGTGATGCCGCGGTCGTTCCTGGGGGCCTCTTATTACTACACCGGTTGGGCAACCCTCGGACTGATGGCGCCGCCCGCCCACTACCAGTGGGTCCGCTATGGGCCCGACCTGTTGCTCGTGAACACGCTGACGGACAGGTGACCGACGTTCGGTACGGCGTTTTCGCCGGCTGAGCGCGCGACGCTCTCGCCATCGCGGAGATGGCGGTAAAGGGCGGTGATGCACCGCTTGTTCGTCGCCATGCGCCCACCCGAGCCAATCTGCGACCTGCTGATCGACGCAATGGACGATACGGCCCACTTTCGGTGGCAGAACGAAGAGCAACTGCACATAACCTTACGCTTTATCGGAGAGGTGGACAGGCCTATCGCAGAGGACCTCGCCGCCTCGCTCGAGCGAATACGCTCCGAACCGTTCAACATCCGCATCAGGGGGCTGGCCGCTTCGAGCAACGCAACGGCGGCGCCTTATGGGCCGGCGTCGAACCCAAGGAACCCTTGGCCGCGCTCGCCGCCAAGGTAGAGCGCATCTGCCAGAGCGTCGGTCTCGAACCTGAACGCCGCGCCTACCACCCGCACATCACCCTCGCGCGATGGAAGGGCCGCCGCTCCCCGCGAGGTCGCGGACTTCCTCGAGCGACGGCGCGGCCTCGTTTCCGATCCATTTCGACGTGGAAGACTTCATCCTTTTCGAAAGCCGTCTCTCGAAGCACGGCGCCCATTACGAGGAAGTGGCGCGCTACCCCCTCGCCTGAACTCGGTGCGGCAAAGCACATCTCGACTCAGGCAGCGGCGATGCCGGTGACGTCTTCCATCGAATAGCCGAGGACCGGAGCTACTGAGACGATGCGCCGCTCCCACTTCATGCGCTCGGCCACATATGTCTCGGCACCGCCGCTGCTCGTCTGAAGCCCTGAAGCCTGCAACTCACGGCAGCAGGCGGCATAATGCTCTCGCATCCGATCCAGCTGCTCGTCCTGTGGTTGCGACGGCGCGCGCGTAGGCAGACCGACTTCCAGGACCTGGAGCAACAACTCGCTACCGTGCCGCAGGCGCGCGACTGCCGACGAGCGCACGAGCCAGCCAAACTGCTCCTGGTCCAGGGCTGTGCTCATCAATGTCACAAGGTCGAGGATGACGAAGCAGACGCGGCTGACCGAATAGCGCTCATCGCGGAAGCGGAAGTAGAAGAGCAGCGGATAAAAATGATGCGCTTCCTTGAGCCCGGCGAGGGAGCTCGCCAGGTTGGCGAGCTCGGAATAGCCACCCTCAAACTTGCCATCCGCACCGAGACGCGCCAGCGCCCGCGCCGCGTCACCAGTGCAGTCGCTCATCATGTCGACCGTCAGCGCCACGGTATTGCGCTCACGCAACGCCGAATAGACCTGGATCAAATAGCTCAACGTAAGCGACAGCGCCGATGCACCCGCGAGCGCATTGAACATGAAAAGCAGGCGCGTCGCCGGCGTGTGCGGCGAATAGTCTCCAGCACTCACGATCGACATACTGTTCGCACCCACGAACCAGGCCGTGATGAAATCGTGCGGCGTCGAACCGCTACTTGGCTTTACCGAACTGCCGAGCAGCGGTTGCATATCAGCCCGGCGCCGAGGGTCAGGCCCACCGCCCATGTGAGGATGACGAGGACGACGATAATCGGACCACCGAGCGACAGGACCCTTCCTCTGCTTCGTCCAAGCAAACCGCTCACCGCTGAGATCAACTGCCAGGCGGCGCGGTTGACGTAGCGCGCGATCAGGCTTGTGCCTGCACGCGCATACAGGACAGTCAAAAAGATGTCGGCGAGAAGATCAGGACGACCGCCGCGCCGACGAGTTGTTCGAGGTTCATTCGTCCATGGTCCGAGGCCGCGGGTCGCCGCGTCGCTACAAGGCTTCGGCCGTCTCCCGATCTTGCGGCGCAGTTTCCCGCAGCCTGCGCGCGACCGCCTCTCCGACGCCATGAGCGCTCGCCGGGTTCTGTCCGGTGATCGAGCAAGCCATCCTCCACGACATGCTTGCCGAGCGGCACCAGCGCCTTGGTGTAGCGAGCGCCGCGAGCCTTTAGCTCTTCTTCGAGATTGAAGGGCACCACGTCGTCCCGGTTATCGGCTTTTTCCTCCGCCCAGGAAAAAGCCGTCATCTCCTTGTCCTGAACGAGCCAGCGGCCATCGCTGAGCTTTGCTTCGAGAAAACCGACGGGGCCGTGACAAACGGACGAAACGATCTTCCCACTTTCGTAGAACTCTGTCAGGAGGCGGCCTAGCTCGGGCGAGCGGAAGTCCCACATCGTCCCGTGACCGCCCGCCAGATAGATCCCGTCATAGTCGGCTGCGCTGATTTCCGAGAGTGCCAACGTGCCGATTGAGCTGATCCATGAACTGCTTGTCGCGGTAATGGTTGGTCACGTCGCCGCCAAGTCGGCTGTTGTGCCCCATTTCCGGCATCATCAGGCTCTGCGGATCGAGAGGCACCCAACCTCCCGACGGACTGGCTATGTCCGCCTGAAAGCCCTGTTCTTGTAGGGCATCCCAAAAGTGGGTCAGCTCACCCAGCCAGAGGCCGGTTCTGAAGCCCACACGATCATATTGATCGACGTTCGTCACGACGATGAGGATTTTACCGGTTTGAGCCATGTCGCTCTCCCGTCTTGCTAAGTTGAGGTGAAAGGGTGCGCTTAGGCCGAGACCTCGAGGATGAGATCTGCCGACGCAGGTGAAGTCTCGCCGGTCGTCGGCGAAGCTGCTGCGGACGAGGGCGTTGCCCGAAAGTCCTGCGGCACTCGTCCGGACGCCTTGCCACGCGAATAGCCGATTCCTTTTGGGAAGCCGGTACGGTCGGAATAGTCGCGACGCGTTTCGCCAGAACGGCTGTGCAGGCTGCGGATGCTCTGCGCGGCGGCTAGATCGGCGATGGTGCAGCCGATGATCGCCGCCATCGCCAGGCCGACGTTCCCCTTCTTCGGATTGTCGTCGCGATACGCCGCGGCGAGCGCCGCGAGGTCGAGCGCATCGCCAGCGACACGAATCCAGGCTCCGAAGTCGTTGTTGACGGACAGGCAAAGCACTCCGTGAACAAGCTCGCGCGCGCCCATCGCTCGCACGAAATTTTCTTTGCCCTCGACGCCGAGCGCCTTGGTCAGGCGCGGAGCAGCGAGCACCTCGGTCAGCCCCAGCCCGAGGCTGAGCCAGCCGAGGGCTCGGCCAAAACGATCAACGGGTTTGATTGAGCTCGGCCCAGTCTCGAGAACCTTGGGATCGCCGGGCGAGCGGGTGACGTCGGAAATCTTGGAAAGCATGAATGACATGATTGCACCTATAGTGACGTGCGTTGTGTGATCAGGCGGGCTGCAGCATGACTTTGATGCAGCTGTCCTGCTTGTCGCGGAACGTGCGGTACATCTCGGGTCCGTCCGACAGCGGCCGCTTGTGGGTGATGACGAACGACGGATCGATCTGCCCGTCCTCGATCCTGTGGAGCAGGTCGTCGGTCCAGCGGTTCACATGAGCCTGCGCCATACGGAACGTCAGGCCCTTGTTCATCGCAATGCCGATCGGGAATTTGTCGACGAGGCCGCTGTAAACGCCGATGATCGAGATCACGCCGGCCGGGCGGCAATTGTAGATCATTTCGCGCAGCACGTGCCCGCGGTCGTTCTCGGTCAAGGTCATCTGCTTGAACCGGTCGACAATCGTATCCGGCTGGCCAAGGCAGATGTGGTTTTCAAAGCCGACCGCGTCGATGCACTTGTGCGGGCCTTCGCCGCCGGTGAGCTCGGTCAGCCGTTCCGTGACGCTCTCCTCCTCGAAATTGATGATGGTCGCGCCCGCAGCCTCGGCCATCGACAGCCGTTCCGGTAGGAAGTCGATCGCGATGACCTGCTCGGCGCCAAGAAGAATGGCGCTTCGGATGGTCATCTGCCCGACCGGACCGCAGCCCCAGATCGCGACCGTGTCGCCCGGTTGGATGTCGGCCTGCATCGCGGCGTGCCAGCCGGTGGGCAGAATGTCGCTTAGGAAGAGCAATTTTTCGTCGGGAATGCCGTCCGGAACCTTGATGTGCGTGGCGTCGGCGAAGGGGACACGCAAAAATTCCGCCTGTCCGCCAGCATACCCGCCGGTCAGGTGGGTGTATCCAAACAGGCCCGCGGGCGCGTGTCCGAACACCTTTTCGGCAAGGTCCTTCTTGCGGTTTGAGCGCTGGCAGACAGAGAAATTGCCGCGCTTGCACTGGTCGCACTCGCCGCAGATGATCGTGAACGGGATGACCACCCGATCGCCCACGCTGAGGTCGCCCCGGCTCTTCGCCTCGGGCCCGAGCTCGACGATTTCACCCATCGTCTCATGCCCCATAACGTCGCCCGGAAGCATCGCCGGGATGAAATTATGGTAGAGGTGAAGGTCGCTGCCGCAGATTGCGCAACTGCTGACCTTGATGATCGCATCCCTCGGCTCCTCGATCTGAGGATCGCTCACCGTATCGTAGCGGATGTCTTCCTTGCCGTGCCAAACTAAAGCTTTCATCCGTTGCCTCCTGAGGGCATCCACCCGCTCGACCTGCTGATCGTTTGCCTACGAACTTTGGTTCAAATCCTTTCGCGTGCGTTGCGGCGGACTGCCGTGTCGGTGTCGTCAGTCGAACGGGCGCCCGAATGGCCCATTGCGGACGAGGGCTCGGTCCCCGATAGAAGCTCCCGTGCGAGGGTTGCCGCGATGATTGATATGCTCTCGAAGCGTGCACCTTCGATCGTGGTCTTCACCTTATGTGCCGCGCTTCTCGCACAATGGATCGAGGCACCTGTTTGGCTGCCCAAGCTCCTCGCGATCGCCGTCGGCGGCCTGGCCTTGTTGCTGTTCGCGAGCCGGGTACGGCGGCACGAATTTCGCCGTCAGGACGAGAGCGGGACGGAGCGCAGCTGGTTCGACTACGAGCTCGCCGGCAAAGGAACTCCGCCGGGCTATTACATCCTCGCCTTCTTCGGCTTCGTCACGATCGTGCTCACCGGCTTTCAATCCGCTTACGCCATGCCGGCGTGGGCGGCCTTTGCGCTGGGGATCGTCTGGGGCCTTGCGAACCGAAGCTACCCGCTTGAGGAAGACGGCGACGCGTAGCTTGCGCGCACCGCTGCCTAGGGTGGCAATTTCCTTTGCCGCACCCATATTGCTGAAGCCGCGTTGACCAGCTGTGCGGCTTCCTGCTAATCAGAACATAAACGGAACGAAACCGATCCGATGCTGACCCATATTTCGGTGCGTGGAGCACGCGAGCACAATCTGAAAGCCGTCGATGTGGATATCCCGCGCGAGAGCCTGACGGTCATCACCGGCCTCAGCGGCTCGGGCAAATCCAGCCTGGCCTTCGACACCATCTACGCGGAGGGCCAACGCCGCTACGTCGAGAGCCTTAGCGCCTACGCGCGTCAGTTCCTCGAGATGATGCAGAAGCCGGACGTCGAGCATATCGACGGCCTCTCGCCAGCCATCTCAATCGAGCAGAAGACGACCTCGCGCAACCCGCGCTCGACGGTCGCCACGGTCACTGAGATCTACGACTACATGCGCCTGCTGTGGGCGCGCGTCGGCATCCCTTATTCGCCCGCGACGGGCCTGCCCATCGCCGCGCAGACCGTCAGCCAGATGGTCGACCGCACCATGGCGCTTCCCGAGGGCAGCCGCCACTATCTGCTCGCCCCCGTCGTCCGCGGCCGCAAGGGCGAGTACCGCAAGGAGCTTGCCGAGTGGCAGAAGGCGGGCTTCACCCGCGTCCGGATCGACGGCACCTTTTATGCGATCGAAGAAGCGCCCGCGCTCGACAAGAAATACAAGCACGACATCGAGGTCGTCGTCGACCGCGTCGTCATCCGCGAAGGCATCGAGCCGCGCCTCGCCGACAGCTTCGAGACCGCGCTCAAGCTCGCCGAAGGCCTCGCCTTCCTCGACCCCGCCGATCCGCCGCAGGACCCGCCCGGCGCCCGAGCGCACCGGCGTTGCGGCCGCGCTGGAGAAAGCCGCCGAGCGCAACGTCCTCGCCACGCACGCGCCCGAAGGCCGCATCATCTTCTCCGAGAAGTTTGCCTGCCCCGTCAGCGGCTTCACCATCGCCGAGATCGAGCCACGCCTATTCTCCTTCAATGCGCCGCAGGGCGCCTGCCCGGCCTGCGACGGCCTCGGCGAAAAGCTCGTGTTCGACGAGGACCTCGTCGTTCCGAACCACGCGCTCTCGATCAAGAAGGGCGCCGTCGTCCCCTGGGCCAAGTCCAACCCGCCCAGTCCTTATTACCTGCAGGTCCTCTCGAGCCTCGCCCGCGCCTACGGCTTCGAGCTCGACGTGCCCTGGCGCGACCTGCCGGAGGAGGCGCAGCGCGTCATCCTCCACGGCACCGGCGGCAAGCCGGTCACGCTGCGCTTCATCGACGGCCGCCGCAGCTATGAGGTGAACAAGCCGTTCGAAGGCGTCATCGGCAACCTCAACCGCCGCATGCTCCAAACCAAATCCGCGTGGATGCGCGAGGAGCTGTCGCGCTATCAGGGCAGCCGCCCGTGCGAGGTGTGCCACGGCGCCCGCCTCCGGCCCGAAGCGCTGGCGGTGAAGATCGCTGGCGAGGACATTTCCATGTCCACCCGCCGCAGCGTCGCCGACGCCTATGACTGGTTCGCCCGGCTCCACGAAAAGCTCACCGCGACCCAGAACGAGATCGCCAAGGCCATCCTCAAGGAGATCAACGAGCGCCTCGGCTTTCTCCACAATGTCGGCCTCGACTATCTCCACCTCGACCGCACCAGCGGCACCTTGAGCGGCGGCGAGAGCCAGCGCATCCGCCTTGCGTCGCAGATCGGCTCCGGCCTCTCTGGCGTCCTCTACGTCCTCGACGAACCCTCGATCGGCCTTCACCAGAAGGACAACGACCGCCTCCTCGAAACCCTCAAGCGCCTGAAGTCGCCTCGGCAACACCGTGCTCGTCGTCGAACATGACGAGGACGCGATCCGCCACGCCGACCATGTCATCGACATGGGCCCCGGCGCCGGCGTCCACGGCGGCGAGGTCGTTTGCCAGGGCACGCTCGAAGAGCTGCTCGCCTGCGAGACCAGCATCACCGCCGATTACCTCTCCGGCCGGCGCGAGATCCCGCTCCGCGCCACCCGCCGCAAGGGCTCGCGGCAAGTTCGTCACCGTCCAGGGCGCCACCGCCAACAACTTCGCAGACGTCACCGTGAAGTTCCCGCTCGGCACCTTCACCTGCGTCACCGGCGTCAGCGGTTCCGGCAAGTCCTCGCTCACCATCGACACGCTCTACGCCGGCGCCGCCCGCGCGCTGAACGGCGCCCGCATCCCCTGCGGCCCCTGCGCAAGCATCAAGGGGCTCGAGCAGCTCGACAAGGTCATCGACATCGACCAGTCGCCGATCGGCCGCACCCCGCGCTCCAACCCCGCGACCTACACTGGCGCCTTCACCCAGATCCGCGACTGGTTCGCCGGCCTGCCGGAGGCGCAGGCGCGCGGCTACAAGCCCGGCCGCTTCTCCTTCAACGTCAAGGGCGGCCGGTGCGAGGCGTGCCAGGGCGACGGCCTGATTAAGATCGAGATGCACTTCCTGCCCGACGTCTACGTCACCTGCGACGTCTGCCACGGCGCCCGCTACAACCGCGAAACGCTGGAGGTGAAATTCAAGGGCCGCTCGATCGCCGACGTGCTCGACATGACGGTCGAGGACGCCGCCGACTTCTTCAAGGCGGTCCCCGGCATCCGCGACAAGATGGAGATGCTGAAGGAAGTCGGCCTCGGCTACGTCAAGGTTGGCCAGCCAGCGACGACGCTCAGCGGTGGCGAGGCGCAGCGCGTCAAGCTGTCGAAGGAGCTATCCCGCCGCGCCACCGGCAAAACGCTCTACATCCTCGACGAGCCTACCACCGGCCTCCACTTCGAGGACGTCCGCAAGCTCCTCGAAGTCCTCCACCGCCTGGTCGAGACCGGCAACACGGTGGTCGTGATCGAACACAACCTCGACGTTATCAAGACCGCCGACTGGGTGATCGACCTAGGACCGGGCGGCGGCGTCAACGGCGGCAAGATCATCGCCGAAGGTTCGCCCGAACGCATCGTCGAGGAGCCGCTGTCGGCAACGGGGATGTACCTGAAGCCGCTGCTCGAGAAGGCGTCGGTGAAGCCGGTGGTGGTGGAGACCACGCCGAAGAAGCCGGCCCGGGCGAAGCGATCTGCTGGGGCTAACGAGGATGAGCTTGGGCTGGTTGCGGCGAAGTAGGGTGGTCTAGCTCACACCGGCTACCGCGGACAGTGAGCGCGGGAGCGTGATACCTTAAAGCCAATATAAACCAGTAGCACTGCGGGCCGGGCGTGAACTGGATTTGGCGACATTCAGCTTTCAGGTTCCCACAACCGAATTGGCGGACGAAGCCACGGTCGTCATTGCGAGCGCTATCAGCGCCCCTCGTAAAGCTAAAGCCACCATGCCCTCCGCTAAGATCATCCTCGGTCCTGAACGCAGTCGTTCGCCTGCGCTCGGTGGAAAATGTCCTTTCACCGCTCTATGGCACAAGGCGAGCGCCGGCGGGCAGTCATGGGGAGATGAGCAAAGGTGCGTTGTTCGGGATGTGGCGCCGACGTTCCCCTGCTGCGGGAATTTTGCGGGAATTGCGGGACGCCCACCGACGCGGGCCTGCGCGAAGCCCGACTGCGCGGCCCGGACGAACGCTCGCCCGAAGAGCTGAAGCGCAACCGCAAGACGGTCCTTATCGGCGCCGCCGCCGTCCTCCTCGCGCTTGGGGTTGCGGGCAAATTCTCCTGGCCCTGCCCAGATCTTCCACATCAATTCGCATGAGCACGCGAGGGGTCCGGTGACGATCGGGGCGGAGGAGCTAGTCCAAGCCTACCACAAAGACGCGCATTCAGCCGCACGCCGCTTCCGCGGCCGCGAAATGGTGGTCAGCGGGGAATTCCTGCGCCTGGTCCCGGACGGCTACGGCAGCCTCGACATGCGCCTGAAGACCTCCAACGCGGATGGCCCGCTCGGCGTCGACCTCGCCGGCGTGGCGATCGACGACGCCAAGCGCTTGCGTCCCGGCCAGCAGGTGACGGTCAGCTGCCAGCGCATCGCCGGCTCGGGCGACGACCGTTGGCTACAGGACTGCGCGGTCGAACCAGCGGCCACGCAAGGTGCCGCCCCCACGCCGCCCGCACCGCCAGCGACGCCGACGGCGCCTACTACAGAAGGAAACAGCGGCTGATCTCGGACTGAGCTACTCGTCCTTGGGCTGTGCCAGGAAACGGCCGAGGCGGCGCTGGCCGCGAGCCATTATCGCCTGCTTCTCGAGCCGCTCGGAGGTTTCCTCCGCCGCTTCTGGGGTCAACGTGACATCGACCGCGTCGGGCCCTTCCAGGTGAACGGTACCACCGGCGGCGCTAACGTCGCTCGCGTCTGAATAGGTCGCTTTGTCGTCCATGGCGACATAACGGCTGTGGGGCCGCAGGGTTGCGATGGATGGATCCGGTGGACGGGAATCGCGTCCGCTAGAACTTCATCCCGGCGCGCAGCCCGATCGTGCGCGGCCGGCCCGGCAGGATGTAGGCGCGCGTACAGATGCTGCACGCCACGAACCGTGCGAGCTCGTTCCGCTCGTCGAACAGGTTGCTGACGAACAGCTCGGTCGTGAACCTTCCCCAGTCATAGCCGGCGAATGTGTCGACCACGGTCGCTGAGCGGAGCCTGCCGAGGATGTCGTTGGGGTTGGTTCCCGATCCGTCGGCATCGCGCCGGATGTCAGCCGTGGCGGAGCCTTGGTAGCTGATGCTGCCCTGGACGTGCGCTCTGCCGCTGCCCATCGGCCAGGTGTACCGCGCTGTTGCCGTTCCCTTGAACTTGGGCGTGATCGGCAGGCGCGTGCCCGACGGCGTCACGATCCAGTCGTCCGTTGCCGAACAATCGGGCGACGGATCGACAGACGAGTGGCAGATCGCCCCGCTCGTCTTCGCATCAGTGTAGGCCGCTGCCGCGCTCAACGAGAGACCGCCAGCGACATACGAGACATCGCTCTCAATGCCGTTGATCTTCGCATCGCGGCCGTTCTGGATGACCGTGAGGCTGTTCTCGCCCAGGAAGCTGAACTGGAACTTCTTCCAGACCTGGTGATAGATCGCGCCATTCCAGATCAGTGGCCCGAACTGCGTCTTCCACCCGGCTTCGTAATTGGTGAGATAGTCGGGCGCGTAAGCCGGCGCGCTCGGCTGGCGGTTGATGCCGCCCGGGCGGAAGCCGCGCGACCACGTCGCGTAGAACATCAGGTCCTTGGTTGGCTTGTACCGCGCGCTGAGGCGGTGGATAAAACCGCTGCCCTTGCTCTCTCGAGGGACTGCCTCTCCGTTCACGACGTTGCCAACATTCGTGCACGGTGTTCCGGACACACCGCCAGAGGCGAGCGCCGATCCTCGTCGTCGATCAACTGAAGCCCGTTGATGGTGAGACAGCGCCGCACACCCGAACTGCCGCCCGCGCCGTTCGGCGGCGGCGGGAAACCGTTCTCTTCCGTGAATGCGGGATTCTTGCCGAAACCGGCGAAGCCGAAGAGGGTATTGTCGTAACGGAACAGCCGCCCGCCGGCGATGAGCGTCAACTGCGGCGTGACGTCGAACTCGCCCTCGCCGAATATTGCATAATCCTTGTCCTTGCGGTCCTGCAGCGTGAGCCATAAGGTTCCCGGCCAGCCGTTCACCGAGAGGTCCGGCGCCAGATTATCGATCAGATAGTTCTGATAGATGTGGTTCTTCTGCACCTGGTAGAAACCGCCGATGATCGCCCGTGCACGCCATGTCTGCGGTGTTGCAAGGCGAACTTCCTGGCTCAGCTTCTTGAAGTGCTCGTTGCCCACGATGAACTGGCGGGGGTCGATCGTGTTGCCGGCGGCATCCTGGTAATAGAAGTAGTTCGCCAGCCCGCCCTTGTTCTCATAGGCCGCGTCATAGGCATCGGAGTAATCGGTATAGTCGCCGACCGAGTAAGTCGGCCGGTTCATGTAGGCGCCGGCGTAAGTGAGGTCGAAATCCCAGATCTTGCCCTCTACCGTCAGCGCGGCCTGGGTGAACTTGTCCTTGCGATATTCATTGCGGAACCGCTGGACCTTGAGATCGCCAAGCGTCGGATCGAAGCCGTAGAAGCCATCCTGCTTGTTGTACTGGTGCATGATCGTCGGCGTGACGGTCCAATTCTCGTCGAGATCGATCTTCAGCGCCGCACGACCACCGTAAGTCGTGACTTCGTTGATGTTGTTGCGGAGGAAGTTGTTGTTGTTGACGGTGATGCCGTTGTGGACGCAGCCCGTGATCTCGTCCGTTACCGGATCGACGACCGCGCTGCCGCAATAAGTGCGTGATCCCGGCACATTGTCGATGAAGCCGGCGTCCTTCTGGTAGAAAGCAACGCCGCGGAAAGCGATCATCTTGGCGATGGGGATATTGACCATCCCCTCCATCTTGCCGCCGATATCGCCGTGATCGACCGTGTTGATCTCGCCGTCTACCCGTCCGTAGGTCGCGGACAGGTCCGGCTTGTTGGTGATGATCCTAATCGTGCCGGCTTCGCTGGACGCACCGTAAAGCGTGCCCTGCGGACCAGCGAGGCTCTCGATCCGCGCGATGTCATAGATGTGGACGTCGAGTGCACCGCCGACCGTCGTGACGGGCTGTTCGTCGAGATAGACGCCGACCGACGGAAGCGAGCCGGAGTGATTGCCGTCGCCGCCGGTAGCGACGCCGCGCATGTAGACGACGGTGCCGCCCGATTGCGACGTGTTGAAAGTGACGGACGGGAGCTGCTTCGTGTACTGCTCGAAGTTCGAGATGTTCAGCTGATCCAGCTTGCGCGTGCCAAGCGCGATGACGCTCTGCGGCACGTTCTGAAGTCGCTCTTCGCGCTTGGTCGCGGTGATGACGATTTCGTTCGTTATCGCGGAGCCTGCCCGTCCTGCGCCGCCTGGACCGCAGGGTGGGATGTGACGTCGGTGGCGTTCGTTCCGGGAGCTGGCGACTGCCCGGTAGCTGGCGGAGCCCCGGCTGTCGTAGGTTGGGCCTCATCTGCCCATGCTGGAGAGACGAGCGCGGTCGACGCAAGGAGTCCAAACGTCAGCGCACGAAGCCTGCAATCAATCATTTGCGAATGCCCCCATTCGGCTGTGTGACAGCATTGCGACAGAGGCGCTTGAGATTGTCAACGGCTCGGCGGACGAGCCTTACGATTATTCCGGGAGCGTTGCGTTCAGGTCGCGGGAGCGTCCGGATAGGTGCTGAGCACGGGACCGAGCGCCCGCTTCAGCGGTTCGAGGTAAGGCTCGTAAGCACGCCATTCTTCCTTCGCATCGCGGTAGATGGGTCGACGCACCTGCTCGGAGCTTGCGGTGCGCACCGCCCGCTCCGTTTTGTAGAATTCGAGACACGCGGGCTCGAACTCCAGGCCGCAATAAGTCAGCAGTGAACGGACCTCGACTTCAGTGTCGTCGACCATGCGCTCGTAGATCACGCGGTGCACTCGGCCAGGCAGCACCGCATCGACGTGGGCCATCAGCCGCAGATAGTCCGAATAATAGCGACCGAGGTCCTCGAGATCGTAGGTGAATGCCTGGCCCCTGGCGAAGTGCTGGCGGAAGTTCGAGAAGCAACAGGCGAGCGGATGGCGTCGGGCATCGATGATCTTCGCGTTGGGCAGGATCAAATGAATGAACGGCACGAACAACCAGTTGTTCGGCAGCTTGTCGACGAAGAAGGGCTTTGGGGTCCGGCGTTGGACGCCGGCACGCTTGAGATATTCCTCGCCACGAGCACGGCACTCCTCCTTGCCGAGTATGAGCGCCGCGTCGGGGTACGCGCCTGCGCTCCGCGCGATCATCGGCAAGTCGGGCAGCTCGGAGGTCCCCTCCACGAGGCTGTGCGAAGCAAGAATCTGCTCGACCAGCGTCGACCCTGCACGTGGCATCCCGACGATGAAGATAGGGTCGGGCGCGTCGCAGCCGCCATGCCGTTCAGCGAACGCCTCAGCAGTGAACCCGTCGATGCAGCGTTCCACCGTCCGTGTGATCTCCTCGGACCGAAAAGGCTGCGATTTCAGCCGCAGTGCGTTGGCTTTCGCGTAATGCGCGAAGGCATCGTCGGCGCGGCCCATATCGTGCATCGCCTTGCCCAGCGCGAAGTCGAGGTGGAAGCGGTCCTCGTCGCTCAGACCGGATGACTTCAGGCCTGCCTGCATTGTTTCGATGTCGCCCTCGTCGAACTTGACCGTCTTGAGGTTCGCGAGACTCCACCAAACCTCCCCGAGCTGCGGCTGAATGGCGATGGCCTTCCGGTAGGCCGCGACCCCCTCTTCCTGCCTTCCCACCGTCTTCAGCATGTGTCCGTAAGTCATCCACACCTTTGGCTGGTTGGGCGTGCGGGCGAGCACCCCCTCGTACAGTCGAACGGCTTCGTCGAAGTCGCCAAGGCGACCCAGCGTCGCAGCTTTGAGGTTCCAGTGACCGATGTCCTCGGGCTCGACGGCGAAGATGTCGTCGAGCAGCTCCATCGCTTCAGCCGGTCGTCCGGTACGGCCAAGGACCAGTGCCAGATTGGACTTGGCTGCGGTCCACCCGGGCGCGATCTCGACGGCGCGGCGAAGCAGGTTCTCCGCGTCGCGCAGCCGCCCGATCCGCGCTGCCAGCTCGGCAAGCATTCGAATTGCGGCCGCGTCGAATGGGTCTTCCTTGAGGTGCGGCTTCAGCAGCCGCTCGGCGACGTCCAGGCGGTTCTCGTTCAGGGCCATTGCGGCCTCGATCAGGCGCGGGTGCCAACGGGCCGAAGAGAATTGGGTCGCCACGATAAGAGCCTAGAAGCAGCCCGCACTTACGCCAAGACGAACGCGCCGCTATGCGCTCCCCCCATGATCTATTTCGAAGATTTGCAGATTGGCGCCGAGACGGACTTCGGCTCGTACGAGGTCCGCGAGAGGAAGTGCTCGACTTCGCGCGCAAGTACGATCCGCAGCCGTTTCACCTATCCGACGAGGAGGCGGCCAAGACCCACTTCGGCCGCATCGCGGCGAGCGGTTGGCACACGGCGGCAATGACCATGGCCGTGATTGCTCGGCACGTCGTCGAGCACAAGCAAGCCGGCCTCGGCTCTCCCGGGATCGACGAGTTGCGCTGGAAGAAGCCCGTCTATCCCGGCGACGCGCTGCACGTGCGTGGGCGGATCCTGGAGAAGACGCCGTCACGAAGCCGCCCGGAGATGGGCTCCTTCCGAACGCAAACCACGGTGACCAATCAGAACGGCGACGTGGTAATGACCTTCATCTCGATCGTGCTCATTCGCCGTCGTCCGACGGAGACCGGACCAGCCTAGTGCCGGCCGCGGTGATTTGTTCGCTGCCAGTTGGAAGTCCGGTTCACGTCCGTTGTCGTCGTCCGGTTCAGGCCTGTTGTCGTGGTTTGGTTCAGGCCCGCTGAAGTCGAGCGCGTCCTGAAGCCGCTCCAGTTCGTGGTTCGGTTGGCAGAGGTCGTCCTGTGATTTGACCAGTAGGATCGCTGGCGGTCGTTCCACATGTGCGGCCGACGATAGCTGTCGTACACGTACACGCCGGTGCCCGGATAATAGTAGTTGTCGTACCACCCGTAACCGAGGCCGCCGTAGTAGCCCGGATAGGCCACCATAGCCGCCGTAGGGGCCGTAGCTCGCGCCATAATATGGATCGCCATAGCCAACGCCGACACCGAGGCCGCCATAGCCAAAATCGCCGTAAGCGCAGCCGCCGAGCGTCAGCGCTCCGGCGGCAACCAGGGAAATGAAGGGGATTGAATACGCATTGCACACCTTGCCGCATGATCTGGGACTTGGTGCGCAAACGATCAGGAACGGGGCGCGTTCCTGATCGTCAATTCTGGATTCAATTGCGTTAGAGACGACTTAGCCGGCAACGCCCTGCTTTGCCTTGGCGCGGCGGTTCTTTTCCTGGTTTTCGGGATCGAGCGCACCGGTCACGCGGACCTCACGCTTCGAGCTGTACCAAATGTTCTGGTAGGCGAAATAACCGAGCACCGAAGCGATCAGAAGAAAGATCGCAACCGCCAGGCCTGCCGCGTGACGGCTGGCAAGGTTCGGCTCCGCAGTCCACACGAGGAATGCCGCAACGTCGGTCGCCATCTGGTTGACCGTCGGCTTGGTCCCGTCCTCATACTGCACCTGCCCGTCCGTCGTCAGCGGCGGCGGCATCGCGATGTTCAGGTTCGCGAAGTACGGATTGTAGTGCAGGTTCGGCGGCGTCTTCGCGTCCGGGAACTTTTTCAAAAGTTCGGCCGGCTGATTCTGGTAACCAGTGAGGAGCGAATGGACATAAGCCGCGCCGCCCTCACGCGCTTTGGTGATCAGCGACAGGTCAGGCGGAAGCGCGTTGTTGTTCGCAGCGCGTGCGGCAACCTCGTTCGCGAATGGCGACGGGAAGTTGTCGGATGACAGCGCCTTGCGGGTCGCGGGCTCGCCCGTGTCCGGGTTGATCGAGGGCACTTGGACCTTCCAGTCCGAAGCGATCTTCTTGATCTCCGCGTCGTTGTAGCCGATCCCCTTGAGATCGCGGAACGAGACCAGCTTCATGCTGTGGCAGGCTGAGCAGACTTCCGAATAAACCTGGAAGCCGCGCTGCAACTGGCGGTTGTCGAACTTGCCGAAGGGACCATCCGACGCAAGGCGCAGGGGCTTTGGCTCCTTGTGGAACTCTTCCGACGCGAGCGGCGCCGGCGGGTTCCTGAAGTAGCTCGCCGCATTGCTGACCAACGAGATCAGCAGGACCCCGGCGAAGACCAGGCCGACGAGGAAACCAATTACACGGACCATTGTCTTCTCGTTCCCCTTAGTGCGCCGTGGTGGTCGCGACCGAACCACCGCGCTTGGTCTTCGTCTGTCCCGCCGGAGCGGCCTCCGCCTCCTCACCGTGAAGGACGCTCTCCGAGATCGAATTCGGCAGCGGCAGCGTCGTCTCGAACTTCGAAACGAGCGGCAGGATCACGAGGAAGTGGAGGAAGTAATAAGCAGCCGCGGCCTGGCCGAGCGCGACGTTGCGAGCATTGATTTCCGCGCCGCCGATATAGCCGAGGATCAGCACGTCGATCACGAGCAGCCAGAAGAACCGCTTGAACACGGGGCGATAGGAACCCGAGCGGACCGGCGACTTATCGAGCCACGGCAGGAAGAATAGCAGCAGGATCGAGCTGAACATCGCCAGCACGCCCCACAGCTTCGCCGGAAGGATGAAGTCGACCGTGAAGGAACGCAGGATTGCGTAGAAGGGCCAGAAATACCACTCCGGCACGATGTGCGCAGGCGTCGCCAGCGGGTTGGCCGGAATGTAGTTGTCCGGATGGCCGAGATAGTTCGGCGCATAGTATGTCACCAGCGCGTAGAACAGCAGGACCGCAGCGGCGAACCAGCCGTCCTTCGCCGTGTAGAACGGGTGGAACGGCAGCGTGTCCCGCTCCGACTTCACGTCCACGCCGGTCGGGTTGCTCGAACCCGGGATGTGCAGCGCCCAAATGTGAAGGATGACCACGCCCGCGATGACGAACGGAAGCAGGTAGTGAAGCGAAAAGAAGCGCGTCAGCGCAGCCTGGTCCGGCGCATAGCCGCCAAGGAGCCAGATGCGGATCGGCTCACCTACGAGCGGGAACGCTGAGAAGAAGCCGGTGATGACCTGCGCGCCCCAGTAGCTCATCTGGCCCCACGGCAGCACATAGCCCATGAAGCCCGTCGCCATCATCAATAGGTAGATGACAAGGCCGAGCATCCACACCAGCTCACGCGGCGCCTTGTACGAACCGTAATAAAGGCCACGGAAGATGTGGATGTAGGTGACGAGGAAGAAGAAGCTCGCGCCGTTCATGTGTGCGTAGCGGAGCAGCCAGCCTGCGTTGACGTCGCGCATGATCAGCTGGTTGACGGAGTTGAACGCGCCGTCCGTCGAAGCCGTATAATGCATCGCGAGGACGATACCGGTCACGATCTGGATGGTCAGGAAGATGCCGGCGAGAACGCCGAAGTTCCACCAGTAATTGAGGTTGCGCGGCACCGGATAACCGCCGCCGATGGCACCGTAGACTACACGCGGAAGCGGCAGGCGCTCGTCGATCCAGCGCATCACCGGGTGCTTGGGTTCGTAGGGCTTCGCCCAGGAGAAACTCATCTGTCTTTAGCCCCTCAACCGATCTGGACAGTCGTTGCCGACAGGAACTTGTAATCCGGAACCGTCAGGTTCTTCGGCGCCGGCCCCTGCCGAATTCGCGCCGCCGTGTCGTAAGCCGAGCCGTGGCACGGGCAGAAATAGCCGCCGAACGGCCCGCGGTTCTCACCCTCGCCGATGCCGAGCGGCACGCAGCCGAGATGGGTGCAGACGCCAAGGGTGATGAGCCAATTCGTCTTGCCGGGCTTGGTGCGTTCCGCCAGCGTCTGCGGATCGCGAAGGTCCGAAAGCGGCACCGCGTTCGCCTCGGCGATTTCCTTTGGCATCAGGTTGCGGATGAACACCGGCTGCTTGCGCCAGCTGGTCTTGATCCCCTGCCCCGGCTGGATCTTCGAAATGTCGACCTCTGTGGTCGCCATCGCGAGAACGTCCGCGGACGGCGACATCTGCACGATCAGCGGCGCGATCGCGGCGACTGCGCCGACGCCCGCGAAGCTGACTGCGGCGACGTTCAGGAAGTCGCGGCGGCGCACTCCTTCTTCTGGCCCTGTGGTGTCGTTGACCTCAGCGGACGTAGCCTTGGTGGCCATGCTTCCCCTTTTGACGCGAATTTTGTCTGTGCCGAAAGGCACGTGAGCGACGTCACACCGGACTGTGCCCGGCGCGATTGGCGGGCCTGATAGCGAGCGCTTTCAGCACTGCCAAGGGGCAGAAGCTTGCGCGCTCATTCGCCCAACCGCCCCATAGCCGCGCCCGCCCGAACTTCTCCGCGGCCATGTGTCAGATATGCTTCAGCCAAATATCGACAGGAGTGAGCGTCATGACCTGGTTCATCGGGCGAACCGAAGCCCTTTCCAATCCCGACGCCGCGAGGCGCAAGGCGCTCGAACGGCTGCGCGGACTGGTGGAGCTCGACGATCCGGAAAGCCTCGTCGTGCCGATCCTCATTGACGCGATCCTGATGGCCGAATCTTATCGCGGGGCGCGGCACCAGGTCAGCTTCCTGCCCGAGCTTACGCGCAACGTCGACGCATTGTTGAGGGAGCTCACAATCGTCGACAAGGCGAATGAGTGGGCGAGCTCGTAACCGCAACGAATTGCGAACTCCTGATGCGTATCAATCGTAACGGCACCGAATTGAAGTCATATTCGAGTCGAAATCCGGGTCGCTTAGATGGCCGGACACCGGCTCTACTTCATAGACCGCGTCAGCGGTCATATAGAGCATCGCCGCGAATTCTTTGCGGCCACGATGTCGCAGCGCTCGCGCAGGCCACCCAAATGGGAACCCGGCCAGCCGATAGAGCATTGATAAGGCGAGCATAAGGTGGAGCACTGGGACGGTGCCCCCGTGTTCGATTAACGCCGCAGGTTACCGGCAGTTAACCACGCACTCGGTTCGGCCCGCGAAAACAACTCACTGCAGTTTACCCGCCTCGGGCGTAGTGCCTTTCCTGCGCGTCGGCGTAAGCTCCTCATTAGCGGGGGCTTTTTCCACCATTATATTCGGGGCGGGGACCAGTGCGTTCATTGTTCAATTTTGCGCCGCGCGACATCGCAATCGATCTCGGCACGGCAAATACGGTCGTTTATTTGAGCGGCGTTGGCATCGTGACCAGCGAACCGTCGGTCGTCGCGATGGAGACCATCAACGGTGTCCGCAGCGTTCGCGCGGTCGGTGACGACGCGAAGCTGATGCTCGGCAAAACTCCCGACAATCTGCGGACCATCCGTCCTTTGCGGAACGGGGTTATCGCCGACCTCGAAGTCGCGGAGGAAATGATCAAGCATTTCATCCGCAAGGCGCATGGTGGGCCGAGCCGCTTCTCACGCGGACCGGAGGTCGTCATCTGCGTTCCTTCGGGCGCCACCAGTGTTGAGCGGCGGGCGATCCGCGATGCGGTCAGCAACGCCGGCGCAAGCACGGTTTCCCTGATTGAGGAGCCAATGGCCGCCGCCATCGGTGCAGGCCTCCCCGTCACCGAACCGATCGGATCGATGGTCGTCGACATCGGCGGCGGGACGACTGAAGTCGGCGTGATCTCGCTCCAGGGTCTCGCTTATTGCCGCTCCGCGCGAACCGGTGGCGACAAAATGGACGAGGCGATCAGCGCCTATGTGCGGCGCAACTTCAACCTCCTCATCGGCGAAGGTACCGCCGAGCGGGTCAAGCTGGAGATCGGCGTGGCCCGTCCTCCGATCGACGGCAACGGCTTGGTCTGTCACGTGCGCGGTCGCGACGTCACACGCGGTGTTCCGGGCGAGATTACGCTCAACCAGTCACAGGTGGCCGAAGCGCTTGCGGAGCCGGTCAACCACATCGTCGAAGTCGTGCGCGCAGCGCTGGAGCATACCCAGCCGGAAATCGCGGCCGACGTGATCGACCAGGGCATCACGATGACAGGCGGAGGATCGCTCCTGCGCGAACTCAGCCAGGTGATCGCCGATGAGACGGGTCTGCCAGTCCGTGTTGCCGACGACCCAATGAGTTGCGTCGCGCTGGGCGCCGGCAGGACGCTCGAGGACTCGGTCTACAGCGGGGCCCGGCTGGCGGCTTGAGAACCGAAAGGCCCGCCCCTGCGCCAGCGAGAGCGGGCCTACCGATGCCGACGGAGTGTCGGGGATCGGTTCGCAAGATTTATCGCGTTTGATGCGAGTTTAACAGCAGCACTTTTACTGCGGGGATGCACGCACTGCTCAGAAATGGTGCGTGCACAGCGCGAGCAGCAGGATGATGGGGATCGGAATGCCGATCAGCCAAAGCAGAACGGAACGCATAACAAACTCTCCTCCTCGTCCCGCTCCGGCGGCGGAATGATCCGCGGGCGGAACAGTTCCACGGTGAGACACTCGGCGCTTTCTCCAGTGAAATATTCGCCCGCCTCCTGACTCTGCGCTTCGCCTGAGGAATTTGAAGTCCCAAGCTCGAATTGCGCTGCTGTCGTCTGGCTTATCGCCGGCGAGCCGGTTCGTTCGGGCACCAACGATTTCGAGAGTGGGAACGACTTATGGCGACCGACGCAGGCACAATCCTTTCGCGCATCAAGGATGAGGAGATCGACTGGGTCGATCTTCGATTTACCGACCCCAAGGGCAAGTGGCAGCACCTGACGATGGCATCGGTGGTCATCGACGAGGACATGCTGACCGACGGCTTCATGTTCGACGGAAGCTCGATCGCTGGTTGGAAGGCGATCAACGAGTCCGATATGATCCTGAAGCCGGACCTCGACGCCGCCTACGTCGATCCGTTCAGCGCGACACCTATGCTCGTCCTCTTCTGCAATGTGGTCGAGCCCTCGACCGGCGAGCTCTACGGGCGCGATCCCCGCTCGACCGCCACGCGCGCCGAGGCCTATCTCAAGGCCACCGGCATCGGTGACACTGTGTTCGTCGGCCCGGAAGCCGAGTTCTTCATGTTCGACGACGTCCGCTTCGAGGATGGCTACAACGTCAGCTCCTATCGCATCGACGACATCGAGCTGCCGACCAACACGGGCCGCGAATATGAAGGCGGCAATCTCGGTCACCGCCCCCGCGCGAAGGGCGGCTACTTCCCGGTCGCTCCAGTAGACAGCGCAGGCGACATTCGCGGCGAGATGGTCTCGACCATGCTCGAGATGGGCCTGCCGATGGACAAGCACCATCACGAAGTCGCCGCCGCGCAGCACGAGCTCGGTCTGACCTATGGCGGACTGGTCGAGACCGCCGACCGCATGCAGATCTACAAGTACGTCGTGCATATGGTCGCGCATGCCTACGGCAAGACGGCGACCTTCATGCCCAAGCCGATCGCGCAGGATAACGGCAGCGGCATGCATACCCACATGTCGATCTGGAAGGGCGGCAAGCCTTTGTTCGCGGGCAACGGCTATGCCGGCCTCAGCGAGATGGCGCTCTATTTCATCGGCGGCGTGATCAAGCACGCGCGCGCATTGAACGCGTTCACGAACCCGACCACCAACAGCTACAAGCGCCTGGTTCCGGGGTTCGAAGCGCCGGTGTTGCTCGCTTATTCAAGCCGCAACCGCTCCGCCTCTTGCCGCATCCCGTACGGCGCGGGCGAAAAGGCGAAGCGAGTCGAGTTCCGTTTCCCGGACGCAATGGCAAATCCGTATCTCGCTTATTCGGCGATCATGATGGCCGGTCTCGACGGCATCCAGAACCGGATCCATCCGGGCGATCCGATGGACAAGAACCTCTACGATCTGCCGCCGCAGGAGCTGGTCAATGTTCCGACGGTGTGCGGTTCGCTCCGAGAGGCGCTGGTATCGCTCCAGAACGATCGCGCGTTCCTTACTCGTGGCGACGTCTTCAGCGATGATCAGATCGATTCCTACATCGAGCTGAAGTGGGAAGAAGTCATGCGTTGGGAAACGACCCCTAGCCCTGTCGAGTTTGACATGTATTATTCGTCCTGAGGCAGCAGGCGTAATCGAGCTGCTATCGTGACGCCGGTGGAGGGCGCCCTTCCCACCTCCCACAGCTCTCCATCGGCTTCGCGTTTCACCTGAGAAACCGAATTGAAGAGCGCGAAGCGGCGGCGCGCGATTCGGCGCCTCGTCAGTCGTGCACGAGGGTCACTGCGTTCTTATCGGCCCGTATCGCGTGCCAACCGGGTGTGCGGGAAATAAGGCGCAGCATTCTCTGGTCGTCCATCGCAATAAGCGCCCAACGGAAGTTGTAGCGCCTTTGCGCCTCTTCGAGCGCGCGTGGGTCGCCATCGAGAATACTGTGGTAGTCCAGGACGAACGAGCTTCCATAAACGTCGGTGCGGCCATCAATGAACGGCTTGATCCCGTGCAGGATCAGTGGACCGCCGAAGCTGTAGCTGTTGAGCACGGGCTGATCACGAAGGCTCGCGGGCACGGCCGCGATCGCCCTGGTTGGGTTAACGATGGAGTTGGGCGGCGACACAGGGCGAGCAAGCGTGAAGCCGATGAGCAGAACAAAGGCTGCCGCAGCGATGCGGAGGTAACGCGCACCGGCGGAGCGCTCTGACGATGTCTGATCAGCTTCGACCTCTCGCGGAAGGCTCGGCGCGATCAGGAGGGCTGCGACGATCATAAAGAGCACCTGATGCCGCATGTGCTGAAACGCGAGATGCAAGAGCCCGAGCAACGCAAGAAGCCTGAACGGTTTCATGATCGCACCGCGCCCCAAACAGAGCGCCAGCAGGAGCAGCAGCGCGGACTCGAAGCCCGGCGTGAAGCTCATGTCGGTCGGTTTGAATTCCTGGATCAGCGTGATGTTCTTGTCGGTGAAGGCGCCGATCGGCATCAGCAGCGTGGTGTACGTATTAGGGTTCACCAGACACGCCGCGACGCACAGCAGGCCAAACCCGCCCCAACCGACGATCACGCGCTTCTTGTCCGGCTCCTCAAGCAGCGCCTCCAAGGCGAAAGGACCAATCAGCAGAAGTCCGAGCGAAAAGCTCGCATGACAATTGGCCCACACGAGCATCACCGCCGCGAGCCATAACGGCGGCGCTTGAGCCCCCTCGCGCGCACGCATCATCTGCACGGTCCAGAATGCGAGGAACGGCCAGGTCAGAACCATCGGCCTGGCGAGCAGGAACGGGATGATGGTGACGGCGACCGCCATCAACACCGCGCCCGTGATCAACGGCCGCATCCAACGGCTGAGTTCGAGCCAAAGGATCAACATCATCGCCGACAATGCGGTGACAACGAGTGCCGCAAGGCCAGCGAACCCGGCAAGACTGTATGCCGCACCCATCACCACTTCGGACAGCCACTCGTGGGCGACCCACGGCTTGCCCGCAGCCGAGAAGGAGAAAGGATCGGTAAAGGGCACTCGGCCGTGCACGATCATCCACTGCCCGGCAGCGACGTGCCAACTGACATCGCCGTCATTGTAGATGCGGGTGCTAGTGCCGAGCGCGAAAGGCACGATCAGCGTGAAGACCAGCAGGATAACGATGTTGAGGTCGATCCCCGCCACGCCGCGCCAACCAGTCGTTCCCGCCGGCTTCAGCCTCGCCATGTCCATCAGTCTTCCTCGATCCTGCTGGTCGTCTTCGTCTCGCGCATCATCAGACACGCGACCAGGTAGATCGCACAAAGAAGTGAAATGTAGATGTAGAACCAGGGCTCGTGCCCGATATCCTTGAGCCACAGCGCGATATACTCGGCCGTGCCTCCGAAGATCGTGTTCGCCAGCGCGTAAGGCAGCGCGACGCCAAGCGCGCGGATGTCCGCGGGAAACAGCTCGGCCTTCACGATGGCGTTGATCGACGTGTAGCCGGTCACCATCACGAGCGCGGCCATCACCAGTGCGAATGCGGCAGCGACCTCGTGCGTATGGGCGAGTGCCGCGAAGATCGGATAGGTGAACAACGTACCGCAGATGCCGAAACCGATCATCAGCGGTCGCCTGCCGACAAAGTCAGAAAGCCTTCCTGCCACCGGCTGAAGGAGCAGCATGATCGTCAAAGCGACGGTCATGATTTGCGATGCCGTCGCCTTGTCGAAGCCGCTCGTGTTGGCGAGGAACTTCTGGAGGTAGATCGTGTAAGCGTAGAAGGAAGCCGTGCCGCCGGCCGTGATGCCGATCACCAGCAGCGCTTCGCGCGGGTGATCGCGGAAGAGCGTGACGACGTTGGACCGGCGCCGGTCCTTTCGCGCGGCGACCCGCTCATAGCTTTGGGTCTCATCAAGGCGACGGCGGATAAAGAACACGACGATGGCGAGAAGCGCACCAACGACAAAGCCAACGCGCCATCCCCAGGAATGCATCGCTGCCTCGCCAAAGGTCGCCTGGAGAAACACGAGCAGGGCCAGCGCCGTCAACTGTCCGCCGATGATCGTCACATACAGAAAGCTCGACCAGAAACCGCGGCGATCGCGGTCAGCCATTTCCGACATGTAAGTGGCGCTCGATCCATATTCGCCGCCGAGGCTCAGCCCTTGAATGATCCGGGCGAGGACCAGCGTCGCGGGCGATAGCAGTCCCGCCTGCGCGTAGGTCGGCGACAACGCGATCATCAGCGAACCCACGCACATCAGCGACACCGACAAGGTCAGCCCTGCCTTGCGACCGCGGTGGTCGGCGTAGACGCCCATCAGCCACGCACCGATCGGCCGCATGAAGAAGCCGACCGCGAATACGCCGGCAGTCTGGAGCAGCTGCGCCGTCTGATCGCCTTTCGGGAAAAAAACGGGCGCAAAGTACAGCGCGAAAGCGGAATAGACGTACCAGTCGAACCACTCGACGAGGTTGCCGGCCGAACCGCCGAGGATGTTGCGTAAGATGTGCCTGGGCTTGTCGCCCGCGGCCTCAGGCACGAGCCGCGCCGCGCGCCTTCGCTGCCGCGCGCCCGCCGTAGATGAAATACAGGACGATGCCGATCGCCTGCGCAGTGACGAAGAAGATCTGCGTGCGGTTAGGCAGACTGAAGAAAAGGTACAGGCAGCCGAGGATTCCGACGATTCCGACCAGCGTCGCGGCTGGCGCGCGGAACTTGCGCTCACGGTGGGGTTCGCGGCGACGCAGCACGAGCATGGCTGCGCAGACTGAGATGAAGGCGGCGAGCGTCCCGGCGTTGGCCAACGCCGCGATCGCGGCTAGCGGGATCAGTCCCGCGAAAATCGAAGTCACGATCGCGGTGAAAACGGTGATCCTGACGGGCGTTCCTCGACGCGACACCCGCGCCAGCTTGCTTGGGAGAAGCCCATCGCGAGCGACAGTGAAGAAGATCCGGCTCTGCCCGTAGAAGAAGGCGAGGATCACCGTCGGGAGCGCAATCACCGCCGAAGCGCCGAGTATCTTCGCGGCCAACGGCTGGCCAATATCGCGAAGGATCAGGGCCAGTGGTTCGGCGCTGCTCGCGAAGCCAGTGTAGGCGACGGCGCCAATCGCTGCCGCTGCAACCACCATGTAGATCAGGACGCAGACGAACATCGAACCGACGATGCCGATCGCGAGATCGCGGCCCGGGTTCTTCGCCTCTTCCGCGGCGGTCGCGATGGCATCGAAACCGTAAAAGGCGAAGAAGATGATTGCCGCCGCGGCCATCACGCCAACCTCACTTCCGGCCGGCCCGTTCCGCTGGAAACCAAACGGCATGAAAGGATGGAAGTGCGACGAGTTGAACACCGGCAGTGCGACCGCGATGAACAAAGCCAAGGCCAACAATTTGATCACAACGAGAATGGCGTTGATCGTTGCGCTCTCGCGAGTTCCCGCGATCAGCAGCCCGGCAACGACCCAGATGATGAAGATCGCCGGCAAGTTCACGACACCGCCAAGCTCAGGCCCTTGTACGAGTGCGTTCGGTAAGCCGACCCCGACCGCATTGAGGAACCCCGTTGCGTAGCCCGACCAGCCGACCGCGACGGCACTGACCACTAGAGTGTATTCGAGGATCAACGCGACACCGACCATCCAGGCTAGCAACTCGCCAAAGACCACGTAGGAATAAGTGTAAGCCGATCCGGACGCGGGGATCATCGTAGCAACTTCAGCATAGGCCAGCGACGCACAGGCGCAGATGACGCCGGCGATCGCAAAGGACAGGATGACAGCTGGCCCCGCCTTGCCGGCGCCCACGCCGATCAGCGTCAGGATGCCTGTTCCGACGATCGCGCCGACGCCCAAAGCGACGAGATGCGGCCATGAGAGCGACTTCTTGAGCCGATGTTCCTCCGGCATTTCGTCATGCGCGACGACCGTCTTGCGGAATGCCCAATTTGCCATGAATTCCCTCCCCTTGCCGCCAGCTTTCGCCGCCGCAAAGGCCAGCGTCAATAATCCTTCGACACGCGAACGCTCGCACTTGTGCGCCCGATCGTCGACACCGTGGAAAGGAGCGACAGCCAGCGTGTCATCTGGAATTCAACCTGCGTCGCGGAATAGCCCTGCCCGTCGGTCACGACTTCGACGAACAGCTTGCGCGTTATGTATTTGCCGGCAGCGATCGCCGTCTTCTGGCCCGTTGCAACGTCCGCCGGAACGATGCGCAAGCGATCGAGCCCGATCGCCCTTCGCAGCGCGTTGATCGGATCGAGGCTGCCGGAGCCTGACCGCAGGGCCGCGACCGCGGAAGCAAGCTGCAGTGCTTCGGGTGCCGACAGATTGGTGATCGAAGTGCCGAACAGAATGCGCGAAAGCAGCTCGTCCTGAGCCATGGCAGGGATGCTCGAGAAAGTGATCTCAGGCTTCAGGCCCGTACCGCCGACGTTCACGCTCGCGCTCAAGCTCTGAACGTTCGCTTGGGCATGGATGTCGAGCAGCGGATTTGGCGGGCTTTCGCCCTGGAACCTGATAACGCCGCGATCGAGCCGGAAGATGCGGCCTGCGAAATCGTAATTGCCCTGCACAAGGTCCGCGCGGCCGGTAAAGCTCGGTGAGTTGGCAAAGCCGCCGACCTGCAGGTTCGTGGTCCACCGGCTGTTGATGCCGAGACCCGTGACCTGCACATCGCTACCCTTTACCTTCAGTTTGAGCCGCCACGGATGGAGGTCCTTCGGCTCAATCACATCTTCAGCATCGAGCCCAACCTCGCGCACATTGAGCTGCGGAACCGCCGCCGCCGCGCTGGCACGGCCAAGCTGGAATTTGCCCTTGTTGAGCTTGAGGTCGCCCGAGATCGTGCCGGTCTGGCCATCCGAGCGGATCTGAACAGGACCGGTGACGCGCGCGGCCACGTCGTCGCGGTTGAGCAGCAGCGCCTGGGTCGCGTTGAAACTCAGATTGAGCGCTGTCCGGGCACCGCTGAAGGTTATCGTGCCGTTTCCGGAGATGGATCCGCCACCAGACGTCGCGCCCGAAAGCTCGCTGAAGATCAACTGCGGTCCGGAGAACCGCGCCTGCGTCGCGAGTTTCTCGACGACCATGCCTGTGACCGGACTTTCGAGCCGAGCATTCTGCGTACGCAGTGACCCGCGAATGACGGGATTGGCGAAGCTGCCGCCAATGTCGGCACCAATCGCGAGCGGCCCGGAGATATCGATCGTCTCGCTGCCGGTAAGACGCCACAAGGTGTCCGCCGGGCCCGCGTAGCGCAGCTGCGCGAACAGCGGCGCCTTCACTAACTCATCGAACAAAGATCCCGGACCGAGCGGCGCGAAGCGAGCCTGTGCCCGCCCGATGACAGCCCCGTCACTCGCCGCAACCGCGCGCATGGCGGCCTGGTTGCCGTTGACGATCGCGGCGACGCCCGCGTCGACCGGCTTCGAGGCGAGCACCAGGCCGGCGTGGCTCAGACCCCGCACCTTCAGGTCGATGCGTCCGGCCCGATTGCCCTTCCACGCATAGTCGACACGCCCGCTCGCCGAGCCCGACAGATCGAGCTTGGGCCAGGCGATGTCGAGAACTTCGAGCGGCATGCTCTGGACCTGAGCATGGACTTCGGGACGGGATCCGCTGCGCCCCGACACGATCGCCGTGCCGCCGCCGAAACTCAGGTTCGTCGGTGCAAGTTGCCAACCGTCGCCCGAGCGGGTGAGCACAGCCGCCTGGCGGAGCACCAACGGCCGGTTCTCGATACGACCGTTGCCGGTGACATGGATCTCGTCGGGCGTGACATCTGCGAGCGTCGAGAAGGCAAATGCCGCGCCCCTGCGACCTGCAAATGCAGCGCGAACCTGTCCACTGCCGTTGATCAGCCTTGCATTTGCAGTCAGCCGCGCAAGGGAAACGCCAGCCGCCGTAATGCCGTGCGCGTCCATCGTGCCGTCGATCGTCGTCTGCTGGTCAGCAAGAACGATGATGCCGTCGGCGCGTCCGCTCCGGACGGCGAAGGCGCCCGGGAAGTTCGCATTCGTCGCGACCAGGTGCGCATCGATGCGCTGCGCACTAGGTACCGGTGAGAAATCGAGCGTTCCGCCAAGCGTGCCACCGGCAAGCGTCAGGCGTCCGGTAAATCCGCCCGGCTCCGACCGCAAACCGCCGCTCGCATGCGCACCCCCAGCATCAAGCGATGCAATCGAAATGATCGTTGTTCCACCATGCGGAAGCAGGATCCGGCCGTTGCTGGTGAAGGGCCCAAGCCTCGATCCGCCACTTGCACGATAGTTGAAACCGGCGGCGGTCGGATCGAGCAGCAGCCGAACGGTTCTGAGGCCAAGCGAATCATTCGGCTGATCGAGAAAGATATCGAGCTTCGGTCGCTCGATGTGCCCGTCGAGCGTCAACTTTACCGTGCCGTATTTCGCTTGCCGTCCCGATGCGCCGATGTGGAAGGTGCCGTCCCGGAAGCGCTGCCCCGCGCCCGACAATCTGAGCTTCGGCGAATAGAGCTGCAGGTTGGTGAAATGGACGATCCCGTCGTTGCCGCGTTCCAGGTTCGTCGTGAGTGAAGGCAAGCCGCCGGCGAGTTCTCGGAAGAAGCTGTTGTCGAGACGGCGGACCCACGCCTTGGCGGTGCCGACGACATGCGAGCCCTTGTTATTCGGACCGGGCACGACGTGGAGGTCGGTCACGACGTCGACGATGCCGAGACCCGGAATCAGGTACCGCTGCATCGCTCCCGACAAGGTCAGGTCGAAGCGGCCCGTCACCAGATCGATGAGCAGCGACAGCTTGCCGTTCCACTTCGCGCTCGACAGACGAAGATTGTCGCCGCGCACCAGCTTGGGCGTGATGTTGAGCCAGCCCTCGATTTTCGGATTGCCGAGCATCGCGCCGGCGACGTCGCCAATTCCGGTGATGTTGCGAGCGCTAAGCCGGATTGGCACGCGCATCGGCCAACCGCTCAGCCGGCCACGCCCCTCCGCGCGGAGATCGTCGAAACCCGTCTCATCGAACTGCACTTGGTTCGACGTCAACCGGTACGAATAATCGGCGGTCGCAAAGGGCCCGTCCAACGTCCAAACCATCCGCACGTTCTTGCCGGTCATGTTGGGGAACAGCGCCGATGGCTTCAGCAAATCCACCCCCACACGCATTCCACGGTATCGATTGGTGCCAAGGTTGAGCGCGCCTCTTGCAACTGCGCGCAACTCGATCGTTGAGGCGACAAGCTGACCATCGAGTACGCGATCCTTCAGCGTCGCGGCTCCCCTGATGTTGACGACCGGGGCGGTCAGCCGTTGCAGCTTGCCGGTCAGGAACGGCGCGGGCGCCGCCTTACCCTCCAGCTGGTAGCGGCCGCTGTCGACACCTAGCGCGAGCCGCGCCACGGGGCGGCCCGAAAGATCAACTGCGGCATTGCCGCGCCAGCGCGTCCAGCTGCCCTTGCCGGCGATGTCGAAATTGATGGCCCGCTTCGTACCGACCATCGTCGGGACAAGCCCGTTTGCAGGCGACGCCACATGAGCGCCGACGTCGAACTTGTTGCGGTCGGGCTCGGCATCGAGCTTGAAGCTGATCTTGTCGCCGCCATTGTTCATGGCGGCGGCTAGTTCGACCAAAGCGCGGCCTTTGTGGACATCGGCCCTGCCCCGGACGCTCCCGCTGCGCGCCTGCCCGCCGATTGCTGGGCTCAGGTCCAGACGATCGATGCGAAGTTCCCCGATGTGGATGTCGAAGCCGGGAAGGATCGGTCCCTTGCTGGTGCTAGGCTTGAGCTTCGGCAGCCGAATGAGGCTCACGCGGTCGGCCGTGATGCTGTCGATCGACAGCTTGTTGGCGAGCCACGCGCCTGGAGCCCAATCCAGCTTGATGTTGGGCGAAGTGAGGAAGACGCCCTGCCTGTCGGAGACTGCGACGTTCCTCAACTGCGACTTGCCGAAGATCGATCCGTCGATCCGACCAATGCGAATTTTCAAACCGGTTGCAGTCTCGAGCCCGCTGATGCGATCGACGATGAAGCGGTGACCTGGCGCGCTATCGAGCAGTACCAATGCGCCGGCAAGCAGGAACAGGAACGCGAGGAACAGCGCGAACAGCTCATTCAGAAGCCGCCATTTCCAGTCCGCTCGGAGCCGCCGCGGCGATGGAGGCGCCGCGCCGTCATCCGTGATGGCGATCTCCGCCATCGTCAGAACGCCTGCCCGAGCGAGACCGTCACGGCAACCGGACCATCACCCTTCTGCCGGTTGAGAGGCACGCCAAGGTCGATGCGAATAGGACCGAAGCTTGAATAATATCGCGCCCCGACGCCCGCTCCAAAACGCCACATGCCGGAGCCTGGTATCGTCTTGGTCGTTAGCGAGCCGCCGTCAAAGAAGGGCACCACGCCCCAGTTACCGCCGAACTGATTGAGGCGAATGCGCGCCTCGAGCGCGAATTCGGCGAGACCGCGGCCACCGATCGGATCGCCGTCCGCATCCTTGGGCCCAAGCTGCTGGTAGCCATAGCCGCGCACCGACCCGCCGCCGCCGGCGTAGAAGCGGCGCGATGGCGCGATGTCGAAGGCGGATGCGCCCACGATCGTGCCGACCCTGATCCTGCCCGCTGCGACGACCTGGTCGGAAACCCGATGATACGTGCTCGCGTCGATTTGCACGCGGGCATAAGGGAACTCGCCGCCGTGGGCCGAGAGTTCGGGGCTCAGGAAACCGCTCAGACGGAAACCGCGCGTCGGATCGAGGAGGCTATCGCTCTCGTCGAATCCGAGACTGAGCGGCAGCGCCCCGATCAGGAATTTCCGCGTTTGCTTGATGCCCGTCCGATCGAAGGCGCCCAACTCGTCGGTGCCAAGGATCTGAGCGCCGTAACTCCACGCCCATTTCTTGTGCCAGATAAAGTTGCTCTGCCGCTCGATATTGCCGGAGAGCTGAACCGTCTTCGCTTCATAAGCATCGAACTTCTGATGCCCTGCCGAAGCCAGAAGGTTCAGCACCTGATCGCGCTGCAGGAAATTGCTGCGGCGGAACTGAACCGCCGCCAGCTGCTCCTTGGTGCCAGCAACCCCGCGCAAGGTGAGCGCGCCTTCCGGATTGAAGAAATTCCGGTCCGTCCAGCTGACTTCGGCGCGGATGCCCTGCCCCGTGCCATACCCAAGCTCTCCGGCGATCGTATGCCGCGGCGCAGGCTCCAGCCGAACCGCGACATCGACCGTGCGCCCACCGTTGACGGGGACCAGTTGGATGTCTGACGAAGCCACGAGGCTCGTCGCGATAAGCGCGCGGCGGAGATCATCGATCTTCGAACGTTCGTAGACATCGCCTCGTTTGAACCTGGCGATGATGCCTAGGTGCTGGGTGCTGAACGGCGGATTCCCGCTGACGCGGATGTTGCCGAAACGCGCGACCGGACCGGTGTTCACGGGTAGAATCAGTGTCGCGAGGCGCGTCTGGTGATTGATCTCGACCTGCTGCTCGCCGACCTCGGCGGTGGCGAAGCCCTGCTGTCCCAGCGCGTTCGTCAGTGCCGCGCCTGCGTCGATTACGTCCTGAGCGACGACGGGATCGCCGGCTTTGACGCCGAAGGCGTTGCGAAGCTTCTCGGCGTCCGCACCTGCAGCAGAAAGACCGGGAAGCTCGACCGACGCGAAGCGGTATTGCTCGCCAGGATCCGCCGCGAGCACCACCTGCAAACCATCCGCGCTCCGGTCACTGCGTGGCTCCACGACAGCATCGTAGTAGCCTTGGCTCCGTAACAATTGCGCCAGCAGGTCGGCGTCCGCGCTTGAACGGCGCGCGATCTGCGCCGCATTCGCCGCCTTCTTGCGATCGGTCTCGAGCGCAGATTGCGCTTTGAAGGACTTCAGCAGGCCTTCGGCATCGCTGACGCCCGAGAGCCCTTCGATCGCCCAGCTATAGCGGACCTGGCTCGTTCCGTCGCTCGTCGCTGATGAGGTCGCCGGCTCAACCCTAGCAGGCTGGGCGGTGGCCGAAGGAAGGTTCGAGTCCTTGGCCTTGAGGTCGGGCCAATCGACGCCCAGGTCGGGCATCGGTGCAAGCGGCGCGCTCGGATCCAGTTCCGCTGCATCGGGCGGCTGCGCCGGCGCGGGGGTCGGCGGGGCTGCAGTCTGACCAGTCGCCGGGGAGCAAGCGAGCGCCAAGGTTCCGGCGCCGCACAGCAGCCGTGCGGCCCACCCCACTGATCCCCGCCCGGTCATCTACGTACAGCCTTAACCAGCGCTCCTGAACGGCGCCAGTCCGAAGCCGGACGAAACCGGCTAGCCTGCCTTTAATTCAAACCTTTAGTGAATTGAGCCGCAGACTTCGTCGCTGCTTAAGGTCGCGATCACCCGTTCGATGTGCCGCCAGTGGCAGAAGCGCGCCACATTGCCGTCGTCACGGCTGCGCTCCGCCCGGGCCGCCGCCTCGTAGCCGGCGTCATCGCCAAAACGGTCCATGAGGTCGGCAGCGTCCGCCAGCGCGGTGCGGCCGTGGATGAATGGCGTGTTGTTCATGGCGTCCCATTAATCCGCCTCCCGTTTCCCGACTGCGGACAAATGTCGTCAACGGTCCGTTGACCATATTCGGCGGCTCCGTGCATGGCGGCGGCGATGCGAAACACCACTCGAGCCGGCGGCTGCTTTCTGACCTTGTTCCTTCTCGCCGGTTTTCCGTTCGGCCTTGCCATCGGCAATCCGATGAAGGGCGTGCTCATCGGACTCGCGATCGGCACATCTCTGGCCGTGGCGCTTTGGCTGATCGACAGCCGACGCCGCGGCTAGACGACCTTCCGCCCCGACCAGATCACGCGGCCAATGCAGTGGATCTTGTCCAGCCCGCAATCCGGCCAGTCAGGATAGGCGGAATTGTCGGATTGGACGGTCACCCGGCGCCCCATCGGACTGAGTGCAAGCCGCTTAACAACCAGAGCGTCATCAGCACGCAGGACGTAAATCCCGTCGCGCAACCGCTCACCGGCATCACCGAGATCGACCAGGATGTCGTCCCCGTCGTTGAGTGTCGGTGACATCGAATTGCCCTCGACCCGTACGATCGATAAATTCGCGGCCGGCGTTGGCGTCAGCGCCTTCAGCCACCTCTCGTCGAAGCCAAAATAGGCCTTGCCGAGCTCCGCGTTCACGATTGCCCCCGGCCCCGCCGATGCGAACACGGGATGGCGCTTTATGCTGACCAGGCCGTCTGGCGCACGCAACTCTTCCGGCGGCCCGCCCAAGATCGCTTCGGAGATCGAGAAATAGCGCGCAAGCTTGCGTCGCTCCTCCTCCTTGAGCCGCTTCGGAACGCCGCGTCGGACGAACTGCTGGATGTAGGCTGGATTGCGCCCGAGCATCCGAGAGAGACCGGCAAAGTCCTCCCCGCGCTCGGCACATAGACGCTTAAGGACGGCGCGAGGATCTGACAACATCGATGCCTCATAACGATAGGTAAATGCCTAGACAAGTAGGAATTGGGTTGGGAATGGACAATGTGCCGAGTTGTTGGGTGAGAGTGAGGATTGAACAGTGTATTTGTTCAAAGACGTCGAGAAGTATCTGCGCCAGAGCGACGTCGCTCCAACCCGTTTTTCGCAGAGAAGCCGTTGGAGATCCGCGCTTCGTCTTCGCCTTGCGCAATGGACGCGATGCGCGACCGACGACCATCGCGCGCGTTCGCGCATATCTGGAGGCTGCGGGCACAATGAACCGGCTTCCCTTATCGGCCGCAGCCTTGAGGCTGCTGAAGCGTTGATCGCTCGCACAGGCGTTCATCGCGATAGGACTTTGCTTACCGATGTCTCGTCAACGGACTGGCAATCGCTTTACTTTCGCCGGGGAGCGCCACCAGCTCCGCCTCCCGTGGTAAGTTCGCAGTCCGAAGAGACCGTGAACCGAATGTGGGGCGGCCTGGAAGATGCGGAATTTAGCATTGCCAAACAGATCGTTGCCGACGTCGCGGCGTTCGGGAAGCCTGAGCGCGCGAGCGACGGCTCGACAAGCATCACCATTGAAGCGCTGACGATCAGCGATCGATCTAGCGCATGGAGCGGCGAAGCTCGGCGAGCGCCTCATGGAGCGCTTGCGACGCATCCGCGGGTTCGATCGCGGGTGGTGGTACGGCGGCCGCGTCGCCGCGCAAGTGCCGTTCGATCCGGGCATTCAATTCGCCCGCCGTCGGCATGGCGGCACGGTCGAAAAGCCGCACCACCCGCGAGTCCGGCCCGAGCTTCGCGAGGATGTCGTCCAGAATCAGCTCATCTTCCGTGGATTGCGTCGCCGCTGTTTGAAGACGGTCGGCATCGGTCAACACGAGCTCGACCGCTTCTGTGAGAAGAAGCTCCCCGACGTCGGCAAGATCCAGAACGGGCAGCTCGAAGACCGGAATCTGAAACCTGGGACGTTCCGCCGAAACACGGCGCAACACGCCGACACAGAGGAGAAATGCGAGTCCACCTGAAGCCGCCGCGGCAATGCTCAGCTGCGGCTCAAGCAGTAGCGGCCGCAATCCAGTGAACCCCGCGAGCCCGGCCGCCGCTCCAAAAACCGCCGCGGCCGCCCGATCTACCGCTGCCTCGATCCGCTCGTGTTTACGCCCCCGCATAAGGGCGCACTAGCAGCCAATCCTTGCCAGCGAGTTAGGCGGGCACCTCTTTTGGGTTGCGGATGTCACTCACGGACGGAGCGTCCTCGACAAGGTCGATGATGGCGGCCGTGAAGGCGTCGACATCCTCGGGATTGCGGCTCGTCACGATGTTCCCGTCGGTAACCGCTGTTTCGTTCACCACATTCGCGCCAGCATTGCGCAGGTCCGTCCGGATCGACGGCCAGCTCGTCGCAGTTCTCCCGCGGAGCAGATCGGCCTCCACCAGCAACCATGGCCCATGGCAGATCGCGCCGATGGGCTTGTTCTGCGCCGCGAAGTCCCTGATCAGCTGAATGACCCTCACGTTGGTCCTTAGATGATCCGGGTTCCTCACCCCGCCGGGAAGGATCAGCGCATCAAAATCGTCGGCCAGCGCCTCGTCGACGGCTAGGTCCGGCCGGATCGTCTTGCCGGGATCGTCGTGCACGGTCGCTTGGATCGGGTCTCGCTTGGGCGAGGCGAGCACGACCTCGGCGCCCCGTTGCTGAAGGATCTGGCGGGGGCCGAACAGCTCCCATTCTTCGAACCCGTCGGTCGCGACGATCAGAATCCGCGCTTCAGTGATCTGGGGCATGACTTCGTCTCCTTGTCCGTGACCATAGGAACCGCCCGCTCGGCCAGCGCTTATGCCCGTGGATGAGTTGAGTAAAACCAGCTGGCCGCAAAAATGCTTCGGCATAGCAGTGATGCCGAACCCGGGATCAGCCGGAAGCGGATGGGCCGCTACTGGGCCTATTTCGATTCCGAGGGCAACCGGATCACCGATCGAGAGGAGATCGACCGGCTGAATGCGATCGGTTTGCCGCCGGCATACGAGCAGGCGTGGTTCTGCGCAGATCCGAACGGCCATCTGCAGGCGACCGGCGTCGATGCCCGTGGACGCAAGCAATATCGCTACCACGACGACTTCCGCTCGAAGCGCGAGACGGCGAAGTATGAGGGCTTGCTTGAGTTTGGAAAGGCCCTCCCCCGCCTCCGCCGCCGCGTCGAACAGGATCTCAAGCGGCGCAGTCTTTCCCGAGAGGCTGTCCTCGCCGCCGTCGTCCGCCTGCTAGACACGCAGTATATCCGCATCGGCAACGAACAATATGCCCGCGCCAACAAGAGCTTCGGCGCCACGACGCTTCGAAACCGCCACCTCAAGCAGACCGGCCACGGCCTGACGATGCGTTTCACCGGCAAGCACGGCATCATCCATGAGGTGAAGATCAGCGACACGAACTTGAAGCGCATTTGCAAGCGCTGCCAGGAGCTGCCGGGTCAGATGCTCTTCCAGTACGTCAACGGAGACGGCGTGCCGAAGCCCATCAGCTCCGGTGACGTGAACGAATATATCAAGGAGGCGACCGGCGGGGACTTCACCGCCAAGCATTTTCGCACCTGGGGCGCGAGCGTGATTGCCCTGGAGCAGATGCTCAAGAAGGCCGACGATGCGCGGATCACTGTGAAGACGGTGATCGAGCCCGTCGCAGAAGCACTCGGCAATACGCCAGCGATCAGTCGGAAGTCCTATGTGCATCCTCAGCTGCTCGAAGCCGTGAAGCAGGATCCGCGAGATCCGCTTAATGGGCTCGAGCGGCCGCGCAGCAGAACGCGCCTGTCGAGCGCCGAGGTGGCCCTGATGGAGTTCCTGGTGCGCAACGGCAAGCGAACCCGGCGGCGCAAGCCAACGCCCCCGGAGAAGGCAGCGACGCGACAGTGAAAGAACAAGCCGCCGCTTGATTGCCGCTCTTGCGCCAGCCACAACCGGCCCGATGGTCATCACCTCCCTCGTCGATTGGTTCGCGAACAACCGCGACGGACTGTTGCTGGGCGTGGCCGTAGGCGCAGCGCTCGTCGCTTTCATGCTGGTGCTGAGGAGCTTCGGGCAACGAACGATCGCGCGCGATCCCGAAGGTATCGGTTGGCGCAACGTCATCTCGCGCGTGCTCGCCAAAACCAGCCTCGCCTTCATGATCATCGCGGCGGCGGATGTCGTGGCCAACTACGCCGAGCTGCCACGAAAGCCGGCGCACCTCCTCGACATCGCTTTCACCATCGCCTTCGCGCTGCAAGGTGCGATCTGGGTCCGTGAACTCATCCTGGGCCTCATCGGCCGCAAGGTCGCAGAAGAGAATAGCGGCGCGCTCGCCAGTGCGATGGCCATAATCCGTGTCCTGATCAGCGTCGCGCTGTTCGCGATCGCGGCCATCCTCATCCTCGACAATCTCGGCGTGAACGTCACTGCGCTCGTCGCGGGCCTCGGCATTGGCGGCATCGCAATCGGTCTCGCCGCGCAGGGCATATTCTCGGACCTGTTCGCAGCCCTGTCGATCCTCTTCGACAAGCCGTTCAAGAAGGGCGACACCATCCGCTACGACCAGAGCACCGGCACGGTCGAGCGTATCGGCCTCAAGACCACGCGGCTGCGCTCAATCACCGGCGAGATGCTGATCATGGCCAACACCAAGCTGCTCGAGCGAGAGATCCACAATCTCGCGGCGGCAAAAGCCCGGCGCATGACTTTGTATTTCGCCATCGGCATCGACACGCCGGCCGAGAAGATCGCCGCCGTTCTCGATGTGGCAGCTGCGGTGGTCGCCGAAGTGCATGGCTGCAAGCTTATTCGGTGTGCTGCGAGCGGCGTGGGATCAGGCGCGGTAGCGTTCGAATTGGTCTACGACGACAAGTCGCTCGACAACAATCGCGTCGCAGAGGACCATTCGACTATCTTGCTCAATCTCATCCAGCGCCTCCGTGCCGAGAAGGTCGAGGTGGTGCGAGCCTCTGGCATTACGCCGCCGCTCGCGCCTTTCTGATCGGCAGTTGCGCTCTTATTCACACGCCTGCAAATAAGCGCTCATGCCAATCTCCGCCCTCGACGAAATCCGCTCCCGCGTTGGTGAGGAAGTCGGCGTCTCCGGCTGGCTGGAAATCGGTCAGTCCCGGATCGATGCCTTCGCCGACGCGACTGAAGATCGGCAGTTCATCCACATCGATGCGGCGGCAGCGGCGCAGACGCCGTTCGGTGGAACCATTGCCCACGGTTTCCTGACGCTTTCGCTGCTCTCGCGCATGGGGGCGGAGGCAATGCTGATCCCCGAGGGCCTCACGATGGCTGTCAACTACGGCCTCGACCGCGTACGCTTTTTGGCGCCGGTTCGCTCGGGCAAGCGCATCCGCGGCCGCTTCACGCTTGACTCCATCGACGAGAAGGCGCCCGGCCAATGGCTCATGCGCCACACGGTGTCCGTCGAGATCGAGGGCGAACAAAAGCCCGCGCTCACCGCCCAATGGCTCGGATTGATTTTCACCTAGGAGAGAAGAATGGCTCGCGACGCCGTAATCGTTTCCACTGCCCGGACGGGCATCGGCAAGGCCTATCGCGGCGCCTTCAATGCGACGCCTTCGCCGACGCTTGCCGCGCATCCGATCCGCGCGGCCGTCGAACGCGCCAAAGTCGACCCGGCCGAGGTGGACGACGTCATCATGGGCGCAGCGCTCCAGCAGGGCGTGCAGACGACCATTGGCCGTACCGCGGCTCTTCGCGCCGGCCTGCCGGTCACCGTCTCCGGCATGTCGCTCGATCGCCAATGCGCGTCAGGCCTGATGGCCATCGCCACAGCGGCAAAGCAGGTCATCGTGGATCGGATGGACATCGTCGTCGCGGGCGGCGTGGAAAGCATCAGCCTCGTGCAAACTGGTGAAATGCGCGTCGGACCTGACCCCGAGCTGCTGTCGATGCATAACGGCATCTATATGCCGATGATCGACACCGCGGAAATCGTCGGCAACCGCTACGAAATCTCGCGCGAGCGCTGCGACGAATATGCGTTGCGCTCGCAGCAGCGCACCGCCGAGGCACAGCGTACTGGCAAGTTCGACGACGAGATCATCCCGGTGACAGCGAAGATGGCGGTCAAGAACAGGGAGACGGGCGAGGTCTCCATGCAGGAAATCACCCTCACCAAGGACGAGGGCAACCGGCCTGAGAC
The DNA here is from genome assembly GCA_963752025.1 of uncultured Alphaproteobacteria bacterium. Lineage (GTDB taxonomy): Bacteria > Pseudomonadota > Alphaproteobacteria > Sphingomonadales > Sphingomonadaceae > Sphingomicrobium. Next base: position 103,340 of record CAVVWY010000014.1, on the reverse strand, counting down.
GACGCTCGAGGGCCTCTCGAAGTTGGAGCCTGTGAGAGGCCCGGAGAAGATCATCACCGCGGGCAATGCGAGCCAGCTAAGCGATGGTGCGTCGGTATCCGTGGTGATGGAAGCGTCCGTCGCGGAGAAGCGCGGGCTGCAGCCGCTAGGACGCTACCTAGGAATGGCCGTCGCCGGCACCGAGCCCGACGAAATGGGCATCGGGCCCGTTTTCGCAGTGCCGAAGCTGCTCAAGCGCTTCGGCCTTACCGTCGACGACATTGGCCTGTGGGAATTGAACGAAGCGTTCGCCGTCCAGGTCCTCTACTGCCAGGACAAGCTCGGCATTCCTGACGAGCTGCTCAACGTGAACGGCGGCGCGATCTCTGTCGGCCACCCGTACGGCATGAGCGGCGCACGCCTCACGGGACATGCGCTGATCGAAGGCAAGCGGCGCGGCGCGAAATATGTCGTCGTCACCATGTGCGTCGGCGGCGGAATGGGCGCGGCCGGCTTGTTCGAGGTGCTATAGTCGTATCGTCCCTTTTGGGGAGGAACCGATGATAGTCTCTTCAGCGATCCTGTTTGCCATCCTGGCCGTCCTGCTGGTCAGCGTCCTCAAGAGCTTCGGCATCAACCAGGAATATCAGCGTGGCGTTCTGTTCCGGCTTGGGCGCTTGGGCACCACAAAAGGACCTGGCTGGTACTGGTTGATCCCGTTCGTCGATCGCATTGTGCGCGTCGATCAGCGGATCATTACGTACCAGCTTGAAACGCAGGAAACGATCACCCGCGACGGTGTCGCCGTCCGCGTCAATGCGGTCGTGTGGTTCAAGGCGGACTCCCCAATCCAGGTCGTGACCGCAGTTGAGGACTGGCGCGGCGCAACGGTTCAGGCGGCGGAGACGGCGCTCCGCGACGCAATCGGCCAGAGCGAGCTCGACCAAATGCTGAAGGATCGCGCGTCCATCAATCACCGGCTTCAGCAACTGCTCCGCGAAGCGTCCCTCAAATGGGGGGTTGAGATCGACTCCGTCGAGATCAAGGACGTCGACATTCCCGAACAGATGCAGCGCGCCATCGCGAAGGAAGCGGAGGCGATCCGCGAAAAACGTGCGCGGATCATCCGCGCCCAGGGCGAGCAGGAGGCCGCAGCAAAGCTGACGGAGGCTGCTCAAACCATCAGCACTGTGCCGGGCGCACTGGAGCTGAGACGGCTGCAAACGCTCAGCGAGATTGGCGTGGAGCACAACAGCACGATCATCGCCATGCTTCCGGTCGAACTCGTCCACGCGGCGCGCAAGATCGCCGGTATGCCGGCAGCCGAGAACGAATGAGCCGATGTCGGCCGTCGAGCTGATCGCGCTCGCGTCCACCGTCAGCCTGCTCGCGGGTTGGCGCCTCTACCTGGTCACTTTCGCCGTCGGTGTCGCGATGAAGTTCGGATGGATCGCACTTCCGCACCAGCTGCATGCGCTCGACGTGCTCGCCAATGCCTCGATCATCGGCATCGCTGGCGTCGGCACCGTTGCAGAGTTCTTCGCGGACAAGATTGCGTGGGTGGATAGCCTCTGGGATGCGGTCCATTCCGTCGTCCGGCCGATCGGCGGAGCATTGCTATCGATGGCGATCATCGATGGCGGTGACCCGGCATGGCAGGTCGGCAGCTTCCTGCTCGGCGGTGGCGCAGCTTTGCTGGCGCACGCCGGCAAAGCAGGCGCAAGGGCCGTTGTGAACGCGAGTCCTGAGCCATTTTCGAACGTCATTTTGTCGGCCGGCGAAGACGTTGCGACAGCCGGACTGCTCGGCCTCGCGATCGCTAACCCGTCGCCGCAGCACTGATCGCACTGATGCTCGTGCTAACGTCGCTCTGGCTGGTGTTTGCGGCGAGACGCGCGCTGAGGCGGTTCCTTTCACCGCAGCGACGGCAAACACCCTAGCGTTCGCGGTCATCTAAGCACGACGCGTCGCTAATTCGACACAGCCGTAGGCTCCTTCCGTGTGAAACGGAGTTGCGTGCACGTCGTCCTAGCTGAAACGGTTCTTCGCGCGTGAGATTGTTAGCTGCGTTTCTCGGCGTTCTGTCCCTGGCGTTGTCCCAACCAGCCACATCGGCAGGTCTGCGCGTGGTCGATCTCACGGGAGAGTTCGACCGCTTCGCAATGACCACGACGCATCTGCCGGACGAGCAGCGTGTTACCTTGTTCGAAGATCGCATCGGGCCGATCGCCGATGGCTTCTACAGTCGCGGCCGGAAACCCGGCGAATATGACGAGCGCGTTCTTTCCAGCCTTAAATCCTATCCCGAACGGCGCGCGGACATCCTCGCGGTCACCCGCACGTTCACCGCGCAGTTCGCTTCGGCGCGCAGGAGCTTCGAAGCCGTGTTCGGCCCCGTCTCCTCCGACCGGCCTGTCTATCTGCTCGACAGCCTCGGCGAGCTGGACGGCGGCACGCGCCAGCTGGAAGGCAAGAACACCCTACTCTTTGGCGCGGACGTCATCGCCGAAGTTCATGGCGCGAAGGACATGATCCCCTTTTTCCACCACGAGCTCTTCCACCTTTATCAAGAGAAGAACCTCAGCCGGTGCGCGGCAATCTGGTGCGCATTATGGGAGGAAGGAATGGCGACCTATGTCGCGAGCCGCCTCGATCCGGGTGCCGACGACGACGCGCTGATCCTGAACCTGCCCGAGCCGATCCGCCCGGGCGTGGAAGCAGATCGCTCCCGAGCGGTCTGCGCCGTCAGGCGATTACTCGATTCCACGCGAGACCAAGATTATTCGGCCTTATTCCTAGGGGACTGGCAGCTTCCGGGCTTGCCGTCTCGAATGGGCTATTACATCGGCTATCTGGTCGCGAGCGACATCGGAAGGACGCACGACCTGCGGGCGATGGCTCGGATGAGCTTCGTCGAGGCCCGACCACTGATTGACGAGTTGCTCCAGCGAATGGCAGTTTGCGACAGGACCTCCCGCGACCGCGTTCGCCAGGGCGAGTAGAGCGCCGTCGCAGCATTGAACCGGACGGCGACAAGCGGGTTGAGAGCGGCAAAGAGGGAGGAACGATCCATGCCTGAATCCAACCGTCCGCTCGTCGAGCGCATTGCGAGAGTGCTTGCCGGCGCCGCGCACAGCAGCAATGCCGAGGGCAGTGATCCGTCGGCGGCTGAGAAGGTCGATCTCGTATGGCACGAGCACGTCAACCAGGCACTCGCGGTGCTGCATACGATGCGCGAGCCCGACGAAGCCCAGGCGGCCGTCGGCGACGTGGAAATGTGGCGTAAGATGGTCGAAGCTGCGCTTACCGAACGGGTCGATTGAGTCCGCGAGACGCCAGCGGGGGGAGCCAGTCGCGGGCCGATCCGCGCTGGACCCTCGTCGCCTGCGTCCTCGCGTCCAGTCTGTCTTTCGTCGAAGGCTCGGTCCTCAGCGTTGCCCTTCCCGCAATCCGCGCGAGCTACGGCGCCGGTGCGCAGGAAGTGCAGTGGGTGGTCAACACATACCTGCTGCCGCTCTCCGCGTTGCTCCTGTTAGGCGGCGCGCTCGGAGATCATTTCGGCCGCAAGCGGCTGCTCCTTATCGGTACGAGCATCTTCGCAATCACGTCGCTGGTCTGCGCATTGGCTCCAAGCCTTCCCATTCTCCTCGCGGCACGTGCGGCGCAGGGCATTGGGGCGGCCCTTCTCCTTCCCAACAGCCTCGCGCTACTGAACGCGGCGTTCCAGGGCGAGAAGCGCGGACGCGCCGTGGGCATCTGGGCGGCGGCCGGAGCCGCGGCCGCGGCGATCGCGCCGCTGATCGGCGGCTGGCTCGTTGGGAATGTCGGATGGCCTGCGATCTTCTACATCAACCTGCCGCTGGCACTCGGTGCAATCCTGATCGCGATGCGCTTCGTAGCCGAGAGCCGCGAAGCAGGAGCAGGCCGCACGGACTACGCGGGCGCCCTGCTCGCCACGGCTGGGCTGGGCGGTCTCACCTACGCTCTGACGCTCTGGTCGGCCACGCGCCGCTTCAATGGCGAAGCAGGCTTTGCTCTAGCAATCGGTGCGCTCGCCCTTGCGGGTTTCGTCTGGGCCGAGCACCGGCGCGGAAGCCGGGCGATGATGCCGCTCAATCTTTTCGCCGGCCGCTGCTTCTCGGGCCTGAACCTGCTCACCTTCCTGCTTTACGGCTCGTTCGGCGCCGCAATGCTGCTCATCCCGTACGTGCTGATCTCTGCCGGCAATTATTCGCCGATTCAGGCCGGTCTTGCGATGCTACCACTGCCCATTCTGATGACGTCGCTATCGCCGACGATGGGCGGCCTGGCGGCAAAGATGGGCCCGCGTATCCCGCTGACGATCGGACCGGCGATCGTTGGCGTTGGCATGCTCCTCGCCCGCTTCGTCACTCCCGGGAGCAGCTACTGGACGGGCGCTTTTCCGATGGTGCTCGTCATGGCGATCGGCATGACAATCGCGGTGGCGCCCCTCACCTCCTCCGTGCTCGGCTCGGTCGAGGAACAGCATGTCGCGATGGCCTCGGGCCTGAACAGCGCGGTCGCACGAACGGGAGGTCTCATCGCCACCGCGCTTCTCGGCGCGGTGCTGTCCAGCAGCGGCGACCAGCTATTCGGCGGCTTCCATCAAGCCATGCACATCTCCGCCGCCGTTGCCGCACTGGCCAGCGCCGTCGCGCTGACCACACTCGGCGGCGTCAGGATGAAGAAGGCCTGAAAACGACGAAAGACCGCCCGGGTCGCCCCGAACGGCCTTTCCATTGTCCTGCCGAAGCGGCGTGACGTTAAGCCCGCACTCCTGCGGAGGCTGCACTCACTTCTGCCGCAAACGGCGTATGACAATGAGACATCAGACCACCTCCTTTCAATAGTTGAAACACTAAGGAAGAGATGGTGCGTTGACCCGCGATTTCAATGGCTTAGTCGTTCGCGGAGATGAACTTCTCAACCAGCGGCGCGATGTACTCGCGCCACTTGCGGCCGTTGAAGATGCCGTAATGGCCAACGTCTTCTGCAAGCAGGTACTGCTTCTTAGACGCGGGCAGCTTGGTCGCAATATCGAGCCCTGCCTTCGTCTGGCCAATGCCCGAGATATCGTCGCGCTCGCCTTCGATTGCGAGCAATGCCGTGTCGCGGATCGCGGCCGGATCGACTTGCTTTCCGTGGTGCTCCATTCGGCCTTCCGGCAGTAGGTGCCGCTGGAACACCACGTCGACCGTCTGGAGATAGAATTCGGAGGTCATGTCGCAGACCGAGCGATATTCGTCATAGAATTTCTGCGTGGACGACGCGCTTTCCTCGTCACCGACGACCAGATGCTTGAACATCTCCCAATGGCTGACGAGGTGCGAGCCGAGGTTCATCGTCATGAAGCCGGCGAGTTGCAGGAACCCCGGATAAACCTTCCGCCCGGCGCCCGGGTAGATCATCGGAACGGTAGCGATGACATTGTTCTCGAACCAGGAGAACGGGCGCTGCGTCGCGAGGGTGTTCACGGCCGTTGGCGCCTTACGGGTGTCGATCGGGCCGCCCATCATCGTCAGAGTCTTGGGGCGCCAGCGGTTCTTGTCCGCGTTCATCACCGCTGTCGCTGCATAGGCCGGGACCGCGGGCTGGCAGACGGCGAGCATGTGCGGGCGCTCGCCCGTCTTCTCCCCGATCAGCTCTAGGAACTCGATCAGGTAATCGACGTAATCGTCGAGATCGAACTTGCCGTCCGACAGCGGAACGCATTTCGCGTCGCGCCAATCGGTGATGTAGACGTCGCAGCTCGGCAACAAACGCTCGACGGTGCCACGCAGGAGCGTCGCATAGTGGCCCGACATCGGCGCCACGATCAGCAAACTAGGGCCCGAGTTGATGCCCTCGCGATAGAAATGCTTGAGCTGTCCAAACGGCTTCTGAAGCAGGACCTCTTCGTTGACGGGCACTTCCTTGCGCCCGACCCTGGTCGAATGCAGGCCAAACTCCGGCTTCCCGCGGGGCGCCGCGGCGTGAGCGAAAACCTCGAGGCTGGCCGCAACGAGCGGACCCATCGAGATGTAACCCCACGGATTGGCTGGGTTGTTGAGCCAACCGGCTCCAAGCCCAGCTAGTTTGCTCGCACCTGCAAGAAAAGAGCGCTGAACCTCATAGGCATCGTACAGCAATAGAACCTCACTAAAGCGCCCCGTGACAACCGATGTGCGCCTCGTTTGCTCCACTGGCAAGTTTATGCTGCGCCGCGAAGCCGCAATGCAGCATCGAGCTGTGGAAAACTATGACGCTACCGGAACGTGTCCGCTTTTGACCGATCGAGGCGATCCACCGTTAGAAGGACAAGAGCCCGGAGGCGCTGGCATCGCGTCGTAGTGAAGAACGCAGACGAGAGTATGATCATCTTTTGCGGTGCTGAAACGAATTGCGGCGTATCGTCCGCGATCGACGTGTGCATTCAGCTTGTGGACGAATACAGAGGGTAGCTCTGTCTCCGTACGGCGCAGAGGCGGGTCGCGCCTTGCAGCTTCGCCGACTCGCAGGCGAACCTGCCGACTTTTGTCCAGAGTGGACGAATCGGTCTGCCGTGTCCTCCCAATTTCGGTCCGAATTAGACGCCTTCTGGCAGATCGCCTCCGCCGCCGAACGGCTCCAGGAAAGCATCAAGGCGAGGTGCCTTCCAGCCGGCGGTGGCGACGAAGCCGCGGTTAAGAAATGCCCGCTTTCCATATCGAAGCCGCGAGCCATCCGGCGCGTCCACGAGTCCACCGGCCGCCAGCAGCACAGCATGACCAGCAGCCGTATCCCACTCGCTGGTGGGAGAAGCGCGCGGGTAAATGTCCGCCTCGCCCTCAGCGATAATGCAGAATTTCAGCGAGGAGCCGACTGAGACATAGCCGCAAGTGCCAACTGCGTTCTCGAGATAGTCGATTGTGCCTTGGTTCAAATGAGACTTGGACGCGACAGCGGTGATTTGCTCGCCACGCACTCGCGTACTGATCGGCCGCTTGCCCACTCCATCGTCGAGCCAGGCGCCCCTGCCGACCAGACCACCGTGGAGCCGGCCCGTCGCCGGTGCAAAAACCACGCCGAGCTTCGGTTCGCCGCCCTCTACGAGGCCGATATTTACTGTGTAATCGTCACCGCCGCGCACGAACTCCTTGGTACCGTCGAGAGGATCGACGAGGAAATAGATGTAATCGTGGGCGGGGATGCGGCCTGCAGCGACCTCTTCCTCAGCGATCACCGGGACACCTGGCGCAGCGCGCGCAAGCGCCGCCAGTATCACCAATTCCGCCGCGCGATCAGCCTCCGTTACCGGCGACGTGTCATGCTTCGTTTCGACCTCGAAGCCCCGTCGAACGACCTTCAGTATCGCCTCGCCCGCCTCACGAGCAGCGTCGGCAAGCTGATCTACCAGGCCGTCATAATCGCAGTTCAACGCGGCGCCATCCGGATGCCGCCGTCGAGGCGCACCGACGCGGCGTTCATATAGGGATTCTCGATCAGGAAGCAGGCGAGATTCGCATATTCCCCAGGCTGCCCAAGCCGCTTGGGAAACGGCACCTGGGCGCCCAGCGCATCCTGCACATTCGTGGGCATCATCGCGACCATCGGCGTCTTGAACACGCCGGGCAGGATCGTGTTCACGCGTATGCCCTCGTTCATCAGATCTCGCGCGATCGGCAATGTCATCGCCAACACGCCGCCTTTCGAAGCCGAATAGGCTGCTTGTCCGATCTGCCCGTCCTCCGCAGCCACCGACGCAGTGTTGATGATCACGCCCTTCTCGCCATCGACGAGCGGCTCGAGATCGACCATTCCGAACGCGCTATTTGCAATGCAGCGAAAGCTTCCGATCAAATTGATCTGAATGGCGAGTTCGAACTGCTGGATCGGATAGAGCTTCGCAGCCTTCGTTTCCTTGTCCCGCGCTACGGTCTTGGCAGCGGTTGCAACACCAGCGCAGTTAACGAGGATGCGCTCCTGCCCATGCGCTTTTCGAGCCTCGGCGAACGCAGCGGCGACCTTCTCGTTAGAAGTGACGTCGACTTCGCAGAAGACCCCTCCCAACTCGGCGGCGACCTTCTCCCCGCGGCCTGCGTCGCGGTCGAAGATGGCGACCTTCGCGCCGCGCCGGGCAAGCTCGCGAGCCGTCGCCTCGCCGAGCCCCGATGCAGCGCCGGTCACGACTGCAGCCACTCCATTGACGTCCATGATCGTTCCTCTGCCTGTTTCGATACCGCCTACGCGGCGAATGGCCGTGAAGACAAGATTGGTGGCCTGAAACGAGCGGAACGAGGTCCACCGTCAATCGCTTCGACTGCTCAAGTCGGAGGAAATAGCGATGGATTACAAGAAGGTGGGCCTCGGTTTGGGATTTTTCAGCATTGGCTTGGGGCTGATCGAGGTGGCGGCGCCCGGGCGCTTGTCGAAGTGGCTCGGTCTCGACCTTGGGACCGCATCCAAGGTTATCAGGCTTTTCGGCGCGCGTGAGCTTTTGGCCGGCGGCATGCTGCTCAGAGGCGCCGCCGTCTCGACGAATGTCTGGAATCGTGTCGTTGGTGATGGAATGGATCTCGCGGCGCTCGGTCTCGCTTTTGGCCGCAGCAATCGCAAAGGCGCTGTTGCTGGTGCTCTCGGATTCGTGGCGGGCGCGACCCTGCTCGATGTGCTGACGGCGCGCGGCCTCGACGATGAAACCGGACGGACTTTCCCCCGGTCGGAGAGGCGCGCCACCGCCTAACCTGTCGCAAGCGGGCCACACTAGGGCTTACCTCATCGGGTTCATGCCCGATGCAGCTTGGAAGTCGGATAAGTTACATTAAGTTTCCGGACCTGAGCTGTGGGGGATGCGAGTGCCTGGCAAACCAATGAGATCTCCGCTTGTCGCGATTACAGGAGCCGCAATTCTGGCGGCTTCCTCGCCCGCGCTCGGCCAAGCCCCTCCGGCGGCTGCACCAATGCCCGCCTCCGCTGGCGTCTCCGCATTCTACGCTAGCGATCTGTCGTCTCCCATCTGGTTTCGGAACGGACCCGACAACGCTGCCATCCCGCAGTTGATAGCTGTCCTTCAGCGCGCGCCCTTCGATGGCTTCGCTGAAGGACCGCAGTTGGCAGCGCAAGTCCAGGCGGCGGTGGCGCAGGCGCGCAGCGGCACTCCCGCGGACATGTCTTCAGCCGAACGCGTGCTCTCAACCGCGTGGGTTAGTTACGTCCAAGCCCTGAAGCGCCCGACGAGCGGCATGATCTACGCTTTCCCCGTCCTCCAGCCGCAAGGTACGCGCCCCGATCAGATCCTCCTGACAACTGCTGCCGCTCCGTCCCTAGTCACCTATCTGACGACGGTATCAAACCTGAACCCGATCTATCAGCAGCTCCGAGACACGGCGTGGGCAGAGGCTCAAGCGACCGGCAATCTTACGCCTGATCCACGGCTCCTCGCGAATCTTGACCGAGCAAGGTCGCTGCCGTCGAAGGGCCGGTTCATGATTGTGGATTCAGCCACACAACGCCTGACTCTGTACGAGAACGCCCAGCCGGTGGATTCCATCAAGGTCATCGTCGGAACGGACGAGCTGCCGACGCCGCTGATCTCCAGCATCATGTATTACGTGACGTACAATCCGTACTGGCACGCGCCCGACCATTTGGTCCGCAAGACGATCGCCCCAAACATGATCAAGCTCGGACCCAAATATTTCTCATCGCACGGCTATCACGTGATCGATCAGTGGAGCGAGGCCGCGAAGGAGGTCGATCCCTCCACGATCGACTGGAAGGCGGCGGCGGCAGGCAAGATCCACCTCCTTATCCGTCAGGACCCGGGGCCGCTCAACTCGATGGGAAAACTCAAATTCCCGTTCCCGAACCCCGAGGACATCTACTTGCACGATACGCCGAGTAAGGATTTGTTCGCCAAGGATCCGCGCTACCTCAGCAATGGCTGCGTTAGGGTAGAGGATGCGGCTCGACTTGGCCGCTGGCTCCTGGGCCGCGATCCAGTCGCGCCGGGGAAGGAGCCCGAGCTTCGAGAGCAACTTCCCAGCGGCGTGCCGATCGTGCTCACCTATCTCACCGCTCAGGTTCGCGACGGCAAAGTCAGCTACCTCGATGACCATTACGGCTGGGATAAGGCCGCGCCCCACTTCGCGTCTCAGCAGTAAGCTTAAGCCAATTCTTCTTCGGCCCACCGGCGATCGTCGCTCGCCACCATAAAAAGAAAACCGGCCCGGGCGAGGTGCCCGGACCGGTCTCCTTTAATCTAGCTTCGCTCTCGCTTAGCCGCGTTCTGGCGCCGGTGGTGGCGGCGGCGGCGGCGGCGGCGGAGCCGGGCAAGTGTCCGTCGCCAGGATCACCGATCCGTCCGGGCACGTCTGCGTCGCGGGAGGCGGCGGAGGCGGCGGCGGCGGCGGCGGCGGCGGCGGCGGAGGCGCCCAGAAGTTGTAGATCAGGCTCGCCATGACACTGTGCGAACGCCAGTGACCCGTCAAGCTTGCACCGCTGCTGTTGTCGCCAAAGTGAAGCGTCGTGACATTGAAGAAGCGATACTTCAGGCCCAGGTCAATGTTGGGGCTGACGGCATACCGAAGGCCGGCAATTGCCTGCCAGGCAACGCCGCTGTCGCTATCCGAGAAGCCAACAACGCCGTTTGGCGTGAGCGCGGACGGATCTTCCTTGACCTCGGCGATACCGATACCCGGACCGGCGTAACCGCTCAGGCCGTCTTCGTTTCCGAAGTCGAGCAGGAAGTTGACCATAGCTGAAAGGGCACGGCCCTTGCCATCGGCGTCGAAGTTGGAGAGCGGACCCGCACCCGATAGGCGGGAGTTCGAGCTCGAGCTGATTAACAGACGCCTTCTTGTACGAGATTTCGCCTTCGAGGCGAACCATACCGAAGTCGTAACCCGCAATAGCATCAATATCGAAACCGCTATGATGCATGATGGTCGCGCCACCGTTGAGCACCGTGCCGGAGCCGGTTTCGACGTCGAGGTTCATGTCCTCGACCCACATGACACCCCCCTCGAGGCCCGCGTAAAAACTATGATCGCGAGCGACAGCGGGGGTCGCCATAGCCGTCGATGCGAGCGCCACCGCAATGGCCAGCTTGCGCATATAAGAGTCCCCTTTCACATGCGTTCTAAAGATTGAACCGCTCAAGCACATTATGAGAGCGTCCGTTGCCGTGCAAGCGCGTGATTAGGGGCTCTGTTGCGCAAAAGCATCACTTGGTCCGCAGTTCAGGCCGAAGCTTCTGTGTTATTTGACTTTTTTAGGTTTCAATGAGGCCGTGCTGACGTCAGACATTGGGTACCAAATCGAGCGTATTGCGTCCTTCGGCGTCGACCGTGGTTCCTCCTGCAGCTGACCCTATCAGTCCCGTCTGAGATCCTACAACCTTTCGTCCACCGAGCACGAGCGCTGACCATCTCACCTGCCCAATGTCCCGGGCACCAACTCTACATTAGCCCAGGTCGCGAGCGCTCGTTCCCAAGAAAAAGGCCTCCGAAAGCGCCCTAAGTGTTCACAGAACGACCGACTAAGCCGTTAAACGCCCATGATCCCTTGCGCCGTCGCGTGCCATCCGGCCGTGTCCCACAGGCTGTAGACTAACACCGAACATGGCACATTGATCGCCAGCCAGATCGAATAGGCCTCGTGCACGCGCTTGTTCCGGACCACGTCCCACACGAATAGCGGCGACACCGCCACCAGCACGTAGAAGTCCGCCGCGACCATGCTTCCCGGAAGCGTCGTCGGCAGCCAGACCATGCGGTCGATCGCCGCCGGCAGCGGCAATGCCGTCGCCAGGAACATCATCCGCTTGTGCAGCCCGGCGTTGCCGGCCCGCGCAATCAGCGCAATCGCCAAGAAAAGCGGGAACAGGATGCCGATGCGGATCTGCAGCAACAGGATATTGTCCAGCTCCCCAAGCCGCCCCACCATCTGCTCTTTCACGCCCGGCGGCGCCACCTGCGCGAAGTTCCACACCTGGTGATAGATCGTCGGTGCGACGAAAAAACCGGCAACGACCACCATTGGCACTAGCGCAAATGCGATCATGCCGACGCGCTTGTGTAGCTCGCATCGCCCGGTCGCCATCAGCACCGCTTGAGTCAGCAGCAGCAGCAGGAAGGACCCCATCAGCACCGCATGAACATGCAGAACCGTCGGGAACGGCGGCCGCTGTGCAGCCTGCACCGCAGCGACCTTCATCAGCGAGTCCGGAATGAAGCCGACCAGTACGATCGCGATGAACCAGACGGCCGTGAATACGAAAATCCAGCGATCGATCGAATGCGCCCGCGGGGTTCCGGAAAGCAGGTCTCGACGCTCCGTCGAACCCACGAATCGTGATGCAATGCTTGCCATACCGCGCCCCCGCGATGTGTGTCGGATTTCCGACATTCCTACACCGTCGCCGCTCATTAACAAACGCCCAATCACGCCTCCTCACCCGCGGCACCCGCTCCTAGTCTGCTGAGCGCGGCCATCGCCCACGCCATCGCGTCGGCGCGATCGGGAGACCTTCCAAGCCCGATATACACGCCGCCCGTGACCATCGCGCCAAGCTCCGCCTCCAACTCCGGAAACTCGTCCGCGAACAACGGCTTCGCCGCCTTGACCTTCAGCGGGATCGGCTCCGCCCGAGTGCTCTTGCCCTTCGGTGCCAGCCGTACCTTCAGCCCAAAGTCCGCGGCCGTCAGCGCGCTTTGAGCATCGCTCCGCCATTGTTCGCGTGGGCGACGACCAGCCCGGGTTCCCACCGCGGTGCGGCAGCCGCCACGCGGTTGGACCAACCCTCCGGCGACAACCGCTGCACCGTCGCACCCTCGGACAGGTTAGAGTGTCTCACCGCGCCCGCAAGCATCCGAACCCTCGCTTGCGCCGCATGCCTCGCGAAGGTTGCAGGTCTCGGCGTGCACGCTCCCAAAACAAAAGGGCGGTCGCTTAGGATCGCGCCGCCCAAATCAATTCTTCCCTGTAGTTCCCGCGTACCAACACGGTGTCATCCTGAAAAATATTTGCCGTTTTGGTTCGTCGTAGCAATCAGTTGGTTTCACCTGAGGTTCGGTGCACCTCACCGGATGCCGATTATGCGCACGAGCAAAAAAAAGGCCCGGCTGGGAAGAGAAGCCGGGCCAGAGTCGTTGAAAGGGAAAGACGACTCGGTTGCTAGGATACAGTTGCTGCCAAACGTTCGTATCAGGGTTTTTACCGGCCGACGGGACGCTTAGACGGACAACTCGTCACCGATTGATCCGCGTGATCTTGGACCCCTCCAGACCCAAGCCTGCCATCAGGCCCTTCTGCCCGAAGGGAAAGCGTACACGTCCTTCGCCAACGTCGTGGAGGTCGTGCTCATGGCGGCACCCTTGTCTACAACCACGACGCTGGGGCCCGAACCTATCGCCCATCCGTCGCTCTTGTTGAGATAATTGAGCGCGGAATTGTTCATCAGGAACAAAGCGTAGCTGAACGACTGTCCTCCCGCCTGCAAACCGAAGGAGGCGGCGCCGATCTTGTAATAAGCCGTTGGCCGACCGTGTACGAAGAGCACGCCCTCGCCGCCCTGTCCGCCGATCATGAAGCCCGCCTTGACGATTTTCGGAAACACCAGGATCGCCCGTGCGTCCCGCGAGTATCTGCGTGCCCTGTCCGATTGCGCATAGAGGCGGTTGAGCGCCGCGCTTCCGTCTGCGCTAAGTTGCGCGGCAGTTGCCGCGGGGGCTTGCTGCGAGAAAGAGACAAGGGTGCTGGCGACCAGGAGGCCTGTCCCTAAACGCCGTCCGATGATGTTCATTTTGCTGCTGCTCCCAAGGTGCGTGCCGGCCAATCTGCCGCACCGAAGCATGCTCAACCATCCGCAGTTTAACTGACCCCGCGCCTCGACATCTCGCCGTGGCAGGCGCGCTCTGATAACGACCGTAGCGAGGATCAGGAGACAACAATGGCGGTGCTCGGAATCGGCGGCTTGTTCTTCCGCGCCAGGGATCCTGAAGCGCTTGCCGGCTGGTACAAGCAACATCTGAACGTCGGCGCCGGCTGCACGGCGCCCGATACGGGCGCGCCCGACGAATGGTCGTGGATCACTCAGGGTGGCCCTGTCGTGTTCGCGGCATTCCCCGCCGACACCGACTATTTCCCGGCGGACAAGGCCTTCATGCTGAACCTGAGAGTCTCCGATCTCGGCGAACTCATCGGCCGGCTCGAAAGCGCAGGGATCTCCGTGGAAACGCGCGACCAGTGGAACGACCCTAACGTGGGCCGCTTCGTGCGCATCCATGATCCCGAAGGCAATCCCATCGAATTATGGGAGCCGCCCACTTCATAGGCCGCTATTTGCGGCGAGCGATCCAATCGTCCACGCGCCGCTCCAGCACCGGCAAGGGCTGCGATCCGTCACTAATGACCAAATCGTCGAACCCCTTGATGTCGAACTTCGGCCCAAGCGCCTGCTCGGCCCGGTGGCGAAGTTCCATGATCTTGAGCATGCCGATCTTGTAGCCCGTCGCCTGACCAGGAAGCGTGATGTACCGGCGCACTTCGGAACGGGCACTGTCCGGTGACAGCCGGCCGGTCTTGATCATGTAATCGACGGCCTGTTGCTCGGTCCAACCTTTGGCGTGAATGCCGGTGTCGACGACGAGCCGCGCGGCCCGGAACAGCTCCTGATCGAGGCGCATGAAGTCGGCCGCGACGTCCGGATAAGCGCCCATTTCCTTGCAGAGCAGCTCCGAATAGAGCGCCCAGCCCTCGTTGAACGCGACGTAGCCGCCCGCTCGCCGGAACTTGGGAGTGCCGGTCTGACGAACCTGGATATCGCCCGCCATCACGTGCCCCGGAATGCCCTCGTGGCACATGAGGTCGTAAACCGCGGCAGGGTCTTCCGTCTTGCCGACGAGGTGCACATAGACCCGCCCCGGCCTGATCCCGTCAGGGCTCGGTCCCGAAGCATGCGCGGCACCGCCGGCGACCTCGCTGAATGAAGGCTCGCGCACGACTTCGGCGCGATACTGCGGCAGATTGTTGAAACGCTCGGGAAGCAGTGAACGATTGTGGGCAACGGCATCGTTCGCGCGCTTCAGATATTCGGCGCGGAGCGCATCGGTCCACGGCTGAGGCGGGAAGTGCTTCTCGCGGTACGCGTAGAAGGCGTGGCGCCCCTCGAATCCTGCCTTGCGCGCGAGCGCGTCCTGCTCGCCTTCGATCCGCTTCACTTCGGCGAGGCCGATATTGTGGATCTGCTCGGCGGTGAGATCGAGCGTCGTGTTGATCTTGAGCGCCTTCGCATACCAGTCCGCACCGTTCGGCAGGGATATCGCACCGACACGGCCGCTAGGCGCCGTCGGAAGCTCGCTCTGTGCCCACGCGATCACACGCTCGTACCCCCGCTTAAGCCCAAGGATCGAAGTGCGGGCGTCCGCGAGCAGCGCATCGGCCTCCGCAGCACTCACTTTGCCGGTGGATTGCAGCTTTGCGACCTTGGTCTTCGCATCCGCCCACAGCGGCGAATCCTTGCCGCTGTCGAACGGGGCGCCGGTGATGAGCGTCTTGCTGCCCGCGATCACGCGCTCGATCTCGAACCTCGGCGCACGTATCCCCGCCGCGTCGGATTCCTTGCTCTGCCCAATCGCAGTGTCGAGCACCGCCGGGATACCCCGCAGCCGCGTATTGTAGGCCTTCATGTCGCGCGCGTCGGTGACGGTATGGGTGTTGATCATGAAGTCGGGCAGCCGCGTGTGCACCGAATAGAGGAAGGAGTAGAAGGGCGGCTGATAGCGCCGATATTCGAACTGGATCTCGGCGCGCTGAAGCTCGGTTTCCCAGATGTCGTAATTGGTTTGACCCGCTGGCGAGAGCTTAGAGCGATCGAACTGCGCCTTCATTCGGGCAACGCTCGCGCGGCGCGCCTCGAGGCGGTGAAGCTCGGCTGCGTCGCTAATGTCGTCCAGCCGGTCCTCGCTCTCCTTCACTCCCAAGCGCGTTGCCAACTGAGGCCGAAGCTTCAGGTCCTGCGCAAATTCGGCGTCAAGAAAAGCAGTGAGGCGACCATCCTCGCTGTTCGCGGCGGCTGCCGGCGCAGGCTGCGCAACGGAAACGGACTGCGGCGCCGCAGCCACCACGGCTGCAACGGAAAGCCAGTACAAATGACGCATAAACGATCCCTCTCAACCCACCGCCGCATAGTCGCCGACGGAGGGAGAGTGAAGGGCATGGATGCATAGCACGGCGCCCGCCTGCAACGGACCGCGAGCTTAGCCGGGTCTCCTCTTCTGAGCCTTCGACGAAACGACCTGAGATCGTTCAGCCTCCGAAGGCTCGAACGCAATGTCTAGAAAAGGCGACTTTATGAAACTCGCCGGTCGGGTTTCGTCCTCGACCTTCGCAGGGGCAACGCCGTTGCGCGCAGCGCGCGGTCCCCTTTTCAGAGCCCGCCTGAGCGCGACCGAGCATTGTTCAGTTCCGCCGTTGAGACGGGTTTGCCACGACCATTGCCAAGCCCCCGAGCGAAACAACCGTATCACAAGCGTCATGGCACGCAATGCGGCTGATCATTTGTCATTTGGTGCCACATCTTTAGGTGTAGCCGACGCTCTCAAGATGGTGCAGCTTCGCCGCTCTTCACGAGAGGGGAACCATGAAGAAACGAATTGCCCTGGCCGTTGCCGTCGCTGGTCTGTTCGCAAGCTCGGCCGCACCGCCTGCCGCGTACAGTGTCATCATCCGCGGCGGCACGATTTACGACGGCTCGGGCGGCACGCCGTACGTCGGAGACGTAGCGATCAAGGGCGACAAGATCGCCTATGTCGGGCCCCACGCGCCGGGACGCGCTGCGCGAACTGTCGACGCGCACCGGCAAGGCCGTCTCGCCGGGTTTCATCAACATGCTGAGCTGGGCGAACGAAAGCCTGATCGCCGACGGCCGCGGCCTGAGCGACACCGCGCAGGGCGTCACGCTGGAAGTCATGGGCGAAGGCAATTCGATGGGCCCCCTGACGCCCGCAGATGAAGCGGCTCGCGCTCCAGCGGCAAGGCGACATCAAAGTATCCGATCCGCTGGACCACGCTCGGGCAATATCTCGACTACATGCACGAAGAAGGGCGTCACGCCCAACGTCGCCTCGTTCGTCGGCGCGACCACGGTGCGCGTGCATGAGCTCGGCGAAAAGGACGTCGATCCGACGCCCGCGCAGCTGACGCGCATGCGCGCGCTGGTGCGCCAGGCGATGAAGGAAGGCGCGATGGGCGTCGGCTCGTCGCTGATCTACGCGCCCGCCACTTACGCCGAGACGCCCGAGCTGATCGCGCTGACGCACCGAAGCCGGCAAGTGCGGCGGCATGTACATCAGCCACATGCGCTCCGAGGGGAACAAGCTGCTCGAAGCGATCGACGAGCTCATCGAGATCAGCCGGCAGTCAGGCGCCCCGGCGGAAATCTACCACTTCAAGCAGGGCGGCAAGCCGAACTGGGGCAAGATCGACGCCGCCATCGCGCACGTCGAAGCCGCGCGCGCCAGCGGCCAGCGCATCACCGCCGACATGTACACCTACACGGCCGGCGCGACCGGGCTCGACGCGGCCATGCCGACCTGGGTGCAGTCGGGCGGCCTCGAAGCATGGATCAAGCGCATGAAGGACCCGGCCGTCCGCGCGCGGCTCGTGAAGGAAATGCGCACGCCGTCGCAGGACTGGGAGAATCTGCTGCTGCTCGCCGGGCAGCCCCGACAAGGTGCTGCTGATCGCGTTCAAGAACCCGAAGCTGAAGCCGCTCACCGGCAAGACCCTCGCCGAGGTGGCGAGGATGCGCGGCAAGAGCCCCGAGGAAACCGCGATGGACCTGGTCATCGAGGACGGCAGCCGCGTCGGCACGGTCTATTTCCTGATGAGCGAGGACAACGTGAAGCGCGAGGTCGGGCTGCCGTGGATGAGCTTCGGCTCGGACGAGGCGCTCGGAAGCGCCCGAAGGCGTGTTCCTGAAGTCGAGCAGCCACCCGCGCGCCTACGGCAATGTCGCGCGCCTGCTCGGCCATTATGTCCGCGACGAGCAAGCACCGACGCTGCAGGACGCCGTCCGCCGGCTGACGTCGCTGCCCGCGACCAACCTCGGCATCCGCCAGCGCGGCGCGCTCGAAGCCGGGCTATTATGCCGACGTCGTGGTGTTCGACCCGGCGACGATCCAGGATCACGCGACCTTCGAGAAGCCCAAGCAGCTCGCGACCGGCGTGAGCGACGTCTTCGTCAACGGCGTGCAGGTCTGGTGAAGAACGGCAAGCACACCGGCGCCAAGCCCGGGCGCGTGGTGCGCGGCCCCGGCTGGACCGGCTGGCCCGGCGGAGGCGCATGCAAGTCATGAACTTCGCCACCTAATTGCAGGAATGGGTCGAAACCTGTCACTATAAAACGAGCAACAATCTACCTGTCCTACACCTGCCTGCGAGCGCATCCCCCCATCTATCTCAACGAGTTAGAAGCCTCAAACCGCCTGCGAGGAAGTTGCGCGTCACTGCGAACTTTGGGAACATCCGAGGAGGCCAGCCCCATTCTCGCATGGTGCTGGCCATTCCCTGCAACGTTCAATAGGGCCGCGGCAATGATCGATTCGCCCGTCTTCTTCAGCGGCATCGGCGGCAGCGGCATGCTTCCGCTGGCGAGCATCGTGCGCGCGAGCGGCGCGAAGGTCGCCGGCTCGGACCGCTCGCTCGACGCGGGCCGCACGCCGCACAAGTTCGACTATCTGCGCTCGCTCGGGATCCAGCTGTTCCCGCAGGACGGCTCGGGTCTTCAGGAAGGCATGACCTTGGTCACTTCGGCGGCCGTCGAACCGACCGTGCCCGACGTCGTACGCGCCAACGAGCTCGGCCTTCAGCATCTGACGCGGCCGCAGTTCCTCGCGCAGCTGCTCAATGAGGCGCAGCGCAGCGTCGCCGTCGGCGGCACCAGCGGCAAGTCGACCGTCACGGGCATGATCGGCTGGATCCTCCACGCCTGCCATCGCCAGCCGACGGTGATGAACGGCGCGGTGATGAAGAATTTCGTCACGCCCTCTGCGCCGTTCGCGAGCGCGCTCGTCGGCGATCCCGAGTTGTTCGTCAGCGAGGTCGACGAGAGCGACGGCTCGATCGCGCTCTATCGGCCCGAGATCGCGGTGCTGACCAACGTCAGCCTCGATCACAAGGAAATGGACGAGCTGCGGCAGCTGTTCGCGGGGTTCCTGCTGTCGGCCGCGCAAGGCGGTGCTCAACCTCGACGATCCCGAGACCCGCGCGCTTGCCGAAGCGGTACCCGAGAAAGGTGATCAGCTACGGCTTCGACGCCCCGAGAGCCGACTTCATGGGCAAGGACCTGCAAGCTTGCTGCCGAACGGCATCAGCTTCGCGCTCCACGCCGAAGGCGAGCGCCATGAAGTCCGGCTTGCGGTTCCGGGCCGACACAATGCGTCCAACGCGCTCGCGGCGATTGCCGCGACGCGCGCGCTCGGCGTTCGGATCGAGGATGCGGTGAACGCGATCGCCCGCTTCGAAGGGCTCAAGCGGCGGCTCGAGACCGTCGGCGAGGCGGCAGGCGTGACGGTCATCGACGATTTCGCGCACAACCCCGACAAGATCGCGGCGACCCTCGGCGACGCTGCGCGCGCAACCCGGACGACTGCTGATCATGTTCCAGCCGCATGGCTACGGACCGCTGGCGAAGATGGGCGAGCAACTTGCCGACGAGCCTCGCGACGGCATGGCTGCCGACGACCAGCTCTATCTGCCCGACCCGGTCTATCAGGGCGGCACGGTCGACCGGACTCGCGGATCCGACTGGCTCGCCGAGCGCGGTCGACGCGCGCGGGCGTAAGGCGGAGCATATTCCCGAGCGCGCGGCGGATCGGCGATGCGCTGATCGCCGAGGCGCAACCGGGCGACCGCATCCTGATCATGGGCGCGCGCGACGACACGTTGATCGACTTTGCGCGCGATCTGGTGGAGCGGCTCGGCAGTCGGAACTGATTGCGGGCTGCGGCGTCCAGTCGAGCATGGCAAACCCGGCAACCGTCACCGGCTGGAAGCTCCCTCGGGGCGAGCGCGAGACGCTGCTCCAGCGCTTCCCGCCGAAATACGAGAATGTCGTCGCCGATCACGTGACCCTGGGAGTGGACGCGACGTCCGAGACGCCGCTGCCGCGAAAGCCAGAGACCTCGCGGATCGTCGGCTGCGCCGACGATGGCGCGAGCCTTGAATGCCTGGTGGTCGAGTTGGACGGCAGACCGACCGGCCGGACGGATCGACCTATCACATCACCTGGTCCCTCGGTCCGGGCCGCAAGGCGCGCGAAAGCAATGATGTGCTGCGCGACAGGGTTGGGATCATATTGACGCGCCGATTAACGTCGACCTGAGCCGGCGCGCTTCTGATGGTTGACCCGCGCCTGTTCCTCGACGCGGACGGGGTCCTCGCCGACTTCGACGAAGGCGCCAAGCGCCTGATCGGAATGTATCCGCGACGCACTTCGAGGCGAAGCACGGGCGCGGCAGCTTTCTGGAAGCGCTTGGCGCAGGCACAGAACTTCTACGGCACGCTGCCGGAGATGCCAGACGCGCGCGCTCTGTTCGACGGCGTCAAGCATCTGAAGCCGACGATCCTCACCGGCCTGCCGCTCGGCAGCTGGGCGGCCCCGCAGAAGATCGAGTGGGCCGCCGAGCATTTTCCCGGCGTGCCGATCATCACCTGCATGGCGCGCGACAAGCACAAGCACATGCATCCCGGCGACGTGCTGGTGGACGATCGCGAAAACCATCGCGCACATACGAAGACAGCCGGCGTGGTCTTCATTCACCACAAGAATGCCGAGGACAGCCTCAGGCAGCTGGCCAAGATCTTCCCATCGGTAAAGGCGCCGGTGAGCGCCTGAGCAAGTCGCTTAGGCGGCCGCCTTGAGATCGACCTTCTCGACCCACTCCGGCCAGAACACCGGCTCGCGGCTCGACCAACCGGGCGCAGTCGCTGCGCTCTCGCTGATCGACTGCAGCAGGATCGCGGCGGCGGTCGGGGTGAAGGTGCGGAAGCGCGGCAGCGGAGCAGAACGCCGAGGCAGCCACGGACGCGCCGACGCACCGATCAGCCGCTCATAGAGGAAGCGGTAGGCCGCGAAATTGGGCAAGCGGTCCTGGCCCAGATCGAACGCGAGATGGTGATCAGCATGCCGATGAACGGCTCGATCATGTCGAGACCGCTATCGTCCGGCACCTGCAGGCGCAGATGATCGAGCTGCTTGTAGAGACGGGCCTGGGCGCGGATCGAAGCGACTTCGGCTTCATCGCGTGCCCAGCATTCGATCGGATCGCGGCGACCATAAGCCACATCGAGCGAACGGCGGATGTAGCGCTGCGTTGCTTTCGGAAAGCTCGCAAACTCCTTCATCTCCGAGATCAGCATCGCGCCGCTCGCCGGCTGGCTGGTCCGCGTAATCATGAACCCGACTCCTCAGTTCCCGAGCAGGATCATGCGGTTGGTTTAGTTACTTATTGCTTAACCACAGTCCCACCCCCCATTCATATTGAATCAGAGGGGAGTCCTGCGTCTAGGCTAGAAATCGACCGGCGGGCTCAAAACTGTGGATTGTTGAATAATTGCAACGGCAAGTCAGGGTTGTGACCGATGCAGGGCTACTCCGGGAACGACGACGAAGGGACTGGCTCGTCCTTTTGTCCCGGCTGGGCCGCCGCTGGCGGGTCCGATGCATCCATCGATTGGTCGCTGCCGACGTCGACCTTGGCATCGTCGTCGGACGGATCCCGCTTGAGCTTGCGCTCGAGTTCCGCGTTCGGGTGGCTGCCGAACCCACGGGGGGCGGAGGGCGATCTCTGCTTACATGTCATTCACAACAGCTTCTCAATCCCGTACGATTGCGCTCTGTAACGATGGGATGGGGTAACCGTTCCGCGGGGTACAGCAGGTTTCCGGCGTCTTGTTTCGACGGGCCGTGCCGGCGCTTCTGCAAATGGGCAGGCGGAGGTTTGCGGCCCGAGGATTTTGGGCATGACGGTACCGATGCTCATGATGCCACCACCGGCGGTGCGCAGACGATTTAGCGACTGGCCGCTCGCCCTCAAATCCATTCTCGGCTTCTGGTGCTTCTATGCGCTGACGGTCGTGCTCCGCGCGCTGCTCGCGCCGAACGCGATGAACGCGATTGCGACAAGCTCGATCGTCGATCGGTCTTGGCATCGTCATCACGGGCTTCATCTATTTGGCGATCGCGGACGTTCGGCCGCGCCAAAAACATCCGCGGCAAGGACGATCATCGCCGCAATCGCTTCCGTCATTGCGGCGATGGTGATGGCAGGCACGCTGATCTCCTTCGAAGGCAAGATCCAAGTGAAGGAGGAGTTCCGCTACCAAGCGCGGGAGGGGTTCGTCGTCATCGAGAAGAATAACCGGATCACGATCGAGCGCAACGCGCAGGAGCCGCTGGTACTCACCATGCCTCGCATGAGCGAGATGGGATTCCGCAAGCAGTTCCGCTGGATCGCCGACAGCGCGATCGTCTGGCTGTTCATGTTCATGGCGTGGAGCGCCTATTACATCGCCACGAACCGCAGGCCGAAGCTTTGGGAGCGCAGCGGCAGGCTCGCCGATGCCGAAAGCGCGGCCCAGGCGGCGCAAGTGAGCGCGCTCCGCTACCAGGTGAACCCTCACTTCCTGTTCAACACGCTCAATTCGCTTTCCTCGCTGGTCATGACGGGGCGAACCGATCGCGCCGAAACGATGCTCCTCGCGCTTTCGACATTCTTCCGCACGAGCCTTTCACTCGATCCAAGGCCGACGTCACGCTTGCGGAGGAAATCGATCTTCAGCGACTTTATCTCGATATCGAGAAATCACGTTTCCCCGATCGCCTGCACGTGGAATCGACGTTCCGCAGGAGCTCGAACAAGCACGCCTGCCCGCCTTGATGCTGCAACCCATCGTCGAGAACGCTATCAAATATGGCGTCTCTAAGAGCCGCAAGGCGGTCGTGATCAGCATCAGTGCCCGGCACCTTGACAATCATCGCATGGTCGTCGAAGTCAGCAACCAGCCCAAGAACGGCGGCAAGGATGAGCTGCCGGCGGCAACTCACGAGGGCACTGGGCTAGGCCTCGCCAACGTCTGTCAGCGGCTCGAGGCGCGCTTCGGCGGACACGGCGAGCTGTCGGTTCGGACCGATGAGCTCGGGCGGGTACAAAGTTTCGCTCACAATGCCGGTGGAAATGAATGCCCGAGACTGAAGTTCTGCGTGTACTGATTGCCGATGATGAGCCGCTCGCGGCCGAGCGGCTGCAACTGCTGCTCGCAAGAGCCGAGGGCGCGCAGCTCGTCGGCACCGCGAGCGATGGCGACTCTGCCATCAACCTCACCGATGCGCTCCACCCCGACGTGCTGTTGCTCGACATTGCCATGCCTGGCCTCGACGGGATCGGCGTCGCGCGCGCACTTGCCAGCCAGACCCCCTCGCCCGCCGTCGTCTTCGTGACCGCCTTCGACCAGTTCGCCGTCGCCGCCTTCGAGGTGGAAGCAGTTGATTATCTGATGAAGCCCGTCGACCCTTTTCGGCTTCAGAGAGCGCTGGACCGGGCTCGCGCCTATCTCCAGCAGCGTTCGGCCGAGCCCAGCCCCGGCACGGCCTCGCAATGGCTGGAGGAGTTCTGGGCATCGGATCTCTCCGGCTTGGTGCGCATCGCCTCGCGAGACGTCGACCGGGTTTCCGCCGAGCGCGATTACATGCGTCTCCACGTCGGGCGCCGCAGCTGGCTTATCCACCATTCGATGGCGGCGCTCGAAGAAGGGCTGAACCCGGAATTGTTCGTGCGCCTCCATCGCTCCGCGATCGTGCGCAAGGACTTCATCAGCGGTTTCAGCCGGAACCAGTCAGGCCGGTGGATCGCCAGGCTTGGCGATGGCACCGAACAGCCGGTTGGCCGCCTCTACTCCGATCGCGTCAGGGCCATAGCCGGACGTTAGTGCAGCGCCGCTCGGCGCAATTGCGCGGTAAATGGCCTCGCAGACTCGAGGAGAGTTGGCTAGGCGACTCGAATGCCGGCATTTTTCTTCAATGTTCAGGGGGATCACGCGCCTGGGGAAGCGGTGGAGCTTCCGAGCATCGCCGAGGCCAAGGCAACTGCCATCCGGTACGCGGCGCGACTGCTGTCCGACTCGGCCACAACCTTCTGGGATTCCGGTCAGCTATCGATATCGGTGACCGACCAAAGTGGTCTGATCCTCTTCACGATCGAGGTGCTCGGCAACGAAGCTCCAGCGATCCGCGCCGAGCTGCCGCAGGCGCATTAGCCAAGCACGTTTTCGTAGGCCGAGGACCTCAGCGACTGCACGCAGTCTTCGATCGTCGCGACCGCAGCACGGTCGGTATAGTCTACAGGCCCGCATGCGTTCTTCGCCGCGCTATCGATGCGCTGCTGCAGGATCCGCGTCCCTTCCAGCGTGCCGAGATCGAGATCGCTGGCAAAGAAGAACATGCTCACCTCTTCATCACTGTTCTTCTCGCCGGGTGTTGAGGCAAGAGCGGGGCACCCGGCAAACAGGAGGGCGGCGACAATCAGAAGCTTCAACGCGAAGAGGCTCCTTCAAATACGACAACGGGGCGGCGGCTCTAGACGAGCGGCCGCCCCGCGCCGGTGGTTTCTTGTTGTGGGGGTAACGCGGCGCTCACCGTCCGGAAACAATGAGCGAGGCGGCACCGATAACGGTGACCGAGCCACGGCGCGCGGCCGC
Source organism: uncultured Alphaproteobacteria bacterium (assembly GCA_963752025.1). Taxonomy (GTDB): domain Bacteria; phylum Pseudomonadota; class Alphaproteobacteria; order Sphingomonadales; family Sphingomonadaceae; genus Sphingomicrobium. Next base: position 78,623 of record CAVVWY010000014.1, on the reverse strand, counting down.
AACGGCAGCGTCGTAAGCCGGCTGTGCGCTGGCGACTGCGTCATCGCGGCAATCCTTGGTGGCCGCGGCAAGCGCGAGCTCACGCGAATCCTCGATCACACACACGACCTTCGCTGCGCCAGTGATGCGGTTGTGCAGCCTGTACTGTCCAACCTGCGAAGCAAGGTTGAGGTCCGCATAGGACACGCTCATCGTGTTCACTTCCTGCGCATGACTCACAGTCGGCACCACGAGCGCAGACGCGGCGGCTAGGGCACCGACGGCTGAAATGGTCTTCAACATCTCAGAGTCTCCCTTTTTGCGCGACGCGGGGTTTGGGCTGGGGATCTGAGGGGAAGGGCCCCGCGTCGCAGGAAGAGAAATGCGCCCGGGAGTTGCCGAAGTCGCGGCAGGCTCGACGAGTTAGCTGCGGATTGTCGGCGCGGCGACAAAGGCCGTTCGTAAGCCGGTGAATCGACGAACGGCGGTCAGCTAGCGTTCAGTTTTTCAGGGGAAACCCGGGTAGAGCGATCCACAACTGCCGCGATCGCGACGTCAGCCGTCACATTCCCGACGGTCCGGAAGATGTCCGGAATCATCTCTACGGCCACGAGAAGGCCGAGCGGTGCGATCGGCACCCCGAGCGCCAAGGCGATGGGCGCGATCGAGCTGATGTAGCTGACCTCACCGGGGAGGCTGACCGCGCCGTAGCTCATCACTGCGCCGACAGCAGTCGCCGCGATCATTTGCGGAACGCTCGGCTCCAGACCGAGCCAGTGCGCGACATAGAACGCCACTGCGACGTTCATCGCCGGCCCCGTTGCACGGAAGAGCGCGACGGAGATCGGCAAAGTCACGTCGGACACTTGGTCGCGGATCCCGAGGCCGCGCGCCGCCGTCAGCATCGCCGGCAGCGACGCGAGCGACGAACGGGTGGAGACGGCGACCGCCTGAGGCGAGATGACGCCTTTGGCAAAGCCTCCAATGCTAAGCCCTCCGGCAATCGCAGCGAGCGGATAGGCGGCGAGAGTGACGAGAATACCGATGACGGAAATCACGACGACATAATGGCCAAGGCCGGCAAAGGCGGCGCCTCCGGCAGCAGCGCCGACCGTTAAGGCAAGCGCGAACACGCCGAGCGGCGCGATCCAGAGCACCCATTGAATGACGACAAGCAAAGCGTCGCCAATCGCTTCGAACAGCGCCACGATCGAACGTCGCCCCTTGTCGGAGATACGTCCGAGCGCGAGCCCGAACAGGACCGCGAAGACCACCAGGGGCAGGATGTCGCCGTTGGTTGCCGCCGCGAAGATATTGTCCGGCACTACGCCCTTGAAGAAGTCGAAAACGCCGGGAAGCGGCCCGGACGCTTTCTGCTCGACGCCTGCCAGCGCCGTCTGCAGCGCCTGCGCCGTGCCGCGGGCGAGCGGGAAGACGCTCGTGAGGAGGACCGTCGCGACGGCGCCGAATATTGCCGACGCCGTGCAGATGATCACGATCCACAGTACGGAGCGGCCGGCGATCCGACCGCCCGCCGCCGCTTCCCTGCTCTTTGCGATGCCGACGATGAGCAAGGCGACGACGAGGGGTATCACGGTCATCTTGAGCGCATTGAGCCACAAGGTGCCGATCAAGCTGGCAATCTTCAGCAGCGGCTCATGGATGCTGGGGTCCAGGTCGTTTGCTGCGGCGCCGAGAAGAATGCCGGCGACGAGTGCGGCAAGCGCCCAATATGCGCGCAAGCCCCCGCCGCCGGCGTGTCCGGTCTTTGCCTCGGATGAAGGACTCAACGGGGCTTCTTGAACTTCAAGATGGTGCGGTCGGTCTTGCCCCGGATCTTCGGGTCGAACACGAGCAGGCTGTGGTCATCAGCCGGATTGCGCAGAATGTCGCTTGTCCCTTCGAGCACGAAGCCGGCGCGCTTGAAATCCGACTTCACGACTTCCGGATCGATCCGGTGGTACTTCTCGACGGTCGCGCGAACGTCGCTGTTGGGGCTGGCGACATGGTCGATGACGCCGACCGTCGCGCCCGGCTTCATCGCGGCATAGAGCGTCTTGAGCCAGGCATCCGGATCCATTTTCGGGATGCCGTACTTCTCGCTCGTCCAGTAAACGTCGTGATAGTCGAGGTTGATCAGCGCGAAATCATAAGCGTTCGCCGGCAGGTTCGGTGCCTCGAACGGGCTTGAGATCAGGCTGACATTCGTCTGCTTCGCCGCGAACTCGTCGAACGACTTCTTCTTGGCTTGATCCTTAAGGAACTGTGTCGGCTCCCAGACCGTCACATGTCCCTTAGGACCGACCACCGGTGCGGTGATCTCGGCCCAATATTTGTTGAGGCCGAACGGATCGAGCACCTTCATTCCCGAGCGCAGAGCGAGGAAGCGCAGGACTTCGGCAGGCTTGCGGGACTCGTCGAGCTTGAGGTTGTCGGCCGAGCGGCCCGGCGCGGCCACGGCGGCGGCGACGTTGGCCACGGGCTGCGAACTTGTTTTGGCGGTCACCGGAGATGCGAGCAATGCAAGCGAAACGGCGGCAGAATTCAGTAGCTTCATGTCGGCTATCCCCCTGATCGTTGTTGACGTTGTATTGCCCGGCGTTGCCGGACGCCAGAGTCACGCGAAGGTCGTCCACCGGCACGCAGAATTCGATCAGCGACATTCCCGTAACGATGGCGCCGGGCGCAAGACCTATGAGGCAATGCGCCAATTTATGCGCCTGCTGTAGGCGCTCCGCGTCGGCTTACCGTCTACTCCCAACGCGGGAGAAAAGTGCGCCCTCCGGCTGATCACGTAGCAACTCATGGTATCGAGCGCAGGAATGCCGCTGGTGTCGTCGATGCTGCAGTCTGCGATTGCGCCTTTCTCGTCGACCAGGAAAGTCAGGCCGACGGAACCCTGCTCATTCGATCGGATCGAGATTCCTGGGTAATCCGCACCCGAGAACAGTTGATTCAGTGGCGGGGTGGACACGCCCTCTTTGGAGATGCGCGACTTGAATTGCTCGCCCACATTCCAAAAGTCCTGAAGGTCGGCGAGACACTTATCCAGCTCGAAGACGACGCCGGGCAGATCCGTGACCGCGAAGCTCGCGTTCATCGCGCCGCCCCTCCATTTTAGCTCGGTCATCTGCGCATGAGCTTTGAAGTCCGCCATCGGCAGGTTCACCGAGAACACATGGAAATGGTTCTTCGCATCGGCAAACTCGAGCTGGTTGGCCCGGCGTTGCTCCGACCCGAGAGTCAGGATCGCGGGCTTCTGATCCACTTCCGCGCTACCCTTGCGCGCCACGAGTATCCGCATGACGCCGCCGCTCGGCGAGGGCTTCAGCATGAGTGCTAACGGCTTCTCGTCCGTCCCATACTCACGCATGGCGACGCATTGCGCCATGTCATAATCGACGCGCCATGGACCCACCGGAACCAGGGTATCAGCCGCTGCTGAAGTGGACAGAACGAACGCCCCAGCGGCCTCCAACGCACTTCTACCTTTACGGATACCCACCCCCACCAAGCTGCTCTTAAGCGGTCCTGGCTCTTGCCATGGCTGCGACCAACTTCAACGCCTCGTGCGCCGAAAGTGCAGCCCCCTCCTGCCACAGGCCTTGGTAGCTCAGATGTTCGCCGGCAAAGACTATCGGACCTTCCGGCTTGAGCAGCTCGGCATATTGCGCGCCGCGCACGCCGCCGGCACCAGCACGAGGACCGTCCGGCCACAGCGCGCCCACGCCCTCCGAATAAGGCGTTAGACCCCAACCGACCGTGACCGGCTTCGCGAGCAGCTTCGAATTGCCCGGATGAAGCGCCTCGATGGAATCGCGGCAGATCTGGAAGCGCTGGTCATGGCTGTAGCTTGCAAACTTTTGAGGATTGTCCTGATTGGTCCAGCCGGCGCAGTAAGCGGCTACGATGACGCCCTTGGAGGCGCCAATGTCGTGGGATGGATAGATCACATTCTCGTTGGCGCGGTCCGTCCAGGCGAGGCCGCCGAAGATATTGTCGTCCGTCTCCCAGAAACGCGGCGCTTCGAAGCCAACTTTGACGCTCGGGAGATAGGGAATGCCCTTCAGCGCGGCCTTCTTTTCCGGCGAAAAATCGTTCGGGACGCGGTCGAGCAGGTTCGCACCCAGCGTGACGATCGCATGATCGGCCTCGGTCATCTGCTGGCCCGGCCCGTGCTCGATCCGCACGCGGTCGCCGACGCGGCGAATCCCGGTGATTGGCGCGTTCATCCGCACCACAGGCTCTACCTGCTCGTAAATCGCGTGCGCGATGCGGTCCATGCCGCCGACCGGCTGGAGCATCGTCGCCTGCATGTCCCAGATATTCTCGAACACATACGGAAGGCCGATGGCGCGCGAGGGAGCCAATTCCTTGAACGTGAGCGGCGGCAGCGGCACCGGCGACTGCGTGTAACCGCCTCCGCTGACGGCGAAGCCTGACGAGCCCTGCGGCACATATTTCCCCTTGTCGTCCAGCTGCGCATACGCCGCGAGGAATTGGCGGATCATCTCCAGCTCGCCCTTGGGCACTTGCTGGTCGAGCGCGTGCTGATCGATCGCCTTCGCAAGCAACTCGCCGAAATGGCCGCGCAGATCGTTCACCATCCGCCGCTCAGGTTGGACCTTGCCGGCGAAGTCCCACCCCGCGTTGCGATTAACGTTGATGAATGGCTCCATGCGCACACCGAGCCGCCTTGCGTAGCCAAGGATCGCACGATGGGTTGATGGGATCCGCGCCGGCCCAGCGTTCAGGTACAGCCCCGGCGAAAAGCTCGCGACCTGGTCGGGTCGGCCCATCTGCACGACCCGGTCGCCGCCGCGGATGCTCCAGGCGCGGCCGCCGATCCGGTCGCGCGCTTCCAGCACCGTCACCTTGTAGCCGGCGCGCTTCAACTCATAGGCCGAGACCAGCCCCGAGATTCCGGCGCCGACGATCACGACGGACCTGCCGTTTCCGCTCGATGCTGGAAGGCTGAAATTTTCCGCTCCGGCCGGCGTGGGGATCGCCAGCCCCATTGCTTCCATCGCGAGATAGGCAGCGCTTGCGCCGCCAATCGTACCGATCCGTTCGAGCAGACTGCGCCGTGTCAGTGCCATGCAACTCGCCCCTTGCCGCCGTGAAGAGCGACAGATTGACAGCAATATCGGTTCAACGGCCATCGAAAAGGAAGTGCCGGGCCGCACCCACCGCGTCGCTTGTGCGTTCATTGCCCGAACTACCTGGAAAATAGGAGAATATCGCATGGCCGACCATGACAGCGAAATCAGCACCCTCAACACGCTGATCGCGACGACGATCGACAGCATCACGGGCTACGAAGACTCCGCGAGTAACATCGAGAATGAGCGGCTCCGCGAACTCTTCCGCAGCCGCGCTGACGAGCGCCAGCAGATCATCGAGCAGCTTCGCGCCGAAGTCCGCCGGCTCGGTGGTGACCCGGAGGACGGTGGCTCATTCCTGGGCAAGGCCCACCAGCGCTTCGAAGACCTCAAGGCGGCGATCACCGGACGCGACGAGAAGGCGATCATCAATGAGGTCGAGCGCGGCGAGGATTACCTGAAGGAAAAATGGCAGGCGGCGCTTCAGAGCGGAAACCTGAAGGGCGAAGCCCACGACCTGGTCGAGCGCCTGTATCAATCGATCAAGGCAGGTCACGACCAGATCAGCCAACTCAAGCATGGTTTCGAGGCTACCAACAGCTAGGCTATCGGCAAATTATCGTCCCGATCGGGGGTGGGTGCGGGGCAGCTCTCACGGCCAGCGGAGCTGCCCCGTCGCCTTAGTAACCCATCAGCGCGAGGACCTCGCGGCGGCTCCGCTCGTCCTCGCGGAAAGTGCCCATCATTCGGCTGGTCGTCATCATCACACCCGGAGTGGAGACGCCGCGTGCGGTCATGCAGGCGTGACTGGCCTCTATAACGACGGCGACGCCCTTCGGCTGAAGATGCTTCCAGATGGCATCCGCGACTTGGGCTGTAAGGCGCTCCTGGACCTGCAGCCGCCGCGAAAATCCATGCAAGACGCGGGCAAGCTTGCTTATTCCCACAACCCGGTTGCCCGGCAAATAGGCAATTGCCGCCTTCCCAATGATCGGCGCGAGGTGGTGCTCGCAATGGGACTGAAACGGTATGTCCTTTAGCAGCACGATCTCGTCATAGCCGCCGACCTCTTCGAAGGTGCGGCTCAGATGAGCAGCGGGATCTTCCGCATACCCGCGTGCATATTCCTTCCACGCGCGCGCGACCCGCCGGGGCGTGTCGAGAAGGCCTTCGCGCTCAGGATCGTCACCGGCCCAGCGGATCAGTGTGCGGACGGCCTCCGCAACGTCGGCAGGAACTTCGCAGGCCGGCGCTGGCTCGACGAGGTCGCCGTCTTCGGGATCGCCATGTTCGTTCATGCTTTCAGCTCCCGCGCAATGTCGTCGGCGACCGCCGCCGCCTGTTCGCGAATATCGGGAACCGCAATGATTTCCCAATAGCGTCCCTTGGTTAGAGGCCCGAGCGCCCACAAACGTTCCCCGCCGGCCGCATGCGACTGCTGATCGACCTCGAGACCAATGCCGAGACGGTCCGGACGCACCGCACCGGCATCGAGCAGGCTCCGGAGGAGCGGGTCACGCGTGTGCGTCACCGAATGCAGCGGCCCGGTGCAGTTGAAGGCAAAAGCGAAGTGCCTCGTTTCGGATGAACTGTGCCCGCGCCTGCGGAACTCGACGTCCATCCCGTCTCCCGCATCATGAGCAGAGACAACGCGTCCGGCTACGATCTCCAGCCGGCCTTTAGCGACCATGCGAGCAACGGCCGCCGCGACATCGGGCGCGATCCGGTGGCGGTGCACGTCCCACCATGGGCGTGCGTGGCGAATGAAGCGCTGCTGCTGATCGGCGTCGAGGCTTTGCCAGAGCGAGTGGCTGTAGGGTCTTAAGCTATCGACTGCCGCGCGCCAGCCCACCTGCGCGCCACGGCGGCGAAGCCAGCCCCAGAGCGCGCGCACGCTGCCGCTGGGCACTTCATTTTGGTCGACCGCCGCCGGCTCGAAATCGGCGTGCGCGCGCGGAGCCAGTCCGCGCCGCGAGAGCGCAACGATCTGCCCCTGATGGCCCGCCGCGTCGAGCGAGAGTATGAGGTCGACCATCGTCAAGCCGGTTCCGACGATCAGCGCCGCCTTACCGCTCTCGGCGACGTCCCTGACCGCAGCCTGCGCATCGGCACCCCACGGATTGCCGATGAAGCCGTTCTTCACACCGCTGAAGGCCCGCAGCATGTCGGGCTCCTGATTGCCTATGGCCAATGCGACAGCGTCAGCTTCGAGCGTCCCCCCGCCGTCGAGCGCGACCTGCCATCTACCGCCTTGGCGAACCGCAAACTCGGCAGTCGCGTTGACGATCTCGACCTTCCCACTGCGCACGGCTTCCTCGAGAATGTCAGCAAGATAGCGCGCGAAATACAGCCGCTGCGCGAAGCCCCGCCGATGCCCGCCCTCGGCCTCGAACCGCTCTGCAAAATGATCCGGCTCAGCAGCCCAGGCGCTCATCCCTTCGGCGCGGACGTTGAGGAGGTGCGTGGGCTCGGTCGTCGAGTAAGCGACGCCCTTCCCGACCCGTCCGCTGCCGTCGATCAGCGCCGAGCCGATGCCACGGCGGGCGAGCTGCGCCGCGAGGATGGTCCCGGAATAGCCGCCGCCGATGATCGCGACCGGCACACGGCCGTCAGATTTCATAATCGGGCCAGTTCTCCGGATTGGCCGCGCCAGCCTTCCGCTTCGTCATGTGATCATACATGCGAGTGACCGTCTTGCCCGCCGTCTGGGTGAACCACCCCGGCACCGCCGCATGCACGAGGCAGGCACAGCCGGCGCCAATCAGCTCCGCCCCGATCCGCACGGCTCCCGCGCCATGTCCGGACCAGCTCATCCCCAGCGACTTCGGATGTTCAACAAACAGCCGGTGCGCGATGCTCCGCTGCTCTTCTGCGCTGATCGGTCGTTCGCTTGCCATGGCCCCTGCTCGCTAGCGTGATGGCGACCCCGACAGGATTCGAACCTGTGGCCCTCAGATTAGGAATCTGATGCTCTATCCTGCTGAGCTACGGGGTCGCGTCGGCTGAGGAATAGGGGCTTGGCGCCTGCTTATCAATTCATCGGGGGGTGGTGCGCGGCGTTAGAAGTAGAGCCTCTAATTCACCTCGTTCGGCGGCACGATCGGGAGCGGCAGCGGCGAGACCGGCACGCCGTCGTCGATTAGCGACTTGGCCTGGGCGAGCGTCGCTCGGCCGTGGACCTGCTCCGCCTCGACTTCGCCGCTGTGGATCGCGCGCGCCGTGTCGGCGAACTTGTCGCCGACGTAGCGGGAGCCTTCGAGCATCTTCGCCTGCGCTACAGCAATCTGCTTAAGCGGATGATCGCTCGAGCCCTTCCGCGGGACCCTCGGCGCCATCGGCGCCTTAGACACGTTGGAGGACTGGCAAAAAGGACATTGGACTAGTCCGTCAGCGCGCTGCTCGTCATAGTCCGCGCCGGACCGGAACCAAGCTTCGAACGTCTCCCCCCATCGCGACAGTGGAGATCGAAGAGGATCATTGCGCTACTGCTTCCGGGATGAGCCGCCGGTGCTTGAGCGCGGGAATGCGCGAGCGGACGTCGGAGATTCGCTTCAGATCGATGTCTGCAAAGCCGACACCCTGCTCGTCGCCCATGTCGAGAAGCACCTCGCCCCACGGATCGACCACAAGCGAATGGCCGAACGTCTGCCGTCCGTCCTCATGCCGCCCGACCTGCGCGGCAGCGACGACGAACAGGCCCGCCTCGATTGCACGCGCCCGCAGCAATATGTGCCAGTGCGCCTTGCCCGTGGGTACGGTGAAGGCGGCAGGCACCGAAATGACGTCGGCGTCGGCCTCAGCGATGCGGGCGAACAGCATGGGGAAGCGCAGATCGTAACAGATGGTCAGGCCCAGCTTGCCGATCGGCGTACCGTTCACCAGCACGGCGCCCTGTCCGGGCGAATAGGTCGCCAACTCCCGCCAGCTTTCGCCGGTGGGGAGATCGACATCGAACAGATGCATCTTATCGTAGCGCGCGCGGACCCGTCCTTCGCGGTCGATAACAAAGCCCCGGTTGGCGACCTTGCCGTTGTCGAGCAGCACGGCAAGGGAGCCGAGGTCGACCCATATGCTGTTGCGCTTGGCCGCATCCTGAACGGCCGCGAGCACTCCGTCCTCTTCTTCGCTGCGAACATTGCTGGCTGCTCTGGCGCTTTCCCGATCGAGCAGGCCTGACATCTCGGGCGTAAACAGCATCTCTGCGTCACCCTGTGCCGCCTTCTCGATCGCGTCCACCAATGCACAAGAGTTGGCCTGCGGGTCGATGCCCGTGTTCGACTGAAAGAGGGCGATCCGAGTCACTTGGCTCAGGCCGCGAGCAGCTGATCGAGCTGCCCCTCGCGATCGAGGGCCACGAGGTCGTCACAGCCGCCGATATGGCGCTCACCGATGAAGATCTGCGGAACCGTCGTCCGCCCACTTGCCCGTTGGATCATGAGTTGCTTCGTCTCGCCCCCGAAGTCGACGGCGATCTCCTTATATTCGACGCCCTTGGACTCGAGCAGCGATTTCGCGCGCCAGCAATACGGACAGAAGGTCTTCGTATAGATTTCAACTACAGGCACTTCGCGCTCCTCCCGGAATAGATACTTAGGCGATGTGCTCAGCGCATCAACTATAAGGGCCGCACGACGCGCCCAGGTGATCAATTCAACGCGCGTCGCACCGGCGCGTTGCAGCGTCCGGACGCAGGCCTCAGCCGTACTGCCGGGGGCAGCACATCGTCGATGCGGATGATCTACTTGCCCGCGGTCTTGGCTTTGTCGGCGACGCGGAAGGCACCGCGACCGTCTTGCGCCGCTGGAGCGAGTTCATACCCTTGAGCGGCCGCGTCCGCTTGAGCCGTCGCAGCGTATTTGGATCGCTGCGCAGTTCGAGCCTGCTGGAAAGCTCCTTCGCCACAAGTGCCGACTGGTTGAATCCCCGCTGCCACAAGCGCGTGCGATTTAGCGGTACGGGCACTGGGATGGTCGCTCCTCCCGACTGCTCGATCAGCGACGCCACGTACCGGGTGATGGTTTGCGCGACCGCCACCATCCGCCCGCATTTGAGCGGGATTGCGAAACTACGGGCGATGTCGCCGTAAGCGACGACAGCGCATGTTTGGCGATGCGAGGAGCCTTCGCGAGGCAAACGCCGCAGCTATCCGCCTCGGTAGCGTCGAGCGGCAATCCACACCTCCTGCAGCCGCTCTGTCTCAGGAACTCGACGCCCGTCCAACAGGCGCGGGCAGAAGCTATGGGACTTCTGCGATGATGGTGCCGCAACCGGCGCGCCGCGCGGCAGGGCAAAATCGAGGGCCCAACGCGCGCCCGTTTTCAATAGGCAACGAACATTCGCTGTTGTCGCTGCGAGCGCGCCATCGCACAAGCGCCGCGAATGGCGGTTCTCTTCGACATGCAGCTTCGTGCCCAACGGCGCGACCGCGCGGCGCGGACTGGACCCGAGATGTTCCTGCTCGAGCGTGCATTTGCCGATTGTCTCGAACGGCTGGAGCTGGTGCAGCAGCGGTTCGATCATGCGCTCCTCATCGGTTGTCCCGATGCTCGCTGGCGCGATCGCGTGTTGCGAATAGTGTCGAGCGTAGATGTCATCGATCCCGGTTCTCTCTTTGCCGAGGCAGCATACGGAACGCAGGTAGTCGAGGACAATTGGCCGCCGGCGATGACCGCCTACGACTTGGCCATCGCCGTCGGCACCCTCGACACCGTGAACGACCTGCCGCGTGGGCTCGTAACCATCCGCGCTGCAATGAGGCCGGGCGCGCTCCTGATCGGAGCGATGTCCGGCGGCGACACCCTTCCCCGCCTGCGCTCCGCAATGCTTGCGGCTGATCGGATCGCAGGCGCAGCATCCCCCCACATACATCCTCGCATCGAAGCATCCGCGCTCGCGCCACTGCTCGAAAAGGCCGGCTTCGTTACACCAGTCGTGGACGTCGACCGCGTGCAAGTCGGATATCGATCGCTGGCGTCGCTGATTGGGGATCTGCGGCGGATGGCCGCCACCAATATCCTCACGAGCCGGTCGCGCCAGCCCTTAACCAAGCGCGCAGCGACGGCAGCAGCAACGGATTTCGCCGAGTTCTCGAATGCAGGGCGAACCGTTGAGGTCTTCGAAATCCTCCACTTCGCCTGCTGGACACAGCCAGCCGACAAGAGCCCACAAGGATGAGGGCGCATTAACGATAAACGGGTGAGAGTTGTTAACTCCACTCGCGATAAACGGGCCTGTGGACGTGGACCAGAGGAGGGTGGCGTGATCGCTATCCGATTGATGTTGCGCAGGCTCGGCGCGGATACGCGAGGGGCCACCGCAATCGAGTACGGGCTGATTTGCTCGCTCATCATCATCGCGATGATGACAGGGCTTGTTTCGCTTGGCGGCGGTAGCGCCGGCATGTGGGGCAAGATTCAGAACGACGTGGAGACTTACATGTAAGCCGGTCAGCGCCCGGTTGAGTTCAGGCGCGCCGCGCTCCGAAGACTACCAACTTGACCTTCTGGCCGGGCACGAGCCGGCTATTCACGTCCAGCCCGTTGAGCGTCAGGAAGCGCTCCAGCTTGAAATCGCGGTATGCCATCCGGTTCGCGAGAGACTGCACGGTCTCTCCCGGTACAACGGTTACAACATTGATGATTCGCGGCCGGATCGCCGCCGCTTCTTGGGGTGAGATCCGCCTGAGGGAGTTCACCATTGATGAGAAGGGACTCAGCCCGTAACCGCCGGGAGTGAGCGTCACAAAGTAGTAAAAGTGCTGCGCGTCCCACTGATATGCGACGACGCTTACGTCGATCAGGCCGGACGAGCCGTTCACACGCGTCGTCGTGTACGCCACCGGAATGCCGTTGATCGTCGTGCGGGTGGGCGGCGGAATGGGCAGCTGCCGCTGGCCGCGGGTAAGCTCCTGGAACACGCGAAGGATGTAATCTTCGAGGCTTCCTTTGAAGCCTGACCCGCCGCCGAACTGGGCCTTGCCGGCGGAGCCGGAGATCGTCACGGCGCGCGTCCCGTTCGACATCAGGTACCCCGGAGGGACAGTGAATTGGATGCGCAGATCCGGATGCGTGAAGGTGGGCCCGTCGATCACTCCCTGAACGGGATCGTCGTCGATCATGATGCCTTGAAGTTCGCGCAGGAACCCGTCGCGATTGCGGATGCCCGAACCGAGGCGCCCGGTCGCGCGTGCATCGGCCAATGCGCGCTGCATCCTGTTCTCGCTGAGCGGATGGGTGCTCGCCCATTCGGGCGTCTGGCGGTTCGTCCGGCCCTGAAGGCGCGCCTGAAGGGCAGATTCCCGGCTGAGCGCGGCCAGGATTTCCGAACCGCCGATGGGATCGTAGCCCGCCTGGATCATATACCTCAGCCCAAGTTCGTCGGCCTGATATTCCTGTTCGCGAGAGAAGCTCAACGTGTCGAGCCTCGCCCGCTGCTGCAGAACGCTCCCGACAACGCTGTTCCCGAAGATCGCGCCCAGGATCGATCCGAGGACGCTGGCGGAGCTGCGCTGTACATATTGTTCACGCGCGTGAGCATGATTTGCGGCGACGTGACCAACCTCATGGCCGAGTGCGAAGGCGAGCTCCGACTTATCGTCCATCAGGCTCATCAGCTGGCGCGTGACGTAGACATAACCGCCAGGCACGGAGAAGGCATTCTCGACGGCCGAATTGAGAGTCGTGAAGTGAAGTGCCTGGGCGGGGTTGGCGAGCCCGGAATATGCAGCCACCCGGCGCCCGACCATTTCAACATAGGCTGCGCGTGGTCCTGTCTCAGCGCCGCCGAGTTCCTGCACCAGAACGGCATGTTCGCGCTGCGCTTCGGCAACGTCTTGGGGATTCAAATAACGAAGCTGCTGTGCGGCAGCTGGAGCGATCGAGATCGTCGCAGTGGCAAGCAACAGAAGCGCCTTACGCATTCCACCCTCCGTCAGCGCTAACTAAGCGCCCCGAATTTGAACGGTGAATGACTGAATGCAGTTCCGCAGAGGTTCGGCGCAAGCCTAGCCGATGGCGAGGAACTTTGCGCGGCGTTGAGCGCGAAGCTCGTTCGAGCCCAAATTGGAGCAGCCGTCGAGTTCCTCGAGGATCGCACCTTTCAATGAGCCGATTGCCGCGTCGGGATCGCGTTGAGCTCCGCCGAGCGGTTCGGGAACGATGCGATCGACGACGCCGAGCGCCAGCTGATCCTGCGCCGTGAGTTTCATCGCCTCGGCCGCTTCCGGGGCCTTGTCGCGGGTGCGCCACAGGATGGACGCGCAGCCTTCGGGCGAGATCACCGAATAGATCGCGTGCTCGTACATGAGGACGCGGTTCGCTGCGGCGATGGCGATCGCGCCACCGGAGCCGCCCTCGCCCACGATGACCGCGATCATGGGGACACCGAGCGCGAGGCATTCTTCGGTTGAGCGAGCAATCGCCTCGGCCTGACCCCTCTCCTCCGCCTGCACGCCCGGGAATGCGCCGGACGTGTCGACGAGACTGACCACCGGAAGCCCGAACTGGTCTGCCAGGCGCATCAGGCGAATTGCTTTGCGGTAGCCTTCGGGCTTCGCCATGCCGAAATTGTGCTTGAGCCGCGAAACGGTATCGTCACCCTTCTCGTGTCCGATGAGCATCACCCGGCGTCCGTCTATGCGCGCCATACCGCCGATGATCGCGGGATCGTCCGCGAACGCACGATCGCCGGAGAGAGGAACGAAATCCTCGGTCATGCCGGCAACGAAATCCTTGAAGTGCGGCCGCTCCGGATGACGCGCGACCTGCGCCTTCTGCCACGGGGTCAGCTTGGCATAGGTGTCGCGCAGCAGCTTGTTGGCTTTGCTTTCGAGCCGGCCGATTTCTGTGTCGATGTCGATGGAGCCGCTGCTCGCGGTCTCGCGCAGTTCGGCGACCCGCGTTTCAAGCTCGGCGATCGGCTTCTCGAAGTCCAGGTAAGTCAGCATTGAGAGCGGCGGGTAAGCACGGCAGCGCCGAGCGTCAACGACCGCGCGTCGCCAGCGGGTGGCGGCTGTTCACCAGCTCGACCAGCCGGGCGCTGTCGACATGCGTGTAGATCTGGGTGGTCGCGATGTCGGCATGGCCCAGTAACGACTGAAGCACACGCAGATCGGCACCTCCGGACAGGAGGTGCGTGGCGAAGGCATGGCGGAGGACGTGAGGGCTGACCCGCTCGGACGAAATCCCCGCATCGGCCGCCATGGCGCGAACAATTTGGAACAGGCGGACCCGGCTGATGTGGGACTTGCCGCTGGGAAAGAGCCAGCGCACGTCGGGTGTCACGTGCTCCTGCCACGACCGCACCGCGCTTTCGGCACGGGACGAGATCGGCACCAGGCGTTCCTTGGATCCCTTGCCGCGAAGGATCAGGAACGGCTGGCCCTCACGAATACCACCTCGCGGCAGGCTGACGAGCTCGCTCGCGCGCAATCCGGAGCCATACAGCAACTCCAACAGGGCGAGGTTGCGGACCGCCGTCGGCTGACCGCTCGCGGCGCGATCCTCGGCAGCCTCGAACATCCGATTGATCTCCGCTTCTTCGAGGATCCGAGGGAGCGGGCGCTCGAACCGAGGCCGCGGCAATGCTGCCGACGGGTCATCGGCACGCAAACCGTCATCGACGAGGAACCCATAGAAGCGGCGCAGCGCCGCGGAACGGCGCGCAACCGTCGACGGCGCAAGCTCGGCCCATTGCCGGCCCAACAAGGAGAGCGCGTCGGCGCTTGCGCAGTGCAAGCCGTCGGGCACGCCCTCGGCGGCGCGCTCCAGGTCATTGCGATAGGCGGCAAGCGTGTGCCGCGACGAGCCCGCCTCTGCCGCCATCATGTCGAGGAACCGATCGACCAGCGCCCGGTCTTCGGGAGTCACGTGCGCGAGAGCGCCTCGGCCGCGATCATCCGCGCAGTGAAGTCCTGCCCCGAACGCTTCAGGCTGGTGATCGCATGGAGCATGTGCGCGCCGGGAACGTCGGCGAAGCTCGGAGTTCTGGAAGCCGGTGCCGGTCAGGACCAGCACCGTGCCCGCCTGGCCGCGCCCAGCCGCGGAGTCGATCATTTTGGTCCAGCTGGTCTGGCGGCTCAGGCCGAGGCCGTAGCGGCGGTTTAGCGAGTTCGCCGTGTCCGTGCTGATGCGGCCAAGCCCGGCAAGCCCTGCCACCAGTAGCGCGCTGCGCACGCGATTGCGGCTCGTGTCGCGCTTGACGAAGGCATTGAGCCTGCTCGTTCCAACGTCGGCGATATTTGGCGCTGCCAACGCCAGCATCGCCCAGCTGCGGTCGGCGTCCGCATCATCCATCCCGCCGGTCACCGGTATCCACCGAGCCGCCGCCTGATCGAAGCCGCCTGCAAGCATGGCCGAAATAAGCTCCGGAGCATCCTTGCCGAGCTTCGCGTCGGGGATGACGAGCGTGGCGGCGCGAGCGAGGGCGGCGCGAACCGCTTCTTGTCGAAGGGGATCTTTACCCACCGCAAGGATCTTCCGAATCGCGGCCAGCCGAGTCTCGGCATCCTTGCCCACGAATGCCTGCCGTAGCTGCCACGCGTCCGTTCTGGGAAGGTCATCCGGATCGGTCGAATCGTAGATGCCGGAATAAAGATCCACGATCGACTGGGACGAGAACACGCCGAGGCCAGTAGCGATCAATGCGGAGTCCAGCCGCTGCTGGGGCGTCAACAAGGGTGCCCGCGCTTGGAACGCGCGCAGTTGCGGCGAAGCCGCATTTAGAAGCCGGTCAGGCGGTACCAATCCGGTCGCCGTGGAAAGACCGAACCGCCACGCGGTCAGGCTGTCGACCGGCTCCCACTCGATGGTTGCGGCTTGTCCACTTCCGGCTGCGCCAGCGACCTTTTGCGCAAGAGCGAGGTCGATGCCGCCGATGCGACCGTGCCTCCGCGCATCGTCGATCTGCGCACCCGAGCTCGCCGACTTGCCTGCAAGCGACAGGCACATTGCGCGCACTAATCCCTGGATCCTCGAGTCGTACTTCCCGATCCCCTCCTGGATCGGGCAGAGCGCCGGCGGGTCCGACGTCGCCAGCGCGCTCTGGACGGCTACCTGGACCATTTTCGGCGTGAAGCGATCGCTGTCGACCGAACTGACCAAGATCTTGGCGGCATCGGCCTCGCCCATGCGAAGCAAAAGCCATGTGCGCTCGGCGACCCAGTCGACGGGATTCACCTGTCGCGGCGCGCGTGTCCTGGCGAGCAATGCATCGCGTATGGCGATATGCGCCCAGCGCGAGGCAAGCGGCGTATCCATCCGCCTCATCAGCACGGTAAGGAACGCGCCGCTGGCGTCGCCCCAGGGTTCGGCACCAAGCCCGAGTTGCTCCGGATCAAGGGCGCCGACCACCCACGGGTCGCGCCGCGCCCAGCCCGGATATTCGACCGGCGGCGCTGGAGGCGTCAGCGCGAGATTGTTGAGTTCTTCGACCGCGCTTTCGTCGCTGGGGGAGACCGTGCCGGCGTCGCTGTCGGTCGCCTCGGCCGGATCGGCGCTGCTGATCGCAGGCGTGTCCTGAACAGCTGGGGTGGGCGCCGAAGCAGGTGGCGTCTGCGCCACCTGTGCAATCGCCGGAATCGCGACGGCGAGCGTCGCGCAAGCAATCAGCAGCGGTCTAATGCGCATTGCCCGTGGGGACGGCGACTTCGATCGTCTTCGTCGGCTGCTCTTTCGGAAGCGTTGAAAGGATGAAGAGCGCTCCGATGATGACCAGAACGATGATGATGGGCACAACCAGTCGCATGATAATCCGCTTGAAGAGCTGACGAGAGGCGCTTTTGCCGGGGCCGAAAGCCGCTGTATAGCCCCATAAAGATATGGATCTCGCCAAGCGTCTCGATCGCCCCGTGGTCCTGGTGGGGCTCATGGGCGTAGGCAAGTCGACGGTTGGCCGCCGGCTCGCCAAGCGGCTTGGGCTGCCGTTCGTCGACAGTGACTCCGCGATCGAAGACGCCGCCGGTTATTCTCCGGCGGAGATGTTCGAACGCTACGGTGAGCAGGATTTCCGCGATGGCGAGCGGCGCCTGGTCGCGCGGCTGATCGAGGGTGAAATCCGCGTGATCGCCACGGGCGGCGGGGCATATGTGGACGCTCGTACGCGACAACTCCTCAACGAACGCGCCATCACGATCTGGCTCGACGCGCCGGTCGACGTCCTCGCCGAGCGCACGTCACGCCGCGACACCCGCGCCCAGCTTCGCACCGGCGACCCGAAGGGAACGCTGGAGCGTCTCTCGGAAGAGCGACGTCCGTCATACGAAGAAGCGCATATTCACGTGAAAAGCGGCGACGGGGCGCACCGGGAAGTGGTCGAGGCCATCGTCGACGCCCTCGAAGAGCATTTGGCTAAGGGTGGCTCCTAGGACCGAGTTGGAATTTCTTCTCCAGGCAAAGGCCGGTCGGGCGCAAAGGAGGTTTCCCAACCCGCCTTCAGGTCACCGGTTGCACTTTGGCGCTCAAGCCGATCGCAATCACGCATGCGGTATTCGCGATTTTCACGCGCTCGATCTCCGCGTCGTCGACTCCGCTCGCCCTCAGGGCCGCCTTACCCATTGCGACGGCACTCTCGAAGAGCTCCCGCTCGGCGAATGCGATGTCGAGACCGTCCAGTTCGATAAGATGCCGCCGGTCGAACGCACGGACCATCACCGAGGCTTGCGGAAAGGTCTTCAGAACGGCCTTCAAATTCTCACGGCTGAGCTCGCCCTCTTCATTGTCATTGCAGAAGGCGATGACCTTCGCCGTATCCGCTCCTGCGGTGCGCAACAGGTCGATGCGCACGCCGTCGCCATAATAGACCTTCGTCCCGAACTCTTCCGCGAGCTCGATCTGACCTGGCTTCTTGTCGATGAGCGTCACGCCGACGCCCTTGGCCATCATCATTTGCGCAACGGTCTGCCCAAAACGGCCGTAGCCCACCACGATGGCGCTGGTCTCGGGCGATAGCTCGGGTCCGTCGAGCCCGTCCGCGCTTTCCTCGCGCCGCTCCAGCCAATCGGTGAGGCGCATCAGGAACGGCGTCGCGACCATCGAGACGGTGACGACAGCGGTGAACAAGGCGGCCGTGGCCGGCGCGATCAGCATCGCCGCCGTCGCCTGTGCGAAAAGGACGAAGCCGAATTCGCCGGCCTGGCTGAGTAGCAGGGCAAGGCGGAAGCTCCGCGTCCACCCGCATTTGAAGGCCCGGCTCAGCAGCGTGAGCAGGATCGTCTTGGTCACGATCACCCCGGCCGCGAGACCGATGACGAGCAGCGGCCGATCCACGATCAGCCTGAGGTCGAGCAGCATCCCAACCGAAAGAAAGAAAAGGCCAAGCAGGATCGAGCGGAATGGTTCGACGTCGCTTTCGAGCTCGTGGCGATACGGCGACTCCGCGAGGACGACGCCGGCGACGAAAGCCCCCAGTGCCGTGGAAAGCCCGAAATGGCTCATTACAGCTGCCGCGCCAATGACGGCGAACAAGCCCGCAACGACGAACAGTTCCCGCTCGCCGAAGCGCCCGATCAAGCGGAAAAGCGGGTTGAGGACCAGACGCCCGAACGCGACCAATCCGATGACGGCGATCACCGTAAAGAGCGCCAGCTTCCATCCCGTCGGCGTGCTCGGGTCCGGAGGCACACGGGACATCGCGCCGATGATCGTGATCAGCGGTACGATGGCGAGGTCCTGGAAAAGCAGGATCGAGAAAGCGCGCTCGCCTTGCGGCGTGTTCAGCTCATTATCCGCGCGCAGCATCGGAAGGACCTGCGCGGTCGAGGACAGCGCCAGCGGCAGGCCGATCGCGAGCGACGCTTCGGGCGACAAGTGGAGCGTGAAATAGATCAAGGCGCTAAGCGCGAGTCCGCACACCAGCACCTGCGCGAGACCCAGACCGAAAATGTCGTTGCGAAGCCGCCAGAGCCTGCTTGGCCGAAGCTCCAGGCCGACGATGAAGAGCAGAAGCGCGATGCCGATCTCGGCAACCCGCTGCACCGCCTCGCCCTCCGTGAAGAGGCCCAATGCCGACGTGCCGATCAGCGCTCCAGCGACGATATAGCCCAACGTCGCGCCGAGCCCCAGCCGGCGGAAAAGCGTAACGAAGAGAAGCGCGATGCCGAGCATCAGCGCCGCGTCACGGAGCAGGCCTCCGGCTCCAACCGTCTGAGCGCTATCCACGCCTAGGCCGCATCCATTGCGGCCAACAACGCTCGGAAGGGAAGCAAGATTGCGCCGTGGCGAGCCTGCCGCGTGCGGGCGGGCGCCAGCGCCACAATGCCCGGCCACGCCTCATGATCTTCATGCTCGCCCGCCAGCCAGCGGCTGATGTCGAGCATTGCATTCGACACCTCTCGGTGATTTCGGCCGTGGCCGTGGCGCTCGACGAGCGCCGCTGAGGCCTGTCCAAACGCGCAAGCCTGGACCTGCATCGACAGGCGCTCTACGCGCCGGTCTTCATCGAGCTGAACTACGACATGGACGCGGCTCCCGCAGGTCGGTGACCGGACTTCCGCGCTGCCGTCCTCGCGATCGAGCGAATGGGGCTCGCTCAAGGAGGCAGCGAGCCGCAGGATCCGTCGTGTAGAGCGGCTCGGTCATTCCCTTCGCCACGTAGTGCCGGTCGGTCCATCCTCCAAGACAATGCCCTCCGACTTTAGTTCGTCGCGGATCCGATCGGCTGTCGCGAAGTCGCGGTTCTTCTTCGCGGCGGTGCGTTCGGCGATGCGTCCTTCGACGGCCGCTGCGTCTTCACCGCCCTGGAACCAATCGTCAGGCGACGACCGGAGAAAACCGACCAGATTGGCGCTGGCCTTGAGCGCTCCACCGTCCAATGCCGACAGTCGCGAGAGCGCGAGCGGCGTGTTCAGATCGTCTCGCAGTGCTTCGAGCACCCCTTCATCAACGCCCGCCGGCTCGGCATCGCCGGCAGCGCGATAGAGCCGATCCAAGGTTGCCTTCGCCTGAGCAACGAGGGTTTCGGTCCACGGCAGCGGCTGCCGATAATGCGCGCTGACAGCAGCGCCAGCCGCAGCGTCTCGCCGCGATGACCCTGTTCCAGCAGCTCCGCGGGCGTGATGATGTTCCCGAGCGACTTGGACATCTTCTCGGTGCCCATGTCGACGAAGCCGTTATGCACCCAATAGCGGGCGAGCGGCGCTCCGGCGTGGGCGCAGCGGCTCTGCGCGATCTCATTCTCATGGTGCGGGAAGATCAGGTCGAGCCCGCCGCCATGAATGTCGATCGTCTCGCCGAGATGAGCGCGAATCATCGCCGAGCATTCGATGCGCCACCCGGGCCGGCCGCGGCCCCACGGAGACTCCCACCCGATCACCCTCTCGGCGCTCGGCTTCCACAGAACGAAGTCGGCGGGGTCGCGCTTGTAGGGCGCAACCTCCACGCGGGCGCCGGCGACCATCGATTCGCGGTCGCGCTTGCTGAGGGTGCCGTAGTCCGGATCCGACGGGACGCGAACAGCACATGGCCTTCCGCCTCATAGGCATGGCCAAGCTCGACCAGCCGGTCGATCATGGCGATCATAGGGGCGATCTCGCGCGTCGCGTGCGGCGCCACGGTCGGCGGCTGAACACCGAGCGCCCCCATGTCCTCCAGGTAAAGTCCTCGTACCGCTCGGTGATCACCGAGGGATCGACCCCCTCCTTCTCCGCAGAGGCCATGATCTTGTCGTCCACGTCGGTCACGTTGCGCGCGTAGATCAGGCAATTCTCGCCATATTCGTGGCGGATGAGCCGCGCGAGCGTATCGAACACGACGGCGGGACGGGCGTTGCCGATATGGGCTCGACCGTAGACCGTCGGACCGCACACATACATGGTGATCCGGTTCGGATCCTTTGGCGTGAACTCACGCTTTTCGCGCGCGAGCGTATCGTGGAGACGGATCACGTCGGGGAACTCGCGGGTGCCCGCGCCTCGCCTCGACCCAATCGACGATCGCGCGGCCGCTGGCGTTGAGCAGCGGATAGGTGTGCGACTTGGTCATCCAATGCGGCCGTTCGGCGGTGGGGCCATAGACCATGTCGGTCGCGAGGTTGGCGAGGAGGAAGAAGAGCGTCACGCCGAGCAGACCCTTGAGCGCTCCGAACCCGCCACCGAGCACGCGGTCGAACGGGCCGAGCATCGCGTGCCGGCGGGTCTTCCCACCGATGGAGCGGGCGAGCAGCTTGACGATCAGGAAGCTCGGCAAAAAGAGGATGGCGAAGGCGAGCACTGCGCCCGCGGCCGGGCTCATGTGAAAGCTGTTGTCGATGCCGCTCCACAATTGCGTGTGGAACAGCTTCAGCATCGCGACCGCGACCACCCAGGCGAGCAGCGAGATCACCTCGTGCACGAACCCGCGCACGAAGCCGACGGCGGCGCCGCCGATCAGCAGGATGAACACGAAGATGTCGAGCGCGGTCATTGACGTTCGGCTAGCGTCGCTCGGTGGAAGGCGCCAGCCCTATCGGCCGAGAAGCTGATCGACCAATTCGCGCAGATTGCGGAACTCGGCGATGTTCAGTCCTTCGGCCTTCTGCACGCCTTTCGGCACCCACCCGGTTTCGAACCCTAACTTGGCCGCCTCCTTAAGTCGCAGCCCGGCGTGGGCGACCGGGCGGATTTCGCCGGAGAGCGCAATCTCCCCGAGCACGACCGCCTGCTGCGGCACGGGGCGCTCCGACATCGCCGAGATCAGAGCTGCGGCGACGGCAAGGTCGGCGGCCGGATCGCTTAGGCGGTAGCCGCCGGCGACGTTGAGATAAACCTCCGCGGTTGCGAAGCTGAGCCCGCAGCGGGCTTCCAGCACCGCCAGGATCATTGCGAGCCGGCCGCTGTCCCAGCCGACCGCCGCTCTCCTTGGCGTTGCTCCACTTGCGAGACGGACAGTCAGCGCCTGGATTTCGATCAAGACCGGGCGCGAGCCTTCGATCGCCGGGAACACGCTGGTGCCGCTGACCGCCTCTCCGCGGTGGGTCAGGAACAGGGCCGACGGATTGGGCACTTCGGTCGAGTCCCTGCCCTTCCATCGCGAACACGCCGATCTCATCGGTGCCGCCGAAGCGGTTCTTCATCGCGCGGAGGATGCGGTATTGGTGGCTGCGCTCGCCTTCGAAGCTCAGCACCGTATCGACCATATGCTCGAGCACGCGCGGCCCCGCGATGGTGCCGTCCTTGGTGACGTGGCCGACGAGAAAGACCGCGGTGCCGTTCTCCTTGGCGAAACGGACTAGCTCCTGCGCGGACGCGCGGACCTGGCTCACCGTTCCGGGGGCGCCCTCGATCAGGTCCGAATGCATGGTCTGTATCGAATTGATGATGAGCAAAGCCGGCGGCTCGCCCCCGCTCATCGTCGTGAGAATGTCCCGCACCGAAGTCGCCGCCGCGAGGCGCACCGGCGCTCCTCCGAGGCCCAGCCGCACCGCGCGCAGCCGCACCTGCTCCGCCGATTCCTCGCCGGAAACATAGACGACTTTCCTGCCCTCGTTCGCGAGCCGCGCCGCAACCTGCAGCAGCAAGGTCGACTTGCCGATGCCGGGATCGCCGCCGACCAACATTGCCGAACCGGCAACGATGCCGCCGCCGATCGCGCGGTCGAACTCGGCGAGACCGCTCGGCAGCCGCTCCGGAAGCGCCGCAGGAGTTTCCAGCCCGACCAGCGGGATCACCCGGCCGCCGCCCTGCAAATTGTGCTTCGCGGCGAAGATATTCGACACTTCCGCGGCTTCCTGAATAAGCGTGTTCCACTCGGCGCAATCGGCGCACTGGCCTTGCCACCGGCTCGAGACCGAGCCGCAGGCCTGGCAGACGTAACGTGACTTGGGCTTTGCCATTCGGCAGGCGTAACCGATCTCGTTCTGTTCTCCTAGAGGCCAGGAGCAGCAGCAGGGCAGACCTCCGCGAAATCGCCTGATATGGCCAGCGCATGGACGGCATTTCACTCGTACCGATCGGCGTATTGCTTCTCGTCTCCTGCCTCATCGCGATGCTCTCACGCAGGCTCGGCTTGCCGTACATCGTTGGGCTTGTGGTCGCAGGGTTCTTGATCGCGCTGCTTCCGAGCAGCCCCGATCTGCCGCTTTCGCGCGACCTGATCTTCAACATCCTTCTGCCTCCGCTGGTCTTCGAGGCGGCGATGCAGCTCGACTGGCGGCGCTTCCGCGATGAACTCCCGCTCACCCTCACCGTCGCGTTTCTTGGCGTGGGGATGGCCGCTTCCGTCGTGGCCGCAGGAATGCACTGGATCGTGGGGTGGAGCTGGATCGGCGCCGCGCTGTTCGGCGTGCTGATCGCCGCCACCGACCCCGTTTCGGTGATCGCCTCGTTCCGCGAAATGCGAGTGGAGCCGCGACTTTCGATGATCGTGGAATTGGAGAGCCTGCTGAACGACGGTGTGGCGGCGGTAGGCTTCGCGGTACTCTCGGCAGTCGCCGCCGGCGGGTCGGCGGACGCTTCGTCCGTTGTGCCCGCGTTCCTGTGGACTTTGGCCGGAGGCGTGCTCATCGGCGTTGCGGTCAGCGCCGCAATCCTTTTCATCGTTGGCCACACCAATGATTTCCTCGTCGAGATTACCCTTACGGTGCTCGCGGCTTACGGCTCGTTCCTGATTGCCGAGCACTTCCAAGCCTCCGGAGTGATCGGAGCGCTTTCGGCCGGGCTGATCGTTGGAAATCTGGGCTGGAGCCGGGCGATGTCGGAGGCGGGCCGCGGCCATGTGCGCTCCGCATGGGAGTTCTTCGCTTTTCTCGCGAACAGCTTCGTCTTCATTCTGATCGGGATGAACGAGGCGAGCCAGCCGCTGCGGGAGCTGGGATCGATTGCAGTCGGCCTCGCCGTCGTCCTGGTCGTCCTCGCCCGCGCAATTTCGATCTACCCGCTGGCGGCGGCGTTCGGCCCGTCGCGATGGCGGCTCCCGGCTCGTTACCAGCACATTCTGTTTTGGGGTGGCCTGCGCGGAGCCTTGGCCCTGGCGCTTGCCTTGGCAGTGCCGCCAACGGTGGCTGAGCGCAGCCAGATTATCGTCGCGGCATTCGCCGTCGTCGCCTTCTCCATTCTCGTGCAGGGTTTGACGATGCCGATGCTCATCAAGCGGTTCGGCTTCGCTGGAAAAGAGCAGGAGGATGGAGTTGCCGCACCTGCGGCCGCCAGCTAACCGGCGCCGGTGAGTTTCGTCCCAGAACCTCTTCGAATAGCGGCTTTCCGCTACTATTGGTTCGCCCGCCTCGCGACGACCATCGCGCAGATGGCGATGGTTATCGTCATCGGCTGGCAGGTCTATGATATCGCCCGCCAATCGATGGGCCTCAAGGAAGCCGCGTTCCGGCTCGGCATCATCGGCCTGGTTCAATTCGTTCCCTTGTTCCTATTGACCTTGGTCACCGGCTGGACGGCGGATCGGGTGGATCGGCGTTGGATTGCGCGCGCCGCGATAGCGCTCGAGTTCGGCTGCGCCGGCGCACTGGCCTATTTCGCCTGGACGCAAGAAACGACGCTGGAAATCCTCTACGTCGTTGCGGCGCTGCTCGGCGTTGCGCGTTCTTTCGCCGGACCAGCACTGGGTGCGCTCGCGCCTAATCTGGTCCCGCGTGAAATCCTTCCTCGCGCAATCGCGCTTTCGTCGATGTCCTGGCAGACGGGCGCAATCCTTGGCCCGGCCATTGGCGGTTATCTCTACGCTTTCGCCCCTTATGCGCCCTATGCCTGCAGCGCGGTCCTGTTCGCGATCGCTTTTGCCGGAATGCTGGCCATCCCGCCGGTTCCACGGGCAGGGCTCGCACGCGGGGCGAACCCCTGGGTGCAGATGGTCGAGGGGCTCCGCTACGTCCGCCACAACCGCCTCGTCCTCGGCGCGATCAGCCTCGACCTGTTTGCGGTGCTGCTCGGCGGGGCGACAGCGATGCTCCCGGTGTTCGCGCGCGATGTGCTTCACGCGGGTCCCGAAGGGCTGGGCCATCTACGGGCGGCTCCGGCAGTCGGCGCGACCCTGACCGCCGCCTTCTTCTCGATCCGCCCACTGAAGCGCAATGTCGGCGCAAAATGCTCGCAGCTGTCGCGGTGTTCGGCGGCGCGACGATCCTGTTCGGCCACTCCCGCTCAATGCCACTGTCTCTCGCATGCCTGGCGTTGCTCGGGGGAGCCGACATGTTCTCGGTGTTCGTCCGCCAATCGCTGATCCAGCTCTACACGCCGGACGAGATGCGCGGGCGAGTTGGCGCGGTTTCGTCACTTTTCATCTCGGCTTCCAACGAGCTCGGAGAGGCCGAGTCCGGGTTCCTTGGGTCTCTCATCGGCCCCGTTCCCGCTGTAATCGCTGGCGGCTTCGGCGCCATCGCAGTGGTCCTTTTGTGGTCGTGGTGGTTCCCGGAGTTGCGCCTTGCAAAAAGCTTCGAACCACCCGATTTGCGCACCGCACAATAAGAGGAGCTCGAAGCGCATGAAAGCGGCCAATATCCTCGAGACGATCGGCAACACTCCGCATATCCGCATCAACCGGCTGTTCGGCGACAAGGCCGAGGTATGGATGAAGTCGGAGCGTGCCAACCCTGGCGCCTCCATCAAGGACCGCATCGCGCTGGCGATGATCGAGGACGCGGAGCGCAGCGGCAAGCTGAAGCCCGGCGGCACGATCATTGAACCGACTTCAGGCAACACGGGCATCGGCCTTGCGATGGTCGCGGCGGTTAAGGGCTACAAGCTCATCCTCGTCATGCCCGAGAGCATGAGCATCGAGCGCCGCCGCTTGATGCTCGCCTATGGCGCGAGCTTCGACCTCACGGCGAAGGAAAAGGGCATGTCGGGCGCCGTGGCGCGAGCCCAAGAACTCGTCGACGAGACGCCGAACAGCTGGATGCCGCAGCAGTTCGACAATCCGGCGAACGTCGAAGTGCATCGCCGCACCACGGCCCAGGAAATCCTGCGCGACTTCGGCGACCAGCCGCTGGACGCCATCATCACCGGCGTGGGGACGGGCGGCCACATCACCGCCTGCGCCGAAGTGCTGAAGCCGGCATGGCCGAACTTGAAGGTCTTCGCGGTCGAGCCGGCGCTCTCGCCGATCCTGAACGGCGGCCAGCCTGGTCCGCACCCAATCCAGGGTCTCGGAGCGAACTTCGTTCCGAGTATCCTGAACACCGATATCCTGGACGGCATCATCGATGTCGATGCCGGCGATGCCGAAGGAGATGGCGCGTCGTGCCGCTCGCGAGGAGGGTTTGCTCATCGGCATCTCGTCGGGCGCAGCGCTGGCGGGTGTCGCGCAGAAGCTGTTGGAATTTGGCGACCGGGCGCGAATCCTGACCTTCAACTACGATACCGGCGAGCGTTATCTGTCGGTGCCGGACTTCCTCCCCGAAGAAGCTTAAGGTGCCGCTAACCGCGTTCCTTCGCCCGGTGGTTAACTCCGCCGGGTAAAGCTGTCCCATTGGCGCGTAGGCCGGCCTCTTTTTGCCGGCGAGCCAACAGGGACAATCGAATGCGCAGATCGCGGTTCGCCAGGGCAATCGATTCAAACGAAGTCCGGGAAAGGGCGTCGATTAGCGACGCGCTATGGTTTGACGTCACACCGCCTGACACCGCCGACGAAGACGCGCTTTCCGAGTGGCGCCTGACCGGCGTTCAGCACGCGCCGCTGTTCCTCGGCATCACCCATCTGCTTATCGCTTATCACCTGCATGGCCTTGTCGACGAAGCAGTCATTGCGTCGTTCAGCGATAACCCTTATTCCCGCCCTGTTGGTTCTCGCTCTCGACATTGGGACCGCCACTGCTGCTCTTCACGCGCCAGCGGCTGAACATCCCACCCCATACTTCTTTCCGCATCCTCTGCGTCTATCTCGCATTGGCCGGAGCCCTGTGGACGTGGTTCGGCAACAGTGTGGCCGACGACACGTTCGTCGCGCCGATCGCCGCCGCGCCGATCGCGATGGCGGCGGGCATCGCGATGCGGACGATCGCATCGATCAGCTCGCCGCCGCTGGTGCTCGTCAACATGATCGTCTCGATTGCCGGCGCTTCCTGCTCACCGGCCCGCTGACTGCCGGCGGCGTCGCGATCCTCATCCTGGTTCTCTTCGCTTACAGCATCGTCGGCGCACGAAGCTTCATCGAGACCGGGCGCAAGCGGCTTCGGCTCGAGCAGCAGGCGCGCAAGGCGCAGCATTTTGTCGACGAGTTCGAGAACAGCGGCCGCGGCTGGTTCTGGGAAACCGATCCGCTCGGGCACCTTGTCCTATGTTTCGGAGCAACTCGCCCAGGACTTTCAATGCGAGCCCGAGGAGTTGCTCGGCCGCCAATTCACCGATCTGCTGTCTGTCGACAACGATGCATCGCGAATGGCATGGAGGAGCGGAAGACGCTCGGCTTCCACCTGTCCGCACGTTTCCCCTTCTCCGACGTGGTCGTACGGCCCGCCAGCGAGCAGGACGTGCACTGGTCCCTGTCCGGAAACCCGATCTTCGACGATCGCGGCCGCTTCCTCGGCTTCCGCGGCATCGGCACCGACCTGACCGAGCAGCGCCGCTCCGAGCAGGAGATTACTCGCCTGGCCCGGTTCGACTCCCTGACCGGCCTGCCGAACCGCGCAATGATGCGCCAGACGCTGGACGAGGCGCTGCGCAATGCGGCCCATCGCCAGAAGGGCTGCGCGCTCTTCATGATCGATCTCGACCGATTCAAGAACGTCAACGACACTCTCGGCCACCCGGTCGGCGACGCTCTGCTCCGCCAGGTTGCCGACCGGTTGAAGTCGGTGATGGGCAACCACGGCCAGGTCGGGCGCCTCGGCGGCGACGAATTCCAGGCCGTTTTGCCCGGCAGCGTCGACGTCGGCCTGCTGGAGTTCCTTGCTCGCACGCTGATCGAGCAAGTTTCGCGGGCCTACACGATCGAAGGACACAAGGTGACGATCGGTGCCTCGGTCGGCATCGTCATCGGCGACCCCGGCCGGGCCAGCGCCGACGCAATGGTCCGCAATGCCGACCTCGCGCTGTACGCAGCAAAGGCCGCGGGCCGCGGCAAGCATCGGGTTTACGAACCGTCGATGCACAGCGAGGCGGCCGAGCGCCAGCTCATGGAAAACGATCTTCGCCAAGCGGTCGAACGCGGCGAGTTCTCGGTCCATTACCAGCCCATCGTCCGTGCCGCCGGCGAAGAGATCTCCGGGTTTGAATCATTGGTCCGCTGGCAGCATCCGACCCGCGGGCCGATCTCACCCGCCAAGTTCATTCCGCTGGCCGAAGAGGCGGGTCTGATCGGAAAGATCGGCGAATGGGTGCTGAGGACGGCGCTCGAAGAAGCTGCGAACTGGCCGGATCATGTCCGCGTTGCCATCAACCTTTCGCCACTGCAGTTCAACGATCCGGGCGTCGTTGCGATGGTCGCCAAGCATCTGAACGACACCGGCGTAAGAGCCGAGCGCGTCGAACTCGAGATCACCGAGGGCGTGTTCCTCGCTGAAGGCGATTCCACCGACGAGACGTTCGCGGGCCTGAAAAAACTCGGCGTTCGTCTTGCACTCGACGACTTCGGCACCGGCTATTCTTCGCTCGGCTATTTGAAGAAGGCGCCGTTCGACAAGATCAAGATCGACCAGAGCTTCGTCCGCGGCGCGGCGTCGAGCACCAACCGCAACGCCGCGATCATCCGCGCCATCGTGACGCTCGCGGAGACGCTAGGCATGGATACCTGCGCCGAGGGCGTCGAGACTCATGACGACCTTCAGCTGATCCGCGAACTCGGCGTCAGCATGGTGCAGGGTTATATCTTCGGGAAACCAGGTCCGGCCGAAAGTGCGCGAGAGCTCGCAAACAGCGCGACCGTCGAAGCAGACGGCTATGCACGCATCCGCGAGGCCCGCCATCGCCTGATGCGCCGAGCAATGACCTGCATCGACGGCCAGATGATCGAAGTTCGGCTCCGCAACATCTCTTCGATGGGCGCGCTCGTCGAATGCGACATCGCGATAGCGCCGGGCGAAGAGTTGGCAATCGACATCATCGGTGTCGGCCCGGTACGCGGGCTCGTCCGCTGGTCACAAGCCGGCAAGTTCGGCGTGCAGTTCGGTCAGCAGTTCGATTTGGCGCGCCTCGCTCCCAAGAAAGAGAAGACGGCGAACCAGATGGTGAACTCCTGGCACAACGCGCAGCGGCAGGCGAGCTAACGCGCGCTGGCGATCCTGCTCGAAGCCGCCCTGTCGCGACCGTAGAAATCGTCGAAATAGACAATCGAGGTCCCGCTCGGCACCGCCGTCAGATAGGTAATGTAGATCGGCACAAGTTGCGGAAGGTTGACCTTCTGCTCCGGCCTCGCGCCCTGAGCCTTCGGGGGGCGGCCGTTGAACAGCCACCGGGCGAAGCGCGGCGCATCTTCCAAGCGAACGCAGCCGTTGCTCTGCAGTCGACCGGCGTCCTCGATCTTTTCCTTCTCCGGCGTGTCGTGCAGCCAGATCCCCTGCTGGTTGGGGAACATGAACTTCATCCGGCCCATCGAGTTCGCCGGTCCAGGCTTCTGGCGCAGATTGACCTGCACCTGGCCCGCGACGACTGCCTTCCAGTCGACCGACATCGGGTTGAGCACATGGGCGCCGTCGCCGAAGTGATCGACGAGCTCATAACCCTTCTCATTCAGGTAGGCACGACCGCCGGCAACGACCTTGGGCGCCAGGCGCCGGGCAGTGATATCCGGAGGCGAATTCCAATAGGGATTCAGCGCGATGTACCGGATGAAGGCATTCATCATCGGCGTCTGCGCGATCGGATCGGGGCGGCCTGCGACGACTCGCATTGAGTCCACGACATGCCCGTTCTCATACATGTACAGGCGCGCGGCCGGCGGATTGACGATGACGTAGCGGCCATTCCCCGCCGGCAGCGCTCGCGCGCGCTCGAGATTGGCGGTGAGCAGGCGTCGCTCCGCATCCGTGCGATAGATGTGTGCCGCGATCGCTTGGCGGAGGTTGGCGTAGATCGGGTTCATCCACGCCATCTGAGCGACATATTCGGATAGCGACGGCGCCTGCGAGGCCTGCGTAAGCAAGTTGATCGGCGGACGGCGGCGACGGCTTCAGCTCGGGGTCGACATAGATCACGCCATTGTGCGGGTCGTGCCTCTGGTCGTCGGCGTAGGTCACGAAGGCGGCGCTGAGCATCGCTTCAGCGCGCTGCACCGCGGCCGGGTTACCGGTCTGTGCGTCCTGCAGCGCCCGCTGGAGTCCGCGGATATTGTAGCGCTTGGGATTGAGATTATCGGCCTGGGCAGTCGCTATCAGCTGGACGAGCTGCTGGGCAGCCGCCCCGGCTCGCGGCGAGAACCACAAGGGTGCCCCGCCGCGAGCACGATAAAATGCGGCTATCTCGCCTCCGTCGAGCGATTGTGCTGCTGCCGGCTGCGCCTGCATCGAAACCGGCGCGGCGAGCGAAACGGCAAGCGCCAGCGCGACTGAAATCCTCTGCATATTGTCCCTTCCGCTCGGCGCCGGTTTATCTCCGCGGCTGCCTGAACCTCAAGTGACCCCGTGCGGCGAAAGTTCCGCATACAGAAAGAGCGCCGGGGGTGACCCGGCGCTCCTCTGAACGGATTGTCGCTGTTTTAGTAGCGACGGGTGATGTCGACGTTCCGGACGTAGCCGTTGAAATCGACGTCGCAGCGGAAGTTGAGGTCGGCTCCGTTGTTGGCACCGTAGCCCAATGCGCCATAGGCGCCCACGCCGTACGGGCCGTAGCCGTTGGAGGTCATCCGGCCGCTGGCCGCGAGACCGCGGACGCGGATCATCCCGTTATTGCGCGGCTGCACCTGCGTTACACCGACAACGCGTCCGGTCGTGTTCGCACCTAGGACCGCGCCCAGAATGCCGCCAACGCTGTTACGGTTGTAGAGACGGTTCTGAACCGCAGCGCTGCACTGCTGAGCGGCAGCGTTAGTGTTCGCCATCGGAGCCGCGTAGCCGTAGCCCCGATTGTACTGATTGTACTGGTTCCCGTAATTGTACGGATTACCATAATACTGCGCTGTCACAGGCGTGGTGCCGGCAAATGCAGCGAGGCCAGCTGCGCCGGCGAGTAGCTTGGTCGTAAAGGTCATAGCTCTAATACTCCTTTTGATCACTGGAGCCTTTGACCACCTAAACGCTTCGCTCCTTCTATGGTTCAGTTCTTATCGCTGTTTCAAGTCAGGTCATCGTTCCATGATGAACGGGAGATAAACACGGCACTGTCCGCTTTCTTGCTGTCGCTCTTTAGGAAGATCCCTCGCCAGTTTGGGGTTAGCGGTGCTGGCCATCGGGAGCCGCAAACGAAGAAGCGGCCCGCGGGGCCAAACTATACTCGGTCTCGAGCCGCTTCTTCGCCGGACAAGCCGGGGCAATTCGGCCTGTCTGGCGAACGAGTAGCGTTTCGGAACCGAAAAGAGCCCTAACCTAAATTAGGGTCAACGACAGTTCGTCGCATCGCTGCGCTGCTGTCTGAAGCGTCGTTCCTAAAACGCTTCAGCCGGGATCTTCATCAGTGTCTCGGCGCCAGCCTCGATCTTCTTGCGGAGTGCCGTGGACATCGGAAGTTCCCTCAGCGCGTAGAACCGTGCAGTGACGAGCTTGGCATCATGGAAAGGCTCGTCCTGCGTGCCTTCGTCCAGCGCTCGCTGCGCGGCGCTCGCGATCTTGAGCCACATCCAGCCCAAGCTGACGAGGCCCATGAGGTCCATGTACGCATAGGCGCCCGCCCCGGCGTTATCGGGGTCGGCCATGCCGTTCTGCGCCAGCCACAGGGTCGCCGCCTCAAGATCCTGAATCGCAGGTTCAAGCGCTGCGGCCACGCCAGCCGGATCGCCGGCTTGCCTGGCGTCGGCGATGTCGCGGCTGACGAGTTCGAAGAAGGCACGAACAGCGCGGCCGCCATCCTTCGGCAGCTTCCGGCCGACAAGGTCCATCGCCTGGATCCCATTGGTGCCTTCGTAGATCTGCGTGATGCGCGCATCGCGGACGAACTGCTCGATGCCATGCTCCCGGATGTAGCCATGCCCGCCAAGCACCTGCTGCGCGTAGACCGCGGCCTCGAACCCCTTATCCGTGAGATAGCCCTTGATCACCGGCGTGATCAGGCCGAGCAGGTCTTCCGCCTGCTGCCGCTCCGCTTCGTCGGGAGAACCGCGCACGAGGTCGACTTGCAGGGCACCCCACAGGACGAGGGCACGGCCCGCCTCATTCCACGCCCGCAACTCCATCAACATGCGTCGCACGTCGGGATGGACGATGATCGGATCGGCCTTGGCGTCTGGATCTCGCGCGGACTGTTTGAGCGCCCGGCTCTGGCGCCGCTCGCGCGCGTAACTGGCGGCATTCTGGTACGCGACCTCGCCCTGGGCAAGACCCTGCAGGCCAACGCCAAGGCGCGCGGCATTCATCATGATGAACATGGCGGCGAGGCCCTTCTCCGGCTCGCCGACCAGCCAGCCCGTCGCGCCGTCATAGTTCATCACGCAGGTCGCATTGCCGTGGATACCCATCTTCTTCTCGAGCGCGCCGCACGAGACGCCGTTGCGCTCGCCCATCGAACCGTCATCGTTCACGAGGAACTTAGGCACGACGAACAGCGAGATGCCTTTCACATTGTCCGGCGCGCCTGCGATCTTGGCAAGAACCAGGTGGATGATGTTCTCGCTGAGGTCGTGCTCGCCCGAAGAAATGAAGATCTTGGTGCCGCTGATGGAATAGCTTCCATCGGGATTGGGATCGGCGCGTGTCTTGAGAAGGCCAAGGTCGGTGCCGCAATGCGGCTCGGTGAGGTTCATCGTGCCGGTCCATTTGCCGGTGATCATGTTCGGCACGAATTTCTGCTTCAGTTGGTCCGAGCCTTTGACGAGCAGCGACGCAATGGCTCCGGCGGTGAGCCCCTGATACATTTCGAAGCTGTGGTTGGCGGAGAGGATATATTCGGTCACTGCCGTGCCAACGACCTGCGGCAGCCCTTGTCCGCCATATTCTTCAGGGCCGGTGAGCGTCGGCCAGCCGGCCTCGACGAACTGGCGGTAAGCTTCCTTGAAACCGGTAGGCGTGACGACCGATCCGTCGTCGTTGCGCTTGCAGCCCTCTTCATCGCCGATGCGGTTCAGCGGCTGAAGCACCTCCGCCGCGAACTTCCCCGCCTCCTCGAGAATGGCCTCGATCAGGTCGGGCGTCGCATTCGCGAAACCCGGCAGGTTCGAATAGCGGCCGATGTCGAGTACGTTGTTGAGGATGAACTGGGTTTCGCGCACCGGCGCGGTGTAGGTGGGCATTAGCTTACCTCCGTGTCAGCAACGTCCTATTGCGCAACCGATTGCCCGTCCAGCGAGTGTTCAGCAAGTATCGGCGAGACTAGGTTACAAGAAGAGGAACCCGCATGAAGCTGGCAAAAATGCTCATTCCGCTCGCGGTGTTATCCAGCGCTGCATCGGCGGCGCCGCACACCGAAACAGCGGTCCTCGCCGGCGGCTGCTTCTGGGGCATGGAGTTGGTCTTCGAACATGTGAAGGGAGTGACCGACGTGGTGTCGGGCTATGCCGGCGGCAGCGGCAAGGACGCGACTTACGATTCGGTCAGCTCCGAACAGACAGGCCATGCCGAGGCCGTGCGGATTACTTACGACCCGGCGCGGATAAGCTACCCGCAGCTGCTGCAGATCTTCTTCGCCGTCGCTCATGACCCGACCGAAGTGAACCGGCAGGGTCCGGACCAGGGGCCGAGCTATCGCTCCGCCATCTTCCCGCAGTCGCCGCAGCAGGCGCAGGTCGCAAAAGCGTTCATCGCGCGGCTGAACGCCTCGCACGCGTTCAAAAAACCGATCGCGACGCGGCTTGAGAACGGCGGCTTCTATCCTGCCGAATCCTTTCATCAGGATTTCGCCAGGAAGCACCCGACCTATCCCTACATCGTGGTGAACGACCGGCCGAAGGTGGCTTCGCTGAAGGCCAGGTATCCCAGTCTTTTCAAGGCGTAAGCGACGCTAAGTCGTTAAGATTTCACGCCTTATTCAGGCTGGGGGCGACAAAGGCGAACACGCGTCTTATATGACGCCCGCGTGACACGCGGCGCGCTGCTCGGGGAACTCAGACGATGCTGACGACCAATCCGTTCGATGATGACAAACTGCGCGAGGAGTGCGGTGTCTTCGGCATCTGGGGTGCCGACCATGCGGCGAGCTTCGTCGCGCTTGGTCTTCATGCGCTGCAGCATCGCGGCCAGGAGGCGGCGGGCATCACCACCTTCGACGGCAGGCATTTCCACTCGCACCGCGCGATGGGTCATGTTGCCGGCAACTTCGACCGCGACGATATCATCCGGCGGCTCGCCGGCCGAAGCGGCATTGGTCACGTTCGCTATTCGACGACCGGCGAGACGGCTCTGCGCAACGTCCAACCGCTCTTCGCCGAGCTGGCTGAGGGAGGCTTCGCTGTTGCCCACAACGGCAATCTGTCCAACGCAATGAAGCTTCGGCGGACACTTAACCGCCGCGGATCGATCTTCCAATCCACGAGCGACACCGAGGTGATCATCCATCTCGTCGCAACCTCCGATCGCGCGAACACGCTGGACCGGCTGACCGACGCCCTGAAGCTTGTCGAAGGCGCTTATTCGCTGGTCGTCCTGACCGAAGAAGGGCTGATCGCCTGCCGCGACCCGCTCGGCATCCGTCCGCTGGTGATGGGCAAGCTTGGCGAAGCGACGATCTTCGCGTCCGAGACGGTCGCCCTCGACGTCATCGGCGCGAACTTCATCCGCGACGTGGAGCCGGGCGAGCTGATCCTCGTCAACGACAGTGGCATCCGCTCTTTCCGTCCGTTCGCGCCGGTGGCGCCGCGGCCGTGCATCTTCGAGCACGTCTACTTCTCCCGTCCCGATTCCATCGCCGAAGGCATTTCGGTCTACGAGGTCCGCAAGAATATTGGCGCCGAGCTGTCGCGTGAGGCCCCGGTGAATGCCGACTATGTCGTGCCGGTGCCCGACAGCGGCGTCCCCGCGGCGATCGGCTTCAGCCAGGCGAGCGGCATCCCATTCGAACTTGAAATCATCCGCTCGCACTATGTCGGCCGCACGTTTATCCAGCCTAGCCAGGAAGTCCGCCACCTCGGCGTCAAGCTCAAGCACAATGCCAATTCGGCGCTCGTCGACGGCAAGAGCATCGTGCTCATCGACGACTCGATCGTCCGCGGCACCACCAGCGTGAAGATCGTCCAGATGATGCGCGATGCCGGCGCCCGCGAAGTGCACATGCGCATCGCGTCTCCCCCGACGAAGCACAGCTGCTTCTATGGCGTCGACACGCCGGAGCGCGCTAAGCTGCTCGCCGCGCAGATGAGCGTCGATCAGATGCGCGACTACATCAATGCGGACAGTCTTTCCTTCATCTCGATCGAGGGCCTCTATCGCGCGGTCGGCGAGGAGCGGAACAATGCGCTTCCACAGCGTTGCGACGCCTGCTTCACGGGCGCCTATCCGACGACACTGACGGACGTCAGCGAGCAAGAACGAGCGGGCTCGCTATCTTTGGTCGCGAGCCGCTAAGCCGCTAAAGGCGGCGCAATGAACGATTCGAAATTCCTGTCCGGTAAGCTCGCGCTGGTCACCGGTGCGAGCCGCGGCATCGGTGCGGCAACTGCTCAAGAACTCGCCAGGACCGGCGCCCACGTCATTCTCGTTGCGCGCACGGCGAAAGCGCTCGAAGAAGTCGAGGAGCGCATCCATGCCGCCGGTGGAAGCGCGACCATTGCACCATTGGACCTCACGGATGGAGAGTCGATCGGGAAGCTCGCATCGGCGATTGCCGAGCGTTGGAATAAGCTCGACATCCTCGTTCTCAATGCCGCGATGCTCGGCTCGCTGACGCCGGTCCAGGACATTGATCCGAAGGAATATTCCCGCCTTTTGAGCCTCAACTTGCTTGCCCCGCAGGCGCTGATCGCCGCCTTTGACCCGCTGCTGCGCCAAGCCGAACGTGCCGACGTCGTGGGCCTGACCTCTTCCGTCGGTGGGCAGCCGCGCGCATTCTGGGGTGCCTATGGCTCATCCAAGGCCGCGTTAGAGACTTTGCTGGGCGCCTATGCCGACGAGACCGGCTTCACCAACCGCATCAAGGTGCACATCGTCGATCCCGGTGCGACGCGGACTCGCATGCGTGCCCTCGCCTTCCCCGGCGAGGAGCCCGATAGCGTGAAACCGCCGGAAGTGGTTGCCGCCGCCGTCCTCGAACGGCTAACCGCCGATGCTCCTACCGGCGAGAAGATACGCGTCGAAGCCTAGGCCCACCGGGCTTCTGCCCTTAGTAACTAATCCATGTTACTCAGCGTTCGACAGGAGCAGCGACATGGGCCGGGTGCCGGGATTCATTAAGCGCGCGCCACGGGTGGATATTCGACGCCCTGCCGTGCTTATCAATTCGCATGGTATCGCGACGGACGTCGTCATTCTCGACGTGTCCGGCAGCGGCTTTAAGCTCGAAGTGCACGAGTTTCCGGGCATCGGAGAGGTGGTAACGCTGCGCGTGCCCAAGTCCGACGACATTCAGGCGCAAATTCGTTGGGCTCTCGGCGATCAGGCGGGCGGCGTGTTCCTGACGCCGGTGGACCTCGATCTCAGCTGAACTCGACGCTTCGGTCGGTCCGCACGCCGGACCCGAGGTCGATCTCGCCTTCGTGATATCCGTCCCAATAGTGAAGCCGGTGTGCGTGAACCTTGATCAACACCAAGCCGGGCGTATCGACGCGATCCCTGAACCAGTCGTCGAGATCGTCCGTCCAATGTGCGGTGAATTGTTCCTTGTCGCGGATCAACTCGGCCTTGCCTTCGATGGTGATGAAGAAAGGCTTCATGCCCAGCGCGCCTGATTTGGACTGATAGCTCAAGCCTACGTTGGGATCGCCAAGGATGTCCTTGACGGTTCCGGTCTCCTGCAGCGTGAAGAAGAAGTTGTCGCCATCATATTCGACCTGGCGATTGTTGCTCATCGGCCGCGCGGCGATCTCGCCGCCGGAGGCGCGGGTGGACAGGACGGCGAAGTCGATGTCGCGCATCTTCTCGGAAATGTCGGTCAGCGTCAGATCGGCCATGATCAACTCCTCCATGGAAATTCAGGCAATCAACGCCGGATCAGAAGCCGCGCTCCCTCATACGGGACAATAGATGTACCGAGGCTCGTCCATCGCGTTCGGCTCGGCTACAACGGACGTCGTGGCGTACGAGCAGCAAGCATTGATCGAAGCGATCGGGCTCAGTCCCATTGCCATGGTCGTGAGCAATCCGAGGTTTCGCGATAATCCCCTCGAGCTAGCAAACGATGCGTTTTGTCGCCTGACGGGCTATTCCGAGGCCGAGATCCTGGGGCGCAATTGCCGTTTCCTCGCCGGCAAACGAAGCGACGCAGCGCAAGATCACATGAGAGCGGCGATCAGCGCAGCACAGCCCGTGCTCGTCGAGATCGTGAACTATCGACGCGACGGCTCGGCGTTCCGCAACGGCGTGATGATAACGCCGCTGTTCGACGACGATGAAAAGCTCGCCTGGTTTCTTGGATCGCAGGTCGATCTCGGCGCGGCGCCGCTTACCGAGCGGCGGAGCGCCGCTTCGGAAAAGGTGGCGGCGCTTCCACGCCGGCAGCGCCAAGTGCTGGAGCGGATGGCTCGGGGCTTGCTCAACAAACAGATCGCGTGGGACCTGAAGATCAGCGAGAAAACCGTGAAGATGCATCGCGCTCTGCTGCTTGAGCGACTTGGCGTGCCGACCTCCGCCGAAGCGATCCGCATCGCAGTCGAGGCAAACCTCTAGAGCCGCTACCGACCTAATCCCGTATCGGAATGCGTGCGAGCGGCCCCTACCTCCTCGATTGACAAAGGGCCGTGCCGCGCACTTCCTCCCTCCCTGCGCGCACGGCCCTGAGAAGGAGACTGAAGTTGCGCATTGTGAACACCGTCACACTGGTTCTTCTGATCGTCGGCGGACTGAATTGGGGTCTCGTCGGCCTTTTCGGATTCGATCTCGTCGCCGCAATCTTCGGCGAAATGTCGGCGCTTAGCCGTGTCGTCTACACGCTGGTTGGCGTGTCGGGGCTGTGGCAGCTCGTCCCGCTGTTCCGAGGTGACGAGGCGGACGGCGCACACGCAGTGCGCGGCTGACGCTCCGCTAGGAATTCTTGGCGAGTGTGACCTGCGCGACATCGATTCCGCCGCCGCGGAAGCCGCCCTCGCAATACATGAGGTAATAGCGCCAGAGCTGGTGGAAGGGTTCGCCGAAGCCTTCGAGCGCTCCGCCCGCGACGGCCTCATCGTAACGGCGACGCCAGCGGTTCAGCGTCTCCGCATAGTCCAGACCGAAGCCCACGCGATCCTTCCACCCAAGATGGCGCTCGCGCGCGAGGCCTTCGAACTCGGGCTCATCGAGCAGGCAGCCGCCGGGAAAGATGTAGGTCTGGATGAAATCGGGGTTGCGAATGTAGCGGTCGAACAGCCGATGATCGATTGCAATGAACTGGAGCGCGGCTCGTCCGCCCGGCTTCAGGTTGCGGGCAACTGCATCGAGATAGGCACCCCACCAGCGCTGGCCCACCGCCTCAACCATTTCGACCGATGCGACAGCGTCGAATTGCTCGTCTGTCTCGCGATAGTCCTGAAGCCGGATCTCGACGTGATCCGAGAACCCAGCCGCGGCAATCTTCTGCTCGGTCCAAGTCTTCTGCTCGGTGGAAAGCGTGAGGCCCACAACTTTCGCGCCGCGTCTCGCCGCTTCGATGGCAAGCGTCCCCCAGCCGCAACCGATGTCGAGCAGGCGATCGCCCGGCTTCAGATCCAGGCGGTCGAGAAGTGCGTGGATCTTCCGCAGCTGGGCGTCTTCGAGGGTCTCCTCCGCCGAGGCGAAACGCGCGCTCGAATAGGTCATCGTCTCGTCGAGCCACGCGGCGTAAAAATCGTTTCCGAGGTCGTAGTGCGCGGCGATGTTTTCGCGCGCCTGTGTCGGGGCGTTATCCCGAAGCCGATGGGCCAGCGTATTGACCAGCCGGAACGGTCCCTTTGCCCGCCCGACGTCGCCGAGCGCCAAGGAGTTGGCCGAAAACAGCTCGAAGATCGCGACCGGGTCCGGGCTCGACCATTCGCCGAGCGTCCATGCCTTGTACCAGCCGACCGATCCCGACGTCGCAAGACGGACCAGCGCCATCCAGCTCGCGAGCCGCACGACTGCATGCGCACCCGGCGACCGGAACCCGAGTCGTCGTCGCGATCCGTCCGGCAGCGTGGCGTCGATGCCGCCGCTGACGAGCCGCTCGTCGATGTGATCGACGACCTTGGCGAACGCGGGGGCCACGATGCGCGTGACGACACCGCCGCCGGTGGAAAACGTCCGGTCAGCGCGCAGAAGATGTTCGCCGCGCGTGCTCATTGGAGGCGCAGTTATGAACTCAGGCCATTGTTGTCGAGCGGCACGAGAAAGGAATGGCCGCGGAAGAAGGCTCGCACCCACTGCGGCACAGCCTTTGAACGCAGCGCACCGTAGAAACGCTGGTCCGAAAGATAAGTGCGCCCGCCGACGGTCACGACAATCGGCATCCGCGACCAGACGAGGAAGGAGCGGACGTAGCGCATCTGCTTCCTTGCCGCCGCGAGCTTCGGGTCATCCATGCGGAGCGGCTCGCTGGCGGGATCAAGGACTAGGCCGTCCTGGAAATCGTAGGTGCCCTGGCCAAAGCGATCAGCGCTGCGCCAGAGAATCCCCCGCTCCCAGAAGACGAGCGGCGGCGGGCTGGCGACCACCAATGTGGGCTCGATGCCGCGTGCGCGCAGAACTCTCGCGGCACCCGCCTCGACGCGCGCGCTCTCGCCGAGGTTGAAGCCGATGTACGCGAGCATGATCATGCCTGCGACCTGCGCGGGACGGCCGGGGTGCGCGGAGCCTCTGCGCCACCGGATCGCCGACCAGGCGATCCCCGAGATCATCAGCAGCCAGTAGACCCAGTCGATGATGAAGATCGCATTGCCGGAATCCCAGCGCCAATTGACCGGCGCGAGGAGTGCGATGGCGTAGGTGGTCAGCCAGTCGAGGAACGGATGGGTTAGCACCGCCAGCAAGGTCACGATGAACAAGGGCCCCGCGCGGAACGGCAATGAGCCCTCCCGTCCAGGTCGCAAATGGTCGAGCATCCACAAAATTGCGACGATGCCCGCGGCAAGGATCGGCCAGGCGAAGACGCCGTGCAGAGGA
Organism: uncultured Alphaproteobacteria bacterium; assembly: GCA_963752025.1. Lineage (GTDB taxonomy): Bacteria > Pseudomonadota > Alphaproteobacteria > Sphingomonadales > Sphingomonadaceae > Sphingomicrobium. The sequence goes on along the minus strand of CAVVWY010000014.1, from coordinate 38,364 downwards.
CCACGGTGGAACTCGATGCCATCGACCCTGATGAAGAAGGGCGCGAAGACGTCGATATCCGGCGCGTTTGCGCCGAGCAGACACGCGGCCATGGCGAAACGCGAGCGACGCTTCAGCCCCATGTGGCCGATGAGCGCACCAGCCAGCGTATGGGTTATATTGTCCAATTACGCCGCGGGGATCAGAGCTTGTGCGGCTCCTTTTCGACCTGCCAGGTCTGGCCCTTGCTGACCAGCTTCTGGAGGTCGGCGGTCTTGCCCGACGCCGCGGCCGCGTTCTGCTCGATGACGGCGCTTTCAAACGTCGGCGCGGGATCTTCGTAAATCACACCAAGCGCGACCGGGAAGCCTTGCGGCAGTTCGATCAGCATCGCCGCGACACCGCGGTTCTTGGGATCGTGCGTCAGCACCGCCGGATCGTCGGCCTCGACGACCTTCAGGCATAGCTGGTCGACATCGAGAGCAAGGCCCTTCGTGCCCCCGGCGAAGAGCATCTTCTCGCCGGCGTTCAGCCACAGCTGCTTCTCCTGCGCCACGCTGCGCTCGGTGAAGGAGGCGAAGACGTCGTCGTTGTAGACGACGCAATTCTGATAGATTTCGATAAAGCTCGCGCCCCGGTGCGCGTGCGCGGCCTTGAGGACGTCGGGCAGAGCTTTGTGCACGTCGATGCCGCGAGCAATGAAACGTGCGCCCGACCCCAGCGCGAACATGCACGGCGTGACCGGTCGATCGACCGAGCCGAACGGCGTCGAGGGCGAACGCGTGCCAACGCGGCTCGTCGGCGAATACTGGCCCTTGGTCAGACCATAGATCTCATTGTTGAACAGCAGGATCTGGCAATCGAGATTGCGGCGAAGGATGTGCATCGTGTGGTTGCCGCCGATGCTGAGCGCGTCGCCGTCGCCGGTGATGATCCACACGTCGAGCTCAGGATTCGCGAGCTTAATGCCGGTTGCAAATGCCGGCGCGCGGCCGTGGATCGTGTGAAAGCCGTACGTCGCCATGTAATAAGGAAAGCGGCTCGAGCAGCCGATGCCGCTCACGAAGACCGTCTTTTCACGCGCGACACCGAGGTCGGGCATGGTGCGCTGCACCGCCTTCAGAACAGCATAGTCGCCGCAACCGGGGCACCAGCGGACCTCCTGGTCGCTCGCCCAGTCCTTGGCGGTGGTAATCGAAGTCATCTCATTCATCAGTGCGGCCTCAGCCAATAAACCAGAAACAGAACTGCAATCAGCAGCATGATCAGCGGGAAGGCGTTGAGCGGTTTCATCCGATCTTCACCGATCTTCGCAGTGACGGCGGCATTTCACGACAGCGCCCTATCGATTGCAGCCTCGATCTCGGCGATCCGGAACGGGTGGCCGCTCACCTTCGTCAACGACTGTGCATCAACCAGGAACTGGTCGCGAAGCACGGTCTTGAACTGGCCCATGTTCATCTCTGGCACGAGGATATGTTTGAAGCCCTTGAGTAGGACAGACATGTTCTTCGGCATCGGCCAGATGTGGCGGACGTGGACGTGAGCGACGTCCTGGCCCCTGGCGAGCGCGCGGCGAACGGCCTGGTGTATCGGGCCGAAGGTCGAACCCCAGCCGACAACAACCAGCTCGGCGCCTTCGCGACCGAGGCAGATTTCCTGATCGGGGATCGAGTTAGCGACGCCGAGCACCTTGGCATGACGGGTGTCGGTCATCTCCTGGTGAGCCGCAGGCGAGTAATCGATGTTGCCGGTGCCGGGCTGCTTCTCGATACCGCCGATGCGGTGCTCAAGGCCGGGCGTTCCGGGCTTTATCCACGGCCGCGCGAGGCCATCGCCGCGGGCATAGGGCATGATGCCCTGCCCTTCGCTAGGTGCAGTGTCGAAAAAATTGACCGGGAACGGCTCATAACCACTCATGTCCGGCACGCGCCACGGCTCCGCCGCGTTGGCGATATAGCCGTCCGTCAGCAACATGACGGGTGTCATGTAGTGCGTCGCGATGCGGCACGCCTCGATCGCGCATTCGAACGCGTCGGCGGGCGAGCGGGCGGCGATGACCGGCAGCGGCGCGTCGGCGTTGCGGCCATAGACGGCCTGGTAGAGATCCGATTGCTCGGTCTTTGTCGGCAGGCCGGTTGAGGGACCACCGCGTTGCGAGTTGACGACCACAAGTGGGAGCTCGGTCATGACCGCGAGGCCGATCGCTTCGGTCTTGAGGGCGATGCCGGGACCTGAGGACGAGGTGATGCCGAGCTGGCCGGCATAGCTCGCGCCGATCGCGGCGCAGACGGCGGCGATCTCGTCTTCCGCCTGGAAGGTCGTGATCCCGAATTCCTTGAGCCGCGCCAGGTGGTGAAGCAGCGGGCTCGCAGGCGTGATCGGATAGGAGCCGAAGAACATGTTCACGCCGGCCAGCTGGCAGCCGGCGACGAGGCCGAGGGCGAGCGATTCAGCGCCCGTAACGGTACGATAGAGGCCGGGCTCCGCCGGCGCCGCCGCAATATGGTGCTGCTTGAACGGAGCACCCATCTCGACTGTTTCGCCGTACGCATGGCCGGCGTTAAGCGCCGCAATGTTTGCTTCGGCGAGTTCCGGCGCCTTGGCGAACTTGGTCTTGAGCCAATCGACGATCGGACCGCGGCCGCGGTCGAACATCCACAGCGCGAGGCCAAGCGTCCACATGTTCTTGCACCGCAGCGCTTCCTTGTTGCCGAGGCCGTACGGCTTCACGGCGTCGAGCGTCAGCTGCGAGATGTTGAAGTGGACGACCTGCCATTTGGCGAGGCTGCCGTCTTCGAGCGGGTTCTGGTCGTAACCAGCCTTGGCGAGGTTTCGCGCGCTGAACTCGCCTTCGTCAGCAATGATCAGCCCGCCTTCGCGCACCTGCGGAGCATTCACCTTCAGGGCTGCCGGGTTCATCGCAATCAGCACGTCCGGCTGGTCACCGGCGGTGTCGATCGCGGTCGAGCCGAAATTGATCTGGAATGCGGAAACACCAAAGGTCGTGCCCTGCGGCGCCCGGATCTCCGCCGGAAAGTCCGGGAAGGTCGCGAGGTCGTTGCCCGCGAGCGCGGTGGAGAGCGTGAACTGGCCGCCGGTCAGCTGCATGCCGTCACCGGAATTGCCCGCGAACCGGACGACGACAGCTTCGCCAGGGGACGAGCGGTTGCTTCTTTTTCGGTGAGAAGATGGGTGGCGGTCGCCACGGACGAGTCCTTCACAAACGCGATGAGTTTCGGGTTGCCCCCTCTTTAGGCTTGCTAACCCTGTTTCGCCACTTCAATCGCGCTTCACGATTATTGGGAGAACAGGTTTGCCGGACCCTCTGATGCGACCGGACGTCCGGCAGTTCCTGGATTATCTCGAGAGTTTAAACCGCCCAAAGGGGCACGAGGTCGGACCCGAGGCCGCGCGGCAGATGATGGTTGCGTCGCGCCATGCGTTTGATCCGCCCGGGCGTGAGATCGCCGTGGTTCGCGACATTGCCGGGCCGGTGCCGATGCGGCTGTACGACCCGCGAACAGAACGCGGACCCGGCCCGGTTCTGCTGTTCATTCACGGCGGCGGCTGGGTGATCGGCGATCTGGACACCCACGAACCCTTGTGCATCGAAGTGGCGATCGAACTCGATATTCCCGTCGTCGCGATCGACTACCGGCTTGCTCCGGAAAGCCCATTTCCGGCGGCCGTCGAGGATTCGATCGCCGCCGCGCGCTGGGTCGCTTCAGGACCGCAGGAGCTTGGACGCATCCCGAACGGCATGTTCGTCGCCGGGGATAGCGCGGGTGGCAACCTGTCGGCGGTGGTTTCGGCGGCGCTGCGCGACGAACCGGCGGCAGCGCCGATCGTGGGTCAGTGGCTGATCTATCCGGCCGCGGACCCAACGGTTCCTTACCCGAGTTACGACCAGTTCTGCGACGGACACCTTCTCACCCGCGAGAGCATGGACTGGTTCGAGGATAGCTATTCGGGGCCGAAGGGCGACTGGCGCTACAGCCCGCTTCTCAAGGGAACGGCCGGATTGCCGCCCACCTTGGTCGTGACCGCCGGCCTCGACCCCATTCGCGACCAGGGCCGCGCCTATGCCGCCCGCTGCGCTGAAGCCGAAGTTGAGACGATCTATCTTGAGGCGACGGGAACGATCCACGGCTTCCTCAACCTCCGCAAGGGCATGCCCTCCGGACAGGAGGATCTCGCCCGCTGCCTGAACTATTTGAAGCTTTGGGTGGAGCGCGCACGATGAGCACCGGTGAGAATGGCTACCGCCGCGGGGTGGGCATCATGCTGCTGAACCGCGAGGGAAAGGTCTTCGTCGGCGCCCGCATCGATAATACGGACGAGGCATGGCAGATGCCGCAGGGCGGAATGGATGCGGGTGAGAAACCGTGGGCGACAGCCCTCCGCGAGCTGGAAGAAGAAACGGGAATCGCTCCGGCGCTTGTAGAGCGGATCGTCGAATGTCCGGAGCGGCTGAAATATGATTTGCCTAAGGAGCTCAGGGGCAAATTGTGGGGCGGCAAGTGGAAGGGGCAGGACCAGGACTGGTTCCTTGCGCGCTTCCTGGGCCAGGACACCGACATCAACATCCACACGGCCGACCCGGAGTTTCGCGAATGGAAGTGGATCGAGCCGCAGCAGCTTCCGGACCTGATCGTCCCATTCAAGCGCGATCTCTATCGAAAGCTATTAAATGAATTCGCTGAATATCTCTGAGGCTGGTAAGTAGGACTGCCACCATTCCGGAACTAACATATGATATAGTCCATGTTCATTAGAAGAAGCTACGACTAAAATTATAATGTCCGCATTCCGCTCCGGAAAGCACCCAATAACACATCCAAATCATCCCGGATTTGCCAACTTATCCACAGTTTGCCAGTGAATTTCTGAAGTAAGTTTGGTCTGCAAGTCGACATATCTCGTCAAATGTGGCAAAATGGTAACATCCGTCGAACAAACTCGGTAGCGTCAAGCAACTGTGTTGAAAATCCCGCTAATTCCCCGATGAAAGCGCGCCGGCAATCGCCGAGAGGGTAAGTTTTTCGCGTTCTGAGGGGATAATTCTAAAAATGGATAAGAAAATGTTGCTGGGCGCAACCGCGCTCCGCACAATGGCCGCGTTCGGCCTTGTATCTACGCTTGCTGGCCAGGCTTTCGCGCAAACCGCTCCTGCCCAGACCGTCGACACGACTGCTCCCGCCACGCAGGAGACGCAGGCCGCGGCCGGTCCTGCGGAAGCTGTCATTCCGCAGACGCAGAACGCGCCGACGACCAACAATCAGCAGATCGTGGTCACGGGCTCGCGCATCAGGAAGCCGAACCTCGAGTTGGTCGTTCCGGTCACTTCGCTCGCCGGCGAGCAGCTCTTCCAGCGCGGGCAGACCAACATCGGCGACGCGCTCAACGACCTGCCGCAGTTGCGCAGCACCTTCGCCCAGCAGAACCCGGGCCTCGGCATCGGCATCGCGGGCCTCAACCTGCTCGACCTTCGCGGTCTCGGCACGGCCCGCACTTTGGTGCTGGTCAACGGCCGGCGCCACGTCGCGGCGGACATCCTCAACAACGCCGTTTCGCCGGACGTTAACACGATCCCGAACGACCTGATCGATCGCGTCGACATCGTTACCGGCGGCAACTCGGCCGTGTACGGTTCGGACGCGATCGCGGGCGTCGTCAACTTCGTCCTCAAGCGGAACTTCGACGGCCTGCAGCTTCGTGCACAGGCAGCGGATGCGGCCGGCAACTTCGGCTTCAACGATTACGTCTCCGCCATGTACGGCAAGAACTTCGGCGACGGTCGCGGCAATGTGATCCTGCACGGCGAATTCGCCCATCAGGACCGCGTCTATGCGTCCGACATTCCGTGGTTCCGCCAAAACAACGGCTTCCTCGTTCAGGACGTCGACACCGGCGGTCTTCCGAACGGCAGCGACTCCTTCCCGGATCGCACCTTCTTCCGTGACATCCGCAGCGCCAGCATCAATTACCTCGGCCTGGTTCCGATCACGCAATCCGCAGCCAACCCGCTCTGCGGCGTCGGTATCGGCGCGACGAATGGCGCACCTGCGAACACCGGCACGCCGTACAACTGCACATACGTGTTCACGCCGGGTGGACGTCTCGTTCCGGAGACTGGCACGCGCGTGGGTCAGGGCATCATCGGCTCCATCGTCGGCGGGAACGGCCAGACCGGACGTGAAGGTCACATCGTCTCGGTCCTTCCTTTCCAGGAGCGCGTGAACTTCAACCTGCTCGCGCACTACACCGTGAGCGACGCGTTCGAGCCGTTCATCGAGGCCAAGTGGAACCGGATTAACACGCAGGGTTCCAACGCTGGTCCGTCGTTCATCCAGGGCACCTTCAGCCAGTTCGACATCCGCGAGCGCGTTCGGTTGGACAACCCGTTCCTGAACCCGGCCGACCGCACCACGATTGCCAATGCCATCCTGGCTTCGGGCTGCAACACCAGCCTTACGGCCGCCTGCTCCTCGGCTCGTTCGACGCGTAGCGGACAAGGCGTGGGCGGACCGCTGAGCGCGTCTGACATCGCCATGATCAATGCCGGCACCTATCGTTTCGTCGATTTGCGCCTGCTCGCTACTTCGGCATCCGCGACGAGAAGTTCAAGCGCGACACCTACCGTGTCGTCGCGGGCGCTCGCGGCACGTTCAACACGGACTGGAGCTACGAAGTCTCGGCGAACTACGGCAAGTTCACCGAAGACACTACGACGTACGGGTATCTGAACCGCCAGCGCTTCCTGCTGTCGCTCGATGCGGCTCGGAACCCGGTCACTGGCCAAATTTAGTGCCGTTCGCAGTTCGATCCGACGGCAGCGGTTCCATTCGCCGGCCAGGACGCAAACCTAGCCTCCGACATCGCGGCGTGCGTTCCCTACAACCCGTTCGGTGCGGCCGACAACTCGGCCGCGGCCAACTACTTCACGTACAATGCAACGAACAAGGCGTCCCTGAGCCAGCTCGACCTGCTCGGTTACGTCAACGGCGATTCGAGCCAGCTGTTCGAGTTGCCGGGTGGCCCGGTCAGCTTCGTGCTTGGTGGTGAGTATCGTCGCGAGAAGGCCAGCTACAAGAACGATCCGTTCATCGAGACCGGCGCGACCAACGCTGTCATCATCGGTGACTTCGATCCGCCGACCTTCAGCGTGAAGGAAGCTTTCGGCGAGCTTCAGGTGCCGATCCTGAAAGACCTGCCGTTCGCTCATGATCTGTCGCTCAGCGGCGCCGCTCGCGTGTCGGGGTACGGCGGTTCGATCGGCACGGTGTGGACCTACAATGCCGGCGGCGAATATTCGCCGATCCGTGACATCCGCTTCCGCGGAAATTACGGCAAGGCGGTTCGCGCGCCGAACGTGTCGGAGACTGGTTTTCCGGTCGTCCCGAACTTCGCGCCGGGCTTCCAGGATCCCTGCTCGTCAGGCCAGCTTGCCAACAACCCTAGCCGACTGCCGAACTGCACGGCCGATCTCGGCGCGCTGCTCGCTGGCCTGCCGAACGTGACCTACTCGCTGCCGATCCTCAGCGGCTCGAACCCTGACCTGAAGCCGGAAGTGTCGCACTCGCTCACCTTGGGCGTCGTCGCACAGCCGCGCTTCATCCCCGGCTTCGCGCTCAGCGTCGACTACTACAACATCAAGGTGGACGACGTGATCGTCTCGCTCAGTGCGCAGACGATCGCCAACAGCTGCTACGATCAGCCCACGCTCAGCAATCCGTTCTGCTCCCTTTTCACGCGCTGGCGTGGGCCGGGCACGGGGCCGAATGCTGAAGAACCGGGCCAGATACTGGGCAACTCGCTGATCTCGGCGGGCGTGAACTTCGCCAAGCGGGTCCGCCGCGGCATCGACGTGAACGCGAGCTACAATGCACGGCTCGCGAGCAACATCCGCCTGAACACGAGCCTGATCTACGTGCACGGGCTGAAGTCGAGCAACTTCGAAAACCCCACTCTTCCTGACTTCGAGAACCGTGTTCTGAGCGAGCTCGGCGATCCGAGGGACGAGGCACGGCTGGACGCGGACCTGCAGGTCGGCAAGGTGACGTTCGGCTACCGGCTGCACTTCATCGGCCCGATGTATCTGAACGCCTTCGAAGACGTGAACGCGCTGCCGTCGGCTTGCACGCCGGCCGGCTGCCCGCCGAACAATCTCGACTTCGCCGACGTTCAAAAGTTCCCGGCGATCACCTACAACGACGTCCGCATCCAGTGGGACGTTGGACCGGCCGGCTATGCCAAGGCCATCCAGTTCTTCGCGGGCGTGGACAATATCTTCAACCAGCACCCACCGTACGGGCTGACCGCCACCGGCGCAGGCCCGGGCGGCCTCGGCAACGCAGCGATCTACGACGTTCGTGGGCGCAACTTCTACGCGGGTGTGAAAGCCCGCTTCTAGGCGGTCTCAGTCCGCGCAACTTCGGAGCCGGGGGGAAACCTCCGGCTCCTTTTTTGTGTAGGAGGTGCGCATGAGCGACATCGTGGAGCAGGCGGGTGGGTTGGTTAGGCGCGGCGACGTGCGCGGTGCCGCTGGCCTTCTCAACAAAGCCGAGCTGGCGGGCGACGGCCGCGCGGCGCGAGAGCTTGCAACCTGGTGTTTGACTGGCCAGCTCGTGCGGCGCGATCTTGCCAGGTCGCGGGCATTGTTCGTACGCGCCGCCGCGCTCGGGGATGCGCCTTCAGCGGCCGTGGCGCGAGCTTTCATTGCAGCCGGCGTTGGCGGGCCTCCGGATTGGCCCCGTGCGGTGCGCATGCTCCGTGATGCTGCTCTGGATGATCCCGAGGCGGCGAAGCAGGTATGCCTGATCGACGCGATGGAACTCACAAATTCGGGAGAGCCGGTGGGCGCTCCTCGACCGGAGCATCTGTCCGACGCTCCGGACGTGCAACTCTTCCCCGGACTCTTTACGGCTGCCGAATGCAGCTTTCTGGTCGAGGCCGCGCGGCCAGCGTTGCAGCCTTCGAGCGTCGTTGATCCAGCGACGGGCGCGCTGGTGGCCAACCCTGTCAGGACTTCTGATGCCGCGGCTTTCCCGTTTGTGATGGAGAACCCGGCGATCCATGCGCTGACCCGGAAGCTTGCGAAGGCGAGCGGCACGCAAGTGAAGAACGGCGAGCCGCTGCAGGTTCTTCGCTATGCTCCCGGCCAGGAATATCGACCACATTTCGACGCGATTGGCGCTACCGACAACCAACGCGTTCTGACGTTCCTCGTATATTTGAATGAGGACTTCGAGGGAGGCGAGACGCACTTCCTGTCTACGGGCCTGTGCGTCAAAGGCAGTGTGGGCGACGGTCTGTTGTTCCGTAATGCCGACGAACGCGGCCAGCCCGATCAGCGCTCACAGCACGCCGGGCTGCCTGTGACCAAGGGAGAGAAGTTCCTCGCGAGCCGCTGGATCCGCCAGCGAGCGCTCGTCGGCTAGGGAAGCTCAGGCCTCGAGCAGGAGGCTCTTGGCGGCGACGAGCGTCTTCAGCTCGCCGCTTGCATAGGGCTTGCGCAACGTCATCGCACCCTGCGGCAGATCCGACGCATGGAACTCACGCCCGGCCGAGGTGACGACGAGCTGCACATTGGGATGCTCCTGCGAAACGCGGCGGCACAATTCGAGCCCTGTCTCATCGCCGGGAAGCTCGGCCTCCGTTACTACGACTTCGATCTCCGGATGCTCGTCGAGCACCGCCGCCGCAGCTTTCGCGTCGTAGGCGTGAAAAGTGTCGAAACCCAATTCGCGAAGGATGTCGGAAGCGACCAATCCGACAAATGGTTGATCTTCAACAATCAAAGCTGCGGGCCAACTCGGCGTCATGTGACCGTAACCTGCGTTAGGACGGTAGATAAGTGGCGAGCGCCCCCGGGGAGTCAACAGCAGTCCACCCGCAGTTGAGGCCGTTTTAGCCCTTACGTCCCGGTCGGGAACGAGAACTCCTCTGCCAAGGCGTCGAGGGCCTTCCGGCCGACGTCGAGCGCGAGCTGCCACATGGCATTGCCGCGATCGACGCTCGTCTTGCTGAGATCGGTCAGCTGATCGCCGGCATCCGATGCAAGCTGGCGCGCCTTGTTGGAATCCTTGAGCGCGGCGGCCGCCCCGACGAGCGCCGCGGCGACCACGTCGGCGACCAGCGGATTGTCCGTGATCGACTTCAGGCCCTTGGCCGCTTTGGCCACGCCGCCGGACGAGGCGCTGGCCTTGCCCTTCTTGCCGCTTTTGTCCTTCTTCTTGTTCTTTTTGTCTTTCTCTTTGCTCACGAGCTCCGCCCCTCACCAACTCCGTAATAGAGCCTTATCATACCAATTTCCGTCACATCATTGTAACACATGCCTGTTTCAGTTCTGCGACATGCTGTGGGCAAGATCGACCAAATCCCTTCTCCTCCTCCGCCGGCCAGGCTGATGGACAATGTCACCGACGTAGCCGGCCCTGCGCCGGGCGCCGAACAACCGCCGGTCGTAGCCCGCTATTTCAACCGGGAGCTGAGCTGGCTCGCATTCAATCGTCGCGTGTTGGAAGAAGCGTGCAACCCGCACCATCCGCTGCTGGAGCGCGTCCGCTTCCTGTCGATTTCGGCCAACAATCTCGACGAATTCTTCATGGTCCGTGTCGCCGGCCTGAAGGCGCACCAAACCATGGGCGTCGAGGAATTGTCGGACGACGGCATGACCGTCGCACAGCAGCTCGCCGCCATCAGCGCCGACGCCGACCGGCTCGTGACCAGCCAGCACGAGGTATGGCGTACGCTCCAGGGCGACCTCGATGGCGCAGGGATGCGCGTCATTGCGGACGAGCCGCTCGACCCGGAGGCAGAGGCGTGGCTCGACCAGCAGTTCCGCGAACAGATCTTTCCCGTCCTGACGCCACAGGCGATCGACCCGGCGCACCCCTTCCCGTTCATCCCGAACAAGGGCCTGAGCCTCATTTTCGAATTGCGGAAAGGCCGGACCCAGGTCCGCGAGCTGATCATGGCCCCGGCAAGCTTGCCCCGCTTCGTTCGTATCCCCGGGGCGACGAGCCGCTATGTCGCGCTTGAAACGCTGATCCGGCGCAAGACCGATTATCTGTTCCCGAAGTACGAGGTGCTGCGGGGCGGCGCGTTCCAAAATCATCCGCGACAGTGACATCGAAGTCGAAGAGGAGGCCGAGGACCTCGTCCGTTACTTTCGTACGGCCATCAAGCGGCGGCGGCGCGGACGCGTGGTGCGGCTCGAGCTCGAGCCCGACATGCAGGAAAGCCTGGTGGCGGCAGTCCAGGAAGGGCTCGACGCCAAGAACGCGATCATCTCTGAGACGCGCGGCTTCCTTGGCATGACCGACTTGGAGCAGCTGGTCGATGCCGATCGGCCAGACCTCAAGTTCCCGCCCTTCAATCCCCGTTTCCCCGAACGTATCCGCGAGCATGGCGGCGACTGCTTTGCGTCGATCAATGAAAAGGACATCCTCGTCCACCACCCGTACGAAAGCTTCGAGGTGGTGGTGGCGTTCATCCAGCAGGCGGCCGCCGATCCGGACGTCATCGCGATCAAGCAGACCCTATATCGCGCTGGAAAACAGTCCGCGATCATCAAGGCGCTGATCGACGCCGCCGAGGCGGGGAAGTCCGTCACCGCCGTGATCGAACTCAAGGCGCGTTTCGACGAAGAGCAGAATCTCGTCTGGGCGAACGCGCTCGAACGAGCGGGCGTGCAGGTCGTCTATGGCTTCATCGACTGGAAGACTCACGCCAAGGTGTCGATGGTCATCCGCCGCGAAGAGAAAGGCTATCGCACCTACTGCCACTTCGGCACCGGCAATTATCATCCGGTGACGGCGAAGATTTACACAGATCTCAGCTATTTCACGGCCAACCCCGTTACCGGCCGCGATGCGGCGAAGCTGTTCAATTACATTACCGGCTATCTGGAGCCTCGAAACCTCAAGCAGCTGGTGACCTCGCCACAGAACATGCGGAATGAGCTGATCAAGCTCGTCGATGCCGAGATTGCTGCGGCAAAAGCGGGTAAGCCGGCGGGCGTCTGGGCAAAGATGAACTCTCTCGTCGACACGATCATCATCGAGAAGCTTTACGAGGCGAGCGCCGCCGGCGTGTCGATCGATCTGGTCATTCGCGGCATCTGCTGCCTGCGTCCGGGCGTCGCGGGGCTGAGTGACAACATCTACGTCAAATCGATCGTCGGACGCTTCCTCGAGCATGCCCGGCTTTGGGCATTCGCCAACGGCCATGAGCTGCCGCACCCTGAAGCGAAGGTTTACATCAGCTCGGCGGACTGGATGCCGCGCAACTTCGACCGCCGCATCGAATATATGCTGCCGATCGACAATCCGACGGTGCATGCCCAGTTGCTCGACCAGGTGATGCTCGCGAACCTCATCGACAATGAGCAGAGCTGGAGGCTCAACGCCGACGGCACCTACACCCGGCTCACACCAAAACCCGGGCAGGAGTTCAATCTGCACAGTTACTTCATGTCGAACCCCAGCTTGTCGGGCCGTGGGCAGTCCCTAAAGAAGGGCCGGAAAGTACCGAAACTGCGTTTCCACCGCGGCCGGTAAGCAGGGGCTGGATCGAGACAAGTGGCGACTGCTGAACCCTCGGCCATTATGGACATCGGTTCGAACTCGGTCCGCCTGGTCGTCTACGCAGGTCCGCTGCGCATCCCGACGCCGATCTTCAACGAGAAGGTGATCGCTGGCCTCGGATCGAGCCACGAGCCGTCCGGGCCGTTGCCCGAAGGGCCCCGGGCAATCACGCTGGCCGCGCTGCGCCGCTTCAGGTTGCTCATTGAACATATGAACGTGAAGCAGACGCGCGTCGTCGCGACTGCGGCGGTGCGCGATGCCGCCGACGGTGCGGAGTTCGTGCGGGAAGTGAAACGCATCGGCTTCGACTGCGAGGTGCTGACTGCTGCCGAGGAAGCGGATTTCGCCGGTCAGGGCGTCCTGTCCGGAATTCCGGAAGCGGACGGAATTGTCGGCGATCTCGGCGGCGGTAGCCTCGAATTGGTCGATGTCGCGGACGGAGCGACGTCGCGCGGCATCTCGACTCCGCTCGGTGTGCTTCGCCTCGATGCTAGCCCGAACGGCGAACGAGAAGCGCGGAAAATACTGAAGAATGCGCTCAAGAAGACTGACCTTCGCGAGCGGGCGAAGCGGCGCAGCTTCGTGATGGTCGGAGGTTCGTGGCGCGCGCTAGCCAGGATCGACATGCAGGCGACCGATTTCCCCCTTCCGATCACGCATCAATATCGAATGAAGGCGGGCCGAGCGAAGGAGCTTCGCAAGATCGTGCGCGTGCTCGATCCGAAGTTCGCGACCGCCGCTGCGCCGCCGCGTCTGGCGACGTCACCTGTTGCGGCCATGCTGCTCGAACTACTGGTCGAGGAATTGGAGCCGTCGCAGCTCATCGTCTCGACGTACGGGATCCGCGAGGGCCTCCTCTACTCGCGGCTCAAGCCAAGCGTGAAGCAGATGGATCCGCTGACCGAGGAGGCGCGCTGCGCCGGCGGCGGCGAGCATCGGTTCGGACAGCATGGCGACCTCCTCGATGAGTGGATCGCTCCACTGTTCGACGACAAGCCCGAACTCAGGCGGCTGCGCCTCGCGTCGTGCCTGCTCGCGGACGTCGCATGGCAGGCGAACCCCGGCTTTCGCGCCGATCGGGGGATCGAGATGGCTCTCCACGGTAATTGGGTCGCCGTGAATCCCGCCGGCCGGGTGATCATGGCGCAAGCCTTGTCGTCGAATTTCGGCCGTGATCGGCTGCCGGATTCCGCGACTAGTGAGCCTGTGCAAGGAGGAGCAACTTCGGCGCGCCCATTGCTGGGGCCTCGCCATGCGCCTCGGCCAGCGGCTTTCGGGCGGCGTTGGAACCGTGCTCAAGAGAACGAGCCTCAGCGCGAACGACGGCACGATCCAGCTCCACGTGCGTCGCGGCGAAGAAGCATTGATCGGCGACGCCGTCGAGCGGCGGCTCGTGCGCCTCGCGGAATCGTTGGGCAAGCAGGCAGCGGTCGTCAGCGGCTAGCGGTGTGGCGTTCCTTGGGCCGCGCGGCTAGGAGCCGAAGCGATGGGGGAACTCTCCGGACAAGAACGCGACACGGTGGAGCGCGCTGGCGCCGAGCCAATGCTCGATCAGGTGCTGGACTGGGCGGCGGTGAACAGCGGCTCGCGCAATCTTGGCGGCCTCGAGCGAATGGCGGACTTGCTGGCGGACGCTTTCGCTGCGCTGCCGGGTGTGCTGCGGCTGGAAAATCCGGCGGCCGTCGAAGCGGTCGATAGTGCCGGGAGAACGATCCAGCTCCAGCACGGACGGCACCTTCATCTTTCGGTCCGGCCGACTGCGCCAGTGCAATTGCTGTTCACCGGCCACATGGACACGGTGTTCGCCCCCGATCATCCATTCCAGCAAACGCGTTGGCTCGAAGAGGGCGTCCTCAATGGACCCGGCGTGGCAGACATGAAGGGCGGAATCGCCGTGATGCGCGCGGCGCTCAAGGCGGTCGAGAAAAGCCGCGACGCAGAGCGCATCGGCTATGAAGTTGTCATCAACAGCGACGAGGAAGTTGGCTCCCTCGCATCCGCCACCCTGCTGGCGCGAGCCGCGGCGGGGAAACGCGCGGCGCTAACCTATGAGCCGGCCGCACTCCCGGATGGGACGTTGGCAGGCGCTCGGCCCGGGAGCGGCAATTTTGCGATGGTCGTGCATGGTCGGTCAGCGCACGCGGGTCGCAATCCGGAGGACGGGCGCAATGCATTGCTTGCCGCGTCGGACCTCGCATTGCGTCTGGACGGCATGAGGCGCGAGGGACTGACCGTGAACCCTTCGCGCATCGAAGGCGGATCGCCAGGGAATGTCGTTCCGGACCTCGCCATCCTGCGCGTAAACCTGCGTCCGCGCACGCCGGAGATGGAGGCCGATGCCAAGCGCGAGATCGAAGTGCTCGTCGCTGCGGTCGCCGCCGAACGCGACGTCGAAATCGATGTACATGGCAGTTTCGGCCGTCCGCCCAAACCGCTGACCAATGACGCCGAAGCCTTGTTCAACCTCGTCAAGCAGGCGGGCGCTGACCTCGGGCAGACTATCGGATGGCAGCCGTCCGGTGGCGTATGCGACGGCAACAACATCGCTGCCTGCGGCGTGCCCGTGGTGGACACGATGGGAGTGCGCGGCGGCAAGATCCACAGCGCGGAGGAATTTCTCATCGTCGATAGCCTGAAGGAGCGCGCTGCCTTGAGCGCGCTTACGATCATGCGCCTCGCAGCGGAGGCCGCATGAGCTTCCGCGTCCGGCCCGCCAACGGCGACGACTTCAAAGCCATCTATCAGATGGCAAAGCTGACCGGCGGCGGTTTCACCAACCTCCCCGCCGACCGAGGCACGCTGGTCGCCAAGCTCGCGCGTTCGGATGCGTCGTTCGCCCGCGCCGAGGAAGTCCAAAGCGGCGACCTTTACGTGTTCGTTCTCGAAGACCCGAAAGCGAAGAAGATCCGCGGTACCTGCCAAGTGTTCGGGCAGGTCGGCGTGGTTCAGCCCTTCTACTCCTACCACATGAGCACGCTCACGCAGTCGAGCCCGGAGCTGGCGAAAACGTTCCGCAACCAGCTGCTGACATTGACGACCGACCTTGAGGGCTCGTCGGAAGTGGGTGGCCTGTTCCTCCATCCGGAGACGCGCGCAGGCGGCTGGGGCTCGCTCATTGCGCGGAGCCGCTACCTGTTCATAAAGCAGCATCGGGCCCGGTTCGGCGATCGCACCCTCGCCGAGCTACGTGGGGTAATGGACGAGGCCGGCAATGCGCCTTTCTGGGATGCGCTCGCGGGACGCTTTTTCGACATGAGCTTCCCCGAAGCCGACGAGTTCAATGCGGTGCACGGAACGCGGTTCATCGCCGACCTGATGCCGAGGACTCCGATCTATGTCGCGCTGCTTGCCGAAACCGGCCGCGCCGTAATGGGGCACCCGCACCCGACCGGGCGCGCAGCGCTTCGAATGCTCGAGCAAGAAGGCTTCGTCTACGACCGTTACATCGACATATTTGACGGCGGCCCGACGGTGACGGCGCGGACCGACGATATCCGGACTATCCGCGAGGCCCGGACCGACACGGTCGTCGAGATTGGCGAAGGTGGGGCCGCCAAGGTCCTCGCCGCCACGGGACGTCTGAGGGACTTCCGCGCCTGCTGTGCGTCGGTCAAGAAGCTGCCGAAGGCGGGGGTCATGATCGATCCGGAAGCGGCCGAGCTGCTCGAGATCGGAATTGGCGACACGGTGACCCTGGTGAACCGGTGAGTGTTCGCGAGACCAATTTCGACGGGATCATCGGGCCGAGCCACAATTACGCAGGGCTCAGTTTCGGCAATGTAGCATCGATGCGACACGCCGGCGCGGCGTCGGAGCCGAAGGCCGCGGCGCTTCAAGGCATCGAGAAGATGCGCGCGAACCTGAGCCTCGGACTGAGCCAGGGCATCTTCCTGCCGCATCCGAGGCCCGACCGGCCCTGGCTGGCGGAACTCGGCACCACGATCGAACAGGCAGAGCCGACGCTTGCCGCCAACGCAATGTCGGCATCGGCGATGTGGGCCGCGAACGCAGCGACCGTCTCCCCTGCCCCGGACACGTCCGACGGCAAGTGCCACCTGACCGTCGCCAATCTGCGGACGATGCCGCACCGCAGCCATGAATGGCCGGCGACGCTGGCGCAGTTGCAGCTGGCGTTCGCGTCCGACGCCTTCGCGGTGCACGACCCGGTGCCTGCTGCCTTCGGTGACGAAGGCGCAGCCAACCACATGCGCCTTGCGGGATCGCATGGCGAGCCGGGTGTCGAGGTCTTTGTCTACGGTGTTTCGGGCGGTGCTTTCCCGGCTCGGCAGCACCTGGAGGCATCAAAAGCGATCGCACGGCTGCACGGACTCGATCCGGCGCGCATCGTCTTTGCCGAGCAGTCCCAGGAAGCCATTGCAGCGGGCGCGTTTCACAATGACGTGGTTGCGGTCGCGAACGAGCGCGTTCTGTTCGCGCATGAGAAAGCATTCGCGGACAGGCAGCCGCTGCTCGACACCTGCGAGCGGCTCGTGCCCGGCTTCGAATATGTCGAGGTGCCGGATGCGCAAGTGCCGCTTGCCGACGCGATCAGCTCATACCTCTTCAACGCGCAGCTGGTGACGCCGCCGGACGGACAGCAAACGCTAGTCGTGCCGGGCGAAGCACGCGCGACCCCATCGGTGTGGCGCTGGATCGAGGCGCATGTCGCCGGGAACGGACCAATCCGCCAAGTCGAGGTCGTCGACGTGCGGCAGTCGATGGCGAATGGCGGTGGGCCCGCCTGCCTCCGGCTGCGGGTCGTCGCGGATCCCGGAACCGTCGATCCGCGCTTTCTGGTCGATCAAGCGAAGCTCGACGCCATCGCGGCGGTCGTGCGCAGCCATTGGCCCGAGCAGATCCACCCTTCGGAGTTGCAAAGTCCCGCACTGATACGCGCCGTTGAGTTGGCGCGCCGCGCCTTGCTTGACTCTCTCGAATTGGGACAGCTCGTCTAATCGTTAATTTTCGATTTACCCTGTCGCTTAAGGAACAAATGGCGCAGAACTCGCGTCTGCACGTTGAGTGCTTAACAATTCGAGACGAGGGCAATGCTCCGCAAGATTGGCCGGCTGTTCACCATCAAGACGCGTCTTGAGGCATGGCTGGTGATCTATGCCATTGCGCTCGGCGCGACTGAGCGCGGCCGCCACTATGTCGAAGCTTATCCCGGAACGATGGGCTGGATATTGGCCGCCGCGTGCACGACAGTGGTTTTCGTAGCCGGCGCCAAGCTTCTCGATTCAGTTCGCCCTGCCGCGCCGGCGGTGGGGCCCGCCACCTATGCCGCAGGGATGCGGCGGCGGCGCGCTCCTATTGGTCGTAGTCGACCCATGCTCCGGCGGTCTCGTCCTTCCGCAGCGTCACGGATTTCACGTCGCACAGATTGACGCCGGTCCAGGTGACAGGCTTCCCACCGGGGGCGCCGCGGATGTCGAATGCGCAATCGGGATCATTGAACTGCACCGGGCCGCGAGCACCGGCAGACGGTCCCGCGCTCAGCGGCTTCCAATCGCTTGTTCCCGCACGGCGGATGGAGAGGTCTCCAAGCGCACCGGACGTGCCGTTCACGATAGTGAAGTTGGACGCTCCCCCGCGTGCAATCGCGGGAGCTGCGGATAGCGCAAGCGCGCCGACAATGACGATCTTCCACATGCGCCCGAGTTATAAACCCGGGCGCACTGGAAACTAAGCAGAAATTTGAAGGGGCTTAAGCGACGTTGAGCTCGGCGTAGTCCGGACGCGACCGCCAGAAGACGGGCGTCGGAGCCGGACCGCGATTGGAAGCCTCCTGCAGCGGAAGAGCCGTCGAGCAAAACGCGCATTCAGCAGACAGCCGGCCGATCAGCCAGTGGGTGCGGCCGCAGCCTGGGCAGTGATTGACTTCGCCGTGGTGATAGACGGCGTGGTAACCGCGCGCATTGGGATTGAACGGCGAGCGGCCAGTCTGAAACGAACTCAGCATGGTGTGTTCCTTCGAAACCATTTGACCGTGCAACGAGCGCGAAATCCTAAGGTTTCAAAGATGATCCCCCTTTAATGTTCGTGTGTCACCGTTGGGCAACTTGCTGTTCCGCGCTGGGACAGGAGTCGTTATGTCAATAAATCAACTCGTGACCTGTGGATATTCACTTTGTCTTAAGCAGTTTTGCGTGATGCTCCTCAGGTAGTGCCGAGTAAGGGGGGACCAGTGGAGTCCAACGAGCGTTATTATCGCCGGCGGGCGGTCGAGGAGCGAATGGCAGCACAGCGAGCAGTGACGGAAGCCGCACGCGTGTGGCATGCCAAGCTAGCCGAAGACTTCGCAGCCCGTGCGAGCGTGACCGTCGCCATCAGCGCCTGAGCTGACCGAGCGACCGAGAGCGGCCTTATTCGGCCGTGCTCTCCTCTATTGCATCAAGCACCGCCTCCGGCGCCACCTGGCGCTTCATCTCGTCGATTTCCTCAAGTTGCGCCGCGGGCACATCCATTCTCGCCGCTATTTCCGAAACCAGCTCGACCAGCTTCGTGATTTCCGCCTCGGCCAAAAGGCTGATCTGAACGTCCAGTTCTGCGCGTCGATCGGCGCTGGCTGCCATCCGGTTCTGCGTGATGAGGATGAAGGTAGAGAGGAAGATCGCTTCGACGGAGGCGATCATGGCCAAGACCACGAATGTCGGATCCCAAGGCCGGAGCCCCGGAATTCCGCCGAGAATTCGCAACGATCCACAAACCATAGACCGCCGCATGCGCGTAGACGAAACGCATGCTGCCGCTGAACCGCGTGATCGCATTCGCGATGCGCTCTTCGACGCCGGCCGCCGCTTCCTCATCTTCGCGGCGTCGCCGAAGGACTTCGATATTCCGCCTCAAGGAGGAATTGAGTAAGTCGGGGCGCGGGGGCGAGATCGTGGTCTGCTCTGGCATCCGGACCAAGAAACGAGCCTGTTCGAAAGGCCGTTCCCACTGCTGTTCACCGAAGGGTTGCGCCGACCGGCCCATCCCCCTATGTCGCCGCTTCCGTGTCGCACCTTAGCGATGCACCGCGCGCCCGTAGCTCAGCTGGATAGAGCACCAGACTACAAATCTGGGGGCCGGAGGTTCGAATCCTTCCGGGCGCGCCATTTTCCATTCAGAGCGGTGCACCCTTCGCAGCGCGATCGGAACCTGAAACGGCAGGTCAGTGCCGGTTGCTTAATGACCCGGGAACTGCTCCATCAGCTTGTCCAAGGCCGCCTGGAGCCTTGCTGGGTCAGGCTTTTTGGGATTGATCGTGTCACTTATCTGGCCATGCCAGACTGCCCGTTTCGTCTTGGCGTCGAACGCATCGACGGAGATCTGACCTTCGTTGTAAACGTAGGCGTCGTGGTACCCGTAGTGGTTCCAGGTATCGATATCGACCTTCTGCCGTTTGCCGAGCGTCAGTGCGACCGTCAGGTCCGCGGGCGTGTGATGCTGATAGCCTTTGGCCGCGAGCCGCGAAGAGAGATCTGAGATTATGCGCTGGTATTGCACCGAATTAATCCCACCCTGGGGGTGAGTGCTGGCGAAGTTGAATGTCTTGTAGTCGGCGAAGTTCACATTGTGGGCCATGTCGGTTTTGAGCTGCGGCTTGGCGGAGACGCCCGGCGCAACGAACAATACAGCGGCCACGGCGGTGATCATCAGGTGATGGCGGTACATGGTTTCCTCCTGTTTTTTCAGCGCCAAAGTTGACGCGAACTCAGGACAGGCTGGCAATCATCGCGCGACCGCGAGGCGGCCAAACGTCAGCAGCTGAACGTCAGCAATTGTATACGCCGGCGGCGCAGCGGCGGGTCGTGCGGCGGGCGACGCCAGCAACGCTGACCGGGGTGAGAGGACGGCCGACCACAGCGTGGGCCGGTGTGACCACGCTGAACATGTCCGTCCCGGTGATCTCATTCGCCGCCTCCGAGGCGCCAATGCCGATGACTGTCGCCACCGCCAGGAACGCAAGTTTCCGTGAGAGGGTCATTGGCTTGCTCCAGTCTTGTAGTTATCGGGCAGGTCGCTGGTGTCCTTGAGGTTCTCGAGATCCTTGACGTCCATCTTCGTGGCGCCCGCCGGCGGCGTGAAGGTGAAGGCGCCGGGCGCGCCGCCGGCCTTCCAGTCACGCACGGTAAGCGTGAATTGCGGAGCCTGGTCCACGCCCTTGCTGGTGATCACGTAGCGGCACGGATAGGGCTCCTTGCCTTGCGCGATCCAGATCTGCCAGTCGGTGTCCTTCGCGCGGAATGCAAGGTGATCGCACTCCTTCCCGTCAATGACACCGCTGCCAAGATCCTTGACGTCAGTGACGTCGGTCATCAGCTGATCATAGACACCCGACTGCAGCAGGTCCGCGCCTGGGAGCTGGCGGTGGAATTTGTCGCGCAGCTGGTCGATCACGGAGTCGATCGTTCCCGGCGCATCGGCCTGCACATAGGCGTTCTTGCCCTTGCCGTAGAGTGTTAGCGTCTTCCCATCATAGAAGGTCTCCGTGTCGGAGAAGCCAGTCTTGCGGGTCGCATGAATCATGTTTGGCCGGCTGACGTCGACCGTTCCTGAGGTCGCGATCTGGAGCTTCTGGTGATCTTTGCTGACTACCTCGAAAATCAAGTCGTAGTTCATCGAGACGTTCTTTTGCGCCGCGAGATAATCCGACATGGATTTCAGCAGGGCTTTTGCATTCTGTGAACTCGCACCCTGATCCGCCGCAGCCGTTTCAGGGGCGCCCGCATTCTGCTCGGGCGCACTTTGGGCCGCTGAGGTTTGCTGCGCTGCGTTCTGTTCGGCCGGCTTCGAACAGGAAGACAGGCTCGCGCCAGCAATCAGACCCATTGCCGCTACGGACGCCAAGCCGGTGCAAGACTTCTTTGAGATTGTGTGCATCACTTGGGGATCCTCTCCGTCTGCTCGCGAGGACCGTTGATCGGAAGCTGCGCGAGATTGGGCGTGACAGGATGAACAGCAGTAAGCGGCTCACCCGAGCGGCCTATCAGGTGAAGTGCCCCGAAATCAGGTGGGGAATTGCTGATGTTTCTCGGCCCTTGGCGCGGCGACGGGAGCGAGGTCACACTTTCGTGACGCTCGACCGAATTGCGGCTCGTCCCTCGCGCTCCTAGAGATGGGCGCGATGTCGTTGCGCTCGTCTCTCGTTATCGCCGTGCTTGCCCTGAGCGCCTGCTCAACGCCGCCGGGTCACTATCCGTCGCTGCAACCACGCGCCGCGGAAGCGATTGATCCGCGGGTTCCGGTCGAGCGGCCGATGAACGATCGGCCGGTGGCACCGGCGCTGGCGAGCCGGTTGGCGCAGCTCGTGGCGCTGGCGCACAGCGGCGATGGCGCGTTCGAGGCGGCAGCAAACGAGGCCGAGCGCCTGGCCTCCGGGGCAGGCGCGCCGCAGAGCGAGAGTTGGATATCGGCGCAAGAGGCGCTGACGGCGGCAATCGCGGCCGCTGGTCCCACGCGTGTCGCACTCGGCGATATCGACGGGATCGGCGCAAACGCGCTGCAGACGAACGGCGGAATCGCGCCAAATGACCTTGCTGCAATCAAGAGTGCCGGCGCCGAGGTCGGAGCGATGGACCAGCGCCATGCGGTCCGCATCGCGGCGATCCAGAAGCGACTTGCCCTCTAGCCTACTTGCCGCCCCACACGATCAGCGGCAGCACGCTCGCATGGTCATCCGTCCAGGGCTTCGATCCGCCATCCGGTTGTACCGGAACCCAATCCTTGCCGCTCGCGCGGACCAGCCGCTCCAGCGTTTCGGGAGACGGCGACATCGCGATCCACTCCGAACCGGTCTCGTTCAGCGCCATGTTCTCGGGACGCGGCACATAATAGCGCATGCGAGCGCTCCACCCACCAGCCGCGGCAGCACCGGCGACGACCGGCTCGAGACGCAGATAGCGGTTCGAGATGTGGACCATCAGAAGACCGTTGGGCGTGAGCAGCCTGCGATAGTCCGCGAAGGCTTCGCGGGTCAGCAGGTGCATCGGAACGGCATCGGACGAGAAGGCGTCCACGACCAGCACGTTCGACGTGCCTGCTTGCTCGCGTTCGATCAGCAGACGCGCGTCGCCGACCTTGATCTGCGCGTCCGGCTTGCAGCCCGACAGGAAAGTGAAACGGCGAGGATCGCGGGCGATGCGCACGACGGCCGGATCGATCTCGTAGAATGTCCAGCTTTGGCCCGGCCGCGCGTAACAGGCCAGAGTCCCGGCGCCGAGGCCGACGATGCTCACCCGCGCATCGGGGCCGAAAAGCTGAGGCGTTTCCTGCATCGCAAGACCAACGCCGGAAGGTCGCGCATAATAGCTCGTCGCCATTCGTTCGCGCCCTGGCGATCCCAGGTTCTGGATTCCATGAACCGTCGTCCCGTGCACGAGCACGCGCGAATGATTGGCGCCCTCGCGGATCGAATAAATGCCGAAGAAGCTCCGGGTCATCTTTCCCGGCGTCGCACTATATTCGAGCCGCTCCCAACCGCCTGAAGCGATCAGCAGCGCAGCAATGCCGCAGGTGAAGAGGATGCGATTGCCAATGGCGAGGATGGATATGGTGATGATCGCGATGATGGCGTAGCGGTTTATCACGGCGGACGGGGCGAGAAGCCCGAACAAGCCCCTCCCCGCAAGCACCAGCAGCGGCAGCAGAACCAATGCGGCAATGGTCACTCGCTTGGCATTGGAATCACCGTTCCAAAGATTTGCAAAGCGGGCGAAGGGGCTGTGTACGCGCATCAGCCAGGCTGCAGCGACGAGAAGCACCAGATGTTCGTACGTCCAGTCGAAGATAAGCGGCGCAACGAGCGCGCAGAAGGCGCCGCCGATCACCCCGCCCAGCGACATCGCCAGATAGAATAAGGTGAGATGCTGCGCGGGCGGCCGCGTGTTGAACAGCTGTCGATGCAGCGCCACGGAAACGGTGAAAAGGTTGAGGATCGCAACGCCGCAAAAAACAAGCGCGAGGTGAGTCTGGTCCAGGAACAGTGCCAAACAAGCGAACAGAAGCAGTAGCGGGGCAAGCCGGATGATCGCGCCCGTGACCTTACCGCCAGAGGAGAAAGCCACGGTGAAGCTAAGCAAATAGACGCCGAGCGGAAGCACCCAGAGCAGCGGCATCGCGATGACATCGGTGGTGATGTACAGCGTCGTCGACAGGATGAGCCCCGACGGCACGGCCGCCAGCAAGACCCAGCGTGCGATCGTCGTTGCGTCAGGCGCGGGTGCCGCGTCAGCGACCTCGCGCTGCACGGAGGCGGTCTGCGGCAACCCGCTGCCGCAGGAGCCGACGAGGATTACGAGCAGCGCATAGCCAGCGCTCCACACCCATCTTTGCTCGCTGACCGGAAGCAATGGCTCGACCAGTAGCGGATAGGAGATCAGCCCGCCGAAGCTGCCGAGGTTCGAAGCGGCGTACAGCGGATAGGGGTCACCGCCATCGGTCAGTGCAAACCATCGCTGCAGGAGCGGCGCCTGGGCCGAGATGACGAAAAACAGTGGCCCGAC
Source organism: uncultured Alphaproteobacteria bacterium (assembly GCA_963752025.1). Taxonomy (GTDB): domain Bacteria; phylum Pseudomonadota; class Alphaproteobacteria; order Sphingomonadales; family Sphingomonadaceae; genus Sphingomicrobium. The sequence goes on along the minus strand of CAVVWY010000014.1, from coordinate 14,303 downwards.
CGACATGAGCAGCAACCAGGGCACCCACAGAAATGGGTTCGCATCGGGCGGAGGGACGGCCGACGACAGGCCGATCGGCAAGGTCAGTCCGGCGAGCACGAGCAGCACGACGTGCACGCTCGCCTGCGCTTTCGGGCGCAGCCGACCGAGCCAGTGGGCATAAGCATAACCGGCGAGCAGAAGCGACTGATAGACGAGCATCGCCGAGTTCCACACGCTCGGTGCACCGCCGAGGCGAGGCAAGGCCATGCGGGCGATCATCGGCTGGACGAGGAAGAGCAGGAATGAGCCGACGAAGATGGTCGCCACGAAACGGGCCCGTGACGTCGCGACGCCGCGCTCTATGTCCCTCGCCATCGTCACCATACGCGCACCCCCTCGCGCGCTCTTTAGCTTCTCAGGGCTGTGAGTTTGGTTAACGCGTGAGCGATTGCGCCCTCGCGAGAGGCCAATCGGGCGCATTCATTCGATAGACGATTTGCGGGTTCACCTCAGGGCCGAACCGCTCGTCGTTGAAGTCGAGTTCCTCGAGTTCGATTCATCCCGAGGCGCGCCATCAGGCCTTGGCTTTCCACGTTTGGCGGTATCGTCATGGCGATGATGTGGTCGTAGCAGAAGCGGCCGAAACCGAGGTCCAGGCTGGCGATCGCCGCCTCCTTGGCGATGCCCTTCCCCCAGGCGCTCTCGCGCAGGCGCCAGCCGATTTCCGGAGTACCGGTCAGGTCGCCGGCGCCCGGCGCGTTGACTCTCTTGAGGCCGCAGAAGCCCTGGATTTGACCGGTCGCCTTATCCTCGACGATCCAGAAAGTATGGCCGAAGTCGCGGGTAAAGCCGCGAATACGCTCGAAGCTGGCCCGCCATTCGTCCGGCGTCTGCATGCCGCCGAGATGCCGCATGACGGCCGGCGTGTTCATGATCTCGAAGAAGCGCTGCTCGTCTGGATCTTCCCAGTCGCGCAGACGCAGCCGCTCCGTTTCGACGGCGATCTCAGCCACCGAGCGCCTCGACACCGCGGATGACCGCGTCGACCGCTTCGTCGATATGCTCGAGGTGGGTGCGGAAGCAGAGGATGGCGCAGCGCAGGCGATAGCTGCCGTCGATCTTCGTGCCGCTCATCATCACGCGGCCTTCTTGCTGGATGTGCCGCATCAGGCGTTCGTTGAACTCGTCCACGTCGCCGCTCTTCGGAAGATAGCGGAACGCGACGACCGAAAGCTGCGGCTCGGGACCAGGGTCGAAACCCTCGATCGTCGACAGCCGCGCATGAAAGTAGCGGGCGAGCGCAAGCTTCTCGGCCTGTGCAGCTCGAAAGGCAGCAACCCCCGCGATCTGGAGCGGCAACCAGAGTCGAAGCGCGCGGAAATGGCGCGTGAGCTCGGGGGAAAGGTCGGCCGGCGACGGACCGACTTCGGACTCGCCGAGCGGGCGGATGTACTCGCCGCTGGCGCTGAAGGCGTCCTGGAGAAGCCTACCGTCGCGAACGAGCGCGGCGCCAGTGCCGTAAGGCAGGAACAACGTCTTGTGCGGATCCAGTGCAACACTGTCGGCGAGCTCGATGCCGCGCAGGAGAGCTCGGCCTTCGTCGCAAAGAGCGAACAGCCCGCCATAAGCGCCGTCGACATGGAACCAGGCGCCATAGCGACTGCACAGATCTGCAATCTCACGCAGCGGATCGATCGCACCCGTGTCCACGGTGCCGGCGGAGGCGACGACCAGCCACGGGCGAATACCGCTACGGCGATCATCTTCCAGCGCCTGCTTGAGCGCTTCGAGGGACATGCGATAGTCCGCGTCGGTTGCGATGAGGCGCTTCGGTGCGCGGCCGCGGCCAGCGATGTGAAGTGCCTTGTCGATGCAATAATGCGCGAAGCGCGTCACGTAGACCGCGCCTCCACCATCCGGATCGCGCGCGTCGCGGGCAGCGATCATCGCCGTGAGATTGGCGATGCTCCCGCCGGAGGTCAGAGTCCCGGCCGCCTCATGCGGGTAGCCGATGACGTTTGCCAGCCAGGCGACGCCGGCGTTCTCGATGCGCACCGCGCCGGGGCTGGCCGAGGCAAAACCCGAATATTTGTTCGACGTCGCGGCGAGCAGATCCCCGAACGCGGAATAGGGAAGTCCACCGCCGGGAATGTAGGCCAGGAAGCGCGGGCTAGTCGTCGCAAAGCCCGGGCGGTCAATACATGCGCCGACATAGTCGAGGACCGATGAAGGGTCCCTGCCCTCTTCGGCGAATTCCGGATCGAGACGCTGGCTGAACACCTCGGCCCAGGGGCGGTTGCTTGATGCCTCCTCGACTTGGTCCCAATAGGCGAGCGCATGATCGAGCGCTTGGCTCCCGATCGCGCGGCGGGCATCCGCGTCTGGCTCCAGCGGCGCGGCTGCTTCGCGCAGCCGTTCGATCTCGGCGCGAAGGTCGGCGATCACGCGATCAGGCGCGCGGCATCCACCGCATGATAGGTCAGGACGCCCGTTGCTCCGGCACGTTTGAACGCGAGCAAAGTCTCAAGAATCAACGCGTCGCGGTCACCGGCGCCAGAGTTCGCAGAGGCTTCGATCATCGCGTATTCGCCGCTCACCTGGTAGGCGAAGGTCGGTACGCCGAATGCGTCCTTCACCCGTGCGACGACATCCAGATAAGGAAGCCCGGGCTTCACCATGACGAAGTCGGCGCCCTCGGCGAGATCGAGCTCGACCTCGCGCAGCGCCTCTTCGATGTTCGCCGGGTCCATCTGATAGCCGCGCTTGTCGCCCTTCAGTCGGCCCAGCGAACCGACGGCTTCGCGGAATGGACCGTAGAAGGCCGATGCATATTTGGCCGCATAGGCCATGATCGCGACGTTCTGGTGCCCCGCATCTTCGAGTGCGGCGCGGATGGCGCCGATACGTCCGTCCATCATGTCCGACGGTGCGATGATGTCGGCCCCGGCCTCTGCCTGGACCAGCGCCTGCCGAACCAAGATCTCGACCGTATCGTCGTTGATGACATTGCCGGCCGTGTCGATCATGCCGTCGTGGCCGTGGCTGGTGTATGGGTCCAGCGCGACATCTGTGAGCACCCCGATCTCCGGCACGGCATCCTTGATCGCCTTGATCGCACGACAGATGAGATTCTCTCTGTTCAGTGCTTCGCGCGCATCGTCGGTACGAAGCTCGTTGGGCGTGTTGGGAAACAAGGCGATGCACGGAATGCCGAGGTCCGCCGCTTCGCGAGCCTTCGCCGCAAGCCGGTCGACGCTCCAACGGCTGACGCCCGGAAGCGAGCCGATCGGCTCTTGGCAATCGCGTCCGTCGCAGACGAACAAGGGCCAGATGAAGTCGGAGGGGTGCAGCCGGTTCTCGGCCAACATTGAACGCATCCAGCCGGTCGAACGGCCGCGGCGCATGCGGAGGAAGGGAAAGGGAGCTGTGGTCATTCGCGAAGGCGATTAGCTTCCGCTGCCCCGTTCGTCACCCCGCAGGATTCAGGGCGCCGCCCGGCTCGCGGGTTGCTTCGGCTTCCTCGATGCACTGGTCTTCGGTTGGCGCGGCCATCATTCGCGCCTTCCGCCACCCGCCCTTGAAATAATAAGTGGCCGCGAGCGCGAGGTTGGCGAACGAGCTGACCGGAAAGCTGCTCCAGATTGCATCGGCTCCGAGCCAATGTTGCGTGCCTAGGATCCAGCCGAAGCGGATCGGCACAAGGCCGATCGCCAGGATGATCAGCGGCGCCCACACGGCGCCGTTCGCGCGAACGGTGCCGAACAATACCATCGTCACGCCGAACAGGACGAAGTTCCACGTCGCGAGTACGTGAATGTGCTTCGCGATGGGCAAAGCGGGACTGTCGCCGCCCATGAACAGTGCAAGCACGCTGCGATCGGCAAGCGTCAATATGACGATCAGCAGGCCGGTAATGAGCACCGTATAGGCGACCCCCGATCGCGTGATCGCGCTGACCCGCGCCCACTTGCCAGCCCCGATGTTCTGGGCGGCCATCGCGCTGACGGCGGCGCCGAGCGCCATCGCCGGCATCTGGACGTAGGTCCAGAGCTGCAGCGCGACGCCGAACGCGGCGGTCGTATCGACACCCTCCCGGTTCACGAGGCCGATGAGCGCGAGCGCGGAGAGCGAGATGACGATCATCTGGAGGCCCATCGGGAAACCCTTCACCACGATCGTCTCGAGAATCCCCCAGCGCGGGATCAGGCACAGCAGCTCCTTCCCGCGAAGGCGAAGAGGCAGGTCGCGGACATACATGTAGATCACGAGCGAGATCAGCGCCGTGTAGTTGGCGATCAGACGTCGCTGTCGCCGAGCCGGCAATGCCGAGCTTCGGCGCGGGTCCGAGGCCGAGAATGAAGACCGGATTCAGGCCGCCGTCGAGAATCACGGCGATGAGCATGAACCACAAAGGAGTCATCGCATCGCCGGAGCCGCGAAGGGCCATCATCAGAAGTGTGAGAAGCAACAGCGCCGGCATCGCAAGGAAAATCACGCGCAGATAAGCCAGCGCGAGTGGCGCCGCGTCGGCGGGAGTTCCGAGCAGCTTCAGTATGCCGGTGAAAGGAAATAGCCGGCAATCGCGATCGCGATTGTGACGAGGAAGAATGAGCCGCCGGCTGTGCCGAAGATCTGTCTCGCATGGGCGATATCCTTGCGCCCCCATGCCTGTCCGATGAGAATGGTCGACGCCATACCGAAGCCGAAGACGAAGGACGTCAGCAGGAACATGACCATGTTGGCGTTGGACGTGGCGGCGAGCGCCCCTTCGCCGAGGAAGCGGCCGACCCAGATGGCGTTGACGGTGCCGTTGAGCGACTGAAGGATTGAGGAAACAAGCGTCGGCAATGCGAACTTTAGAAGCGTCGGGCCGATCGCGCCTTCCGTCAGGTTTCCGCGCTGCGGCGGTCCTTGTCTCGGTTCAGCGTCTGCCACTCGATGCTCCGTTCAGCCCAGTCTCTGCAACGCAGCACGCAGCCGTTCGGCCTCCGCAGCCTTTGCATCGTGGTCAGAGCGAGCCTTTTCCACGGCCTCAGGCTTGGCGCGTTCGGTGAAGTTTGGGTTGGCAAGACGCTGGGCCAGACCGTCCCGCTCCTTCTCGGCGGCAGAGGCGCCTTTGGCGAGGCGATCGCGCTCGGCCGAAAGGTCGATCACGCCTTCCAGCGGCAGCGCAAACGTGGCTTCATCGACGACGACTTGCGTTGCACCAGTGCCCGTGAAGGTCGACAGCTGAATCGATTCCAGGCGGGCGAGCCGCGACAGCATGGCGAAGTTGCGATCGAGGCGTGCGGCAGTCTCTTCCGAAGCGCCGGCCGCGAATAGGTGCAGCTTGGCCGATGGGGGTACGTTCAGTTCGGTACGCGCCGAGCGGATTTCGCCGACTAGGCGGACGACCCAATCGAGTTCCGCCTTCGCATAGGGATCGACCTGTGCCTGCGGCTCCGGCCATCTGGCGACGATTAGGTCGTAGGGCCGCTCGTTCGCGTTCCACAGTTCTTCGGTGATGAAGGGCATCAGCGGGTGGAGCATGACGAGGATCTGGTCGAACGCCCAGGCGGCGACAGCCTTGGTCTCCTCGTCGAAAGCACCTTTGATCAGCTCCACGTACCAGTCGCAAAAGGTGCCCCAAACGAAGTGATAGATGCCGTCGGCCATCTCGTCATAGCGGAGCTCGTGGAAGGCGCGGTCGAGCTTGGCGAGGGTCTCGACCACTTCGCCAATGATCCAGCGGTTGACCGCAAGCTGCGCCTCGGGGGCGGCCACGCTTCCGCTCGCGCCGACGCCGTTCATCTGCAGGAAACGCGCGGCGTTCCAGATCTTCGTGGCGAAGTTGCGGTAGCCCTCGACGCGCTTCTCATCGAGCTTGATGTCGCGCCCTTGGCTTTCCATCGCGGCGAGCGTGAAGCGCAGCGCATCTGCGCCGTACTTGTCGATGAGCCCGAGCGGGTCGACGGTGTTGCCCTTCGACTTGGACATCTTCGCGCCCTGCGCGTCGCGGACGAGACCGTGCAGGTAGAGCGTCTTCCACGGCGCTTCGCCCATGAACTCGATGCCCTGCATCGCCATACGCGCATCCCAGAAGAAGAGGATGTCGAAACCGGATATGAGCACGTCGTTTGGGTAGTGGCGGCGGAGGTCCTCGGTTTCCTCGGGCCAGCCGAGGGTCGCGAAGGGCCACAACGCCGAGCTGAACCAGGTGTCGAGGACGTCCTCGTCCTGGCGGAGCGGCTGGTCGCCGGCCTCCTTGCGGGCCTCCTCCTCGGTCTCGGCGACGAAGACGTGACCGTCCTCGGCATACCAGGCGGGAATGCGATGGCCCCACCACAGCTGGCGCGAGACGCACCAAGGCTGGATGTTCTCGAGCCAGTTGAACCAGGTCTTGGCCCAAGTTTCCGGGACGATCCTGACGTCGCCGTTCTTCACCGCCTGAAGCGCGGGCAGCGCGAGCTTGGCGGCGTCGACATACCATTGATCGGTGAGCCACGGCTCGATCACCACGCCGGAGCGATCGCCGTAGGGCGTCGGTATTACGCGGTCTTCGACGCAGACCAGCGCGCCCTCGTCTTCGAGCCTCGCGACGACGGCCTTGCGCGCTTCCTCGCGGGTAAGGCCGAGCAGCTCCTGGGGGATGAGGCCATCCTGCGTCTGGACGACGTAAGCCTCGGCATCGAACATGTTGAGCATGTCGGCGGGCTTGAGGCCGGCGCGCTTGCCAACGTCATAGTCGTTGAAGTCGTGGCCCGGAGTGATCTTCACCGCGCCGGAGCCAAGCTCGGGATCGGCATGTTCGTCGGCAATGATTGGGATCAGGCGACCGGTGATCGGATGTCTGATCTGCCTGCCGATCAGCGGCTTGTAGCGCTCGTCCTCGGGATGGACTGCAACGGCCATGTCGGCGAGCATCGTCTCGGGGCGCGTGGTTGCGACCTGGATCGCTCCGCTATCGTCCGCGAGCGGATAGCTAAGCGTCCAGAAATTGCCCTGCACATCACGCGTCTCGACTTCGAGATCGCTAATCGCGGTCTGGAATTTGGGGTCCCAGTTGACGAGGCGCTTGTCGCGATAAGCGAGGCCCCGCTTGTAAAGCTCGGCGAAGACGTGGGTGACGGCCTTCGAGAAGCCCTCGTCCATAGTGAAGCGCTCGTGGGCCCAGTCGCAGCTTGCGCCGAGACGGCGGAGCTGGCGGGTGATTGCACCTCCCGACTGCGCCTTCCACTCCCAGACGTGCTCGAGGAAAGCCTCGCGGCCGATCTCCGCGCGTTTGATGCCTTGGCTATCGAGATTGCGCTCGACGACCATTTGCGTGGCAATGCCGGCGTGGTCGGTTCCGACCACCCACAACGCGTCCTTGCCCAGCATCCGCTCACGGCGGGTCAGCACGTCCTGAAGCGTGATGTCGAGCGCGTGACCGATATGCAGCGAACCGGTGACGTTCGGCGGCGGCATGACGATCGTCCACGGTGTGGCGTCTGAGCGCTCGGGGCGGAACAGGCCTTCGCTTTCCCAATGCGCATACCAGCGATCCTCGATGGCGCGGGGTTCGAACGTCTTCGGCAGGTCGGTCATCGCCGCACGCGGTTAGCGATGCGGCGGTGCAGCATCAACCTCGCTCAGGGCGGGCGGGCGCCGCTTCGGCCGGCAGAGCTGTCGTTACAGCTGCAGCGGCCGGTTGGCCGCCCTGTCCGAGCCAGCGGCCGAACCAGCCGAACACCTCGTCATACCATTGCACAGAGTTCTTCGGCTTCAGCACCCAGTGGTTTTCGTCCGGGAAGATCAGCAGCCGCGACGGAATGTTGCGGCGCTGGAGAGCAGTGAAGGCGGCGATGCCCTGCGTGTAGGGGATGCGGAAGTCCTTCTCGCTGGTGATGACCAGTTGCGGCGTCTTCCAGTTGGCGACGAAGTTGACCGGGTTCCATTTTTCGAACTCGCCCGGCGCCTCGTAATAAGGGTGGCCGCCATGCTCCCATTCGTCAAACCACAGCTCTTCGGTCTCATATGCCATCGCGCGCGCGTCGAACACGCCGTCATGCTGGACGATGCAGCGGAAGCGGTCGGGCCACTTCCCTTCGATCCAGTTCATCATGTAGCCGCCGTAGGAGCCACCCGCCGCGCAGGCGTTGTCCGGATCGAGCTGCGGATCGTGGGCGGTGGCGAAGGCGAGGCCTTTCTGCAGGTCTTCGAGCGGCCAACCGCCCCAATTCTGATGGATCGCGTCGGTGAAGGCTTGGCCGTAACCCGTCGAGCCGTGGAAATCGACACTGACGATACCATAGCCTGGCGCTGAGAAGAGACGCGGGTTCCAGCGGAACGACCAAGCGTTATTGAAGCTGCCCTGCGGACCGCCGTGGACGAGCATCACGATCGGTAGCTTCGTCGTGACCTTGTTGGGCTTCAGGGTGAAGCCCCAGACGGTGTCGCCGTTCGCGCCCTGGAAGCTGAACTTCTTGAAGGTGACGGGATCGAGCTCGCCAACCAGATCACGGTTCACGTCGGTCAGCCGGGTCGCTCGGCCGCGCGCATCGAGTCGATAGATGTCGTCCGGCGCATAGACGTCGTTCCTGGTGACGAGCGCACCGCCACCCGCAAGCGCATGGACGTTGCCGTAATGGCCCTCGCCGGTGAGACGCGAGACCTTGCCGCTGGCGACGTCGACGCGCCAGACAGGCAACTTCAAGCGTGTCTTCAGCCGTGACGAGAATGCTCTTTCCGTCGCGCGACCATTCGACCGAACCGACCGACCGGTCGAAGTTCTGGGTCAGCCCCCTCGTCTGCCCAGTCGCAAGATCGCGAAGCTGCAGAACCTGGCGATCGGCTTCGTAGCCGGGGCGCGCCATGGCGACATAAGCAAGTGTCCGCCCATCCGGCGAGACAGCGGGAAGCGTATCCGTTCCGTCGTTCGCGTCAGTCAGGTTGACTGGCGCCGCGCTGCCATCGGCTGGCACTGCAAGATATCGAGGTTGGTAGACAGTGGCTTCGATGCGGCCCGCCTCGCGCAGCGCGAAGTATATCGTGCGGCCGTCCGGCGAGAAGGCGATCTCTTCGCCGCCGCCCATCGGCTTGGACGGCGTGTCGCCTCCAGATTGCCGGTCATCGGAACGCCCGGGCCAGGAGCCGGCCGGCTGCGACGGGAAAGTAGTAAAGGCGCGAGCGTGACGCCTGGTTCAGCCCAGGTGTCCCAGTGACGGACGAATAGCTGATCGTAGGTGCGGCCCGTGCCGGTCTGGTTTCGCGGAGCGCCCGCGCAGGCGAGATCAGGGCACGCAGGTGCGGTCGGCCCAGACGACCACGCGGTCGCCGGTCGGCGCGAGCTTGAACCCGCCGACATCGACGGTGAAGTTGCTGACCTGAACCGGCGCTGCCCCCGGAGTCATGCGGAACAGCTGGTCGTGGTCGCCGACCGCCATCAGGAACCACATCGACCCGTCAGGACCGAAGACTGCGTCGTGGCCCTTCTCGCGCGCCTGCGATCGCCTGGGGCGCCGCGCCCGGCCTGGTGAGGTCGAGCAGGTAGAGCGTGTTGACGCGCTTGTTCTTGTCCCAGTCCGTGTCGGAGATCGTGAAGACCGCGTAGCGGCCGTCCCGGCGACACCTCGGGCGCGCCAATGCGGTGCATCGATTGCATGTCCTTCGCCGTCATCGGGCGGGCGGCGAGCGGCGAAGCCGCAAGCGCGGCGGCTGCGGCGGCGAACAGGAATTTGGGCTGGATCATGCCGCAGGCTAGCAAAGCCGCGGCCTGCGCGCAAGACTAGAGCGGGCGGCCGGTTATCCTAGAGATTTCGCGCTTCACATGATCCTCGACCATCTGCGGCAGATGGTCGTCGAGCCACTGCTTCAACATCGGCCGCAACATCTCACGGACCATTTCCTCGAGAGGATTGGACTGCGGGGCTGCCGGGACGGAGGCGGCCACTGTCTGCAACTGCTCGAGCGCCTGCGGCTCTTGCCCGGCGGCCTCCTCGTCGAGAAGCGGCGGGCCGAGATCCGCCGGCGGCGCCACCATGTGTTCAGCTCGAGCACGTCATCGTCGGCGTGTCCGACGTCTCCTCGGCGAGCGGCTCGTCCTCGACCCGCTCGATCGCCCTCGTCGAGGTGCGCAATTCCTTCTCATCCGCGATCACTTTTTTGATCGAGGCGAGGATGTCTTCCATCGAGGGTTCGCGACCGGGCGACTGCATGTGCCGAGCTATCGCTTATTGACGCGGCGGAGTCACCCTGGCGTCGTCATCGGCGCGGTCGATTGTCGCGCCCGGAACGACCTGCGGAGTGACCGACCGGATTGGCGGCAACTCCTGCGGCGACGGTCCGCGTCGCAACGGAGGATGGCGCGGATCGCTGGACCAGTCGTTCCAGTTGCCGGCCACGCGGCGGTAATTGCCCAACGGATCGTAGAGCGGTCCGCCGTCGAGCCCGAGATCCTGCGCCTCGGCCTGGCCCATCGCGTTCAACAGCTGGAAGCCAGCCACATAAGCGTCGCGTTTCGCAGTCACGAGCGCGACCTGCGAGTTCAGAAGCTCCTGCTCGGCGTTCAAGACGTCGAGAACGGTACGCGTACCGACGCTCTGTTCCGCGCGCGCACCCTCGAGCGCAAGCTCGTTCGCCTGCACCGCGACGGTGTTCGACTGAATTGCCTTCTGCGCAGCGTCGTAAATCGCGAAGGCCGCACGGGTCGCCTGAACGACCGCACGCTCCGTGCCGACCACCTGCTCCGTCACCTGACCCTCGAGAGCCTGAGCCTCGCGGATACGTGCCGCGGGGAGACCGCCCTGGAAGATGGGGACGCGTGCGCTGAGGCCAATGCTGGTCTGCCCGCCGGTGCTCGCAACGTTGTTGGCGCCGACAGTGCCGCCGAACTCATTGACATAAGTGCCTCTGCCACGGCAGACAGCGTCGGCAGACGGCCGGCCCGGGCGACGCGCACATCATAGCCGGCGGCAATCGCCTGACGTGATCGCAACGAGGTCTGGGTTGTTGGCTAGCGCAATCCGCACCGCCTCTTCGGGAGTGCTCGGAAGCGGCGGGAGCGGCGGCGGCGGCGCAAGCTGGCCCGGCGGATGGCCGATCACCTGCCGGTAAGTCGCCTCACTCGCTGTCAGCCTGCCCTGTGCCTCGGCAAGCTGCGAGCGGCCGAGCTGGAGACGGGCTTCGGACTGAGCGACATCGGTGCGGGTAAGATCGCCGATCTGGAAGCGGTCACGCGTCGCCTCGAGGTTGGTCGTCAGAACCCGGACGTTGTTGGAGTTGAGCTCCACGATCGCACGGTCGCGGATCACGTCCATGTAGGCGGTGACGGCCTGCGTGAAGACATCGCCTTCGACGGCGCGCAAAGTTGCCCGCCCAGCATCGACGCGAGTCTGGGCGGCGCGAACGTTATTTTTGACCGCGCCGCCGTTGAATAAAGGGTAGCTGATGTCCAGTCCGGCCGAGAGGGTCGGCCCATGGCTCCCAGTCTCGAGGATGCCGCTTTGGCTGAGGTCGCGGTTGACGCCGACCGTGCCGCTGACCTGCGGGCGGCCGGCGGCCCGGGCGATGGCGACGGTTGCATCGGTCGCGCGAAGAGCCTCGCGCTGTGCCGTCAACGTCGGATTGGAATTGATACGAGGAGACCAGCGCGTCACGAAGCGTGTCGGCCGAGGCCGTACCGGCCATCAGCGCAGCAACAAGCGATCCGGAAATGAGCTTACGAAACACGCAGTGCCCCCTTAGAAGATGAATTCTTTCGGGCGGCTGAAACCAGGCAGTGCCGGAACCCCCAAATCGCCAATGGATAGATAGCCGAAGGCGGTGCCCGCCTTGCGGCCGATGATCAGGCGCGTAACGCCGCGGTCCACGATAGCAGCGCCAAGGCGCCCGCCGTCGTCTAGCTGAGCGAGGATTGCTTCGGGAATGACCTCGACGGCTCCGTCGATCAGGATCTGGTGATAGGGCGTGCCGTTGGCGTGTCCGTCTTCGAGCGGCCCTTCGACGACTTCGATCCCCGCATCACGAGCGTTCGCAGCGAGTTCGGGATCGCTTTCGAGAGCGACGACGTCGAGTCCGATCCTCGTTAGGACGGCGGCCGAGTAACCGGTGCCCGCTCCGACGACGAGCGCGCGCTGCCCCTGCACCGGCGCCATCTGCGTGAGCAGCTGGCCGAGCACCGCGGGTGCCGACAGGAAGCGTCCGTTCCCGAGCGCCAGTGCACGATCGACATACGCGAGTGGACGAACACCGGCCGGCACGAACTCTTCGCGGGGCACTGCGCCCATGGCCTGGGTCACCGCCGGATCGACGACGCCCTGCGGCCGAAGCTGGCTTTCGACCATCGCGGCGCGCGCCTGCGCGAAATCTTGAATCGGGGTGTGGACCGTCATAGCTGTTATATGCCGCTAATACACTTTAAGTTCAAGGTGGCCTGCGCCGCGCGAACGCTGCGTCGAGAACCGCTCATATCGGCACCTTCGCGGAACGCCAACCGCCCTTCATCGAAAGACAGGCGACAATCGGCTTGGGGTTGACCGCGGCGCGAACCTCGCGGCAAAGGCGTCGCGTGTCGCCTCCGTCGAGGCTCACCTCCGGGCCCGATGGCGGAGTGGTTACGCAGAGGACTGCAAATCCTTGCACGCCGGTTCGATTCCGGCTCGGGCCTCCACCCACATTTAAGCGCTTGATTCTCCACGATAACGCGGCTGTTGAATGGCGCAATTGCGCAACGTTTTCGGCTCCAATTCTTCTGCGGAGACTCCGACTTCGCCGCGCCATTGCAGTGCAAAACACAGTAAGTCTCTGAACCAAAGTTCCGGGGCACGGCTTCGAAAAGCACCCGAGATTTTGGCGCAGCTGTCCGAACTCGAACAGCGGTTGTCCACAAATGGACAGCGCAGTGCCCTCGCGCTCGGAGGCAACTCGTAGCTGCCGATGATCTCGCCTCGCTCATTCCGAGCTAAATTCTGCAAGCACCGTGCCAATTTCGATGTCTTCTGTGGATGGCTCCCGCGTTGCAAGGGCGATTTGATGTTTTGACGGTTGGTCGGGTGCAGTCTTCTGTCCGGCCTGTTGATGCGGTCGTTCATTTGACCGCTGGCCCTGATGGTATCCGCGAGCCAGGTCCCACTCTGCTTTGCGGGCTTAATGACGCCTCAGACATTCGCGCGGGGTGTCCCGGCTCCCGGTCTGACCGGTGCGCCATCACATCTCATCGTCCTCGCAACCTCGTGAGCTTCTCCTTCGCTGTATGCTCATGCGATCGCGCGGCGCCGGTTGCGGTAGGTGCCGCCGCGGGTCATGATCGCCCAGGCCACGCGCGCCGTGCGGTTCGCCGCAGCCACCGTGACGACGCGTGCCGGTCTTGCGCTCCAGCATGGCCGGAGGCGCGGATCGACCGAGGCTGGCTGTATCTTCGCCCGTCGGACCAGCGAGGTCATGCCGACCACCAGCAGCCGGCGGAGGTAGCGGTCGCCCATCTTGCGAGATCCTGCCCATCCGCTCCTTGCCACCGCTAGATTCTGCAGTGGCGTCAGCCCCAGCGAGGCGGCGAACTGCCGCCCGGAGCGGAAGCGCTCAGGCTCGCTCACCGAGGCGGCCAGCGCGGTTGCCGAGATCACGCCGATACCCGGGATCGTCGCCAGGCGCTGCGACAGCTCGCTCGAGCGGTGCCAGGCGAGCAGCTCCTTCTCGAGACTCGCGAGCTGGACCTGCACTGCGCCGATCTGATCGCCAGGCCCTTACCACCCGCTGTGCCAGCGGCGGCACCTCGGGCGCCTCGCCGTCCGACAGCCGCGCGGCCAGCGCAAGCGCATGGTGCAGGCCCCGTGCCATCTCGATCCCGAACTCGGCCAGCAGACCACGCAGCATGTTCACCAGCTGCGTGCGCTGCTTCACCAGCAGATCGCGCGTCCGGTGCAGCGCCAGCGCCGCCTGCTGCTCGGCGACTTCACCGGCACGAAGCGCATGGTCGGCCGCGTCACCGCCTCGCAGATCGCCTCGGCATCCCCGGCGTCGGTCTTCCCGCGCTTCACATAGGGCTTCACGTAGGCCGGCGGCATCAGCCGCACCTCGTGGCCAAGCTTGGTCAGCTCGCGCGCCCAGTGATGCGAGGTGCCGCACGCCTCCATGCCGATGAGGCAGGGCGGAAGCTTGGCGAAGAACGGCAGCACCTGCGCCCGCCGCAGCGCCTTGCGGACGACGACCTGCCGGCGCATCGACCGCGTGAACCTGAAAAACGCTCTTGGCCAGATCGAGGCCGATCGTGGTAATCTCCATGGCGGATGGCTCCTCTCATTGTGGTGCTTCGACAGCACCACATTTTGGCACTCAGATGCCGGGAGCGGGAGCCATCCACCCCA
>CAVVWY010000013.1:0-28170 GCA_963752025.1 uncultured Alphaproteobacteria bacterium | reverse complement strand
CGACCCATTTCAAACGCAATGCCGAGCTTGTAGGTACCGCCGCTTGCAGCGAGGAACTCGGCCTCGTCGATCCCCAGCGACTGGTTGAACAACGCGATGGTCGGAATAGTCGCTTCGCCGACCCCGACGGTTCCGATCTCATCGGATTCGACGAGCGTCACCGACATGCCCGGAAGGCAGAAACGCCCCAGCGACGCAGCGGTCATCCACCCCGCCGTGCCGCCTCCGACGACGACGATCTTTCGCTGAGCGCCTTGAGTCATCGAAATCTCTCGTGGCGAACAACCCCGGCAACGCAGGAGCGTTGCCGGGGCTGCTCAGGTAATTAACCCCGCTCGGGAGCAGGCGCCGGCGGCGGAGGTGGAGGCGGCGGCACCGGGCACGTCGCGCTCACTGCAACTACGGTTCCATCGGCGCACGTCTGCATCGCCGGGGGCGGCGGAGGAGGCGGGGCAGGAGGAGGCGGCGGCGCCGCCGGCGGCGCAGATGCGCCGAAACTTGTAAGAAGCGCCGATCATCCAGCGGCGACCGTACTTCTGATAATCGATCACCTGGAGGTTTTCGCCCGGGTTCGTGGTTACGAATGGCTCGTCCGTCAGGTTGAGCGCCTGCAGATAGATGGACAGCCCGTTGAGGAACGAGTTCGGTTGGAAGTCGTAGCCGACCTGCGCATCCACGATCGTTTCCGGTTTGGCCTCGCGGAACACGTTGTTCTGGGCAAAGCCGGAAACCTCGCCCTGGAAGCTTGAACGGTAGCGGATGCTGCCCCGCGCGTTGAAGCCCCACTTTTCGAAATAGAGGGTCCCGTTGGCCACCCACTTCGAATAGCCCGGGAGCATCGTGGCGGGAGCGCCCGGATAAATGCTGATCTTCGATTGTGTCCACCCGACACCGCCCGTCAAACCGAAGCCATCGAGTGCGTGGATGAAATCGCCGAACGGAAGCGTTGCGCCAAGCTCGGCACCGTACATCTTGCCGCCGCTGATGTTGTACGGCTGCTTGATGAACCCGTTCGTGATTCCCTGAGGCGGCAGGTAATTCGTCCCGGCTGGATTCGTCGTCTGCCACGGCGACGGGATCGGGTACCCTGTGTAATCGAATGGAACATTGGCGAGGTTCTGTTCGACGACGAACGTGTTGAAATATTTGTAGAACAGCTGGAGCGATATGTAGCCCTTCGTCCCGAAATATTTTTCGAAGCTTAGGTCAGCCGCATTGGCGCGGTAGGGCCTCAGCTCGGGATTTCCGGCGGTTCCAGTGATAACCGGGTAGGCTGCACAGCCGCTTTGGCAAACGCCGTATTCATTTGCGATCCGCATCGAATCCATGCGGGGGCGCTGGACCTCGCGTGCCAGGCCGGCGCGGATGACCCAGTCGTTCGGAAAACGGAACGACAAGTTCAAGCTCGGCATGACGTCCCAATATTTTGCGCCGTCAGTTGCTGGAGTAAGGACAGCAGGCGTGCCCTGATTGCCGATCCTAAATCCACTCGAAAGCTGATCGGTATGCACTGCCTGCACACCGATGTTGCCAGTCAACTCGGTCGATCCGAGTTGGGCCCTGATGTCCGCCTGAGCGTAGACCGTTCCCAACTTCTCGTGGACGTCATAAGCCTTTGCCGCAACATCCGGATTTAAGTTGTTCGAAACGAGAGTATAGATACCATCGTTGAGCAATTGCTGGGGGTCGAAGGCCAGCGTGTGGCCCAGTCCGATCCAACTAAAATCCGCAGCGCCGAGCCGGTCGCTCTCTGGAAGCACAAGATTCCGAGCGGTCGGGTCGGTAAGCTGGACGAATGCCTCGTCTGGCGTCAGCGACTTCTTGTGATCGGTGTAGTTGGCGCCGAAACTCACGCGGGAGAGGAAGCTGGAGGTGAGATCCTTCGAAATCTCCGGGTGCACCTGCCAGATCCGGTCATTGACGATGCGATTGTTCCAATAGCCCGGCCGCAACGCGCCATTGGGAGCCAGGCCACCCCAGCCACGCGGATCGGTGATGAATATCTGATTCGGGTCTGAATAATCGATATTGTGGCTGGTGAAGACCGTTCCGGTATCGGACGTCCGGAAGTTCAGCGTGTCACCAGGGCCCGAGAAGTTGTAACCGGTGCCCGCGTAAGTCTCGAATACCAGTTCGTTACGCTTGGTCTTGTTCCAGCTGAGGTCGAGGAATCCACGCCAACCATTCTGTCCGTCGTAACGGTTGTTCCA
This sequence comes from uncultured Alphaproteobacteria bacterium, assembly GCA_963752025.1. Taxonomy (GTDB): domain Bacteria; phylum Pseudomonadota; class Alphaproteobacteria; order Sphingomonadales; family Sphingomonadaceae; genus Sphingomicrobium. Next base: position 25,960 of record CAVVWY010000013.1, on the reverse strand, counting down.
ACCGACCGAATAGAGCTTGGCATGCCGCGGCTGCAACACGTTGCGAACCACCCCGACGACGTTTGCGTAAGTGCCGGAGGTTATGAGTCCGTTCGAAGCCGTAAAGTCTGGCTGGAGGACCTCATGCGGCGGTAGCGGTGGCGATGTTCCTCCCCACTGCAGTGGGACCTCGATACCGCGCGCGATCTGGTCGTCTTTGAAGTCCGAATAGAAACCGTCGACCGTCGAGGTCCACCCATCGACGGGCTTGAACTCCGCCGTGCCCGTGAGGCCAAGTCGCTTCAGCTCGGTCGACCTTGAATAAGACTTCAGCCCGCCGACGACCTTGTTGCCACCGGGGCCATCGGCATAGCCCCACGCGTTGAATTCCTGAATTTCGTACGGCTCGTCATCCCAGCTTGCCGCGAGCGAGATGCCGGCGCGGCCTTCCGCGAACTGGTCGACGTAGACTCCGTTGACACGATAACCGAATTTCTTCGCGTCGGGATTGAGCTTGCCGATGTCGGGATAAACCGCGCGGCCGCCGACCGAGATAACCTGCCTCCCATACTCCAGCGGCCGGATGGTGCGCAGGTCGATGGTACCGGCAATGCCCTGCCCGATCACGGACGCGATGGGCGTCTTGTAGATATTGACCTGATTGATGACTTCCGCGGGATATTGGTCGAACTGAACAGCGCGGTTGTCGCCGGTCGAGGTCTGTTCGCGACCGTTGAGGAGCGTGGTCGAATAATCGGGACCGAAGCCGCGGATGGAGATGACGTCCGCGCGTCCCGAAAGCCGCTGCGATGTGATGCCGGGCAGGCGGGCGATTGCTTCGCCGATCGATGCGTCCGGCAGCTTGCCGATGTCTTCGGCGCTAACCGACTCAACGATCTGATCGGACCTCTTCTTCTTGTTCACGGCGCTCTGAAGGGAAGCCCTGAAGCCGGTGATAACGATGCGGTCCGAACTGGAATCGGTCGCTGCTGGGCTCGCGCCCTGATCGTTGGCCGTCTGCTGATTCGCCGGCTGCGCGGCAGTCGCCGCGCTCGCAGCCCCCGTGATCGTCGGCTGAGCTTCGTCGGCCCAGGCCGGCCCACTTCCTGCAAGGATCATCGCAACCGCGAGCGGGCTCGCAGCCGCAATCAACCGCGAACGTGAAGAAATGCTAATCATGGTAGTCCCCCTCAAGCCGGCGCTCGAAAGGCCGGACGCAATTCAAATGTCAGGGGCCAAGACCCCTCTCCCTGAACCGAGAGATATCAGAGCTTTTCGGCCGCGAAACCAACTCCGCGGGTATACATACGTATTCACTGGGTAAGCTCGATCCGATGCAGAGGCGGCCGACCTCATTTGACATCGCTGCGCTAGCGGGCGTGTCCCAGCCAACTGTGTCGCGCGCGCTTCGCGGCAGTGCGTCTGTCAGTGAGGAGACCCGGGCACGCGTGCTGGCTGCCGCCGAACAGCTCCACTACAAAGTCGACAAGAACGCCTCTGGCCTGCGACGCCAGCACGCGCAGACGCTGGCGCTACTCTTCTTCGAAGAGCAATCACCCGAACAATCGGCGATCAACCCCTTCTACCTATCGCTTCTTGGGCCAATGGTCAGGTGTTGCGCGGACCACGGCTATGACCTGCTCATCTCATTTCAGCAGCTCTCGTCCGACTGGCACGTCGATTACGAGGATAGCCGTAAGGCTGACGGTATCATCCTGCTCGGTTACGGCGATTATCTCGAATATCGGCCGAAGCTTGAAAAGCTGATTGAGCATGGGGCACATTTTGTCCGCTGGGGGTCTGCGACAGAGGGCGAGTTGGGCGCGACTGTTTCGTCGGACAATGAGCAGGGCGGCTTCGACGCGACGAAACACTTGCTTGAACAAGGCCGGCAGAGGATCGCCTTCGTCGGCACAGTGGATCCCGGCTATCCGGAATTTCTCGGCCGATGGAAAGGCTACTGCAAGGCACTCAAAGCGGCGGGCCTCGATCCCGACGAACGGCTTCAGGTCGATGCGGAGCCGAGCGAAGCGTCTGGGCGTGCAGCTGTGGACCGCCTCGTAGCACGCGAGGGCGATTTTGACGCCGTATTTGCCTCGTCCGATGTCGCGGCCATCGGCGTCATGCACGGACTGCAGGCCATGGGCAGGCGCGTTCCAGACGACGTCGCGATCGTGGGCTTCGACGACATTTCCGCGGCCAGCCTTTCGAGCCCGCCGCTTACCACGGTAACTCAGGACGCGCGGCAGGCGGCCGAAGCACTCATCGATGCGATACTGTCGTCGATCGCCCGAGGCACGGCAACCAATCGTGTTCTTCCGGTGCGGCTCACGATCCGAAGAGTCGAGCGTTGCACACTGACGCTTGCGCAACGTCGCTGCGGCCGTAATTTCCGCCGACTTCGGAGTCACGCAAATGGATGACGGCTTTACCCGCCGTGAAATGATCGGCGCGAGCGCGCTTGCACTGAGCCTTGTCGGCACTGCCGCGGAGGCAGCGTCGAAGTCTGAGCCGTCGGCGAATCCCCGGCGCCGTGAGCGCCTGGCGAGTTGGCGGTTTCATCTTGGCCATGCCGCGGACATCGAGAAGGATTTCGGCTTCGGACGCGATCAGCGCACCTTTGCCAAGGCAGGCGCATCGGCGGATGCGGCAATGCCGAAGTTCGACGACAGTGCATGGGCCGAAGTGCTCGTTCCGCACGATTGGGCAGTCACCCTCCCCTTTGCTCAAGGACCCATCGCTAAAGAATTGGATCGCGGTGCCGCGCACGGCTTCAAGGCGATCGGCCGCGCGTTTCCGGAGAATAGTGTTGGCTGGTACCGTACCCCGATTGCGATCGGTGCCGCGGACAAAGGGCGAAGCATCTGGCTCGAGTTCGATGGCGTCTTCCGAAACTGCCTCGTATTCGTGAACGGTTATGTGGCTGGCCGGAATGAAAGCGGTTACGCGCCTTTTAGCGTAAACATCGGCGACTTCCTCGACTACGAAGGCGGCCCGAACGTCGTCACCGTGCGCGTCGACGCGAGCCTCGGCGAGGGCTGGTTCTATGAAGGTGCCGGCATCTACCGTCACGTGGATCTGGTCATCGCCGAACGTATTCACATCCCCCAATCCGGCGTTGTCGTCCGAACGACTGTTGGCGGCGCAGGTGCGGCGGTCAGCGCGTCAATTGATGTTGCCAACCGCGGAGCGTCCCCGGCCGAGGTGGCACTTCGCTTGACGTGGCTGTCCCCCGACCAAAAGGTGATCACCGTCGAGGAGGCGGTGCCGCTTAGCGTTGGGCCTGACGCACAACGCACGATCGAGCGGCAGACCACCTTTCCGGTTCCGCTCTTGTGGTCGCTGGAGCACCGAAACCTCTACACGCTCCGCACCGAAATTCTCCGCGGCGGGCGAGTGATCGACAGCGCAGATACGCGGTTCGGCATTCGCGGCATCGACTTCGATGCACAGAGAGGTTTCTTCCTCAACGGCAAACCAGTGAAGCTGCTCGGTACCGCCAATCATCAGGATCATGCCGGCGTGGGCTCAGCCATTCCGGATACACTCCACCGATGGCGGATAGCGCAGTTGCAGGGAATGGGCTCGAACGCCTGGCGTAGCGCACACAATCCGCCCGCGACCGCCCTGCTCGAGGCGTGCGACGAGATGGGCATGCTGATGATTGTCGAGCAGCGCTACAATAATTCTGATCCGGAAAGCATTTCGCAGCTCGAACGGATTATCCGCAGGGACCGCAATCATCCGAGTGTCATCATGTGGTCGCTCGGCAACGAAGAGCCGCATCAGGCGATCGATCGCGGTGCGCGAAATCAATAGTGAGCTGAAGCAACATGTGAAGCGGCTCGATCCGACGCGGCCGACCACGTTCGCCATGGATCAGGGCTGGGACACCGGCGTGGGACGCGTGGTGGACGTACTCGGTTTCAATTATCGGACCAACCAGATCGAAGCGTATCACACGCGGCACCCCGAGCAGCCTGTCTACGGCTCGGAGACGGAAGCACCGTCGCGACCCGAGGCGAATACGCCAATGATGCTGCGCGACACGTCGTACGGGCTTACGACACGGAGCACCCGTGGTGGGCAACTACCGCGGAGGAATGGTGGACCATCGTTGCGGATCGCCCGTACATCGCCGGCGGCTTCGTCTGGACCGGCTTCGACTATCGCGGCGAGCCGACGCCATACAACGAATTCCCGAGCATCAGCTCGCAATTCGGCATCCTCGACACCTGCGGCTTCCCGAAGGACAACTATTACTACTACCGCGCCTGGTGGCGGCGTGATCAGCCGCTCGTCCGTCTGCTGCCACATTGGAACTGGTCAGGACGAGAGGGCGAGCCGGTCGAGGTCTGGGCACACGGCAACACGGATGAGGTCGAGCTGCGGCTGAACGGTCACTCGCTCGGTCGCAAGACAATGCCGCGCAACGGACATCTCCAATGGAGCGTGCCCTACGCGCCAGGGAAGATCGAGGCGATCGGGTACAATGCAGGTCGGCAGGCTGCACGCGACCTGCGCGAGACCAGCGGCCCGGCTCACTCTGTCAGGCTCACGGCTGACCGCAGAATGGCGCAAACAGGTGATGTCGTGATCGTCAACGCCCAGTTGCTCGATCGCGGCGGCCGACCTGTGCCGATCGCCGGCAATCTGCTGCGGTTCACAACGAATGGCGGAACGGTCGTGGGCGTCGGCAACGGAAACCCGAACAGCCTTGAACCTGACGTTGCGACCGAACGGCATGCATTCAATGGCTTGGCACAGGCGATCGTCCGTGTCGGCCGCAACCGAGGTCCCATACAGATTTCGGCTGCGAGCGATGGTTTGATCGGAGCGCAGGTAAGGATCGTAGCGTTATGAAAGCTGGATTTCTCGCCGCGCTGCTGCTCGTGGCAAGTACCTCGCAGGCGGGACCGCCCGCCTCACCTCCTGGCGGCGGCGCCTATCTGGGCGCGGACCTTAGTTATGTGAATGAGATGGAGGATTGCGGGGCAGTCTACCGGCTGAAGAATAAGGTGATCGATGCCTTCGCGCTGCTGAAGAAAGAGGGAGGCAACATCGTCCGAGTACGTATCTGGAACAACGCAACCTGGACGAAATACAGCGACTACGCCGACGTACTGAAAACTATTCGCCGTGCTCACGGCGCCGGACTCCAGGTGCTGCTCGACTTCCATTATTCGGACGACTGGGCCGACGGTGGCAAGCAGATCGCGCCCGCCGCGTGGGCGAACCTCACTACCGATCAGCAGGTAAAGGCGCTTCACGATTATACGCTCGACACGCTCCGCAAGCTCGATGCGGATCACGCGATGCCGGAGATGGTGCAGGTCGGCAACGAGACCAATCCCGAGTTGCTCGGCGGCAAGGTTCCCGGTCAACCTATCAACTGGAATCGGAACGCGCGCCTACTCAACGCGGGAATCGAGGCGGTGCAGGAGGCCGGCCGCACCGGCTCGGTCGCCTCGCGCATCATGCTGCACGTTGCACAGCCGGAGAACATTCTCCCCTGGTTCGACGCGGCTACGAAAGCTGGCGTCCATGGCTACGATATCATCGGCATGAGCTATTACAGCAAGTGGTCGAAATACTCGCTTGCGCAGTTGAAAGAGACAATTGCCGAGGCCAAGCGGCGCTACGGTAAGGACATCATCGTCGTTGAGACCGGCTATCCGTTCACTCTCGAGGAAGCGGACACCGCGAAGAACCTGTTAGGAGATGACGCGCTGATCGCCGGCTATCCGGCCACGCCCGAGGGGCAGCGCCGCTACATGGCCGACTTGACCCAGATCACCATCGACGCCGGCGGAATTGGTGTCGTCTATTGGGAGCCCTACTGGGTGTCGACGAAGTGCGGCACGCGCTGGGGCCACGGCTCGGATTGGGAGAACGCGACCTGGTTCGACTACAAGCACCACGAGGCGCTGCCCGTCTTCGAATGGCTGCACCACAATTATCGTCGACCGAACCCTAAGCGCTAACTCACCACCAAGTGGCGTAAAGCGCGATTAGGACCAAGATGACGCCGAGCGCGCCGACATTGAAGCCGGTGCTCGTCTTATAACGGACGTTGGCAGTGTCGATCGTGTCCACGTCCGGCCGCTGCGGAGTTGCGAGGCTAACGACGATCGCCAGCGCGAGCGACACGAGGAACACGACGCCCATGCGGTTGATGAACGGCGTCAAATAGTCGTTCGCGCCTTGGGGAAGCATCGCGGATGGAAGCGTGTACTTCATAACGGTCGACAACAGCACGGACGTGACGGCTGCAACGATAGCTCCAGCTTCTGTCGCGCGCTTCCAGAACAAGCCGAGCAGGAAGATTACGGTGATGCCCGGCGTGAAGAAACCGCTGAATTCCTGAATGAATTGGAATGCCTGCTCGGAACTTCCGACCAGCGGCTTGGCCAAGATGATTGCAATGATGATTGCCGCGATCGCCGTTACGCGGCCGACCAGTACCAAGTGCTTTTCCTCACCAAGGCTCTCAGCCTTGTCATCCTCCGCGCGCGTCCGCTCCCCGCGGAATTTGGCGTAGAGATCAAGGGTGAAGATCGTCGCGATGGAATTGATCTTGGAGGCAGTTGACGCAATGATCGCCGCCACCAGCGCCGCGAACACGAGGCCAAGGAGCCCCGGCGGAAGCAGCCGCATCATTGTCGGATAGGCCTCGTCGGGCTTGGAAAGTCCGGGTGCCAGCACGACGGCGGCGATGCCCGGAAGCACAATGATCACCGGCATCAGCAGCTTGAGGAACGCCGCGAAGATGACCCCCCGCTGGGCCTCATCGAGACTTCTTCGCGGCGAGAGCGCGCTGGATGATGTATTGGTTGAAGCCCCAGTAAGCGAGATTGGCGATCCACATCCCGCCGATGAGCACGCTGAGACCCGGCAGGTCGATGTAATGCGGATCACCCTTCTTGAGGATCATGTGGAAGTGGTCAGGCGCCGTTGTCACCAGCTTGTGCCAACCGGCGAAGACATCGCCGCCGCCGATCTGCGAGAGCGTCAGGAAAGCGACCACCAACCCGCCGAGCACGAGCAACGTCACCTGCACGATATCCGTGAGCGCCACCGCCTTCAGGCCACCACGGATTTGGTAGAGCAAGGCGAACGCGCCGAGGATGACCAGTGCGACGGTCTGATCGATGCCGGCAACCTTGTTCACCGCGATCGACCCGAGCCAAATGATGGAGGTCAGGTTCACGAACACGTAAAGCGCGAGCCAGAAGATCGCCATGATGATCGGCAGCACCCTGCCGTATCGGCGTTCGAGGAACTGCGGCATCGTGTAGATGTGGTTCTTGAGGAAGATCGGCAGGAAGAACTTGCCGACGATCAGGAGCGTTAGCGCCGCCATCCACTCGTAGGAGGCAATCGCAAGGCCGATGGCGTAGCCCGACCCAGACATTCCGACGATCTGCTCGGCCGAAATATTGGCTGCGATTAGCGACGCGCCGATCGCCCACCACGGCAGGTTCTTCGATGCCAGGAAGTAGTCGGACGTGTCCTTCTGGTGCCCGGCCTTCTCGCGCGACACCCATTGCGCCAGGCTGAAGATGCCGATCGCATAGGCGATGACGACAATGAGATCGATCGTCGAAAGGCTCATCCGGGCTCCCCTCCCTGAGCGTTGCTCGCGGGACCTTAGCCGACCTTTGCATTCTGTCTACGGGCACTTTCATATTCATATTCGCGACGATTGTGCCCTGCCCGCGAGCGTGCCAGCTTAGCGGCGGGGAGAGCTTGAGAATGGACAAGGCGACGACAATCGAAAAGCCGCGGCAATCGCTCGCGGGGCTCTGGAATATTTCGTTCGGCTTCTTCGGTATCCAGATCGGCTTCGCGCTCCAGAACGCAAACATGAGCCGGATATTCCAGTCGCTTGGGTCAAGCGTTGACAACCTTCCCGTGCTTTGGGTGGCCGCTCCACTCACCGGACTTCTGGTGCAGCCGATCATCGGCCATATGTCCGACCGGACGTGGCTTGGGCGGCTCGGGCGCCGCCGCCCGTATTTCGTCGCGGGTGCGCTTCTGGCGACGCTGTCACTGTTCCTCATGCCACTCTCGAGCCAACTGCTGATGGCAGCTGTGCTGCTCTGGACGCTAGACGCGAGCCTCAACATTTCGATGGAGCCGTTCCGGGCATTCGTCGGTGACATGTTGCGCAAGGATCAGCACACCACCGGCTACTCTGTGCAGACCGCCTTCATTGGCGCGGGCGCCGTAGTGGGTTCGATCTTTCCATGGCTACTTGATCGAGCCGGTGTGTCGAATTTGGCAGGGCCGAACGGCATCCCCGACACCGTACGCTTCAGCTTCTGGTTCGGTGGCGCGGCTCTTTTTCTCGCCGTTCTGTGGACCGTCCTCAACACCCGTGAATATTCGCCGGTAGAGATGGCCGCTTTCGGCGAATCCGCTGAACACCCGGAAAGTGACGAGCAGTTGCGTGCGCTTGCACAACGGGGGTTGGCGTCGCCGTTCGCCTGGATTGCTGCGGGCGTGGCGGTCCTCTTTGCAGTCATGCAGTGGCACTTGGAAAAGGAGCTTTACGTTCTGGCGGGGCTGCTCATAGCCTATGGCATCGCAAGCCTTCTTGCGATCCTGCTCGCTCGGCGCGGAAGCACAAACAACATGCTCGCGCATATCGTCGGCGATTTCTCCGGCATGCCTCCGCTAATGAAGCGCCTAGCCGTCGTGCAGTTCTTCACGTGGTCGGCGCTCTACACCATGTGGGTGTTCACCACGCCTGTAGTCGCCCGCAACTTCTACATATCTCCCGATCCGGCGAGCGCCGGATATCAGAACGCCGGCAACTGGGTCGGAGTTTTGTTCGCCGTCTACAACGGCGTGGCCGCCCTCGCTGCGCTTGCATTGCTCCCCTGGCTGGCCCGGACCGTCGGTAAATCGCGCACGCACATGATCTGCCTGCTCGCTGGCGCGGCGGGGTACGCCAGTTTCTTCGTCATTCGCGATCCGAAGATGCTGGTCATCTCGGAGATCGGCATTGGCATCGCATGGGCGTCAATCCTCGCGATGCCCTATGCCATCCTCGCGAGCAGCCTGCCCCAGAGGAAACTCGGTATCTACATGGGGCTGTTCAACGTCTTCATCGTCGTGCCGCAGTTGCTCGTGGCGACCGTCATGGGCTCGATCATGAAAGCCTTCTTCCCGGATCAACCGATCTGGACCATGCTTGCGGCAGCGATCGTGATGACCGCTGCCGCGTTCGCGATGACTAGGGTCCAGGCCGACTAGCGCAGCGGAACGAACCTCACCGCCGCGCCCCCACCTGGTGCAAGCCGGAGAGCAAGCCGGTCGGTCGACGTGACTGTGCGCTGCTCCACGACCATGGAGCGTGGGTTGGTCCGGTAATCCGCATCATCACCGTCACGGTAGACCTCGGCACGATAGCGACGACCCTTATCGAGGAAGTCCAGCGGCACGTCGAACCGGCGTTCCTGCTCATCGCCAACGGCGCCGATAAACCACACCGGAGAGCCGCGGGTCTTGCGAGCGAAGACAGCAAGATCGCCAACCTCGCCGGCGAGCATGCGTGTGTCATCCCAATCGACCGCGACGTCCTTGATGAAGTGAAACGCCTTCGGGTTCGCCTCATAATTTTCGGGGAGATCAGCGGCCATCTGGATCGGCGAGTAGATGGTCACGTACAGCGCGAGCTGCTTGGCAAGCGTCGACAGGATCTGCGTATTGCCCTTGCCCGTTAGACTGACAACGCCGGGCGTGAAGTCCATCGGTCCGGAAAGCATGCGCGTGAACACGAGGTTCGCCTCGTGCTCCGGGGGGTTCTTCGGCTCGCCCCAGGCGTTGTACTCCATTCCGCGCTCGCCCTCGCGGGATACCCAGTTGGGATATGTGCGTCGAAGCCCGGTGTCCTTGACCGGCTCATGCGCGTCGACGCTGATTTGGCGCTTGGCGGCTTCGGTGACGACCTTCAGATGGTGGTTCACGGCTACTTGGCCCTGGTGCCATTCGAAGTGAATCTTCCCGTCGGGGCCGAGCGCCTGAATCCCGCCGGCGTCTGCAACATACCCGGTCTTCACGGCATGAATGCCGAGTTTGTGATACAAGTCGAGCGCGGCTCCGAGCTGCCTCTCATAATTCGCGATATTGCCGCCGGTTTCGTGATGGCCAATGATCCCAACGCCTTTTGAGCGGGCGTAGCGGGCGACTTCCGCGATATCGAAGTCGGGATAGGCCTGCGTGAAGCTGAAGTCTCCGCCCCAGGCAAACCAGCTCTTGTCGCCGACGTCGTCCCAGCCCTTGTTCCAACCTTCGATCAGCACGCCGCCGAAGCCGTTCTTGGCGGCGAAATCAATGTAGCGCTTGGCGTTTGCTGTCGTCGCGCCATGTTTGGGGCCTGAGTTCCAGGTCGCTTGGTCCAGGTGCATCGTCCACCAGATGCCGACATATTTCATCGGCTTCACCCAGCTGACGTCACCGAGCTTATTCGGCTCGTTGAGGTTCAGGACGATCTGGGCAGACTTGTAGAGCGCTGGCGCGCTGGGTGCGATCATGATCACGCGCCACGGCGTTGCGAGGGGAAGTGCGCGACTAACCTTCGGACCCGTCGACGAAGGCATCAGGTTCGCTTTGAGCACCCTGCCCTGCACGCGCCGAAGGTCCATGCCCGAATAGTCGACTAACGCCGCCTCATGGATCGACAAGTGCAGGCCGCTCGCGGTGCGGATGGTGAGCGGCGTCTGCGCGGTGCCGATCTCCTCGACCGGAGTGTTGCGATAGAGATATTCCTCGCGGTTCCACTCCAGCGCTTCATCCCACCAGGCAGTGCCGGGCTCGGCAACGTTGAACTCGGTCAGCTCGTCCGCGATGTTCGCGTGCGTGAAGCTTGCACCGGCCGGAAGTTCGTAGCGGAATCCCACGCCGTCATCGAAGATGCGGAAAACGACGGTCATTCGACGCTTCATCCATTTGGACTCGTCGAAGTTGACCTTGAGCTCGTTGTAGTGGTTGCGAATGGAGCGATATTCGCCCCAGGGCTCTTCCCACGTCTGGTCGAAACTGCTCGTCGATTTACCGGCGAAGACGAAGTTGCGGAGCATTTCCGGCGCGTCGGTGAACAAGAAGCCAAGTCGGCTTTCGGCGATTACCGGCTTGCCAACTCGCGAGACGATGTAGCCGACGCGTCCATCCGGATTCAGAGTCACATCGACGTGGATGATCCCCGACGGAAAGTCGCCGCTCGCGACGATCTGCGAACCGGACGGCGCCTGAGCGATGGTCTGCGCTGTCGCAGGCAGGCCAACGAACAACATAACGAATGCGGCAAGAAATCTCAGCACAACCAGTCCCTCCCCGGGCGCAAACGTGATTCGGCTTTAGGTAACGAGAGTTTCAGCCGTCGGCGACTGAAAGTCAGCGCGGTACGATCGGGCTCTGGGGATTAACAAGCAGCAATGTCGGGAACGAAACGGCCTTCGCGTTCGTCGGGCCAGAACCGCCGTTGGTCGATGGGTTGCATATGCTTACTGATCCTTCGCCTAGCGGCGCGCATTCGATGTTCGTTCGCGTGAATCCCCCAAGCCTTGCAATCCCAACCTTAAACGGGAAGGGCCTCGCCGCGTGACGAACAAGATTAGGCAAATTTTCGTAGTCGGGGCCGGCGCGCTACTGCTAGTGGGCTGCGGCAGCAGTTCGGATGGATCGGCCGGCGCCGGCGGACATGGAGGCCGCGGCGGTCCAGGTGGTCCTATCACCGTCGGTTACGTCGTCGTCCAGCAGGGCAGTGCTCCGATCGTCCAGGATTTGCCCGGCCGCGTTGCCGCATTTCAGGTTTCGCAGGTCCGTCCACAGGTCTCCGGTGTCATCCTCAAGCGGCTCTTCCAGGAGGGCTCGGTCGTCCGGCAGGGGCAGACGCTCTATCAGATAGATCCGAGCGTCTATAACGCGCAGGCCGCGCAGGCGCAGGCTAATCTGCAGAGCGCTCGCGCCCAGGCGGAAGCTGCGCGGACGCTTGCCGCCCGCTATAAGCCGCTTGTCGAACAGCAGGCGATTTCCAAGCAGGATTATACGAACGCCGTCGCCCAGGCTCGGCAGGCGGATGCTTCGGTAGCGCAGAACTCGGCGGCTCTCCGGAGCGCGCAAATCAATCAGCGTTTCACCCGCGTTCCCGCGCCGATCTCCGGGCGGATAGGTCTTTCCAACGTCACTGTGGGCGCCCTCGTCACCGCCAATCAGACCGATGCGCTGACAACGATCACGCGCCTTGATCCTGTCTTCGTCGATATCCAGGAATCCGCGGCCGATCTGCTCGCGCTTCGGCAGGCGCTGGCACAGGGCGGAGCCGCGCCAACGGCGGCGCAAGTCCGTATCAAGCTGCCGAACGGCGCGTATTACGAATATTCCGGTACCGTCCAATTCAGCGAGGTGCTGGTCGATCAGGCGACCGGCACCGTGACCATCCGGGCGCGCTTCCCGAACCCTGCTTCGCTTCTGCTTCCCGGCATGTTCGTGACAGCCGAATTCGCTCAGGCGATCAACACTGCGGCCTTTCTCGTCCCGCAATCTGCTGTAACGCGCGACCCCAAAGGGAACGCGACCATCTGGGTTGTTGGCCCGGGCAACCGCGCGACCGAGCGCGTCATCGTGACCGATCGCACGCAGGGGGAATATTGGGTGGTGACCCAAGGTCTCGCACCCGGTGAGAAGGTGATCACGCAAGGAACAGCGAACCTCCGTGAGGGTGCTCAGATCAAGCCTGTGCCGGCAAGCTCCCCGCAGAAAATCAAGGCACCACCGCCGGGAGCGAAGCTGCTTTCGGCAGGTTCGCGCAGGTCCGGCTAACGCATGTCGAAGATCTTCATCGATCGCCCGATTTTCGCTTGGGTGATCGCGATCATCATCATGTTGATGGGTATCGGCGCCATCGTTCGGCTGCCTGTTGCCCAATACCCGGACGTTGCTCCAACGCAGATTAATATCCGCGCGACTTATCCGGGCGCCTCGGCGACTACCTTGGAAAGCAGCGTCACCCAGGTACTAGAGCAGCAGCTGACCGGTATCGATGGGCTGCTTTACTTCCAGTCGTCCTCTAGCTCGCGCGGCCAAGTCAGCATCAGCGTGATCCTGCAGAAGGGGATCGACCCCGACATCGCGCAGGTGCAGGTCCAGAACGCTATCCAGACGGCCATCTCGAGACTGCCGACGCAGGTCCAGCAACAGGGCGTTCGAGTCACTAAGGGCGCGCCCGACCTTCTGCTGATCGTTGGCATCTACGACACGACGGATCGCAGCACGAACTTCGACGTGTCCGATTGGCTGACTACGAATGTGCAGGATCCGCTGTCCCGCATTCCCGGCGTCGGCGATGTGAACGTTTTCGGATCGTCTTACGCGATGCGCATCTGGCTAGACCCGGGCAAGCTGCAGAGCTTCGGCCTTATGCCAAGCGACGTCGTCACCGCCGTCCAAAATCAGAATACCGAAGTCGCCGCCGGCGAGATTGGCGGCATGCCCCAAGTCGAAGGGCAGATGCTCAACGCAACCGTGACGGCGCAATCCAAGCTGCAAACGCCAGAGCAGTTCCGGAATATCATCATCAAGGCCGACCCTAGCGGCGCTCGCGTTCTTCTTTCGGACGTGGCCCGGGTTGAACTCGGCGCCGACAATTATTCCGCGCTCATTCGCGCGAACGGACATCCGGGCGCGGGCATCGGCATTTCGCTCGAGCCCGGGGCGAACGCGCTTCGCACTGCGAACCTCGTGAAGGCACAGGTGGCGCAGATCGCGGAACGAATGCCGCGTGGATACGAATATGCCTATGCCAACGACACCACTGACTTCATCAAGCTGTCGATCTGGGAAGTCGTGAAGACCCTGATTGAGGCGATCCTCCTTGTCGTGCTCGTGATGTTCGTCTTCCTGCAGAGTTGGCGTGCGACGATGATCCCTTTCATCGCCGTTCCCGTCGTGCTGCTGGGCACGTTCGCGATCCTTTACGCGCTCGGATTCTCGATCAACACAATGACTTTGTTCGGCCTTGTTCTGGCAACAGGACTGCTCGTCGACGACGCGATTGTCGTGGTCGAGAATGTCGAGCGATTGATGGACGAGAACCCGGAGTTTAGTCCGCGTGAGGCGACCATCGTGTCGATGCAGCAGATCCAGATGGCACTCGTAGCCATCGCGCTTGTGTTATCAGCGGTGTTTCTTCCGATGGTTTTCTTCGGCGGGTCCACGGGCGTGATCTACCGACAGTTTTCGGCAACCATCGTGTCGGCGATGGCACTATCGGTTTTCATCGCCCTGACGCTCAGTCCCGCAATCGCCGCCAATCTGTTGAAGCGTGGTCACGGTACGGTCGAGGAGAGCTGGCTCGGACGAACGGCTCCCGGCGTCGCTCACGCGATGGACCGGCGCGCGGGTGAAATTCAACGAGCGCTTCGACCGCCTAATTCACTGGTATGTGGGAACCGTAAGCACCGTCGTCGCGCGCAAATGGCTATTCCTCGCCATCTATGTCGGCGTCGTGGTGCTGCTCGGCCTCATGTTCGTTCGGCTTCCCACCGGCTTCCTGCCGACGGAGGATCAGGGGGCGGCGCTGGTGCAGTTCCGCCTCCCGGCCGGCGCCACCATGACCCGGACGCGCGAGGTACAGCTCGCAGTCGAGAACTACTTCCTGAATGGTCCTGAGAAGAAGAACGTCAGGACTTATTTCACCGTCGCCGGCGGCGGCCAGGGCGCTGCGGGTCAGAACACCGGTCAGGCGTTCATCAATCTCGCCGATTACGACAAGCGATCAGGCAAGCAGAACAGCGCAGACACGATCGTGCAGCGAGCGTCTGCAGCGTTTCGTGGCCTGCGCGACGCCCAGGTCTTCGCTCTGGTTCCAGGCGCGATCCGCGGCCTTGGCCAGTCGACCGGATTCACCATGGAAATTCAGAACACTGGCGGGATGAGTGACCCAGATTTCGCCGCTGCTCGCGACCGGCTCCTCGAGATGGCCAGCGCGAACCCCAAGCTGACCTCCGTCCGCCTGAGCGAGCTGCCCGACGTCGCCAGCCTCAAAATGGACATCAATCAGGAGCGGCTTGCTGCGCTCGGCTTGAACTCCGGCGATGTGAACAGCACGATTTCGACGGCCTGGGGCGGGCGCTACGTCAACGACTTCATCGATCGCGGCCGGGTCAAGCGGGTCTACGTGCAGGGAGATGCGCCTTTCCGTTCGCAGCCTAGCGACATCAATCAATGGTTTATTCGGAACAACCAGGGCGGCATGGTTCCGTTCAGCTCATTCGCGCAGAGCTCCTGGATAACAACGCCGACGAGCTTGTCCCGCTTCCTTGGCTATCGCTCGTTCGAATTCTCGGGCCAAGGCGCGCCGGGCGTGAGTTCGGGCGAGGCCATGAACATCATGACGGAGCTGGCATCGCAGATCCCTGGAGTGAGCGTCGCATGGGCAGGGCAATCTTATCAGGAGCGGCTGTCTTCAGGCCAAGCACCAATCCTATATGGCGTCGCCCTGATCGTCGTATTCCTGTGCCTCGCTGCCCTTTACGAAAGCTGGTCCATCCCCGTCGCGGTCCTGCTCGTGATCCCGCTTGGCCTTGTGGGCGCCATTTTCGCAGTGACGCTTCGGGGCCTTGAGAACGACGTCTATCTGCAGGTCGGCCTCATCACGACCATGGGCCTGTCCGCGAAGAACGCCATCCTTATGGTCGAATTCGCCGAGCGCGCGGAGCGTGAGGGGCAACGAGTCATAGATGCGGCTATCGAAGCAGCACGTATCCGTCTCCGTCCGATCCTGATGACCAGCTTCGCATTCATCTTCGGCGTGCTTCCGCTTGCGCTTGCGACCGGCGCCGGAGGGAACAGCCGAGCCGCGATCGGCACGGCCGTCGTCGGCGGCATGCTCACGGCTACGATACTCGCCATCTTTTACATCCCGTTCTTCTTCGTGCTGGTGCGCCGTGGAGTCCGGGACGGCGTGAAGGCCGTCCGCGAGCGGCTCCGCCGGCGCAAGGAGGCGCAAGCATGAGGCGCTTCGCCGCGCTGCTCGCGCTACTGGCTACCGGGTGCGCGACGATGGAGCCGAAGCTCGGTCAGCCCGATCCGGCAATCCCACCGTCATGGCCGGTAGGTAGTCCGAACCTGGCTCAGGCAGAAGCCGGGCTCCCGGCCGTCACGTACAAGCAGATCTTCGCCGACGTTCGCCTTCAGACGCTCATTGCAGAGGCGCTGGTCAACAATCGAAACCTGATGATTGCAGCGTCGAACATCGCGGCGGCGCGTGAGCAGTACAACATCCAGCGGGCGCAGCAGCTTCCGACTGTCAACGCCAACGCTGGACTGACGGCGAGCGGCGACAAATCAAAGGCAGTCAGCGCATCATATCAGGCGGGTGTCACTGTTCCGAGCTTCGACATCGACCTGTTCGGTCGCCTGCGCTCGCTGACGCACGCGCAGTTCCAGCAATATCTCGCGACGGAATCCGGAGCGCGTTCGACGCGTCTGACGCTCGTCGCGGACATCGCCAATGCCTGGCTCAACTACGGCGCTGACTCAAGCTTGCTCCTGATCGCGAAGCAGACGGCCACCAGCGCCGAAAAGAGCGTACGGCTAACAAGGCTCCGTCTGGACGCCGGAGTGGCGCCGCGGACCGATCTGGACCAGGCTGAGCAAATCCTCGCTCAGGCGCAATCTGACCTGGCGCAGCAAAGAACGGCCGTGGCGCAAGACGTAAATGCTCTCCAGCTTCTGGTGGGCGCTCCGATTGCCCCTGCCCTGCTGCCGAGTTCGATCGACGATGCGGGGTTGAAGATCCATGAACTGCCGGCGGGCGTCAGCTCCTACGTTCTGCTGCGCAGACCCGACGTGCTTCAGTCGGAATACCAGCTGCGGGCGGCCAATGCCGACATCGGGGCAGCCCGCGCCGCGCTTTTCCCCAAGATATCGCTGACGGGCCTTCTCGGCTTTGCGACGACCACGCTTACCAGCCTATTCACCGGCGGCGGCTTTGGCTGGCAGCTCGGCGCCAACGCCGCTTACACAGTCTTCCAGGGCGGTGCAGGACACGCGAACGTACGTCTGAGCGAGGCGCAGCGTAATGCCGCGCTCGCAACCTATCAGCAAACCGTGCAGACGGCGTTTCGCGAGGTTGCGGATGCACTCGCCCGTCGCGCGACAATGGACGATCAACTTGCTGCAGCACAGCGCCAGCAGGCCGCGGGTGCGGACAATTACCTGCTGACGGAAGCGCGCTATCGCGCCGGCGTGGACCCGTTCCTCAACGTACTCGTTGCGCAGCGAGGCTATTACACGGCGCAGACGCAGTTTGTTCAAACCAAGCTAACTGCGGGACAGAACCGGGTAGCTCTCTACCAATCGCTAGGCGGGGATGCGCTCCTGGAAACGGCGCCGCTGTGTCAACTGACTTACGTCAGCAACGCCAGCAACGCGAAGCTCGCGAGCCAATGCTCGCCCATGTAATCGCCTGACAGGTGCGGCATCGCGGTGGCGAGATGCTCGTCCGCCGCGGCTTGTGCGATCGCTTGCTCGGCCTTCGGAAGCAGCTGAGCGATGCTGCGCCAACACCACGCGCGACTGAGGTTTAGCCCGTCTAGATGAGCGATCTTGCCGTCGCTGCGGTCGCTCACAATCGCAGGTTCGAACAGGGTTGCGGGCTGGCGCTGATCGACGCCAGGTAAGAAATGGCCGAACCATGCTCCGAATTCGGCCGGGTGGGTTCGGGACATGCACGTCGCCTCAGTCAGCGCGGACGAAAGGAACTCGTCGCCGCCGGGCTCCCAGGCTTGACAGTCGCGGTCGGCGCCGAACCAATGGAGTGAGCGATTGCGGATCAGGTCGGCCAAGGGAGCATCGAATTGCTCCGCCCATTCGAGCGAGAGAATAAGGGCGAACGCCGTGTTGAAGTGCGTTCCGACTCGGATGGGATAGGTCAAGACCTGCAGATAATCGCGCAGCCGAGCCGCAAAGGCACGTGCCAGCGGTTCGATCTCAGCGGCCCAGGACTGCGAATGACGCGTCGCCTCAAGGTGAAGATAGAGCAGCCAGCCCCAACCGTAGGGCCGCTCGAAACCGCGGCTCAGCGGCCGCCCGAGATAAGCCAGCTCGGCGGCAACCTTCTCGTCTCTGAAGCTATCACTCGCGAACTCCCGATCTCGGTGGCTTCGGGCATGGTCGGGTAGAGCCGTCGGAGTGTCAGCAAGGTCCACCACCCATGAACGCAGCTGTGCCAGTCGAAACTTCCGAAGAAGATCGGATGAAGAGTGCGCGGCGGGAGCGCGTCCTGATCGCCAATCAGAACATGGTCGAGCTTATGCGGATATTCTTTCGTCACATGGCCGAGCGCGATGCGCGCCATCTTGGAAGCGGTGGCGGCGTCTAGATTCATCAAAGCTGGAATCCTGCGACATAGAGGATGAGGATGTTCGCGATGAGCAGCGCGATTGCCGTCGGCACCTGCGCTTTGATCACCGCATACTGGCTTTTCAGCTCGAGCAGCGCCGCGGGCACGATGTTGAAGTTGGCCGCCATCGGCGTCATCAACGTTCCGCAGAATCCCGCAAGCATGCCGAGAGCGCCAATCACGGCAGGATTGCCGGCATCCTGTTTGATAAGGATCGGAACGCCGATTGCGGCAGCCATCACGGGAAATGCGGCGAAGGCATTGCCCATGATCATGGTAAACACGACCATGCCGAGCGCGTACAGGACCACCGCCAGGAAGACGCTGCCGCTGGGAATGATCGCACCGGCGAGCGCACCGACCGTCGTGCCGACGCCCGCCGCAGCGAACACCGCCCCCAGTGACGCCAGCATCTGCGGCAGCACCACGGCCCAGCCGATAAAGTCGATCAGCCGCCTGCCCTCCTCCACCGGCGCCGCTGGCGGCGGTTTGAGCCAAGCGTAGCAGATGATGAGCGCGAGGATGACGCCAACTCCCAGAAGGACCAAAGTGACGGACTTTGGATCGATCAGTCCCGTGTCTTTCAGGGGCGAGTAGTTGAACAAGAGCGTCCCAACGAACGCAACGAACGGGATGATCAAGGCCGGCAGGAACAGCCTGTTGGCGAACTGCTCCGAGAGCTGCTCGCGTTCTTCCTCAGTCGTGGAAGACCTTGCCCCCTTCCCCAACAGGTGGCCGCCGGCGAGGCCGACGAGTGCGAGAACGAGGAGGCCATTGCCGAGGTCACCGAGGAGATCGCCAAACCAGAAGCTCGCAGCCACCAATCCCCAGAAGCTGGCATTGCCCCAGCGTTTGGCGTTGGTCGCGTCGAGTGCGCTCCCGACGGCGAAAGCAGCGAACATCGCGCCCGCCAATACATAGAGCCAATGCAGATTGATCATCGACTGCTCCGCTGCAGGTGGCGGTCCAAAAGCAGCAGGCGCGTGCCGTGGATTAGGAAGGCGCAGAGCGCGCTCGGAATTGCCCACACGGACAGCTGAAATGGGGTGAGCTCGATGCCGAAGCTCGCCAGTGATCCCTGGATCAACAGGATCGACGCAATTGCCACGAAGATATCTTCCCCGAAGAATACGCCGACGTTGTCAGTAGCTGCCGCCATGGCCTTCACGCGGTCGGTGGTTTCCTCATCAAGCTTCCCATGTGCCTTCTCCGCAGCAGCTTCCGCCATTGGAGCAACGAGCGGACGGACCATCTGTGCGTGCCCGCCCACTGCGATCAAGCCAAGAGCGGCCATGATCTGGCGAAACGCAAGATAGCCAACGAGCAGTCTGCCAGTCGTGGCTCCGCGCATCCGAACGATCATCGTGCGCGCCCGTTGCTGCAGTCCGTAACGTTCGAGCAGGCCGATGACGGGCAAGACCAGATAAATGATCGAGACGTACCGGTTCTCGTTGAAGCCATGGCCGAGCGCCGCGAGCACGTTTAAGAAGCCCATACCGCCGAGCAGCCCGGTTACGATTGCCGCGACGGCAACGACCAGCAGCGGATTGAAACGCAGCGCGAATCCGACAACGACGAGCGCAATGCCGAGCAACGGCCAATAGTTGATCATTCCGCTCCACTCCCGAACCCGCCGCCACCCGGCGTCTCGATGACGAACCGATCGCCCGGCTGCATCTCGGCAGACGCGGTTGCGGACAACATCTCGACGGAACCGTCACTGCGCACCACCCAGTTGCGGCCAGCCTGCGCGTCGGCTCCGCCGGCGATCCCGCGCGGTGGCACGCGACGGCGATTGGCGAGGATGTTGGCACGCATGGGCTCGAGAAACGTGAGTTCACGCACGACCCCATCGCCTCCGCGATGAGCACCTGCTCCTCCCGAGCCTCGGCGGACAGCGAATTGCTCCAGTCGCACTGGCAATCGCGTTTCGAGGATTTCGGGATCAGTCAGGCGGCTGTTGGTCATGTGCGTCTGCACCGCGCTCGTCCCATCATGATCATGGCCGGCGCCGGAACCGCCAGCGATCGTCTCGTAATATTGGTGCCGCTCGTTGCCGAAGGTGAAGTTGTTCATCGTTCCCTGGCTCGGCGCGAGGGCGCCCGTCGCGGCGAACAAGGCATCGGTGACGACCTGGCTCGTCTCGACGTTCCCAGCAACGACTGCAGCTGGATGTCGTGGATTGAGCATCGAACCATCCGGGACGACGAGCTCGATCGGCCTTAGGCATCCGTCATTCATGGGTATCGCGTCATCGATCAGCGTCCGCACGACGTAAAGCGACGCAGCTCGAACAATCGAAAACGGCGCGTTGAAATTGTCCGGAAGCTGATCGCTTGTGCCAGTGAAGTCGAACGTCGCGGATCGTGCGGCCTTGTCGACCGTGATCCTCACACGGACGTGCGCGCCATTGTCCATCTCGTAATCGAACTCGCCATCCTCCAGCCGATCGAGCAGCCGCCGCACCGACTCCTCTGCGTTCGCGAGGACATGGCGCATGTAGGCGCCGACAACCTGCGGAGCGTAGTCCTGTGCAGTCTGGACAAGCACTTCGGCGCCGCGTGTGCAGGCGGCGAGTTGTGCCTTCAGATCAGAGATGTTGCGGTCGGGATTGCGCGCCGGCCATTTGCCCGAACCGAGGAGAGACCGCATCTCGATTTCGCAGAAATGACCCTCATCGACGAGCAGGAAGTTGTCGATGAGCACGCCCTCTTGATCGATTCTGCTGCTATCCGGAGGCATCGATCCAGGCGCGATCCCCCCGATGTCCGCGTGGTGGCCACGCGCGGCAACGAATGCCGACGGCTCCGCTTCGTCGCTGTAGAATACGGGGACGATCACTGTGATGTCGGGGAGGTGCGTGCCGCCCCGATAAGGATCGTTCAGCACGTAAGCATCGCCACGACGGATCCCGCGACCGTCCCTGCCCTGTCCGCGCGTCTCGATTATGCGGCGGATGCTTTCGCCCATCGAGCCCAAGTGCACGGGGATGTGCGGAGCATTGGCAATAAGCGCGCCTTCAGCGTCGAAGATGGCGCAGGAGAAGTCGAGCCGCTCCTTAATGTTGACACTGGTCGCGGTGGATTGAAGCGCGACGCCCATCTCCTCGGCAATCGCCATGAAGAGATTGTTGAAGATTTCGAGGCGCACCGGATCGACGTCAGTTCCGACTGCCTTGGCCCGCACCAATGGAATTGATCGATTGAGAATGAGCGTACCGTCTGTGGGGGAACGTTCGGCGCGCCAGCCTGGCTCAAGGACGATGGTCGAGGTCGGATCGAAAATGACCGCCGGTCCGGTCCATTCTTGTTCCGCCGCTTGGGAGAGAGGGGTCTCTTGCACGAGCGTGCGCGCGACTGCTTCAACCACAAGTGCGTCGACGATCACCTGGGCGTCTTCATCGAAATAGCCGAACCGGCGCTTGTGAAGCTCGGCGAACTGAGCGCGCATCAGGTCCGCACCCGAGATGGCGATCTCCAGAGTGGTGTCGCTTCCTGCAGTCCGCAGGCGGGCGCGGCGATTCAATTCGATGCGGTCAGCGTGAATGCGCTGCTCGATCAGTGCCTCGCACGCGCGGTGCTGCAGCCGATCGAGCTCTTCCTTAAAATCCACGCCAAGGGGCCTTAACAAGCTGGTCTCGCGCATCGCCTTCACGTCCGCGATGCCAACTCCGAACGCCGACAAGACGCCAGCCAGCGGGTGAACTAGAATGCGCTCGATCCCCAACGCATCGGCAACGCGGCACGCGTGCTGCCCGCCCGCGCCGCCAAAGCATGCGAGTGTGTAACGCGTAACGTCATGTCCGCGGGCGATAGAGATCTTGCGGATCGCCGCTGCCATGTTGTCGACTGCGATGTCGAGGAACCCCTCGGCAATTTCTGCGAGGCTTTTACCTCCGCCTAGCTGCTCGGCGACCTCCTGCAGCCGCGCTGTGGACGCTTCTACGTTGAGCATCTGATCACCGGATGCCCCAAAAACCTTGGGAAACTGATCCGGATCGATGCGCCCGAGGAACAGGTTGCAATCGGTAACGGTGAGCGGCCCGCCGCTTCGGTAGCAAGCAGGCCCTGGATTGGCGCCGGCGGACTCAGGCCCGACGCGGAAACGCATTCCGTCGAACCGGCAGATGGAACCTCCTCCAGCGGCCACCGTGTGGATTTGCATCATCGGCGCGCGGATGCGGACGCCTGCGACGACGCTCTCGTCGGCCAGTTCAAACGCGCCCGCGTAGTGCGACACGTCGGTCGAGGTTCCACCCATGTCGAACCCGATTAGCCGTTCGTTTCCATGCGGCTCACTGGCCGCGACCATGCCGACCACGCCCCCAGCGGGTCCGGAAAGGATTGCGTCCTTTCCGCGGAACGCACGCGCTTGAGTCAAGCCGCCATTGGATTGCATGAAATGGAGTTCCGTGCTTGACGGCAGCCCGGCAGCGACGCGATCCACATAACGGCCGAGGACCGGTGAGAGATAGGCATCTACGACTGTCGTGTCCCCGCGGCCGATCAGCTTGATCAGCGGCGCGACCTCGTGGCTAACCGACAACTGAGTGAAGCCAAGGCTTCGCGCAAGCTCGGCAAGCTGCGCCTCATGGCCTGTGTACCGCCAGCCATGCATCAGGATGATGGCAAGCGCATCGATACCCGTCTCGCGGACTTCTGGTAAGAGCTTGCCGTGCCTGATCTTCATCGAGGGGGCGAAGTACTTCGCCATCGACCCCGACCCTTTCGTCAAGCTCGACCACGCGTTCGTACAGCATGGACGGAAGCAGGATGTGACGGGCAAAGATGTCTGGCCGAGCCTGGTAGCCGATGCGCAGTGCATCCCCGAAACCGCGCGTAATTGCGAGCGCGACCCGCTCACCCTTCCGCTCTAGCAGGGCATTGGTCGCCACCGTCGTGCCCATCCGCACGTCCGCGATCGTTCCGCCTTCCTGTGAGACGACGCGGCGAATCGCCTCGAGAGCCGCATCGTCATACTGACGCGGATTCTCGGACAGGAGCTTCTCCACCCGCAGGTGTCCGTCCGACGAACGCGCGACCACGTCAGTGAACGTCCCGCCGCGGTCGATCGCGAAGCTCCAGGTGAGATTCATGGCCTTGGCCTTAGGGCCTTCCGGGGCGAGGCTGCACCCCCTATTGGGCAGCAATGGCTGTTCTCGTCACCGGCGTTGCAGGTTTCATCGGATCATCCACGACCCGCGTACTTCTGGAGCGCGGCGACGAGGTTATCGGCATCGATAATCTCAACGATTATTACGACGCTGCGCTGAAGCAGGCGCGCCTGAGCAGCCTCGGTCAGCAGTATGGCAACCACTTTAAATTCGAGCGCGTGGACTTCTCCGACGCCGATGCTCTGAGGCGCCTCGCCGAATCCCACCAGATCGACAATATCGTGCACCTCGGCGCACAGGCGGGCGTCCGCTACAGCCTGGAAAACCCCCAAGCATATGTGCAATCGAACCTCGTCGGCCATTGCAACATACTCGAGCTCGCGCGCGCGATCCGGCCGAACCATATGGTCTATGCGTCCTCTTCATCAGTCTACGGCGGCAACAAGAGCTTGCCCTTTCGCGTCGAGGACCGCGTGGATCACCCGCTGTCACTCTATGCCGCGACCAAGAAAGCCGATGAACTCATCAGCGAATCCTACGCCAACCTCTACCGACTGCCCCTGACGGGCTTGCGCTTCTTTACGGTCTATGGACCGTGGGGGCGCCCAGACATGGCCATATGGATTTTCACGAAAGCCCTGTTTGCAGAAGAACCGCTGCCCCTATTCAACGGTGGAGAGATGCGGCGCGACTTTACCTACATCGCCGACATCGTCCGCGGCATCGTTGCTTGCCTCGACAATCCGCCACACGATAATGGAGAGGTGAAGGCGGGCGGAAGCATCGCGCCGCACGCGCTGTACAACATCGGCAACAGCCGCAGCGAAGATCTGATGCGCGTAGTGCAGCTACTTGAGCAGGCTACCGGCAAGAAAGCTCTTCTCGATCCGCGACCGATGCAGATCGGCGACGTCAAGGACACCTTCGCTGACATCAGCGCGATCGAGCGGGACCATGGCTTTGTGCCGACCACCAGCATCGACGATGGTCTGCCGCGCTTCGTCTCATGGTACCGCGATTATCATGGTATCTGACGCTTGAGCCTGCCGCCGATCCTTCAGCGCCTGCGCATCCCGGTGATCGCTGCGCCGATGTTCATCATTTCGAACCCGAAGCTGGTAATCGCACAGTGTACATCCGGCATCGTCGGGAGCTTCCCGTCACTTAACGCGCGGCCGCTGGAAGAGCTGGACGAGTGGCTCCATGAAATTACCGAGGCCCTCGCCGCATGGGATCGCAAGCATCCAGAGCGCCCGTCCGCGCCGTTTGCCGTCAACCAGATCGTTCATCGCTCTAACGACCGATTTGACCATGACATGGAAGTTTGCGCCAAGTGGAAAGTACCCATCGTCATCACCTCGTTGGGGGCGCGAGTTGAGCTGAATAAGGCCGTGCACTCGTGGGGCGGCATTACGCTGCACGACATCATTGACGATCGGTTCGCACGCAAGGCGATCGACAAAGGGGCGGATGGGGTGATCGCGGTGGCTGCGGGCGCCGGCGGGCACGCCGGCCGTTGGTCTCCCTTCGCCCTTATCCAGGAGATCCGTCAATGGTTCGATGGGCCGCTGATCCTGTCCGGCGCAATCTCGAACGGCGGCTCGATCCTCGCGGCGCAAGCTGCCGGTGCAGATGTCGCTTATGTCGGCTCCTCGTTCATCGCGACCGAAGAGGCTAACGCGCCCGAAGATTATAAGCAGGCAATTGTGAACAGCGGCGCGGCAGACATCGTCTATTCCGACCTCTTTACCGGCGTGCACGGCAACTACCTGCGTTCGTCAATCGTCAAAGCTGGTCTCGATCCGGACAAGCTGGCTGGCGGAAGCCTGGATACGATGAAGTTCGGCTCTGACGGATCAAGCAAAGCGAAGGCTTGGCGAGATATCTGGGGCTCAGGCCAGGGAATTGGCGTGATCGATCAGGTGAGACCGGCAGCCGAATATATAGATTTACTTGCCGACCAATATGCCGCGGCGAAGGCGCGAATTTGCGTTACCTGATCGCCTCGAGGGCGCGCCGCCAGCTCGCGGGAATTTCAGCCGGGCGGCGTTTCGTACGATCCACAACGACGTGGACGAACTCGCCCTGTGCCGCCGCGCACTCTTCGCGCTCAGCGAAGATGCCGATCCGGTAGCGGATGCTCGAACGGCCGAGATTTAGCACGGCAAGGCCGACTTCCACCTCTTGCGGAAATGCGAGCGGCGCAAAGTAATTGCAGCGCGTCTCGACCACGAGGCCGATCGGATCACCTTGCGTGATGTCGAGCATCCCCCGCTCTACCATCCACGCATTCACTGCGCTGTCGAACCACTCGTAAAAGACAGTGTTGTTCACGTGCCCATAGGCATCATTGTCCGCCCACCGAGTCGTCATCCGGCGCCAGTGCTTGAATGCGGAGCGTCGCGCCGGCTCTTCTCGACTTACCAGGCGGCCTCGTAGAGGCGCTGCGCATCGCC
>CAVVWY010000012.1:0-39364 GCA_963752025.1 uncultured Alphaproteobacteria bacterium | reverse complement strand
TGCTTCGCGTTTTAAGCGGGACGTGCCCCGCTATTTCTTCGATCTTCACAACGACGTCGACGTGCGTGACGACGAAGGGAAAAACCTTACACTCTGAAGCGGCTCACCTGAACGCCTTCAAGGAAGCGCGTGAGATGATCTGCTCCAGCGTGACGAGGGACAGCAAGATCGACCTTCGGCATAGCATTGATGTTCGCGACGAAGGCGGAACCATTGTGTACGTCGTGCACTTCGAGGATGCGGTAATGGTGAGCCGTGGTGAAGAGATTCTCAGTCGCTCTTCGGGTGCTGCTTAGCCGGTTTGTTCGCTACCGCACCGTCAGTTTTTTGCAGGCCAGAAGCCCTGTAAAACCAACCCCTTGGCCGCGGGGGGTCCGACTATGGCTGCATACAGGCTGTACTGCCTGGACGGTGCGGGCCACATTGGCTTAGCCGACTGGATTGAGGCTGAAACTGATGAAGCGGCCGTCGCCGGCGCGCGGGAACTGCGGCCGAGCGCTCAGAAATGCGAGCTGTGGCTGAAGACCCGACTGGTGGCGAGGATCAACGACTTGGGCCACCTTGAGCGGGTGGCTTACGTTCCGAATTGTTTCTTGGGCATATCGCTAGAGAATGCCGAAACGCCGCCTCACAGATCCGCCTGCCGACCTTCAATGGTGGAGTGCCGCAGGGTGCTCGGCGATCATGGTGGCTGGTTCGGCGCGCAGTGCACGGGGCACGACCCGCCTAAGCCGCGAAGGATGGGGCCGGGCAATCCTTGGGGCTAGCGTCGGTAGTAAGTATTGTATGAGTGGCGTGATGTGGGATGCAGCTGGATCAACGGACGTACTGGAATTGCTTTCGCAGCTTCGAGCGGCGCTGCTTCATCCGTCGGATGTGACCGGAAACTCTTTCAGGTTGTCGAGCTTTCCATCTGTTCCGACCTGCGATCATCGAACCTCGAGAGGCAGATCGTCGAACGGCTGAGAAGCGAAATTCTGGATCAAATTCCTGCGAAGATTTAAAGGTCTCATGATAGCCCCGCCTTCATGACAATCTCGGCGTTAGAAGCAGCCATTCAAAGGCGCACCACTCACTGACGCGGCTCAGCCGTTCTCCACCTCGTTGTAGTCGATCGACCCGAGCCGCTGCGAAAGCGCCTCCGCTACCTTGTCGCGCGGTCCTAGGTTCTGCTCCCACGGATCACGCGAGCTGCTGCTGTGCATCCACACGCATCCGCGGTCGTCGGGGCCTTCGATGTAAAAGAGCGCGTCTTGTTCTGGCCCGTCGTCCATCTTTGTTCCTTCGACTTCGACCGCAGGAGGATTGGGTCGAAGCTGACACTCGTCTGACGTCAGCTATGGGTGGAAAACGGACAAAAGCGGACCGGCTGGTAACGGCCAACTCCGGAATTTCGTCAGCATCGGCGTTTGCCCGCGCCGCAGCTCAATACGGCGTCGCTAAGCATGTTGAATGTGGCCAAAAGCCAATTAGGCTGCCTCTCCTCGGAAACAGCGAAGCGCCTTGGGTACGACAATCAACGGCTATCTGCTTATCAAGGCGCTGCATATTCTTACTGCCACCGTCCTGTTTGGGACTGGCCTGGGCATCGCGTTTTTCTTCTGGTCGTCCCGCCAATCAGATCATCATGCTCGCCTGTTTGCAGCGCGTACCACCGTGCGTGCCGACTTCCTTTTCACACTTCCTGCAGTGATCCTCCAGCCAGTGACGGGAGCCTGGCTGGTCTTCGATGGCGGATTTGATCCTCGCGCGTTTGGCTCCTCACCAGCGTCGGCCTCTACTTCATCGCCGGAATGTGCTGGATACCCGTCGTCTGGTTGCAGATCAGAATGAAGACGATGTTGGAAGAGAGCGTCGCCGGTGGCGAGTTCGACGACGGCGCGTACGAACGACTGAGGAGGAGATGGTTCCTGCTCGGCTGGCCTGCATTCCTCGCACTCGTGACCGTCTTCTGGCTCATGGTTTCGAAGCCGACTTGGTGACGCGTGTTCTCATCATTGGCGGCTACGGCAACTTCGGGGGCTACATCGCTCGTGCGCTGGCAGTAGATCCGAACATCTCGCTGCTGATCGGGGGGCGATCACAAGCCAAAGCCGAAGCTTTCGCCAGCCATTTGGGTGCGCTAAATCCCGCCTCCGGGTGTGTGCTCGACATCGGCGGCGACATCGAGCGGCGGCTCCGCGAACTCGCGCCTGATATTGTGATCCACACGACGGGGCCGTTTCAAGCGCAAGACCATCGAGTAGCGCGTGCCGCGATTGCCGCAGGTGCTCACTACTTGGATCTCGCAGACGCACGCCAGTTCGTGGCGAGCATCGACGAACTGGATGGTCTGGCGAAGCGAGCAGGCGTCTCCGTCATCGCTGGCGCGAGTTCGGTTCCATGTCTGACCGCCGCGTTTCTCGATCGGTACGAGCCACGGTTCGCGAAGCTTACGAGCGCGACGTACGGCATTGCGGCAGCACAGGCGACCAATCGTGGTCTGGGCACTGCGGCCGCCATTCTCAGCTATGTGGGAAAGCCGTTCACGATACTTGCTGCTGGTCGGCGAAGGAGGGTCTTCGGCTGGCAGGGCATACGTGCCGTTCGCTATCCGGAGCTCGGGCTCCGACTGTTCGGCTATTGCGACATACCTGATCTCGAGCTCTTCCCTGAGCGCTACCGGAATTTGCGTGACCTGGAATTTGTTGCCGGCCACGAGGTCAAGCTGCTCCACGTGGGCACGTGGCTTCTCAGCTGGATTGTGCGCCTCGGCTTCATCAAATCGCTATCGCCCTACGCAGGGAAGCTGCTGAAGCTCTCGTTTGTGTTCGACCCGCTGGGGTCCGACAAAAGCGGATTCCACATGTTCATGCGCGGCCTCGATCATGTCGGACAAATCGCAGAGGTTCGCATCTTCATGGTGGCTCGGCAGGTTCATGGGCCGAACATACCCTGCTTTCCTGCAATCATCTTGGCTCGTCGGATTGCCGCCGGTCAGCAGCTCGAACCTGGTGCAAGGCCGTGCCTTGGCTTGGTCGATCTCGAGGAGCTGCTGGGATCGATGGAGCACCTCGATATCACGACCTCTGCGATCGGTCCGGGCATCAATGAGCACTGGCCGAAGGAACGCGAATGAGCCGACCATCCATCACTCGGGAACGGCCGCTGTTCGTATTCGATGGCCATTGCGTGCTCTGCTCGAGCGGCGCTTCTTTCATCATGAAGCATGACAGCAAGCACGCCGTTCAATTCGCGTCGGCGCAGTCGGAGCTCGGAAGCGCCGTTTACGAGAGTTCTCGGAATGCCGATCGACGAGAGCTATCTGCTGATCGACGCGACAGGCGTGCATACGAAGTCCGATGGCTACTTCCAGCTGGCAACTATACTCGGCGGGTGGTGGCGAATTGCTCGCGTTGGCAGGATACTGCCGCGGCCGATCCGCGACTGGGCTTACGATCAAGTCGCTCGCAATCGATATCGCTGGTTTGGTCGAACTGAGCAGTGCCGGCTCCTGACCCTTGAACAACGCAGCCGACTAATACGCACTGACGAGGCGTTGTGGACCCAATTGAACATCCGGAGCGGCGGGAAAGGTGCCGGCGCGAACGTTTCGTAATGTCAGCTTTGGGTGGAAAGCTGCCGTTAGCAGAGGCCCACCCCGTGCGAACTCTCAGCGCGGTTGCTGCGGCTGCGGATTCGCAAGCGCGAGGTGATGCGCGCGGCAGAAGTTGAGCGTGCCGGACGTCGACAAATCCTGTGCCACCGCTTTCCTGTCCGGAGTCATCTGCATGTCGCCAATTTCGCCAAGAATCTGGTTGGAGATGATCCCTAGGAAGCCATAAAGTCCGCGCGCCTGTTCGAGCTCGGCCGCCATCGCCGTGCGGGTCGCCGCATCCGGCTGGATGGGCCGTCCCAGAACGCGCATTTTGAGGAAGGTTGTCTGGACCTCGTCGCGAAGCGCTGCTTGCCTCAGGACTGACGCATAGTGGTCCGCGAGCTGCAGCCGTAGATGCCGTTCGAAGTGTGAGTCGACGCCCTCGCTGATGATCGAGCGCCAAACATCATCCGGCCAGTTTCTGGAGGGCGCCCGATAGGTGTATTCGAACTGGTCACGGTACATGGGCACGGGCCGGTACGGGCCCGGCGCAAGCAACGCCTTTTCAAGGCCGATTAGCTGCTGGTCGATGCATGGCGCGGCCATCGCTTGCTCGGTTGCATTCTCATAATGCGCGCCGACCTCCTCCCGAAGCGCGGCTTTGGCCTCGCGGACGTCGGCGCGCCAGTGCAAGTCCTCCACAATTTGCTGGAATCCCAACGCGACCAGCACTCCCAAGACAATGACGCCGACGTCGCCAGCGAACCCGCGCCAGCCATGCAGCGGTTTGGGAACGTGAAAGCGCATCAGGTTGGCCTCCAAGGTTACGATAGCGTAACAGAAGGCTCCAGCGCCAGGAATGGGTCCAAAGCTCTCATTCCACTAATGGCAGGTTTGGGTGGAAAGCGGACACTACGCATCCGCTGGCAAGCCTTTTCCATAGGTCACCGCGACGAACCGCGTCGGACTAGAGTTTTAGAGTCTTCATGTTATTCAAATGAGTGCTCGGGTCAGGAGATACTATGTCCAAGTCCGTCAGCTTGTTGCTTCTGCTTTCTCTTTCCGGCTGCACCTATGCATCGACAAAGACGCTGAGCACCGACACGGCACTGATCTCTGCCTCAGATTCCGAAGGATCCGCGAAGTCTGTCCGGGACAAGGCGCTGGTAACTGCTGCGCGTCAGGCCAGCAAAAGGGGCTATGAATACTTTGCTGTCGTGGCGCTCAATGACGGACGGCAGTCCAATTATGAATCAATGCGCGGGTCCATCGTGGAGCACACGAGCAGCGCGCATGGGGGCTGGGGTGCGCCATTTAGTAGCGCAACAGCAGATCTCACCGTCCGCTTCCTCCATCCCAGCGAGCTGCCTCAGAACCGCGATGGGATCTACGAGACCTCGGTCGTGCTGGCGCATTGATGGCTGCGAGAGGGTGATATCCGCTTTGGGTGAAAAGCGTAGGTAAGCGGACGGCCCGCTCACGGCCAATTCCGTCCGGTCGGGGGTATTCTCAATTCGACGGCTTAAACGCGAGGCCGGCGCAGTTACGGCATTCGAGGATTGCCGCCCGGACGTGAAAATGTTGGGCACTCAGATCACTAGGAGATTTTCGTTCTGATGATAGCGAAGCGACTGAGGCGCTGCTAACCGACTGACATGCGGCCGATCGCCGAACATGAGCCAATGGATCGCGCGCGCTTCGAGCGTGAGATCGTCCCCCGGGGCGAGCCTGCGGTCTTCCGCGGCCTGGTCGCCGATTGGCCAGTTGTCCGTGCCGGCAATGACGCGGCCGAAGCCCTCGCTGAAATGCTGCGCTTCGCCGCGACGGACCAGCCATTCGAGGCATGGTTTGCGCCGCCTGAGATCGAAGGCCGCTTTAATTACAAGGCGGATTTCAGCGGCTTCAACTTCGAGCGAAAGCTGGCGACGCTCGATCAGCTGCTCGATTTGCTGCTGCGCCAGCGCGGACACGAGAAGCCTTATTCAATGTACGCTGGCGGGATTCCGATCCCGAAGCACCTGCCTAGTCTTATTCCCAATATTCCGGTGACGATGCTGGACATGACGCGCGATACGCTCATCTCGCTGTGGATCGGCAACCGGACGCACACCGCCACGCACTGGGACCAGTCGCAGAATCTCGCATGCGTTGTGGCGGGCCGGCGGCGGTTTACTTTATTCCCGCCCGAGCAGCTGAAGAACCTTTACGTCGGGCCGCTGGAATTCACCCTGGCCGGCCAGCCGATCAGCCTCGTCGACATCGACGCGCCCGACCTCAAGACCTATCCCGGCTTCAGCGAAGCGCTAGAGGCCGCGCGCCGGGCGGAACTCGGTCCGGGTGACGCGCTCTACATCCCGGCCATGTGGTGGCACGACGTTCTCTCGCTCGATGATTTCGGGTCGTTGATCAATTTCTGGTGGCGCGACGCCGAGCCGCCGCTGCTGACTCCGCTCAACGCGCTCTATCACGCGGTCATCACGGTCAGGGACTTGCCGCCCAACGAGCTGGTGGCGTGGCGGAACATGTTCAACTACTACATCTTCGGCGAAAACGGCGACCCGGTGTCGCACTTGCCGGAGCAGGCGCGGGAAATCCTTGGGCGGCGCACGCCGGAGTTGGTGGCTCGCGTTAAGAAGCTTCTGATCGACGCGCTGAGCCGATCCTGACCGGGTTCTGGTTGGGAGTGCGTGACCGATCAGGTTCGACTAGGCCGGGTGGCAGGCGGTCCAGCATTTTCGGTCGCTTTGCGCCTCCAGACAGTTTCGTTTCTGGTGAGCGGTCGTGCCCAGAAGCTGATCGAAATGATGTAGGCCAGCAGCGCGAGGATCAGGAACATCGCTCCGCGCAGCCCGACATTGTCGCCCAGCCAGCCGATCGCCAGCGGCACCACCGCACCGCCCAGAATGCCCGTGCACAAAATGCCGGTGAAAGAACCATGGTGCTCCGCCACCGAGTTGAGCGCCAGCGCGAAAATGATCGACCACATGACCGAAAGCGCGAAACCGCAGAGCGGGAAAGCGATCAGTGCAACATGGGCGGGGCCCAGCAGCGCGGCGACCACGCAGCCCAGGGCGCCGAAGCCGAACCACCGCAGGATGACTTGTGAGTCGAGCAAGCGGAGCAGCACGAGGCCCAACATGCATCCGATCACCATCAATCCCCAGAACAGACTGACTTCGTAGGCGCCTGTCGTTTCGGCGGGTATGCCGTGATAGATCAACAGGAACTGGCCCATCCAGTTGGCAAGGCCTTGCTCGGTACCGACGTAGGCCACGATCCCGGCGAAAAACAGCAACACGTATTTGTTGCGAAGCAATTCCAGATACGTGCCGACCGATCCCGCCCGCTCATCCTCAGCAAGTTCCGCCTTGGGCAGGCGCATCTTCGCGGTCAGCGCGATGAAGCATGCGAAGACCAGGCCGGCCCCCGCGTAAAATGGCACCCAGGGCGGGCCGAACGCGGCGAAAGCCTGCCCATTGGTTTGCAGCAGGCTGAGTGCGAAAGGGCTGAGGAGCGATGCCATGCCGAAAACAAGCTGGCCGAGCACCGCGTAGAATGCGAAATGCTCTTCACCAACCGTCGATCGGGTGAGCGGATTGATGACCACCTGTAACATCGCCATGCCAAGCCCGATGACGAACAAACCGGCGACTACCGCCAGGTAGGAAGCAGAACCGGCGATCAGCAGACAGCCCAGGACATTCAGGCTGAGCGCGCCGAGCATCGTTACACTCTGTCCGCGCTTTTCCAGCAAGAATCCTGCAGGAATGGAAATAATGCCATAGGCCATGAAGAAGGAGAACGGCAGGAATCCCGCCAGCGTATAACTAATATTGTACCATTTTATGATGGTCGGAATGATCGGTCCGATAATATTTGTTACGAAGGAAATGAGGAACCAGATCGCCATAATATAGAGGATGATTTTGCGATTCTTCTGATTCATATACATTGTTCTTCTGCTAAATCGGCGGCGCCATGAAAACTAACATGTATCGAGAGGCTGCCGAGGCGCCGGAGTGCGTTGCAAAGCAGTTGGAGCGCAATGCGGTATCGCTTGCAACCCTGGTCGACCGGCTGCGCGTACAACCGCCTGCTGCAGTGGTGACCATAGGGCGAGGCAGCTCCGGTCATGCCGCGACCTATGCCCGCTATCTGGTAGAGACACGGCTTGGTATTTTGACGTCCTCGCTTTCGCCGTCGATCTTCTCAGTATTCAAAGCGCCGCTTTCGCTCCGCAACACGCTCTGCCTCGTGATTTCGCAGTCGGGCCGCAGCCCGGACTTGCTCGCGGCCGCTGTCGCCGCGCGGGATTCTGGGGCGATCGTGGTTGCCTTGGTCAACGACACGGAGTCGCCGCTGGCCGAGATCGCTTCGATCGTGCTCCCGCAGGGCGCCGGCCCGGAGAAGAGCGCAGCGGCGACGAAGAGCTTTATCACCTCGCTTTCGGCGATCGCGCAGATGGTCGCTTTGTGGTGGGGCGATGCAGCGATGCAAGCGGCGCTGCCGCAACTCCCTTCGGCATTGGCGCAGGCGTGGGAGGAAGATTGGTCGCCCTGCCGCCAGATGCTCCAGACGGTCGGTCATCTTTATACGCTGGGGCGTGGACTGCATTTGGCAATCGCGCAGGAGGCCGCGCACAAGCTGAAGGAGACCTGCATGATTCACGCGGAGGCCTTCAGCAGTGCCGAAGTGTTGCATGGGCCGAACGAACTCGTCGGCAAGGATTTTCCGGTGCTCCTCTTCCGCTCCGAGGACCCAGGTGATGCGAGCGTGCAGGAAGCTGCGCGACTGCTGAGTGCTCAGGGCGCGCCGGTGATGATGGCGGGTGGAGGCGGGCGGGGCACTCTGCCGGTGCCACGCGGGCCGCACCCGGCCCTCGCGCCGATCCTTCAGATCCAGGCATTTTACCGGATGGCTGACGCGCTCTCTTGCGACCGGGGACATGATCCCGACCGGCCGCGGCATGTGCAAAAAGTCACGCACACGGTCTGAATGATCGCCGAGCTCGTCGCTGCTGACATTGGCGGAACCCATGCCCGTTTCGCCCTCGCGCAAATCGAGGATGGCCGGGTGATCCAAATGGATGAAGCGCTCACGCTCAAGACCGCCGAACATGCCGGCCTCGCCGAGGCGTGGCGGGCTTTTGCCCGTTGTCTGGATCGCCCTTTGCCGAGCGCCGCAGCGCTGGCCTTTGCCTATCCTGTGGAAGACGATCTGCCGACTCTGACCAACATGCCATGGACGATCGACCGACGGACCTTGCCCGAGACCTTGGGCGTCACCCAGCATCTGGTTATTAACGATTTTGCCGCAATCGGCCACGCAGCAGCGACGCTTGATCCGTCGCTTTTCCTGCACATTGCCGGGCCGGATGTTCCGCTCCCGACAAGCGGGGTGATCAGCATCGTCGGCCCCGGAACCGGTCTCGGGGTGGGCCTGGTGATCCGCGGGGAGCGCCAATATCAGGTCATCGCCAGCGAAGGCGGGAATATGGATTTTTCGCCGCACGACGATCTGGACGATCGCCTGATCGCGGCATTGCGCCGGCGGTATGGCCATGTGTCGGCGGAGCGCCTGGTTTCCGGCCCAGCCCTGAGGAACATTTATGCCGTGATCACGGACGCGAAGCCGCCCTATGCGAACGATGACGATCTGTGGCGGGCGGCGCTTGAGGGCAGCGATCCTGCCGCGGCAGCCGCGCTCGAACGCTTTTGCCTTTGTCTCGGCTCGTTCGCCGGGAACATCGCGCTTGCACATGGGGCCAATGCGCTGGTTCTTGCAGGCGGGCTGGGGCGGCGGCTAGGTGAGCATTTGCTCTCGTCGGGCTTTGCCGAAAGGCTCGCCGCCAAAGGCGAATACAGGTCAATCCTGGAGCAATTGCCGGTAAAGCTGATCGCTCATGCCGAACCGGGTCTCTATGGAGCAGCCGCTGCTTTTGCCGCAAGGTTTACGGACTGACCATCCGCTTATTTCCGGTCGATGCAATATTGCTCGCAAATCGCGTGCGCGACGTAGCCAGCCGCAGTCGCAAAGGCGAGGCCTTCCCGGTCGGGAATGCCGGTTTCGGCCTTGACACCCTCCGTGATGATCCCGCCGTCCCACGGGCTGTGCTTGAGGATCGTCAACGCCTTGGCGCGGCCGGCCTTCAGGCGCAGATGGTCCGCCACTTCCCATGACGTCGTGAACGGCAGGCGGTAGCTTCCGGGAGGCCGTAGGGTTGATCAGCGTAACTGTAGGCGTGGCTGGTCGAATGCAGCCACGCATAGGTCCGGCGGAACAGCGGGTCATCCTCGCTGATGAAGCCAAGCGCCGGCAGCTTCATCAGCGATCCCGGCGGAACATCGACGAAGTCGCCGCCGGTCGCGTTCACATTTGCGGCGAAGATCGACCCGCCTGCACCCGGGGGGCCGTCGAGCACGCCGTAACGGAGGACCGCCGCCTTGAGCTTCGCGGCCTCGGATGTCAGCGAAGTCGCCTCGCGCGTCCGGTGCTCGCGGGCGGCGATCGCCGCCAAATCGCAGAGGGCTCTCCAGGCGAGAACGTTGTCGTTTATCGAGAAGGGTTTGCGGAGATATTCATCCTGCGCATCCTGGAAGGTCGCGAACAATCCGGTCGCGGGATCGCGCTCCGCACGCAGCCGCTCGAGCAGCGTGGCGATGACTGCGCGGTGTCGCTCGAGCATCGCTATGTCGTGCGTCTTGTCGAGATAGGAGGCGAGCGCGATGATCGGCGCCACCAATTCGTCGAGCTCGAAACCATCCTCGAGCACGACACCGTCGATGAACCGGCTGTGGATGCCGATGTTTCGGGCCTGGGTCCCGAGCGCATAATCGAGCGCCTCGCGCGCCCGGCTCACGTCGCTGCCGAGGAGGGTGGGAAAGCTCCACAGCAGCGCGTCCCGATCCCAATAAGCTGCCGACACATAGTAGCGATTGCTTCGCGACGTCATGCCAGTGAACTGCTCAGTGTCGATTGCTTGGCCCCAAGCGTAGTAAGTCGTGAATAGGAGGTTCCGGTTCATAATCCGGTCGAGCTCAGGATCACCGGTCGTTCGGGTGCGCCGGTGCGCGTCGTCCGCGGCCTCGTCGATCACTCCGTCGAGGCCGTAGCGATCGATCTTCTTGTTGAGCACGCGCATCGCGTAGGCCGCGCTATATTCGTCCAGACCGACGCCGATGATGAAGTGCACGTCGAGCGTCTGGCCCGGCGCCAGCTCCGCTTCATGCTTTGCAGTGAGCCCGGGATTCTCGCTGCCGGAGTGGAGCGTGCCCTGGGAGCCGACATAGGCGAGACCCCACGCCATCTGCGTGTCGTCGGTGTTGTATTTGAATATTTCCATGTCGGTGTCGACCGGGGCGGGTGACATGGTGCGGCCGCCGCTCAGCGGTTCCGGCGAATAGGTGACCCGGTTGGTCTTGCCCCAATCCAGAACCATTCCCGGTGCGAGGCGCAGCGGAGCGGCGCGCAGATTAGTCACCTGAAAGCGCACGATTGCGGCGCGGCTGTCCGGCGGGGCGACATACGTCAGTCGGACCCGCACGCCGTCGGCTCCATGGCCCCTGTCGGGATCCAGTAATCACGAAGCGACCATTTGAGCCGAGCGAGTGGCCGGCGCACACCCGTGATTTCGATGAAGGGCGCCATCAACGGCCGGTCTGCGACCCCGGCTACTTCGAGCAGTCCGCGATACCGCATTGAAATGACGTTGAAGTTCTGCAGGGCGCCGTCGCTGGCGCGAATGGCGGGAAGCGCGATCCAGTCGTTACCAGTAGGGATCACGTCACCAGCGCCGAGAGCAAGATTAGCCGCACGCGCGCTTTGGGGACCCCGAGTAGCAGCCACGGCAGAACCGGCCGTCGATAGTCCAAGGCATGCTGCACCTAGGACGAATGCAGCCAGTTTAATGCGAGCGAAGTCCACCGGCTCCTCCGTAGGCGGCTTCGCGCTCGAGCAGATGCAGGACGTAGGCCCCGGGGCCGTATCCAACCATGGGTATCGCGCCCGTGGGATCGCCGATCTTGCCCGGGAACAGGTCACATGGAACCGCCACATACATCTCGGGAATGATGTTATGGTCGCCCGCGGACTTGTCCACGATCCGCTGCAACATTGCGTCTGCCTCGGTCGTCCGGCCGAGCCGCCGGTTAAGCTCCGCGAGCGCGAGGTCGACGAACAGGAACTCCTCCTGCTCGTACCAATATTCGAAGATTTTCGGGTCCGTGTAAGTTCCCCGAACGCGCCGGTAGCCGCCTGACGCAACTTTCAGCAGCTCCATCCGGTTCACGGTGTCGCGGATGACATTCCGGTCGCGGACGACGCCGAAATTGATGATGGGTATAAGCGCGCCGTCGATCTCGTTCTTGATTCCATCCTCGAGCGTGCCGCGCAGCTTGCCGCCGCGGATGAAGGCCGTGGCAAATCCCTTTTCGAGTTGCTCAACCTGAGTGAGCGCCTGCCTGTGGGCAGACACGTCGCCGGCGCGGTGCGCAACTTGCGCGAATTCGCGCAGGCCCACGATCGCCATCGCGGTTGAAAAGGCAAAATGCTTCAAGTCCTTCTGCCGCTCCTCCCAGATCGACGTGTCGGGGGCGACGATCCGTCCGCCGCCATGCGGCTCGGTATTGGCGAGCAGCGGCTTCACGATGAAATCGCGCGCGCTCTCGTAGAGCGGGCCGCGATAGGTGGCGGATTTGAGTAGCGCCAGATCGTCATATTTGCTGAGATATTCACCCAGCGCCCACAGCACCTCGCCCCAATTGTCGAATTCGATGTTCGTGCTTCCCTCCTGGGTAAAGAAGGGTTCTTCTTCGCCATTGCCGAAATACCGTACAACCGAGACCTGGTAGTCGGCACCGTTCACTTGCGACCGTATCTTGCCGGTGGGCTGCGCGTTGAAATAAGCGAGGAGGGCTGCGCGCGCCTCCGCGCGATGCCCCATCGTGGCCAGCGCCACCGTCGACCACGCCATGTCGCGGACCCAGGGCGTTGAATAGACATCGGGTAGGGCGGCGACGATGAGCCCGTTGCCGTGGCGGTCCCTGCGGTTCGGCTCGCGGCTTTGCGCGATGCGCAGCATCGTCTCGCTTTGCCGCCACAAATGGCGTTCTTTCTCATTCGTGAAGCGCACGACGGGCTGTGCGCGCCATCGCTCGAACCGGGCGAGTTCGCGCTGGACCAGGGCCTTCGCGGTCAATCGCGACCGCCAGCGATTGAGATCCCAGATTGCGGGCGCGGCGTCGGTCTCCCTCTCGAGAGCGATGACCGCCCACGCCGTGCTCGCCGCCAGTGGTTGGACTAACAGATGTTTCTTCGCATCGCGCCCATAGGGACCAGCAAGGAGCGGCTCGTCGATGCCGCCAAAGCGCGGCAGCTTGGCTCCGCGCAGCCAGGTTGCGTTGCGATCGGACGGTTTCTCCATTCGACCCGCCATGTCCCCACCCGTCGCAATGTGATGATGAGGGCGGGCCGATAAATCCGAATGGCATGAGGAACGTGCAGGTGAAACCGCCGACCCGCATCCGGATGACGTGCAAGTCCGCAACATATTCCGCTGTCGCCTGCTGTCCGGGCTTTGCCGAAGCTCAGCGACTTGATAAAGTTCGGCGTCTCGACCCCTTCGCTCAAGGGATTTGCCGGATCGGGCCGAAGGAAATTGTAGGGGTGGGAGTAGAACCTTGTCGCTACTCCGCTCTCGGGTGCAACAACGGCGAATCCGAAACCGTTGCCCGTGACCAGATGGGATGCCGCGGCTGATGTGCACGAGGCGAACCCGAGCACGATTGCCGCGGCGAGCCGCATTGCGCCTCTGATGAATAAATCTGCCATGGCGCTTTACGGCTTTCGGTATGCGATCCAATTGCCGAGGATACAGACTGGGCCCGCTATAGTGGCTCCCAATTCGAGTCCGCGGGCTCGATCGCCTCGGCAATAATGACCCGATTGGGCTTCGACGATGAGCGTGCTGAACGGCCCGATTGCCGGGCAGGGTGCGGTGGGGTGATTGATGTAAATGGTCGTTCCGGACCGATAGACCAGCGTGCTGGAATCGATCGCGTGCAGAGAGCCGTTGGACACCGTTGGAATGCACGTCTGAGGCGGACCCGCGGCGCGAACTGTCAGCTCTCGATTCAAGTCAGCATCAGCGGGCGCGTTGGACTGCATGCAGCTCACCAACATTGGCGTTAGCAGGAAGATCGCCGGCCTGATGGCTGCAATCCACGGTGAGCAACGCGCAAGCTCATCGCGCGAGATTGCGGTCGCGTTCAAACATTTACCCGTCCCACGGTCGCGGAAGTGTCGAAGCTTTTCAGTTGCGGGCAATTGAGGCGCTCCAGCGGCTGTCGGGCAGCGTCACGACCGCGCTCTGCATTTCGGCGTCAGCGGCGTCGCCCAGCATCAGGCGATATTCGCCCGGCCTTATGTGCCAATCATTGTCGGCCGCCTCATAGATCGCAAGCAGACGCGGATCGATGGTGAGCTGAACCCGGTCGTCTTCCCGGGTTTCAGCGCGGCTTTGGCGAAGGCTCCCAGCCGCCTGGGGGCTTCCCATCCGGCCTTCGTCCAGTCGGCGGGCGCGACGTAAACTTGGCCGACGCCCTTGCCCGCGTGCTTGCCGATATTGCGGATAGAGAAGCTGACCTTGATCGCATTGCCGTCGGGCCGCGCCGTGAGACCCGACAGCGCGAAGCGCGTGTAGCTGAGGCCGTGGCCGAACCAGAATAGCGGCTTGTAGCCCTTCACGTCATACCATTTGTACCCGATCGCAGCACCTTCGTCGTAGAGGACTTGGGCCGGCGTTCCGTCCGGCTCGCCCAGGCCGGCAATTTCCGGGCGCGCCAGCTGATCGGGCGACGCCGGGAAACTGATCGGCAGATGGCCGGACGGATTGACCTTGCCGGTCAGAATCCGCGCGATCGCAGCACCGCCGCGAATGCCGGGATAAAAGGCTTCAAGGATCGCAGGCACCTGGCCGATCCAGGGCATGTAGATCGCACCACCGGTTTCGGCCACGACGATGGTCTTGGGGTTCGCTCTCGCAACCGCCGAAACCAGTGCATCCTGATTGCCCACCATCTCAAGGCTTGCCTCGGAGCCTTCGCTGTTGTGCCGGGTGACGAACACGATGGCGACGTCGGACCGTGCGGCCAGCGCCGCGGCGGCGGCGGGATCCGCTCCTGCGTCGAAAGCGATCTTCGCCTTGGGCAACTCCCGTTTAAGTGCGGCGAGCGGGGGCGACGGCAGATAGGTGTGATTGTCGATCATCACCGCGCCTCCGACGGGCGTCACATCGGATGAGCCGGCGCCGGCAAGAACGCCCTTGTCGGCGCTGCCGCCGATCACCGCGATCGACTTCACGCCGTGCAGCGGAAGCAGGTCGCCGTCGTTCTTCAGCAACACCAAAGACTCCTCCGCCGCCTTTTGCGAAACGGCCGCATTCGCCGCGTAGTCGATCGGCGTGACCTTAACCGGATCGTCGACCGGACCCTTGGCAAACATCGCCC
This sequence comes from uncultured Alphaproteobacteria bacterium, assembly GCA_963752025.1. Classification (GTDB taxonomy): domain Bacteria; phylum Pseudomonadota; class Alphaproteobacteria; order Sphingomonadales; family Sphingomonadaceae; genus Sphingomicrobium. The sequence goes on along the minus strand of CAVVWY010000012.1, from coordinate 24,283 downwards.
ACAGGATGCGCTCGACCATGTCGTCGAGGCGCCTTTGTGGAACCGCGCCCGATTGAAGCGCCGCCTTCATCGCCGGCGGGGCGAACCACGGCTTGTCTTCCTTGCAGCAAAAGCCCGTGAACTGGTCGAGCCCGTCGTTGGCGGCGTCCACGGTCGAATGCACCGCGCCCCAATCGCTCATGACAAAGCCCTTGAAGCCCCAATCGTGTTTCAAGACTTTGTTGAGCAGATAGTCGTTCTCGCACCCCCAGCGGCCGTTGATGAGGTTGTAGGAGCACATCACCGAGCCCGGCGAACCTTTCTCGATCGCGAGTTCGAACGCGAGCAGGTCGGATTGCCGCATCGCGGCCGCGGAAATGGTTACGTCAAGTGACGTGCGGAGCGTCTCCTGATCGTTCACCGCGAAGTGCTTGATGGTCGAGATGATGCGATTGGCTTGAATGCCCTCGATCAACGCCCCGGCCATGGTCCCGGCAAGAAGCGGGTCTTCGCCGACATATTCGAAGTTGCGGCCGTTTCTGGGCTCGCGCGCGAGGTTTACGCCGCCCGACAGCATCGTGTTGTGGCCAGTGGCGCGAGCCTCCGCGCCAATCATCGCTCCGCCCGCGCGGACGACCGCCGGATCGAAGCTGGCTGCCGTCGCTAAGGACGAGGGAAGGGCGGTGCTCGGAATGAAGCTATTGCGAACGCCGAGCGATGCGTCGGTCTGGGTCTGATCGGGAATTCCGAAACGAGGAACGCCGGGGACGAAGCCGGCCGAGCCTTTAACGAGATGCGAAACGACGTAAGCTTTGAGCTCCGGCGAGACGATGTCGTCCGGGACTTTGGAAACTTCGGTCAACGCCTGGTCCGAATAGCCGAAGATGAGCCGCAGCTTTTCGTCCAAAGTCATCGCCGCGACGGCCGCTTTCGCCCGATCTTCCGGAGAAAGCGTCGGGTTTAGCCACGCCCTGTCGACGGTTGCGCTTGGCTGTGCTGCCTGAACTGTCGCGCAGAGCAGCATCGACAGAGACGACCCCAGCACAATTGCCTTCCGCATGAACTCCCCCTTGCTTCTGCTATGCGACTTCTTTGCTCGAGTCCCACCAATAGTTCACCAGCACGTTGAACCGCTCGAGCGCCTCGACGTGATGGTACCAGTCGCGCGGAATGAAGATGGCATCGCCCGGCACAAGCTCCACCTCCTGCGCGACCTCCAACGCTGAAGCGTAGCGCGGGTAGCGATCCAGATCCGGCGCCGTCACGTGCACCATGCTGATCCGCGCACCCCCAGGAGTCGGATGATGCGGTCCCATGTAGAGGTCAGCTTCCGCGGACGGCGGGAATAATGTGAAACGCCGTCGCCCCGCCGCAACGACAGCGACGTTCTCGGTGGGATCGTTGTGCGTTGCGACTTTCGCGGCATTGCCAATCCAGACGCGCGGCTCGGCCGTCGGCAGGAACGAATGGCATCGGGTGCGTCTGGGAAAATCCCGGGAAATAGCGTTCCGCAATCATGGCCTGCGCGGCCATCGCAAACGGCCGGTAATTGCACTCCTGGTCGCGGAGAGATGCGAGAATGTCGGCAACACTGCCCTGGCCGCGGATGAAGTTGAACGACCTTAAGTCCTTTCCATAGTGGAAGCGGCCCTCTTCTGCCGGTTCAGTCCGGAGAATCTTTGTGTCCTGACCATTCGCCCTGGCCTCGAGCAGCGACATCGCGTGGCGCGCATCCTGGAGCGCGGCGATGACCAGCGGCCAATCGCGAGCGACGCCGCGCAGGACCATGGGCTTCCCGACCGGCAGGATTTCAGCGCGAAACTCCTCGGGCGTCGGAGCGAGCCGCTCCGCGACCGGCGCAAGGGCCTCAGTTCGTGATGAACTCATAAGCGTCCCATTCGCCTCGCCGGGCGTTGATGCCTTTTGCGCGAAGCGCCTCGATGTGCGGCTCGAGCCGCTTTGAAAACTCTGCCTCGTCCCGCGGACCTTTGGGCCGCCAGGCGATCTCCGCCAGCGCAAGAAGGCGGGGGAAGGTCATGAACTCAAGATAGCGCTCGGTCGATATGAACTCCGTCCAGACGCAGGCCTCGATCCCGAGCACGTGTGTCGACTCTTCGGGACTGAAGCCGACGGGCACCGGTTCCCACGCCAACATCTTGGCGATCGACTGGGGGCCACCCTTATTCCCTTCCCACGGCGCGCCGGGCTCGCCCGGCCCCTGGTGATAGTCGAAGTAGAGCTGGTCGGCGGGAGAGATCACTAGGTCGTGGCCCTCATTCGCAGCCGCCTTGAGGATGTCGGGCCGGTCCCTTCGCCACCATTGGATGACGACATTCTTTGGCGCGTGGGCTTCGACCTGCTCGTCCCATGCCATCGGCCGCTTGCCGAGACTTTCGATGATCCGGGCGACCTTGCGCCCGAAATAGGCCTGCACGTCCTGGTTCGTCTTCAGGCCTTCGGTGGCCTTGAGCCGGTCGACGTCAGCCATTCCCTTCCACATCTCGTCGCCAACTTCGTCGCCCGCGAAATCCAGGTAGGGCGCAGGGAAGCAGACGAGCGACTTCGGTAAGGATGCCGCGGATGAAGTCGTACGTTTTCGGGTTTGCCGGATCGAATGCGCTGGCGTCGGGGTTGAAATAATCCGGGTAGGATCGCGCGGCGGCTCCCGCATGGCCGGGCATCTCAATCTCGGGCACGACCATGATGTGGCGGTCGGCGGCATATTGGACGATCTCGCGGATGTCGGCGGTCGTGAAATATTGCGCCTTCCCCTCGACCAGCGAGCCGACCTCCGTGAGCCTGGGATAGGCCGGAATGTCCAGCCGCCATCCTTCATAGTCCGTCAAATGCAGCTTGAGGACGTTCAGCTTATAGGCGGCCATCTCGTCAATGATCTTGAGAAGCACCTGCTTGCCGAAGAAGTGTCGACCCACATCGATCAAGAGCCCACGCCAGCGGAAGCGGGGTGCGTCGTTGATCTCGACCCATGGGACGCTTCGGGACCCGGATTCGGTGGTGACGAGTTGGCGAAGTGTTTGCGCTCCGTAGAACAGACCGCGCGGGTCGGAGGCCTCGATTAACACCTCCTTGCCCGCCGCACGCAGGCGGTAGCCCTCGGGATTGGGGACCTTGCCAGCAGGAACGAGCGAAAGCCGGATTCGAGAAGCTGCGCGCCCGCCCTCCTTCAGGCCCAGTGCTTCGACCAGATAATCAGCGGTTGTCGCTGCTTGGCCGCGTCCTTCGACCGTCGTGTCGGCGGTGATCGCAACGCTGCCCTCATGCCACGTCATGGCAGAAGGCAGAGGTATCAGCGCGGGGTGCGCAAGCGCCGGTCCAGTGGGCAGGCCCAGAGTCAGAATGATTGCCAGGCGACGGACGAAGTGCACCCAGCCGGCTCCAGATGAAAGCGCTTCCATTCCATTCATTGTTAGGAGTGTGCTTCCACCGCTGGCAAGTCAGCTCAGCCGTTGCGAAGCGTTGAAACGGTCGCCAAGTTGCGCGCGTGACGAGGCAGAAATCCGACGATCGATGATGTCGCCAGGGCCGCTGGCGTCGCGCGTGTCACGGTCTCGCGTGTTCTGAACAATGGCGCGAACGTTCGCCCGGAAACCCGCGAGCGGGTTCGCCGTGCTGTCGAGGATCTCGGCTATTCGGTGAACCAGCAGGCGCGGGCGCTGGCGAGCGGGATGGGCAGGCAGATCATGCTCATCCACGCCCATAGTCCCGAGCTCGAGCCCAACAGCTATTACAATGCCGGACTGGAGCTTGGCGCGCTCCGAGGCTGCTCTTCCCTTGGCTTCGACCTCGTAACTCGCGCGGTCGATCCACATGAATCGAACCGCGTCCGATTACTGACCGCCATTGTCGAGCGCGAACTGCCGGCCGGGCTGATCCTCACTCCGCCTTTGTCCGACGATATCGAGCTTATCGAGGCTGCGCGCCGCGTGGGCGCAAAAGTTGTGTCAGTTTCTGCAGGCGACCGGGCCCGCACCGCCGTGACCGCCGTCGGAATCGACGAACGCGGCGGCGGCTACGCTATCGGGAAGCATCTCGCATCGCTTGGACACCGCCGCCTCGGGTTCATTAAGGGGCCGCCGGAGCACCGGGCGGCGGCGCTTCGTTATGAAGGCTTCCTCGACGCGCTCGCCGATGCGGGCATCGACGAGCAGCCTTGGACGGCCACCGGCGACTTTACATTCAGGTCGGGCGTCGAGGCCGCGGAAAGGCTCATTCACGATGCCCCGCACGTCACCGCCCTTGCATGTGCCAACGACGACATGGCCGCGGGCGCAATGCTGGCGTTGCACCGGGCTGCGCTGGATATCCCGGCGGCAATATCCGTAACCGGCTTCGACGACACACCAATGTCGGAAATTGTCTGGCCGCCGCTCACCACAATTCGTCAGCCGATCAAGGATCTGGCGGAGCGCGCCGTTCACCTGCTGGTCGATAGTCAGGTGAATGGCAGCGTTCGCTACGATGCGTTGCCATTTGCACTCATCGTTCGGGAAATCCACATCGTCACCCGCTGCGGGTCGCTTAACTCAACTCTAGGTTTGCATCACGAAAATGGAAGCGCTTCCATAGGAGGTGGGCGCGCTGCTTGCTGGGCGTAACACCACGCAAGCTTGAGAGGGGAGAAAAAGGGGTGCCGAATCCTTCGTTGCACGCGCGCCGCGCGTGGCTGCTTGCAGGTTGCTCGTCGCTGATCATGCTGCCCACTGCAGCATTGGCGCAAGCCACCCCGGACCAGGCGAACCAGGAAACTCAGCAGCCGCCGCCGGCCCAGCAGCAGCCCACTGCGCCAGGCGAGCCCAGCGCGACGCAGCCCGCGGCGCCACCCGGCGCCATCGTCGTCACCGGTATTCGCCGGAGCATCCAGGACTCGATCGCAATCAAGCGGCGGGAACGCAGCGTCGTCGAAGCCGTATCGGCCGAGGAAATCGGCAAGCTCCCCGACGTCTCCATCGCTAAATCGATCGCGCGGCTCCCTGGCGTCACGGCCCAACGCGTTGGCGGACGCGCGGAGATCGTCTCGATCCGCGGTTTTTCGCCCGACTTTACGACGGTTCTGCTGAACGGTCGTCAGCAGGCGAGCTCGGGCTTCAACCGTGCCGTGGAATTCGACCAATATCCGTCAGAGCTCATGGGCTCCGTCGTGGTCTACAAGACACCCGACGCAAGCATCACGGGCATGGGACTTGCGGGCACGGTGGACCTGCGGACTATCCGTCCGCTCGAATACGGCAAGCGCGCCATCGCCTTGAATCTCCGCGGCCAGATGGACGAAGGCGGCGGCCGCAATGATGACTTTTCGAAATACGGTTGGCGGGGAAGCGCCAGCTATATCGACCAGAATAAGAGCGGCACGCTCGGCTGGATGATGAGCTATGCGCATCTCGATGCGCCGAGCCACACCAATGAGACCAAGAACTGGTTCTACACCGACGCAGCCAACTACGGCGACCAGCCCGATCTCTTCGGAGTGCAGGTCCTGTCCGGCTACGAAATCCGTGCGACAAACGGGCGCGACATTCGTGACGGCGTCACCGGTACATTGGAATGGAAGCCGAGCGACGCCGTTCATTCCGTGCTCGACCTTTACTACTCCAGGTTCAAGCAGGACACGACAACTCGCGGGATCGAGGGGCCCACCGCCGGCCAGGCCTGGACCGGCGATCCTACAACGTTCAGTAACGTCCAGACGAAGAATATCGGCGGCGCTCCTTTCGAGATTTCAGACCATGTAAATAATGCCGTCCCGGGTATCCGTTGGGACGAAGCCACTCGTGTCGATCATCTCTTCTCCGCGGGATTGAACAACGACTTCCGGATCGCGGAACACACGCATCTACTTGCCGACCTTTCCTATTCGTCCAACAAGCGTGACGAGAAGGATACCGAAATCTTTGGCGGTTATGGCTGCTGCGGCAACACCGTCCAAGGTGCGATCCCGAACCGCAACCTCGATAACTTCGATCGCGTGATTCCCTCTGATGACTTCGTCCAGATGACGGGTTTCGGCTTCGACTATGCAGACGCCAGTCAGGTTTCGCTGGGCGACCGCGGTAGTTGGGGCGGAAATGGTTCCGAAGGCCATATCAAATCGCCGCACATCAAGGAGACGCTGGCGTCCGGCGACCTTACCCTGAGGCAGGACCTTCAAGGTACCGGCATCGGCAACGTCTTCAGCAGTGTCGAAGCCGGGCTGGACTATACCCACCGTCACAAGGACAAGACGGTGGGGGAGCTCGACCTTTTCCTAAAGAACGATCGTCTGCAATCACTGGTCGACCCGCGATTTTTGACCGGCGATACCTCGCTCGGCTTCGCGAGCGATATCAGCGTGCTTGGCGTCCAGGTGAACGACCTGGTGAACAGCGGCAATTATTACGACATCGTGCAGCTCGAGGATTCGAATCATTTCGACAAGTCGTGGGACATCAAGGAAGACATCCTGACCTGGAAGGCGAAGGCGAACATCAATTCCGGGGACCTGCACGGAAATGTCGGCATCCAAGTGGTCCAGCAGAAGCAGGAGTCTTCAGGTCTCCGCATCAACTTCCCCGGTGATGGCTTACCCATCCAGCTCGTCGATGTCGAAGAGGGCGCCAAGTATACCGACATCCTCCCGAGCTTGAACCTTTTCTACGACTTGGATCAGCACAACCGGATCCGCTTTGCCGTGGCCAAGGTGATGGCGCGGCCGCGCATGGATGACATGCGCTCTAACCTCACTCCTTCCTTCAGCGGGGGAGTGTGCGAAAACATCGATCCAGCAACTGGGACGCCTTGCGGGCCCGGTGTGGTTGTTCACCCGTGGTCGGCGGGGGGAGGCAATCCCAAGCTCGAGCCATGGCGCGCCAAGGAGCTGGACATCGGCTACGAATGGTATGGCGGCAAGGCGAGTTATTTCTCCGTCCACGGCTGGTACATGTGGTTGGACAACTATATTTATACGCAAACTCTCGCTGCCGACTTTACCGGCCTGACGCCGTCACCGACGGAGCTCGCCAAGCTCCAAGAGGCTTGCCCACAATGTGTCATCAGTCCGATCGGCAGTCTTTCCGCACCTGCCAACGGACAGGGCGGATGGATCGGCGGAGTCGAGGTCAGCGGCGCCTTTGAGTTCGGCAGGCTGACTCACGTGCTGGACGGCTTCGGCGCGACAGGCAGCATATCCTGGACCGACTACAAGCTGGACAAGCAAGCGACAGACCAACTCTCCAACAGCGTGCTGCCGGGCTTCTCCAAATGGGTGTACGACATAACGGGTTATTACGAGAAGAATGGGGTCCAGGTGCGCGCGTCCTATCGTCACCGGTCGAAATACGAGGGCGAAGTTATCGCGCTGTTCCAGAACCTCCAACCCACGCTGACCCAGCCTGACGCCCAGCTCGACGCGCAGGTTGGCTACACATTCCAGCCGGGTTCGAGGTTCGACGGCCTCGGCATTCTGCTCCAGGTGAGCAACGTTCTGAATTCGCCCTATCGAACTTATGTTCCGACGGGTCCGACCGGGAAGACCCCGATGCTGGAGAGGGTCGAAAAATACGGGCGATCCTGGCTGTTCGGCGCGAGTTACCACTTCCAGTAGGCGGTTTGAAATGAGGCCTTTGGCCGGTCGTTCTCGGCCGAAAGTGATCTTGTGCGTGGCGGGCGCGCTTCTCGCATCGGGAGCGGCGGCGGCAGAAACCTGGCCCAGGGCGGCCCCGCATCCGGTCGATGCAGCTCTCGAGGCGCGGGTGAACGCGATCGTCGCCGGCATGACGCTCGAGCAGAAAATCGGGCAGATGACCCAGGCCGACATCCGTTCGATCACCCCGGACGAGGTCCGCCGCTATTACATCGGCTCCATCCTCAACGGCGGCGGCGCGTGGCCGTCGATGAACATGCACGCTACCGTAGGTGATTGGCTCAAGCTGTCCGACGCTTTCTACCGCGCGTCGATGATGACCGACATGAAGGTGAAGGTCCCGGTAATTTGGGGCACCGACGCCGTCCACGGGCATAACAACGTCTATGGCGCCACGCTCTTTCCCCACAACATCGGGCTGGGCGCCGCTCACGACCCGCAGCTGCTCGGACGCGTCGGTAGCGCGACTGCGGAGCAGGTTCGGGCGACGGGGATCACATGGGCCTTCGCGCCCACCCTCGCAGTCGTGCAGAACCCGCGCTGGGGACGGACATACGAGAGCTACAGCTCCAATCCCGAACTGGTGCGCGTCTATGGCGAAGCAATGGTGCGGGGCCTGCAGGGGAAGCTCGGTTCTCCCACGTCGGTATTGGCGACGGCGAAGCATTATCTGGGCGACGGCGGCACCTTCCACGGCAAGGACCAGGGCGAGACTCGCACGAGCGAGCTCAATCTTCAGCAGACCCATGCGGCGGGCTATTACGGCGCACTTAACGCGAACGTGCAGACGGTGATGGTGAGCTATTCGAGCTTCACGGACACGGCGACCGGCAAGCGATGGGGCAAGATGCACGGCGACGCCCATCTGGTCGGCGACGTCCTGAAGCGGCGCCTCGGCTTCGACGGTCTGGTGGTTAGCGACTGGAACGCCATCGAACAGGTGCCTGGGTGCACGAAATGGCACTGTCCCCAGGCGATCAATGCTGGGATCGACCTCGTGATGGTTCCTAACGATTGGAAGAAGTTCATCGCATTCACGATCGCCGACGTCCGCGCGGGCCGCATCAAGACGAGCCGTATCGACGATGCCGTCTCACGGATCGTGCGGGTGAAGCTCAAGGCGGGATTGTTCGACGTCTCGCCCGCGACGGGTCCGCATCCGAATGCCGAGGTGTTCCATTCGCCGGCAGTCAGAGAGCTCGCACGCGAAGCCGTTCGCAAATCGCTCGTGCTGCTGAAGAATGATCGCAATGTCCTGCCCCTTCCACGCACCGGCAGGATCCTGGTCGTCGGAGCTGGTGCTGACAGCTTGCCGATGCAGGCTGGCGGCTGGTCGCTGACGTGGCAGGGCGATCAGACGAAAACGTCGGATTATCCCCACGCCGATACTTTACTCTCGGCGTTGCGGAAGTCTCTCGGAGCCGGGCAGGTCGACTACAGCTTGGACGGCAAACGTGTGGACATTCAGAAATACAGCGCAATCGTAATGGTTGCAGCGGAGAAGCCCTATGCCGAGGGAGCGGGCGACGTCAGCTTCCCGAAAAGCATTCGCCACACCAGCCGCTACCCGGCCGACCTCGCGACGCTGAGCCAGGTAAGCGGCAAGGGCGTGCCGGTCGTGACTTTGCTTTTCTCCGGCCGGCCGGTCGGCGCGAACGATCTCATCAACAGGTCCGACGCGTTCATCGCTGCCTGGCTGCCGGGAACCGAAGGACTCGGGCTTGCGGATATGCTGCTTGGCGCGGCGGACGGACGTCCAGCATTTGACTTCACCGGCCGGCTGCCGTTCGACTGGCCCGCCGGCGACTGCCTGCCGAACAATGGCGGGCTCCAGTTCAGGCGCGGCTTCGGCCTATCGCTCGCCAGCCGCTCGACGCCGGCAAGACTGCCCGAGTCCGAACCGGTCATGGTCTGTCCCACCGGAAGTCGTTAATCGGCAGGGGCATGAAGAAAATCCTCATCGTCGGTGGAGGGACGGCCGGGTGGATGACCGCCGCCCTGTTCGGAAAGCTGTTCCAGGGACTCTATGATATTGAGCTGGTCGAGAGTGAGGCGATCGGCACCGTGGGCGTCGGCGAAGCGACCATTCCCGCGATCAAGACGTACAATGAACTGGTCCAGCTCGACGAAGCCGAGTTCATGCGGCGGACGCAGGCGACCTTCAAGCTGGGCATCCAGTTCGTCGACTGGCTGAGGCCGGGACATAGTTACGTCCACGGCTTCGGAGTCATCGGCCAGGACTGGGAATGGCTGCGCTGCCATCAATATTGGCTGCGGGCGAACCAGCGCGGCCGCGCGCGCGATTTCGCGGACTTCTCCATTAACACTGCGGCTGCGCTCGCGAACAAGTTCATGCACGCGCGGACGGACATGGCCGAATCGCCGATGTCCCAAATCGCTTTTGCCTTCCAGTTCGATGCTTCCCTTTACGCCAAATACCTCCGCTGGATGGCGGAGCAGCATGGTGTCAGGCGCACCGAAGGTCGCATCGTCGATGTCCAATTGGCCGAGAACGGCGACATTGCCTCGGTCGCGCTGGAAGGCGATCGGACGATTTCGGCGGACTTCTTCATCGACTGCTCCGGTTTCCGCGGCCTGCTGATCGAGGAAACATTGAACACCGGATATGACGACTGGAGCCATTGGCTACCGTGCGATCGTGCGATGGCAGTGCCCTGCGCCCGCAGCGATCCGCTCGTTCCCTACACGCGCTCGACCGCGCGCGAGGCTGGCTGGCAGTGGCGCATTCCGCTGCAGCATCGCACCGGCAACGGGCTCGTCTATTCCAGCAAGCACATCGACGACGAATTCGGCCGAGAAGCTGCTGCTTGCCAACCTCGACGGCGAGCAGTTGGCAAACCCGAACCGGCTCCGTTTCACGAGCGGCAAGCGACGCAAGATGTGGAACCGGAACTGCGTCGCGCTCGGCCTTGCCGCCGGCTTCCTCGAGCCCTTGGAATCCACCAGCATCCATCTTGTCCAGGCCTCTGCCATCCGGCTTGTGCGGCTGTTCCCTGATGGCGCTACCGACCAGGCGACGATCGACGAATTCAATCGCCAATGTGACTTCGAATGGGAACGCATCCGGGATTTCATCGTGCTCCATTATTGGGCAAACCAGCGCGAAGGCGATTTCTGGGATTATTGCCGGAACATGGAGCTGCCCCTGACGCTTCAGCGGAAGATCGACGTCTGGCGCTCCAACGGCCGCATATTCCGTGAGAACGATGAGCTGTTCGCTGAAGAGAGCTGGATCGAGGTCTTGCTCGGGCAGGGCGTGGTGCCCAGCAGCCACGATCCGCTCGTTGCAATCAAGAGCGATGTGCAGGTCGAGCAGTTCCTCGGCAATATCGCCGCGACAATCAGACGCTGCGTGGACGTCATGCCCGCGCACGACGAATATATCGCCAAATATTGTCCGGCGGACGCGATCGCGTGAAGCGGCTCGCCGCAATCGCTTTGGCTGCATTGCTGGCCGCGGGCTGCGCTCGGCCCGGACCGGCCGAGATGTGGCTGACCACTGCCGACGAGAACCAGAAGCTAGCCGAGCAGCCGCCACTGCGGCCGAGCGGCAAGGCTGCCGGCGACGAAGCGGTCACGATCGACTCCTCGAAGCATTTCCAGAAGATGCACGGCTTCGGCGCCGCAATGACCGATGCGTCGGCGGAACTGTTCAGCCGTCTTCCCGACGACAAGCGCAAGGCGATCATGGCCGAGTTGTTCGGCCGCGCGAATGGCGGCCTTGGGCTGTCGTTCACGCGACTGACCGTCGGCGCGTCGGATTTCTCGACGAGCGATTACAGCTACGATGACACGCCCGGGAACGTGCCGGATCCCGAGCTTCGCCGCTTCTCGATCGATCCCGCGAAGAAGTACGTGCTGCCGCGCACCCGCGAAGCACTCGCGATCAATCCGAACCTGCTGGTGATGATCAGCCCGTGGAGCGCTCCCGCCTGGATGAAGACGACGCGCAGCCTGATCAAGGGCGAGCTGGTGTCCGAATTTTACCAGCCGTTCGCGACCTATCTCGCCCGCACCGTCGAAGAATTCGGGCATGAGGGCGTGCCCGTCTCGATGGTCACCATTCAAAATGAACCCGATTTCGAGCCCGGCGATTATCCGGGCATGCGTGTGAATTCGCCCGATCGTGCGGTCATCATCGGACGGTTTGTCGGGCCGACGTTCCGCGCTCGCGGCCTGAAGTCCCAGATCCTCGACTACGATCATAATTGGGACGATCCCCAGATGCCGCTGACGGTTCTGGCGGATCCTGTTGCGCGGCAGTATGTCTCGGGCGTCGCCTGGCACTGCTACGAGGGCGATGTGCCGGCGCAGTCGCCGGTTCACGACGCCCATCCCGACAAGGATGCCTGGCTCACCGAATGCTCGGGCGGAGAATGGTCGCCGAAATATGCGGAAGTTCTCGGCTGGATGACCGACAAGCTGATCATCGGCGCGTCCAATAATTGGTCGCGCGGGACGTTGCTGTGGAACTTGGCGCTAGACCCCAAGCACGGGCCGCACACTGGCGGCTGCGCCGACTGCCGCGGTGTCGTGACGATCGACCCGGCCACCGGGGCGATCACGCGCAACGTCGAATATTATGTGCTCGGCCACGCAAGCCGATTCGTCCTCCCGGACGCCTATCGCGTCGCAACTGCGAAGCGCGGTCCTGACGTCGAAGCGGCGGCTTTCGTGAACCCGGACGGAAGCCGTGTGGCGATCCTCTACCGCAAGTCGGGAACCGGTCCGGTGACCATAGCCCTGGACGGCGAGCGCTATGCCGTCGCGGTCCCTCAAGGCTCGATCGCGACGGTGCGATGGAGAGCGCGAAGCGGAGGCAAGTGACTGCGGCGGATCAGGACAGCCGGCGGACTTGGCTGGCCTTCGCGGCGGTCACGAGCCTTTTCTTCGCTTGGGGCTTCATCACCTCGAACAATGATCCGCTAATCGTCGCTCTCCGCGCTGCCTTTCGCCTGGACTACACAGAAGCGCTGCTCACCCAGATCGTCTTCTTTCTTGCCTATGGCTTGCTGTCGCTCCCTGCGGCGTGGATGACGAGCCGCTTCGGCGCGGTCCACATGATCCTCGGAGCGCTTGGCCTGATGGCGGCGGGCTGCCTTCTGGTGATCGTCAGCACCGATGCCGGCAGCTTCTGGCCGATCCTCGCCGCACTGTTCGTCCTCGCCAGCGGGTTCACGGCACTGCAGGTTGCGGCGAACCCGTTAGCGGCCGAGCTGGGGCCACCTGAGCGCAGCCATTTACGGCTGAATTTCGCGCAGGCGTTCAACTCTCTCGGAGTGGTCATCGGGGTCCATTTCGGCTCGCTCGTGATGCTCGGCGACCCGGCGCTGCGTGCGGTCCCGCGTCAGGCAATGGATGCTCGCCCACCGGGTCCAAGTGCTCCGCGCCGTCGATCGCGCATTTCTCATCATGGCGCGCTGCCCTGGGCGGATTGCTGCTGGTGTTCCTGCTCCTGCGCGGCTTCCTCGTCCGTGCAGCGCCAAACTATCGCACGGCCGGCCCGGCAGGAATGTTCGAAGCCTTGCACTCACCGTGGGCGTTGTTCGGTGCCGCCGCCATCGGCCTTTATGTCGGTGCGGAGGTTTCGATCGGCAGCATTATGATCAACTTTTTAAATCATAGCTCGGTATTGGGGCTGCCGTTCGAGGACGCCGGTGCTTATCTCGCCAACTTCTATTGGGGCGGTGCACTGTGCGGACGGGTGGTCGGGACGGCGCTCCTCACAAAAGTCCGGGCGGCCCTGTTGCTGGGGGGGTGCGGAATCGTCAACGCAATGCTTTGCTTCACCGTTCTTACGACACACGGCTCCGCTGCCGGCTATGCGGCGCTCGCTATCGGCTTCTTCAATTCCATCATGTTCCCGACCATCTTCACGATAACGCTCGAACGGTCCGGCGTTTCGCAGAGTTCGACGTCTGGCCTGCTGTGCCTCGCGATATTCGGAGGTGCCTTGCTGCCGATCGCGGTCGGCGTGATCGCTGACAATTTCGGCCTTGGCGCTTCCTTTGCCGTTCCGCTCGCCGCTTACGCGTTCATCGCCTTCTTTGCCGTCGCGGCGCGGAACCGATCGCAAGGCCGCGAACGTGCGCATCTTGCAGGTTACCCCATGATCACCGCTTTGCTTGCTGCCGCCGCAGTTGCGGCCGCTGAGCCGCCGCGTTCGATTCTGTTCGTCGGCAACAGCTTCACTTTCGGGGCCGATTCCGATGCGATGACGTATCGGAAGAACAGTGTCACCGATTTGAACGGCGAGGGGATGGGCGGCGTCCCCGCGCTTTTCAAGCGCTTCGCCGATGAGGCGGGCCTTCGCTATAACGTGTCGCTCGAAACCGCGGCCGGCCAAACACTGGCGTGGCACCTGGCCAACAAGGGGGCCCTTATCGATCGCTCGTGGGACGCAGTCGTTCTCCAGCAGTACAGCACGCTCAACCCCGACAAGCCCGGAGACGTGTCTGGACACGATTCCCGCGGCCCGGGGGCTCTCGCGCGCTTTTTCGTCAACGCAATCCGCGAGTCGACATCAGCCTCGTTGCGACCTGGACCCGGCCCGATCTCACTTATCCGCCCGGCAATCATTGGTCAGGCCAACCCGTCGAACGCATGGCTCTGGATTTGCGGGAGGCTGACGACCAGGTACGTGCGGCCGTTCCTTCGATCAGTCGCGTCGTCCCGGTCGGGGAGGCATTCAATTGTGCGATTGCTCAGAAGATCGCGGACCCAAACCCCTATGACGGGCTCACGCCCGGCCAAATCGATCTGTGGGCGAGCGATCATTACCATGCGTCAAACGAGGGCTATTATCTCGAGGCGCTGACGATCTTCACTGCAGTCACTCAGACGGATCCCCGGAAGCTTGGAGGCAACGAAGCAGCAGCTCGAGATCTCGGCGTTCGTCCACGGCTTGCGGCCAAATTGCAGGACATTGCATTCCAGGTCGGCTGATAGGCAGCTGCGAGCCGTTGGTCACCGATGCGCCTGCTGCACAACCGGCGAGGCCAGCTCTTGCCGACCGGGCAAGCCGATCACCCCGCTTGCGCACCGGGAGCGCGATTTCAGACCGCTGTGGTGAACACGGGCCCTAAACCAGTCCTATGTCGCTGACGGGGCCGCCGCGATTGCCGTAAGCCCCGACAAACGCGAAATGCTCGTTCTGACGAGCGGATACAATCGCTTCAATGGTCCGGACGGCAAGGTCGTAGAGGGGCAGTCCACGCAATACGTCCTCCGCTATGCGATTGACGGTCGGGCGCGCGTTGGCTCGAGACGCGGCAAGTCCCGAATAGTTTTGGAGGGATCTCGTGGAGCCCGGACGGCAGGGCTTTTATCGTCGGCGGGGGCGTCGATGATGCGCTCTACGTGTTCACGCGGCGCGAGCCCGGATTTGTGCTCACCGGCAAGATCGCTCTGGGGCATAAAGCGGGGCTCGGCGCCGACGTGCGGCCGCAGGCCGCCGGCGTTGCCTTCAGCCCAGACGGACGCCGCGCGCTAGTGGCGAATTACTACAATGATTCAGTGAGCCTCGTAGACCCTTGCAGGAAAGGTCGTCGCGGAACAGGACCTTAGACCCGGAAAAATCGACGCTTCGGCAAGGGGCGTTCCGGGCGGAGAATTCCCCTTCGCGGTGGCTGGGTCGACGGCAGCCACGCCTGGCTGTCTTCGCCCCGGGACCGACAGCTGGTCGGGCTTGTCGTCAGGGGGGATCAGATACGGGTCACCGGCAGGGTTGCCACGATCGGTGAGCCGACGGCGATACTTGTCGACCGAAATTCAAGACGTTTGATCGCCACGGAAGACAATGCCGATCGGCTCGCCTTTATCGACCTGCGCAGCGGCGAGCTCGTCGCGGAGCCCCGACTGGCCCTTCCCGATCGCCTGGCCGCTCCGCAACTCGGCAAGGGTCTCAATCCCAACGGGCTTGCGCATCTTGCCCGACGGACGTTTGCTGGTGACCCTCGGCGGGATCAATGCGGTCGCCATCGTGGCACCGGGCGACGCTGAAAACCCGGTCCAGGCGCTGATCCCGACCGGCTGGTACCCGAGCGCCGTCGCCACGAGCGCGCAATGGCGGCCGCGTCTTCGTCGTCAACCGCAAGAGCCCGCCGGGCCCCAACCCGCAGGGCTGCCCGCCCGAGCTCGCCATCTATCGCGGCCAGCCCGAAGCCTGCGGCGCCGCCAACCAATATATCTTTCAGCTAGA
This sequence comes from uncultured Alphaproteobacteria bacterium, assembly GCA_963752025.1. GTDB lineage: Bacteria > Pseudomonadota > Alphaproteobacteria > Sphingomonadales > Sphingomonadaceae > Sphingomicrobium. The sequence continues at coordinate 8,447 of CAVVWY010000012.1, read as the reverse complement.
GAAGGCGGGCCTCCTCGCAATTCCCGATGCCCGACGAGCGTGGCGCTCGCTGCGACCACGCTGCAGGTTGCGCAAAATATCGGTCTGCCCGGGCGGCGCGGAACGCGCCGCTGCCGAGGCCCGCGATGGCCGCGATCCGCCAGCGCGATCAAGCACGTCGTCTTCATCATCAAGGAGAACCGCACCTACGACCAGGTGCTCGGCGACCTGACATCGGCAACGGCGATCCGCACCTCGCGATCCTCGGCGCAGGCGCTCACGCCCAACCATCATCGCCTTGCGCGCCAGTTCGTCACGCTCGACAATTTCTACGATTCCGGGGAGGTCTCGAGCACCGGCTGGACATGGTCGACGGCAGCGCCGAGCCACCGACCTCCTCGAGAAGACCGCCCCCGTAAATTATGCCGGCCGCGGCCTTGCCTATGAATCGGAGGAGGCCGACCGCTTCATCTACACGCAGCAGTCCCCGCAGAGCGCCACGCGACGATCCCGAGCTGTCGCCGCGACCCGACTTGCTGCCCGGTCCCGCGCTTGCTGACCGCGCCGGATCCGGAGGACGACGACGTCCCAACCGAGGATTCCTGTGGGACGCCGCGATCCGCGCCGGCCTGTCGGTCCGCAACTACGGATTCGCCGACGCGAGTATCTACGACGCCGGCGTGCCCGGCTCAGTTCCGCTGGTCCGCGAACCCTTCAAGGAAAAGCGCCGGATTTATACGCCCGGGCGACCGCCTGCTGGCGAGCCGCAGCGATCCCTATTTCCGTGGCTTCGACATGAAGCTCGCCGATTATTGGCGCGTGCTCGAATGGCAGCGCGAATATGATGCAGCAGGAGGCCGCGGGAACGCTTCCCGCGCTCACTCTGCTGCGCCTTGCCACGACCATTTCGGCGACTTCGACAAAGCCATCGACGGCGTGAACACGGTCGAAACGCAAATGGCCGACAACGACTATTCGCCTCGGCCTTGTCATCGAGCGGATCGCGCGCGGCAGGGCCGCGAATTCGACCCTGGTCTTCGTCATCGAGGACGATGCTCAGAACGGCGCCGACCATGTCGATGCGCGGCGCAGCCTGGCGCTTCGTCGTCGGGCCTTATGTCCGACACAGCGCGCTGGTTTCGACGCGCTACACGACGCATCAACTGCTTGCGCACCATCGAGGCGGTGCTCGGGCTTGAGCCGCTTGGCTTGAACGATGCGCTCGCCATGCCGATGGCCGACCTCTTCGATGCCAGTCCAGTCACAATGGAGCTATCGCGCTGAGGCGCCAGAAGTGCTGCGGACAACCCAGCTGCCTATTCCGACGGAACGCTTCGTAGCGAAGCGGTCGTCGGCGATGAACTGCGCTCGTCACGACGTGGCTACCGGTCAGCCGCAATGAAGGGCCAGAACTTCGCGAAGCGAGGACCGTCTCGATACCGGCGCATTCAACCGCGCACTTTGGCGCGGCCTTGGCAGCGGCCCGCAGCCGCTGCTCCGCGATGCCCGCGACTTAAGGGCAGGACCGGCGCGTCCGCATCAAGGACATCAAGCCAGCGGCATGCGCCTCACCAACCGATTCGATCCCGACCGTCACGCTAAAGTCCGGCTGCATTGCCAGAGCCGCGATAGATATCACGACCGCTGCTGCGAACATCATCTGGATGGGTTGGCTAGGAGCACCCCTGATGATCGGTTGCCCTATCCGCTGGAGGCGCGGCGATTCGTGTCCTGCGGCCTGATTGTGGTCCGTGCGAAGCTGCTGATCGCAACGGTCATATGCACGGATTTCAGCGAATGCTCAGTTTTACCGACCGGCCTTGCCTCGCACTCTGGCGGCCTTGCGGTGAGCTGCGCACGCACAGTGTCACGTCGCAACAGTCACTCCGATGTGAACCGTCAGCGTCTTCGAGTTCGACGCTAGCCCGAGTTTCTCAGGCGGCGGCGACCGCATTTATGGATAACTGTATGCCGTCGGTTATCTGCGCGTCGGTTTCGCCGGCGCGATGACGCTTCAGAAGTTCGATCTGGAGCAAATTCAACGGCTCGATGTAGGGCAAGCGCAGGCGAATGGACGCATCCAGGCTTGGCTTATCTTCAAGGAGCCGCGACTGACCGGTGATCAACAAAAGCTGATCGTGCGTGTGCTCCCATTCGGACGCGATTTCCCCGAAGCCTATCCGCAAAGACGGTATCCTCGACCAGTGCAGCATAGCGCTTTGCAATCGCCAGATCGGACTTGGCGAGAACCATTTCGAGATTGGCCAGCGTGACCTGGAAGAAAGGCCACTTCGCATGCATCTCCTGCAGCAGCGACAGGTCGTCGAACGTGGCGATGCGCTCCCCGCGCCATACCAGCCGGGCAGCATGACCCGGGCCTGAGCCCAGCTGAACACCCATGGGATTGCGCGCAGATCCTCTATTCGGTCGCTCTTGGTCCTGCTCGCAGGGCGCGAGCCGATTTTCAGGTCCGCGATCTCGGCGATCGGTGTCATCTGCCGGAAAAACGGTTTTGAAACCTTCCGTCTCGTAGACCAGTCCCCGATAGGTCCTGAACGCGGTTTCGGAGATGCAGCCGCCGCCCGTGAATAGCGCTCGCGCGTTGCGCTAAGCGAGCGTGGCTTGAGGCTCGCGAGGAGCGTCGCCGGAAGCCATGGCTTCAAGGTTCAGGAGAGCGCTGTCGCGGGTGCCGTACTTGGCCGCGATGACTTCACCCTGCTCGGTTATCCGGATGCGCCCTGCACCGGTACCCGCCGGCTGCGCCGTGATCGCCGAAAGGCAGAGCCGCCGCCGCGACCGACGGCGCCGCCACGGCCATGGAAGAGCTGGAGGCGGACACCGGCTCCGACCGAAGACATCAGCCAGTTCCTGGCTTGTGCGGTGAAGCGTCCAGACGCTCGTGAAGTAGCCGCCGTCTTTGTTGCTGTCGGAATAGCCGACCATCACTTCCTGATAGCCGTTCGCCTGGCCGAACGCTTGCCCTTCGGGCGAAGCAAACCAGTCGCGCATGACTGCCGACGCGTGTTCGAGGTCGCCGATCGTCTCGAAGAGCGGGATCGCCGCAATCGGACTTGCGCCGCCACGCCAGATGCCGGCTTCCTTGAGGAGGATGTAGACCTCAAGAAGGTCCGAAATGTTGGCGGCCTTCGAGATGATGTAGGCATTGATGCATCCCCGACCGTAGCGCGAATGCACATCGGCGGCGGCGCGAACGATGGCGAGCTCGCTGGCGGTTTCGTCCCTGTAAGTCGCGAACGGGAGACGCGAGCAGCCGCGGACTGGCGAGCTCAGCACGCAGCACGGCTACGCGGTCCGCCTCGGACAAGCCGAGATAATTGTCCTCTACTCCTGCAGTCTTCAGAAGTTCGGCGACGACCCGCTCATGAACATCGGCATTCTGCCGCATATCGAGCGTTGCGAGATGAAAACCGAACGTGTCGACGCTGCGGATGAGGGCGTCGAGCGTTCCGGCAGACAGCTCGCGGTGACCCTCTTGTCCGAGCGCTTCTCCGATCGTCGTCAGGTCTGTCGCGAAATCAGCCGGGGTTGGGTAGCGCATCGGCGGCGATCGACCCGGCTCGGGCCGGCGGCTCGCCGATGATGGCCTCATAGGTGGCGGCGAGGCGAGAGTAGATCCACACCAGCGCGCGCCGGTACGGCTCGTCGGCGCGGGTCGGGCCGCTGTCGCCGTGATCGGCGAGCGCGAGAAGCGCCTGGCTGACGGGCGCGAGGTCGCTGGAAATCGAAAGCTCGGCTCCGAGGGCGTGAACCTTGTCGAGATAGTAGGAGAGCACGGCCTTGGCATTGCGGCCGATCGCCAATTGGAGGCTTTCGGCAGTCACGAAGGGGTTGCCGTCGCGGTCGCCTCCGATCCAGCTGCCGAGCCGGACGAAGCTGGCCGGCTTGCCTCCAAGTTCTCGGTCCCACCGCGCGTAAAGCGCCGGGAGCGTCTCCAGAAAGACGTCACGGAGGTAGGAAAGGGCGGTTTCGACCTCGTCGGCGACGTGGAGGCGCTCGTGGCGGAGCGGACGGGTCTGCCACAGCAGCGCGATCTGGCGGCGGATTTCCGCCTCGACGTTCTGACCCTCCAGGGTCTCGCCGATGCCGCGGTCCCGCAGGCGCATCAGGCGCGCGATCTGGTTGCGATGATCGATGACGCTCTTGCGCCGAACTTCGGTCGGATGGGCGGTCAGCACCGGGACGGCGAGGGCTCGCCTGGTAAACTCCAGCACCTCGTCCCGGCTCACGCCTTCGCGCTCGAGCTGAGGGAGCACGTCGGCTATCGAGGCTCCCGGTTCGCTAGTCGCCCCTTGCCGGTCCTCAGCCAGGTTCGCGAGCAATGTGAACAGCATGAAACCACGGGTAAAAGCGAGCGTGTCATCGAGATTGAGGGCGTCGAGGCCGAGGTCGGTTGTTTCCCGAGCAGCGACGCCCCGGTACCGGTCCACTGACGCCGCACGGATATACTCCGTCCGCCTGAATAGCGCCTCGCCGCCATAGTCACGGATGACATCGCCAAGCAGCCGGCCGAACAAGCGGATGTCCTCATTCTGGCCGACTGCAAGCCCGCCCAGCGACCTGCCATGCTTATTGCTGTCAGGAGCGGTCATGGAAACTCGCATGTCATGGGCAGAAGCAGTCCGCAACACGTGTCCAGCTGAAGCCTTACGATCATCTCTGCACCTCCAGAGCGATCCTGTACGGACGTCTCGTTCGTACGCTGCAATGCCAGAAGCAGACCGTCCGCTTACGGCCAAGATCGGACGTAGGGCAGGGGAGGTCAGCTTCGCGCCCTTAGCGGTCGTTCATAGGCCCATTTGATCAGCTCAGAAGCAGACGTTCGCTCAAGCGTCGGCTAATGATGCCTTTCGACCGATTGCAGACATTGTATCGTTCATGCGAGGTTGCGGGGAACGGCGGGTGAAGCATGACCTTGCAGCGACTTGAGCCTAGCCGAGTGTCATTTGCCATCCTCATCATCCTGATTGGGTTGTGGGGTTTGGCTAAGCCGGGGTTTGTCGCCATTTGGGCGCCCGGCGTTGGACCGGCCATCTTGCATCAGCCGGTCGCCATCGGATTTTCGCTGATCTCGATAAATACCGGCGTCGGGCTGCTGTGGCCCCGCTTCACGACGATGGCGGCCGGAGTTTTGTTCGCTTTCCTCTGCCTGTGGCTCGTCTGGGTCAAAGGCCTTCCGCTGGTCCGTGCGCCGACGGTTCTGGTCTCGTGGGAAAGCCTTGGCGAAACGGCGGTGGTCTTGTCGGCAGCCTGGACCCTTGCGGTCGGGCCCGCTCTGGATCGGTCAGCACCGCGACGCCCAACCAAGCTTGCCGAAATGGGTCCTCGCATCGTCTACGGACTCGCGCTGATCGCGTTCGGAGCCGCGCATCTCGGCTATCCCGCTCTCACCGCCAGCCTCGTGCCCGCCTGGCTGCCGTGGCACTTAACGTGGGTCTATGTGACTGCAGCAACCTACATTGCGGCGGGAATTGCGCTAGTCGTTGGACCGTATGCGCGGCCAGCTGCGGGCCTCTCAGCGCTGCAAATGGCGCTCTTCGGTTTGCTCGTGTGGCTGCCGAGAATTGCCCTCGCGCCTCGCGATGCAGAGACGCAGAATGAAACGGCGATTTCCTTCATACTCGCGGCCAGCGGCTGGGTGATCGCGACCGCTATCGCGCACCGCTCTGCGGCCGAGGGTTCGGCGACGGAGGCAAAGATCAGCGGCGCAACAATCGAAACGGCGTCCTGAGCGGCGCGTCCATGGATGTGTCCGCCTTCGACCCATTGCGGACATTCCGAACGGTTCCGACATTAGCTGTATGGACCACCGCATAAAGCAAGGGCTCGACGGAGCCCACAAGGCGATTGTCCGCCGCCGCCAAAAGGGACCTCTGCTAAGTTGCCGCAAATCACGACGGCGGACTCAGCCTGCCTAGCACCGATGTTCTGTAAAGAAACTGCCGCACCTGATCGAAGTTATCATGGGGAACCAATTTGTCCGCTATCGATGGATCCGCGTGCCTACTTACCGCCTCACGATCGTCAATGAGCATTTCTCATCTTCATCAGAGCAACGATCATCTGACGTCGTGAAGGCTTGGCAAAAGGCGATCCGCAGTGCCATCGAGATCGCGGCAGACGAGGTGTCGCATGGCAATCCGTTTTTCAGCGCGGAAGTCACCCTCGACGAGGGCAACAAACGGATCGGCCGATATGTCGTTTCCGTGGGTGCTACGCCGCTGAAGGACTAGTCTCGGCTACGATGCTCCGCATCCATTATGTCAGCTTCGTTATCGAGCTCAGATGCTATGTCGCGGAGCTCCCGCTGCGCCTTTACATCTTTGGTGCCGTTGGCAACGTCGCGACATTCTTTGGCGCGCTTGCGGAATGCGTCCGCGTCAGGGCTCACATAGGTTAAGCGAAGCAGCTTCGGTTACGTTCCTCGACCAGTCGCAAGGTCACGCCTGAGCCTCGGCCTAGCCGCGTCCGTTGACCGCGATTCCAACTCGTCCGCGGCTAACCCCGCTTTCTTTGCTCTCTTTTTGGCTACAATCGGTCGAAGAGGCCTGCGTACTTTGATCAGAGGCTCGGACAGTGGCGAAGCTATTGGAGGCGGTGCGCCCATCCTATGTTGAGGGAGCATCGCGGCGGCTGGCGAGTTTGAGCGGACGAGGACCTGACGCGCAGCTAGAGCAGTTTTGGGTCGAAAGAAGACGCTCGGCACGAGTCAGCCTTGGGTGAAAGCTGCCATTTCGCCGGGCCGTTGAGCCGGCTGCCTCCATGAAAGACCGGATAGCCCTTCGCCAGAAACGTGAGCAGCGTCGTCCCTGATCTGGACGTTTCACGAAAGGCTGGTTGCATGACGAACGATGGTGATCATTTTTCGTACCTGACGGAACAAGAGTTTTGTCTTGGAACCAGCTCGTTCGAGGGTGCGCCAAAGCTGCACGCTCTCCTGCGAGGCCTTTCGCCGGCTCTCACAGGCGCGACTTGGTATAGCCGCTCAACCATAAGCCTGAGGGGCGGCAAAGCATATATGTCGATCCTAACTAACTTCCCTGACCAGCTCGCGCAGGCTGTAACTCAATGGAAGGAGCCTCAAGTCAGCGCATAGGGAATGCAGCTCTCAGGGGCCGCTCGCGGAAATAGCGCAATAGGTCGAAAGCAAAGTCTCTAACTTGGAGCAAATCGCACTGTCCTCGCATTTCCGCACGACGGGATGATTTCGCCTTCTTCGCGACAGCAACATACATGCGGACGGCCCTGACCTAGGGCGCTGGGACTGGGCACATCTTCGAGCGCTGAAGCGAACGGAGCAGGGAGGGGACGTAGGCTTTCCCCTGCTTCTGGCACTCTCGGTCATTGAGTGCTAACGACTGTTTCCGCCATCAGGCTGCCGCATGACGGACAGACGGCGCACCTCAAAGGATACTGTCTATGACCTTCCGTCCCCTACATGACCGCGTGCTCGTCCGGCGCATCGAAGCGCAGGAAAAGACAGCCGGCGGCATCATCATTCCCGATACTGCCAAGGAAAAGCCGCAGGAGGGCGAGGTTGTCTCGGTAGGTTCCGGCGCCCGCAGTGATGATGGCAAGGTCACACCACTCGACGTAAAGGCGGGCGACAAGATCCTGTTCGGCAAATGGTCCGGCTCCGAGGTCAAGCTCGACGGAGAAGATCTGATCATCATGAAGGAAAGCGACGTTCTCGGTATCGTCGCCTGAACTCTCGATGGCACCAGGCGGGCCTTAAGCCGCCGGTGAACCACCGTCATCACGAAGGATATCTGGATGTCAGCAAAGAACGTAATTTTCTCACGCGAAGCGCGTGAAGGCATCAGTCGTGGCGTCGACATTCTCGCTAACGCCGTTCGCGTCACGCTCGGCCCCAAAGGCCGCAACGTCGTTATGGACAAGAGCTTCGGCGCCCCGCGGATCACCAAGGACGGCGTCACCGTCGCCAAGGAGATCGAGCTCAAGGACAAGTTTGAGAACATGGGCGCGCAGATGCTAAAGTCGGTCGCCTCCAAGGCGAGCGAACATGCCGGTGATGGCACGACGACCGCGACGGTGCTCGCCCAGGCGATTGTCCGTGAAGGCATGAAGTCGGTCGCTGCGGGCATGAACCCGATGGACCTCAAGCGCGGGATTGATCTCGCGGTCATCAAGGTCGTCGAGGACCTCAAGAAGCGCTCGAAGGACGTGTCCGGTTCGAACGAGATCGCGCAGGTCGGAATCATCTCCGCTAATGGCGACCGTGAAGTCGGCGAGAAGATTGCTGAAGCGATGGAGAAGGTCGGTAAGGAAGGGGTGATCACGGTCGAGGAGGCGAAGGGTCTCGAATTCGAGCTCGACGTCGTCGAGGGCATGCAGTTCGATCGCGGCTACCTATCGCCGTACTTCATCACGAACGCCGAGAAGATGCAGGTTGAGCTGACCGATCAGCAATACGTACTCGGCGGAGCACC
>CAVVWY010000011.1:0-59136 GCA_963752025.1 uncultured Alphaproteobacteria bacterium | reverse complement strand
TTTTTTTTTGCTTGATCACCTGGTTCAGTTGCGTATGCTAAGGCGTTCATCCGCTCGACCTCCAGGTAAGGCGCATCGCCAAGATCCGCCAAACGGTCGGCGATGCATTCTACATCAACGCGCGGACCGACCTGTTCCTAAAGACGCAAACCCGTGACAAATCACTGCATCGATCGGGTCGTCGAGAGAGGCAAGGCCTTCGCCGACGCAGGCGCGAGCGGCTTCTTCGTCCCCGTCTCGCCGATCCGGCACAGATCGAGCGCGTCTTTTGCTATATCCCTGTGCCGCTCGACGCCATCGCTTTCCCCGGAGCGCCCGACAAAAAGGTCTGGGCGGATGTAGGCGTCGCGCAGATCGTCACGGCCCCTTCCCGCATCGCGCACTGATGGGCGACCCTGACAGAGATGGGAAGAGCAGCGATGAACTGGTATTCTGTGTCTAGCGCAATAATCGAGAGGCGCCGACAGCCGATCTGCACGGAGGACACTAGCTTCGTGCGAAGGCGAAAGGCGCGGTGACATCGGCGCAAGTTCAATGACTTCGCAAAATTGCACGTCGCGGGCGATCCGCTGGTGCTGTTAAACATCAAACATCGAGGCGAGCAGCAAGCCGTTGCCAAGTCGGGTGCAGGAAAGCGCTTGCAACCGGCAGCGCGTCGGTCGCCATGGCCAATGGCTTCGCGGACGGCAAGGAAGTGCCACTCGACTTCGCGCTGTCAAACGCAGCTCGCATTGTGAAGACGAAAACGCTTCCAGGTCGCACATATGATTTCGAAGGTCGGGGTACACCGACGACGTCGAAGCCATAAGGCCAATGGACGGCGCCTCGCCCGGACCCGCGCGATCGGCTGCGACTTCGAGGATCAGGTGGTCGGCACCGATCGCCTTTACGACGTACAAGATCAGGTCGCCAGACTGGCTGCTCTGCGGGCTTCGGCGTTGGCGGCAGCTTCTTCATCGACATGAGGACCGACCTTTTTCCTGAAGGCTCCCGCGGCCGCTGATAACGAGGCTCTCGCCCGCTTCAGGCGATCGAACGCGGTAAGGCTTATGCCGACGCTGGCGCAAACGGCTTCTTCTATCATCCGGGTCTCGCCGACCTTTCGCTGGTCGAACGGATCAACGGACAGCCGTCCCGCTTCCCGTAAATGCCATGCATCTGCCCAACGGTCCGAGCCGCGCCGAGTGGGCAACCGCCGGGATTGCGCACGAGTTAAGAGCCACGGGCCGTTCCCCTACATGTCGATGCAGCAGTGGCTGACGGAGCAGGCTCGCGCCGCACTCGACTAAACGCCTCCGCCTACATTCAGGGTCTTCTAACTCGCCGCCACCATTTCGTGCGGGGGCCTGGACTTCAACGCCGTTTTGCGGAAGAGCCGCGACCCGACGCGCAGGATCCGGACGCTACCGGGAGCCGCTTGCCAGACGATCGCAACGATCTGCGGCACCCAGGCAGGGTCCTGCGCCGCCCGAGCCAGCATCGCCATCGGAGAGGATAGCGGAAACACGGCGGCGGCAATGGCTTCTGCAGAGTTCGGCTGACCCACCGCGGTTGCGGCGAAGCCGAAGATCAGCACCTGAGCGAAGGTGACTGGCATCGACAGAGTTCTGCACCTGCGCACGGTCGACGCTTGCGCACCTATTGTTAGGAAGGCCGCGCCGAGCAGCAGATAATACGTACCGAAATAGACGACGCCGAAACCCAGAAAGGCCGGCCAACCCACAGCAGGCGACGGCAGCGAGCGCACGCCACCGCTGTTCACATCTGGATGAGCAAGGCGCCCGCGCTGATCCAGCCCACGATGCCGACGATCGAAGCCGCCAGCATCGCGAACAGCTTGCCAATGAACAAAGCATCGATGGGCACTGCCGCCGCGATCACCTCGATGATCTTGTTCGATTTCTCCTGATCAGCTGGCTCATCACCATGCCGGACAGCAGAATTGTCAGGAAGAACAGCAGCATCTGCCCGATCTGGCCGGTGACTGCCTGATCCTTCGCGACCGAACCCGATGCGGCGGCGGTCGGAGTAACCGCGAGGTCAGGCTCCGCATTTCGGTCGCGGGCATTGGCGATGATCAACTCGACCTGATCGACATCTGGCCCGACCGCACCCGTGAAATGAGGCGTTGCAAGGTTCCCGGTCAGCACGGCGCGAACTGGGGGTTCGCGAGAGGCGAGCAGCCGCTGCTGCTGCGCCTTTAGATCGCTAGCCGGTGCGTAGTGAACCAGCTTCACCACCGTCGCGCCGTGCATCGCTTCTGCCAGCTGATCGCGGGCGTCGGACAAGCGAGCATAGTCCTCCTGCGGCCACACGACAGCGACGACGGGCTGTTCCGTTTGGCTAGCGACCTTCGCGCCGATACCGCCGAACACGCCGCCCAGCAGCAGCGGGAAAACTGGTCCGAGCAGGAAGAAGATAAAGGCCTTCGACAGCACCGTTGCCTGGAAGTCGCGGCGGCCAATCACGAAAGCTGAGCGCAACAGCCGCGTCATTTCACCTGCTCCTGCGTGCCCATTGCGGCGAGTGCCTGACTGCCGGCGATCGAGACGAAGGCATCATGCAGGCCTGGGCGTTCGATCGCCAAAGTCTCGATGCCTGCTCCGCCGTCGATCAGCGCCTTGAGCAAGGGCTCAGGACCGTCCTCCGGCAGCTCGAAAACCAATTCGTCTCCCTCGCACCGAGCGTTGGCGGGCATTGCAGCGCGCCATGGTCCGTCGGAAGCGCGGGTGCGCAAACGAACGATCGGACGCAGACGACCGCGCGCTTCGGCAACGCTGCCGTCGAACGCCACGGAGCCCTTGGCGATAATCGCAATGCGCTCGCAGAGCCGCTCGGCATGAGCGATGACGTGGGTCGAGAAAAGAACGGTGACCCCGTCTCGCGCCTCACGGCGGATCATCTCTTCGAGCCGGCCCTGATTGATGGCGTCGAGGCCGGAGAAAGGCTCGTCCAAGACGATCAGCATCGGGCGATGGACGATGGCGCCGAGCAGTTGAACGGTCTGCGCCATGCCCTTGGACAGGCTGCGGATCGACTTCTTTCCCCACTCCGACAGACCATGCTGCTCCAGCAGATCGTCGGCCCGCCTGCGACCCTCAGCGATCGGCAGGCCCGCAGCGCACCCATGAAGGCGATCGCCTCGCGCGCGTGCATCGACTGATACAGGCCGCGCTCCTCAGGAAGGTACCCGATTTCCGGGGCGGCATCGATCGGCTGCTCCGGCCGAGCACGCGGCGCATGCCGCTCGATGGATCGATGATGCCGATCAGCATCCTGAGCGTTGTCGTCTTACCGGCGCCGTTCGGCCCCAGAAGGCCGTAAATAGAACCGGTCGGAACGGCGAGGCTGACGCCGTTCACGGCGCGCGTGTCGCCGAAATCCTTGACGAGATCGATTGCTTCGACGGCCAATCCGCTCGTTGCAACGCTTTGGGAAACCTGTCGAAGCACTGAAATTCCTACGGAAATCCTGCCCATCCGTGTAGGGACCGGCTGTGCATAAGAGTCCAACCCTTGAAGAAGCAATAAGGGCGCAGGCTGCGAGCCTTGGCTTTGCTGCGTGCGGCTTCACGCGTGCGGACGCCGCGGACGCTTCCGGGCTCGAGCTCAAACGCTGGCTCGAAGCCGGTCATCACGGGACGATGGGCTGGATGGAGGAGCGCGCGCACCACCGCGTGTCACCGCTCGCGCTGTGGCCGGAGGCGAGGTCGGCGATCGCGCTCGGCATGAGCTACGCGCCGGCTTCGGATCCGCTCACGCTCGCGGCGCACCCCGAGCTCGGCCGCGTCTCCGTCTATGCGCAGGGCGGCGACTATCACAAGACCGTGAAGAAGGCGCTCAAAGCCCTCGCCCGCTGGCTCGTCGATCAAGCGGGTGGCGAGCTTAAGGTTTTCGTGGACACCGCGCCGGTCATGGAGAAGCCGCTGGCGCAGGCAGCAGGCATCGGGTGGCAGGGCAAGCACACGAACCTGGTCAGCCGGGAGCATGGTAGCTGGATGTTTCTCGGAGTTTATCCTGACGAGCCTGGAACTGCAGCCCGACGCCTCGACGGATCACGGTCAACATTGCGGAACCTGCACGCGCTGTCTCGACGCCTGCCCTACTCAGGCATTTCTCGGACCGCACCGCATCGATGCTCGGCGCTGCATCTCGTACCTGACCATCGAACATGACGGGCCGATTCCGACCGAACTGCGTCCGATGATGGGCAATCGCATCTACGGTTGCGACGATTGCCTCGCCGTCTGTCCGTGGAACCGCTTCGCGGATGCGGCTGCGGCAAACCGCGCATTCCTGCCGCGCGCCGAACTGGCTGCGCCGCGCCTCGCCGACTTGCTTGCATTGGAAGATGCGTCTTTCCGGGAGATGTTCGCCGGCTCGCCGATCAAGCGCATCGGAGTTAAAAGGATGATGCGCAACTGCCTCATTGCGGCCGGAAACAGTGGCGATCAGGCGCTTGTCCCATCAGTGGAACGTCATCTCGTCAGCGATGATGCTGTAATCGCCGAGACTGCGGAATGGGCGCTAACTCAGCTCGGGTTTTCGAGGTCGGAGATGCAGGCCGCCTGATCGGTGTCCACTCCAGACGGCAGGCGCGTGTCGACCCAGGTCACGCGCATCGCGCCATTCGTCGAAGGATAAAGGTAGGCGTCGAGCACGCAGCGGCGCGATTTGAATTGGAGCTTCAGGCTATTCCCCTCGCGGACCTGCAGCGCGGGACCTCCGAACTGCGTGACAAGCTCCTGCGGGTGAGGCCGACGAGCTTCTTCGTCTGGGACTGCGTTGCGGGCGCGGGCTGTGCGACTGGGGGCGCTGGCTCCGGCCGAGTAGCGCAGGCGGCGAGGAACAGAATGAGGAGGGGAAATAAGCGGCGCATAAAGAGATGATGCCGTCCGTTCGTCGCCGAGGCAATGTTGCTCGTTGGTGAACGCGCGGCTAGGCGACGCATTTTCCAGCTCTTCTCCGGAGATTTCATGTCCTCGACCCGTCTCGACGTGCTGTGCATCGGTAACGCCATCGTCGACGTCATCGCCAACGCGACCGACGCTCTCCTGCACACAGAAGGGCTGGTGAAAGGCTCGATGCGGCTGATCGACGCGGATGAGGCCGAGCGGCTCTATTCGCACATGGGACCCGCGCAGCAGGTTAGCGGGGGGTCGGCGGGCAACACCGCCGCGGGCCTAGCTGCGCTTGGCGGCCGAGCCGCCTTCATAGGCCAGGTCGCGCCCGATCAGCTTGGGAAATTTTACCGGCACGACCTCACTGCAGCGGGTGTCGAGTTCATCACGCCCGCGAATGACGTGGGATTGCCGACCGCGCGCTCGATGATCCTCGTGACGCCAGATGGGCACCGGACCATGAACACCTTCCTCGGGGCAGCACAACATCTGCCGGCGAGCGCGCTGGACGAAGATCAGATTCGATCCTCATCGATCCTCTATCTTGAGGGCTATCTTTGGGACCCGGAGACACCGCGCTTCGCGATGGTCCGCGCCATCGAAGTCGCCCGTGAAGCAGACCGCAAAGTTGCTTTCACCCTGTCCGACACCTTTTGCGTGGACCGACACCGGGAAGGCTTCATCGAGCTGCTTGATAGCGGGCGGATCGATATTCTGTTTGCGAACCAGGCGGAGGTCGAGGCGCTTGCCGGCATCGCGCACCTCGAGACCGCAGTCGAAGTAATCAAGGGCAAGGTGGAGACGCTCGTCGTTACCCGCAGCGAAGACGGGGCGCTGGCAACTCAGGCTGGCGAGCGGGCAGATGTCTCCGCCGAGCCCATCCGCGAACTGGTCGACACGACTGGCGCCGGCGACCTCTTCGCCGCCGGTTTCCTGTTCGGCCAGGCGCGCGGCAAGAGCCTCGAGCAGTCGCTACGCCTCGGCGCGATCTGCGCCGCCGAGGTCATCCAGCATTATGGCGCGCGCCCTGAGGCTGACCTCAGGGCGCTTGCCGGTGAACTGGCCGCTTAGGCGCTAGCCGCGTTCTTCGGGATTACCCGGAGCGGGGGCGCCGGGAAGTGGCGCCACGCCTACCGAAGCCGGTGCATCCGGCGAAAGCTCCGGAACTTCGACGACTCCGCGTCCGACATGGCTGCGGCTGCGCGAATAGCCGAAGTAGATCAGCAGGCCGACGACACCCCAAACAGGAAGAACCGCAATCGCGATCGGCGGCAGCATGATATAGAGCGCGACGCAGCCGATGATGGCGATCGGAGCGATGACCCCGACGGCTGGCGTGCGGAACGGACGCCGACGGTTCGGATCGGTCCGACGAAGCACGAGCACCGAGATCGCAACCATCATGAAGGCGAACAGCGTACCGGAGTTGGAATAGTCCGCAAGCTTGCCGACCGGAAGGAATGCGGCCGCCAGCATCACGCCGACACCGGTGACTGCCGTCACCACGTGCGGGGTTCGAAAGCGCGGGTGAACAGACGCGAGTTTCTCCGGAAGCAGGCCGTCGCGGGCCATGACGAAGAAGATGCGAGTCTGGCCGAACATCATCATCAGCACGACGGATGGCAACGCAATGAACGCGGCAACGCCCATCAAATCGCCAAGTCGTTGATAGCCGACGCTGCGAAGGACATGCGCCAGCGCCTCGCGCGAGCAGACGAGGGGCTGCTGAGCGCCGCCAGCGACGATTGCATTGCACTGGTTGGTGAGTTCGATGCTGCCCGGTGGAAACGGATGGCCAAGCGCGTCGCGAACGGGTTGGGCGCCGATCGCGCCGATAGCTCCCGCTGCGACCAGCAGATAGAAAATGGTGCAGATGCCGAGCGAGGCGATGAGGCCGATCGGCACGTTGCGCTGCGGGTTCTTGGTTTCCTCGGCTGCGGTCGAGACGGCGTCGAACCCGACGTACGCGAAAAAGATCGATGCGGCGGCGCCAACCACACCGTAGGTGCCCCATCCATTCGGGATGAAGGGCGTGAAATGCTCGCCCTTTTCAGGATCGGCAAGGTGAGGATGCAGAAGATCGTCAGTGCGGTGACCTTCACGAGCACGAGAACGGCGTTGAAGCGTGCGCTTTCCTTGGTGCCGACAATGAGAAGTATGGTGACCAGGCCGGCGATGACCGCCGCGGGCAGATTGAACACGCCGCCGCCAAACGGGCCTGCGGCCGAGCGCCGGTGGGATGATTATCCCCCAGCTCTTCATCAGTCCGACGAAATAGCCCGACCAGCCAACGGCGACGGCGCTTGCGCCGATCGCATACTCAAGGATCAAGGCCCAGCCAACCATCCAGGCGAACAGCTCGCCCATCACCGCGTAAGTGTATGTGTAGGCGGATCCCGCAACGGGGACCATCGAGGCCAGCTCCGAATAGCAGAGTGCGGCGACGGCGCAGACTACACCTGCGATGACGAAGCTGATCATCATGGCTGGGCCGGCCTTCTGGGCGGCCTCGGCGGTCAAGACGAAGATGCCGGTGCCGATCACGGCGCCGATACCCAGTAAAGTCAACTGGAACGCACCTAGCGAACGGTGCAGCCCCTTCTTTTCAGCAGTCGCAAGAATTGCATCCAGCGACTTCACCCGGCCGAGCAGGCCCCCGCGCTCTGCTGCAGTTGCCATCATTCTCCCCTATGCAATCAATTCGGCTTCCGACCCTAACGGTTGAGGCCGCAAGGGCAATCCCCTCTTGGCTCGCCAACTTGGCTCCGTGCTGAACGATTATCGCGTCAGCATGGGCCCTAGCGGCTTGCCGCCAAAGATGTGAACATGCAGGTGCGGCACTTCCTGGCCCGAGTTCAGTCCCGCGTTGGCGAGGAGGCGGTAGCCACTCTCAACCAGCCCCGCGTCGCGAGCGATGTTGCCGATGGCGCGGACGAAGGCGGCAATCTCCGCGTCCGAAGCATGCACAGAGAAGTCATCCCACGAGACATAAGGCCCTTTCGGGATCACCAATACGTGCGTGGGCGTGAGCGGATTGACGTCATGGAAGGCGAGCACATGCTCGTCCTCGTAGACCTTTCTCGACGGGATCTCGCCCCGCAGGATGCGCGCAAAGATGTTATTGTCATCATACGGTTGGGTTGCGTCGATGGGCATCCGCACAACTCCGCTTGACCGGGCTAGCCTGCCCGCTACCACCAAGGGTGATGAGCGACGAGACCCCCGAGAGCCTGATTCCGTACGATGAGATCGTCCAGGATGCACTGCGGGCAGTCGTGGGCCGCGTCCTCGGCGAAATAGAGGCGACGGGCGCGCTTCCCGGCAACCACCACTTCTACATTACCTTCAAGACGCGCAGCCCGGGTGTGTCGATCCCGAAGCATCTTGCCGAACGTTTCCCGGACGAGATGACGATCGTCATCCAACACCGCTTCTGGGACCTGAAAGTCGAGGAGGATTCCTTCTCCGTCGGGCTGTCGTTCGGCGGAGTTCCCGCGACTCTCCATGTGCCGTTCGCCGCTGTCACCCAGTTCCACGATCCCGCGGTCGAGTTCGCTCTCACCTTTCATGCCGACGCCGCGGAAACTCCCCACGAAGAGCATGAGCAAGCGGAGAATGATCCCGAAACGGCTGCTGCCGACGAAGGCACGCCCGATGACGGCTCCAACGTCGTGAACGTCGACTTCACTCGCAAGAAGTGAGGCGCGCCGCCTGTCCGGAGGACAGGCAGGGACGGCGCTCCTCACCGCGGACTTGATCCAAAGTCCGCCTGCCTTAAAGCGCGAGCGAACTCAAAAGGCGGATGCCGGCTAAACGTCGGCATGACGAAAGAAGGATTCCATGCCCAGCACGAGCACCCGCACCGAAACGGATAGCTTCGGTCCAATCCAGGTTCCCGCGAATTTATATTGGGGTGCGCAGACGGAGCGTTCGATCGAGAACTTCCCCTTCGGGCCGCGCGAACAATTACCCATCGAGATCGTCCATGCGCTTGGGTTCATCAAGCAGGCTGCAGCGCGGGTGAATGCCCGCATCGGAGGCCTCGATCCGAAGATCGCAGAAGTCATTCAGCAGGCGGCCGGCGAGGTCGCGCGTGGTGACCTCGATACGCAATTCCCACTGGTCATCTGGCAGACGGGATCGGGCACCCAGTCGAACATGAATGCCAACGAGGTGATTGCCGGCCGCGCCAACGAGATTCTCACGGGGAGGCGCGGGGGCAAGGACCCCGTCCACCCGAACGATCACGTCAACAAGGGTCAGTCTTCCAACGATAGCTTCCCGACCGCGATGCACGTTTCGGCGGCGAGGGTGGTCACCGCCCGTCTCATCCCTGCACTGACGCTGATGCACGCACGCCTTGCCGACCAGGCGCGGCGGTGGGATTCCATCGTGAAGATCGGCCGCACGCACCTTCAGGACGCAACGCCGCTAACACTCGGTCAGGAATTCTCCGGCTACGCCCAGCAGGTCGAAGACTGCATCGAACGGGTCGAGAGCGTAATGCCGCGCTTGCTGCGCCTGGCGCAGGGCGGTACCGCAGTTGGCACCGGCCTCAATGCGCCTAAGGGGTTCGCCGAAGAATTCGCCAAGGAGATCGCGAATCTCACGCAGCTGCCGTTCACTTCCGCGCCCAACAAGTTCGCCGAACTCGCCGCGCACGACACGATGGTCGAGCTATCCGGCGTCCTCAACGTCATCGCGGTAGCGTTCACGAAGATTGCCAACGACATTCGCTTGCTCGGCTCCGGCCCCCGTTGCGGCCTTGGCGAGCTGAAGCTTCCCGAAAACGAGCCGGGAAGCTCAATTATGCCGGGCAAGGTTAACCCGACCCAAGCCGAGATGCTGACGATGGTCGCCGCGCAGGTGATGGGCAATCACGTCGCCGTGACTGTCGGCGGCATGCAGGGCCACCTCGAGCTCAACGTCTTCAAGCCGCTGATCGGCGCGAACGTGATCCGCTCGATCAACCTGCTGTCGACGGGGGCCGAAAGCTTCACGCAACGCATGCTCGACGGCGCGGAGCCCGACGAGAAGCGGATCGCCGAACTGATGAACCGCTCGCTGATGCTCGTCACGGCTCTCGCTCCCCGAAATAGGCTATGACAATGCGGCCGCGATCGCCAAGCACGCGCACAAGCATGGCAAGACGCTGAAGGAAGCTGGCCTCGAGCTGGAACTGATCGACGAAGAAACGTTCGATCGCGTCGTGAAGCCGGAGACGATGATCGGCCGCTAAAGGCGGAGATTCAGCCGCAGTCCGAGGTTGTCGATCCCGGGGTTCTCGTGGCTGAACAAGGTGGCGTAACTCATGTGGACCCAGCTCGCTTCGACGCTGAGACGGCCGTTGATCTGCGCACCCACCGCGACCTCTGGCTCGAAGAGCACGCGGCTGCCGAACGCGATCTTGTCGGTGCGGTAGTATTCGGCCGCCGAGCCATCGTGGATCGCGAGGCCGAGGCCCGGGCGGAAGTAGATCTGTTTGCCGAACTTCGCCGACACGCCGACAGAGGCGTAGCTCGTCTCCCCGGCAGTGTTGAGCGCGCCGAAGACGTAGGGCTGCAGGGGCGTCCTTCCAATGCGACCACCGCGATAGCCAAGCTGCAAGTCGAAACCACTCTCGTGCCCGCTTAGATCCGTCGGCAACTTGACGTCGTGGACATAGAGACCGCCGAAGATTTCGCCGGCCTCCGCGGGCGCTACGCGCAGCGCTGCCGCGATGGCCGCGCAACCGATGGCAAGTGGCTTCACTACGCTAACTCCGCTGAAGGACCTGAGCCCAATGTCTCAGCGCGAGAAATGTGCCGACTAACCCCCAGCCTGCCACGCCTGGATAGCCGAGTTTGGCGCAAGCAGGGCCCAGACGTTTAGCGTCAGATTATCGCGAATGACGAACAATGGGACGATCTCGAGGACGAGGAGCGTCAGCACCGATGCGCGCACCGGCAACTTCCGAGCGGCAAGGAACCCAAGCGCCATCATCGCAATGTCCGACATCGAGTTGATGACGCTATCGCCGGCGTATCCGAGCGCGGCCGTCCCCCTCCGGTAGCGCTCGATGACCATGGGCGTGTTCTCGACGACCTCCCATGTCGCTTCGATCAGAAGCGCGACCACGAAGCGCCATTGAACGGGCCATCGGCGCGCGACGAGCCAGAGCAGAGCATAAAAGATTAGCCCATGAACGACGTGGCTGAGACTGTACCAGTCCGCCAGCATCTGGCTCGTCTCCGGACTGTCGCGCGCGCCGACCCACAGTTCGAGGGTGCCGCACGTGCAGATCAGATCGCGGCCCATTGCAAGCAGGACAATCGCGGCCGTCGCCACAATGAAGAGTGATGCAATTGCTGCGCGACGGGTCGTCATCCGCACCAAGGCTTAGCATAGGTAAGCGGCTTGCAAAGATCGGCAGTTCGGACGAACAACCGGCTCCATGCTGCGTACTTACGGTCCGGGATGCGATGGAAGCGTCATCGATGCGAACACGCAGCGCATTCCCGACGAGGCGACCTGGATCGACCTCGAAGAGCCGACCAAACAAGAGGAGCGGCTCGTCGAGCAGTGCATCGGCGTGAATGTGCCGACGCAGGCGGAAATGGCGGAGATCGAACCCTCGAGCCGCCTCTACGAGAAGAACGGCACGCTCTACATGACGGTAAGTGCTCTGCGCGGTGTCGATGAAGCGCATCCGACAACTACGCCGATCGGCTTCGTCCTTGCCGGCAATCGGCTGGTCACCATCCGCTATGCAACGCCGAAGCCCGTCAGGACTTTCGAGAACCATGCGCGCCGCGATCCCGATCTTGTTCGCGATGGCCCTACCACGCTCGTTCGGCTCCTCGACGCAATCATCGATCGCCTCGCCGACGAGATCGAGGCGGTCACGGCGACGATGGAACGTCTCTCGCAGCAGATCTTCCGTGGCGACGAGGACGAACGGCGCATTCCGGCCGCGAAGCTCACGGCGCTGCTCACTAGCATTGGCCGCACGCAGACGCTTCTAACGAAAATCCGCTACTCGGCGGTGAGCACCATGCGCATGCTAAGCTTTCTCGCCGGATCGAACCGGATCCATGAGGCCAGGGAAAAAGAACTTCGCCATCATCTTGGAAGCCTGACCAGTGACGTCACGGCGCTCAGCGAGCATGCAAGCTTCCTCTCCGACAACGTCACGTTCCTGTTGGACGCGTCGCTCGGGCTAATCAGCATTGAGCAGAATGCAGCGATGAAGCTGTTCAGCTGGGCAGCGGTGGTATTCCTGCCGCCGACGCTCATCGCCGGCATCTTCGGCATGAATTTTCATCACATGCCGGAGCTGGACTGGGTTTACGGCTATCCGCTTTCGCTCGTGCTGATGCTGATCAGCGCGGTCGGGCCGTACCTCTATTTCAAGAAACGCGGCTGGATTTAAGCTTCGAGCGGAATTGCCGGCTTCTGCTCGGCTTCCTCAGCGGCCTTGGCAGCGGCGGCACGGCGCTTCGCCAGCGCCGCATAGGCAAGCGCCAGATCGCCTGCCACCTCCGCATTTTCCCCAAATTCCTTAGACGATGCGGCTGCCCTGGCTTCTGCTGCCCGGCGTCGGAAGTAGTCGCTGTCGTGGGTCATAAAGAAGAACTTAATGTGGACCCGAAACGGTTGTTAGAGCTCTCTCGTTCATCTTAGCGCAAGGTTTGTTCCGTTCGGCGCACCGATCGTGCGTTTGCGGCGCGCGGAGCTGATTGCTAAGGGCGCTCGCGACCCAAGCGAGCGCGCACCGCTTGCGCAGCCGCGAACACGAAGGACAGCAATGATCCCCACCGGCCAGGACAGCCTCCGCACCCGCTCGACCCTCGAAATCGGCGGAAAGTCATATGCTTACTACTCTCTGCCTAAAGCGGCGGAGGCGCTCGGGGATGTGTCCCGCCTGCCCTTCTCGATGAAGGTGCTGCTGGAGAACCTGCTGCGATTCGAGGATGGTCAGAGCGTTACCCGCGACGACCTCCAAGCGATGGTCGACTGGCAGAAGGAACGCAAGATCTCGCGCGAGATCCAGTACCGTCCGGCGCGCGTGTTGATGCAGGACTTCACGGGCGTTCCGGCCGTCGTCGATCTCGCTGCCATGCGGGATGCAATGAAGGATCTCGGCGGCGACGCGCAGAAGATCAATCCGCTCGTCCCCGTCCATCTTGTGATCGACCACAGCGTGATGGTCGACGAGTTCGGCACGCCGCGCGCGTTCGAGAAGAACGTCGAGCTCGAATATCACCGCAATGGCGAACGCTACGAGTTCCTCAAGTGGGCGACCGAAGCGTTCGACGACTTCAAGGTCGTGCCGCCCGGCACGGGCATCTGCCACCAGGTAAATCTGGAACACATCGCCCAGTGCGTCTGGACCGGTGCAGATCAGACGGGTCAGACGGTGGCCTATCCGGACACGCTCGTTGGCACCGACAGCCACACGACAATGGTCAATGGGCTCGGCGTGCTCGGTTGGGGCGTTGGTGGCATCGAGGCCGAAGCGGCCATGCTTGGTCAGCCGGTCAGCATGCTGATCCCCGAAGTCGTTGGCTTCCGACTGGACGGTGAGCTCAAGGAAGGCATCACCGCGACCGATCTGGTGCTCACTGTGACCCAGATGCTTCGTCAGAAAGGCGTCGTCGGCCGTTTCGTCGAATTCTACGGCCCGGGGCTCGACAATATGACCGTCGCGGACCGTGCGACCATCGCGAACATGGCGCCAGAATATGGCGCAACCTGCGGCTTCTTCCCAATCGACAACCGCACGCTCGAGTATCTCGAGCTGACCGGCCGCGATGCCGATCGCATCGCCTTGGTGAAAGCCTATGCCCAGGCCCAGGGACTCTGGCGAGACGCCTCGGCTCCGGAGCCGGTGTTCACCGACACGCTGGAGCTCGACATGGGTTCAATCGAGCCATCGC
Source organism: uncultured Alphaproteobacteria bacterium (assembly GCA_963752025.1). Classification (GTDB taxonomy): domain Bacteria; phylum Pseudomonadota; class Alphaproteobacteria; order Sphingomonadales; family Sphingomonadaceae; genus Sphingomicrobium. Next base: position 45,318 of record CAVVWY010000011.1, on the reverse strand, counting down.
TCGCGGGCCCGAAACGACCGCAGGACCGCGTTTTGCTTTCAGACGTCGACGACCAGTTCAACGGCGAACTGGAAAGCACGTACAAGAAGCACAACGATCCGCGCGTCTCCGTCGAAGGCGAAAAGTTCGACTTCGGCAACGGTGACGTCGCGATTGCGGCGATCACGAGCTGCACGAACACTTCGAATCCCTCTGTTCTGATCGCGGCGGGCCTTGTCGCCCGCAAGGCACGCGAGAAGGGTCTCCAGAGCCAGCCTTGGGTGAAGACCAGCCTGGCACCGGGAAGCCAGGTGGTCACCGACTATCTCAAGGCGAGCGGCCTTCAGGAGGACCTGAACGCGCTGGGCTTCGACCTCGTCGGCTATGGTTGCACGACCTGCATTGGCAATTCCGGACCGCTTCCCGAGTCGATCAGCAAGGCGATTAACGACAACGACCTCGTCGCGGTCAGCGTCCTTTCCGGCAACCGCAACTTCGAAGGCCGTGTCTCGCCGGATTGTCGCGCGAACTATCTCGCCTCACCTCCGCTGGTCGTAGCCTATGCGTTGAAGGGCAGCGTCCGGTCCGACATGGTGCGCGACCCCATCGGCACCGGCCGAAACGGCGAACCCGTATACCTGAAGGACATCTGGCCCTCGAACGAGGAAATTCGGTCGCTTATCGACGAGCATGTGCACTCCGATATGTTCCGCACGCGCTACGCCGACGTCTATCGCGGTGGCGACGAGTGGCGCTCGATTACGGTTACCGGCGGCGCGACCTACAGCTGGCCGCCCGAGTCGACCTACATCCAGAACCCGCCCTACTTCACCGGCATGACCATGACGCCGACGCCTGCCGGAGACATCCAGGAGGCACGGGCGCTCGCGGTGTTCGGCAATTCGATCACGACCGACCACATTTCACCGGCAGGCTCGATCAAGCCCGACAGCCCGGCCGGCCGGTACCTGCTGGAACATGGCGTCAGCCGCGCCGAGTTCAACAGCTACGGCGCCCGCCGCGGCAACCACGAAGTGATGATGCGAGGCACCTTCGCGAATATCCGCATTCGCAATCGAATGCTCGACAATGTCGAGGGCGGGTACACGCGCTATGCGCCGACCGGCGAGACCATGCCGATCTACGATGCCGCCATGGCCTACAAGCATGACGGCACTCCGCTCGTGATCCTTGCGGGCAAGGAATACGGCACGGGCAGCTCACGCGACTGGGCGGCGAAGGGCACGATCCTCCTCGGCGTGCGCGCCGTGATTGCAGAGAGCTTCGAGCGTATCCACCGCTCAAACCTGGTCGGCATGGGCGTTCTCCCGCTCCAATTCCATGAAGGCGAGAGCGCGGCGAGCCTCGGCCTCACCGGCGAGGAGAGCTTCACCCTCGATGGCGTGGCCGAAATTCAGCCGCGACAGGATGTGCAGGTGAAGGTGAGGCGCGCCGATGGCGCGGAAGCGTCGTTCACCGCCCGCTGCCGCATCGATACGTTCAACGAGCTCGAATATTTCCGCTCCGGCGGGATCCTGCACTACGTTCTGCGCCGATTGGCAGCTCAGTGATGCGGCCCCGTTGAGCGGCGTTCAGATTGCCGTGGAGGTCGTCGGCTGGGCTGGCGCCACCCTGATCCTGCTCGCCTATCTTCTCGTGACCGCCGGACGGCTCACCGGTCAGTCGCTGGCTTTCCAATGGATGAACCTGGTCGGCGCTGCCGGTTTCGTGGTCAACGGCTGGTGGCACAAAGCATTGCCCTCGGCATCGCTGAACGTCGTTTGGATGCTCATCGCAGCCGTGGCATTGTGGCGGCTGTGGAAGAGAAAAGGATCGTCGACCTCAGCCATGTGATCGAGCATGGTATGACGACTTATGAGGGCCTGCCGGGACCGCATATCTGCGACTTCTGGAAACGCGAAAGCACGGCGGCGAACTACGATGACGGTTCGACTTTTCAGATCGGGCAAATCGATATGGTGGCGAACACTGGCACCTACGTAGATTCGCCGTTCCACCGGTACGTTGACGGCGCCGATCTTTCCGAGTTGCCGCTGCTATCGCTAGCCGACGTGCCCGGCCTGGTCATCAGGCGTCCGTTCGACGCCGAGCTCGCAACTGACAGGCCGCACCTCGAAAGCTCCGACGTGCGTGGCAAAGCCATCCTCGTGCACACGGGCTGGGATCGGCATTGGCAGATGGACCGCTACGGCAGCGAGCATCCTTTCCTGACAGCGGACGCGGCCGATTGGCTTGTGGATAGCGGAGCCGCGCTGGTCGGCATCGACAGCAACAATATCGATGACACCCGCGTCCGGGTTCGCCCGGTGCACACGAAGCTTCTCGCCGCCGGCATTCCCATTTGCGAGCATATGACGAACCTCGGCAGCCTTCCCGACGAGGGCTTCCGCTTCTCGGCCGTTCCGCCGAAGGTCCGCGGCATGGGGAGCTTCCCGGTCCGAGCCTACGCCGTGCTCGGCTGAGCCAACGCATCGTTCAGCCACTGGGGGGTAATTGCCCCCTCAAGGTCGTCCGTCCGCCGATGTTCGACGGCGAGGCTAAGCTCCGGATAGATTTGACGGGTCCGAGGCCCTGGTGCGTCGGTCTCGGCGACGACCAGCCGGCGATTGATCTTCTGGCGCCAGTTCATGCGCGCCGTATTTTCCTGGCCGACGAAGCAGCCTTTGGTGAAGCTGACGCCATTCAACTCGGCGGCGTTGCATTCCAGCCAGAGGATGTCGCGAAGCTCTGCCTGACCTTCGGTGACGCCGAGGCGGAGGCGGTGTTCGAGCCAACCGGCCACCTGCTCGCCTGCAGGTCCGAGCCAACGTCCTCCAAGTTCAGGCAGCCGCGGATCCGGAACGCCTTCAATGCCTTCTGGCGACCAATGAACGGCAAGTGCCTGATCCCGTTCGATCCGGATTGGGCGCCGCAAACGATAGGTCGAAAGCCGCTTGATGAGCTCATCCGCCGCTGACTCCTCGCAATCGAGCAGCAGGTCACTACCGTCGGCCCAGATGATGAAATCGAAGAGGCACTTGCCCTGCGGCGTCAGCAGCCCTGCCCAGACTGGAAGCTCATGCGTGACGTCGCTGGTAACCAACCCTTGAAGGAAGCCACGCACGTCCTCCCCAGAGAGGCGGACGAGAACGCGGTCGGCAAGGGTGGTCGCAGCCATGGCCATCAGTTAGGGACCCCGCCGTGGCATCGCAAACGCTGACTATTCGACAGCCGGACGACTGGCACGTGCATTTGCGCGACGGCGAGATGTTGCGAAAGGTCACGCACTATACGGCGCGGCAGTTCGGCCGGGCAATCATCATGCCCAACCTCGTCCCGCCGGTGACGACCGTGGAGGCTGCCGCCGCCTATCGTGATCGAATCCTCGCCGCGGCAGGTCCGGCCTTTACACCGCTCATGACCTGCTACCTTACGGATCAGGCCAATCGCGACGAAATGGAGCGCGGCTTCGAGGAAAAGGTTTGGATCGCGGCAAAGCTCTATCCAGCCGGCGCGACGACCAATAGCGCGTCCGGGGTCACCGACGTCCGCAACGTCTATCCAACGCTGGAACGGATGCAGCGGATCGGGATGGTCCTATGCGTTCATGGCGAGGTCACGGATCCTGACGTCGACGTCTTCGACCGAGAAGCCGTGTTTATCGATCGGGTGCTAAGCAGCGTCGTGCGCGATTTCCCGGACCTGAAGATCGTTTTCGAGCACATTACGACTGCAGAGGCGGTGCAGTTCGTTGAAGGCGCCGGTGAGAGGATCGGCGCGACGGTCACTCCGCAGCATATGATCATGAACCGTAACGCCATTTTTGCTGGGGGACTGAGGCCGCACGCTTACTGCTTGCCGGTAGCCAAGCGCGAGAAGCACCGGCTCGCCGTTCGGAAAGCGGCGACTTCAGGCTCTCCGAAGTTCTTTCTCGGCACCGACAGCGCACCCCACTCGCGCGAAGCGAAGGAATCCGGCTGCGGGTGCGCTGGGATTTTCAACGCGCCGTTCGCGCTGGAAAGCTACGCCACCGTATTTCAGGACGAAGATGCACTGGACCGGCTCGAGCCCTTCGCTTCGGTGAATGGCGCAGCCTTTTACGGGCTACCGATCAACGATCAGATGGTGACGCTCGAACTTGCCGAAGTGACCGTGCCGGACGAGGTCGAAGGCGTCGTCCCGTTCCATGCTGGCGAGACGCTGCGCTGGAAATTCGTAGGCTAGCGCGTGCCGCCGGTTCCGGTCGCGCCGATCACCGCACCGAAATGATCATCGAGGCGCTGATAGCATTCGCACGAGCGCCGCTTCAGTCCAGCCCGGTCGGTCACTCTGACCACGCCGCGACCAGTCGCGATCACACCTTCGCTCTGGAGTGTCTGGATCACCGCGTTGATGGTTGTTCGCTGGACGCCAAGGAGGCCTGCAAGCGCCTCCTGCGTCAGTTGGATCCGGTCCCCGGCGCGGTCCTGCGCATGAAGCAGCCACCGGGCGGCGCGCTCGGGAATGGAGTGGAAGGTGTTGCAAGCTGCTGACTGCATCACCTGCGCCAGCAGGTAATCTGAAAAGCGGCAGAAGATATTGGAAATGAAACTGGAGCGCCTCTTCGCGTCCTCCAGGACTTCCATTGGAACGCGGAAAATCGGACCTCCGACGAGCACGACCGCTCGGGCGAACGCAGGTGCCTGACCGCAGCTGATAATCCCGCCGACCGCACCCTCGCGGCCAATGGAGGCGACTTCCACAGAGCGGCCGCCACTCAGCTCGACTGCCATCGAGATCATCGTCGGCCCGACTGGGAAAACGCTAGAGCGGACTTGCTCGCCACGGTTGAGCACGGTGTCCCCGGACTTTACCTCCTCGAGGCGGCCGAAGGGTTCGATCAAAGCCCTTGCTTCTCGAGAAAAGGTCGACAGGAGCCGATTACCGGTGAAGGCCTGATCGGCCTGAATGAGTTCGTCAGTCGCTGTTTCCACTACGTGCCTATCTCGCGCAAAAGATGCTTACGCTTGTTTCGCTACCGGCCCGACCCGCACAGCATTAATGCGTTCGTGGGCAAGTTGCTCCATCAGCCGTTGACGGGCTCGACCGTGTTTGTGCGCCCTACGAGGAGGCAGTCGGCGACGAGACGGAAGGGCGCAACGTCGACATCGCTGCTGCGCTCATCGATGAGTTCGATGAAATGACGATAAATGTCGGGATATTCGCCCGGCCCCTCGTCTTCCTGGGCCGCACCGTCGATCAGCAGCCTCGATCCGCCGGCTTCGAGGCGCACGTCATGGCCGTCCATCGTCTCGACGGTGATCGTCCATTCCTCACCCTCGGTCCGGCGCCAGTCGAGGCTCGCCGTGAGTGGCCCGTCGGCCTCAGGACTGGAGAAGATGATCTCAGCCGCGATCGGCGTCTGCGTATTCTCGGCAACGCTGAGCTCCGCCGATTGTACGAACAGCCCGCCTGGAAACATCTTCGTCGCGATCGAGAAGGCGTTGATGCCCGGATCGAAGACTCCGAAGCCGCCGGGTTCCCAGATCCACTGCTGACCTGGATGCCATTTGTGGACATCCTCGTGCCAGACAATCTGCATCGATTTAATGCGCTTGCCGGCCAGTGCCCTGGCCGCCGCGGCAACGGTCGAATGGTGCTGCGCGTGCCAGGTCGCATAGAGCACCCGCTGCTGCGCCTGCGCGAGGCAGGCGAGATCGTTGATTTGCGCGAGACCAGCAGTCGGCGGCTTCTCGAGCAGGCAATGGAGGCCGGCGGCGAGACACTCCCGTGCGATGTCGTAACGGGGACCGGGTGGCGTGGTGATCGCCACCGCCTCCAACCCGTCGACGCTCCGGATCAACTCGCGCCAGTCGGTGAAGCTTCGAGCAACGCCCTGCCCCGACCGGCTTGAAGTCGCCACCAGTTCGAGCCGATCGTTACCGCGGATCGACGGCACGTGTTGATCCTCGGCGATTTTGCCAAACCCGAGAATGGCGATCTTGATGGGGGTCACCGGCGCTTCACTCCAACGACATAGGCCCGCGCTTTCGCCAGCGTATCCGCGGCAGATTGGCCAGGTTTATAGAGGCCAGAGCCAAGTCCGAAGCCGGCCGCTCCCGCGTCAAGCCAAGGCCCCATGTTCTCGGACGAAATGCCGCCGACGGCGAGCACCGGGACATCCTTCGGAATGACCGCAAGTTGTCCCTGCAACACCTTCGGCGACGCGCCCTCCGCGGGAAACAGCTTCAGCGAATGTGCGCCGGCGCGGATGGCCGCGAAGGCTTCACTCGGCGTGAAATAGCCGGGTGAGGAGACGAGCCCCGCCGCAGCGGTCGCGGCAATGACCTCGGTGTTGGTGTCGGGCGACACGACAATCCGGCCGCCCGCCGATTTCACCTCATCAACCTGCTCTTTCCGCAGAACGGTTCCGGCACCGACCAGCATCCTGTCGCCGAAGCGCGTGGCCAACAGCTCGATACTCCTCAGCGGCTCCGGAGAATTTAGCGGCACTTCGATGATGCGGATGCCGCCTTCATAGATGGCGTTGCCGATCGCTTCGGCTTCATCGGATCTCACACCGCGGATGATTGCGATCAGCGGGCATTCGCAGAGATAGCGCTGGAACAGCTCTTTGGGGTTCAATGGGAAATCCTCTTCGCGATCTCATGAATGCCGGCGAGGAAACATTGTTCACCGTCGAGTTCGATAGCCTCCCGGCCGGCCTGACCGACCGCGGCGGCATAGAGACGGGTAAGCTCCGGCCGTCCCATCACATGGATTTGCGCACCGTCGGGCACCGATAGACCGATCCGTACGTCGGAGCCGATCAACAAGCCGCTCGTCCAAGTGGCCGCGTCTTCCTTCTTCGCCTGTCCCAACAGCACTCCGGCGCGCACGGCGAACAGATCGGCCGTAAGCGCCTCCTCGTAGAGTGCGTGCTTGGCGGCTTGCTTGAATGCTTCGTTAGCCTCAACCTCACCCTGCAGCAGGTCGGCGAGAATGCTGTGCGCCTTCAGGAGGCTGAACAGCTCGCCGGTCATGACGGTCCGGAAGCTGTGAATCTTCCCGTGCCGGAGCAGAGCCCATTTGTTGTGTGTGCCCGGATGGCAAACGAGCGCATGAGGGTCGACGAGGCCCACCGCGGCGGCTCCCAGAAGCTGGACCTCTTCCCCACGCATGACATCCGCGCGACCTTCGCCGATGTACGAAACGCCGGGAATGATCGCCTCCCGGTCACCCGCCCAGACGAGCGCCTTCGCCAAGTCATCGAGATCGGCGGGGCACGACACGTAAGGTGCTTCGCGCCAGCCGCGATTCGACCCGACCATGCCGGCCATCAGCAATGGCTTGTCGCCAAGCCGCCTCCGAATCTCGGCAACAGCATCGCCAAATCCCAGCGGAGCGACGGACAGAATACCCTTGCCGTCCTCGAACTCGTCCGCGTGCTTGCCCGTTCCGTCGATCAGGTACGCGCGGCGGTTAGTGGTGCCCCAGTCGACTGCGATATATCCGTCGGTCCAGCCCATAGTCGGCGCTCATAACGAAAAACTGGCGAACGCGATCCGGCAGCGGTTTTCTTTTCGCAGCATCCGTATCCGCCGAAGCGCGCCAACTCGACCATCGAGGAAAGCGCGCTGCCGATGCAACCAAATGCGGAGGCATTGTTTATGTTCAGTCCAGGGCTGAGGGGATCGTATGCGTCCCCGCAGCGGGCTGACGTGACGAGAAATTGAGACTGCATCGCCAACTTCATGTTCGCGACGGGGATTGAGAACAGCTACCCCACAATCAACCACGGCAAGACCCGCGTCGATGAGATGGAGGTCTGCGGGCATTACGATCGTTGGCGCGAGGATTTCGATTGCGTCCAGGAAATCGGAATCAACTATCTGCGCTACGGTCCGCCGATGCACAAAACGTGGCTGGGACCGAAGAAATTCGACTGGGAATTCACAGACATGAGTTCGCGGAGCTCAAACGCCGGGACATCACGCCGATCGTCGACCTGTGCCATTTCGGCGTGCCCGACTGGGTTGGCAATTTCCAGAATCCCGACTTCCCGCGTCTGTTCGCTGCGTATGCCGGCGAATTCGCGGAGCGCTTCCCGTGGGTGCAGCTCTACACGCCGATCAACGAGATGTTCATCTGCGCGGTCTTCTCCGCCAAATACGGCTGGTGGAACGAGCAAAAAAAGGATGACCGCTCGTTCGTCACCGCGTTGAAGCACCTCGTCAAAGCCAATGTCATGGGAATGATCGAGATCCTCAAGCGCCGGCACGACGCGATTTTCATCCAGTCGGAATCGTCAGAATATTACCACGCGGATTTACCGGCCGCGATCGGCCGGGCCGAGGTGCTGAACCAGATGCGCTTCCTGTCGCTGGACCTCAATTATGGCCGCCGCGTGGACAGCGGCATGTACCAGTACCTGCTCGATAACGGCATGAGCCGAGAGGAATATGAGTGGTTCCTCGACCATCGGCTCAAGCAGCACTGCATTCTCGGCAACGACTATTACCAGCTGAACGAGCATCGGGTGTTCGCCGACGGCCATACGGTCGCTGCCGGTGAGACCTTCGGCTACTCCGAGATCACTCGGCAATATTACAACCGCTACCGACTGCCGGTCATGCACACCGAAACGAACCTGTGGGAGGGCCCGCACGGCGACGAGGCCGTGAAGTGGCTGTGGAAGGAGTGGGCGAACGTCCTGCGCCTGCGCAACGTCGGCATCCCCACCGTCGGCTTCACCTGGTACTCGCTAACGGACCAGGTCGACTGGGACACCGCCCTCCGTGAGCAGAACGGCAACGTCAATCCACTCGGTCTGTTCGACCTAGATCGAAAGATGCGCAATGTCGGCAAGGCGTACAAGCAGCTGATCGCCGACTGGCGAGGCGTGCTTCCCGCGCAGAGCGTCTGCCTGGTAGTTCCGATCAAGAAGATCGGCGAGTTCGAAGAGGAAGACGACGATGCAGCCGGGCGCGGGTTCGGCAGCAGCGGCACCCAGTCCAAGGGCGCGCAGCGATGACCGTGCGCAAGATCGCGAGGATTGACACCTTCTATGCGCCGCCGCGCTGGCTGTTCGTGCGCGTCGAGGACGAGGACGGCGCGTTCGGCTGGGGCGAGGCGAGCCTCGAAGGCTGGGCTGAGGCCGTGGACGGCGTGTTCGCCGCGTTCCGCGATCGCTTCATCGGCAGCGACCCGTTCAACATCGAAGATATCTGGCAGGTCGGCTACCGCGGCGGCTTTTACCGGGGTGGCGCGGTTCTGATGTCGGCGCTCGCCGGGCTTGAGCAGGCACTGTGGGACCTGAAGGGCCGGGTGCTTGGCGTTCCCGTATGGCAAATGCTGGGCGGAAAGGTTCGGGACCGGGTGCGATCTTATGCTTGGATCGGTGGCGACCGGCCCCATGAGATCGCCGACGCCGCCGAAGTGCGGAAGAAGCAGGGTTTCAACGCAGTCAAGATGAACGCGACCGCCGAGCTCGACTGGATCGGCACCAACAAGCAGTTCGACGCCGTAATGCGCCGCGTTGAGGCTGCGCAGGCGCAGGGCATGGACGTCGGACTCGACTTCCACGGCCGCGTGCACCGGCCGCTAGCGAAACAGCTGGCTAAGGTACTGGAGCCGCTCGGCCTCCTCTTTATCGAAGAGCCGCTGCTGTCCGAAAACATGGATGGCCTGCTCGAAATCGCAGCGCACACGACCACGCCAATAGCACTTGGCGAGCGGCTCTACAGCCGGTGGGATTTCAAGCCGTTCTTCGAGCAAGGCGCAGTCGATATCATCCAGCCTGACCTCAGTCATGCGGGCGGCATCCTTGAGGTTCGCAAGATCGCGGCCATGGCGGAGGCCTACGATATCGCCGTGGCGCCGCATTGCCCGTTGGGACCACTGGCGCTCGGCGCCTGCCTGCAAATCGCGGCCTGCACCCCGAACCATGCGATCCAGGAGATCAGCCTCGGCATTCACTACAACACCGGTGGCCACGACCTGTTGAATTTCTGCACCAACAAGGAAGCGCTGACGCCGATCGATGGCTACCTGCCCGTTCCGCAAGGTCCGGGGCTGGGCATAGACATCGACGAAGCAGCGGTGCGGGCGGCGGACAAGGACCGGCATCGTTGGCGCAACCCCATCTTCCGGACGAGCGATGGGAGCTTTGCCGAATGGTGACCGCACTTTTGCTTGCCACGGTGCGGCATTCTGCCGAACCGGTTTAGTCTGAAAGCGGCAAGCTCTGCAATAAAATGCCTAATGGCATTTGAAGCGTTCGAACGGCTCCAGGCACGAGTTGCAGCGCCACTGAGCCTTGCACGGCGTCGAACCGAAGCGACTAACCTGCGCGGTATCGGAAGAGCCGCATTGCGGGCACTCCGCCGTCACGGACTCGGTGGGTGGAGCGATGCCGTAAGCCTTTAGGCGCTCCCTGCCGCGCTCGGTGATCCACTCCGTCGTCCAAGGCGGAAAGAGCACGCGCTCGATAACGACGTCGTCGAACCCGGCTTGGTCCAAGGCGATACGAATCGATTCCTCTATCGCAACCGTTGCCGGACAGCCGGTGTACGTCGGGCTGACCTGCACTCGTGGGGGATTGCTCGCGAAGCCACGCACGATCCCGAGATCCATGATCGTCAGAACCGGAATTTCCGGGTCCGGGATGTTCTCGAGCACGGCCATGATAGCCGCCTGGTCCAGGGTCGCGACATCCTCCATCGCGGCGACGTTACACCCGTTCGAGCGCGAGCGCGATTCCTTGCCCGACGCCGATGCACATTGTCGCGAGCGCCAGCCTGCCGCCGGTCCTCTGAATTTCCTCCGTCGCCGTCAGCGCGAGCCGCGCGCCAGACATGCCGAGGGGATGCCCCAGAGCGATGGCGCCACCGTTCGGATTCACGCGCGGATCATCGTCGGCGACCCCAAGTTGGCGGAGAACGGCCAAGCCTTGAGCAGCGAAGGCTTCGTTAAGCTCGATCACGTCGAAGTCCGCGACCTTGATGCCGAGGCGATTCGTCAGCTTTTCGGTTGCGGGCGCCGGACCGATGCCCATGATGCGCGGCGGGACGCCAGCAACCGCGGCGCCGAGCACGCGGGCTCTCGGCGTTAGGCCGTTGCGCTTGGCCGCTTCCTCGGAGGCAACGATTATCGCGGCGGCCCCGTCATTGACGCCCGAGGCATTACCCGCGGTCACGGTGCCGTCCGGACGCACAATCGGTTTCAGCTTGCGCAGCGCCTCCAAGCTCGTGCGGCGGGGATGCTCGTCCCATTCGACCCGAATGGGATCGCCCTTCCGTTGCGGGATTTCGACGGCAGCGATCTCTGCCGCGAGACGGCCATTGCCCTGCGCCTTCGCCGCCTTTTCCTGACTACGCAGCGCGAAAGCGTCCTGATCCTCACGGCTAATTTGGAATTCCTGCGCGACATTCTCTCCCGTGCTCGGCATCGTGTCGTCGCCATAGGCGGCCTTCATCTTGGGATTAACGAAACGCCAGCCGATGGTCGTGTCGTACATCTCCGCGTTCCGGTCGAAAGCGCTCGTGGCCTTGGCCATCACGAATGGAGCGCGGCTCATGCTTTCGGAACCGCCCGCGATGATCAGGTCGGATTCGCCACCGCGGATCGCCCGCGCTGCCATCGCGACCGCGTCGAGACCAGACCCACACAGCCGGTTGAGAGTCACACCGCCCGAACTGTCCGGCAGTCCTGCGAGTAGCCCAGCCATCCGCGCAAGGTTGCGATTGTCCTCGCCAGCCTGATTGGCGCAGCCGAGAATGACGTCGTCAAGCTCAGCCCAATCGACGTGCGGGTTTCGCTCCATCAGGGCCCGGACTGGAATTGCTGCAAGGTCGTCGGCGCGCACAGAACTCAGCGCGCCTGCGTAGCGTCCGATGGGCGTGCGAACGTAGTCGCAGATGTAGGCTTCTGTCAGAGGACGCCCCTGCGAACCTGATCCAGCTCGATCGACTCGAAGAGCGCTTTGAAATTGCCTTCGCCAAAGCCTTCGTTGCCCTTGCGCTGGATGATCTCGAAGAAGATCGGGCCGATCACGTTTTGGGTGAAGATCTGGAGCAGCAGGCCCTGACCCTCGGTCGGCGCGCCGTCCATCAGGATGCCCCGCTTCTCGAGCTCCGGAATGCTCTCCTCATGTCCTTTGATGCGTTCGGGGAGCATCTCGTAATAGGTGCCGGGTGTGTCCTGGAAAGCAATACCGCGGGCTCGGATGATGTCGACGCTCTGGTAGATGTCCGAGGTGCCGAGCGCGATGTGCTGGATGCCTTCGCCCTTATATTCCCGCAGGAATTCCTCGATCTGGCTCTTGTCGTCCTGGCTCTCGTTGAGCGGGATACGGATTTTGCCGCACGGGCTCGTCATCGCCTTCGAGAATAGCCCGGTCTGCTTACCTTCGATGTCGAAATAGCGGATCTCGCGGAAGTTGAAGAGCCGCTCATAGAAACCGGCCCAAGTCGCCATGTTGCCGCGGTTCACGTTGTGCGTGAGGTGGTCGATGTAGGTGAGCTTCGAATCCGCGCTCGCCATCCGCTGCTGCCAGTCAGGATGGAAGTCGAAGTCGATTTCGTAGATCGACTGGCCGCCGTAGCGGTCGACGAAGAAGAGCCGCGATCCTCCGATGCCTTCGATTGCGGGAATGTCGAGCTCGCCGTCGCCCTTGTTCAACTCGACGTTCGTGGCCCCAAGCTTGAGGGCACGCTCGTGCGCGGCCTTCGCGTCCTTGACTCGAAATGCCATAGCGCAGGCGCTTGGCCCGTGGTGCCTCGCATATTCCTCGGCATAGCTCCCAGGCTCGGCGTTAATGATGAAGTTACAGTCGGCCTGCTTGTGGAGCGTGACGTCCTTGCTCTTGTGCCGGGCGACCTCGGGGAAGCCCATTTTGGTGAAGAGCGAGCGCAGAAGCTCGACGTCCGGCGCCGTATATTCGACGAATTCGAAACCGTCGGTCCCCATCGGATTTTCGAGGCCGAGGATGGTCTTCTCGGCGACCTGGGTAGCCATCAGCAGTCTCCTTTGCGCGCCAGTTGCGCCGACGCCGGGTTCATTTCAAGGCTGAGCGGGGCCTTAAGGCCACTAAAGTTCACGCGAAGAAGCGCCTTTCGGCGCCGCACAACATGGAGGCACGTGATGGACATTCCTGAGGAATGGGCGCTCGAGGACGGCGGGAAGGCGCTCGTTCGGAGCTTTGCGTTCAAGGACTTCAGCGAGGCATTCGGATTCCTCACTCGGGTCGCCCTGTACGCCGAGAAAGCCGATCATCACCCCGAGTTCACAAGCGTGTGGAACAAGGTCGCCTTCAGACTGACAAGCCACGACAGCGGCGGAGTTACCGAACGAGACGTCGCCCTAGCTTCGACGATTTCGCGCTTGGCTCGCGGATAAGAAACGGGCGGCTCCGGTGTCCGAGCCGCATGTGCTCATACATGTGCATGCCGCCGTCGAGCGTCTTCCGCCCTGAACAGCAGTCCTGCGTTGGGACAATTGCTGTTGTTCATCGGACGACAATTGTGCGGGAACAGCATTAACCAATGTCAGCAACCATTTTGCAGGGCGCCACACCGCACTTCTTAATGCGACGGCCGTCAGCGCGACCGTTCGGTTAACTAGGAGCGGTCGATGATTGCGTTAACGCGAATTATCCGGTGCCAAAAAGGCGCGAACGCGATCGAATATGCGTTCGTCGCTTCGCTAATTGCGATTGCTGCCGTTGGCGCGATGGAAGCTCTCGGCACCAAAGTCGACACGATGTTGAACAACGTGTCGAATAAGCTTGGATGACCTCAGCAGCGAATTGCTGAAGCGCGATGAATAAGGTTGCGGGCGGATCTGCGTAGCCCAGGCAGCCGCAATCTCCATCACCGGCGGCCAGCCCGTGCCCGAGAAGATGTCCTCAAGAACCCCTTCGAGCGCATCGGCGAACACTTCTGCCGAAACGGAGAATACGTGCTCCGGGGAAAAGATGCAGAAGAGCGTCTCTCCATCATAGGCGATGTCGAAGACTTGTTCGACGTCCAGAATGAATTGATCAAGTTTGCGCTCACGCACCAGTTCGGCAGCGAGCAGCAGCACGCGCTCCACACGTCTCGGATCGCCAGCGCAGCAGACTTTTTGCCGAAGTGCGTCTGGAACAGAGCCCGGGGCACATGCGACTGGCCTCCAGCGTTTGGCCAAGCTCAACCGGCGCCGGCATAGTCGTGAGAGTGATGGGAGATCGCTTACGAAAAAGGCAATCAAGGGCATGGGCGCGGCTCACGAGCGGGACGAGAGCGCTTAACACGAATTTAGCGGGCTGAAGCTCCGTGAAGAGCTCCGGCTGGAGTGCGTGTGGCGAATCGGATATAATGCACGAGCGGGCGCAGGCTCTTGGTTGGCCGGGGCGAGGTGACGGAACGAGGTTCGACCGTCAATGTTGCTGCGGAGACGAGCGCCGTGGCGCCGTGAGAAAAATGACTTGCGTATCCGGTAAACCCCCGATGGGAATGCTGACGCGTCGTGCGGCACGATTGGTGTTGTGACTAGCGGAGAGCGTATCATGATGTTCAAAGAGCAAGCTGAGAATTGCCGCCGCCAGGCCAATGAATATGTCGGCCGGCCGGAGGCTCCGTTTCTTCTACGAGTAGCCAGCGTGTTTGACGAACTGGCGGTTGGCGATCTCGCACCGACGCGTCGCGAGCATCACAGCCACGCGCGTATTCCGGCGTAGCCCCAGCCGCCGGAATTCTGCTTGATAACTGACCGCTCAGGGGGCCGATTGGCCGTCGCGGCGTCTGCGCGCCCGCCAAATCGTAATGATTGCAATCACGACCGCAGCGGCAATCGTGTCCGCGATCCAGTCCTTCACGTCGCTGTCGCGGTGAACGGCAGGGATCGCCTGCACGAACTCGATAAGCGCGCCGAATAGCGAAAGGCCAGCGAGCAGCTTGCCCGCCGACGCCGAGACGTATGCCCACGAACCGAGCGCCGCGAGTGTTGCGAACGCGATCACGTGCTGGATCTTGTCACCGGGCTCTCCTGGCAGGTCCGGCGGCTGCGGGACGATCGCCATGACAAAAGCGAAGATCATCGCCGCCCAGAAGAGCAGCCGGCGGAACAGGATCGGGTTCATCGGCCGCTGCGTAGCCCCGTCGATCCGCGCGCATCAAATGAAATGACCTCGCGACGGAGCAGACGAGCGACATTGAGCCTTCAGGCGAGAACTGGCATAGGTAGGAACGAATGACGACTTCTCTCGCCTCGACACTGCAGCTTCGCGACGCTCCTGCGGCGTGGGTGAGCTATTATTATACGTGGGAGGCTGGAGCCAGCTGACGCACGACTAGCGACAGCTCACCAGTCTCCAGCCCGCCAGCGACCCGCTCGGCGGGTTTTTTATTGCCGTAGAAAGGAAGTTCGAATGCTCCACGCGACCATCGCCACGGACCAGCCGCCGAAGGGGTGGCAGCATTATGTCGTTCCGCAGTGCTGGGAAGCGTTCACGAGCGAGGACCACGCGGTCTGGGACCTGCTGTTCGCGCGGCAGGTCGATCTACTCGGCTCACGGGTCGTCTCTCCATTCCTCCACGGTATCGACCTGCTCCGGCTTTCCCATCCAGGTGTTCCGCAACTGGCGGAGCTGAATGCGATCCTCGAGCCCAGGACCGGTTGGCGCACGGTGGCAGTGCCGGGACTAGTGCCCGACGAAATCTTTTTTGCGATGCTGACGGAAAGGCTCTTCCCGGTCGGGAACTTCATCCGAACGCGAGAGCAGCTCGATTATTTGGAGGCACCCGACTGCTTTCACGACCTGTTCGGCCATATCCCTATGCTGGCGCACCACGATTTTGCCGAGATGGCGCAGCATATCGGAAGCCTCGGCATCGCGGCGATCGAATCAGGTCAGGGCACTCGGGCGGCGCGGCTATATTGGCACAGCGTCGAGTTCGGGCTCGCGCGTGAGCATGGCGAGCTGAAGATCCTGGGCGCCGGGCTCGCATCCAGCTTCGGCGAATCGCACTTCAGTCTCGAAAATCACGGGGTGCAACGGCTCGCTTTCTCCGTCGAACGAGCGGTCCACACCGCCTACAAGCACGACGCGTTCCAACCGCGTTATCTCATCTCACAATCGCTGGAGCAGACGGTCGCGGAGGTTCTCGCACTCACGCCGGAGAGGCTGCTGGCGCTCTAGTCTTCGCGCGCTATAGCCGCGGCATGGCCGACCAGCCGGACAAGGGCGAATACAGAAGCGGGCACGATCCGCGCACGCTGCGTGACGCGCTTGGCTGCTTCGCGACGGGCGTGACGATCGTGACTTGCCTGAACGATGGGCGGCCGGCCGGACTGACAGTGAACAGCTTCACGTCCGTATCGTTGGAACCGCCGCTCCTGCTCGTATGCATCCACAAGCGAGCAGCTAGTGCAGAAGCGCTGATCAACGCACCGTGCTTTGCGATCAACGTGCTCCAGAATGAGCAGCAACCGGCTTCAATGACCTTCTCCACGCGCGGCGAGGACCGGTTCGGAAACACGCCTTGGTCGCGCGGCGAAAACGGAGCGCCGATCCTCGCTGATTTGCTGTGCGTCTTCGAATGCGAGCGGTATGCGCTTTATGACGGTGGCGACCATCACATCCTTGTCGGGCAGGTTGTGAAGGCAAGCTTCGACGCTAGCCTCGACCCGCTACTCTACTTCCGCGGCCGCTACCGCCGACTGCACTTCGATTAATCGACGATCAGCTCTTCCGGGTGCTTGGTGAAGCGGCGAACCATCGCGACGAGAATCGCGCCGATCACGAGACCAGTCACTGCTCCGCCAAGCGCGTTCACTAACCACGAAACTAGCCCCGAAAACGGGCCGGCCGGTCCGCTGAGGTCATGAGCGATCTGATGGATGGCACGAGGCAGCGGACCCGCAAGGTGCAACTCCTCGAGGCCATGCAGAAGGATTCCTCCCCCAACCCACAGCATCGCGGCGGTGCCGACACCTGCAAGTCCGGTCAGTAGCGTCGGAACGATACGCACCAAGGCCTTGCCGACGCTGCGGCCAGCCCGGCTACGCCCCCGTGCGAGATGAAGGCCGATGTCGTCGAGCTTCACGATAACCGCCACGACACCATAGACGCCGGCGGTGATTCCAAGTGCGACCACAAACAGCGCGATGGCGGTTGTCAGCAGCGTCAGATGCTCAAGGCTGGCAAGCGCAATGGCCATGATTTCCGCGGACAGGATGAAGTCGGTGCGGATCGCGCCTTTGACCTGCATCTTCTCGAGCTCGGCGGGGTCACCCATGGAATTGACCAGCTGCTCTTCATGCTCGTGCTCGTGGAAGAGCTTCTCGCAGATTTTCTCGGTTGCCTCGAACGCGAGATAGGCGCCGCCGATCATCAGCAAAGGCGTAACGAGGAACGGAGCGAACGCCGTCAGCAGCAGGGCGAGAGGGAGCAGCAGAACCACTTTGTTCTTGAGCGAGCCCCATGCGATCTTGCCGATGATTGGCAGCTCCCGCTCCGGCGCGAGACCCGTGACGTAGCGTGGTGTCACCGCCGTGTCGTCTACGACCACGCCCGCAGCCTTCGCGCTGGCTTTCCCCGCGGCCCCGGACACGTCGTCGAGCGATGCGGCGGCGAGCTTGGCGATGGTGGCGACATCATCGAGAAGCGCGATCAAACCTGAGGGCATAAGCGGGCGTTAGGCGAACTTGCGGTCGCGGCGCAATTCGCGCAGTGCCGCCCCATGCTTGGGCTGGATTTCATCAGGGACAATCTCGACGCCGTCGAGAAGGCGATCAAAGACAAGGCCGTTAATCTCGACCTCGACGCACTCATCGCCGCCGCGGCTGAAGTGCGGCAGCTGAAGACGCAAATCGACCAGCTACGCAGCGAGCGAAACAGCATCAGCGCTTTGTTCAAGGATGCTGCGCCTGAGGACCGCGCCGCCCTCGGAGCCCAGGCAAAGGAAGCCGGCGCGAAAGCGTCTGAGCTGGAGAAGCTGCTGAGCGAGCGGGAAGCCTTGGTGAAGGCGCTGCAGATGCGCATTCCAAACATCCCATACCAAGGCGCACCGATCGGACCGGACGAAAGCTTCAATACCGTCATCCGCACGGAAGGCGAGCCGCGCCAGTTCGACTTCGAGCCGCTCGACCACGTCGCGCTGATTGAGAAGAACGATTGGGCAGACCTGTCGCGCGTCGTCCAGGTGTCAGGTTCGCGCACTTATTGTCTCAAGGGACGCCTCGCCCTGCTCGAGACGAAGCTGATGGCTTGGGCGCTGGAGCGTATTGCGAACGCCGGTTTCACGCCCATTACGGTGCCCGCGATTGCGCGCGAGCAGGCGTTTCTGAACCAGGGCCAATTCCCTGGGCACGAAGAAGAAACCTATCAGCTGCCTAATGATGATCTCTGGCTCGCGGGCACCGCGGAAGTCGTGCTGACGTCACTCCACTCGGGCGAGATCATCGAGGCCGATAAGCTGCCGATCCTTTACGCCGGCTATTCGCCGTGCTTCCGGCGTGAAGCAGGAAGCGCGGGCAAGGACGTGCGCGGGCTGTTGCGCGTCCATCAGTTCGTGAAGGTAGAGCAGTATGTGATCTGCGAAGCCGACGATGCCCAATCGGCGGAGTGGCATGCGCGGCTGCTGGAGCTTGCCGAAGGTCTGCTTCAGGCGCTCGAGATCCCGTACCAGGTCATTGAGACCTCGACCGGCGACATGGGTCTGGGCAAGTTCCGGATGAACGACATCGAAAGCTGGGTCCCAAGCCTCAATAAGTATCGCGAGACCCACAGCTGCTCGACCCTGCACGACTGGCAGGCGCGGCGGGCGAACCTCCGTTACCGCGGCGCCGACGGCAAGGTGCGGTTCGCGCACACTCTCAATAATACGGCGCTCGCCAGCCCCCGCATTCTCGTGCCTTTGCTAGAAAACCACCAGACCGAGGGCGGCCGCGTTCGCCTGCCGAAGGCGCTGCAGGATCTGATTGGAGGCGAGTTCCTTTAGGTGGACTGGACCGGTGACGATCGCCTTCCGTCGCTTCGCCTTCGGCTTGGCGAGGCTGCCTGGTTGTTGCCCCGACTGTTTAGGATCTTCGGTTCGACGAAGAGGCTGGGCCCCGCAGACGGTCCGCCGGCATTGGTGATTCCGGGCTTTGTTGCGCACGACCGCACCACGGAGCCGTTGCGCAAAACGCTCGCCGAAGCTGGCTGGCGTGTTCACGGCTGGAAGATGGGCGTCAACTGGGGCGCACGAGCATACACGGTCGAACGGCTCAAGCAGCGCATCGACGAGATTTCACCGGATCGGCCGCTGCTCGTCGTGGGCTGGAGCCTCGGGGGTCTGTTCGCACGTGAGCTGGCGCGCGCGGCGCCGGAACGGGTATGCGCGGTGGTGACGCTCGGGTCACCTTTTTCGGGGAATCCGAGGCAGAACCACGTCTGGCGTGCCTACGAGCGGATTGCCGGACACAAAGTCGACGAGCCGCCCATACCGAGGATCACGGACAAGCCGCCGGTGCCGCATCTTGCCTTGTGGTCGCGTCGCGACGGGCTGATCGCGCCGCGCGCCGCGCGAGGTTTCGACCACGAGCGCGACGAGGAAGTTGAGCTGGGCTGCACGCATATGGCGTTTGGCATGTCGAGGCGCTGCGCTCGCGACGTGGTGCGCGAAATCGACAGATTCCTGAAAAAGGACAGCTCGATTCCAGCGGCTTATTGTTTCGCTTCCGCAAGAAACGTATCGTGTCCTTATGAAGTGGGCACGGACCGAGGCTGCCGGGACTGCCGGCACGGTTCACCCGGACGACCTTGCGCCGCCCGGCTGGCATCGCTGGCGGGAGATGGCATGGCACCTTCCGCGCTTCCTTGCAGGACTTGGCCCGGTCGGCCCTCGAGGCCCGGAGGACGGGCCGCCGGCTCTCGTCCTCCCCGGTTTTCTAGC
The DNA here is from genome assembly GCA_963752025.1 of uncultured Alphaproteobacteria bacterium. Classification (GTDB taxonomy): domain Bacteria; phylum Pseudomonadota; class Alphaproteobacteria; order Sphingomonadales; family Sphingomonadaceae; genus Sphingomicrobium. The sequence continues at coordinate 25,441 of CAVVWY010000011.1, read as the reverse complement.
CAGCGATCGGACCACGATGGATATCCGCCGCGCGCTCGGGCGAGCAGGCTGGCGCGTCCATCCGTGGGGGCTGGGCACCAACCTGGGCGCAAAGACGAATACGCTGGAGTTGTTGGGGCGCCGCCTCGACGAGGTTTACGACGGCCGTCCCATTCTACTGGTCGGCTGGAGTCTCGGCGGAATGTTCGCGCGCGAACTGGCGCGCTTCCATCCTGATAAGGTACGCGCGGTAGCGACGCTCTGCTCGCCTTTCTCTGGCGACTACAAGACCAATACCAACGTGCGCGAACTGTACGAGCGGATCGCGGGTCATGACGTCAACGAGCCCCCCTTCCCGCGCGGCATCGGCAAGCCGCCGGTCCCGACGCTGGCCTTCTGGTCCCGGCGGGACGGGATCGTTGCGCCGCGCGCCGCGCGCGGGCAGGACCATGAGATCGACCGTGCGGTGGAGATCGACACCTATCATGTCGGCGCGGTGCTGTGGCGGCCGGCGTTGACGAAAATCGCGCGCGAGATCGAAGCTTTCCTGACTGAGATCGAGGGCAAGCCACCGATTACTAAGAGGCCGTTCGAGTCGCTGTCTAACTCTTGGCGCTGAGTCGCAAGACAAAGAACAAAAGTAGAACATAAGCGTTGTGAGTTGTGTGGCAGCAGGCCTTTCCCTGGTCGGCGGCGGTGGAAACCGCACGTCCGAAATTCGCGAGCTCCCCAGCGGGCTGGGCGGACGATGGCATTCGCCCGTTCCGCCCAGCCCTACCCTGTCCGAGTTGTTCGCCGCGCACCCGCGTGACGGCGGCTGGGCGGGGTTCCTGCTCCCGCAGCTCGGCACGGGCAAGCCGTTGCTGTGGGTGCAGGACCGGATGGCGATCCTGGAGAGTGGGCGCATCTATCCGCCAGGCTGGCCCGGCCAGGACCTCATCCATGTCGAGGCCCGCGACGCGCGCGATGCGCTCTGGGCGATGGAGGAGGGCGTAAGGTGCGCCGCGCTTTCAGCCGTGATCGGCGAGATCTGGGGCGATCCGCGCGCGCTCGACTTCACCGCGACACGGCGGCTGGCAGTCGCGTCGGAACGCAGCGGGACAACGTGCTGGCTGGTGCGGCTCAGCGGCAATGCGAACCTCAGCGGGGCACGAATGCGCTGGCGGATTGCGAGCGCGCCGTCGCTACTCAACGATCTCAACCCCCGTGCATCGGGAGCACCTGTGTGGGACGCCGAGCTGTTCCGGGCACGCGAAATCCCGCCAGGGCGGTGGAGCGTCGCGCATGACGCGAGTGCTTTCCATCTGGTTGCCGCATCTGGCGATCGAGCGCTGGGCGAAAATCGCCGCCTCAGCGCCTGACAATCCTATCGTTCTCACCGTCGAGGGCACCCACGGGCTCATCATCCATGCCGTGACCAAGGCAGCCGCCGAGCGCGGCGCGAGGGCCGGTGCTCGGCTGACCGATGCCCGGGCACTCGACCCGACATTGATTGCCGAGCCTGCCGATCCGGCGGACGATGCCGCGCTCGTTGAACGGCTCTCGAAATGGTCCGGCCGCTGGTCGCCGCTGGTGGAAGTCGATGGGGACGGCCTTCGTCTCGATGTCACCGGTGTCGCGCATCTGTTCGGCGGCGAGCGGGGCCTGGTGCGCGATGTTCAGCGCAGCTTCGCGCGCGTCGGGCTGACGACGCGGGTGGCGGTTGCGCCGACGGCTGCTGCAGCCTGGGCGCTGGCGCATCATGCACCATGCATTTGCGGTGGCGATATGGCGGCGAAGCTGGCGCCGCTGCACGTATCGGCACTCCGCCTCGATCCGGACACTGTGCGTACGCTCGAACGCCTTGGGCTAAAGACCATTGGGTCGCTCATCGACGTGCCGCGGCTTGCGCTCGCACGCCGTTTTCGCGGTGCCGAGGACGTGGTCGATGCGCTCGATCGGGCGTTTGGCCGCAAACCGGAGCCGTTGACTGCTGCTCCAACCGAACCACTGCCACGCGCCATGTTTCGGCAGGAAGAGCCGGCAACCCACCCCGAAGCGGCAAGCCAAGCGCTGGAGCGGCTGATTCCCGACCTCGTCTGCCAGTTGCAGCAGCGGCATCTTGGCGCTCGACGTCTCGCGCTCCATGGCTTCCGAGTGGACGGCAGCGTCGCCACGGCATCGGTCGCGACCGCGATCCCCAGTCGTGAGCCGAAGCATCTTCAGCGACTGCTTGCCGACAAGGCCGCCGCCCTCGACCCCGAGTTCGGCTTCGATGCTTTCGCGCTGGTAGCCGAATGGACCGAGGGCCAGAATGCCGCGCAGGAGAGCCTGGTCGAAGAACCGTCGGGCGAGCGCGATGTCGCGCGGTTGGTCGATCGGCTGACGGTGAAGCTTGGACCTCGCGCCGTACGCCAACCCCAACCGGAGCAGAGTCACCTTCCCGAGCGAGCGAGCGGATGGATCCCGGCGCTCGCCAAAAGGGAAGCGATCGAATTGCCGCCGGTCCGTCGCCCCCAACGCCTCCTCGACCGGCCCGAAGCGATCGACGTCATCTACGCCACGCCCGAAGGCATGCCGCGTCGTTTCGTCTGGCGGCGCGCGGTGCACGACATCGCGCGCGCCGAGGGCCCCGAGCGGATCGCGCCGGAATGGTGGCGGTCGCCATCATCCGCGCGGCTGCGCGATTATTACCGTGTCGAGGACGCGACCGGCCGCCGTTACTGGATCTATCGCGAAGGCCTGATCGGCGACGGGCGCGGCGGGCTGCCCAACTGGTTCATCCACGGCCTGTTCGGATGAACACTCTTACCAAAAGGCTGGGCTGATGCCTGAGCGCCCGAGCTTTTCGCGGCTCAAGCTGGTGAGGACCAGCGACATGCCTCCGCCGCCGATCACGCCCTCTCCTTATGTCGAGCTTGGCGTCAGCTCCCCTTTCTCATTCCTGCGCGGCGCGTCGGATGCGATTGAGCTGGTGAGGACGGCCTTGCCGCTCGGCTATGACGCGATCGGCATTGCCGACCGGAACACGCTGGCGGGCGTCGTCCGGATGCATAGCGCCTGCACCGGCGTCGGCGTGAAGCCGCTGATCGGATGCCGGCTGGACCTAACGGATGCGCCGAGCCTGCTCGCATATCCCATCGATCGCGAAGCCTATGGGCGACTGTCGCGCCTGCTCAGCCTTGGCAAGATGCGGGCGGAAAAAGGCGCGTGCGAGCTCAGCCTCGCCGACGTTGCGGCGCACCAGGAGGGCATAAACTTCATCGTTTGGCCGTCGGACGATCTCGATGATTTCGAAAGAGAATTGCCGCCGCTACACGACGCCTTGACGTCACTTCGACACGTCGCGGCAAGTTGGCTCTATCGCGGTGACGATAGCGCCCGGGTCGAACGGCTGGATCGCCTTGCACAAGCACACGGCTGCACGATCCTTGCCACCAACGATGTCCATTATCATGTCCCCGACCGCCGGCCGCTCCAGGACGTCGTCACCTGCATCCGCGAAAAGGTGACGATCGCCACCGCCGGCTACCTCCTCAATCCGAACGCCGAACGGCACCTCAAGCGGCCGGACGAGATGGTCCGGTTGTTCGCCCGCTGGCCTCACGCCATCGCGGCGACGCGGCAATTTGCGGATTCGCTCCACTTCAATCTCGAAGAGCTCAGGTACGAATATCCCAGGGAAACGGTACCGGAGGGCCGGACGCCGCAGCAGCATCTGGAGCATCTGACATGGGAAGGTGCGAAGAAGTTCTGGTCCGGCGGCATTCCAGAGAAGGTCATCAAGCAGCTGAATTATGAGCTGCCGCTGATCGAACGGCTCGATTTCGCTCGCTATTTCCTGACCGTGCACGACATTGTCGACTTTGCGCGCAAGCTGGAGCCGCCGATCCTGTGCCAAGGGCGCGGGTCGGCAGCGAACAGTGCGGTCTGCTATTGCCTCGGCATCACTGCCGTGGATCCGTCGACCAGCGAGCTCTTGTTCGAGCGCTTCATCTCGGAGGAGCGCAAGGAGCCACCCGACATCGACGTCGACTTCGAGCATGAGCGGCGCGAGGAGGTGATCCAGCACATCTACGACAAATATGGCCGCGACCGCGCTGGCATTGCGGCGACGATCATCCATTACCGTCCCCGCTCGGCAATCCGAGAGGTAGGCAAGGTGATGGGCCTGTCGGAGGATGTCTGCGGCGCGCTCGCGTCGACCATCTGGGGCAGCATGGACCCGGAACTGGAAGATGCGCGGGCAAACGATGCCGGACTCGACCTTTCCGACCCACATCTCAAACGGACGATGAAGCTTGCCGAGCAATTGATCGGCATGCCGCGGCACCTCAGTCAGCATGTCGGCGGTTTCATCCTGACCGAGCGGCCGCTGACCGAAACCGTCCCGATCGGCAATGGCGCGATGGAGGACCGCACCTTCATCGAATGGGATAAGGACGACATTGAGGAACTCGGCATCCTCAAGATCGACGTGCTCGCGCTCGGCATGCTGACCTGCATCCGCAAATGCTTCGACCTCGTCGAGAAGCACCACGACGAAAATTGGGAGCTCTCGAACGTGCCGCGCGAGGTGCCGGAGGTCTACGACATGCTTTGCCGAGGGGACTCACTCGGCGTGTTCCAGGTCGAGAGCCGGGCGCAGATGAACATGCTGCCGAGGCTGAAGCCGCGAGAATTCTATGATCTGGTGATCGAAGTCGCGATCGTCCGGCCGGGGCCGATTTAGGGCGACATGGTCCATCCGTACCTGAAGCGCCGAAGCGGCAAGGAGCCGGTGACCTTCCCCTGCCCCGATCCGGAGCATGGTGAGCCGGACGAACTCGAGCGGATCCTCGGCCGCACGCTGGGCGTGCCAATCTTCCAGGAACAGGCGATGAAGATCGCGCTGGATGCCGCGAAGTTCAGTTCGGAAGAAGCGAACCAGCTGCGCAAGGCGATGGCGACCTTCCGCTCGCGCGGCAACATCGAGGAGCTGCAGGACAAGATGGTCGGGCGGATGGTGGAGCGAGGCTATGATCTGGCATTCGCGCAGCGCTGCTTCGACCAGATCAAGGGCTTCGGCGAATATGGCTTCCCCGAAAGCCACGCGGCGAGCTTCGCGCACCTCGTCTACGTATCGAGCTGGCTGAGGTGGCGGTACCCGGCAGCCTTCGCATGCGCGCTGTTGAACTCGCAGCCGATGGGTTTTTATGCGCCAGCGCAGATCGTGCGTGACGCCAAAGAACATGGAGTTGAAGTGCTCGAGGTCGACGCCAATCGTTCGGATTGGGACTGCACCTTGGAGGATGGCGCACTGCGCCTCGGCCTGCGGCAGATCGAAGGCCTGCAGCGTGAGGCAGGGGACCGGCTCGTCTCGCGACGCCCCTACTGCTCGGTCGAGCAACTGCGGTCGCGCGGCAACGTGCCGGTGCATGCGATCCAACGGCTCGCAGCGGCAGATGCTTTCCGCTCGGTGGGTGTCGATCGAAGGGCCGCGCTTTGGGACTCGCGCGCGCTCCGGCAAGCGCCGGACCTCCCGCTGTTCGCTTATGCCGAAGCGCGCGACGAAGGCACGGAGCAGCAGCCCGCGCAGCTTCCAGCCATGCCGTTAGCCGAGCATGTCGTGAACGATTATCAGACCATTCGCCTCAGCCTGAAGGCGCACCCGATGTGCTTCCTGCGCGAACATTATGGGCGCTTAAAGTTCGTCACTGCTGCGCAGCTCAAGACGATCCGCGACGGCAAGGGTCTGTCGATCGCCGGCCTCGTGTTGATCCGTCAGCGCCCTGGAAGCGCCAAAGGCGTCGTCTTCATCACGCTGGAGGATGAAACCGGCGTCGCCAATCTCGTCATCTGGCCCGACGTGTTCGAAAAGCAGCGCAAGATCGTCATGGGCGCGCGGCTGATCGCCGTGCACGGCATCATTCAGCGTGACGAGGAAAGCGACGTCATCCACGTCGTCGCAAAGCGGCTGGAAGACCATAGCCACATGCTCCGGCATCTAAGCGATGAGACAATGCCCTCTACCCTCAACCAGGGCGATGGCGCCGGGAGCTGGCGCGCGCCCGCCGCGCGTCATCCGCGCGATGTGGAGATCATCCCCAAAAGTCGGGATTTTCATTAATCACGCCGACGTCAATACGAGTCGCCCCCGAACAGGAGGACGAAGATGCCCACACTTGCGCTCGCCGCCGTTCTGGCCGCTCAGGCTGCTTCACCACCATCTATCGAAGGCTTCTGGCGAAGTCCGGGCGGCAACAGCATCATCGCCATCGCGCAGTGCGGAAGCGTTGCTATGTGCGGCACCGTCGCGTGGGCAAGCGACAAGGCGAAGAAGGACGCGGCCAAGACGACCAACCAGTTGATGGGGACGCAGCTGTTCACCGATCTTAGGCAGGATTTGAACGGGCGCTGGCAAGGCCGTTTGTTCATTCCCGACAAGAACATGCGCGTAACCGCCAAGATCCAGCTCATGAGTTCGGAACAGCTTCGGGTCTCCGGTTGCGCGGCGGGCAAATCCCTGTGCAAGGCTGCCTTGTGGAGCCGGACGAGCGATCCTTCAGGCAAATGAAGTCGCAGACATGGTTGCGTGCGACACCCCTTCCGCACGCTTGAACCCCAACTCCTCCTCAAGAGTTTTCATCGACGTGCCACTTCGCGTTCATCCATGCCGCGCGACAGAAGGGAATGCGTCGAATTGCAGCCTGTTCGATACTCCTGGCGCTCACGTCTGCGCAGGCTCCGTCGCAAGTGACAATCGTGGGTCAATGGAGAAACCCGATCGGCAGTGCGATCATCGCGATCGGGCCCTGCGGCGCCGTGCTCTGCGGGAAGGTCGTCTGGGCTTCTGCGCGTGGGAAGCAGGAGGCTTCGAAGAGCACGTCCAAGGTTATCGGGACCACTGTGCTCAGTGGCCTGAGGGAGGCCGAAGGTCGATGGACTGGCACCTTGTTCATTCCCGACGACGGCATCCATGTCGCTGCAACATTGCAGCCGCTCGACGATCGCCGCCTGAAGCTCACCGGCTGCGCTCTGGCTGGCTTGTTCTGCCGGACGCAGGTCTGGACCCGCGACCAGGAGCCGCTTCCTTCATCCAACTAAGCGATTCCGGTTCATGCGGGCGCAAGCTGACCGCTCCATTTCCGCCTCAAATCGCGTCTAACACAAAAGAATGAAACGGTTTTTCGTAAGTCTGGCAACAAGCTTCGCGGTGCTCGCGGCCCCATCGGTTGCGTCGGCGAAGAGCAGCCTGAAGGCCGCTGGAAAAACGGCAAGATGGAGATTTAAATCGCACCCTGCGGCCGGACGCTGTGTGGAACCGTGGCGAAGGCTTCGGAGAAGCAACAGGACAAGGCCGAACGAGGTAGCGGGACCGAGCTAATCGGCGCGCGGTTGATTACCAATATTCGGGCGAGCGGGCCGAGAACCTACAAGGCTAACGTCTACCTCGCGGACCGCGACATGAGCGCCAGCGGCACTATCCACCAGGTCAACGCAAACCGGCTGAACGTCCGAGGCTGCGTCTGGGGGTTCATCTGCAAGACGACGAACTGGGATCGCATCGGCTGACGCTGGCGCTTCGAGCGGATTGGCCATCTGGCCGCGTGCGAAAAGTGCGCGACCCGCGGCACGTCGGAGGCCTTACAACAGCGGCGCGCCGAAATGTCCTGTGAGGACGGAGGACTGGAGCACCGCCATCTCATCGGCCCAGTAACGGTCGGCCGTAAAATGCGGCGATAGCGCTCGCACGGAAGCGTGCACTTCCTGCAGCTTCGGCGAGGTTCTCAGCGGCGCGTGATAGTCGATGCCCTCGGCGGCGGCCATCAGCTCTACGGCGACGACACCCGCCGCATTGCGCGCGATCTGGGCAGCCTTTCGCGCCGCAATCGGCGCCATGGAAACATGATCCTCCTGGCCCGCGCTGGTGGGAATGGAATCCACGCTCACGGGAAAGGCCAAGCTCTTGTTCTCACTTACCAGCGCAGCAGCCGTCACTTGCGGGATCATCAGGCCCGAATTCACACCGCTGTCTGGCGTTAGAAAGGCGGGCAAGCCGCTCATCTTAGGATCGACGAGGACGCTGATGCGCCTCTCTGACATCGATCCGACCTCACAGAGTGCCATCGAAATGATGTCCGCAGCGAAGGCTACCGGCTGGGCGTGGAAGTTGCCGCCGGAGATGGCCGTATCCTCTTCAGGGAAGCAGGATGGGATTGTCGGTGACCGCTGCCGCTTCGATGGTCAGCGTGCGCGCGGCGTTCTGCAGCAGGTCCAGCGCGGCACCCATGACCTGCGGCTGGCATCGAAAACTATAGGGATCCTGCACCCGGCTGCATTGAATGTGGCTCGCGAGGATCTCGCTGCCTTGGAGCAAGTCGGCAATCGCCGCCGCAACGCAGACCTGACCGGGCTGGCCGCGCAGTGCCGAAATGCGCGGGTCGAACGGTTTGGCACTTCCGGCGAGTGCATCGACCGAGAGGGCGCCGGCCCTGATCGCCGCGGCGAACACGCGCTCTCCCGAGAACAGCGCATCGAGCGCCAGTGCCGTTGATGCCTGCGTGCCATTGATGAGCGCAAGACCCTCTTTCGGCGCGAGCTGGAGCGGGTCGAGGCCGATGCGATTCAGCGCCTCGGCAGCAGGCATGATCTGGCCGGCGAGGTCGACGCGGCCGTAGCCCATCAGCGCGGAGATCAGGTGGGCAAGCGGCGCCAGATCGCCGCTCGCGCCGACGCTGCCCTGCGATGGGATAAGCGGCATCGCGTCCCGGTCGACCAGCGTTTGCAGCGCGTCGATCACGATCGGGCGCACGCCCGAATAACCTCGGCCCAGACCAAGCAACTTCAGCACGATCATTAATCGCGTAACGTGGCGTGGAAAGGGTTCGCCGAGTCCTGCACTGTGCGAGAGGATCAGGTTGGTCTGGAGCTCGATCAGCCGGTCGTCGGCAATTCGCGTGTTCGCGAGCAAACCGAACCCGGTGTTGACGCCGTAAACCGTCTCGCCGCCTGCGACGATGCGATCGACCGATGCTGCGGCTTCCGCGACACGCTGCATCGCCGCATCGTCGAGACGCGCCTCTGAGCCCATCCAGAGCTGCCTCAAGTCGTCTAGCGCGACTTCCTGTGGATTGATTTTCACTTCGTCACCATCGGCAGGTCGAGCCCCTGCTCGCGCGCGCAGTCGATCGCGATCTCGTAGCACGCATCGGCATGCCGCATGACGCCAGTGGCCGGGTCATTCCACAGGACGCGTTCGAGCCGCCGCGCTGCCTCATCAGTGCCGTCCGCCACGATCACCATGCCAGCGTGTTGCGAGTAACCCATGCCAACGCCGCCGCCGTGGTGGAGGGAAACCCAGGTCGCTCCGCTGGCGGTGTTGAGAAGCGCGTTGAGGAGCGGCCAGTCGCTGACAGCATCGCTGCCGTCCGCCATGCTTTCCGTTTCGCGGTTGGGCGAGGCGACGCTGCCGCTGTCGAGATGGTCGCGGCCGATCACGATCGGCGCAGAAACCTCGCCATTCCTCACCATCTCGTTGAACGCGAGGCCGAGCCGGTGCCGCTGGCCGAGGCCAACCCAGCAGATTCGCGCCGGCAGGCCTTGGAAAGCGATTCGCTCGCGCGCCATGTCCAACCATCGATGCAGGTGCGGATCGTCCGGGATCAGTTCCTTCACACGCTGGTCGGTCCGGTAGATGTCCTCGGGGTCGCCCGAAAGCGCCACCCAGCGGAACGGACCGATGCCACGACAGAACAGCGGACGCACGTACGCCGGGACGAAGCCCGGAAAATCGAAGGCGTGGGTGACACCCTCATCGAGCGCTTCCTGGCGAATGTTATTTCCGTAATCGAAGGTGGGCACGCCCATCGCCCGGAAGGCGAGCATGGCTTCCACGTGCCGCGCCATGGACTGCTTCGCCGCTACGACGACAGCGGCCGGATCGCGCTCGCGCATCTCTTGCCATTTGGCGACACCCCAGCCAGCGGGGCAGTAACCGTTCGCCGGATCGTGGGCGCTTGTCTGGTCCGTGAGCGCATCGGGCCGAACCCCGCGCTTCAGCATCTCCGGCAGGATCTCGGCGGCGTTGCCGAGCAGGCCGACGCTGGTCGGTTGCTGCGCAGAGCGAATGATCCCCAGAGCCTCGTCGATGCTCTCCGCCCGCTTGTCCAGATAGCGCGTTTCGAGCCGCTTCTCGATCCGGCTCTCCTGCACTTCGATCGCAATGCAGTGCGCACCCGCCATCACGGCGGCGAGCGGCTGCGCGCCGCCCATGCCACCGAGGCCTGCGGTCAATATCCACTTGCCCTTCAGGTCGCCGCCATAGTGCTGGCGCCCCATCTCGGCGAAGGTCTCGTACGTGCCTTGAACGATGCCCTGCGTGCCGATGTATATCCAACTGCCGGCGGTCATCTGGCCGTACATCATCAGCCCCTTGCGATCGAGCTCGTTGAACGTTTCCCAATTCGCCCATTTCGGTACGATATTGGAATTGGCGATAAGGACGCGCGGTGCGTCCTTGTGAGTTGGGAAGACGCCGACCGGCTTGCCTGACTGGACGAGCAAGGTCTGGTCTTCCTCCAGCCGCTCGAGCGTCTCGACGATCTTGTCGAAACATTTCCAATTGCGCGCGGCTCGGCCGATCCCGCCATAGACGACAAGGCTCTGCGGGTCCTCGGCAACCTCGTCGTCGAGATTGTTCATCAGCATGCGGACCGCCGCTTCCGTCGCCCAGCTCTCCGCCTTGATCTCGCTTCCGCGGCGCGCGCGGATGTGCCTGCTGTTATCGCGTCGATCGGTCAAATCGTCCCCGCTAGATTGCTTGCCGAGGCTCTAGCCCTTCGCGCGCTTCGACCCAAGTGGGCGCGAGCCGTCGGTCCATACCAGTGCGTAGCCGACCAGAACGAAACCGAGCGCGATCCCTCCGGCATTTAGGGCCGTCTGAACCCAGCCGATCTGCCCACGTCGATGAACGGATAAGGATAGCGCCCGTCGAAATGCCCCCGGGCAAGCGCATAGGCGAAGTAGACAACCGGATAGGCTACCCAGACCAACGGCGCGTTCGGCTTCAGCCGCGCGCGCGGTGCAAAGAACAGCCACCAGAGCGCCATGGCTATCGACGACAACCGGTGAAGCAGGTTGTTCACGAGCGCCGCAAGTCCGGCGGGGTGCTCCAGGCCCGCAAGCAGCGTCGCGTAAACGATGCCGACGAGCAGGATGGCGAGCGCCAGTCCGCCGAGCACGAGCGGCGATACGGGGCGCTCAATGGCGATCAATGTCATCGCAATTGCCACGAGCAGGTTGGTGATGATCGTGAAGAAGCGAAGGAGCGCCCACAGGGTCGCGACGACGTCATGCTGACCCGCAAAACTCAGCGAAAACTGCAGCACCAGTCCGACCCAGCAGATCAGCGCCACCAGCGCCGCAGCGGCCCTAGGCATCGCGGCCCCCAAAAATCCGGCGCTCAGGCCCCGGCAGACCTATCCAATAGCCGAGTTCCGCAAGCGATTCGATGTGCCATACGCAGAGGTCCGCCTGCTTTCCGGCGGCGACGCTGCCGATCGAATGAGCGAGGCCGAGCGCCCGCGCGGCGTTAACGGTCATCCCCGCCACTGCTTCCTCAGGCGTGAGGCCGAAGAGGGTGCAGGCCATGTTGATGGCAAGCGTTGGCGAGAGCATCGGCGACGTGCCGGGATTGCAGTCCGTGGCGACGGCCATCGGGACCTTGTGCTTCCTCAGCAGCTCGACCGGCGGCTTGCTGTTTTCCTGTAACGCATAAAACGCGCCGGGCAGCAGAACTGCTACGGTCCCCGCGGCAGCCATGGCTTTGGCGCCAGCTTCGTCGAGATATTCAAGATGGTCGGCCGAGAGCGCGTGATATCGAGCCGCCAGTGCGGCGCCGTGCTGGTTCGACAATTGTTCCGCGTGGAGCCGAACGCGAAGGCCGTGGTGCGCCGCCGCCTTGAACAGGCGCTCGACTTCCTGCGGCGTGAAGGCGATGCCTTCGCAGAACGCGTCGACGCTCGTCGCTATCCCCTGCTTCGCCGCTTCGGGGATGAGCTTGTCGATGATCTCGCTGACATAATGGGCGCGGCGATCGCGCTGGTCGCGGGCAGTGCATGCAAGGCAAGCAGCGTCGGTACAATTCGTACCGCTTCACCGGCGCCGAGTTGGCCGGCAATCTTCAGGAGGCGAAGCTCGCTTGCCGTATCGAGTTCGTAACCCGACTTCACCTCGACGGTCGTGCAGCCAACGCGCATTAGGGCATGCAAGCGACGGCGGCTCTGTTCGAGCAATTCCTCGTCGGACGCAGCGGCCGTCTTCTCCACTGTCGATGGGATGCCGCCGCCAGCCTTCGCAATGTCCTCGTAGGTCGCACCGGCTCGGCGCATCGCATGCTCGTCTGCACGCGTGCCGCCAAACACCAGGTGCGTGTGGCAGTCGATAAGGCCCGGCGTCACCCAAGCGCCGCCCAGTGCATCGACCGTTTTGGACCGGAAGCCCGCAAGCTCCGTGCGTTTGCCGACGCGGACGATCTTCCCGTCCGAAATGGCGATTGCGCCATTCTCGATCAGCCCGCGCGGATTGCCCGGGCGATCCTCGAAAGTGACAATGTTACAGTCGACGAGCAGCCGGTCCCACATGCTTCATCGCCTTAGGCGAGCACTGCTGCTAGCGTCAAAGCGATGGCGGGCTGGCCGAATCTTTCCGAACTGATTTCTCCCGATCTCCAAGACGCGGCGGTCGGACTCGTGGGAGCGCCCTTAGCGGAGGGTTCAGTGACGGCCGGCTGTTGCGATCAGGCGCCTGGGCTTCTCCGCCAGACGCTCAAGCGCATCGGCCGCTATGATGTCGAGACGGGTCGCGAGCTCCAGACCAAGGTAGTCGACCGCGGGGACGTCGCAATCGCGGGCCTCAGCATCGAAGACGCCACGCCGCTCATCCGCCAGGCCGTTGCGGCGAGTGCCGGCGCACATGCGCTCACCTTGCTGGTCGGTGGCAACAATGCCGTCACGCGACCCGGTGTACTCGGACTCAATGACCGACCTGAGGGAGATTGGCCTCATCACCCTCGATGCACATTTTGATATGCGCGACACGCGATCAAGGGCTGAGCAACGGCAATCCGGTTCGAGCGCTGATCGAGGACGGCTTGCCCGGCGCCAACATTGCCCAAGTGGGTCTGGCAAGCTTCGCAAATAGCCGCGAGATGCATCAGGAGGCGGTCGCCGCCGGCAATCTGGCTATCACCATCGGCGAAGTCCGGCATTCTGGAGTATCACATTGCATCGAACGGGCTCTTGGTCATATCTGCACATTGCGATGTGATAGTTGTTGATTGCGACATAGACGTGATCGACCGGTCGCAATTTCCCGCAGCACCGGGGGCCCGTCCCGGCGGGATGGCAGTGGGCGATTTCTTCTACGCTGTGCGACGGCTCGCGTCTGACCCGCGAGTCTGCGTCATCGACCTCACCGAATGGGACCCGCCGCTCGACACGACCGATCTCAGCGCTTTGACCGCGGCGCGCTGGGTCGCCGAGTGCCTGGCCGGCTTCGAGATGCGTTAGGCCTTTTGGGCGTCTTGCGCTGCGGCGGCTCGGGTGTGACGACGATCTGCTTTGCCTCCACCTTGAGCACGCACTCCCACGGGATGCGCCGGCCCTCGCTCTTGGCTCTCCACCTTTCGATGAAGCTGCCCGAACCGCACATCAGCGCTACGACACGACCGGTCTCGCAATGAACCTCGTGCACTCGCCCCAACCTCTTGCCGTCGAGAGTCCGGATCTTCTTATCGCGGAGGTCAGACAGCCGAATCATAGCGCTCCCCAGCGGGGCATCCACTTGCCCGCGGATGCCTCGCTCTTGTGCAGGCCAAGATCGCGACCGGGGCACTCGACATGCACGGCGGTCCCGATGCTACGGACCTTCTCCAGCGGGAACTCGCGTCAGACGGTCGCCGGCGACAAGCTTCACCAACGGCATGGCCCAGCCCGGCACGCGGCCCGCATAGGCGCCTGGGCCCACCAGCAGCGCCTTCAGCTGCAGGTCCTTGCCTGGGCGCCCGCTGAATTCGACGTCATCGACCACGCCGCAATAGACGCCCTCGGTATCGTAGAGCGGCAGGTCGAGCAGCTCGCTTACGAGCTTGATCGGGCTGTCGGGCGTCACCCGTTGCCTCCCGATGTGAGCAAGTAAAGCGGTAGCGCTGCGATCGCCGCGAGGGTGATGACGACGAAATAGATCCAGCCGAGAGTCTTGCCGATCGGCCCGTTCACATACTGGCCCATATATTTCCGGTCGCCCGACAACATCAGCAAGGGCAGATAGGTGAGCGGAAGGACGAGGATCGAAAAAAGGATCGCGAACTCGACCAGCGTCATCACGTCGACGCCGGTGAGCACGATGGCCAAGGCAAGCGCGAACAACACGATCCACGTCGATGGTGAAGCGCGGCGCCTCCCATGGTCGCTTCTGGCGGCCCCAGATCCAGCCGAAAAATTGCGCGATGGAATATGCATTGGCGAGACAAGTCTCGACCGCGGCGCCGGCCACGGCGAAGAACATGCCGAGCAGCGCGATGATGAGCCCCCACTTACCGAAGGGAATCGCCGCCTCGAGCGCAACGCGTGCCCGGGATGACGGGGTCGACGTGGGTTGGCCCGAACAGCTGAGCCGAGTTGGAAAGGATGGCGATTCCGAGCAGCGATCCGAGGCCCATGCCGAGGATCGCCGTGACGCGGTTGGTGATCAGGTCCTTCGGGCCCCATCCCTCCTCAATGCTGCCGGACGAATAGAAGTAGACTTCATAGGGGAACATGACGGCGCTGATGATCGCGACAACGAAATAGGCGAACGTCAGCAGCTCCTTGGTGCTGAGGCCGTGCGGCACCTGCGGAACGAATCCGCGTGCGATCGCGCCCCACGGCGGGCGGAGGGCGACCAGCGCGACCGCGAAGACGATCATGAACAGGCCGAGGAGGCCATAAACACGCTCGATCCACTTGAAGGGGAGCACCCAGATCGAGAAGATCATCAGGAGCGTGATTACGATCGCCATTAAGGGATAGGGCGCGCCCGTGAGATAATTGAGGACTAGGGCGACGCCGCCGATCTCCGCGGCGCAGGTGATGAGATTGCTGATGATCGACGCGGCGAGCGCGACGAGGCCGAGCTTCAGCCCCAGGCGGTGACGCATCAGGTTGAACACAGGCTGCTTCGCGACGGCGGCGACTCGCCCACTCATCTCGGAGAAGACAATGATCCCAAGCGTCGAGAAGGCGAACACCCAGACCAGCGCATAGCCGAACTGCGACCCCGCCTTTGCGGCGAACACCAGCTCGCTGATGTCGACGAAGCCGCCGACGGCCGTCATGATCCCGAGCGTCAGCTCAAGCGGATTCAAGGCTGTCCTCGATCTGCTTCAGCTTTTGCGCACGGGCGCGCAACTCCTCTGCGCGCGCGTCCTGCGGCTGAGTGAGCAGGGCGTGGATCTCCTCGCCATAAGACGAGTGCGGCTGCGTCAGAGAAGTCGAAGAGGTATGGAGCTGGTAATGCAGCCATTCGTGCATGCTTTGCACGTACGTCGGTGTCAGCTTTCCCTGGCTCGCCTGTTCATTGACCAAAGCCCATTCGGCCGCGAGTGAGCGCGCCTGCTTGATGGCTTGGAGGTCAGCCTCGGGGCCTTTTGAGCAGCCCGCCAGCAGCATCAGCAGCAGCAGTGACTTCCATCGCATTGCCGCAGAAAACCGTTCCGGACGCGGACCGTTCCGTCACTGTTTGGCAGCGATGTGGCGGCCTTTGTTGGACAAGGTACGGAAAGTTATCGAGAAACGGAGCTGGTCGCCCGGCGCGATGCTGTGCTCCCATTCCCACCGTGACTCGCCTGACAACAGGTAAGCGGACCCCGGCGCCACTTCGAGGCTCGCGCGCCGGAAGCCGCCGACCGTACGTTGGCGCAAGCGCAGGGTCGCGGATGAGTTCAGCGAAACGCCGACGACATTGTCGAAGACATCGCGGTCGCGGTGCCAGCCGATGCCCGCTCCGGGATCGTATCGCGCGAGCAGGACGTGAACAAATTCTTGTGGCGAGCGCCGCGCGAAATTGGCGACGCTGGGCTCGGAGCGGATGCAGCCATCCAGGGAGAGGATCGGTCGGGGTGAAGCTTGCGTCATCGAAATCGTAACGCCAGCCGAAGCTCTGCGTCTTCCGGTTGCCGAGCCAGCCGTGGAAGCGAAACGGAGCGAGTTCCAGCGGCATGAGGTGTTCCAACAGCTTCCGCTCCTCGGCTTCGGAAATGAGCTCCTCCCGATAGTCGAGTCCCGCAATCAGCGGCTCGTGGAACAGAAGGCTCATGGACCGAACAGTTCCTTGAGCTCGGACGGGCGAAGCTCAGGAGCGAGCTGCTCGAAGGTGCACTGGTTCGGGTCCTTGTCAGGGCGCCACCGCAGAAAACCGGTACCGTGGCGAAAGCGGCGACCGGTGACCTGGTCGTAGCGGACTTCCACGACCAGCTCGGGATTCAGCGGCTCCCATGCCATCGATCGTTCCGTGTTCCAGCGGCTGGGGCCGCCCGGAGCGCTGCCAGTGAAGCCCGGAGGCTCGATCAACAGCTCCAGCTCCTTTGTGAGCGCCGGCCGCTCTTTCGCGGGAATGGCGGAGGTGAAGCCGACGTGATCGAGCAGACCCTGCTCGTTATAGAGTCCGAGGAGCAGCGAGCCGACTTCGCGTTTCTTCTCCGCATAGCGGAAGCCACCGACAACGCAGTCGGCCGTGCGCTGCTGCTTGACCTTGATCATCGCTCGCTTGCCGAAGCGATATCCGAGGTCGAGGCGCTTCGCGATCACCCCGTCCAGCGCTCCGCCGCTCCGATGGAGCCAGCCGAGCGCAGCTTTTCGGTCGGTTGTCGCCGGAGAGAGGCGCATTCCAGGCACCGCGTTCGCAGCAAAGAATTGCTCGAGCGCCGCGCGCCGGTCCCCGAGCGGCCGATCGACCAAGGATTTCGCCGCGACCTCTAGAAGATCGAACGCCATCAGCTCCGCGGGCGTTTCTCCCGCGAGCTTGCGAATGCGACTTTCGGCTGGATGCAGCCGCAGCTGGAGCGCGTCGAATGACAGCGCATCGCCAACGGAGATGACCAGCTCGCCATCTAGTAGGAACCTCTTCTGCGTCGTTCCGCGAAGCATATCGACGACCTCGGGGAAGTACCGCGCGAGCGGCTTGCCCGACTTGGACGTCAGCGTGACCTCGTCGCCTTCGCGGCGCGCGAGACAGCGGAAGCCATCCCACTTGGGCTCGTATTGCCAGCCTTCGCCCGTCGGCAACTCGGCGGCAAGCAGCGCCTCCATCGGCGAGAGCGTATCGAGCTCCTTCTTCACCCGCAGACAATCGCCTGTGGCTTGCAGACGTTCCCGTTGCGCTCGGCGGCACCACTGTTACGCTGCCGGTCCGAGAGGGAGGAATTGATGACATTCGACGTCAACGCCGCGACGGCCCGTTACATCGACAGCCTTGGTCCGGCGGCACTGCAGAAGGCGCACGACTACACCATCGGCAAGGAATGGATGCTTCTTTGGAGCTTGCTGGTGTCGGCTGTTGTGACGTGGCTGATCGTTCGTTCGGGAATTCTCGACCGGCTCTCGTCGAAGATCCCCGAGCGCCGCCGGAACCTGCGCGCCTTTGTCATCGCACTCTTCTACCTGATCGTTTCGACACTCCTCAGCCTGCCCTGGGACATTTATGGAAGCTGGTGGCGAGAGAGAGCTACGGCCGGACCAGTCAGGGACTTGGAGACTTCCTCTTCCAGGGCGCACTTCTGTCGCTGATCTCGTCCGTGCTCGTCGCAGTCTTCGCAGTAGGCATCTACTGGCTGATGCGGCGCGCCGGAAAGAGTTGGTGGCTTTGGTCCGGAGCACTGGCGGCCGTTGCGCTGGCCTTCTTCATGCTTGCTGCGCCGATCCTGATCGAGCCCCTGTTCAATAAATATGAGCCTGTTCCAGCGGGCCGGGTACGCGACGCCGTCGTGGGCATGGCGGGCAGGGCAGGTATCCCGCCCGACAAGGTCTACATGTTCAACGGGTCTCGCCAGTCGAATAACTTCACCGCGAACGCCGGTGGCGTAGGCAGCACCGCGCGGGTCGCCATTTCGGACGTAGCCTTCAAAAACGCCACGCTCGACGAAGTGCGAGCGGTCACAGATAGCGGGAACGGCCGGCGTATCCTCTCACTGGCCGGTCGCGAGGCAGACATCGTCGGAATCGGCGGTCAGCCGAATGAGAGCGCGGAAGCTGTGAAAGAAAAGATTGGCTGGATACGCGAAGGGGCCGCGGACCGATTCGGCCAGATCGAGCTCAATGTCAACATGATGGGCGTTGGCGATCAGATTCATCCGCAGGCACTTCGCCGAACGGGCATGGATGAGGCCGCGATACGCAGCTCAGACTCATCATCCTCCTGGGTAGCGTGGACGAGATGATCGATAAGCTCCAGAGCCGCCGTGAAGCGCTGGGGATCTCCTACATTCTGACGTCGGACCTCTTTATGGAAGCGCTCGCGCCCGTGGTGGATCGCCTGCGAGGTAAGTAGCACTGCGTGGGACAGGCGTCCTTACCTGTCCGGCTCACGTCAACGGGGGTTGGTCGCTGGACAGGCGGGGGCGCCTGTCCACCGAGGCGCCATTTGGTTTGATCGGTTGTCTGGTGCGCATCGGCACCAGAACCTGGATCGCCTGTTCATCGGGCTGGCCGGAGGCGAGCAAGCGTGCTCGTCACAGTCAACAGCAGGTAGACCTGGACGCCCATTGGCACGCCAGACATTGGCGCCGTCCAGGCCATCGCTCTCGGGATAGACGGCGCCAATCTGTTGTCACCACGACGAACGGGTTGTGGCGCTATCCGCTAACGCCATCGCCCTAGCAGGCTGCTGAAATTTGGATGCTTCAGATCAGCCCGACGGGTTCGGCGGTCACTTTTTCGATTCGCTCCGTTCTTGAGTCTCGGAGGAGCGGCGCCGCTGCGACCCGGGAGCATCGCTTTTGCGGCCCCGGAGCTCCCCCGGCCACCCTCCAGGCTGGTCTCGCCCTAGGAGGCCACTCCGACTTGCGCGGGCTTCGCCACCAGTCGACTCATCCGCACCAGGTTGTAGGCCGTCCCCACGAGATACCCGCACAACCCGGTGCGCTCCACCCCGCGATAGCGCGTCCTCCGGAACCCGCCGACCGTCTTCATCCAGCCGAAGATCTCTTCGACCCGCTTCCGGATCCGCTGGCTGATCGCGTACCCCGGGTGCCGCGTGGTCCGGCCGTCGATCGCGCTGCCGCCGCGTCGGTGTCGTTCTGGGCCACGTGCGGCGTCACCCCTGCCTGCCGCATCGCGTCGCACGCAGTCCGCGGGTGTCGTAGTTCTTGTCGCCGCCCAGCGTCTTCGGCCGGAAGTACCGCTCCCGGGCCCCGTCCAGCAGCCCCGGCACCACGTCCCGTTCGGCGGTCCCGGTGGCCTGGGTGACCTGGAAGTCGACCAGCATCCCGTTCCGATTCTCCATCAGCGCATGCCCCAGAAACCCAGCTTGGCTTCCTTGCCCTTCCCCTTCTTGAACAGCCGCGCCTCCGGATCGGTCGTGCTCTGATGGGTGGCGTTCGAGCGCTTCTCGCCGTGGAAGTCCACCGACGGGTTGCCCGGATCGTCGTCGGTCGTGGGTGGCGGCGGGCCGTCCTTCGGCTTGAAGCTCTTGAGGCTGGCGGCCGCTTCGATCAGCGTCCCGTCGACGGTGAAGTGCTCGTCCGAGAGCAGCCCCCGCTCGTGGGCCGCGGCGACGACTTCATCGAAGAGCTGCTGGCCCACGCGAAGCTGCAGGAAGCGCTCGCGGTTCTTGGTGAAGGTGGTGGCGTCGAAGCCGGGCTCCCACGGGTCCATCTCCAGGAACCAGCGGAACAGCAGGTTGTATTCCAGCTGCTCGCACAGCTGGCGCTCGCTGCGGATCGAGTACAGCGCGATCAGCAGCGAGGCCTTCAGCAGGCGCTCGGGTGGGATCGAGCGGCGGCCGCCCTGGGCGTACATCCGATCGAACGTGTCGGACAGGGCTCGCAAGCGCGTCATCGGCGAGCTTCTTGATCGGTCGGAGTGGATGATCGAGGGGCACCCGCGCCTCGATATCGATCCAGGCCAACATCATCGGTTGATCGTTCCGGTTGTCCGCGCATGCCAGACCGCTCCGCGTGAGGATTCCCGGAATGCTAGCGCATCCGAGGGCCCCAAGAGGAGGCGACCCTCGGTCCCGAGAATTTCAGCAGCCTGCTAGGTGTCCGATACCCGACCGCCCCGGGACCGCCGATATACCTATCGGCCCGGCCCCTCGAAGGGCCGCCTCGAGATGCACTGAGGCCAGACGTTTTAGTGATCTTGAGGCGGCCCTCCGAGGGCCGGGCCGATAGGATATCGGCGGTCCCGGGGACGCGTTACCGGCTGTCGACAGCAGGGCCTCTCCGCGCGGACTCCCGAGCACCTCTGCTATGCTGCACCACATCTCGGGGGGAGGGCGCCGCGATGGAAGTGGATGACCGGCGGAGAGGGCGCTGTGCGGTCGCTGAAGGCCAATGGCGTGCGCGTTATTTTTGGCCTACCGGGCGGCAGTGCTATGGCGTGATGGCCCGCTTCGCGACGAGCCTTCCATTCGCTTTATCAACACGCGAACGAGCAAGCCACGACCTATATGGCCGACGGCTATGCGCGATCCAGCGGCGATGTTGGTGTGGGTGTTCTCGTTCCCCGGCCAGGGTATCTGAACGCCTCGACCGGTCTGAGTATGGCCTACGCGGCGTCCTCACCGTGCTGCTCATCGCGGGGGCAGGTGCCGCGCGCGCAGATCGGACAGAAGATGGGCCTGCTGCACTGAGATCGACGATCAGCAGGCGCCATCAGCAGCATCACTAAGTGGCGGCACGCGCGACGGAGGTCGAGGAAGTGCCCGGCCATGGTGCGCGACGCCTTCGGCCAGCTTCTGAGCGGGCGACCGCGACCGGTTCGGATCGAGAAGCCACCGGAGACGAATGGAAGATGACGGGCGAGGCCGGCTCCTGGGCCCGGTCAGTTTGGCCGGCAGGCTGCAGCCGAGAGCGAGATGGATCGAGCAGCCGAGGCGCTGCTGCGCGCCGATCGCGTGATGATCTACGCCGGCGGCGGCTCGATCAGCTCGAATCGCCGGCGAGGTGCTCGTGGCACTGGCCGACACCTCGCCGGCATCGCCACCACGCCAGAAGGCAAGGGCGTGATCGATGAGCGAGCGGCTTCGCTCGGCTCGGCGTCTTCCCGACTTCGGCTCTGAACGCGTACGGTCCGACCTGCGACGTGATCCTGGCGGTGGGCACGCGCCTGGTCCGGCCACCATTCACCGCTGACCAGCGGTCATTCACCTGGACGTCGATGCCGAGGAGATAGGCCGCCAGCACGCCAACACATACCGCTCATTGGCGATGCCCGGCTGACACTGGAGAAGCTACTCGAGCGAGTCCGCGCCACAGCGTGCCACGAGCCCCTCGCGCCAGCGAGCGCGAGGCGGCTGTCGTGATGCCGTGACGGCGGCACACAGCAACGGGCCCAAACTCGATCGATCACACACAGCCTGCGCGCGGGTCGACCGAGGATGTCATCGTCATCGCCAGGCATGACCCGATCGGGTACTACTCGCGCACATTCTGCCGGTTCGGCCCGCGCACCTACCTGACCTCCAGTTACTCAGGAAATCTGGGCTTTGAGTGGCCCACGGCACTGGGCGCCAAGGTGGCCGATCCGGACAGGCGGTTGCGTGGCCATCGTCGGTGACGGCGGCTTCCTATACAACGCCAACGAGATGGCCACCGCCGTTGCACGGCATCAACGCCGTGGCGGTCGTGTTCAACGACGGCGCCTACTGGCAACGTTGCGCGCGATCTGACGAGGAGTGGGGCGGCAGCTACGGCGCGCACCCGCAGACCCGATTTCGTCAAGCTGGCCGAGCTTACCGGCGCCCTGGGGCTCCGCGCCGAGCAGCCCACGGACGTGGGCCAGCTGGTGCAGGAGGCGGTGCGGGCCGACCGACCCGCCATCATCGATGTCCCGGTCCCGCGCATGGCGCGCCCAGTCACCTTCGCCGGCGGTCGGAGCCGCTGCAGCGGCCCTCCCGGAGCGGCGGATGATTATGCATGTAGTGGCGCTTCAGCGCTTTCTCGGCGCATGTCTGAGCGAGCGCAGCGATGCGGACTCGGGAATCACAGGGCTCCGACGGTCTGCTCGCCGGTTGTCCACCGGCAAGCGCTAAAGCGCCCACTACAAACATCGGAAGGCCCGCGGCTCGAGAGTCGGGCTGGGGAAGTTAAAACCCTGACATTGATCTCACCGAGCCGGCTCGAGATGGTGGCGCTACCAATTCCTGCAGAGGTGGAAGCAACCTACTCCGACTGGACGACGTTCGAAGATCTAAGGCCGAAACTCGCTGACGCGGAGGCCGTGTTTAGCACCCCGCACGTGCCGATGGATGCCAGCCTTCCTCGACGCTGCCCCGAACCTGCGCGTTATCCAGCTGAACAGCGCTGGCTACGACAAGGTGGACCTGGCTCAGACCCGCAAGCGCGGCATTCCGTAGCACACTCACCCAACGCCATCGCGGTCGCCGTGGCTGAGCACGTCTTCATGGTCAGCGATGGCGCTGCAGCGTCAGCTCTTTGACTCGCATCGGAGCATCGTGAATCGCAAATACCAGCTGAAGTGGGCGATCATGCGTTACGGAAACGCCGAGCTCATGTCCACGACGCTCGGGATCATCGGCTTCGGCCACATCGGCCGGACACGTCGCCGAGCGCGCGCGGCCTTCGATATGCAGACGATCTACTACGACATCGTCCGCGCCAGCCCTGAGGACGAAGAGCGCTTCCAGGTGACGATACTGCGACTCGATGGACGAGGTGTTGCGCCGTGCTGACATTCTCTACGGTCACACCTGGCTGGACGAGTCCACCCACCATCTGATTGGTGAAGAAGAGCTATCCATGCTCAAGCCGTCCGCGCTGGTGCTCAACTCTATCCGCGGCCCGTGGTGGATACGGCGGCGCTGGCAACGCGCTAAGATCAGGCCGTGTGGCCCTGGCGCGGCAATCGACTGATTCGAGACGAGAGGCCGCCGGAGAGGATCCGCTGGTGCAGCTGGCCAAATCGGGCTTCGAGCGGCTGATCCTGACGCCGCACGTCGCTGGCATCACTGAAGCCTCCCAGTACCGCGCGCTCAAGCACTCACTTGGATACCTGGTGCGCTTTACGCGCGGTGGAGAAGCATTCTGGATATCTGTAACGGGGTCATTCAGTGAGGACCAACGATGGACGATCCCACGGACGACCGATATCGGAGCGAGTCGGCGGCCCGGTGCGTCCATCCTCCGTCGTCTGTCAGCTGACCTGAAAGGAAGCTCTGATGAAGATTCTCGCCATTGGCCTTTCTGATCGACTGGAGCGCGCCAACCTGCCGGTGCCGCCCGAGCTGGATATGGACTTCGTCCGAGATGCCTAGCACGGCCGAAGCTGGCGACGCAGCTTGCCTGGGCCGAGGCGTTTTCACCACCCGCGCGTGCCGATCAACGATGATTTCCTGGATCGAGCGCCCGAACCTGCGAGTTCATCCAGCTCATGAGCGCGGGGTTCGAGCGGATTGACAGTGGAGTCGGTGCAACGGCACGGCGTCATCGTGGCCAACTCGATCGGCAAGAACGCGGGACACCGTGGCTGAATGGACGTCTGATGTGCATGATGGCCCTGCAGCGAGAGCTCTGGCCAGTCACCTGGCGCTGCGGGAAGGGAAGTACACCCCGTCAAGGAAGCGCAGATGGCCGAGGGCCTGCCAGGGAGCTCACCGGCAAGACACTGGGCATCATCGGATTGGGCAACGTCGGCAAGCGCGTGGCCACCAAGGCGAGCGCTGCCGTTTGGCCCGAACACCATCTACTACGACCCCGTTCGTCCCACCCCGGAAGAAGAAAAGGAGGTGGGCGTCACCTACTGCGACACCATGGACGAGGTGCTGCGGCGAGCCGCATCCTGACCGTCCACGTGCCCCTCTCAGCGGAGACGGTTCACCTGGTCGGTGAGGAGGAGCTCTGCATGCTCAACCCACCGCGCTGGTGCTGAACCCCGCGCGCGGTCCGCTGGTGGACCCGGCCCCGCTGGCCAAGATGCTCGTCGATGGCCACATCGCTGGCGCGGCGGTTGACGTGTTCGAGCGCGTAGCCGCCCCGCCCGACGATCCACTGATCCAGCTCGCCGCCACCGGCTTGATCGCCTGCTCGTGACTCCCCACATGGCCGGCGTCACCGTGCAGGCGCCAGGCTCGAACACTCACCCATTCACTGGCCAACCTCGTGCGCGTGGCGAAGGGCGAGCAGCCAACCGACAGTCGTGTATTGGACTCAAGTCATGAGTGATGAGTCATGAGAATCGGTCCGACTCGGCACCACCTGCTTATCACTCATCACTCATCACCCTACTCATCACTGGAGGAGAAATGAAAGTCGCTGCCGCTATTGCCGAAGTCTTGAAGCTCGAGGGCATCGATACGATTGCGGGTACCCCGTGAACGGTGTGCTGAGGCCGGCGCTGCCGCTGGTATTCGGCCCGTCATCGTGCGGCAGGAGCGCATCGGCCTGCACATGGCCGACGCTATGAGCGGCCGAGTAGTGGGCGAGAAGGTGGGCGTGTTCTGGATGCAGTACGGCCCGGCACCGAGAACGCCTTTGGCGGCGTGGCCCAGGCGTAGAGCGGGCCGTACCGCTGGTGGTCATCCCGGGCGGGTATCCACGGGGCCAGGCCAATGTCCCCCGAGCTTCAGCGCCGTGCGCCAATTTTCAGCATGTCACCAAGTCCGTGGAGTCGCTCACCCGCGCCGATCAGCTCGTCCCATGCTGCGTCGGGCCTTTACCCAGGCCAAGAACGGTCGCCCGGGGCCGACGATGGTCGAGATTCCGCAGGACATGTGGACCGAGGACGTCCCGGAGCCGCTCAACTACACGCCCACGCGGAGATCCGCTCCGCGCCCGATCCAGACGACGTGCGTCGAGCCGCCGAGGCCCTGTGGCCGCGCAGCGGCCCGTGCTGTACGCCGGCCAGGGCGTGCACTATGCGCAGGCCTGGGCGGCGTTCAAGGAGCTCGCCGAGCTGCTGGAGGCGCCGTGACGACCAGCCTGGAGGGCAAGAGCGCCTTCCCCGAGAACACCGCTCTACCTGGGCGCGGGCGGGCGGGCGCATCCCGAGCCGGTCCATCGCTTCTGGCCGAGGCCGACATCATCTGCGGTATCGGCTGCAGCTTCGGCGCCACCTCCTTCGGAGTGCAGATCCCTGTCGGCAAGAGCTCATTCAGAACAGCATCGATCCAATCGACATCAACAAGAACCACCCAACCGCCTTCCCGCTCCTGGGCGATGCACAGCTTACCTTGCAGGCGCTCATCGAGGAAGTCCGCGATCGGCTGGGCAACAAGCCGCGCGATGGCG
>CAVVWY010000010.1:0-28100 GCA_963752025.1 uncultured Alphaproteobacteria bacterium | reverse complement strand
GATGCCAACATCGCAACCATCGTCGGCGGAGAAGACCATCGCCAGAGTAGCGTCGACCCGACCCTTGCCGGAAGGTGCACCGTCGATGAACAATGTCACGTCGCCCCCCTTGCCGAGCCCGCCGCCGTCATACGCGAACTCCATCCGCGCCTGATGCTCTCCGCTCGGGATTGCCTTGTCAGATTCGACATAGAACCATTTCAAGCCGCCCAGATTGTAGCAATATTTCAGCTTGCCGTTGTTCGCGTACAGCGACCAGCCGCCAATGTTGGCGCCCTGCGCGATAATCACGCCCTGCTCACGTTTCGCGGCACCACTATCTCAGCGGTCACAGAATGAGACTTGTTCTTGAGGCTGAGGACGCAATTCTCGCCGAGGCGACCCATGCCCGCGAGAAGCACCTGGCTGTTACCGGTGACCAGTATCGGCCGGCCCGCCGTGTCGGAGTTCATGCGGGATGCCAGGTCGTCATTCAACGGGAGAACATTGTACTTCACCGCTTCGATGAGCCACAGGCGCTGAAGCTCGTGAAGCTTCTCGGGATTCTCCTTCGCGATGTCCTTGGCCTGGGTCCAGTCCTTGTTCGTGTCGTAGAGCTCCCAGACGTCATCGTCGAATGCCGGCATCTTTGCGCCGACCAGAAGCCACGGCGTGTTGTGACGCGTCACTGCGGTCCATCCCTTGTGATAAATGCCGCGGTTGCCGAACATTTCGAAATATTGCGTCTCGTGCCGGTCCGCGTGCCTTTGCGTCGTTGAACGAGTAGAACATGCTGACGCCCTCGAGCGGCGTCTGCATCACTCCATCGACGGCGTCGGGTTGAGGCAGGCCAGCCGCCTCTAGGATCGTCGGCGCGACGTCGATCACATGGTGGAACTGCGTCGCGGTTCTCGCCCTTGCCTTTGATGTGGTTCGGCCAATGAACGATCGTCCCGTTGCGCGTACCGCCCAAGTGCGACGCGACCTGCTTGGTCCACTGGTAGGGCGTGTCCATCGCGTGGGCCCACCCCACTGCATAGTGGTTGTATGACTTTGGTCCGCCGAGCTTGTCGATTTTGCTCGTCAGATATTCCGGCGTCTCGAGCGCACCCAGCCCATTGAAGTTCAGCATTTCGTTGAAAGTGCCGTTGAGCGTTCCTTCGGCCGAGGCGCCGTTGTCGCCGATGATGTAATAGATCAGCGTGTCATCGAGCATGCCCGAGCTTCTCGATAGCGTCGATCAACCTTCCGACATGATGGTCGGTGTATTCCATGAAGCCGGCGTACACTTCCATTTGACGCCTCAGGACCGGCTTCAGATCCTCCGGCATGTCGTCCCAGGCAGGAATCTCCTCGTGGCGCGCAGTCAGCTCGCTGTCCGGCGGGATCACGCCGATCTTTTTCTGCCGGGCGAAGGTCTCCTCGCGAACCTTATCCCAGCCTTGATCGAACTTGCCTTTGTACTTGTCGGCCCATTCCTTGGGCACATGGTGCGGAGCATGGGTGGCACCCGGCGCAAAATAGACGAAGAACGGCTTGTCGGGCGCGAGCATTTTCTGCTGGCCGACCCACTTGATGGCCTTGTCGTCATGTCGTCGACGAGGTGGTAGCCCTCCTCAGGCGTCTTGTCGGCTTCGACCGGTATCGTGCCTTCGATACAGGGCCGGATACCATTGGTTGGATTCGCCGCCAATGAATCCATAGAAATATTCAAATCCCCCGCCGCCGCTCGGCCATTGGTCGAACGGGCCTACCGGGCTGGTCTGCCACACCGGCACTTCGTGACACTTGCCGAATTGCGCGGTGTTGTAGCCGTTGAGCTTGAGCGTCTTTGCGAGCGGCGCGCCGTGTTGCGCAGCACTGAGGAGTAGCCAGGTGCGCCGGTGGCGACCTCCGTGATTGCGCCCATGCCGACCGAATGGTGATTACGGCCCGTGAGCAAAGCCTGGCGGGTCGGTGAGCAAAGCGCGGTGGTATGAAAGCGGCGATATCTTAAACCGCCGGCGGCCAGCTTTTCCGCATTTGGCGTCTGGCACGGGCCGCCGAACGCGCTCGAGGAGCCATACCCGGCATCGTCGATGAGGATGATGAGCACATTGGGAGCGCCTTTCGGAGGGCGCAATTGCGAAATGGGCGCGAAGTGGGTGTCAGGGTCCTTGGCGTTGTAGGTGATCAGGCCGACCCGAGGTTTCGAGGGGATGGGCAGGACGTTGCGCGAAATGTTCTCAGATACGTCGGCCATGACTGGTCCCCCCGAGCAAAGGATTGAGACGGCGGGCTAGGCCGCGCGTCTCCGTGCCTCCATCGGGATAATCCCTGCTGTGCGCTGCCGTTGGAACAAGTCTCGCCGAAGGGCATTAAACGCGGCGCTAAGCGCCTCCTTAAGCGAGACGCGGGTCCCGGAGTTGCGCCGCCGATACACAGCTAGTCACGTGGAGATGAGGGTGGCGCTACGGCTCAGGTAGCGAACGAGGACATCTATATGTGTGAATTTCAGGCGACGGATATCGTGGAGTGCATCGACGACAGGCCCGTTCACAAGCAGAGCCGGACCATGCCGCAGTGTGGCCGGCTGTACCGCGTTCATTCGGTCAGGCACTCGGGTGACGGCTACAGCATCCGTCTGCGTGAGCTGACACCCGAATGCTATCGCGGGGGCCCTTGCTGCTGCGGCAATTGCGGTTGGGACAGCGGCCGTTTCCGGCTGGTCGACCGCCCAACCGGAGGCCGCTTGGCTCTGTTCCATTCGATGCTGAGGCAGAGCGTTAGTGGGCCGGCGCCGGAAAAGGTGGACCATTCTTAGATCTGCTGTCCTACAGCATTGCCGTTAGGACATAGATTGGCTGTGACCTTCGACTGGCGGCCGGCAGTTAAGCGACAGGCATCGCGGTCACTGCGAAGATCGGTGAAGATCGGCGGCTGACGGGGCCTCGACGTGGCGCCGGCCCAGAGGGTAGAAAGAGCCATGGCCACGCACCTTCGCTCCGTTCAACCCACGCCCGACTCCCTCGAAGGCATGAGTCTGCCCGGCTGGCTCTATTACGATCCGGAATTCTTCGAGGCGGAGAAGAAGGCATTTCTGCGCGCCGCCCCGCAGATAGTTTGCCATGTAAACGAGATTCCCAATTCGGGTGATTGGCGCACGCTCGAATATCTCGGCGAGAGCGTGATCGTCATCCGCGGCGACGATGGTGAGGTGAGGGCGTTCTCGAACGTCTGCCGCCATCGCGGATCGCGGATCGTCGATGGCGCGGCGGGCTGCGCGAAGGTGCTGACCTGCCCGTACCACGCGTGGAGCTATGCGCGGGACGGGCGGCTGGTCGGCGTTCCGCATCGCAATGAATATCCGGGATTGCAGACGGAGAAGCTCGGCCTGTTCCCTGTCGCGCTGGAAAGCTGGCGCGGCTTCCTGTTCGTCACGCTCGAGCCGGGCGCCCCGTCCGTCGCTGAGATGATGGCGCCCTATAACCACGAGGTTGAGCCCTACCGGCTCGAGGATCTGCAGGCGATTGGGCGCGTCACTCTCCGCCCCCGAACTCTCAACTGGAAGACCATCGCCGACAATTACTCGGACGGGTTGCACATCCCCGTCGGCCATCCAGGCCTGACGCGGCTGTTCGGCAAAGGCTATCGCATCGAGGCGAGAGAGCATGTGGACCGCATGGAAGGCGATCTGCTCGACAAGGAGAGCAGCAACCCCTCGGAGCGCACCTATCAGCGCCTGCTTCCGCCCGTCCATCACCTCCCGGCGTCGCATCAGCGCAAATGGCTCTATTACAAGCTGTTCCCGAACGTCGCGTTCGACATTTACCCGGATCAGGTCGACTTCATGCAATTCCTGCCGGTGAGCGGCACGGAGACGGTGATCCGCGAGATCAGCTATGCGCTCCCCGACGACCGGCGTGAGATGCGGGTGGTGCGCCACCTGAATTGGCGCATCAATCGCAAGGTGAATGCGGAAGACACGGAGCTGATCACGCGCGTTCAGCTCGGCATGCAGTCGCCGGCCTATGTCGCGGGTCCGCTGGGAACGAGTGAAGTATGCCTGAGGAGCTTCGCGCAGAAGCTGCGTCGCCTTATCCCCGAGGCGCGGCTGGACTCGCCTCCGCCCGCCGGCTGGAGCCGTCTAGCCAACGCGAGATAAAACGCACCGGGAGCCCGGCAAGGGCTACCGCGCCACTCCACAGAAGTACCTCGACGCCCGATCCCACGAACATCGCGATCGAGTAGAGGACCCCGATTGCCAGGATGAAAGTCGAGCTTGCCGCCGACGCGAAGCTTCAGCGCCGCGGCTGCGCAAACGATGTAAAGGACGAGCGCGAGCACCGTCGAGACCAGCGTGATGAAGACGTACACGCTCACGAAATTCGTCGAGGAGCTGGCGAGCACTAGGAGCGCCGACAGCCCCGAGCACATCCACAGAGCGCCTGCAGGAGCACCGCGCCGATTTGCGCGGGCGAAGACTGGCGGAAGATCTCCGGCCTGGCCCATCGTGCGAGCAGTCTCCGCCGCCATCAGGAGCAGCGAATTGGCGGTGCCGAACGCGCTGACGGCGGCGATCAGCGCAACGAAAATTCCCGCCGTGGCGCCCAGGAGCGGCGCGATGCCATCAGCGAATGGAGAGCCGCTCTTTGCCGCCACCGCACTCGGCAAGAGCATGAGCGCAGCTACCGTGGCGAGGAGGTAGAGAATAGCAGTGAAGCCCGTGCCGAGGATCGTCGCGCGGGGCACCGTGATCGTGGAGTCCCGCGTCACGCGCGCGGTCATCGCGGCTCCCTCGAATCCCGTGAGGGAGAAGAGGATAAGTGCGGCCGCCGCAGTGACGCCGGCAAGGCTCAGCGGAACGGGCGAGAACGCTTCGACAGGCTTGCCGGCGGCGAAGCGACCTAGCACGAGGGCCATCACTGCAATGAGCGGCACAAGCTTGATGAGGACCGTGACGATCTGCAGTGCGCCGGCCGAGCGAGTGCCGCGAGGTTCACCAGCAGCAACGCAATGATGAGCCGAGCGCCACGGCGATCAGTGGCGGCCCGGAGATGACGGCAGGCCAGACGTGCCCAAGGCTCCGCGACCGCCACGGCAACCGCCGGAGACGCCGGTCACCTGCGAGAATGGATAGCACCACAAGGTGACGAAGGCCGCCGTCTCGCCGAACGCCTGATCGACGTAAGCGAACGGGCCGCCGGGGATGCGGCCGCCAGCCTCGCCAGTGCAAAGGCGAGGCACATCGTGCCGATGCCGGTCATCAGGAACGCAACGACGAGGTTTTGGCCGAACGGCGCGAGTGTGGTCGGAAGCAGGTAGATGCCGGACCCGACCATCGAGCCGACGACCATCGCCGCGCTCATCCACTTGCCGAGCATCCGCGACGAGGGCTCGAGGTGGACTTTCGATTGACGGCGAGTTCGTCGGTCATCGCACCGGCTGTCGCAGGTCCGTCCGCGGTCGCGAACTTAGGCGGGCAGGCTCTCCGCAATGCTCAGGTGCTTGCGGAGGACCGGAAGTCGCATGCGCGCAAGTTCGGCCGTGCGCGGTCACCGCTCCGCGCCTGCTCCTGGAACTCGGCAATGTCCTTCCGGTGATCGTTGATCATGTAACGCCGCACCTCGCGGTCGAACGCGCGCCCGCTAAGGTGCTGAGCTTCGCATATTCGGACGCGTGCCTCGGGCATCATCGAGCTCGGAACGTGAACGCCTATCCGCCTCGGCAACTGCCGAGCCTGCACCTTCGCGGTGCTGTGGTCGCGGTCGAGCGTCCCGCCGAAGCTCGCGCACTGCCGCGCTGGAGCCCCGTGCTGCGATCAGCCTGCCGAGGCGGGCTTCGCGATTGTCCCCCTTGATGGCGTCGCTCAAGAAACTTCGCCGGCGGCGCTGCGAACGCGGCTGAAGAGGCAAAGAGCGCGGCCATGAAAAGCGAGCTGCGGAACATCGGAACTTCTCCTTGTGAATTGTGCCACTGCAGAACCTCGCCGCGTCCGCGCAGTTCCTACGGTCGCTTGACCCGTGCCCGCCGAGCGGCCAAGCGGCGCCGCGACGATGACAGGGGTTCCGATGCGCGCATTCATTTTTCCCGGGACAGGGAAGCCAGGCCGTCGGCATGGGCGCTGCGCTCGCGGAGCGCCAGCCGAACCGCGCAGGACGTGTTCGACGAGGTCGACGAGGCGCTCGGCCAGAACCTGTTCCGCCTGATGCGTGAGGGACCGGATGACGAGCTGAAGCTCACCGAAAATGCGCAGCCGGCGATCATGGCGCACTCGATCGCCGTGTTCCGCGTTCTGACCAAGGATGGCGGCGTCGATCTCGAGAAGGCGGCGAGCTTCGTCGCGGGCCACAGCCTCGGCGAATATTCGGCGCTGTGCGCGGCGGGATCGTTCGACCTCGCGACGACCGCCAAGCTCTTGAAGCTGCGCGGTCAGGCGATGCAGCAGGCGGTGCCGGTCGGGCGAGGGCGCGATGGCGGCGCTGCTCGGCGCCGATCTTGCGCTTGCGCAGAACATTGCTGACGCTGCTGCCGAGGGCGAAGTCTGCACCGTCGCCAACGACAATGACCCTTCGCAAGTCGTGATCTCCGGCGCAGAAGGGCGGCGATCGACCGCGCGATCGCAATCGCGAAGGACATGGGGGCGAAGCGTGCGGTGCCGCTTCCGGTGTCGGCGCCGTTCCACTGCCCGCTGATGCAGCCCGCCGCGGAAGCGATGCAGGACGCGCTCAGCTATGTCGTCGTCGGAGCGCCGGTTGTGCCGGTCTTCGCCAATGTCACTGCGCAGCCCGAAACCGATCCGGACACGATCCGCAATCAGCTCGTGGAGCAGGTCACCGGCATGGTTCGCTGGCGCGAAAGCGTCGCGAACATGTCGGAAGCGGGTGTCGAGGAATTCGTCGAGCTCGGCGGCAAGGTGCTGGGGCCGATGGTCAAGCGCATCGTTCCCGATGCAAGGGTCACGAGCCTGGTGACCATCGAAGACATCGAAGCGCTGGCGAAGGAGATCGCATGATGTTCGACCTCACGGGAATGACGGCGCTGGTGACCGGCGCTTCCGGCGGTCTCGGCAGCGCGATTGCCAAAGCGCTGGCGGAGCAGGGCGCGCGCCTCGCGGTCTCCGGCAGCAATGTCGACAAGCTGGAGAGCTTCCGCGCCGGACTCGGCGGCGATCATGTCGCGCTCCCATGCAATCTCTCGGACGGCGCCGCGGTCGACCAGCTCGTGCCGCAGGCGGTTGAAGCACTTGGCGGCAAGCTCGACATCCTCATCAACAATGCTGGTGTCACGCGCGACAATCTCCTCATGCGGATGAAGGATGAGGAGTTCGAGGACGTCATCCGCATCAATCTCGAAGCAGCATTCCGCCTGATGCGCGCGGCTGCAAAGCCGATGATGAAAGCGCGGTTCGGCCGCATCATCTCGATCACCTCCGTGGTCGGTGTCACGGGCAACCCCGGGCAGGCGAATTACGTCGCTTCGAAAGCGGGCCTGATCGGCATGACGAAAGCCGTCGCGCAGGAGCTCGCGAGCCGCGAACATCACCGTGAACGCGATCGCGCCCGGCTTCATGACGTCCGCGATGACCGACGCGCTTAATGAGCAGCAGCGCGGGGGTATCCTGTCGCGCATTCCGATGGGCGCGATGGGCAGCGGCGAGGACATCGGCGCTGCCGCCGTTTACCTCGCGACGCCGTGAAGCGGGCTATGTCACCGGCCAGACGCTCCACGTCAACGGCGGCATGGCGATGCCTTGAGCAGCGTAAGTCTCTGCTGCTGAACTCCTTGTCGTTGCATTTGACGCCACCTATATCGCCCTCGAAATCAACCTTTCGGCCGCCTGACGGGGCCGCACAAAGGGCTGTTAGAAGAGGGAAAAGGACACATGGCCAAGGTCATCGGAATCGACTTGGGCACGACCAACAGCTGCGTTGCCGTCATGGAAGGCGGCAAGCCGAAGGTCATCGAGAATAGTGAAGGCGCACGCACGACGCCTTCCGTCGTCGCTTTCACGAAGGACGGCGAGCGTTTGATTGGCCAGCCGGCGAAGCGCCAGGCGGTCACCAACCCCGACAACACGATCTTCGCGGTGAAGCGCCTCATCGGCCGCCGCTTCGACGACCCGATCACCAAGAAGGACACCGAGCTGGTGCCCTACAAGATCGTGAAGGGCGCGAATGGCGACGCGTGGGTCCAGGCCGGCGGCAAGGATTACTCGCCGTCGCAGATCTCCGCGTTCATCCTTCAGAAGATGAAGGAAACCGCCGAGGCATATCTCGGCGAGACGGTCACCCAGGCGGTCATCACCGTTCCCGCATATTTCAACGACGCGCAGCGGCAGGCGACCAAGGACGCCGGCCAGATCGCGGGCCTTGAAGTGCTGCGCATCATCAACGAGCCGACTGCGGCTGCGCTCGCCTACGGCCTCGAGAAGGAAGACGGCAAGACGATCGCCGTCTACGATCTTGGCGGCGGCACGTTTGACGTTTCGGTCCTCGAAATCGGCGACGGCGTGTTCGAGGTGAAGTCGACCAACGGCGACACCTTCCTCGGCGGCGAAGACTTCGACGCCCGCATCGTCAACTGGCTCGCCGACAAGTTCAAGGCGAAGGAGGGCATCGACCTCCGCACCGATCGGCTCGCGCTGCAGCGCCTCAAGGAAGCTGCCGAAAAAGCAAAGATCGAGCTTTCGTCGGCTCAGTCGACCGAGATCAACCAGCCGTTCATCACGGCCCGCATGGAAGGCGGCACGACGACGCCGCTTCACCTCGTGGAGACGCTGAGCCGCGCCGACCTCGAGAAGCTGGTCGATGACCTCATCGAGCGCACCATCGAGCCGTGCAAGAAGGCGCTCAAGGACGCAGGCGTCGACGCCAAGGACATCGCACGACGTGGTGCTCGTCGGCGGCATGACCCGCATGCCGCGAGTGCGTGAGCGGGTGAAGGAATTCTTCGGCCGCGATCCGCACACGGGCGTGAACCCGGACGAAGTCGTCGCCATGGGCGCTGCGATCCAGGCCGGCGTTCTGCAGGGCGACGTCAAAGACGTCCTCCTGCTCGACGTGACGCCGCTGTCGCTCGGCATCGAGACGCTGGGTGGCGTGTTCACCCGGATGATCGACCGCAACACGACGATCCCGACCAAGAAGAGCCAGGTCTTCTCGACCGCTGAGGACAATCAGAACGCGGTCACCATCCGGGTCTTCCAGGGCGAGCGCGAGATGGCCGCCGACAACAAGATGCTCGGCCAGTTCGACCTGGTCGGTATCCCGCCGGCGCCGCGCGGCGTGCCGCAGATCGAGGTCACCTTCGACATCGACGCCAACGGCATCGTCAACGTGTCCGCAAAGGACAAGGGCACCGGCAAGGAGCAGCAAATCCGCATTCAGGCGTCGGGCGGCCTCGCCGATTCCGACATCGAGCGGATGGTCAAGGAAGCTGAGCAGTTCGCGGAGGAAGACAAGAAGCGGCGCGGCGCGGCCGAGGCGAAGAACAACGCCGAAAGCCTTATCCACACGACCGAAAAGCAGCTGCAGGAATATGGCGACAAGGTCACTCCTGACGTCAGGTCGGAAATCGAGACCGCGCTCACCGAAGCCAAGGCTGCAGTCGAGAGCGGCGATGCTGACCAGATGCAGCAGAAGACTAATGCGCTGACGCAGGCCGCGATGAAGCTTGGTCAGGCCATGTATCAGCAGCAGCAGGCCGAGACTGAAGCCGCTGGCGGTCCCGACGCCGGAACCTCCGGACCCGGCACTGAGCAGCCGCAGGAAGAGGTCGTCGATGCCGAATTCTCGGAAGTCGACGACGAGAATAAGGGTTCATGATCGCGCGCGGCGCCTCCATATTGATGGAGGGGCCGCGGCATCATCTGTGGCGTAGTGGGGAGGAATGATGGTCGAGCAGGACTATTATGATCTGCTGGGTGTTGCCCGCGGTGCGGACGACGCCACCATCAAGGCTGCATACCGGACGCTTGCGAAGGAACATCACCCTGACCGCAAGAATGGGTGCAAGGTGTCGGAAGCGCACTTCAAAGCGATCAACGAAGCCTACGACTTCCTGAAAGACCCGCAGAAGCGAGCCGCCTATGACCGCTTCGGCAAGGCGGCGTTCCAGAACGGCGGCGGCGCCGATCCATTTGGCGATGCCGGCTTCAACGGCTTCTCTGACATCTTTTCGACGATCTTTGGCGAGTTCATGGACCCGCGTGCGCGCCAGAACGCTGCCCGCGGTGCCGACCTTCGCTACGATCTCGAATTGACCCTGGAAGAAGCGTTCACCGGCGTTGAGAAGATGGTAACGATCGAAGCCATCGCACGCTGCGAAGTGTGCGATGGCCGCGGCTGCAACAGCCTCGATCGGTGCGCGAGCAGCTGCCGGACTTGCGGTGGCATGGGCAAGGTCCGTGCTCAGCAGGGCTTCTTCGTCGTCGAACGCAGTTGTCCGACCTGCCGCGGCGCCGGCGAGGTGATCAACGATCCTTGCGCCAACTGCCATGGCGAAGGTCGTGCACTTACCCAGCGCAAACTGTCGGTGAAGATTCCGGCCGGCGTCGACGAGGGAACGCGGATCCGTGTCGCCGGAGAAGGTGAAGCGGGCATCCGCGGTTTGGCGAACGGCGACCTCTACCTGTTCGTCCACATGAGGCGCCATCCGATCTACGCGCGGGAAGGCACGACGTTGGTGGCCGATTGCCCGGTGACTTCACGACCGCCGCGCTCGGCGGATCGATCAAGCTTCCAGGTCTCGACGGCGTTCAGGTCGACATCAAGATCCCCGCCGGTGTGCAGTCCGGCGAGCAGCTTCGTCACCGTGGATCAGGAATGAGCGTACTCAACGGCCGTGGCCGTGGCGATCTTGTCGCACGCATCCTCGTCGAAACGCCGACGCGGCTCAGCAAGGAGCAGAAGAAGCTCCTGGAAGAGTTTCGCGCGACGGAGACCGGCGACGAATGTCCGAATGCCAAGAGCTTTTTCTCGCGAGTCCGGGAGTTCCTCGCCGGCTGATCAGCCGTTCTTTAGGTGATCAATTTCCAAGCGCATCGCAAACAGCTGGGCGAACAGCTCGGCGGCCGCGTGAAGCTCGAAGCTGGGTTCGCGCGGTCTGCGGTTGTCGCATCGGAATTCCCCTTGCACGTCGTCGACGTTGAAGGGAACGCGCATGCTTGCACGAACGCCTGCTTCAGTCAGCAACCGCAGCGCATCGCCGTTGGGCGAGTGCATCAATGCGTCGTCGGCGGACGTCTCGTCCTCGTTGCGTGGGAAGATGGCGACGCGGCGGCCTGCGTGTCCGCAATGATCGCGGGCAGTGCAGAATCCATATCTGCCGGAGCGGCGAAGTCGCTTCGGCTGCTCTCGGCACGCTTGCTGCCGCAGACCAGCGTCACCCGATCATAGCCGGTCAGTGCGCGCATGCGTCGCGCGCCGCCGTCGAGAAGCGACTGGGCGTGGCTGTTGGCAAGACCCGCGATAAGCCCTCCGACCGTGCCGAACGCTTCGCCATAAGCAGCCTGTGGAAGGCACGGCCTCCAGCAGCACGCGCCCGTCGCTTAGTTGGAAGGCGATGTCGGCGAGGTCGGGATCGTCGGTCAGCCGCACGGCATAGGCTCGGCCGATGCCCGTCGTCCCGCTGAGCCGGGAGAAAAGGTTCCTGAGGTCGTGCAGCGCCTGGGAGTGAACGAAGCGCCCGAGCGGCTCGTCGATCAGGGTGACGTGCGATTCGCCGAACAGGCGGTGCACGTTCTCCGACGCCCGAAGCACGATCCAGTCGAGCGACAGCTCGAGAAAGTACGCCCCAGCCTGGACGTTCGCGGCGCCCTGCGACTTCACGGCCGTTTCGGCAGTTAATTCGTCAACGTTCGTCATCGGCCCCCCGGCTTCCGAACGCCCACAATAACCCGCTCATCCTGCGGTGCACCAGAAAATTGTGCTTCGCGAAACGTTTAGGCGGAAGCGCCGAACACCCGGTCGAAAATCGCGTCGACGTGCTTGTAATGATAATCCAGGTTGAACAGCGCGTTGAGCTCGTCGGCGGAGAGGCACTGCGACACCTCCGGATCGGCCTTCAGTAGGTCGAGGAGCGACAGCTCGCCGTCCGTTTCCCACACCTTCATCGCGTTTCGCTGCACCAGCGAATAGGCCTCTTCGCGGCTCAGACCGGCCTGCGTCAGTGCGAGTAGCACGCGTTGCGAGTGGACGAGACCGCCCATGCGGTCGAGGTTCTTCTGCATGCGCTCGGGATAGACGACGAGCTTGTCGACGACGCCGGCGAGTCGGGCGAGCGCAAAGTCCAGAGTGATTGTCGCGTCTGGGCCGATGAAGCGCTCGACCGACGAGTGGGAAATGTCCCGCTCATGCCAGAGAGCGACATTCTCCATTGCCGGAATGGCATAGCCGCGGACCATCCGGGCGAGGCCGGTGAGGTTCTCCGTCAGCACGGGGTTGCGCTTGTGCGGCATTGCCGAGCTGCCCTTCTGGCCCGGCGAGAAATATTCCTCCGCTTCGAGCACTTCGGTGCGCTGCAGGTGCCGGATCTCGGTCGCGACCCGCTCAATGGACGAGGCAATGACGCCGAGGGTGGCAAACAAGAAGGCGTGGCGGTCGCGCGGGATCACCTGCGTCGAGACGGGCTCCGGCCTCAGGCCGAGCTCGGTCGCGACATGCTCTTCCACCGAGGGCGGAATGTTCGCAAAGGTTCCGACGGCGCCCGAGATGGCACATGTCGCCACGTCGTCGCGTGCTGCAACCAGCCGCTCGCGGTTGCGCGTGAACTCGGCATAGGCTTGCGCCAGCTTAAGCCCGAACGTGGTCGGTTCGGCATGGATACCGTGGCTACGGCCGATGGTCGGAGTCAGCTTGTGTTCGAGCGCGCGGCGCTTCAGCACGTCCAGAAGCTGATCGACGTCGCCTAGCAGCAGGTCCGCCGCCTGCTTCAGCTGCACGGCGAGCGCAGTGTCCAGCACGTCCGAGCTAGTCATGCCCTGGTGAAGCCAGCGTCGCTCCGGCCCCAGCTTATGGCCCGCCCAGGTGAGGAAGGCGATCACGTCATGCTTGGTGACCGCCTCTATTTCGTCGATCGCCTCGATATCGATCGTCCCGAGCACGTCGCGGTCGTAGGCGGCCCGGATCGTCGCGGCATCCTTGGCTGGGATCATCCCGATCCGCCCCATCGCCTCGGCGGCGAAGACTTCGATCTGCCACCAGATGCGGTAGCGGTTTTCGGCCGACCAAATGGCCGTCATCTCGGGGCGGGAATAGCGGGGGACCATGGCGAGGGCGGCTAGCAGAGCAGCCGTGCCGCTTCAAATCTGGCCGCTACGGCCTCCTCCGTGTTTCCACTGACTGACTTTCCCCAGGATCTGCGACAGCCATGGCGAATGGAACTCAAAACATTC
The DNA here is from genome assembly GCA_963752025.1 of uncultured Alphaproteobacteria bacterium. Lineage (GTDB taxonomy): Bacteria > Pseudomonadota > Alphaproteobacteria > Sphingomonadales > Sphingomonadaceae > Sphingomicrobium. The sequence goes on along the minus strand of CAVVWY010000010.1, from coordinate 14,746 downwards.
GCCGTCGCAACTGCGGCACTGGTGCTGTCGGGCGGCGCGCTTGCCGAGCAGGTCAACCTGAATGGCCGTCCGTTTCTCAATGCCGCGGGCAAACTGGAACCCGGGCAATATATCTGGGAGCCTGGCCGCGCGCCGAGCGGACCGGCGCTCGTGATTGTTAATCTTCATACGCAGCGTCTGCTGTTCTTCCGTGACGGCGTACCGATTGCCGCTTCGACAGTCTCATCGGGCAAGACGGGTCATGAGACGCCAACTGGTGTTTTCACGATCCTCCAGAAGAACGCCAAGCACTTCTCAAGCACGTACAACAACGCGCCGATGCCCAACATGCAGCGGCTGACCTGGCAAGGCATTGCGCTGCACGCCGGCAACCTGCCGGGCTATCCGGCGTCGCATGGCTGCGTACGCCTCCCGCTCAAGTTCTCCGAACTGCTATTCGGCCAAACCCAGGCGGGAATGACCGTCGTGATTACGAGCCATCCGGAATTTCCGCACGAAGCGCCGCCGCCCGATCTCGCTGAAACGAGCTCGATCGCTCGCCCGGAGGTTAGCAACGCCAGCTTCCAATGGCACCCGGAACGCGCGCCGCACCTCAATGGCGACGCGATGGTCTCGGTCGTCGTCAGCAAAGCCGACCATGAAGCCGTAGTCATGAAGGGTGGCGTCGTGATCGGGAAGGCCCCCGTCTATGTGCGCGGCAACGTAAAAGGCGCGGAAGCCTATGTGCTTGAAATCCTGGGACAAGAGCGGCCTCCACTGGGTGAAGTTCCACTTCTCCGAGTCTGGCAGCGGCACGACAACGCTTCCGCATGAAGCTGAGCATTTTGACGCTCCCGTCAAGTTCCGCGACGCCCTGCGCACCGTAATGCGGCCGGGCGCAATCGTAGTGGTCACGCCCGCGACACTGCGCTCAGGCGGGCCGGGCACGAACGAGACCGTTTTCGAAACGGCGACCTGAAACTCCTCGACTAAAATCGTTCGAAGCGAGCTCGTGTACGGCGCGCCTATACATCGAGGCTTCCCCGGTTGGCTAAGCGTCTAGATCAAGCCCATGGCGCGCATGCTGGTTCGCCCTCGGCGCCGACGATCACGTGGTCGTGGATCGTGATCTTCATGTGGCGTCCGGTTTCGACAAGGTCGCGGGTCAGGCGGATGTCCTGATTTGATGGCGTCGGATCGTCGCTCGGGTGATTGTGGACGATGATTAGCGCGGTGGCACCAAGCGCGATGACTCGCGGACATGGACGGAAGCTTCGTCCACCGAGCCCTGCCACATCGCTTCGTTGGCGATCAGCACGTGCTTCGCGTTGAGGAAGAACACGCTCGCCAAGCGCATCCCCACTCGAGACCACCGGCTGATCCTGCACCCGGCTTTGGAGCAAGCGCAGCGCCGTTGCCGCAGCGTTTTCAAGCGCGGCAATCGTCGCGTCAGTGAGGCCTTCGCGCGAAGCGTCTCCGCGCTGGACGTTAGCAGAGGTCGATACCTCCGAACTCCGAGACCAGCTTCTTAGCCAGCGGCTGGGTGTCGACGCGGGGATTGTGAGCGCGAGTAGATATTCCACCAGCTCATAGTCATGGAAACCGTTCGGGCTGGCATCGAGCAGCCGTTGCCGCAGTCGCCCCCGGTGTCCGACTGAGTTTTCCGCTTCTTCTGTTTTGCGCGCGTGCCCGCGCACGCCGCTCCCTTGCGACTTTACCCAATCGACGGGAGCAGTAACGGGAGTTCGGACGGCAGGAAGGGTCATGCCGCCATCGGAACGGTCATGCGCGGGAGGGGTTAGTAAAGCCCAATGAGTGAGCGGCCGAACGACCAGGGGCGTGAGTTGCATGGCACTGAGCCGCGGACAACGATCGTCGTGCGCCCTTCACGTTGGGGCCGGATCGCCATGTTCGCGGCGCTCGCGGTGCTGGTCCTGTTCGCGCTTGCCGTCGCTGCCGTCTGGATCCAGCGGCGGCCAATCGCGACGCACTATCTCAAGCGCGAGTTCGAGCGGCGTGGCGTTCAGGCAAGCTACCACCTCGATAAGGTAGGTTTCCGTACGCAGCAGGTGAGCAACCTTGTGATCGGCGATCCCGGGCACCCCGATCTGATCGCGAAGCATGCAATCATCCAGATGCGGCTGAAGCTGGACGGGAATTTCCAGGTTTATCGGGTGGTGGCGCGCGGCGTTCGGCTGCGCGGCAAGCTCGTTAATGGCCGGGTTAGCTGGGGCGAACTCGACAAGATGTTGCCGCCGCCCACGAACAAGCCATTCGCGCTGCCCGATGTCGTTGTCGACGTAGCTGACAGCACGATCGCTCTTGCGACGCCCTTCGGGCCCCTCGGCGTCGCGATGCACGGCTCGGGCCGGCTGAGTGGCGGGTTCAAGGGACGGGTGGCCCTCGCCAGCCCGAGGATGGTCCCGGGCAAGTGCGCGGCTTCGGACCTTCGCGCAAATCTGGCGGTCGCCGTCGTTGCAAGACATCCGCAGGCCGAAGGGCCGGTACCCTCAGCAGCTTCACTTGCCCGGCAAGCCGCTTCAACGTGTTCGCGCCACGCTTCGAGGCGAAGACGAGCTTCGACGAATCCTTCACGAGCGTCGACGGCAGCGGGCGGATGGCGATGAATACGCTCACTGCCGGCGCCAACGGTCTCGCGGCGTTCGCCGGACAACTTACGTACAAGGGTTCGCTTCAGGGCGTGGACGGCAGGGTTAACCTGTCCGCGCAGAAGTCGCGGCTCGCGACAATCTTCGCGGACCGAACGCGCCTCACCGGCGCTTACCACCTGGGGATTTCCACGGGCACTTTCGCGCTCATGGGCAATTTCAGCGCCGACAGCGCTGCGCTTGACCATCGATGCTGGCCGGCGTGACGCAGCCGCTCGCGGCCGCGGCCAAGACGCCGATCGGCCCCGTCGTCAGCAGCATCGGCAATGCGATCACTCGCGTTTCGCGCGACTTCAACGCCGCGGGCGAGATACGCCTCGTCAACTTCGTAGGCGGTGGCGGCGCGCGCATTGGCAATGCGACGATCATCGGTCCCGGCGGCGCACGGGCTCGCATCTTCGGCGGCAGTGGCGTGACTTATTATTGGCCGGCGAGCGCAATGCGCATCGACAGCAATATCGAGATGGGCGGCGGCCGATTGCCAAACGGCCGGGTGACGATCCGCCAGCCCAGTCCCGGAGCGCCAATGAGCGGCGTCGCGGATCTCGCTCCGTATTCGGCAGGGGGGCAGCGGCTGGCCTTCACACCGATCCGCTTCGGCCCGGGATCAGGCGGATCGACCGCGCTCAGCACCATCGCGCAGCTCGATGGGCCTTTCCCAGGCGGCAAGGTGCAGGCCCTCCGTCTACCCATCGAAGGACGCATCGCCAGCGGCGGCAGCTTCGCCCTCGGCACCAGCTGCGCGGTGGTGAGCTTCAATTATTTCCAGATGAGCTCGATCCAGCTCGGCCCGACGCGCTTGCCGGTGTGTCCGATAGGACCCGCCATCATTGAGAAGAACGCTGGAGGCGCCGTCACGACCGCCGCGCGAATCAATAATCCGGTGCTGAACGGCCGCATTGGCAGCTCGCCGCTGCAACTTACTGCGCAACGGGACAGATCGTCGGCGATCGCTTCGGGTTCAACAGTCTCGCGATGCGCCTCGGACAGGCGAAGTCGCCGATCAACTTCAATGCCTCGCGCCTGATCGGAATGTTTGCCGGCTCCAACTTCAAGGGAAGCTTTCGGCGGGGGCAAGGCAACCATCGGGTCCGTGCCCCTGTTGCTCAGCGGCGGAAGTGGGTCATGGACGTTCCGCAACAGCAATCTCGACGTGAGGAGCGCGCTGACGGTCTCCGATCGTGACGCGGACCCGCGCTTCTATCCGCTGCATAGCGGCGACACCCATCTGACGCTTGCCGGCGATTATGTGCGGGCGACGGGCACGCTGCGCGACCCGCAAACCGGAACGCTGATCACGAACGTCAATATCGAGCATCGTCTCTCGGCGGACGCGGGTCACGCGACCCTCGATGTCCCTGGCCTGACCTTCGGGCCGAATTTCCAGCCCGAGCAGCTGACCAGGCTTACGGAAGGCGTGATCGCGCTCGTAAATGGGACCGTCAGCGGTCGCGGTCGGATCGACTGGAACGCGAACGGGAAGGTCACTTCAACGGGCGACTTCTCAACGGCGAACCTCGATCTCGCCGCGCCGTTCGGTCCGGTGACGGGCATGCATGGGACGATCCATTTCAGCGATTTGCTGAACCTGGTGACCCCACCGGGGCAGGTGATGAACATCAAGTCGCTAAACCCTGGCATTCTCGTCGAGAACGGCGTCATTCACTACCAGATTGCTGCCGAATCAACTGGTCAGGATCGAGCGTGGCGAATGGCCGTTCATGGGCGGGCGGCTGATCCTGCAGGAGACGGTGCTCAATTTCGCGAAGCCGACCGCGAAGCGCCTTACCTTCCAAGTCGTGGGTCTCGATGCGAAGGTCTTCGTGCAGACTCTCGGCTTCAAGGAACTGGACGCCACAGGCAAGTTCGACGGCGTCCTGCCGATGATTTTTGATGAAAACGGTGGCCGAATTGTCGGCGGCCGGCTCAATTCCCAGTCCGGCGGCTCGCTTGCCTACGTCGGCGTGGTCAACAAAGCGAACCTCGGGACGATGGGCAACATCGCCTTCAATGCACTGCGCGACCTACGCTTCAGGTCGATGATCATCCGGCTGGATGGCGATCTAGCCGGTGAGTTCGCCGCGCGGCTCAACATCGACGGCGCCGGTATCGGTCAGTCGACCCAGACGCAGCGCATCATCCGCTCGCTCTTGGCCAAGCTACCGCTGCACCTCAACGTCAACATCACCGGTCCGTTCAGGGCGCTGATCGCGACTGCAAAATCGATGAGGGATCCGCGCGAGCTGATCAGGGACGTCCTCCCACGGCCGCTCGACGATGTGCCCGGCATCACTACTGAAGTCCGCAACGTCGAAGAACAGCAGCAACAGACGCAAACGCCCGTCAACCAGCAGGTGAACACCGCCCCGCCACCCAAGACGAAGTGAGAGAGAGAATGAGGAAGCCCAATCTAGCACTGCTCGCCGCCGCGGCTGCTTCGGCGCCGCTGTCGAGCTGCATATCTGTAAAGGCGCCCGACAAGCCGATCGATATCAATCTGAACGTGACGATCAGGCAGGAGGTGCTCGTGCGTCTGCAGCGCGACGTCGAGCAACTGATCAACCGGAACCCGCAGGCCTTCCCCCAGAAGCAGCCGCCGAAATGAGGAAGCTTCTTCTGCTTGGTTGGCTGCTTGCTGCGCCCGCGGCAGCGCAGACGCCAGCAGTGAATGCGGCGCGCGCGGCGGGCCAAGTGGGTGAGCGTTACGACGGTTATCTTGGGATAGCGGCTCCTGTCTCAGGTCCGGTCAGGAGCCAAGTGGCGACAATCGACATCCAGCGCCGCTCGCTCTACAGCAATCTCGCGGCGAGCAGGGGCGCCAGCCCCTCCGACGTGGGCATCACCGCCGGCTGCCAGCTCCTCGCCCGCGTCGGCGTTGGAGAGGCTTATCTGCTGACTGACGGGACCTGGCAGCGACGGGCAGCGGGGCAGGGCGCTCCCATTCCCGGATTACTGCCGCTGAGCTTCGAAGGAGGCGCTGTACTCCGGTTTCAATGCGGCGATCAGGCGGCCGGTAACCGGCAAGCTGATCTCATATTCGCCCTCGACGTACGGCCCAGCGACGTAAGGCGACGCGACGAAGGCGATGCGCTCGAAGCGGCCGTTGCGGTTCTTGTCGACTGGTGCGAGCGCCAGCTCCGAATATTTCGGACAGTCGCTGAATGGGCCGTCGAGCTTCTGGCCCCCCCGGCGTTTTGAGCGTTCGACATCGAGCGCCTTGCAATATTGCGCGCGGGTCGCGCCCGCGAGCCCTCCGGCGTTCGAGAATAAAGCGTCTATTCCGATCTCGCGATTCAGCTTTCGATCCCACAACAACGACCCATAATTGCTGTTCGGATGCGCTCCGCCTTCGAAACTGCCGAGCTGGCTGGCAAGTGAGAGCAGCCGCGGGCTCTGGCCTGCAGTGGTCCAGGTCATCGAGAAATCGTGCTGGTTGAAAATGCGCTTCTGTTCGCGGGCGAGCTTCTGGTCTTCAGCCGCATTCTTTTGCGCTTCCGCAAGAGCCCGTTTGGCCTCGTTGTAAAGACGTTGATCGAGCGCCGGGATCGCCACTGCTTCGCTCGGCCATTCAAAGGTGAAATCAAGGGTCGGAGTGTTGCGCACCACCTTGTGTGTGCCTGCTGATGCAGCGATGAGCGCCAAAGCGGAAGCAATCAGGGCAAAGTCGCGCTTCATCGGGGGAGGGTAACCCCTGTTGCCGCGGTTGACTATCTTGAGCCCCGTTCATAAAGGAGCGGCGCCTTGGCGGTGTCGCTTTCCGCCATGTTTCTCGCCCCGGTCTGGCCCTTCGATTTCAGCAGGGGCGACGCACAGGGGAGACGCATGGCAGAGGACGAAACCGATGAGGTTCCGAAGCTTCCACACGATGCACGGCTCGAATCGCTCGATGAGCGGCTCGACCGTTTGCAGCAGGCGGAAGCGAAGCGGGTCGGAGTAGCCCAGCCGAACGCGAGCGATCGCTTATGGCAACAGCTCTTCGGTCATCTGATCGGTGCTCCCGTCGGCGGAGCAGTGATCGGATGGGGTCTGGACAGCCTGGCGGGAGCATTGGGCCACCGGACTTCCCGACGTTCTTCCTGCTGATGCTGTTCTTCGGGTTCGGCGTCGGCGTGAGGAATATAATGCGACTTTCCAAGACCCGGACCCCTCCGGGCAGTTGAGTGTAGCGAGAGGCAAGAGTGGCGGCCGGTACCAAGATCGACCCGATGCACCAGTTCACGGTGGAACCCCTCGTTCCGCTGCACCTGGGCAAGTACGACGTGAGCTTTACGACCAGTTCGGCATGGCTGATGGTCGCGCTTGCGGTGATCTTCGGCTTCATGGCGCTCGGCATGAAGCGCGAACTCGTTCCCGGCCGCTGGCAGATGGCGGCTGAGGGCCTCGCCGGGTTCATCGACGACATGGTCAAGGTGAACATCGGGCCCGAGGGCAAGAAGTACGTGCCTTACATCTTCTCGCTTTTCACATTCATTCTGGTGGCAAACCTGCTCGGCCTGCTTCCGCTCGCAGTGATCCCGGGCCTCCACAGTTTCACCACCACGAGCCATTTCTCGATCACCGGCGTGCTGGCCGTGATGAGCTTCTCGATCGTGCTTATCGTCGGCTTTTGGCGCCACAAGCTGCACTTCTTTTCGCTGTTCGTCCCGCATGGCACGCCGATGGTCATGGTGCCGCTAATCGCGGCCATTGAGTTCATCTCCTTCATGGTGAGGCCGTTCAGCCTGGGCCTGCGACTGTTCGTGGCGATGATTGCCGGGCACATCCTGATGGAAGTTTTCGGCAGCTTCATCGTCAGTGGCCTTCACGGCGGTCCCCTCGGCATCGGCGTGGGCGTGCTCAGCTTCGTCTTCATCGTCGGCGTGGCGGCGCTCGAACTGCTGGTCTGCGCCATCCAGGCCTACGTGTTTGCCCTATTGACGACGCTGTACCTAAACGACGCAATCAACCTCCACTAAAGCTTACCCAAAGGAGTTACCCAAATGGATTTCGCTTCCGCTCAGGTCATCGGTGCCGGTCTCGCGGCGATTGGCGTCGGCGCTGCCGCCGTCGGTGTCGGCAACGTCTTCGGTTCGTTCCTCGAGAGCGCGCTTCGCAATCCGGCGGCTGCGGATAGCCAGCAGGGCCGTCTGTTCATCGGCTTCGCCGCGGCGGAGCTCCTGGGTCTGATCGCATTCGCCGTGGCGATGATCATCCTCTACGCGCGTTAATCGCCCGAAAGGCTAACGCCGGGGACTAAAATGCCTCAGATCGAACAACTTCCGTACATCTTCTTCTCGCAGCTGTTCTGGCTGCTGGTTGTCTTCGCAGTCATCTTCTTCGGCATCGGCCGGGGAATGCTTCCGAAGATCCAAGGCACGGTCGAGCTGCGCGACAAGAAGATCGGCGAAGACCTGGAGCGTGCGCGGGCTGCGCGCGCGGCGGCGGAAGCGACGGAAGCTGAGTGGCGCACCCGCATGGACGTTGCCCGGGCCGAGGCCGCGCGCCTGGCCCAGGAAGCGAAGCAGGCGAGCGCCCGGGACACTGAAGCGAAGGTCACCGCGGCCGCCGGCCAGATCAATGACAGGGTCGAGTCCGCCAGCGCGAAGATTCGCGCCGCCGTGACCTCGGCACGGGCTGAGATCGAGACCGTTGCTGTCGATGCAACGCAGCAGATGGTCGCCCGTCTCACCGGCATCCAGGTCGACCCCAATGAAGCCGCAAACGCGGTGAAAGCCGAGCTCAATGTCTGATCCACAGCCCCAAGATGCCGGCCAGCCCGTCGAGCATGCGCAAGCGGTTGCCACCGTTCAGCAGCACGGCGGTGAGAGCCACCAGGAGCCCACGGCCCTCGGGTTGACCGCACCTGCGTGGATCGCGCTCGCGATGATCTTCGTCATCGGGCTCATGATCTGGAAGAAGGTGCCTGCGGCCATCGCAAAGGCGCTCGACAACAAGATCGAGCTCATCCGCGACCAGCTTGCCGAGGCAGAATCGCTTCGCAAGGAAGCAGAGGCGCTCAAGGCCGAGTATGAGGCCAAGGCTTCGTCGGCCGACAAGGACCGCGAAGCGCTGCTCGAGCGTGCGCGGCACGAGGCTGATGAAATCGTCGCGAAAGCGCGGACCGACGCGGAGGCACTGGTCGAGCGCCGCACCCGCATGGCGGAGGACAAGATTGCGGCTGAAGAGCGCGCAGCGATCGAGCAACTGCGGGCCGCGGCGGCGGAAGCGGCGACCAAGGCCGCTGCTCGCCTGATCGCCGAACGGCATGACGCGCCGAGCGACGCTCAACTCGTCGATCGCGCGATCAAGGAAATCGCGTCGCGTTGAGTTGAACCCCTGCGCCCGCAGGGGTCCGCCTCGGCCGGGAATTCAATTACTGTTGGTGTTGGCCGCCCGGCTGGGTCACGCCCTCAAGTGCCTGCTCGGCGGCATCGTCTTCACCTTCCTGCGTTAGATCGCCCAGGCTCACGATGCCGCACAAGCGCTCCTGTTCGTCGATGACCGGCAGACGCCGCACCTGCGCTTCGCTCATCCGCACGGCGACATCGTCCGTATCGTCCGATTCACGCACGGAGATGATGTCATTGGTCATCAGTTCGCTGACGGGGGTATCGGGGCCATGCCCCTCCGCGACGCCACGAACGGCGATGTCCCGGTCGGTGATCATGCCGACGAGGCGATCGCCGTCGGTCACGGGGATCGATCCTGCATCGGCGCTGAGCATGAAGCTCGCCGCCTCACGCGCGGTCTGGTCGGGACGAACGGTCTGGACGTCGCGAGTCATTACCTCACTGACTTTCATTGCGCCTCTCCTCTGCTGGAATTCGCCCCAAGAACGAACGCGGGGAGAGGCGCGTTCCTACCGTTACGGAACGTTCTCGGTCAGGAGGTCGTAGGTCGCGACCAGCTCGTCTTTCTGGTTGAAGACCTCGACGGCCCAACGGACTTGCCCGGTCTCTTCCGACTTGATGGACTTGGACCGGACCGTGAGTTCCACCCGAAGCGAAGTCTTCCGGATAGAGCGGCGTCAGGAAGCGCAGGCTCTCAAGGCCAGTGTTTGCGAGCACCGGGCCGGGATCGGGCCACACGAACAGGCCGGCGGCGAAGCTCAAGATCAGATAGCCGTGCGCGACCCGGCCTTCGAAGATGGGCGAAGCCTTCGCGGCTTCCTCGTCCATGTGGGCGTAGAATTTGTCGCCCGTAAACTCGGCGAAATGCTCGATGTCTTCGAGGGTGACCGTGCGGCTCTCGGTCCGCCAAGTGTCGCCGATATGGAGCTCGCTCATTCTCAGGGTGAACGGGTGGATGTCGATGATGTGCTTCGGCGCGCCTGGCACATATTGCTCGGTGATGGCCGCGATCATGGCGGGCGAGGACTGGATCGCGGTCCGCTGCATGTAATGCTTCACGCCGCGGATGCCGCCCATCTCCTCGCTGCCGCCGGCGCGGCCGGGGCCGCCGTGAACGAGAACGGGGAGGGGCGAGCCGTGGCCGGTGGACTCGGCTGTGTTCGTTCGGTCGATGACCAGCATGCGGCCGTGATGAGCTGCGGCACCCTGCACGAATTCGCGTGCTGCGTCGGGAGAGTGCGTGAAGAACGACAGCACCAGGCTACCGCGGCCGCGATTGGCGAGGGCGATCGCATCGCCGATGTCCTTGTAAGGCATGATGGTCGAGACCGGCCCGAACGGCTCGCAGTCGTGGACGGCATTGTTGCCCCACGGGTCGTCGGTGCGCAGGAGCACGGGCGGAAGGAAGGCGCCTCCCGGGATAGGGGACTGCGCATCGGGATCGCCGGCTACGATGCGGGCACCCGCGGCTTCCAGCTCGCGGATGCGCTCGCGGACGTCATCGCGCTGGCTGACGCTCACGAGCGCGCCCATGCGCGTGTCCTCGGCGCGCGGGTCGCCAATCTTGGTCTTGGCCAGCCGCGCGCCGAGCGCCTGCTCGACGGCGTCGAGATATTGCGCCGGGGCCATGGCGCGGCGGATGGCGGTGCACTTCTGGCCCGCCTTCACCGTCATCTCGGTCGCGACCTCGTTGATGAAGAGGTCGAACTCCGGCGTGCCCGGCGCGGCGTCGGGGCCGAGCAGGGACGCATTGAGGCTGTCTTGCTCTGCAACGAAGCGAACCGACTCCCGGGTGACGTTAGGATGCATGCGCAGCTTGAGGGCCGTCGAGGCAGAGCCGGTGAAGCTGACGATGTCCTGACCGGTCAGGTGATCGAAGAGGTCGCCGACGCCGCCGACGATCAGCTGCACCGCGCCTGGCGGAAGCACGCCAGCGTCGATCATGATCTTGAACGCAGCCTCGGTCAGGTAGGACGTTGCAGAGGCTGGCTTCACGATGGCGGGGACGCCCGCCAGCAACGTCGGCGCCAGTTTCTCCAGCATCCCCCAGACGGGGAAGTTGAGAGGCGTTGATGTGCACCGCCGCGCCCTGAAGCGAGGTATAGATATGCTGGCCGACGAACGTACCGTTCTTCGACAGACCCTCAAGCTGACCGTCGAGGAGCACGTGCGCGTCGGGAAGCTCCCGCCGTCCCTTCGACGAGAAGGAGAAGAGCGTGCCGGCGCCGCCTTCGATATCGATCCAGCCGTCCTTGCGGGTAGCGCCGGTCAGATAGTTGAGTTCGTACAGCTCTTCCTTGCGCGCCATGATGGCGAGGCCGAGCGTCTTGATGATGCGCGCTCGCTCGTGGAATGTCAGCTTGCGCAGCGCCGGGCCGCCGACTTCCCGGGCGTGGCGAAGCATGCCGCCGAAATCGAGACCGCTTGAGCCTGTCAGGGCTACCGGTGCGCCGTCGATCGCGCTCGCTATCTCCGCAAGGTTGCCGTCGCCCGCGATCCAGCGGTCGCGTTCGTAATTTAGGAGCTTGAGTGTCTTCATGCCGCCTCCCTAGAACAAGTTCAACGCAAGCGTGAGGGGAAGGCGATGATCGATCCGGTACGGCCGATCTCAATCAACGATATCGAGCAGGCGCAAGGCCGCATTGCAGGCACGGTGCTGCGGACGCCGCTGGTCAGGCTCGATCTTGGCGACGATCGCCAGATCTACTTGAAGCTCGAAAATCTTCAGCCGACCAATGCGTACAAGATCCGCGGCGCGACGAACGCGGTGGCGCGCCTGTCCGACGAGGAGCGCGCAAAGGGGGTCTGGACGATCAGTGCTGGCAACGCGGGGCAGGGCGTGGCCTATGCAGCGCGAGCATTCGGCATCCCGAGCACGGTCGTCGCGATCGAGACAGCGCCGCAGACGAAGCTCGACCGCATGCGGGCGCTCGGCGCGACCATCGTGCCCGTCTCGTACGACGACGCGTGGGTGGCCGCGGAGACGCATCAATTCCCTGGCCTCGAGAGCACGTTCGTCCATCCTTTCGACAATCACGACTTCATCGCCGGTCATGGCACGATGGGCCTGGAGATCATCGACGATCTGCCCGAAGTCCGGACCGTCATTGCGGCGATCGGTGGTGGAGGACTGATCACCGGCGTGGGCAGCGCGATCAAGGCGCGGCGGCCGGACGTGCGGGTGCTCGGCGCCGAGCCGGAGACTGCGGCGCCTTATGCGCTTTCCCTTCGCGAAGGCGGCGCGCGCAAGTTTGCCGATTGGAGCCCTCTTTCGTCGATGGCGCGGGCGGCAAGAGGGTCACCGAGCGGATGTGGCAGCATGGCCCGGTAACCGACGGCGCGATCCCGTCACGCTCGACCAGACGCGCGACGCGATGCGGCTGATCGCCGAGAAGTCGCGCACGATCGCAGAGGGAGCAGGCGCATTGACGCTCGCCGCTGCACTGACCGGCGAAGCAGGCGAGGGGCCGATCGTTTGCGTGGTGTCGGGCGGCAACATCGACCTCGGCAAGTTCGCAGAGCTGGTGACTAGCTGATCCGGCCATCTGGGCCTGAAGACGGCGCCGATTGTGTTGATCATGTCGCAGATCGGAAAAGCTGTCTGCTCGAACGTCACTAAGCGTCGCGCGATGGACCCTACCATAAGTCCCATCTTAAGACGCTCGCCCGAATGGTCGCGCGGCTCGCCGGTCGTGAACCCGACAACGGGTCGAGATCCGCATTGGAGACACGCTGGTGTTTAGCGATCTCGTTTGGCGATACCCGGAATTTCATGGCGCGTGCCGAGGCGGCTCATGAGCTGCTGCATCGCGGATCGGTTTCGAGCCACCTGCACTTTCGGCTGGCTTCTGATGTCGGCAAAGCTTACATGGATCAGGTTACGGCACTGCGACTGCTGATATTTCCCGCAGCGACTCAATGAAACCAGTTGCGCCGTCACTAGGCCGGGGGTCCGATGACTGACTATCGGATCTATTGTCTCGATGCTACGGGCCACATCGCTTGGCCGATTGGATCGAAGCTGCGACTGATGGAGATGCTGTCGCACAAGCGCGGCGCATGAAGCGAGACGCTCTCAAATGCGAAGTCTGGCAGCGTTCTGGCTGGTCGCGGTTCTCAATGGTCAAATCGCCAACCGCAAGGTTCTCAATGCGACTCATGAGTTAATCCGAGCAAGTCGTCACTGGCCTCCGGCTTTAACTGCCGGTCGATTTCTCTGCCGTTATGTCAGCCGACATGAGCGCGCGACGCTTACCTTATTGCGCGTGTGCGGCCTTGGTGCCGTGCAGTAGCTTGGCCTGTTCGATCGCGGCTGGCAGCTTTGCAGCGAGGAGCTCCGCTCGGAATCGAAGGCCGTCATTGGCCCGACTGGCAAGGACGACGTCGGGGAGAATGCCGCGGACTTCGTTGGAACCATCGGCACGAAAGCGGACACAGTCAGGAAGCTTTAAGATCGCGCGGCTGTTCGTGAGGGTGGTCGGCGTGCCACCGTCCGTGTGTCCGCATCCTGCGCCGCCAGTTCGCGCGCCCATGATGACTGCGATGCTATTATCCTGCAGGATCGCCGCAAATTCCTCGGCGGCTGACCAGGTTTCCTGATCGACAAGGACGATCAGCGGACCGTCCGATACACCGTCATGGTAATGATATTGCGACGGGTGAAGACATCCGGGGCCGACTTCTTGCCGGAAAGAGCGCCAGAGCGAGATGCGCCGACCAGCCCGGTCGAGAAGCCGGCTTTGCCGATGCGATCGCACGAGTGGGACGAGCAGGTCGTGTTCGCCTCGGCGAGCGCAGCATCGGCTTGAGCCGCCAGTTCAAGTAACTGTTTGCGATCAGGAGGAGATGCGGTGGAGGCATACGAGCGAAGGTCCTTCGCGATCTGCCGCCAGTGTGTGGCCCAGTGCTCGCCTCGAACAAAGCCAGCCGTTCGGATAGAGCAGCTTCGGCGTCAGCACCCGCGCGACTGCCTCCGCCCATTCGGATCCGCGCATTGTGTGTGATGTCCACCAGAAGCGTTTCGGCCCGCGCGACCTTCAATTGTCGCAATCGCTCTTCGAGAATAAGCGCGAGATGATCGTACGCCCAGCCGCTGATCCTTTCCCTGCATGCATCATCACATTTCGGTTGTTCCGGAATGCGGAGACCGCGGCTGGCGGCACGACATAGGTCAGGGAAACCCTCCGGCTGAAAGACGCCGATGCGGAGGACACCAACCGTATGCCCGCCAGAGATGACAATGCCGGCAGCGAGGACGTCTGTGGACGCCGGCAGGGGCTGATAGCCCGGCAGGGACTGCCCAACTCCTGGCGCGTTCTGCCGCGAATTGTAGCCGATGCTGTCGCATAAATCCGGCGGTTCCGGAGCCGCGCCGCCGATCGGGGGTGACGGGGCGGGCCAATCGAAGTCCACATGTCCATCCGCCAATTTCGAAGCGATCCTATCGAAGACTGCCCGCGCCTGCCCCTCGTCGGCTGCCTTGCGGAGACGGTCGGCGAACTCATCGAACAAGCGGTCGATCTTGACCTCTCGCTCGGTCTCTACCCAGCTCCAGTTGGCGTATTTGAGATGAAAGGCCTGACGCGCCTGCTCCAGATCAGCAAGCCAGGGTTTCGGATCGAAGCTGGACGCCGAAGCGCAAGTTGCGAACAGCAGCGCACCGCCCGTGAACGTGCTTAAAAGGATCCGCCCCATTATCGGAGCATAGCTGCGGCATTGCGCACATCAACAGATGCAGGTCGGGCCATTGGATCTAACGTCTGATGTGCC
>CAVVWY010000009.1:0-14821 GCA_963752025.1 uncultured Alphaproteobacteria bacterium | reverse complement strand
AGCGCACGTTCGCCCTTCGTCAGTTGGACGGCATAGCCGCCACCGCAGAAGTAGCCGGGGCCGACATATTCAACAGTCCGCGGACCGGTCCATTGAACCAGAGCCGCCGCCGCAAGCGTCCAGAAGATCATGTCCTGCCCCCTTTACTGACTGCCTACCCCATTGTCGGAATGATGAATGCACTTTCCCCATGCGCGCCGCCATCGGGCCAGCGCTGGGTCGACGACCTTGTTCTTGGTCCAGAAGCGCAGGCCTTCCATGCCGTACTGGCCGATGTCGCCGAAGCCGGAGCGCTTCCAGCCGCCGAAGCTGTGGTAGGAGACCGGCACCGGGATCGGCACGTTGACGCCGACCATCCCGACGTTGACGCGCGCAGTGAATTCGCGCGCGGCGTGGCCGTTGCGGGTGAAGATTGCGACGCCGTTGCCGTATTCATGCTCGGACGGAAGGCGGACCGCCTCCTCGAAATCCTTGGCGCGGACCATCTGCAGCACCGGGCCGAAGATCTCGTCCTTGTAGGTGCGACAGCTCGGCTTCACGTGATCGAAGAAGGTCGGGCCGACGAAGAAGCCTTCCTCATGCCCCTGCAGCTTGAAGCCGCGGCCGTCGACGACGAGCTCGGCGCCCTCGTCGATGCCCATCTGGATGTAGTTCTCGACCCGCTCCTTGTGCGCCTTGGTGACGACGGGCCCGTAGTGAGCGTCAGGATCGGTTGAGACGCCGACGCGCAGGCCTTCGATGGCCGGGATGAGCTTCTCACGGAGGCGATCGGCAGTGTCGTCGCCGACTGGAACGACGACCGGGAAGCGCCATGCATCGCTCGCCCGCCGACCCGAAGGCAGCGCCGGCAAGGTCGTTTACGACCTGATCCAGGTCGGCATCGGGCATCACGATGCCGTGGTTCTTGGCGCCGCCGAATGCCTGCACACGCTTGTTGTTCGCCGTGCCGCGCGCGTAGATGTACTGCGCGATGTCACTGCTTCCGACAAAGCTGACGGCCGCGATGTCAGGATGGTCGAGGATCGCGTCCACCATCTCCTTGTCGCCGTGGACGACGTTGAGAATGCCGTCGGGCAGGCCGGCTTCCGTCATCAGCTCGGCGAGCCGCATCGGTACGCGTGGGGTCACGCTCCGACGGCTTCACGATGAAAGCGTTGCCGGCATGCGATCGCCATGCCGAACATCCACATCGGGATCATCGCCGGGAAGTTGAACGGGGTGATGCCCGCGCCGATGCCGAGTGGCTGGCGCATCGAATAGACGTCGATGCCAGGGCCGGCGCCGACCGTATATTCGCCCTTGAGCGCCTGCGGGATGCCGCAAGCGAACTCGATGACTTCGAGGCCGCGCTGCACGTCCCCCTTCGCGTCGGCAATGACCTTGCCATGTTCGGAGCTCAGCAGGTGCGCGAGCTCGTCCATGTGGGCTTCGATCAATTCCTTGTACTTGAACATGATGCGCGCGCGGCGCTGCGGGTTGGTGGCGGCCCAGGCCGGCTGCGCCGCCTTGGCGGCGTCGACGGCCTTCTGGAGGTCGGCCGCGGTGCCGAGGCGTACGTGGGCCTGCACCTGGCCTTGGTTCGGGTCGAACACCTCGCCCTGCCGCTCGCCCGAAGCGAAGGTGGAACCGCCGATGAAATGATCGATGCTGCGAAGCATGGAAACGCGTCCTCAAGTCTGCTGTTCTGAATTGCGGCTCCCCTAGACCCGGCAACAAGCAAATGCCAGTTGGCCAAGCCGAGGAGAGGGAAAGTCGCGATGCGTAAAATTGCCGCCGTGCTGTGTCTTGTGTTGATCGGGGCTGCACCGCCGCCATCGCCCGATGCCCGGCTCCGAGCGATCGTCCAGCCGGTGAGCCAGGTCGAGATGCGTCATACGATCGAGACGCTGGTGAGCTTCGGTACGCGGCACACGCTCTCTTCGCAGACAGACCCGAAGCGCGGGATCGGCGCGGCGCTCAACTGGACTCAGGGCAAGTTCGAGACCTTCGGCCTATCGACGGTCCGTCCTTGCGAGATGATGACCAACCAACGCGTGCCCACGCCGACCCGCGTCTGCGACGTGGTCGCGATCCAGCGCGGGACCGAGCGTCCCAACGACGTGGTCGTCATCCAGGGGCATATCGACAGCCGCGTCACCGACATCATGAATTCCACGTCGGATGCACCGGGCGCGAATGACGACGGCTCCGGAACGGCGGCAGTCATCGAGGCGGCGCGGGTTCTGTCGAAGCACAAGTTTCCCCGGCACCGTCGTCTACGCGACGCTCTCCGGAGAGGAGCAGGGGCTACTCGGCGGCAAGGTGCTGGCGAATTATGCGAAAGCACAGGGCTGGAATGTGGTGACGGTCCTTAACAACGATATCATCGGTAACAGCTGTTCATCCGATGGTGTTTGCGATTCCACGCATGCTCGGGTGCTTTCAGAAGGGCCGCGGTCCCAGGGGCAGACCGATTTGATGGCGGCGACACATAGCCTTGGCGGCGAGAATGACGCACCGTCGCGGAATATCTCACGCTATCTGGCGAGCCTTGCGGGGCGGCTGAAGGTCGGACTCGACGTCCGGCAGATCTGGCGAACCGACCGCTTCCAGCGCGGGGGCGACCATATTCCTTGGCTGGAGCTTGGCTATCCCGCCGCCCGCATCACCGTCGCGATCGAGAATTACAACTGGCAGCACCAAGATCTGAGGACCGACAATGGGATCAGATATGGCGACACGATCGACCATGTCGATTTTGCGTATTTGGCCAAGATGACGAAGCTGAACATCGCCGCGCTTGCGGCCATCGCGGGCGCGCCGCCGCCACCGGAGCCGAAGGTCGAGGGTGGGGTGAGCACGGATACGACGGTCACGTGGCCATCGGTCGCTAGTGCATCGTCGTACAAAGTTGGCTGGCGCCGGACCGACGCAAACAGTTGGGAAGTCTCGCGAGCCGTTCCTGCAAGTGCCTGCGCAGACAGTTGCAAGCTCGTCCTTCCTCACGTCCGCGTCGACGATTGGGTGTTCGGCGTTTCTTCGGTGAGCCAGGACGGCTTCGAAAGCCCCGTCGCTTCAGCTGTTCCGGGGGGGGCGTTTCATCCCGAGATTGCTCCTCAGAAGAAGCCCTGACGCTCTTGGAGCGTTAGGGGCTAGAGGAGAATGACATGGCCGGCGGTTGGACGCGCGATGGCGCGGTTCAGGACCAGATCGACGACACCGTGAAGGATGCGATCCTTCGCGCACGAGCGCTTACGCCGTCGGGGGAAAGCGCGGAGGAATGCGACGATTGCGGCGAGCCTATTCCTGAGCGCCGTCGCGCAGCGCTTCCGGGCGTGCGCACCTGCGTCGCGTGCCAGGCCGCGCGCGACAAGAAGGTCGTTCATTCGACGATCAATAGACGCGGCAGCAAGGACAGCCAGCTGCGTTGACCGAAGCGGCGCCCGCGCGACTGAAGACGCGCCGAACCCTTCTGATCATCCTCGCCGAGTTCATCCTCGTTCGCCTGATCATGTGGTTCACGCTCACAAGCACCGAGCGCTGCTGCCGGAGCCGCTGCGCCCACGGCCGAGCAGGTCGCGCAGGCCGCGACGCATACCGTCAGCTCCGTGACGCGAAGGGCAATGCGGGCGGCAACGCCGTTTCGCTGGGAGCTGAGCAGCTGGATGGCCTGGGCGCACTCGCAAGCCATGGCTTCCGCCCGGACCGGCTGCGGCTCTCGATCGAGGGGCAGCAGTTTCGTGCGCAAGCAAGCCACCGCCTGCCGCTTAATCGCTGGCTCAACGTCACCATTGCCGCCGAGGCGCCGAGCACGAAATTCCCGCGCACTCAGCTGACGATCGGCGCACTGACCCTCCCGCCGGTGCTGAGCCGCTGGGCGTTGGAGCTTGGCAGGCGGGTTATCGATCTGCGTCACGGAGGCGTGCCGCCACTCGATCAGGTGATCCGCAACTTTGCGGTCAAGGATGGCAAGGTGACCGCTCTCGTCAGCTTGCCGAGCAAGACCGGCCTGGTCGAACAGATGGCGGGCGTCGTCTCGGAGCAGTCAATCGACGGGACGCAGGTCGCGCGCATCTATTGCGCGCTTGCGCAGCTCCAGAAGGCGGAGCCGAGCAAGATCTTCGCTGATCAAGTTCACCGAACGTTTTCGCTAGACAGGGCCGGAAGCACGCCGGTCGATTTCAATCGTTCGGCATTCGTCGCTCTCGGCATGCTGCTGGTGGACGAGCGTGTCGGCGACTTCGCCGGCACGGCAAGGGATGAGATTCGCCGCTGCCGAATTCCTACCGTCTACACGTCGATACACGACCGCTTCGACTGGACCGCCCATTGGGCGCTTTCGGCGGCGATTGCCGTTGGTGCGGGCGTGCAGCTCAGCGAGGCGGTTGGCGAATGGAAGGAGCTGTCCGACAGCCTGTCGCGCCAGTCACGCTTCTCCGTCGGCGATCCGAGCGGCTTCTCCATGGCCGACCTTGCCGCGGATCGCGCCGGATTCCTGACGGCTCGCGCGGCCGTGGACCCTGCGAGCGCGGGCCGCATCGCTCAGTTGCTGACGCAAGCGACGCCGGAACAGTTGCTTCCGAGTCAGCTCGTCAGGCGCGAGGATGGCCTGACCAACGCGGAATTCGTGAAGCGCTATGGCGGCGTCGACGATCCCAGGTTCAAGGCGCGTGTAAGTGAGATCGATGAAGCGCTCGCGAAGACCGGCCTGCGCTAGGGTCGCTTCACGCTTCTGTTGCGTTTAGGGCTTCCTCATGCCCCGCAAGAACTCCGCAGGCCTTCCCAGCCGCAAGCAGATCCTCGACTTCATTGCATCCTCCGATCAGCCGGCGGGCAAGCGGGAGATCGCGCGGGCGTTCGGACTATCCGGCCAACAGAAGATCGACCTCAAGCGGCTGCTCAAGGACATGGCGGACGAGGGCCTGATCGACAGCTCACCGGGCCGCGCATTCCACCACGCCGGCGGAGTGCCCAAGGTGACCGTGCTCCGCGTCGCGCAGGCCGACGACAGCGGTGCTGTGTTCGCGGTCCCCGAGCAGTGGCACGCCGAAACGCCGCCGCCCCGCATACGCGTCGTCGAACGCGGCAAACGAAGCGCGCTTGGCATCGGGGATCGCTTTCTCGCCAGGACTGAAGAGAAAGGGCAGGGCTGGATTGCCCACCCGCTCAAGAAACTTGCCCGTTCCGCCGAGCTGACCCTCGGAGTGGTCAAGCAGGAAGGCGAGCGCTTCTGGCTCTCCCCCGTGGACAAGCGGGAACGGCGCGAGCTTTTTATCAGTGATCGAAAGGATGCGGAACCCGGCGACCTGGTGCTGTGCGAAGTGACGGGGCGTCCGCCACGGGTAAGTGCGCGTGTCGATGCCGTCCTCGGCGACCCGTTCGCGCCGCGCAGCTTCAGCCTTATCGCAATTCACAAGCACGGGCTTCGCGCCGAGTTCGCGCAGGAAGCGATCGACGAGGCTCACCGCGTCGCGACACTGCCGCTCGGCGAGCGCGAGGATCTGACGCACCTGCCCATCGTCGCGATCGATCCGCAGGACGCGCGCGATCATGACGATGCCATCTGGGCGGCGCCCGACGACGACCCCGAAAATGCCGGAGGCTGGAAGGCGATCGTCTCCATCGCCGATGTGAGCTTCTACGTGCGGCCCGGATCGGAGCTCGACCGCGAAGCGCGCGCGCGCGGCAACAGCGTCTATTTCCCCGACCGCGTGGTCCCCATGCTCCCTGAGGAACTGTCCGCCGACATTTGCTCGCTGAAGGAAGGCGAGATGCGCGCGGCGATGGCCTGTCACCTGAAGATCGCGAAGGACGGTACGCTCAAGTCCTGGCGGTTTACGCGAGCAAACATTTGCGTGGCGGCAAACATTGCCTACGAGGATGCGCAAGCCGCAATCGACGGCGCGGGGACAATGACCGCGTCGAGGTCAGCTCGCCCACCTGTTCGATGCCGCCGATCGAAGGGCGTGTGCCTCGCGAGCTGGTCGAAACTGCGCTGAAGCCGCTGTGGGGGGCGTGGCGTGCGCTTTTTGCCGCCCGCAACAAGCGTGACCCGCTCGAGCTCGACATCCCGGAGCGCCGAGTGATGCTCGACGAAAGGGGCGGATCACCTCCATCGCACCGCGCGACCGGCTCGACGCGCACCGGCTCGTCGAGGACTTCATGATCGCGGCAAACGTCGCCGCGGCGCGCGCGCTTGAGGCCAAGAAGTCGCCCGTGATGTATCGCGTCCATGAACCGCCCAGCCGCGAGAAGCTGGTCGCGCTGAAGGATTATCTGAAGACGTTCGGCGTCGAATTTTCGTTGGGGCAGGTCATCAAGCCGGGAACCTTCAACCGCATCATCGAGCGGGTCGGGGATGCGGACGGTCGCGAGGAGATCATGGAGCAGCTCCTGCGCACGCAGATGCAGGCGCGGTACGGGCCTGAGCGCCTCGGCCACTTCGGTCTCGCGCTGGCGACCTACGCGCACTTCACATCGCCGATCCGCCGCTATGCCGACCTGCTGGTGCATCGTTCGCTGGTGAAGGCATACCGGCTCGGTGACGGCGCCCTTCCGCCCGGCGACGAAGAGCGGTTCGAGCAAATCGGCGAGCAGATCTCGATGCTCGAGCGCCGCGCCATGGAGGCCGAGCGCGAGACCGTTGACCGTTACGTGGCGGCCTACCTCGCGGACCAGGTGGGGCAGCTGGTCGAATGCCGTATCACTGGCGTCCAGCCGTTCGGCTTCTTCGCGACGGTCGAGGATCTCGGCGGCGACGGCCTCGTGCTCGCGAAGGATCTCGGCCAGGAATATTTCCGCTACGACGAAGCGGCCAAGCAGCTGGTCGGCGACGAGAGCGGCGAGACTTATCGCGTCGGCCAGCGCCTGACGCTTCGGCTTGCCGAGGCCAACCCGGTCTCGGGCTCGCTTCGGTTCGAACTTCCGGAAGGCAGCTACGGCGGCGCGTTCGGCACCGGTGCGCCGCGACCGCGTGCGCGCCGCGGGACGGCGCGGCAGGCCGCCCAACATCCGCCATCAATCGCGGCGTCGCTAGCGCAGCCGTCGCAACCTTTCGCGCCGAAGGAGTATTGGGCGGCATCGCAATCGGAGAAGCGAAATGGCCTATAAAATCGCGATCATCGTCGGCAGCCTTCGCGAAGGAAGCCTCAATCGAAAGGTTGCGCGATCGATCTGCGCGATCCGCGGCGACAATCTGGATTGCGAGATGATCGAGATCGGCGATTTGCCGCTCTACAATCAGGACTTCGGACGCCAATCCGCCGGAGCAATGGCCGAGTTCCGGAGCAAGTCGCCGCCGCCGACGGCGTGCTTTTCGTCAGCCCCGAATACAACCGTGGCATTCCGGGCGTGCTCAAGAACGCCATCGACGTCGGCTCGCGGCCCTACGGCCAAAGCGTGTTCGACAAGAAGCCGGCGGCGATCGTTACTGCGTCGCCGGGAAGCATCGGCGGGTTCGGCGCCAACCACCAGATCCGCCAGGCCTGCGTCTTCCTCAACATGCCAGTGATGCAGCAGCCGGAGGCTTATCTCGGGCACGTCACCGACGACAGCTTCGACGAGAGCGGCTGCCTGAAGGATGGGCCGCTGAAGGATCTCATCGACGACGCTTGCGCACGCATTCCACGATTGGGTCGACATGATCCATCGCTCGCGCCAGCTGCTTGCCGAGGATGCGGCGCACGCGAGCCAGCAGGCAGCGAAAGCGAAGGAACACGCCTGACCCTTGGCGGCCGTTAACGGCGGCCGTTAAGCACGTGCCACCGGAAGGAGAGTGTTGCGTGGAATTGCACCTGGTTTTCGCGCTGGGAGCCGCAAGTGCTTGCGCATGCTGCGTATCGTCACCGGGCCGCTGTTCCTTGAGCATGCGCTTTCGAAGTTCTTCGCGTTTCCCGGTACCGTTTCCGATTCATCCGCTGCCGCCGCTGCTGATAGCCGCAGGTGTGATCGAGCTGGTCGCCGGCATTCTGGTCACGCTCGGTCTGTTCACCCGCCTCGCCGCCTTCATCGCGTCGGGCGAGATGGCAGTCGCCTACTGGATGCAGCACTTCCCGAAGAGCTTCTGGCCACTCGCGAACATGGGCGAGGCCGCGATCCTGTTCTGCTTCATCTTCCTCTACCTGGCCGCAGCAGGGCCGGGCGCGTGGAGCATCGACGGCGCGCGGACGAGGAACGCGCCGATCAGGTGACCTTCGCGCGCTCCCTGAAGCGCGGCTGGTCCCATTCTGCGGATGCGATGATGTCGCCGAGTATCTCGGCGGCGCGGAACACGTCGGCGTAGCTGTTGTAGAGCGGCGTAAAGCCGAAACGCATCAGGTCCGGCGCGCGAAAGTCGCCGATGACGCCGCGCGCGATCAATGCCTGCATCACCGCATAGCCTTCGGGTGAGCGAAGACGACGTGGCTGCCGCGCTTCGCCGGCGTCGCGCGGCGAAGCGAGGCGAACTTCGCGCGCCGCAGCGCGCCTCCACCTCGTCGATGAAGAGCTGCGACAGCGCGCGAGACTTCGCCTCGACTCGCGCCATCGAGATGCCGTCGAAGGTGCCGAGCCCCGCATCAAGCGCTGCCATGGCGAGGATCGACGGCGTGCCGGTGAGAAAGCGTCCGATCCCGTTCGCCGGACGATAATCGTCGTTGAAGGCGAACGGCTCGGCGTGGCCCATCCAGCCCTGCAGCGGCGATCGGAGCTCTTCCTGCAGCCGCTCGGCGACATAGATGAAGGCCGGCGCGCCGGGTCCGCCGTTCAGATATTTGTAGCCGCAGCCGACCGCGAGGTCGCAGCCGGCTCCGTCGAGATCGAGCCGGATCGCTCCGGCGCTGTGCGACAGATCCCACAGCGTCAGCGCTCCCGCTGCGTGCGCGGCGTCGTTGATCGCGCGCATGTCGTAGAAGGCGCGCCGCGGTAATCGACGTGGGTGAGGGAAACGACCGCGGTGTCCTCGTCAATCGCGCTGCGATCTCCGTCCGGCTGCGACTGCCTTCAGCTGCAGGCCAAGCATGTCGCACAAGCCCTGCGCGACGTAGAGATCGGTTGGGAAATTCCGCTTCTGCGAGAGGATCGTCCGGCGCCCGGGCCGCGCCCGCACAGCCGCAGCGAGCAGCTTGAACAGGCACACGCTCGTGGAGTCGGCAATCAGCAGCTCATTCGGCGGCGCCCACCATCGGCGCCAGCTTCGCGGCGATCTGTGTCGGCCAGTCGATCCAGTCATGCTTGGTCCAGCTCGTGATGAGGTCGTCGCCCCACTGCCGCTCGGCCGTCTTGGCAAGCGCGGCAGGAGCGGCGACGGGAAGCGCTCCGAGCGAATTGCCGTCGAGATAGATGATGCCGTCGGGCAGCCGAAACCGCTCCCGCGCGAAAGCAAGCGGGTCGGATGCGTCGAGCTTTTGTGCGTCTTGGAGTGTCACAGCTTGGGCAGCGTCACGCCCTTTTGCCCCATATATTTGCCGGCGCGGTCGGCATAGCTCACCTCGCACGGCTCGTTGCCCTGCAGGAACAGGAACTGGCACGCGCCCTCGTTGGCGTAGACCTTCGCCGGCAGCGGCGTGGTGTTCGAAAATTCGAGCGTCACGTGCCCTTCCCAGCCGGGCTCGAGCGGCGTTACGTTTACGATGATCCCGCACCGCGCGTAGGTCGACTTGCCCAGGCAAATGACGAGCACGTCGCGAGGCACTCGGAAATACTCGACCGTGCGAGCGAGAGCGAAGCTGTTGGGCGGGATGATGCACACGTTGGTCTTGCGGTCGACGAAGCTGTTGTGAGCGAAATCCTTGGGGTCGACGAGCGCATTGTCGACGTTGGTGAAGATCTTGAACTCGTCGGCGACGCGCGCGTCATAGCCATAGGAGGACAGCCCGTAGCTGATGCAGCCCTCGCGCCGCTGCGCCTCCACGAACGGCTCGATCATCGAATGCGTCTGCGCTTGTTCACGAATCCAGCGGTCGGACAAAATCGCCATGCGGAGTTCGTACCGGGCGCACGCCGAACGCATCAATTTGCGGCCGATTATTTCTGTGGATGAGCGGCGCTTCGCGTTTCCGGCAATTCCTGCGGACGCAGCGTCGATTCGTGCACAAGCTATCCACACTCGTGCTACATATGTTCCGCTTGGGTGTGGGGCCCGGACGAGCGTAGGGGACCATCCATGGCTGAAGTCGTGCGTATCGCTGAACCGGTTGAACCTAGCGGTTCCACCGCCCTCCCGCAGAATGTCGAAGCGGAGGCGGCGCTCTTGGGAGCGCTGATGATCGACAACCGGCTGGTCGAGGACGTCCAGCTGAAATTGAAGCCGCACCACTTCTTCGAACCGCTACACGGCCGCATTTACGAGGCCGATTCTTCGGATGACGGATAACAACCGCATCGCGAACCCGGTTACACTTCGTCCTTTGTTCGACTCCGATGAATCCATTAAGGAGCTTGGCGGGCCAGCGTATTTGGCGCAATTGACCGGGTCGGGCGCGGCGGTGATCGGCGCTCGGGACTTCGCGCAGCAGATCTACGATCTGGCGTTGCTTCGAGCGCTTGTCGGCGTTGGCCGCGACCTGGTTGAAGGCGCGCTCGACACGAGTGAGGACGTTGCCCCCCTTGCTCAAATCGAGCGCGCCGAGTCTGAACTCTACAAGGTGGCGGAAGAGGGGGGAGCCGAGGGCAAGGCCAAATCCTTCTCTGACGCCACCAAAGAGGCGCTCGCAATGGCCGAGCGCGCCCTCAACAGCGGCGGTCACCTATCCGGCATCACCACCGGTCTCGAAGGCATCAACGCGAAGATCGGCGGCCTTCACAAATCCGATCTGGTCATCTCGCGGGACGACCGGGCATGGGCAAGACGTCGCTTGCGACAAACATCGCCTTTGCTGCCGCGCAGCGGTTTGCGCGCGATGTCGAGGAAGGGATCGAGCCGGCCAAGTCCGGTGGAGCTCCAGTCGCCTTCTTCAGTCTCGAAATGTCCTCGGACCAGCTGGCCACTCGTATTCTCGCGGAAGAATCGGGCATCAGCTCCGAGAACCTGCGCATGGGCAAGATCAGCCAGCAAGAGTTTCGGCAACTCGCCCGCGCGGCTGCCGAACTGCAGATCCTTCCGCTCTACATCGACGACACGCCGGGCCTGACGATTGCCGCGCTTCGCGCGCGCGCCCGGCGCCTGAAACGGCAGAAGGGTATCGGGCTGGTCATTATCGATTATCTGCAGCTGCTCCAGGGCTCTGGAAGAGGCAGCTCAGCCGACAACCGGGTTCAGGAAATTTCGGAAATCAGCCGCGGCCTGAAGCAACTTGCCAAGGAGCTAGATCTACCGGTCCTGGCATTGTCGCAGCTCAGCCGTGCGGTCGAACAGCGCGAAGACAAGCGCCCGCAGCTGTCGGATCTGCGTGAATCCGGCTCGATTGAACAGGACGCCGACATGGTCTGGTTCGTCTATCGCGGCGATTATTACCTGGCAGCGAAAAAGCCGGATGAGGACCACACGGATTTCCAGGCTTGGCAAGAGGAGATGAGCCGCATTCACGGCCGCGCCGATCTTATCGTCGCCAAGCAACGTCACGGCGCAACCGGCACCGTGCGCATGAAGTTCGACGCGCGGATCACGAAATTCAGCGACGCGGTTGGGGACGATTACCTGCCGGAAATGCGCAGCTAAGGGATCAGTTTGGGGAGGGGGATGAGGGCGCCGGTCGTGGGAGGGTTCCCATCAAAGTAGCACTTTGATGAGTTCCCGCGGACCGGCGCCCTCAGTATATTCCAACTATGGGCCGATATCCTCGCCCTGCTGCTCGGTCGTCTTGCGCGCACCGCCGCGGACCAGCCCTAGCGCCATCGCGACATCGTCGTCCCAGCCATAGACATCGGGCCGGAAATGCACGCGGCCGTTGTCGAGAAACGCCGTGTGGTAAAGCAGGCGGACCGGGATTTGGGTCTTCAGCTTCACCCACTTCTCGTCCCCGCTGGCCATCGCTTCCTGAAATTGACTAAACACGCCGTCCTGATTGGCTAGCAACGCCGCGAATTGCAGCGCATTCTGGACGCGCACGCAGCCATGACTGCGGTGCCGTTCGGGTACCGTGAACAGCGCCTTCGCAGGGGTATCGTGCAGGTAGATTTGCTGCGGGTCTTCCATGTCGAATTTGACGAGGCCGAGTGAGTTTTTGGGCCCGGACCCCTGCACGTACCGCCCGTTTTCCATCCCGAAATTGTTCTGCTGCAGCCAGCCGGAGCCCTTGTTGGCGAGCTCCTT
This sequence comes from uncultured Alphaproteobacteria bacterium, assembly GCA_963752025.1. Taxonomy (GTDB): domain Bacteria; phylum Pseudomonadota; class Alphaproteobacteria; order Sphingomonadales; family Sphingomonadaceae; genus Sphingomicrobium. The sequence continues at coordinate 2,613 of CAVVWY010000009.1, read as the reverse complement.
GGCAGCGATCGAGTCCGGGACCGCCACTTCGGATTGGCGACGAGCTGCTTGAAGGAGGCCTGGAGCTGCGGCGTCTGCTTGTCTGGCTCGCCTGCGACCACATTCCGGCGGTCGACCCGGCTGCCGTCGCGCCAGTAATCGAGGAACGCAGCCGCCGTGTTCACGTCAATGCGCGTCTCCGGGGGCGCCCGTTCGAGCCAGCGCAGCCGCTCCATGTTGATCGCCAGCTCGCGGGCGAGCCCGCCGGGGCCGAGATTGAGTGCTTCCAGTGTTGTGTCGCCGATCACGCCATCCGGCTTCATGCCGAAATCGCCCTGAAGCTTTCGTACCGCCGCAGCGAGCGGCGGCGAATAATGATCGGACGATGGCGGCGCTGCCGAGAGATACCCCTCAGCGCGAGCGCCGCAGCGACGAGCGGCACGCGTTTGTCGCGGTGTCCCGGCTTGATCGGCTTGCCAGTGCGAATTTCCGTAGGCTTTGCCTGGCCCGCCGAGTTTCAGGAAGGCGAGATGTGCCTGGCTCGCAGCGCACGATATTCGTCGGTTTGCGGCGGCAGCGACGCATACCATTCCGCGAGATCTCCGCCAGCCAGCGCCTTGGCGAGACCTGCTGCGACATCGGCCTTCGCCCGGGGGATTGTGTACACCGCGCTGATCTTCTTCGGATCGGCGTAGCCGCTGGCGAGTGCGGAAGCATATTTCAGCGCTGCCGACGTCAGCACCGCCTCGCGCTCCGCGGCACCCTTCGGCAGCGGTTCTTTGAGGAAGAGATCAGGCTTGAGACCGTTGCTTGGCGCAGCCGCGATGATCTCGAGAAGCTTCTTCTCGGACTTGTTGTTCCACGCATCCTTCCACTGGCGAGCGGCGTAGAAGGCACGCGCCTGCGGATCGGTGACGCTCGACTGAAGTTCGCTGCTTTGGGCTTGATTGCCGCCGAGCGGGAGGCCGTTGCCGCAACTTGCAAGGGAAACACTGGACAGGGCAAGAATAAGCGCCTTGCCGACGCAATTGGTAATTTTCACAAGGGGATGAACGCCACGGCAGCGAAAATCGATCCACGGCTGTTCCGAAGTAGGACTAGTCTTCCTGCATGTTGGGGTCGCGCAGCCCCTCACCGATGGCGGCACGGGGCCGATCCGCTTCGCTGCTGGTGACCGGATAGGCGCAATAATCAGCCGCGTAGAACGCGCTCGGCCGATCGTTGCCCGACAGCCCGACGCCGCCGAACGGCGCGTTCGAAGGAGCGCCATTGGTAGGCTTGTTGCGGTTGATCACGCCTGCGCGAACATTGGACCAGAAGCGGTTGTACTGGTCGGGACTCCCACCGATCAGGCTCGCGGCAAGACCATAGCGCGTGTTGTTCGCTTCAGTGATTGCAGCGTCGAAGTCCGGCACGCGGATCAGCTGCAACACGGGTCCGAAAATCTCCTCGTCGGGCCGGTCGCGGAGATCCGTCACGTCGATCAGGCCCGGAGTTAGGAAGGGCAGGTCGGCGATGGGCCTGTCGAGCCGTCGCAGGGGCTTGCCACCCTTCATCATGAGGCCAAGCCACTGCTCCTGCACGTGGTCTGCAGCGGCATTGTCGATCACCGGGCCCATGAAGGGCTGCGGATCGGCGAACGGCTGGTCGACGATCATCCGGTCAATCAGCTTCTGCACGCCCTCGATTAGCTCGTCCTGCTTGCCGTCCTCCACGATCAGTCGCCGCGCGGCCGTGCAACGCTGGCCGGCTGTCAGATATGCGGATTGCACCACCATCACCGCTGCCGATCGCACGTCCTTGGAGTTCCACACGACAAGCGGATTGTTGCCGCCGAGCTCGAGGGCCAGGACCTCGCGCCGATTCGGAGAACTGGCGGGGTGAAGGACGACGCGGGCCCGCGCCGATCCCGTGAACAGCAAGCCCGTCGATGCCCGGGTCGGCGGCGAGCGCCTTGCCTTCGCTCGGTCCACCGACGAGCAGCCGTACCACTGCCTTCGGGGATTCTCCGCCTCGTGAAGACAGCTGAACCAGGAATTCGCCGACTGCCGGGCGTCTTCTCGGACGGCTCGAACACGACCGCGTTGCCGGCAATCGAGTGCCGGGACGCATGTGCCCGTTCGGAAGGTGTGCGGGGAAATTGTACGGACCGAGCACGGCAAGCACGCCGTGCGGGTTGGTGGCGGACGGCGATCTTGTTCCCGAGCGCCGCCTCCATCTTCCGCTGCGGCGTGCGCTCGGCATAAGCCTCGATCGAGATTTCGACCTTGTTAACGACCGCGCCGACCTCGGTCCGCGCTTCCCAAAGCGTCTTGCCCGTTTCGCGCGCGATCAGCTCGGCGAAATCGCCTTCTTCTCGCGCGCGCGACATTCGCTCGAGCGGCGCATGCGCTTCAATGCGAAAGCTGACGGAATGTGCGGCCCACGCGGGCCACGCAGCGCGCGCGGCGGCCGACCTCGGCCGCAGCATCGCCGATCGTCGCCCGACCACATTTCCGCGCCGGTCGCCGCGTTGATGGAGGTTAGGATACCGCTCACATGCGTGGCGTTCACGACCTCTGCCCGCTCGTCAAGCTGCCGGTGCATCCTGCTCCATCGCTTCGCCCATCCGGCGCACTGCTCTAATCTTGTCTT
>CAVVWY010000008.1:0-10517 GCA_963752025.1 uncultured Alphaproteobacteria bacterium | reverse complement strand
TGCAGCCGTCTCAATGTGATACCACCGCCATAGAGCGACGCGTCCCCGCCCTTGTCCGAAGGCGTCGAAGGCTTCCCACACGCGCGCACCGCTGGGGGTCGAAAGACGTACTCGGCCCAGCTGTCGATCAGTGAACACCCGCCGTCCGCAACGATCGGCGCCGACGCAAGCCTTGCAGTGAGGCTGGTGCCGCGCCCCGCCTGCACCGCTGAAGGCCCGGTTCAGGTCGCTCCCAGCGACAGCTGTCCTAGCGACTTTGAGGGATGCCGCCCGACTGGGTCCATCCATTTATTCGTGACCGCAGGCGGAAGGCTCATCGGTAGCGCCGCCGTCGCGGGATCGACCTCGGCATCGCCTTCGCTGGTGAGGACTGCGACGCGCTCGCCGAGAACCGGGGTCTTGCTCGCCTTCCCCTTCTTGAACACGCTGCACCCGCTCGCGGCGAGTGCGGCAGCGATCATGATTTCCGATGCGGAAGTTCTTATTCTTGATCATCGTGCGTCCTATTGAGCCGGCGCTGCGATCGCGCCGCTCGCATCCACGCCGAGCGTGCCGGCGATCTGGACGGAGCGTGAGCGGATCTGGTCCGGTACTGAAGTGTCCTTGGCGATGGCCGCGAAGAGGCGCGCCGCCTGATCTTTTTGGCCCTGCTTCAGCAAGGCAAGTGCAGTCATTTCGCCCGCCGTGCCGAACCAAGGATTGCCAGGCTTCGCCAGCGGCTGGAGGCGCTGAACGATTTGCGCCGGCTGAAGCTGGTCGAACTGAAGCGCGGTCTGGCGGATGATCGCCGCGTTGCGATAGGGCTCAGGCAGCGAGCCGTCCGCGGCGATCGCGCCATATTTGTCCGCCGCGAGCTTCACGTCGTTGTCCTGCAGCGCAAGCGCCGCGCGCGTGAACATGGCCGTGGCGCGAACTGCCTTGCTGTGACTGTTCGACAAATCATCGAGCTGCTTGGCGGAATTGCCGGGCGATCCGGAGCCGATGGCTTTGAAGATTTCGGCAAGCTGCTCGACCTGCTTCTCCGACTGCTGCTGCTTGTAATTTTGCCAGTAAATGAAACCGCCACTCGTGATGAGGAACAGCACCAGGGCAACGCCGACCCAGACGCCATATTTCTTCCAGAAATCGCGCACCCGGTCGCGACGAAGAATTCTCGTCGACTTCGCGCAGGAAGATCTCGTTATGCTCGGGGGTCTCGGCCAAAATGTCCTCAGCGCCAAGTGGATAAGAGTGCCGGGCGCTTCCTTCCCCACCCTGGCTGAATGGAAGCTGGCGGCCGTCGTCTAGCGGCTGTGACGGAAAAGGCAAAGGGGGCGCTAGCGCTGCCTCTTCTCGAGATACAGGTAGGAATCGTCGAATTCGGCGACGCCCTTGAGGCCATCGAGGTCACGGATGTTCAGCCAGCGGTTTTCGAGTTCGATCAAACCCAATCTGCGCATCTCCTGAAGCGTGCGGTTCACGTGGACCGAAGTCAGCCCCAAAGCCTCCGCAAGCTCCGCTTGAGTGAGCGGGAATTCGTAGGAGTTGCCGTTGGTCAGGCCCACGACCGCAAGGCGAATGAGCAACTCACAGAACAGATGTGCCATCCGCGAGATGGCGGAACGCCGGCCCATCGATAAGGTCAGTTCCCGATGAACAGCCGCATCCAGGTTGGTCGCGAACCAGTACACACGAGTTAGATGCGGAAACTTCTCCGTCATCTCCTTTAGCCGCTCGTGCGGCACGATCCCGACGGTGCAGGGCGTGATCGAGACGATGTCGTGGTCGAGGCGCTTCAGGGCGAAGGCGTGAAGATCGGTGAAATCGCCAGGCACATGGATCTCAGCAAACTGCCGCTGCCCGCTGGGGAGATCTTTCGCGCGCGCCATCCACCCTCGCAGCAACATAGTGCTTTCGCGAAGCGTATCGCCTGCGCGGACAAAAACCTTGTCGGCAGGGATCTCGACGGTCTGCGAGATCAATCCGCGGATGAACCTTTCTTCCTCCGCATTAATGTCGTCGCGCTTGCGCAGCTTTTTCAGATGCAATTCGATCATCGTCGCTCACCAGCCTTTGGGCAAAGCAACGCGCTAGATGAACAACGCGTGCGTAAACTCAATGCATGTTAGGTCCGCCGGTTGCGCCGGAGACCTGCAGCAGATCATTCACGCGGCAGCAGATCCGCGACGCTCAGACTGACAACGTGATGCGCCACTAGACGCTCACCCTGATGAATCTGAAGTTGCACGGCGGCGGAACGCTCCTCGCCGCCAATAATCAACTCGGTTATGACGCGGGCGCCCGAAGCGATTGCGCGTTTGGACGCGTCCTGCAGCGACGGAAATTCGGTTTCCTCGCAACTCTCGAATTCGGAGTTGATCATTCGAATACGAAATCGGGGCATCACGACGCCCGTATTCATGTTGTTAGAAGCCAACCGCTTACCTGGGTTAGTCTTTGGGCCGATACGTCTGGTCCGCTGTGGGAAAGCTGCGGGCGCGCACCTCCCCGGCATAAGCCTTCGCCGCCTCGGTGATGCGGCCGGCGAGATCGTCGTAACGCTTGACGAAGCGGGGCGTGCGTTCGAACAGCCCGAGCATATCGTCAGTGACCAGCACTTGGCCATCGCACTGCGCAGACGCACCGATACCGATCACCGGAACCTCAACGGAGCTAGCAATCTTGGTGGCGATCTCCTCCATCACGCCTTCGACGACGAGGCAGAAGGCACCCGCTGTTGCCACGGCGCGGGCATCGTGAAGGATATGGTCGGCTTCGGCCGCGCTTTTGCCGCGGGCGCCATAGCCGCCGAGGATATTCACGGCTTGCGGAGTCAATCCGACGTGGCCGATCACCGGGACGCCGCGATGTGCGAGAAATTCGACCGTCGGCGCCATGGCCTCCCCGCCCTCCAGCTTCACCGCGGCGCAGCCGGTCTCTTTCATGATTTGCGACGCGTTGGCGAATGCCTGCTCAGGCGAGCCCTCGTAGGAGCCGAAGGGCATGTCGACAGCGACGAGTGAATGCCAGCTGCCGCGAACCACGGCTGCTCCATGATTGCACATCATCTCGAGCGTGACGGGAATGGTCGACGGAAGCCCGTAGATCACCTGCCCTAGGCTGTCGCCCACCAGCAGCATGTCACAATGTGGATCGAGCAGCTGCGCCATGCGCATCGTGTAGGCCGTCAGCATAACTAGCGGCTCGCTGGTCTTCCCGTCGACCTTGCGCGCTCGGATAGAGGGGGCGGTCATCCGCTTCCCGGGAACGGGGACGGGCGTGGCGCGGCTGGTCGATGTGTCAATCGTGAAAGTCGACATGGCGCACGCTTCTAACGGCCCGGCGATAACGTCGCCAGTGCAGGCAAGTTACGAGACCGAAACATACGGAACTAACAGCCGTATCGTGCGTCGGAACGGTAAGTGCGCGGGGACTTCCTCGCGTGAAGCAAAGTGGAGATTAGGATGGTCGACCGCCGTTCGCTCGGCGATGTCGGAATTGCGGTGCTGCTTGCACTGCCGACCGCAGTTCTGGCCCATTACCCGGCAGCCCTTCCGCAACAAGCAACGTCTGTCGCCGCGCAGCACATGCAGGTCATCGCGGCCGAAAGGTCGCCACTTCACTCCCGCTTCGGCCTCCGCGGCTAAGAGCTAGCGCAACCAGCCGCGCTGCAGCGAGTGGCGCGAGAACCAGAAAATCGTCCATGTCAGTGCGCTGACGACCAAGGCAACGATCAGGTCGTTCGCCGACATACTGTTTCGCAGCGGCGACACTAAAAGCAAACCTGCAAGCCACGCGAGCACCGCAAGAAGAGCGACGAGCAGCAGGGGCACTGCAATCCGCCTTCTCGCCACGAGAAATCCCGCGCCGGCGAGGCCTATCCAGACAGCAATAGCATAAGCACCGGTCACCCAGACGGGCTCAGCATTCCACGCAGCACGTTGATCAAGCGGCATGGCGGCCGGGTTGGCGAGCACATGCATCAAATAGCTGATACAGCCCAAGGCCATGAAGAGGAGCGACGCAATCGCACCGATGATGAACCATCGGGCCTCAGGTCGTGGCGTGAAGCGTTCGTCCATTGATAACCCCTATTTGTCGCCCCCGAGGCGCTCCTCCCAACCGGCACCTTCGGCCAGCGAGATGGAGTCGAGTACCTGCGTGCTCTGATCGCGAAGGATTGTGAATGCACGGCAAATCGCGCAAGTTGCTTCGTCGTGACAATCGCCGCAGGGCGCATAGAAATTCACGCTAGCGCATGAGACGAGCGCGATCGGGCCTTCCATGGTGCGCACGATCTCGCCGAAGGAGATTTCCAGCGCCGGCCGCGAGAGCTGATATCCGCCCTTCGGACCCCGGGCACTTTTTACGAGGCCCGCCTTCTTGAGGTCGAGCATGATCAGCTCGAGATACTTCGGCGGAACGCGCTGCGTCTCCGCGATACGGCTGAGCTGGACTGGCGCTCCGCCTTGCTCCTCCGCAAGGAAGAGCAGCGAACGCAATGCGTAGCGGGTTTTCTGCGCAATCATGCTGGTCGTGACCGTAGCCGGAGCAGCACGCGGCGCAAAGTCTGCGACAGGCGATGGATGACGCGGCCGAATGAACGGCATGTAATGTTACAGCCACGGCGTTGAGAATTCCGGGCACCTAGGCAGCTATGATCTGATACAACTAGCGACGGCTGAGGCCTGTTGGAGAAGCGATGGGACGGAAAATCCTGCTCGTTGAGGACGACCGTGAAACTGCGACGTATCTTGCCAAAGGCCTGACCCAGGAAGGGCACAGCGTCGAGCAGGCGACGAACGGCCAGGACGGGCTGTTCCGTGCGACTGACGGAAGCTTCGACCTCATCATCCTCGATCGGATGCTCCCGGCAATCGACGGCCTGTCGGTGCTGAAGGCATTGCGCGCCGCGCGGATCGAGACGCCGGTCCTGATCCTCTCTGCGCTCGCATCGGTCGGGGACCGGATCGAGGGCCTGGAACACGGCTCCGACGATTATCTGGTGAAGCCGTTTTCGTTCGCCGAACTTCTGGCGCGCGTGAATGCGCTGCTTCGCCGGCGCGAATCACGCGTCGATCCCGCGGAGCATCGGCTTACCGTCGGAGATCTCGAGATCGATCCGCTGTCGAGGTCCGTGAAGCGCGGCGGCAAGAAGCTCGACTTGAAACCGCGCGAATATCTGCTGCTCGAATATTTCGCGCGCAACGAAGGGCGCGTGGTGACCCGCACCATGCTGCTTGAGCAGGTGTGGGACTATCATTTCGACCCAGGCACAAATGTAATCGACGTCCACGTCAGCCGCCTGCGCCGCAAGCTGGACGACGGGTACGAAAAGCCACTTCTGCATACGGTGAGGGGCGCGGGCTACATGCTCGCGGCGTAACGGCTATACGCCCATCCGTGCCGACGACGCTTCGAATCGCCCTGCTGGCGGGCCTACTTGCGCTTGTCTCGAACCTCGCGGTTCTTGGCTTCATCTATCTGCGGACACATGATGAGGCTCTGTCGCAAATGCGGCAGCAGGTGGTCGAGCAGGACCGCGTTCTAACGGACGTCCTCCGAACGGGCGGTCAGCCAGCGCTCGATGACGCCATCCACGATACGATCGCTTACGCTGATCCACAGGCGGTCGTCGCCTTGCTCGATGCGAGCGGGCGCCAGCGGATCGGGAACGTGACGTCTTTCTCGCAGACGCGCCTGACGGAAGGGTATCGCAATGCGTTTGTTCGGCTGAGAGGCCAGCCAACGCCGCAACAGGCGGCACTCATCGTCCACCGGCTCCCGAATGGCGAGTGGCTGCTCAGCGGGCGAATCTCGGGCGCCGGGCTCGCGATCAAGCAGACGCTGGAGCGGTCGTTGCTCATTTCGCTCTTGCTTGCCGCGCTACTGGGATTGGCCTGTGGCGTTATCCTTGCGCGGTATGTTGGTGGGCGTATCGGCAATATCGCCGCCGTCGCGGACCGCATCAGTGCACGGGATCTCAGTCAGCGCGTGCCCTTGTCCGGCTCCGGAGACGCTTTCGACCGTCTTGCCCTTCAGATCAACGCCATGCTCGACCGCATCGAAGGGCTGATGGAAGAGCTGCGAATGCTCACCGATTTGCTGGCGCACGACTTGCGTTCGCCGGTCAGCCGTCTGCGATCCGCTGCCTTCGCCGCTGCCGAAACGTCCGATGCGCAAGAGCAGGAGGAATTGCTCGGCAGCGTGATCCGCCAGGCCGACGCCTTGATGCGCATTTTAACGGGCGTGCTGGAGATCAGCCGTTCGGAAGCGCTCACCGGGCGCAAGCAGTTCAGCTGGTTCGACCTTGGCGAGCTCTGCGCGGAGCTAGCGGAGATGTACGAGCCGCTTGCCGAGGAAGCCGGGGCATCCCTGCTGTACCTGCCGCCGCAGCGTCCAATCCGGCTCTTCGGGCACCGGCAGCTGCTGGCACAGGCCGTCAGCAATCTTGTCGAGAATGCAGTCCGATATGGAGCGGCGGGCGGGGAAATCCGGATGGCTGTACGCAGTGACTCCCGGTGCGCCCGCATTGAGGTGGCGGATCGCGGTCCTGGCATTCCCAGCGGACTCCGGAGCGAAGCGCGGCGGCGGTTCGGTCGGCTCGATTCCAGTCGGTCAAACGAGGGGGCTGGCTTGGGCCTCGCGCTGGCCGAGGCGATCGCTCATCTGCACGACGGCGAGCTGCTGCTTGAGGACAACGGCCCAGGACTGCTGACCGCCGTCGAGATTCCGCTGCGTCCTGGCGACGAGGCAAACGCTCGCGCGGCGTAACAGCTGCGACCAGACCCGCATTGCGGACGACGAGAAGCCGCATCGTTCCCGACGCTCGTTCGTTTCTACCCCGAACTAGCAAGGGAGCCCTTCAATGGCACATGGCTATCTTCATGATGAATATGACCGCGACTTCAGCGGTGACGACCGCGACCGCGGCTGGCGGGACCGCGGCGACCGGGATTGGCGCGGACAGGATCGAGACTGGCAGAGCCGCGGCGGCTGGGAAGACCGCGATCGCGGATGGCAGGATCGTGAGCGCGGACGAAACGAGTTCATGTTCGGGGACCGCGACGACCATCGCGGCTTCTTCGACCGTATGGGCGACCGTGCGCGTGAGACATTCCGCGGAGATGAGGACCGGAACGTCGGCGGCCACTCCAGCGCATGGGAGAATAATCGCGATTACCCGCGCGGTCGCCAGCGCGGCTACGGACGTGAGCAGAGCTCCGACCGCGAATTTGGCCGCGGCGGGCAGCACGGTGGCTTCGGTGGCGGTCGATCGGGTTATTCGAGTCACCCCGACGACCATTATCGCAGCTGGCGCGACCGACAGATGCAGTCGCTCGACCGAGATTATGCGGATTATTGCCGTGAGCGCGAGCAGCAGTTCAACACCGAGTTCGAGAGCTGGCGGCAGAACCGGCAACGGCAAGGGCTTCGCGTAGGAACGCCTCTCGAGCAGGGCAGCGGTCCTGACGAGCAGACGTTCACGCCCGAAACCACGGCCGTCGGCAATACGATGACGACCAGCGAAACCCACGAGCCGCAATCGACGACAGACCCCGAAGATACGGCGACGCTTGGCACGACGTTGGGGCGCAAGCGGTAACCCGGCTACCGAGGGAGGGCGGGGCCGCGCGGCTCCGCCCTCATTTATCCCTCGATGACCACTTTGGATCCGACCTTCGTCGCGCCGTAGAGTTTCTCGGCGAACCTCATCGGCAGTCGGATGCAGCCGTGACTTGCTGGGTAGCCGGGATTATTCCCGCCGTGGAAGGCGATGCCGTAATTGTCGATGCGCTGCATGAAGGGCATCGGCGCGTTGTCGTATTTCTTCGAGCGATAGAACGGCCGCTTCTCGAGGATCGACCAGAAGCCGTAGGGCGTAACGTGCCCAGTCTTCGCGCTTGAGATCGTCGAGGCGCCGAGCAGCTGGTCCCCGCGATAGACGTAGGTCATCTGCGTCAGCAGATCGACAATGATGCGCGTGTCGCCGGCTGCCGGGGCAGAGGTCGCCCAGACATATTCACCGGGTTTGAGGCCCACCTTCCCGAACTCGGCGACCATGTCGCGATGCGCCTGGGGCGCAGCGCCCTGCGTCCAGTGATATGGCGGGGGCTGCGGCGTAAGAACGCGCTGCACCGGCGGAGCGCGGTGCACCGACTTCGACGCGCCGAAGAGATGGAACTTCCTCGCATCCGAAGCGGTCGACGTAACCGCTAGGATCGCCGCTGCGACCGCCGCAATTGTCCCGAATCTCATCGACCCCATGAACGCTCTCACCCGATTGCCGTTTCGTTCTTTGAACAGCGAAAGCGCGGCACCGAGTCAATGCACCGGTAAACGGCAAGTTACTGTTAACGCGGGAAGCTCCGGCGCGGGATCACTGCATCGTGTGGAAGTTGAGGAAGGCCATCGTAAGCAATTGCGCGGCGACGATGATCGCGACCGCGCCATGCAGCCTGGCATTGCGGCTTTTCATCACGGCGATGAGCAGCAATGGCCGCATCGCGACGAAGCTCAGGTAGATCCATCCCAACGAGACTAAGTGCGCGCGTCCCTTCACCGCCGAGTTCCGCAAAATCCATCAGCCCGAAGAGCAAAATAAGGCCGAACAGCCACCGCCGGCGTGCATAATAGTAAGCGCGAAAGCTTCCATAGCCGCCAAGATCGGAAGGCATCAGCACGACACAGATCAGATAGAGGACGACCGCGAAGCCGATGACAAAAAGGTACAGCTCGAACGTCCAATGCTGGAGCGACGAGAGCCGGAATTCCCACCACCACAGAACCAGCGCATTGAGAAAGATGACGGCAACCCAGAGGAGGTGGACCCAATAGAGCTTTTCCCGCTCCGGATGCTGGATGAGCTTGCCCACACCCTGAAGCAGCTGAGTGACCGCTAGCCCGACGATCACCGAAGCCAGCACCATCACATAATTGAAGAATTCCATCGCGCCGGCTCCCCCCGAGCGACAGTAGCGCTGCAATCTTCGACAGCAACACCGCCTAGTGCGGCTTGAGCGCGCTCCCACTCTTCCATGCCGGTGCGCTCGGCTGATCGGCGACGCGGCCGACCAGCTTGTAGAAGAAGCGATTAAAGTCCGCTGCGGCCTTCCAGTCCATCGGCTGCTTCAGATCGTCCTGCGGCTTGTGATAGCCCGTGCGGTACCATTGCCGGTAAATCTGCTCGCTCCGTGAACCGGGCCGATACCCGAACACAAAGCCGGTCGCCGGAACGCCGATCTGCATGAAGGGCCAGTTGTCGGAGCGCGAGAGAAGGTTGCGCTCAGGTTCGGGATCGACCTGAACCTGAATGCCGAGGCTTTGCGCGACCGCTCGAGCATCATCGCCGAGCGTCGTATCGTTCAGCGCGTGAACGGTCAGCAGCTCGAGCGGGAAGATCGGCCGCAACTGGTCTAGGTTGATGTCCGCAGCGATACGCGACCTTGGAATAGTCGGATGCGCCACGAACCATTTCGAACCGAGCAGGCCCTTCTCTTCGCCGGTGACTGCGGCGAACAGGACCGGACGGCGGAACGGCCGGCCGTGGCGCTGTTCCGCCAAGCGGATGAGAAGCGCAACATAAGCCGCGTCGTCGAGCGTGCCGTTGTACAGCCGGTCGCCCTTCACCGGCTCGCCATAGCCGTACCCGTCGACGTGGGCGGTGAGCACAACCATCTGGTCTGACGCCGCTGGATCCGAGCCGGGGAGCAGGGCGAGTATGTTCGGCGAGGAGATATCCCGCTGACGGAGCGTGAATTGAGCGCTCAGGCGATCGCGCAACGCGAAACTTGGTAGCGGCTTCCCTGCGCTTCCTGCGGCGATCAGCGCGGCGGCGCCTCTTCCAGTGCCCGCCAGCAACTTCGCGAGTGCGTCGGCATTCAGCGTCATCTTAAGGAATGAATTTGGCTTAGGTCGGTCGGTCGCCACGGTGACGGTACGCGCGTAGGCATAAGGCCAGCGAGGCGGTTCCACCGTGAACCCGGGGTCGGCGATCGTCAGCATGCCGATGGCGCCTGCCGCCCTCACCGCCGCCTCGCGCTCTGCAGGGGTGGGGAGCCCGGCTTTGTGCGTGCCGTGGCAGATCACGATGTTGCCGCGCACATCGCCAAGCGAGGCGGCACCGCAGTAGCCGGAGTAGACCAGCGGCGCGTCAACTCGCGCTGGCGTGCCAAGTGTCGGCGAAACCGTAAGATCGCGAAGGAAGACGAGAAGCCTGTTGCCTACCCGGAAGGACGCACGGGTCAGGGAAATCTCGTGCATCGGCACGCGCTGGAACCAGCTTCCATCCTCGCCGGCCGGCCTCAAGCCCGCAGCTGCAAATTTCGAAGCGACGATCTTCGCCGCGCGCTCGTAGGCCGGCGAGCCGGTGTCCCGGCCCTCCATGGCATCGTTCGACAGCTCGGCCGTCGCCTTCCACCACGCAGCTGTGTCTCGGTCGAGCTTCGGCGGAGGAGCCGCACCCAGCAACAGGAGCGCGGCAGCGGTACGCAGCTTCATTCCCATTCGATCGTCCCTGGAGGCTTCGAAGTGTAATC
>CAVVWY010000007.1:0-17224 GCA_963752025.1 uncultured Alphaproteobacteria bacterium | reverse complement strand
GATGCGGCTCGGTCCGAAGATCGCATAAACGAGCAGCGGTACGGCGGTCGCGTAGAGGCCGTTGATCGCGGGCAGGCCTGAAGCGACTGCGTAAGCGACGCCGACCGGCACGAGCATCGTCGATAGCACGACGCCGGCGACAACATCGTTGCGGAGCCAAGCTAGCTGATACTCCCTGAGCATCCTCAGCCCCGGGATGCGATCGGCCCAGCTTGTCGGCTGCGTCCGTGCAGGGATGCCAGTCGAAGTCACATCAGCAGTACCGTTCGCCACGCGCCTCAGTACAACTCGCGCACGAGCTTCACTTTGTCGAAGTTCAGCGCGTCGTCGTAACGATGCTTGTTCGACCGCTTCGGCAGGCGGACCTGGGCGCGCTCGATCCCTTCGTACGGGATCGCGAGAGAATGTGGGCGATGCCGTTCAGGCGCGCGCGCTTCTTGTCGTCGCGAGCGCAACGACGTGCCAGGGCGCGTGCCGGCGTGTCGGTGGCCTCGAGCATCGCGTCGCGGGCCCGCGAGTAATCGTACCAGCGCGAGTAGGACTTCAGGTCCATCGGGCTGAGCTTCCACTGCCGCAGCGGATCCTCGATGCGGGCCTGGAAGCGGCGCTCCTGCTCCTTCTTGCCGACCTCGAGCCAGATCTTGATGAGGATGATGCCCGACTCGACGATGCCATTGCTCGAACTGCGGGCACATGCTCGAGGAACCGCTTGTGCTCGCTCCTCGGTGCAGAACCCCATGACGTATTCGACGCCGGCGCGATTGTACCAGCTGCGGTCGAAGATCACGATCTCGCCGGCGGCCGGGAAGTGCTCGATGTAGCGCTGCAGGAACAGCTGCGTCTTCTCGCGCTCGGACGGCGCGCGCAGCGCCACGACGCGGAAGATGCGCGGGCTGACGCGCTCGGTGATCGCCTTGATGATGCCGCCCTTGCCGGCGGTGTCGCGCCCCTCGAACAGGATGATGATCCGCGCGCCGGTTCCTTCGCCCATTCCTGCAGGTAGCAGAGCTCGACCTGCAGCTTCCGCAGCTCCTCTCGTAGTCCTTCCGCGAGAGTTTCTCGGGCGGCACGGCAGCGGTCGCCCTGGAAGTCGCTTCTGACCGCCTGCCTTGCGGTCCTTCGTCCCAGCGAGCGGAATGACTCCTGCACCTCGACGTTCATGCTGCGCCTCCGATGGAAACGTCAGTGAGGAGCATGGACCCGTGGAAAACACCATCGGGACATCCCCCTGCCTTGTGCCCCGGCAATCGAGTACCCCGCTGGTGATTTCGACCAAATGCTCCGCTCGTGCCACAGGCGCCGCGGAGAGGGAGTTGAATGGTCGCAGGCAGTTGTTCGCGGCGCTCGCACTGGTTCTTGCAGCGCCCATATTCGCCGAGACTCACGTCCGGCCCGCGGTGCAGCCCGGCGGCGATATTCCGCCGAACTTTCATCCGCTTTCGGGCCGCCCTACCCCTCCAAGGGCGGCGACATTCCGCAGCATTTCAACGCGCCGCGTTCGCATTCCAATATGTCCGTCGCGAGGCGCGATCCCGATGCGCGACGGGATGAAGCTCTACACGGTCCTCATTATCCCGCGCGGCGCGGCCAAGCTCCCGATCATGCTCGACCGTACGCCTTACTCCGCGGACAAGGCACGACCGCGGCGCTTTCGGTCCACTGCCGGAGAACATCCTCTCGCCGCCTATTCCGAGCTGTCCGCGCGGGCTATATCGTCGCGTTCAGGACGTCCGCGGCAAGTACAAGTCCGAAGGCGAGTATGTGATGAACCGACCCTCGCGCGGTCCGCTCAACCCGACGAAGGTCGATCACTCCACTGACGCCTACGACACGATCGACTGGCTGGTGAAGAACGTGCCGAGTCCAACGGCCAGCGTCGGTTCGATAGGCACCAGCTACGACGGCTTCACCGCGTTGATGACGCTGGTGAATCCGCATCCTGCGCTGAAAGCCTCGTTCCGATCAATCCGATGGTCGATGTGTGGAAGGGCGACGATTGGTTCCACAACGGCGCCTTCCGACAGGAAATGATTAGCTACGTCTACGGCCAGACCGCGTCCAAGAAGTCGGACGAGGATTGGTTCACGGGCGGCTACGACGACTACGACACCTACCTGCGCTATGGCTCGGCCGGCGCTTACGGCCAGGCGATGGGCATGGAGCAGCTGCCCTTCTGGCTGCGCCTGGTCCAGCACCCCGCCTACGACGAATTCTTGCAGGACCAGGCTGTCGACAAGATCCTTGCCGAGAAGCCGCTCACCGTCCCGACCCTGCTGGTCGGCAGCCTGTGGGACCAGGAGGACATCTACGGCGCGCCCGCCGTGTTCGATGCGCTGAAGCGCAACGAGAATCGCAATGCGCACCTCGTGCTCGGACCGTGGCACCACGGCCAGGCCAACGCCCAGGCGAGCTCGCTTGGACCGTTCGAATGGGGATCGGACACCGGCAAGTGGTTCCGGCAGAACGTGATGATCCCATTCCTCGACGAGTATCTGAAGGGCGGCCCGCCGGCAGACATCGCGCGAGTCACTGCGTTCGAGGCCGGCACCAACCAGTGGCGCCGCCTCGCCGACTGGCCGCAAGCCTGCATGAGAGGCTGCCCGGCGAACCTGACGCCGCTCTACCTCGCGCCCGGCTCCGGCCTCTCCTTTGACGCGCCCGCGCGCAAAGGTGCCGACACCTACATCTCGGATCCCGCCAAGCCCGTCACCTACCGCGCCCGCCCCAACCTCTCGCCGTGGGCCAACGGCTCAACCTGGCGTTTCTGGCTGGTCGACGACCAGCGCTTCGCCGACGCCCGCCCCGACGTTCTCAGCTACACCAGCGCGCCGCTGACGCAGCCGCTGAAGCTCGCCGGCACGCCGCTCGTGCACCTTGTCGCCTCGACCAGCGGCACCGACAGCGACTGGATCGTGAAGCTGATCGACGTCTACCCCGACCAATATCCGCAAAAGCCGGAACTTGGCGGCTACGAGCTGCGCGATCGCGATGGACGTGATGCGCGCCCGCTACCGCGACGACCCTTCCAACCCGCAACCGGTCACCTCGAGCCAGCCGGTCACCTACGAATTCTCGCTGCCGAGCGTGAATTACACGCTCCAGCCCGGCCACCGCCTGATGGTCCAGGTCCAGTCCAGCTGGTTCCCCCTCTACGACCGCAACCCGCAGACCTTCGTCCCCAACATCTTCTTCGCCAAGCCCGCCGACTACCGCGCGGCGACGCAGAAGGTGTTCACGGCGCCAGGACGGCACGTGGGTGGGATTACCGGTGGTGAAGTGAGGAAATGGCAGGGGCAGAGGGACTCGAACCCACGACCCTCGGTTTTGGAGACCGATGCTCTACCAACTGAGCTATACCCCTAGGCCGAGGCGCGAGGTAGCTACGGCTTTCGCGCACTTCGCAACCTTGAAGACTCGGACAGTCGCCCGCTAAGTGACACGCAGCCCCGCCGGCCGCACGGGTCCGCGGGGCGCTTTTCTATCCGCAAGAGAGCAGCAGCAACGTGGCCAAAACCTCCCCCGGCGAATTCATCCGTCAGGTCCGCGCGGAAACCGCGAAGGTCCACTGGCCGACCCGCAAGGAAACGGTCGCCACCGGCATCATGGTGATCATCATGACGCTCGTGCTCGCTTTCTTCTTCTTCGGCGTCGACGCTTTCTTCGCGACGCTGGTCAAATATCTGCTGAGCCTGCTCGGCTAGCACCTAAGGCGAAGAGACGAAGACATGTCCCGCTGGTACATCATCCACGCTTATTCCGGTTTCGAGAACAAGGTCCGCGACGCGATCATGAGCGAGGCGACGCGCATGGGCCTGACCCCTTCGTCGAGCAGATCGAGGTCCCGACCGAGACGATCACCGAGATCAAGCGCGGCAAGAAGGTCCAGACCGACCGCAAGTTCATGCCCGGCTACGTCCTCGCCAAGCTCGAGATGAACGACCAGGTCTATCACCTCGTCAAGAACACGCCGAAGGTAACCGGCTTCCTCGGCCCCGGCGGCAAGCCCCAGCCGATCCCCGACGCGCAGGCCGCGCGCATGCTGTCAGCAAGGAAGAAGCCGCCGCCCACGCGCCCAAGCAGAAGATCAACGTCGACTACGAGATCGGCGACGCGGTGAAGGTCCTCGACGGCCCGTTCGCCAGCTTCAACGGCGTGGTCGAGGAGCTCGACTTCGACCGCGGCCGCGTGAAGGTCAGCGTCAGCATCTTCGGCCGCGCGACGCCGGTGGAATTGGAATTCGAGCAAGTTGAGAGAGTGAAGTAGCTCCAACGGCTACGCACCTGTTCCGCGGCGAAGGCCGGGACCCAGTCCCAACGCAAACACAAAGGGCTGCTTCGGCAGCCCTTTTCTTTTACGCTCGCGCAAACGGCCTGTTCGAGGAGCGAGACGATATGGCCAGCGGAGAAAAATTCGAACGCCACCGCCAGCCCTGGCGCCAGGACGAGGTCCAGAAACTCCACCAGCTCGCCACCAAAGGCATGTCCGTCCGCGCCATCGCCAAGGCGCTGACGCGCAGCGAGGAAAGCGTTCGGGATCGGGCGAAGGCGGATCGGCTGAAGATTTCGAAGTTGAGGTAGGGTCAGACTCCAATGGCCAGCTTAGGCCGGGTGCGTCTCGGTCGCGGCCTCTTCAAGGGATAAGACCTCGCCAGCACATCGGCCTGAGCAGCGCCCACTTTGCCTTGAATTCCCGATCATGGCAAGTGATAGGGATCGCTTCCGCGTAAGCACTTCCGACCTCTGCCCTCGTGGACCGATCATCGGTTCGAGGTCGGCGCGATCCGTCCCCCTCCCTCCATCGCAAATTCCGGCAAGGCGATCGGGTCCGATGCGTCAATGGCATGGCGCTCGGCCTCATAGGCCGCGACCAAGGTCGCAGCCATCGAGGCGGTCACCCAAGTTGCCGGCTCGCGCCGTCATCAGCTCGCCGATCTCCCCCCGTATGCGCACAAGAAGAGAGCCGCAGCGCCGACAAACCCTGCGGCACTGTCAAATGTGTCAACTTCGCCTGCGCAAATCCTATTTCTTACGTGGGTCGTCCTTTGGGTTGACGTAGGTGATCTGCAACGGGCCCTTCCCGCTCACCTGGATGGTCGCGGCGCGGAGGCGTGAACGCAAGTGGTTCATCGCTTTCGGCGCCACGGCATTGCCGCCCACGCAAGCGTCGCCGCCTTGGACAAGTCGAGCTTGTCGCCCATTCCGAGCGCAGCTTGCCGCGATGCACCTTCACCGTTTCGTCGGTCGGGTGCCAGTGCGGACGAACCGCATAGTCGGCGGGCATCTTGATCTCGACGGTGAAGTTGCCAGCCTTGCCTGGATCGCCTGAGACGACGGCGAACGTCGCTCCCTCCGGAAGCCCCGGCGGGCCTCCCATCCACTTGAGATCGGCGCTCTTCGCCTGCGCGGCGGAGCCGACAAGGAGTAAGGAAAGACTGACGAGAAACAGACGCTTCATGGTGCTCTCCTGCTCGATCCCGTCCCCTGCGGAACTGCAATAGCACGAGTTCCAGCTCGGGCCCACATCAGCCAATGGCACGCTCGTAAGGTCACGCCAAACGCGCCGCTCACCGTGACTTTAGTGACTTTAGCCGCGGTTCGCCGGCACTTCACATTGGCGTCGGCTTAAGTTAAGGGCCCGCGCTTCCAGCGAAATCTGGATTCCTGCGGGAGACGGGCCGAGCGCTCGTCGTCTGTACCGCTAAACTTGAAACGATCTGCCGAGCTGTTGCGACGCAGACCATTAAGAGAGTGAAATGGCAAAGAAAATCACCGGCTATATCAAGCTGCAGGTGCCCGCGGGCTCTGCGAACCCGGCGCCGCCGATCGGCCCGGCGCTCGGCCAGCGCGGCGTCAACATCATGGAATTCTGCAAAGCGTTCAACGCCTCGACGCAGGAGCTTGAGAAGGGCGCTCCGATCCCCACCGTGATCACGGTCTATGCGGACCGCAGCTTCTCGTTCGTGACGAAGAGCCCTGCGGCTTCCTTCCTCCTCAAGAAGGCGGCGAAGATCCAGAAGGGCTCGGCCGAAACCGGCAAGGCGACAGCGGGCACGATCAAGCGCTCACAGCTGCGCGAGATCGCCGAGGTCAAACTGAAGGACCTCAACGCCAACGACCTCGACGCCGCGTCGAAGATCATCGAAGGCTCTGCCCGCGCGATGGGCCTCAATGTGGTGGAGGGCTAACCGATGGCGAAGCTCACCAAGAAGCAGAAGGCGTTCACCGCGGTCGACCGTGAGAAGTTCTACGGCGTCGATGAGGCGCTCGGCCTCGTGAAGACGAATGCGACGGCGAAATTCGACGAGACCGTCGAAGTCGCGCTCAACCTGGGCGTCGATCCCCGCCACGCGGACCAGATGGTGCGCGGCGTAGTCAACCTGCCCAAGGGCACGGGCAAGACCGTCCGCGTCGCCGTGTTCGCCAAGGGCGCAAAGGCCGAGGAAGCTACCGCGGCCGGTGCGGACGTCGTCGGAGCCGAGGACCTGATGGAGACCATCCAGGGTGGTACCATCGACTTCGATCGCGTCATCGCGACCCCCGACATGATGGGCGTCGTCGGCCGGCTCGGTAAGGTTCTCGGGCCCAAGGGCCTGATGCCCAACCCGAAGCTTGGCACCGTCACCATGGACGTCACCAAGGCCGTCACCGACGCCAAGTCAGGCCAGGTCGAGTTCCGCGTCGAGAAGGCGGGCATCGTCCACGCCGGCATCGGCAAGACGTCATTCTCCGAGAGCGACCTCAAGGAGAACTTTACCGCGTTCATGGATGCGATCATCCGCAACAAGCCGTCGGGCGCGAAGGGCAAGTTCGTTCAGAAGCTGTCACTCAGCTCGACGATGGGCCCGGGCGTGAAGGTCGACCTGGCGGAGATTGCAGGCGCCTGACGCTGAACGTAGCATGACTGCAACATGAACTTTGCAGTCTGCGGCGACTTTCAAGAAGGCCGGAAACAGCCGTAAAATGGCTGTTTCCGGCCTTTCTTTTTGTGAGTGAACGCTTTTTCCGTCCGCTCCCGCGGTGGCCATGTTGCACCGTTGCCACACGTCCTAGGTGTAAACCCCGACCTGAGCGATTTAATCGCAACCATCGTCCTTTGCGTCTGTTCGGGCCCCCCGAGGGGCACTCGCACACGTACTAGAAGGATATAATTATGCGCAAATTCTTGCTGGCGGCAGCCGCCACGGTCGCGATCGCGGCTCCGGCCGCTGCCCGAGACGGTTCCGGCTATGTCGGGGTCGAGGGCGGCATCCTCTTCCCGAAGAGCCAGAACATCTCAGGCACGGTCGACTTTACCACCGTCGGCACCCCGGGTCCGGTCGTCTTCGGCCCCGCCTCGGCCGCTAACGTGAAGTACAAGAAGGGTTACGACGTCGACCTGATCGGCGGTTACGACTTCGGCATGTTCCGCCTTGAGGGTGAACTCGGCTACAAGTCGGCCAAGGCCAAGAACCTCAACTTCAACAACGACTTCGTCACTGCGATCAACACCGGCGCCGGGACGGCATTCACCACCGGGACGAGCTTCGGCCTCAACGACAAGACGAGCGTCCTGTCGGCGATGGTCAACGCCCTGGCAGACTTCGGCGGTAACGGCGGTATCGGCGGCTACGTAGGTGCGGGTGCCGGATATGCCGACGTCAAGCGGTTCGGTGACAGCAGCGGCAAGTTCGCTTGGCAGATCCTTGCCGGTGTCTATGCTCCGGTCAGCAGCAACATCGATATCGGGCTGAAGTACCGCTACTTCCGCACCGGCAGCAACAACAGTTCCGACACATTCGCGTTCAGCCCGGCGGCAACGACTTGCGGCCCCGTCGGCGCGACCTTCCCATGCTCGGGCGGCGTAGCGAACTTCAGCAGCAACGGGCGCTTCAGCTCGCACAGCTTGCTAGCGAGCCTGGTCTACAATTTCGGTGCGGCAACGCCGCCGCCGCCGCCTCCGCCGCCGCCCCCGCCGCCTCCGGCTCCGGCGACGCAGACCTGCCCGGATGGCTCGGTGATCGAAGCGACGGCCACCTGCCCGGCGCCACCGCCTCCGCCACCCCCGCCGCCCGCTCCGGTCGAGCGCGGCGAGCGCGGCTAACGAGCACAGGCGTTCGTCACGATTGTGCGTAACAGCGCCCCGGGCGAAGCAGCCGCTTCGCCCGGGGTTACTTTTGGGCAAAAGGGTTGATTGCGCGTCGGATTTCGCTATAGGCCCGCGCTCGCATCGCTTCGGCGCTGCACCGTCCGAGACAGCTGCTGGAGGTTTCCTCCTTAATCTGCAGCCGAGACGGGGACAGGAATCATTCGAAGCGCTCTAGAGCGCTTCGTCGTGCGTTGCATGCAGCGCCATCGATCCAACGCCCCACGGACATTAACGGCGCAGGCTCCCGCCTGAGCTTTTGTTGAACCTCGACCGGAGCTTGCTTCGGCCGAAAATGGAGTTGGCATGGATCGTTCGCAAAAAGCCGATCTGGTCGCCGAGCTGAAGCAAGTCTTCACCGACACGAGCGTCGTTGTGGTCACCCGCAACCTCGGTCTGACGGTGGCGCAGTCCACGGACCTGCGCCTGAGGATGCGCGATGCAGGCGCTCAGTTCAAAGTTGCGAAGAACCGACTTGCCCTGATTGCGCTCGAGGAGACTCGCTATAAGCCGATCGGTGACCTGTTGAAGGGCCCGACCGCGCTTGCGACTTCCGGAGACCCCGTCGCGGCGGCCAAGGTGGCCGTCGATTTCGCCAAGACGCACGACAAGTTCGAGATCGTCGGCGGCGCGATGGGCGACACGGTCCTCGACGTAAACGGAATCAGGGCGCTTGCCGAGCTTCCCTCGCTCGATCAACTGCGCGCGACCATCGTGGGCCTCATCCAGGCGCCCGCGAGCAAGATCGCCCGCACGATCAACGAGCCTGGCGCTCAGCTGGCACGGATCTTCGCGGCATATGCGGCCAAGGAAGCCGCATAAGCCCCGACCTCTTTCATCAACGCACGAAATTGGGGCGATAGCCCCGCACAAGGAGTTACAAATGGCTGACATCAATGCGCTGGTTGACCAGCTTTCCGAACTGACCGTTCTCGAGGCCGCGGATCTCGCCAAGGCTCTCGAAGAGAAGTGGGGCGTTTCTGCCGCGGCCGCTGTCGCGGTTGCGGGTCCGGCTGCTGCCGGCCCGGCTGTTCCGGCCGCCGAAGAGAAGACCGAGTTCGACGTGATCCTCACCGGCGACGGTGGCAAGAAGATCAACGTCATCAAGGAGGTCCGCGCGATCACCGGTCTTGGCCTCGGCGAGGCGAAGGCGCTGGTCGAGGGCGCTCCGAAGCCCGTCAAGGAAGGCGTCAACAAGGACGAAGCCGAGAAGATCAAGAAGCAGATCGAAGATGCCGGCGGCACCGTCGAGCTCAAGTAGGCTTCTTCAGCTTCCAAGCTAAAGGAAGGGCGGCTCCGCTGGGGCCGCCCTTTTCTTGTGCAGTCCTGCCCGCTTCAAATCCGTCTCCCAACTGTCATGTTCCAGGGGCACGCATTGGAGCAGTACTTCCAGAGAGACGCCCTTGACCGATCAACCGCCTCTTGCCCGCCGCATCGCTGCAGAGGCGGTCGGCTCCTTCTTCCTCTTTGCGTGCGTGATCGGGTCGGGGATCATGGCCCAAGACCTGTCGGGCGGTAACGACGCCATTGCCCTGCTCGGCAATACGCTTGCCACTGGCGCGATCCTGTTCGTACTCATCACTATTCTTGGGCCGATCTCTGGCGCGCACATGAATCCCGCAGTGAGCCTCGTCGCAGCCTCGCGGCGGGAGCTTCGATGGGCCGACGCAACCGCATACATCGGAGCGCAGTTCGTCTTCGGCATTCTCGGTGCGTGGGCCGCACATCTGATGTTCGACCTTCCAACATTGGAGCTATCGGTGAAGGCGCGGCACGGCCTCGGCCAATGCACGGGCGAGTTCATTGCTACCTTCGGCCTGGTGCTGACGATCCTCGGCACAGTGCGCTTCCGGCAGCCTTGGGTACCCGCCACGGTAGCGCTCTACATCATCGCCGCTTACTGGTTCACGTCGTCCACCAGTTTCGCGAATCCTGCCATCACGGTCGCGCGCAGCCTCACCAACACATTCGCCGGGATCGCGCCGCATGACGCACTGTTCTTCATCGTTGCGCAGATCTTGGGAGCCGGATGCGCGGCGCTCTTGGCGCGCTCGTTATTCGATGAGTGGGGCGATATTGATCCGCAGCCTTAGGTCCGTCTTCGTCGTTGCTCCTTGGCGGGCGAAGGGAAATCCGCCAGAATTGCCTCGTGCGCCTCGCCGAACCCTTCCTGAAGCTGCCGATCCGCTTCGACGCGGAGGCGCTGAAGAGTGAAATTCAGGCGCTACCGAAATCGGCGTGGGTGCCGCATGCGACCGGTTTCCCCGGCAACGAGGCAGTGCGCCTAATCACTGTCGGCGGCGAGGAAACGGACGATTTCAACGGGCAGATGGCTCCGACTGAGAAATCTGCACGCGTGCCCGTATATCACGGAGATCATGGCTGAGCTGGACGGTGTCTGGGGCCGCAGCCGCTTGATGGGGCTCGGTGCAGGCGCCGAGGTGCCGCTGCACGTCGACAGTCACTATTACTGGCGCACGCATTGGCGGATACATGTGCCGATCATCACCAACCCGGCAGTTACGTTCAGCTGCGGAGCGGAGACCGTGCACATGGAGGCCGGCGACTGTTGGATGTTCGATTCCTTTCGCTGGCACCGCGTCCTGAACGGCGGCACTGAGCAGCGCGTCCACCTGGTGCTGGACACGGTGGGCACCGAGCGTCTGCGGGCTCTGATGGCGGAGGCTCGCAACGGCCATTCGGAAACGGCATTGCTTGAGCCCGGAGACGGGCCAAAGCGCCCTCTTAAATTCGAGCGAGTCAATTATCCCAAGGTCATGACGCCGTGGGAAATCCGTGAGCACCTGGGGTTCCTCGCGCAGAATGCGGCGCCGCATCCGCTGCTCCAGCAGGTTTTCTCCCGGCTCGAAGAATTCGCCTCAGAGTGGGCGGCGGCTTGGGCGCAGTATGGCACAGACGACGACGGCCTTCCGGTCTACCGTCACCTGATCGAGCGCACGAAGGCCGATTTGACCGCGATCAATGGCGGTGGACGGTTGGTGCTCAATAACCAGGTCCACCTGTACCTGGCGCTTGAGAACCTGATATTCGTAAGCGCTCTCGACCAGCCGCAACCGGCGCGTCACGACACGGCTTCGGCTGCAGCGTGAGCAATGCGCCCGGCGCAGGCTTCCGCGCGCTGTTGGATCGACCCATCTTCATTCTGAGCACACCCCGATCCGGCTCGACGTTGTTGTTCGAAACGATGGAGCAGGCACCCGGTCTTTTTAGCCTCGGGCGCGAAAGTCACAAATTCATCGAACATATCCCCGCTTTGTTTCCGCCGAACCGCGGATGGGATTCTAACCGGCTGACTGCAGAGGATGCGAGGGCGGACGTGAGAGAGCAGGTCGCTGCCGGCTTTTACGGCGACATTAAAGATCGTGATGGCACGTTGCCGAACGGCCCTGTGCGGATGCTCGAAAAGACGCCGAAGAATGCGCTTCGCGTCCCGTTCTTCGACGCCATCTGGCCCAACTCTTATTTCGTCTATCTCTATCGGGATGTTCGGCGCACGCTGGCGAGCATGATGGAAGCTTGGGCTTCAGGAGCTTTCCGCACCTACCCTCGCCTGCCGGGTTGGAGCGGTTACCCTTGGTCCCTGGTCCTCGTGCCAGGCTGGCGTGAGTTGATCGGGCGGCCTCTTCCCGTGGTCGTCGCGCACCAGTGGGCACGGACGACCAACATCCTTCTCGACGATCTGTCGCTACTGCCGAAGAAACGAGTCTGCGTCCTCGGCTACGAGGATTTCCTGAACTCGCCGCAGCCGGTCGTCGAGAGGATTGCCCGGTTCACCGACCTGACTTGGGACAAGCAACTCGGTGCGGAGCTACCAATGTCCAAGGTGACGGTGTCGCGGCCCGATCCCGACAAGTGGCGGCGGCTCGAGCGCGAAATCGAAGCGGTGATGCCAATCGTGGAAGCCGCGGAAATCCGCGCCCGCGCTTTCCTAGCTGACCGTTCCGAGGAAGCCGTCGATCGCTGACACGGCTTCGGGCTCGCTAAGCTCTGGCGCATGGCCGACCCCGGCGACGACGACGAGCTTTACGTCCGGACCGAGAGTCAGCATCTTCGCTGCCGTTTCGGTGGTGAGCAGATCGCTGTTCTCGCCGCGTACGATGAGTAGCGGCTTCTGCGCCAAGGCGGTGAACAGCGGCCAAAGGTCAACCTGTGGGGTGGGACCGGCATTCTTGAACGGCTCGGCAATCGCCATGTCGTAATCGAAGCGAATCTCGCCATTTTCCTCGCGGCAATTGCGTTTCGCCATCTTGACCCAATCCTCATGGGTGTAGCGGTCGAAAGAGCTGCCGTAATTGCCGGAGATCGTGCTCGCCGCCTCGTCCCAGCTCCCGAACCGCCTGTCCTTGCCGACATAAGTGAGGATGCGGTCGATGCCTCCTGGGTCCACGTCCGGACCGACATCGTTGATGATGGCCGCACCAATCCGCGGTGACACAGTCGCTGCAATCGCCATCGTGACGAGTCCGCCAAGCGACGTCCCTACGAATACCGCCTGCGGGACCTGCAAATGATCGAGCAACTCGATAATGTCGCCGGCATAGGTCATCGGATGATAACGTTGCGGCTGAGGATCGTAGTCGCTCGCCGCTCGCCCGCGGAAATCGACGAGAATCACCCGGCGACCGGGTGAATGACGCTCGGCGAACTCGACGAAGTCGCGCATGTTGCGGGTCAGGCCAGGAAGGCACAGCAGCGGCAGCCTGCCGCCATCGCCAGGATAGTCGCGGAAGTGGACCTTCAGGCCGTCGCGGTTCGTGACGAAGTCGTCGCGGTAATTACCGGCTTCGGCTCTATCGTCCGTGCCGATCATTCAGCGAAGTCCCTTCTTCAATATCCGCTTGGTGACTTCGGCGACGCGCTGAGGGTCTGCGCTCGTCCAGACTGCATAACGCAGGCCAACGAACACGTTCGCGCCCATGTCCGCCCAAGCGAGGATTTCGAGTTCCTCGTCGGTCAAGTCGCGGGAGATCTCGCCCCGTTCCCGTGCTTCCGCGAAGCGGGCCGCGATACGCGTTGCGGTGGTCTCATAATGCTCTCGGTAGGCGTGGGGCTCGACGAATTCCGCCTCGTCAATGATGCGATACACGTCCCGATGCTCGCTCACGAACTCGAGGAAGGCCGCAAGAGCCTTTTGCTCACCGTCGAAAAAGGTCTTGGCGTCCTTGATCGCGGGCGCGACATTGTCCCGCACGAGCGTAGACATGTCACGCACGAGAGCGCGGAACACCTCCTCCTTTGAGTCGAAGTAGGTGTAGAAGGTGCCGAGCGCCACGCCGGCACGCTGCGTAATTCCGACGATCGAACTTTCAGCAAAGCCGCGATCGCCGAACTCGGCACGCGCGGCGTCGAGTATCTTGCGGAGCGTGCGTTCGCCGCGCGCAGTGCGAGGCGCCTTGCCGTCGCTTGCCGCACTCGCTTGCGCACCGTCGTGCACCTTTGCCCCCATGCGTCTCCCCCTACCGGCGATGCGACCAAAGTCGCAAGTTGAAAGCCGGTTCAACTTTCAGTATGTCCCTTTGTGACTTCGGGCGCAACGGCGGCCGTAAGGGGGAGAAAAATACACATGCGCGTCACTCATTCGCGCGCCGCTCTATTCGGCACGGTTGCCGCCGCGGCGCTATTCACGACTCCAGCTGAAGCTGCCCAGGCGGGCGCCACGACACAGCCCGACGGTGCCAGCCAATGCGCAAACACAGGATTCGTCAGCCGCGGCGAGCGACCAGGACATCGTGGTCACCGCGCGGCGGCGCAACGAACTGTTGCTGAACGTCCCTGTGGCCGTGACCGCATATTCCGGCGAGCAGCTCGACCGTCGCGGCGCGCTGGACATTACGGATGTGGCGAAGACGACCCCGGACGTAACGCTGAAGGCCTCGCCGCGGCACCAACACGACGCTCACCGCTTTCATCCGCGGCGTCGGCCAGCAGGACCCGGTCGCCGGCTTCGAACAGGGCGTCGGCCTCTATCTCGACGACGTGTACCTCAACCGTCCGCAGGCGGCAGTGCTCGACATCTACGACGTCGAACGCATCGAAATTCTGCGCGGCCCGCAAGGCACTCTTTACGGCCGCAACACCATCGGCGGTGCGATCAAATATGTGACACGCCGCATCCGCGACCGACGGGCCGCATATCAGCCTGCGCACCAATGTCGGTACGCATGGCCAGTTCGATGCTATCGGCAGCGCCTCCGCGCCCCTCACCGATACCTTGCGCATAGGGGTTGCGGCGGCACGGCTCAGCAACACCGGTTTCGGCAAGAACCTTACCACTGGCCAGCGCAACTATAACAAGGACATCTGGGCGGCCGCGGAACGCATCGAGTTCCAGCCTTCGGGAAGGATCGTTCATTCCGCCTGTCCGGCGACTACACCTGGGACGACAGCAACACCCGCGGCGGCCATCGCCTGATCCCGAACCTGTGCAGCCGAATCAGGCGCGAGCCCGCATTCGACTGCACCGGCCAGTTCCGATGCAGCGGCAACGTCTTCGACAGTGCGGGCGGCCTGCAAGATCCCGAAGCAGCGCGTCCGCTCTGGCGGGGCGACGCTGTGCGGCGAGTTCGCACTGAACGATTGGCTGAAGTTCCGCACCATCACCGCGTCCGCAAGGACACCAGCCACACGCCGATCGACTTCGATGCTACGCAGTTCGTCGACCTCGACGTTCCGGCGATCTACAGGAATCATCAGTTCAGCCAGGAACTTCAGCTCGTCGCCGACAAGGGCCCGCTTCAGGGCGTGTTCGGCGTCTATTATCTGAACGCCAGCGCGTCCGACGAGTTCGACGTGCGGCTCTACACCACCCGACCGCACCCGTGCCTGCCACAGGCGCGTCTGGCCTTCCGGGCCTGACCGCCGCGACGCTGGCGACGTCAAAACCAAGACTTGGGCGATCTTCGGCGATCTGACTTATGATTTCACGCCGCAGTGGAGCGCTTCGCTCGGAGGCCGTTGGACGACGACAACCGCCATGCGCATGTGCTCCGCGCAGACCTACATCCTTGGCGGCCAGCCCGCGCTCGGCGGATCGGACGGCTTCGGCGTCGGCATCCCAATTCGGCGACAACGTCGAATTTCACCGGCGAGCGCGACGGACGATGCGTTCACGCCGCGCGCCTCGATCAATTTCAAGCCAACGCCGAACCACAACATCTACCTGAGCTATTCGCAGCGGCTTCAAAGGCGGCGGTTTCGATCCCGCGCGGCCAGTCGACGCCATGCTCCGTCAGCCAGTCGCCCGAGGACATTTTCAACTTCATGACGTTCAAGCCGGAGAAGGTCGACAGCTATGAGCTCGGCTGGAAAGCCGCCCTGTTCAACCAGCGCCTTCAGTTCGCCGCCGCGATCTTCGACGCCGAATATAAGGATGTGCAGGTACCGGGCTCGGCCGGCTGCTTCGTCGGCGGCGTGCCAGACCTTCTGCGGCATTACGACCAACGCCGGCAAGGCGCGCTTCCGCGGCGTCGAGCTCGAGACCAACTTCCGCGCGGCAGAGAATCTCGCGACGCCCGGCGACCGCTTCACTCTGTCGCGGGTCGCTCGGCTATCTCGATGCCAAGTATCTGCAGTTCGATAACGCTGATCGCGGGCAAAGACGGTCGACGTCGCGAACGATCGCAAAATCCAGAACACGCCGAAGTGGACGCTGAGCGGCACGCTCGATTACGACACGCCGCTCGCGGGCGGCCGTCTCGATTTCAACACGACCCTGTCCTACCGCAGCGCAGCCAGCAGTTCGAGCTCCGCAGTCCCGGCCTCGATCAGCCAGGCTTCGCGTTGTGGGACGCGAACTTCGTTTGGCGTTCGACGGGCAACCGTTACGAGTTCGGCCTCCACGCGCAAGAACATCACGAACAAGAAGTACATCATCGGCGGGCTACAACTTCCTCGCTGCAGAACCCGATCACCGGCGATTACCTCTCTGAACGGCAGCCGGGCAGCCGATCCCGACGCTCGGCACAGACCGGCGTCGCTCACCGCTTATTATGGCAACCCGCGGCAGGTGTTCCTGTCGGCCGCGCTCAACTTCTAAGTCTTTGCAGCGACGGGCGCAAGGCGGGGCGTCCGCAGACGGCGCCCCGCTTTCTTTTCATGTTCGGCGACCCTTGCAGCCTGTTGGAAATGGCCTATATGGGGCATATCCAACAAATAGCGGCTCCGCCGCACGGCTTCGTGCGCCCGGGGCTTTTCCCGTCCTCTCCGGGACAGGGTCCGAACGGCGCACGGACCGAACGCATTGGAGAGGGTAGCGGGACAGCGCTCCACGAAACATGCCGGGCCAAGCCGGGAAACTCAGCGGGGGCGCCTCTGTGCGTCGTCCGCATAGCGCAGGGAAGCACATGGCCACCAAAGCGATCGACGCACCGCGTAAGACCACCAGCGGGCTCAAGACCAATTCGCGGCGCATCCGCAAGATCTTCGGCAACATCCACGAAATCTCCGAGATGCCGAACCTCATCGAGGTTCAGCGCGAGAGCTATGAGCAGTTCCTCCGCTCGGACCCGAAGACCGGCTACGTCTCGGGCCTCGAGAAGACGCTGCGCTCGGTCTTCCCGATCATCGACTTCGCCGGCACCGCGCACCTCGACTTCGACCATTATGAGCTCGAAGCGCCGAATACGACACCGACGAGTGCCGCCAGCGCGGCCTGACCTACGCCGCGCCGATGCGCGTCACCCTGCGCCTGACCACCTTCGAGATCGATCCCGAGACCGAGGCCAAGTCGGTCATCGATATCAAGGAGCAGGACGTCTACATGGGCGACATGCCGCTCATGACGATGAACGGCACCTTCATCATCAATGGCACCGAGCGCGTCATCGTCAGCCAGATGCACCGTTCGCCGGGCGTGCTGTTCGACCATGACCGCGGCAAGACCCACGCCAGCGGCAAGTATCTCTTCGCCGCGCGCGTCATCCCGTACCGCGGCAGCTGGCTCGACTTCGAGTTCGACGCCAAGGACATCGTCAACGTCCGTATCGACCGCAAGCGCAAGCTGCCGGTGACCGCGCTCCTCCATGCGCTCGGCATGTCGAGCGAGGAAATCCTCAACACCTTCTACAAGCGCGTGATCTACGTG
>CAVVWY010000006.1:0-52813 GCA_963752025.1 uncultured Alphaproteobacteria bacterium | reverse complement strand
CCAGCGGCAGAGATGCACCCGCTGTCGATCGCAAGCTCGATTTCAGCTCCCGCCGGTTCCAACCGGCACGCAAACCGGGTGACTTCGGAAGAAAGGATCGGCCCCAACGGCGCCAAATCGAGCCCGGCGAAGGGCGTAGCCCAAGCCGCTCCGCGTCCGGGACGCCCGCATCGATCTGATATTCCCACTCACCGCGCTCAAAACGACCGGCGCCGCCCTCCAGTGACTTCACCGTCTGGATGAACCGTCCATCGGCAGCCCGGACCCGAAGCGTGTATCCCCGCCGGCGAAGCTCATAGTCCGTAGTGTCGTAATAAGTTGAAACTTGCTCGATCGACTTGCATCCCGCTCGCTTCAGCCACGGTTGCTGCAGCAGCGCCTCGATGGCGTCGGGCGCGACTTCCAGCTTCAGCTCGATCTCTCGCCTCATCGGACAGCCGTCCTCGCCCGTGTTGCCTTGCAACAGTAGAAGCGAACCAGTTCGCCGCAAAGCCGTTTCCGCCGCACGATGGCCGCTTCGGACCTTCTCACGATTGTCGCGCGATGGCTCTATAGTCGGGCCATGAGTTGCGGATCAGAAACGTCCGTTCCAGTACAGTCAGGCGCGCTGCCTTATCGTCGCAAGCGCAGCAAGAAGGCTGAGGTGTTGCTCGTCACCGGCCGCCGCTCGGGCCGGTGGATGATTCCGAAGGGCTGGCCGATGGCAGGCAAATCCCTGTCCGATTCCGCGGCTCAGGAAGCCTTTGAAGAAGCGGGCATCAAGGGGAAGATCCAACGCGAGGCGATCGGCACCTTTCGCCATACCAAGCAGCACATCCTGTTCGGCGAGATCGAAGTCGACATCCATGTCCACGTCCTCGCCGTGGAAAAGGAGCTTGGCGACTGGCCCGAGCGCGGCGAACGGACGCGCAAATGGTTCAAGATCGAAGAAGCAGCGGAGCGCGTCGATTCCGCCGAACTTCGCAGGCTGATCGTCCAGTTTGGGAAGAAACTGAACCCGTAGCTCAGGATCCGCTGGAGGAGGACCTCTTCGCCCTCTCGAACGGCACGTCATCAAGCTTGCGCCGAAGCTGCTCGATGTCGGGATCTTCGGGCTGCCCGTCGCCGCCGTAGCGCGACTCGAGCTCCGTCTCCTCCGGCGTTTGGTCGCGGAAGTAAGTGATCGTCAGGCGGCGGCCGAAAACTTCGTCGCCGCGAATTTTCAGCTCCGCATCGTGCTCCGGCGGCAGATTGTCGCGGATCGTCTCAAGATACCGAATAAGGTCGTCCAGCGAGGTATATTCGCTGATATCGATAAAGTCTTTGATGCGTCTCGGCACGGCCGAATTGCACTCCGTTCATTGGGGAATCGCTGCCGTAAGCAGCACGCGCGCGCCCCTTAGGACGCAATGATTTACCCCGCAACGCGTGAACGAAAGCTTATTTTCCGTGCCGAGCGGCGGCCCGCGCCTCCGGAGCGATCAGGTGCGATCAAGGGCGGTCGCGGCCGGTGCCGCTTGACCCTGAGCACCGCAATTGCCGCTGACGTTCGTCGTGATCTTCGGCGGCTTTCCCGCACCTTGAGAAACGACCTCGGTCGTCTTGGTGCAGCTGCCTGCGCCATTGCTGTAGGAAACGACGCTGACGCTGCTGGTCCCTGCGGGCTGATTGCCGAAGCTCGCAACATTCAGGTCGGGCAGCCTGCCCTGCTGCATCATGCCCTGCGTTTGCGTCAGCATCGCCTGTGTCTCGCTATTCATCTGGTCGATCATCCGATGGAAGCTGGTGAACGACGGGATCAGACCGGCAAAAGTGTCGTCTGATGATGTCGCGGCAGGTTCGACTGAGACCTTCGGGGCCACATCGCCGACATATTCAACGTGGGCGACCGCGCCATCCGGAAGCGGCACGTCCATCACGTGGGTTCTGGCGTTGGCCGCAAATGCGGTCCCGGCGACAGCCGCCGCGACTCCGGCCAGAACAAAGGCGGGAAGTTTCATCGTCAAATGTCCTCACATCCGATGTTTGCGCTGCCGAAAACTTATGCGGCGATCCTGAACGCCAGATTGCTCGCGGGTCGAATTACAACCATTTCATGATGCCTGCTCGTTCAGCAGCGGGCGTCGAACTGCCGCCCTTCATGGTCAAGGTGCAGGTAGTTGGGGTTGAACATCGACACTTCGATGAGACGCGGCAGATCGAGGATGTGCAGCTGCTTGCGCTCGAGCTCGATCAGGCCGTCGCGGCGCAGCTCCTGGAGGGTGCGGTTGACGTGCACCGACGTGAGGCCGGTCGCGTCCGCGAGGTCGGCCTGCGTCAACGGAAAGTCACAGCGGCCGTTCTGCGCCTGCCGATCAGCCTGCAGGCGCATGTAGAGCTCGATCAGCAGATGCGAGAGGCGCTCGTAGGCACTGCGGAGGCCCAGGTTGAGTGTCCACTCTCGCTGCACCGCTGCCCCACCAGCTCGTTCCACCACAGCGCCTGGCCGATGCGCGGCTGATCGGCGCTAGCTCGCTCATTTCGTCGGGCCGATCATAGCCACTTTCAGCCGCGTGAGCGCTCCGATGCTGTGATCCATATACTTCAGAATGAAGACGTTAACGTCGCAGAAGTCGCCCGGTACGAACAGGCTGACGATTTGCCGTCTTCCGTCCGGCAGCTGCTTGTAACGGCACGCCCACCCATCGAGGATCAGGTGAATGTGACGCGGCTTATCACCCTCCGATATCAAGTCGCGGCGTGCATCCACGAAACGGTAGTTCTGGCTGACCTGCGCAAGCGCTGCTCGGTCGTCCGCAGATAGTCGTGTGAATGCCTCGAGTTTTGACGCCACCGCCGCTCCCGTGCCGGATTGGAATGCTGTCGGTACGACCGTAAGCGGCGACATCGCCGATCACCCTCACTTATGTTATTTTGATGAACGCACACGAAGTCGTCTAACGGCCCCGTATTGGGCCTGAACGCCAATTATCGCGCACATCCACTGTCGGCAGGGCACCGCAGATTTGAGCGCTCCTTTGTACGAAGGCCGCACTGGCATGCCGCGGATCGAAATCTTCGATCCGCGGACACTGACTTAGTTGTACCCTCGAGTAAGCGTTAGATTACGCCGAGCAGCCACAGGATCAGAATAAGGATCAAAAGGCCGCCAAGACCGATATACATGGCATTCCTCCCGTTTTCGTGTTGGTGGTGAAACGGTAGTGGAGGCGCCTGCCGTTCCCATCGTTACGCGTCCGGTTCAAAGTTGTGCGGTATCATTTTACCGTGACGTAAAGCGGCGGATTTGCTTGACTTTCTGGCGCAAACCCGCAAATAGCGCCCTCACGGCGGCGCCTCGTGGGGCCGCCTTTCGCATTTAACGAAAGGATCGTCAGCCATGAAGGCGCTGATGAAGACGACCAAGTCGGCAAAGCCGGCCGAGGTCGAGAAGAAGTGGCATCTGATCGATGCCGATGGCCTCGTGGTTGGCCGGCTCGCGACGATCGTTGCGAACATCCTGCGCGGCAAGCACAAGCCGAGCTACACGCCGCACGTGGACTGCGGCGACCATGTCGTCATCGTCAATGCCGACAAGGTCCGCTTCACCGGCCGCAAGCTGGAGCAGAAGATCTATTACAAGCACACCGGGTACCCGGGCGGTCTAAGGAAGTGACTGCCGGCAAGGTGCTGGACAGCCGCTTCCCGGAGCGCGTGCTCGAAAAGGCCGTAGAGCGCATGATTCCGCGCGGCCCGCTCGGCCGCGACCAGATGCGCGCCCTTCACCTCTATAACGGCTCCGAGCATCCGCACGGCGGCCAGGATCCGCAAGTCCTCGACGTCGCATCGATGAACCGCAAGAACAAGGTGGGCGCATAAATGTCCGACACTCGTGAATTCGATTGCCGACCAGCTCGGCGTCACTCCCGCTCCGGCAGCGCCAGCCCCGGAGGCTCCCGCCGGCGAAGCTCCGGTTGCTGCGCCGCCGTCAGTCGAGGCCGCGCCGGTCCGTGAGCAGCAGCTCGACAAGTATGGCCGCGCCTATGCGACCGGCCGCCGCAAGGACGCCGTCGCGCGCGTCTGGTTAAAGCCGGGCTCGGGCAAGATCGTCATCAATGGCCGCGAGCAGGAAGTCTATTTCGCCCGCCCGACTCTGCGCCTGGTCATCAACCAGCCGTTTGACGTCGCCGAGCGCGCTGGCCAGTATGACGTCGTCGCCACCGTCGTTGGCGGCGGTCTCTCGGGCCAGGCCGGCGCCGTTAAGCACGGCATCGCCCAGGCACTGAGCCGCTATGAGCCGGCACTCCGCACCATGGTCAAGCAGGCCGGGTTCCTCACGCGCGATCCGCGCGTGGTCGAGCGTAAGAAGTACGGCCGCGCGAAGGCGCGTCGCTCGTTCCAGTTCTCGAAGCGCTAAGTCGCTTCAGAGCACCCATGAGATTGGGCGGCGGGGATCAGTTCCTGCCGCCCTTTTCTTTTGCAGCTAGAGCGCACCATACTCGTCGCGCCGCTTCCACCATGGCCCGCCAGGCTCGTTCCGGCCAAGCGGCGCCCGGTCCAACCATTGGTACGCACCCCACAGGATATCCAGCCCGCGCCCGTAGGTGGAGTAGGTATGGAAGATCTCGCCCTCTTCCTTCACGAAGGCACTCATCCCGGGCAATTCCTTCAGGTACGTCCGGAGATCGACGCCGCACATAGCCGCTTGCCCCTGCGGCGCACCCTGCGCATCGCGCAGGAGCGGCGGCTTGCTCTCGAAATTGTAATCGTATCCTGCATCCTGCTGCGCCTCCGTCAGGCCAACGAAATAGTCGTAATTGAAGTCGCTCCCGAATGATGAGACCCACGGAAAGCTCCAGCCCATCCGATCCTTGTACGCCTGCAGCTTGTCGAAAGGCGCGCGCGAGACTGCCACGAGCATCACGTCGTGGTGCGCAAGGTGCTCCCAGAAACCGTTGAAGCCGTCAGCGATCATCGAGCAGGAAGGGCATGCCGCCTCGTAATCGGGTCCAAACATTAGATGATAGATGAGCAGCTGCGAGCGCCCGTGAAACAGCTCCGCCAAGTTCTTCTCGCCCGAGCAGGTTTCGAACCGATAGTCTTTTGCGACCCTGACCCACGGCAGCTCCTGCCGCTGGCGCGCCACCGCGTCGCTCCGATGCGTCAGCTCCTTCTCGGCCTTGAGCAACTCGAGCCGGGCGGCGAGCCAATCGTCACCGGTTCCGAGCGGGTGAGTTGTCGTGATCGCCGCCATCGTCCGTTCCTTTCCTAAGAAATCCGGCGAGAAGCGCAGCCACGCTCACCGCTGACCCGCCGCCAAATGCCAGCCACGCCAACGTCGATGCGCAAAGCGGGCACATGCATCAGCCCTCCAGTGCCTTGCGAACTTCCTCGCGCGATCTCGAGTGCAGATCCCAGAAGTTCCGGACCCTGCGGCCGGCAAGCAGTTCCGCGAGCACCTCGAGATGCGAATTCCACCCGCCGCCGAAGTCCTGTGCGCCAGTTGGGCTCGTGATGCCGCTGTGCGTCAGCACCAGCCGCGTCTTCTCCCCGTCAGGGAACAGTTCGTAGGTGACCACGCCATTCTTCCCGCCCGCAAAGGTGGTTTCGAGCAGCCGCGGCGGTTCGAACCTGATCACCTTCTCGGAGAAGGTCTTCCCCTTCGAGCTAGCGTAATCCGCGGGGTAAGGAACGTCGTCGCTCGAGAGATTGTCGTGATCGACGAGCAGTTCGAACTCGCCAACGGCATGTGCATCGGTGCCGCCCATGAACCACTGCCGGCGCAATTCCGCTTCGGTCAGATAGCGCCACACCGTTTCCATCGGTGCATTCAGCCAACGCTCGAGGCGGATCGTGTCGGACGCGGTCTTTTCGACCGGGACCCTGATCTGTGCTGCAGCTTCACCCATCATTCGCCTCCATGTTTCGCGAGAGCGTATCGAGGATCATCGTCCAGCCGTGCCGCACCGGCTCGGCATAAGACGCCCATTTCTCAGGAATTTCGTGCGTGAGAGTCAGGTTACAGCCGGTCTCGTTCGGCACGAGGTCGATCGAGACCGTCGACCACTCGCCCTCGTCGGTTCCCGGTCCGCGGAAGTGAAAGACAATCCGCCGCGGCCGATCGAGCTCGAGGAACTCACCATGATGCTCCGCGTCGCCGTCCGCCCGCCGGTCGACAATAAGGAAACGGCGGCCGACCCGCGCATCGATGTCGCAGCGGACGATCTCGCCTTGAGGTGTCGCAAAGAGGAACTGCGCCGCTGCGGCAGGATCGAGCCAGGCATCGAATACCCTCTCCGCCGGAGCTGCGATGTCACGCACTAGGCTGACGATCGCGCCGCTCATCTGCGCTTCTCCTGGTCCGCCTCGACGAGCGCCTGCAGCCGGTCGAGACGCACGGACCAGAATTTCTCCCACTGCTTCAGCCAAAGCTCCGCTTCGGCCAGCGGCTCCGCGTTGAGACTGATGAGGTGCGTCCGCCCCAACTTGCGCCGGGACAGGAGCCCTGCATCCTCCAGCACGCGGACGTGCTTGGAAGCTCCGGCGAAACTCATCTGGAACGGTTCGGCCAGTTCGCCAATCGACTTCTCGCCGAGCGCAAGGCTGGCGAGCATCCCCCGTCGCGTCGGATCGGCAAGCGCATGAAAGGTCGTGTCGAGTCGTTCCTGAACCATATGGTTTAATTAGACCCTTGCAGTCGAATGGTCAACCATTCGGTTTAATAAAGCGGTCTCTCCACCTGCCCCTTGTGCGTTCCATGTCGCCGATGCACTCATCTCGGAAGGGGCGCGCGGATTACCTGCCGCGACGCCGGCAGTGAGAAAGGCGCCTCTTCGAGTGACTTCCGTAACTTTGCGGGTCCTTGTGACCGCTGTCCTAAGCTTCGCGGCTGTGGCTCAGGCCCAAGCTGAACCGATCGTCTTGCATCCGGCTCGCGTGTTCGACGGCGTGAACCCGGCCGCGCACGAAGGTTGGTCCGTGCTAGTCGACGGCGACAAGATCGCAGCGGTCGGTCCGAACATCTCCACTCCGGGAGCGCGGGTCATCGAGCTCCCCGGCACCACGTTGATGCCGGGCATGATCGAGGGCCACTCGCACCTGTTCCTGCATCCGTACAACGAGACCTTGTGGGACGATCAGGTGCTGCACGAACCGCTCGCACTGCGAACGGCTCGCGCGGTCGTCCATGCTCACCGGACGCTGGACGCAGGCTTCACCACCGAACGCGACCTCGGCACCGAGGGCGCGGGCTTCGCCGATGTCGGGCTGAAGCAGGCGATCGACCAAGGCATCGTCCCCGGCCCCCGGCTGCTCGTCTCGACCAAGGCGATCGTCGCTCGCGGCGCATACGGACCCAAGGGCTTCGAACCGGGGATAGCTGTTCCGCAAGGCGCTCAGGAAGTGGCGGGTGTCGACGAGACGATCCGCGCCGTTCGCGACCAGATCGCCGGCGGCGCCGACATCGTCAAATTTTACGCCGACTACCACTGGGGCAAGGGCGAGCCGAGCCGCCCCACTTTGTCTCAGGCCGAACTCGATGCCGGCGTCGCCGCTGCTCACGACGCGGGCCGCCTCGTCGCCGTCCACGCGACCACTGCCGAAGGCATGATGCGCGCCGTGCGCGCGGGTGCCGACACGATCGAGCACGGCTACGGCGGCACGGCCGACGTGTTCAAGGCCATGGCGGCCAAGCACATCGCCCTCTGCCCAACGCTTGGCGCTTCGGAAGCCTACGCCCGCTACTTCCAGCATTGGAACGGCCAGGAGCCGGCGCCCGAGAGCGTCCAGGAGAACCGCCGCTCCTTCCAGCTGGCGATCAAGGCGGGCGTGCCGATCTGCATGGGCGGCGACGTGGGCGTCTTCACGCACGGCAAGAACTGGTTGGAGATGGAAGCAATGCAGCGGGCCGGAATGTCTCCGCCCGAAGTCCTGATCTCGGCGACCTCCCGCAACGCGAACATCCTGCGCCTGAGCGACCGGGGAGAAGTGAAGCGAGGGGTGCTTGCGGATCTTGTCGCAGTCGACGGCGACCCAACGCGCGACGTGTCTGCCGTCGAGCATGTTCGGCTGGTGATGAAGGGCGGAAAAATCGTTCGCCAAGAGCAGGACCGACGGGAGTAAGCGTGAACATCGAACGAAGGACGTTCCTCGGCAGCGGCATTGCGCTCCTCGCGGGCAGCACCGCGGCTGCTCAAACCCCGGCAGCCAACGACCCTGAAGCGCCGTTCTTTCCACCGAAGGAACGCTTTCCGCTCTGGCCCGGCCAGCCGCCCGGCGCGCCGAAGACGAAGATCGCCCCGAACTGGACCATGAACGGCGCCGCGCCAAACCGCGAGCTCTGGATCCGCGGCGTCCCCTTCCCTGAGGTTCACGTCTATCGAGCGGCGCGGCCAGACGGCTCGGCTTTGCTCTCCTTCCCGGGCGGGGGGTACGAATTCCTCTCGGTGCAGAATGAAGGTCTGGACGTTGCCGAACGCTTCAATGCGGAACGCACCACGGTCTTCGTTCTGACCTACCGGCTGCCGGTCGAAGGATGGAACAACCGCAGCCTGGTCGCTCTACAAGACGCGCAGCGCGCGATGCGCCTGATCCGCAGCCGTGCGGCAAATTTTCGCATCGATCCTAACCGCGTCGGTGTCATCGGGTTTTCCGCGGGCGGCCATCTCGCCGCGGACCTCGCCGTCTCCCATGCTCAACGGGTCTATGCGCCGATCGACGCTGCCGATCGCCTGTCGGCAAAGCCGGCATTCGTCGGCCTTGCCTATCCAGTGATCAGCCTCGATCCGAGAACCACGCTGGGCGCGTCGGCGAGCAGCCTGCTCGGCCCGAACCCTACTTCTGAGCAGGTGTCCGCGCGTTCGCCCGCGCAGCATGTCTCTGCCGACACGCCGCCGAGCTTCATCACGGCCGCGTTCGACGATGGGCTCGTTCTCATTGGCAACAGCCTCGAATGGATCGATGCCTGCGACCGCGCGAAGGTCACAGTGGAAGCTCAACTCTTCTCGGAAGGCGGTCACGGCTTTGGCCTCCACCTGCCCAAGGACATGACAGGCTCCCGCTGGCCCGACCTATTCGCCCTCTGGATGCGAAAGCACGGGGGCTGATCAATGGTCCGGCGAGCATTCACCAGGGCCGTCAGCCCACGGCTTGCGGAGTGCCAGCTCACTCATCAGCCGCGCGTTCCCATCGATGCTGCTCGGGCAGTGCAACAACATGCCGCCTATGAACAGGCGCTAGCCCAGGCAGGCTTCGCAATCGTCCGACTGCCGGAGCTTGCCGAAGATCCCGACGCCGTCTTCGTCGAGGATACGGCGCTGCTTCTGGACGGCCATGCGATCATCACCCGTCCGGGCGCTGCGTCCCGCGCAGACGAGGTCGACTCGACGGCTGACGGACTCTCCGACGATTTCGAGCTGCACCGGATCGAAGCCGGTCACCTCGATGGCGGCGACGTACTCCGCATCGGGCGCAAGCTCTACGTCGGCCTATCCACGCGAACGGACGTCGCGGGTATCGCGTCGCTCTCCGATATCGCCGGCTCATTCGGTTTCGGGGTCGTCCGAGCCGATTTGCGCGAATGCCTGCACCTCAAGACCGGTGCGACCTTTGCAGGCCCGGATGCGTCTGGAACACCGGTCCTCCTCTACGACGAACGCAGCGTCGACCCGTCGCAGTTCACCGGTGTCGAACCTATAGCAGTCCCAGTTGATGAACCCGCCGCCGCCAACTGCATCTGCGCTGGCGATCGCCTGATCCTCCCCGCCGGAAACGCGCGCGCTGCAGGTCGCCTCCGCGATCGCGGCTTTCACATCGTCGAAATCGACGTCTCCGAACTTCAGAAGGCCGAAGCCGGTGTCACCTGCATGAGCCTGATCGACGACCGCCCCTAGAGATGGACGGTCGCCATTCCGCGCTCATGGTAGCGTTGGCCAGCCGCCGCACCCGGCGGAAGGATCTCGTCTAGCCGCCGAAGGTCCTCATCCGTCAGCTTCACATCCAGCGCGCCGATATTCTCTTCGAGGTAGCGGACGTGCTTGGTCCCGGGGATCGGCACGATGTCCTCGCCCTGCGCCAACACCCAGGCGAGCGCCAGCTGCGCGGTTGTGCAGCCCTTCTCCTCCGCCATTTTCTCGACTTCGTGAACGAGCTGGATGTTCTTGTCGAAATTCTCGCCGGTGAAGCGGGGATGGAAGCGCCGGAAATCGTCGTCGGGGAAGTCGTTGGGCGACTTGATCTGCCCCGTCAGGAACCCGCGCCCGAGCGGCGAATAAGCGACATAGCCAATGCCGAGCTCCCGCACCGTTGGAACCACGTCCGATTCCGCATCGCGGCTCCACAGTGACAGCTCCGTTTGGACCGCTGTGATCGGATGCGTCGCATGTGCCTTGCGAATTGTCTGCGGCGCCGCTTCCGACAGACCGAGGTAGCGAACCTTCCCCTCTTCCTTCAGCCGGGCCATCGCGCCAACGGTATCCTCGATCGGCACGTTCGGGTCGACGCGGTGCTGGTAATAGAGATCGATCGAGTCGATGCCCAGCCGCTTTAGGCTCCTTTCGCACGCGGATCGGACATATTCCGGATCGCCCTTGACGCCGAGAAACTCGCCGCCCGGCCCCCGCACGTTACCGAACTTGGTCGCAAGGAACACCTCGTCACGGCGACCGCGTATCGCGCGGCCGACAAGCTCCTCGTTCTTGCCGACGCCGTACATGTCGGCAGTGTCGAGGAAGTACACACCGCGATCGAGCGCGTGGTGGATGGTCGCGATCGACTCCTCCTCGGTGCCGCTGCCGTAGAACTCGCTCATACCCATGCAGCCGAGACCGATGGCCGAAACTTCGGGTCCGTCGCGGCCTAACCGCCTCTTGCCGACCTGGAACATGCGCATTCCTCCCTTTTCAGCCCGCCAACCGGCGACGCGCTTCTTCGAGGCTAAGTGGGATCGCGACGCGCTTATGGCGACTGGTCTCGCCGGAAATGATCGCCACTTCCGAACGGCTGATCCCAAGTGTCCTGGCGAGAAGCCATAATACGGCGTCGTTCGCCGCGCCATCCGTGGGCGCTTCGGCTACCCTGACCTCAAGCTCGTCGCGACCGCCGGCAGCTTCCCGCCAACCACCGATCCCGGGCTTGGAGGAGCGCGGCGTGACGCGAACGGCGAGGACGTGCGTCAATCCATGATCGGAGGACCAGCGCCCCCGACCTGCTGACCCTTTTTCATGAACAGGAGAAGCGGAAGCACGGCAAAAGTGACGATCATCATCAGCTTGAAGTCGTCGAGATAAGCGATGAACAGCGCCTGCTTGTTGATCAGCATGTTGATGTAGGCGAGCGCCGCAGGCCCCGCGACGGGAACCGCAGTCTGCAGGATCGTGGGATCGGCGGTCGGGATCGTCTGCTGCGTGATGTTCGCCGCGAGGTCCGCGTGGCTGACCTGCACCATGCGTACGAGCTGCGTGCTGACGATCGAGATCCCGACTGAGCCGCCGATGTTGCGCGACAGGTTCAACAGAGCCGCGCCGGTTGTCCTCATCCTCGGTGCGAGCGTCTGGAACGCAAGAGTCTGCAGCGGAACGAAGATCAGGCCGAGTCCGAGTCCCTGCACGACGCCGCTCATGACGACCGGCCGCGCCGGCTGATCGATGGCGAAGCCGGTCATCATGTATAGCGAGAGGCCCATGAGGACGACGCCGATGCCAACCAGCAAGCGCGCATCGATTTTCCCCGTGGCGCGCCCGGCGATCAGCATCGAAATCAGCGTGCCGATGCCGCGCGGCGCCGTCAGGAAGCCCGATTGAAGCACCGAGTAACCGTACATGTTCTGCAGGAGTGGCGGCAGCAATGCGAGGCCCGCTAGCAGCAGCACGCCGGTCGCCGCCATGAAGACCAGGCTTGTCGCGAAATTGCGATCCGCAAACATGGCGCGTTCGAACAACGGCTGCTTCGCCGTCGCCATATGAACGATGAACATCCAAGAAGCAGCGATCGCCAGGCCAAGCTCGATGCGGATTTCCCAGCTCGACAGCCAGTCGGCCTGCTCGCCGCGGTCGAGGAACAGCTGCAGTCCGGCAAGAGCGAGGCCGAGCAGGATGAAGCCAAACATGTCGAAGTGGCGCTTGTGCTTCTCGGTTTTCGGCATGAAGCGCATCATGACGAACGTGCAGAGGATGCCCACTGGAAGGTTCACCAGGAACACCCAGCGCCAATTGTAATTGTCGGTCAGCCAGCCGCCGAGCACCGGGCCAAGGATAGGCCCGATCATCACGCCGCCGCCAAACAAGGCCATCGCCTGGCCATGCTTTTCCTTCGGGTTGATGTCGAACAAGGTTGCCTGCGCGAGGGGAACGATGAACGCGCCGCTGACGCCCTGAAAGGCCCGGAACAGGACCATCTCGGTCAGCGACGTCGCGGTCGCGCACAGCACTGATGCGATGGTGAAGCAGACGACCGAGATGAGCAGCAGGCGCTTGCGCCCGACCCGGTCGGCAAGCCAGCCGCTGATCGGCAGCGCGATCGCGGAAGCCACGATATAGCTTGTCAACACCCAGTTGATCTGGTCCTGACTCGCGCTGAGGTCCGCCTGCATGTGCGGCAAGGCGACGTTCGCGATCGTCGTGTCCAGCACCTGCAACAGCACTGCCATCATCACGCCGATCGTGACGATCAAGCGCTGACCTGATGGCAGTGGATGCGTTGCGACTGACCCCGAACCCTCGGCCACCGGCGGACTACTTCTTCTTGCTGTCGAGGTCGACGGTGGCCGTCACGGACAGGCCCGCGATCATCGGCCGCGAAGGCTGTCCGTCAAAGGCAATGCGCACCGGCACGCGCTGCGTCACCTTGACCCAGTTGCCGTTCGCATTCTGCGCCGGAAGCAGAGAGAATTCGCCGCCGGTGCCGGCGCCGATGCTCTGGACATGGGCGTCGAACTTCTGGCCGCCATAAGCGTCGACCACGATCCTCGCATGCTGGCCGGGAGCCATGCGAGCGAGATCCTTCTCCTTGAAGTTCGCCTCGACCCAGGCGCTCGCGCTGTGGACGAGCGACACCATTCCGACACCCTCGACCGCCATCTGGCCGACCTGCAGCTTGTCGGCATTCTCGATTACGCCATCCATCGGCGCACGGACGTCTGTTCGTGACAGGTCCAGCCGAGCCTTGTCGACCGCGGCTTGCGCCTGCGCAATCTGCGGCTGGTTGCCTTCGGAAGC
Source organism: uncultured Alphaproteobacteria bacterium (assembly GCA_963752025.1). GTDB lineage: Bacteria > Pseudomonadota > Alphaproteobacteria > Sphingomonadales > Sphingomonadaceae > Sphingomicrobium. Next base: position 39,644 of record CAVVWY010000006.1, on the reverse strand, counting down.
GACGGCGGCGTGCGCATTGGCGGCGCGTGCGCGGGCATCCGCGAGCTGCGTCTCGGCGCTGCGCACTTCGTTAAGCGCGTCCTCATAGTCCGCGCGTGTGGTGAAGCCCTGCTTCAGCAAGGCCTGCTGGCGGCCGAGCGCGTTCTGCTTGATCGCGAGATTCGCTTGAGCACCGGTGATGTCGCCGCTCGTACCGGCGGCAGTCGTGCGCAGCACCTGCGTCTGCAGGCGTGCATTGGCGAGTGCCGCCTGCGCCTGCTCGAGCGCCACGCGATAGGGTTGCGGGTCGATACGGAACAAGAGGTCGCCGCGGTGCACCTTTGCACCGTTGCGGACGAAGACCTCGACAACCTGTCCGTTCACCTGCGGGCTGACGGACACGATGTCCTGCTTTACTTGGGCGTCGTCCGTAGAGACGCTGCCGCCGCTGGTAAGCCAGTAATAGCCGCCACCAATGATCAGCAGCGCGGGAACGATCAGCAAAAGGATCGTCCGGATCAGCCCCTTGCGGTCGCGTTTGACCTCGACCGTCTCGGCGGTCGCGGTTCCCGTCATCGGTTCGGTTGCCATCTTATTCATTGGTTAGACGCCCTGTTTATGCATGCACACCGGCTCGCATTCTCACGCACTCGCGCGAGCACTTGCCGAGCATATTCAATGTCCTTCGGGTCGATTCCCGAAAACGCGTCGGCGGCGAGGTCGGCACCAACGGCCTTCAATTTCTCGATGAGCGGCTGCGACTTCGCGGTAACGTGCAGTCGCCACGCGCGGCGATCCGCCGGGTCCGATGATCGCTCGACAAGACCTGCTTCTTCAAGCCGGTCGACGATGCGCGTGAGCGTGATCGGTTCGACGTCGAGCATGTCGGCGAGCTCGATCTGGCGCAGACCGGGCTGTCGGTCGAGCCGGAACAGCACCTTCCACTGCGCGCGCGTCACGCCGAGCCCAACCGCCTTGCGGTCGAAGGCCTTACGGAGCGCGTGCGCCGTCTCGCCTATTTCAAAAGGAAAGGTTTCCATCGACAACGGATATAGTAAGCATGCTTATCTTAAGCAACCCTTCACGCGCGTGGACGTTCCCACCCGACGCGGGCACGCAACGAAATTTGATGTGAGAAGAGGCTCATTCGGAAGCTGGAGCGGGTAGCGGGAATCGAACCCGCGCGTTCAGCTTGGGAAGCTGACAGGCTACCATTACATCATACCCGCGCCGGTGCTTCAGTTAGGTCGCGCCTCCGGGGGCGTCAACGATTCGGCCTATATGCCGCCTTTGACCGGTTCGAACCCTGCCTCGCGAAGCCGCTGCGACAGGTCCTCGCCCGTGGCTCGGGCCAGGTCCTCGTCGGAGGACCTGATCACGAAATTGGCGCCGTAAAGACCTTCCTTGAAGAAGGGATAGCTGCCTATCGCGACACCCGGATGGTCGGCTTCCGTTTCGCGCAGGAGATCCGCAACGTCGCTCTCCGGCGCCCGGGCCCCGACGGTCACCGAAACTACCGGCCGCCCGCCTTCGAGCTTGCCGGTCAGCGCCTCGAGCATGCTCGCCGCGACATGTGGCACGCCCGCCATGATGTAGACGTTGTCGATCCTCACGCCCGGTGCGCCCGAGGTCGGGTTGGGGATTAGCTCCGCACCCTCCGGCACGCGGGCCATCCGCAACCTCGCCTCCGTCAGTCCACCCGGACGATCTCGATAATATTCGGACAGGATCGCCCGCGCCTGCTCATCAAGGATGACAGGCACGCCGAATGCGGCGGCGATTGCATCGACGGTGATGTCATCATGGGTCGGGCCGATCCCGCCGGTCGTGAAGACATAGTCGTGGGCATCGCGAAGAGCGTTCACCGCGTCGGCAATGCGCTCCGTAACGTCCGCCACGATCCTTACCTCGGCGAGCCTAATGCCTTGATCGTTTAGCCAGGTCGCGACCTGCGCAACATTCTTGTCCTGCGTACGGCCGGACAGGATCTCGTCGCCGATCACCACCAGCGCAGCAGTCCAGATACGCTCCGATCCCATGGCGCCCCTGTAACGCAGCACACGCCTTGCTCAAGTGAGCTACATGTCGAATACGCATGGAGCGGGGTCGCAAAAGCGCGCCTAAGCGACTAGTTTAGGCACATGACCCAGTACATCACTGTCAGCGCCGAAGACCGCGTCGAGTCCCGCAACGGCGTAATCAAGCTTCACGGCCCCGAAGCATTTGCGGGCATGCGTAAGGCCGGACGGCTGGCCGCCGAGATCCTCGACGCACTCGCGCCGCATGTCATGCCGGGCGTTTCGACCGAGGAACTCGACGAAATCGTCTATCGCATGACGATCGATGGCGGCGGCGTTCCCGCTACGCTCGGCTACCGCGGCTATACCAAGAGCAGCTGCATCTCGATCAATCATGTGGTGTGCCACGGCATCCCGAGCGACCGCACGCTCAAAGATGGCGACATCGTCAACATCGACGTCACCCCGATCGTCGACGGCTGGCACGGCGATACGAGCCGGATGTATCTGGTTGGCAATGTTGGGATCAAACCCCGCAAGCTCGTCGACATCACCTATGAATGCCTAATGCTCGGCCTCGAACAGGCCAGGCCCGGCAAACACCTCGGCGATATCGCGAACGCGATCCAGCGACATGCGGAAGGCCAGCGCTACAGCGTCGTCAGGGATTTCTGCGGTCACGGCGTTGGGCGCCTGTTCCATGACAGCCCCGAGGTCATCCACGCCGGGCGCCCCGGGACGGGCCCAGAGCTCAAGCCCGGGATGATCTTCACCGTCGAGCCGATGATCAACATCGGTCGCCCGGACGTGAAGGTGCTCGACGATGGGTGGACAGCAGTCACCCGCGATCGCTCGCTCTCCGCACAGTTCGAGCATTCGATCGGAATCACCGAAGACGGCTGCGAGATTTTCACGAAGAGCCCCGCAGCACGCGATCGTCCGCCTTACGCCTGAGCGGGCATCGGCTTCCGCCAGCTGTACACGAGGCCGACGACCAGCCCGAAGATGAAGTTCGAGACGGTCACTTCGATGCCGTGGTAGAAGCGGATGTCCGCCGGCATGTAAGGATTGTCGGGCAGCAGCGGCGCAACTCCTCCGATGACTGAATAGACGAGCGCCAGCACTAGCGGAGCGCCCCGCAGGCCGTTCCTCAAGAGCGGATATGCGGCGCCAACGAAGATCAGCGACCTGACAACCTGTAGCGCGGCTACGCCGTACCCGGGCGGAAGCCCTCGACCCGCGTAGAAATGGTCGACGTATGGGAACACCAGCAAGCCGCCGCTCCAGTAGAGTAACTCATAGGCGAGGACGACGCCGAGCAATGTGACGGGGGTAAACCCTCCCGGTTCCGCCGGCGCATCGGCAACCTTCTTGAAACGGCCGCCGAGAAGCACAGCCAGAGGCGAAAGGATCGCAAAGACAATCGCCGCGGGCAGTGCGGCCCCTACGACCTCTTGCGACGTCAGGACCCTGAAGAAGATCGCTTCGATGAAGCTGTTGACCGATCCGACGATGAATCCGACCAGAAAAAGCATCGAGATCAGCCGCCAGCCGCTCACCGCCGACGCGCGAGCGACGATCCACAGCACTGCTAGATTCAAGAGAAGATAGAGGCCGACCATCATCGCCGTGATCCCTCCATCGCGGCGTTACCGTCCTAAAGCGGTAGCACCGCTGCGGACCGTCGGAAACAGAAAGCTGATCTGTTCGTTCAACCTACTTATTGACACCGTTGTAAGCGAGTGAGAACTCTAGTGCGACCAAAGGAGGATCGAGTCTGAGCGCCATGTTCCGCCACCAGGTCGCGATCAATCCTGCCGACATCGACCACATGGGGCATGTCAACAACAGCGTGTACCTCAAGTGGGTGCAGGAGGCGGTCATCGACTATTGGCAGTCCGTCGCACCCCCCGAAGCCGTCACCCGGCACCTTTGGGTCGCACTCAAGCACGAGATTTCCTACCTCCGGCCGACTTTTCTCAGCGACAATGTCGTCGCCGAGGTAATCGCCGAAAAGGTAGAGGGCGCGCGCGCCTATTTCACCACCGTCGTCCGCCGCGGCCAGGACGTGCTGAGCGAAGTGAAGAGCTGTTGGTGCTGCCTCGACGCCGTCACCCGGCGCCCTGCGCGGCTTGCGCGCGAGATCACGAGCAGGTTTCTGCCGCCGGACGCTTAGGTGCGCGGTGGGTAAGGGCCATAGGACGACCAACCCTTCAACCCATCTCACGCAATCGCATCGTGATGAGCGACAGGATTCCTCGAATTTCCGACCGGATCGACAACAACGCAGCCATCAGTTACGCCGCAGCCGCCCTGTCCGCAGCGTCCCACCGCGCCGTAAGCTCACGCCCAGCCTCGACATCCGGCGGAAAGTCGACCTCGCCCCATTCCTCCCCCTTGATGTCGAGCGTCCACACCTCACCGTTCTGCGCGAGATGGTGGATGACGCGGAGGTACCAAATGGTGGTGCCCTCGCTGGTGCGCATCGCCCGTTCGATCGCGTCGCGGAACTGTTCCGCACCGCCTTCGCGGAAGGCAAGCAAGCCGATGAACTCGGCGTTTACTCCTTCATTGATCCGCTTGCCGATTGCCCGCAGCCGTCCGCTTTCCTCGTCGCGGATGACCTTCATGTCATCCTCGTCATAGGCGCTTTTGCGGTCCACAGTGACGCAAATCCCCGGCCGGTCGTTCTGCACCACCCGACGCATGAGCTCACGCGAGACGAGGGTATCGCCGTTCCATACAAGGCAATCGGCCGACAACTCCTCGCGCGCCATGAACAGCGAGCCGGTATTGTCCGCCACTTTGAAGAACGGATTGAAGATCGTCCGCACCGCCGGCCCACCGCTCCGCCGCGCGATCGCCTCGTTGACCAGCTGGTCATGAAAGCCCGTGACCACGACCGCCTCGTGCACGCCATTTGTCTCCAGCGCGTCGAGCTGCCGGTCGAGCAAGGTGCGACCGTTGAAGTCGATCAGGCACTTGGGCCGATCGTCCACGATGTGGCCTAGGCGCGAGCCTTGGCCTGCCGAAAGAATGATCGCTTTCATCTTGCGCGCGGCCTTCGCTTGGAAATGCGGCAGCGATTGGGCATTAGCGGATTACTGTTCCCAAACCCGAGAGGCTGGCGTGAAGAAGATCGAAGCGATCATCAAGCCGTTCAAGCTGGACGATGTGAAGGATGCGCTGCACGAAGTCGGCGTTTCGGGCCTCACTGTCGTCGAGGTAAAGGGCTTCGGCCGTCAAAAGGGTCATACGGAGCTCTATCGGGGCGCGGAATATGTGATCGACTTCCTGCCCAAGGTGAAGGTCGAAGTCGTCGTCGAGGACAGCCTCGTCAACAACGTAATCGAAGCGATCGAGAACGCCGCCCGCACCGGCCGAATCGGCGACGGGAAGATCTTCGTCATCGACGTCGAGCAAGCGATCCGGATCCGCACCGGCGACCGCGGAGCAGACGCGATCTAGATGGACGACCCTCGCCTCGCTTCGATGGCACCCGAGGAACTCCGCTCGGCGATGCGCACGCTCGGCTACCGAACCCAGAACGATCTCGCTCAGGCAATCGGCGTGTCGCGCTCGGCGGTCAGCCTGTGGCTGGAGGGCAAGGTTGGCGTACCTCGCCCCATCGCCATGCTTCTGAGGATGCTGGTCTCCGCGCAGCGCCGCGCTTACTGACCGCCGGGGTTCTGCGCTGCGCGGTGGACTTTCAGCGTCGCACGGACCTGCTGGCGCTCCGCAACGGTAACCACGCCATCGTGGTTGAGATCGTCGCGATCGAAGCGCGCCAGCGACTGCGCTTCGAACTGCTGAAGCGTCAGCGACTGGGAGTCGCCGAACACGCGATTGATCATCTTCTGCGCACGATCGCCGAACTGGGCGCCCGCCTGCTCCGCTTCCGCGCGCGTAACGATGCCATCGTGGTTGAGGTCGAAGCGCTGGAACATCGAGTTCGGCCATTTCTTGCGCCTGCTGGCGAGTCATGTCCTGCATCACGGGGCCCTGCGCGAGAGCGCCGGTCGAAATGATCGATGCGCCAAGCGCGGCCGTGACAACGAGCAACTTCTTCATGCCTGCCGATTTCCTCCAATTGATCCGCGCCCTCGCGAACCTTCACCCTGCTGGGCCGGAAATGGCGTCAGCAGCCGTGAACCGGACATTTATACTGGTATTACAATGTCGTAATGAAACTAGCGGCCACGCGTTCGGAAACCCCGACTTTCAATCCTGGTGACGCCGCTTCCTTGCGCCTGCGCCCACCGCAGCGCTATCGGCCGGTAAGACGCCATGCTTCCTCTCGACGACCAACAGCAAGCCGCCCGCGACTGGTTCGAAGTCCGTGCGCGACCGCATCTGTGCCGCTTTCGAGGAGATCGAGCGCGAGGCAGAACTCCGATGCATCGTTCGTGTTCACGCCGTGGGAGCGGACCGACCACAGCGGCGAGGGGGGAGGAGGCGGTGTTCGAGGTCAGATGACCGGCAAGGTGTTCGAGAAGGTGGGCGTCAACGTCTCGACGGTCGGCGGCAGCTTCTCACCGGAATTCGCGAAAAGCATTCCAGGCGCGGAAGAAGATCCGAACTTCTTCGCCACCGGCATCAGCCTCGTTGCGCACATGGCCAATCCGCACGTGCCGGCGGTTCACATGAACACGCGTTTCCTTACGCACGACCAAGCGCTGGTTCGGCGGTGGGGCGGACCTGAACCCGGCAATTCCGTACGAAGAGGACACCGCAGCCTTTCACGCGCGGCTCCGCGCGGCCTGCGCGGCCCACGACCCGACGTTCTATCCGCGCTTTTCCAAATGGGCAGAGGAGTATTTCTGGATTCCCCACCGCAAGGTCCCGCGCGGCGTCGGCGGTATCTTCTACGATCACCTCGAAGGCCATTTCGACGCCCACTTCGAGTTCACCAAAGACGTCGGCGAGGCTTTCCTCGACATCTTCCCGCAGATTGTCCGCAAGCGCCGCGATACGCCGTTCACAGCCGAAGACATGGAACGCCTGCTCGAGTTCCGCGGCCGTTACGTCGAGTTCAACCTGCTCTTTGACCGTGGCACGCTCTTTGGTCTTAAGACCGGCGGCAACATAGACGCGATTCTGATGAGCCTGCCGCCACTCGCGAGGTGGAAGTGAGTTACGAAACGGTCCCGGATGGCGAGCTCGCCGCCGTCGTCACCTATCTCGAGTTGCGCTCGCCACCCGAGCATCCGATCCCCCCATCGCCACTGTCGCTGAGTCGCGTCGAGGTGCCGCAACCAGAGCATTATCGCGACCTGTTCAGGCTGATCGGAGCACCCTGGCTGTGGTTCTCGCGCCTGATCATCGACGATGCGCACCTCGCGTCCATCATCCAGCACCCGCGCGTTGAGCTTTACTCAGTGCTCGATGAAGCCGACCGCGAGGTTGGCATGATCGAGCTCGACTTCCGCGAGCACGGCGAGTGCGAGCTCTCGTTCATAGGCCTCATCCCCGAACTGTCGGGCAAGGGCCACGGCCGCTGGCTTCTGGCCGAGGCCATCCGCCGAGCCTGGCGCGAGGGCGTCGAACGCGTCCACGTCCACACCTGCTCGCTGGATCATCCTGCCGCGCTAAGCGCCTACCGCCGTGCCGGCTTCACGCCCTACAAGCGGGCGCTCGAGCGTTTCCCCGATCCGCGCCTGCACGGCTTCTTGCCGCTCGACTGCGCTCCTCAGATCCCAGTGTTGGGCACGCCCGCCTCAACGTCCACGCGGCCTGCCAGCTGAACGTAGATCCGGGCCATCATCACAGCCAGCAGCGTCGTTAGCGCCGCATTCAGGACGGAGTGGGCCAATGCAAGGACGAGCGCGCTAGCCGACATCGGTTGGACCGGCCCGAGCGACAGACCGATAATCGCGCCCAGCGCCGCCCCTACGCCAACCAGAATGATCATCGCGGCGATGAAGAAGAGCACCAGGAAGCCAAACAGCATCCACCAGTGACCGGCAGTCAGCACCCAGCTACGCTTAAGCGCGACGATGGGGCCGATCCGCTCCGCCGTCACTACCGGGGCGCTCATCAGCATTCTGACACCGACGAAGCAAAAGATCGCCAGATAGAGCAAGACCGCCACGATGACCGGGGTGAGTTATCGGCAACGTCATCGTCTCCTCCCGAGCGATCGGCACGCCCATCGCTGCCAAGATAAATGCGAACGGGAACGCCATCAGCACCAGGAACACGACGATGATGATCGCCGACACGAGATAAATCGGCATGCGTCGCATGCCGTGGTTGATCGCATCTGCAACAGTGATCGACGGCGCGAGCGCGAGCCGGATGAGCGCAAGCTGGCCGCCCAGCGCTACCAAAGAGGCAATAAGCGAAACGACGGAGATCCAAAGCGGCGCGCCCGTGTCACCCATACCCTTCGGGTTGAGAAGGCCCATGATCAGCGTGGGAAGCGCGACCAAGCAGAGTGCGATGCTGACGAATAGCCGCCCGTCGCGCGCAAGGATGTCCCTGCTTTCGTCCCAGGCTCTCGAAATCGACAATCCGCGCATCTGATCCCCTCTTAAACAGGCGGGGCGTTTATGCGGGCGTCTGCGCGCCCACGCAATCGCCCTTGCCCGTAATGAGCGCGGAGGCCATCTCGCGCGATGCATGCAATTGCCAGACGATATAGAGTGGCGCGTCAGTGAGGCGCCCGTGCCTTACGAGAAAGCGTTCTCGTTCATGAACGAGCGGGCCGCGGCGATCCGCGACGGCACCGCAAGCGAGCTCGTGTGGCTGCTCGAGCATCCGCCTCTGTTCACCGCGGGGACCAGTGCCGATCCGGCCGAGCTGTTCAATCCGCTGGACTTTCCAGTCTACGACGCGGGCCGCGGCGGTCGCTACACCTATCACGGCCCCGGCCAGCGTGTCGGCTACGTGCTTCTCGACCTCGAAAAACGAGGCAAGGACATTCGCCGCTTCGTGCATCAGCTGGAGAGCTGGATGATCGACACTTTAGCCGAGTTGGGCGTATCCGCTCACCGGGCCGACGGGCGCATCGGAATCTGGGTCGGCGAAGGACCTGGCGAAGCGAAAATCGGCGCTCTGGGTGTGCGTATAAAACGCTGGGTCACCCTGCACGGCTTTGCGCTCAACGTCGCGCCAGACCTCACGCATTTCGGCGGCATTGTGCCCTGCGGCATATCCGAATTTGGGGTGACGAGCCTCGCGGCTCAGGGAAAACAAATGCCGCTGGCACGTGTTGATGCCGCCCTGAAGCGCAGTTTTCCGTCTTTTCTCAACGGCTTGTAACGCCCGTGTAAAGTCTCTTGATGAAGCCGAGCGCTTCAGACTATTGTCCGCCCGATTTGCGAAGTGGGGCCTACCCGCTGCAGATCGCAATAATTAGGGAGTTTTGAATGCGTGCTCTTATCCTGGTCGCTGGTGCGGCCCTGGCGGTTGCGGCTTGCAGCAGCAAGGACAACGCCAACAACACGATGAATGTCGACGAGAACCTGACGACGACTGATGTCAACGCCACGGATCTCAACGCGACCACCGACATGAACGCGACTGACGCGAACATGACGATGAACGCGACGGACGCTGCCAACAGCGCCGCGGTTGCCGCGAATAACGCTGCGGACGCTGCGAACGCCGCTGCTGCGTCGACCAACAACGCGATGTAATTCCTGCGCCCCCGCTTATTGGGGGCGTTGGCATTTGAAGAGGCTGCCGGTACTTGCCGGCAGCCTCTTTTTTTGCCCGCTCAAGTTCCGGAGTTCTGCCATGCGCCGCTTGATCATCACGACCACCGCCATCGCTGCCGTGCTGTCCCTCGCCGCTTGCAGGAACAACGATCAGCACGACAACACCTTGAACATCGATGAGAATCTAACCGCAGAGAACATCGTCTCCAATGACGTGACGGCCATCGACGCCGTGACCGCGGACGCGGCGAACATGGCCGCGGACGTCAATTATGCTGACACCGAAGACAACAGCGTTACAGGCAATGAGGGATCGGCTCCGGCGAACGAAAGCGCGCCGAAGGCCCGCCCGCAGAAGGCGCGCACTCACTCACCGCCGCCAAAGCCGGCGGCGAACACTTCCTCCAACTCCGCGGAATAATCCTCGTCAGGCGAGGCCCACGACCTTGTGGGCCTGAAGCGACAGGCGCCATTTCGGCCGCTCCATCGCAAGGGCAATCGCAGCTTGGATGGCCTCTTCGCGGGCTTCGCAGTCCATCGGCTGCACGAAGAAGTTGTCGACTCCACTGCTCTAGCTCGACAGGATCGATTCCCTCCTGCGGCCACACCAGTTTGAGCTCGTCTCCACGGCGCTGCACGACGTCGGTGCCGGCTTTCGGACTAACGCAAATCCAATCGATGCCGGGCACCGCGGGCAGCGTCCCATTCGTCTCGACGGCGACGCGGAAGCCGCGCTGGTGAAACGCATCGAGGAGATCGGTGTCGAGTTGCAGCATCGGTTCGCCGCCCGTGATCACCACCAGACGGCATTCGTCGCCCGTTCCCCAAAACGCTTCGACGTGCCGCGCCAGCTGTTCGGCGTTGGCGAACTTCCCGCCACCCTCGCCGGCAGTCCCGACGAAATCCGTATCGCAGAAACGGCAATGCGCAGTCGCGCGGTCCTGTTCCCGCCCCGACCACAGATTGCAGCCTGCGAACCTTAGGAAAACCGCGCGGCTACCGGACTGAGCGCCCTCGCCCTGCAGCGTCAGGAAGCATTCCTTCACCGCGTAAGTCATGCGTAGACTGTCGGGTCCTTTATCCCGGCGTCGGCGAATCCCTTCGCCCTCAGCCGGCATGCATCGCACTGCCCACAGGCGCGCCCGTCAGCCAGCGGGTCGTAGCAGCTGTGGGTCAACGCCGCGTCAAGGCCGAGCCGCTCTGCCTCGCGAGCGATGTCAGCCTTGGTCATGTTCTGGAGCGGCGCGTGGAGGGTGAATCTCTCACCCTCGATGCCTGCCTTTGTCGCCACGTTCGCGAGGTGCTCGAACTGGGTAATGAATTCAGGGCGGCAGTCCGGATATCCCGAATAATCGAACGCGTTCACGCCGATGAAGAGGTCCCGCGCCCCGCTCGCCTCGGCGAGCCCAAGTGCGAGGCTCAGGAAAATCGTGTTCCGCGCCGGCACGTAGGTGACCGGTATCCCCTCGCCCACGCCCTCCTTCGGCACCTCGATATCGCTCGTCAGCGCCGATCCTCCGAAAGCCCGCAGATCGAGCGGTAGGACGATGTGCCGGTCGGCGAGCGCTCCCGCGATCGTCCGCGCGGCATCAAGCTCGACCCGATGGCGCTGTCCGTAATCGATGGTCAGCGCGATCACGGAATAGCCCGCCTCCCGCGCCAGACCGGCGCAAACCATCGAGTCGAGCCCGCCCGACAGGAGAACCACCGCGCTCTTCAAAGCTTCACTCCAAGCTTAGGCGCCGCCCAGAACCACAGCGCATAGAGCGCCAGCGTACCAACGACGCACATGGCCAGGCTCGGCCAAAATCCGACATTCGCGCGAAGCAGCGCTGGCAGTGCGAAGAACAACGGAATGGACGGGACGAGGAACCAGACGGTGCTAACGGACAATTCCGCGACGCGCTCCGCATCAGCGCTGTCGCGCCAAAGCCAGATCATCGCGAGGAGCGACGTCAGCGGCAGAGAAGCGACGAGACCGCCCCAGCTCGGATATCGCCGCGCGATCTCAGACACGATCGCAACGATCGCTCCAGACACGCCCGCCTTGATCAGAAGGTACAACACGCGCGCGCACTTAGGCGGTGATGCCGCACAAAAGAAGGGCCGCCGATCGTGAGAAAGGCGGCCCAGTGATCGGACATCTCTGCCCGATTGGGAGGAAAGCGTGCCAAATCCGGCACCTGACCCTCATAACGTAAGATGGTTAAACGGGGCCTTAATGACAGCCCTTAGTGGTGCTGCGCAGCCGCCTGCATTTGACAGTCTCCTATGCGCCGCACCTGCAGCACATAGTTGAACGGCAGCTGCTGCGAGATCCCCTGAGTTTCGATCCGCAGCGAGCGCGGGGTGATGAGCTGCACCTGGCTTCGCCCGAAGCCTGCCGACCCACAGCTATAATCGACCACCATTGAGCTGCCGTCGTCGCGGGTCACCTTGGCGGAGCAATGCTGTGCCCGATGCTCGAACCGGGCGAGCGCCGTCACATCGCTGACGCACTGGCGCACAGGCGCCTTCACGCCCGGCGCGCCGGTGACTTCCCAAATGCCTGGCGTCGCCTGGGCAAGCACCGACGGAGGCTGCGCCCCGATCAACGCAGCCGCGGCCGCAATGCCGGCAAGGGCAAGAAGCTTATTCCGAGTTACGCCGCTTAGTTTAACACGGTCGGGTTAATGACAGTGAGTTACAATCGCTCAGCCGAGGGCCTTCGGGTCGATCGCGAAACTGGACGAGCAGAAGGCACAATCGACCGTGATGACGCCCTCGTCGCCAACCATGGCCTCGCGCTCTTCGGCCGGAAATCTCGCGATTACCGAGCGGACATATTCGGGATCGCAGCGGCAACCCTTGCTGAGCGTCATGGACGCGAGAGTGCGGACCTCTTCCTCGTCGTGGAACAGGCGCCACAGCAGATTGTCGAGCGGAAGATTGGGATCGGTCAGCTCCTCGGCCTTCACCGATCCCCCCATGATCGCAACATGCGGCCAATCAGGGTGGTCGAGCCGAGTGTGCAGCCGCTCGCGCCCGTCCTCGCCCTCGGGCAAGTGCTGGAGCAGGAGGCCACCGGCGTGCCAGTGGCCCTCCCGCTTCTCCGCCGCAAGGCGGACCAGGCTCGGAATCTGCTCGGATTGCGCGAAATAGTTCTGTGCGGCATCCGCAAGGTTCTTGCCCTCCAGCGGGACGATGCCCTGATATCGTTCGTCGGCGATCGGCTGGTCGAAGGTGATCGCGAGATAACCGTCGCCGAACAGCTCAAGCAGCGGCGGGTTCATCGACGCGTCCGCCAGCCGCTCCTTGTCGTAGCGGATGTATCCGCGCAGCTCGCCGCGCAGATAGTCACACACCATGAGGTCGATGATCCCGTTCTGCGTCTGCGCCTGCAGCGTCATCTGCCCGTCCCGCTCCTTGAGCAGCGAGCCGAGCAGCGCAGTCATTGTCAGTGCCTCGGCAAGCACCCGCTCGATCAGCGGCGGATAGTCGTGGTTCGCCAGCACCGCGTCGACGACGGGACCAAGGCGAGCAATACGTCCCCGCGCATTACGCGAAGGAATAGCGACGCCGAGCACGGCATCCGTCTTCAGTTCAGTTTGTGGCATAAAATGAAGATAGGGTCCGTACCCCGCGGCGGCAACCGATCCCCTGCAGGGCGGTCAAGGTGATCTCATGCCAGTGTATGCTTTCGACGCAAAGCCTACTCTAGCCGAGCGTCGGCTACCCGCCGAAATCGCGAGCACGAAATTGCTGAACCGCTTACATAGGCAGCGGGATTAGGGTGCAAGATCTGCCTTTATCTCCACGAGCAACTGCTGGCATTCGGCAACTGTTGCAGAGATGCCGGCGTCGGCCCCGTCGTTGAGATCGCCGAGCTCATGCTCGATCTTTCGGACCAGCTCGAAAGCGAGTTCGCGAAGCTTTCGACCGCGCATTGCTGACTGGCCGTCGTCACAATTGCAGCCGTACTGCGCCGTCATGCCTGAACTGTTTTTTCGTCGCGCGACAAATTCCAGCAGCGGGAGCAAAGCTCGTCGTCGTCTGGTTTCTTGCGCTGGATCTGAAAGTTGCGGCCCGGATAACTGGGGCAATCCGGCGTGAAATGCCACAACTTCTGCCAGGTGCCGTCAGAAAGGCCTCGACGATAATCGTGCATGGCGTCCCTCCCAATGGAGTGCCCTGTCGATTTACTGCAGTCGATGGATGATTTGCTTATCCAACGGTGACGCGCTTTTTTCAAAATCTGCCGCTTCGCGAAGGTGCTGCGGACCGAAGACCGCCTAGAATAAGCAGATGGCTGACGAGGGCGATGCTGATCGCAACCGTGACGATCAGGCATAGCGCGATCCCCAGCCCGCGGTCGCCGTAAGCCGGCGTCAGGAGGTCGCTGATCCAGCCGATGAGCGGCACTCCGATGCCGAGACCGACGAATACTCCAACGGCTCCGCACAAGGCGATTGCGAGTGCGCGTTGCCGAGGCTCGACTGAATCCTGGATCAGCCGGATCGTTGGTCCAAGCCATGCATAGGCGAGCGCATTGTAAACGAAGAAAGCGCTCAATGTCGTTCCGATGTCCGAACTGAAGACCATCGCCAATAGGAACGGCATCAAAAGAAGCAAGGTCGCGCACATGATCGCGGATTCCGGATGCCGAATTCGCCGTCGGATTAGATCGCAGGCTATACCGCTTAGCGCGCCGATTGCGCCGCCTAGACCGACCGAAATTGCGAGGTAGAAACCGGCTTGCGCAGTTCCCAGGCCATGCGCTCGAATGAGGAAGGCCGGCATCCAGGCTGTAGCCGTGTTGACGATGAACATCGAGCCGGCGGTCGCGCAGACCAAGGGCTTGAGCAGCGGTCGTCGGATCAGTCCGATGGCATCGCGGATCCAGGATGAACCTATCAACGTCGTCTTGGCAGCGTTGTCCCTGAGCTTGGCAAGAACCAACCAAGCGAGCAATAGCCCCGGCAGGCTGGCCGCAAGGAAGGCCCACCGCCATCCCCATCGTTGCGCGATGAGGCCGCCGACCAGAAATGCCAGAAAGGTACCCACGGGATTGCCGGCCATAGTGATGGCGATCGCGGAAGTGCCCCGGTGCGGGAAATATTCGCGCGCCATGGCCGTGGAGATTGGAACTGCGGCGCTCTCACCGAGACCCGCGCCGGCGCGGCCGACAAGAAGAATAGGGAAGTTCGTCGTTGCCGCGCAAAGGAGCGAGAAAACGCTCCGTAGCGCCACTAGCCCGGCAAGAATTCGCGATCGGTCGTTACGGTCGGACCATGCACCAATCGGAATACTGAACGCCGCTTTTAGGAGGCCAAAGGCTGTGCCGGTCAGCAACCCAAGCTCCGCATCCGACAAATCAAGATCGAGCTTGATGTCTTGTGCGAGGATATTGATCAGCTGCCGGTCGAACAGGTTCGCGGCAACGACCAGGAATAGAATGGTGAGCGCGCACCGAGGCGATGCGGCTTTCGTCGTCGGCATCGCAGCGAGCAAGCCTTGACCGTCCATCAATGAGCAATCGGCCTGCGGCCGTTTGTGGCCGTGATGTTGAGCTGTGCCGAACGCCAGCTGATTGGGGGCATGCCGAACTCGCCGGTGAACCAGCGAGTGAAGGAGCTGATCGATGTATAGCCAATGAGGTCTGAGATCTCGGTGATCGAATGACCTGAGTTCGCGAGGTAGCGTTGGGCGAGCTCTCGCCGGACCTCGTTGAGCAGGTTGGCGAAGAGGCGGTTTTCACGATCGAGCCGGCGGCGGAGCGCGCTCGAAGACAACCCGAGAGTTGTCGCCACGTGATCCATTGTCGCGCGCCCAGACGGTAGAAGGAGCGAGATGGCGCGGCGCGCCTGGTCGCCAAGCGGAGCGTCCTCTGGACCGAGCTCTACGAGGTTTAAAAGCTGGCCGGCGTGGCGCGCCTTCGTTTCGTCAGCCAGCGGGTTCGGCAAATCAAGTGACGCTCGCGCGCACGTAAACCCGTTGAGACTGCTTTCCCATTCGATGTAGCAGGCGAAGTAGCGCCGATAGAGCGGCTCCTCCCTAGGCTTCGGACGGGTGAGATGAAGCGAGATCGGTTGCCAGCGACCGCCCGACGCACCGGACAGGTTCCGATAGAGCCGCGCGATCGTGAAGTCAGTGATCTGCGGGTACGCAAACTCTGGCAGCAGTTCCGCAGTTATAAGCGATGTTTCGCCATTATCCTCGAGCACGATGTTCATGATATCGTTGAAATGCCGGCGATATTTGCTGAGCGCGTCGACCACGCTGCGGACCGTCGGAAGTCGCTCGAGGAGTAAGCATAAGGGGCCAAGCTGAGCGAAGGAGCGGCATTCGGCCATTAAAACACCGAAGGCGTCGCATCCGGATCGCTGTGCAGATTCTTCGAGCAATCGCACGATCGGCTCGGCCGCATGTCGATTTTCAGGATCGTCGAGAAAGTCGGGGCTGACGCCGAACTGGCGCAACAACTCATACGGATCGAGGCCGACATGGCGCGCAACCTCGATGTAGCCAGTCAAAGTCGCTGCACGCATCTGACGCACGCGAAACCCCCACGGATTGGACGACGCCCCTCGCCCATCAACCACTCTGACCCGAGCTGCGGCAATCCTAGCATTTACAAGATGAAAGGGGGAGGCGTTGCCGCTTGGTTTGTCTTGGACCCAAAGCTCACATTGGCGTGGCGGCTCAGAAGTCCTTGGTTAGACCGACGAAGAAGCCCCGCCTCTGACCCCATTGTGGCGCGCCTACGCCCACACCCGTCCCGCTGCGCAGCTGATACTGATTATCGAATAGGTTGAGGACGTCGGCGCGGAGCGTGAGACCCTTCAGCGCGCCGGGCCCCGAGAAGTTTTGCGCGATACCGGCGTTGATCACCCAGTAGCCCGGCAGCTTGCCCCCATTGGGTACGATCCCGTTCGGATCGTCCGTCCGAAGTCCGGATCCGTAAACGAAATCGACGGTCGGAACGAGTGCCCCAACGCTGTTCTTGATGGTGTAGCTACCGCCCCCGGACGCCGTCCAATTCTGCGAATGGTCAGTGTAGATGTAGTGGTTGCGAATGTAAGCGAGCTCCTCGGGCGCGAAGAAATATTGAGCGGAGATGATGTCCGTGGCCTTTTCGGCGCCGCGCGCGACGTTCGCATACAGGTCGATTGGCCCGTGCGTGTAATTGCCGCTCAGCTCGATGCCCCATGCATAGCCCTTGGCATAGTTGAACGGCGACAAGACGAGCGATGAGCCGAACTGCCCCTCGTCTAGCAGGTCCCGCTTAAGCTTGTAGTAGGCGTCCACAGCCACCTTGAAGCCGCCCTTAATGCGCTGCTCTACGCCAGCGTCGAAATAATGCTCCCCCTCCGATTTGACCGGATCCCCGCTGCGAATCTGCGACTGCTTGGTGGTGTTGTTGAACAACGTCACGGTCGCTGGAGAAATGAGTTCCTGCGGCGGCGGCGTGAAGTTCCGAGCATAGCCGAGGTGAACCGTGGTCAATGGTGTCGCAGTCCAAACGATACTGGCGCGTGGGCTTAGCTGCGTTTCGCTCGTGAAGGCGCGAACCACATCGTAACGCGCGCCGTAATTGAACGTGAGCGTCGGCGTCAGCTTCCACTCGTCCTGCAGATAGATGCCGTACAGCTTGCCGGTTTTGTGGCCAGGGTCCGTGATCGTGAACGGCACGTCGCTTGTCTGAACGATGATGCAGTCGGGGTCGGCGCCGCAGTCGTTCGACGGAAGCACCGTCGACTCTACTTTGGACGTCGTATGTTCGTTCTCGAAGAAAATTCCGAACCGCAGCGTGTGATTGCTGCCCAACTGTTTACTGCCGTCCGCCTGCACCCCGGTCGCTAGGCTTGATAGGCGAGAGGCGTCGGCGAACCCGTTGAGGATCACGTCGCCCTGGTTGGGATCGGTCGTGAACTTCGTCTGCGAGTAGCGGATGAACGGTGCGATCTGGAAATTGAACGCGTCTCCTGCGTACTGGTAGGTCGCGACTGCATAGTGGGTGATTTCGCGCTGGTTCTGATCAAGCTTGGCGGCATCGAACGTATCGACGCCGTTCACGTCGAAACCCTGCTGAACGCCCGTGACGTTCGGAATTTCGAAGTGGCCGATAAAGCTGCCGGCGAAGAGAGAAACTCGGCTCTTTTCCGAAAGCACGTCGGAAACGTACGCAAAGGGGCGAACCTGGGTCGTGCGGTCGTGAATCGCATTGCGCGTGGGCAGCGGGTTTTCGATCCCGATGTCGTTGCGCAGGTAGCTGCCCGACAGGAAGTAGCTGAGGTTCCCAGTTGAGCCGCGCAGCATCGCGCTCGGCTCGAACCAGCCGAAGCTGCCGCCGTAGGCGCCGATCTCGCCGCCGTTGTCGAGCAGGCCCGATTGGGTCTTGAAGTTGATCACGCCTGCAGTGCGGTAGCCGTACTGCGCGGGAAGCGTGCCGGTGATGAGCTGGATCGAGCTTGCGATCCTCGGGTCGAAGGTGGTGCCGAACCCGCTGATGCTTTCCGGGACGATGACGCCATTCAGCCGGTACTGGAGGTTCGCGTGCTCGTTGCGCACGTGGATGGTGCCGTAGCTGTCCTGGGTGACCCCGGGCGCCTGAAGCAGCGACTTGTTGAGCGATAGGTTGGTGCCGCCCGGCTGCTTTTCGAGCGCCTCCCGGTTGAACGTATATTGGCTTGCACCGAGCGATGGCGTGATCGCATCGCGGGCCACATCGAGGCGGCGCCCTGTAACCACAATCTGCTCTTGACCTTTGGCCGAAGTCTCAGTCGATGCGGTCGCGGTTGCCGACGGCGCATCAGCCGAAGCAGTGGCAACTCGCTGAGCTTGAGCCTGGCCCTGCGCATGTGCCCGCTCGGTCGTCAGCAGCGACGCCAGCGACGCGCTGCAAAGGAACAGGGCTGAGCGGGGCATTCCGATTCTCCGTGGGGGCTGGCGCAGTTGAAGCGGCACGTCCTATCGGCGCATAAATAGGGTTACAACATATCATTACGGCATGACGGATTTGTAATCTCAGGCGCAGTGAAGAGGAGCAGCGCTGATCTAGGTGGCTCAAGCAGCCGCGGCAGGCACCTCATATTCCGCCGCCGCGGCCGACAGCGTGTCGACGAACTCGCGGATATGCTCTTCCTCGATCGTCAGCGGCGGGAGCACGCGCATGACGTTGTCGCCTGCCGCCACCGTCAGAATGCCCCTGGTGCGCAGGTAGGTCACGAAATCACGGCTGTCGGTCTTCATCCTGACGCCCAGCATCAAGCCGACGCCGCGAACGCTGTCGAACAGATGATCGTGGTTGGGGATCATCTGCTCCAACGCCGATCGCAGGCGCTCGCCCTTCTGCCTGACGTTTTCGAGGAACTCGTCGTTCGCGACGATGTCGAACACCGCCTGCCCCGCTGCCATCGCCAGCGGATTGCCGCCATAGGTCGACCCGTGCGTGCCGACCACCATGCCTGCGGCGGCCTTCTCGGTCGCCAGGCACGCACCCATCGGAAAGCCGCCGCCGATGCCCTTGGCCGACGCTAGGATATCGGGCTCGATCCCGTACTGCTCATACGCATAGAGGCTGCCCGTGCGCGCGACACCGCACTGCACCTCGTCGAACACCAGCATCAGGTCCTTGTCGTCGCACGCAGCGCGGAGTCCAGACAGGAACTCATGGGTCGCCGGGCGAATACCTCCCTCGCCCTGGATCGGCTCGACCAGGAACCCGGCCGTATTCTCGTCGATGGCCGCGAGTGCGGCGTCGAGATCGTTGAAGTCGACAACTTTGAAACCGGTGAGCAGCGGCGCGAACCCGTCACGCAGCTTCGCCTGATCGGTCGCACTGATCGTCGCCATCGTGCGCCCGTGGAAGGCGTTGGAAAAAGTGACCAGTTCATGCTTGTGCGCATTGCCCTTCGCGTAATGATAACGCCGCGCCGTCTTGATTGAGCATTCGACGGCTTCCGCGCCCGAGTTGGTGAAAAAGACCGTATCGGCGAAAGTGAGATCGACCAGACGCTGTGCGAAGGCTTCGCCCTGCGGCGACCCGTAGAGGTTCGACACGTGCATCAGCGTCGCCGCCTGCTCCTGGATCGCCTTCGTCAGGTGCGGGTGGCCATGGCCCAGCAAGTTCACTGCAATGCCCGCCGCAAAGTCCAGATATCGCTCGCCCCGCTCTCCAAAAAGATAAACCCCCTCGCCGCGGACCGGACGCACCGGCGAACGCGGATAAACGGGCATGAGCGGCGTGATGGCCATCTGTTCAAGGCTCCTGATCGGCGAGTTTCGAGATGGGCGCGGCTATAACTAGCGGCACCAAAAAGGGCAAAGCCGAGCGGCTCAAAAACGAGAAGGCGCCCGAAGAGTTCTCCGAGCGCCTTCGTTGTCAATTACACCGTGACCTAGTCGTCGCGGTCGTCGTCGTCATCCCGGCCGCTGCGGTGATCCCGATCGCGACCGTTCTCATAACCGCCGTTGTATCCATTGTAGCCGTAGGCACGGTTCCTACCGTAGCCTCCATTGGAGGCCCACTGCAAATGACGTTCGAGCTGGCCGATCCGGACATCGAAATTGCGCGCTTCATACGGATTGAGGCCATTGCGCGCCGCGTTGCGAAGCTCGCGATCGAGACCGATTGCCTCCGCACGCAGCCTGCCAGCCTGGTCCTGCCTAACGCCTCCGATCGAATTGATCACGTTGTAGATGCGCCGGTGGAAGCCGCTCGCATCACCATAACCGCGATTGTAGCCGTTATAGCCGTAGCCACCGCCATAATATTGCGCCGACGCCGGCGTTGCAGCGAAGAGCGCTGCCCCAGCGACAGCAAGACCAAGAACCAACTTACGCATTGCAGCTCTCCCTTCGAGCGTTTCGCTTCACTTTTGTGGGCCAACGCGCATGTGAGGCCGCTGAACGCGCGCGTTATCTCCAATTCAGCATTGCCCGTCGCGAAAAGAGAAAGGCGCCTGGCATGATGGCCAGGCGCCTTCCGCGACACGAATAGGGTGGGTATCAGTAACGCCGGTATCCGCCATTACTGTTGGCGGCGGCATACTGCACACGCTGCTCGAGGCGAGCGATGCGCATGTTTATTTCGTTCGCTTCGCGCGGGTTGAGGCCGTTGCGCGTTACGCGATGGAGGCGGCGCTCGATGTCCCGAGCTTCTTCGCGCAGGCGATCCGCACGGTCGTCCCGGACGATGTTGCGCCGGTCGAGCACCCGGATCTGCCGCTCGACATTGTCGATCCGCTGCTGGAGCGAGCGCACCTGGCCCCAATTGTTCTCGTAGCCGTACGCATTGCCGTAAGGCTGCGGAGCGTACTGGGCCGAAGCGGGCGCAGCGGCGGCAAATGCCGATCCGGCAATAACAAGGGCAAAAGCAAATCCACGCATCGTGATCCTCCTTGGGACGAGTTGATGCGGATGTTGTGCTCTGATCAGGTTGATGCAGGTCTGAACGGCCCCGTTAGGAACCGTTCAAGATCATTAACGCTTGGAGTACGAGTTGAGTGTTCAGTTCTTTATCTTCCATCCGCTCTTCAGGAGCGTGAAGCATACCGCCCAGAGGACCACGTTCAGGACCAGCAGTCCGATACCGCCAATCCACAATGGGGAATCGCTGACGCCAAGGAAGCCGGTGCGAAAACCGGAGATGACATAGAAGAATGGGTTGGCGTGGCTCACCTTCTGGAACGCCGGCGCAAGCTGGTGAACCGAATAAAAAGTGCCCGACAGCAAGGAGAGCGGCGTCACGACGAAGTTCGTCACGGCCGCAGCATGATCGAACTTGTCGGCCCACACCGAGGTCAGCAGCCCGAGGAACGACAGCATGAGCGCGCCCATTAGCCCGAACCACAGGACCAGTTCCGGCCGTTGCACTGCCACCGAGACGCCCGGCCAGAGCAACATCGCCAGCCATACGGCAAACCCCACGAGGAAGGCGCGCGTGACCGCTGCTCCAATGAGGCCGGCCATCAGCTCCCCCGTGGAAAGGGGCGGCATCAGATAATCGACGATATTACCTTGGATCTTGCCGACCAATAGCGAAAAGCTCGAATTGGCGAATGCGTTCTGCATCATTGCCATCACGATCAGACCAGGTGCGATGAAGCTGGCGTAAGAGATGCCCATCACTGTCTTCCCGCCGCGGCCCAGCGCGACGGTGAAGATCGCCAGATAAAGCAAGGTCGTGATCCCTGGCGCCCACACCGTCTGCATCTGGACCTTGAAGAACCGGCGAACCTCCTTGATATAGAGGGTCCTGAGGCCTCCCCAATTGATGCCCTTCAGCACCGGATCGCCCGGTGCGCGCTGCACCCATGGCGTGGCGTCGGTCTTTGGGGATGAATTGTTCACGGGTGTGCGCCTATCGCTGGCGCGGCGCACCGGCAAGAGAAGCGGAGCTGAAGTTTAAAGATGTCCTGGACCGACGAGCGCATTGAGCGCCTGAAGAAGATGTGGGCGCAAGGCGCCACCGCGAGCCAGATCGCAGACGAGCTTGGCGGTGTCAGCCGCAACGCCGTCATCGGAAAGGCGCACCGCCTCGGCCTCGAGCAGCGCCCCTCACCGGTGAAGCCCGGCGAGGAAAAGGAAGCGAAGAAGCCTGCCGCAGCACCGACCGCAGCTGCGCCAAAGTCTGTTCCGAAAGCGGAAGCGCCAAAGCCGGCGCCCGCTGCTCCGCAGGCTCGCCCTGGCGGCCAAACCGGTTCGCCGCGCCCTGGCTCGGAGGTGCAATACCGCTCGATTGGTCCCGGCGGCTTCGTCCGTCAGGGTCCCGGCGATCAACAGGCACCGATCCCGCCGGCCCCGCCGCGCCGGCTCGTGCCGGCCAAGCCAAGCCCCGAGGTGGCCGACAAGACGAGCCTGCTCGATTTGAACGACCGCATCTGCAAGTGGCCGATGGGTCACCCCGGCGAGCCCGATTTCCATTTCTGTGGCCAGGCCGCGAATCCGGGCTTTCCTTATTGCGTCGAGCATTGCGGCGTCGCCTATCAGGCGCAGCTGCCCCGCCGCGACCGTCGCCCCCCGCCGCCTTTGCCGTTTGGCGGTCCTCGCGTCCGCTAACAGCGGGCTCGGGCCTTGCCTGGGAACGCCCTACGCTGGTGGCGAGCGCCGTTATGGCTGCTTGCACTCGGCACTGGAGCTAAGAGTTTCGCCGACAATCCGATCATTGGGTCCCGGGAACTCAATCGCCGCGGACTTCATGTTGCGCGGCTGAAACTCGCTCATACCATGGCTTGGGCGCGGCGCCGCAAGCTTGCTGCCGCGGTGAGCACGGACTGGAGATCGAAGTTCGACCGCGACGGCTATGTGGCCGTGCCGAACTTCCTCGCCGCGGAAGACTTCGACCACCTTCGTGATTTCATTCTCAACAGCGACTTCGATACCCGCGAGCAACAGCAGGGCGACACGGTCACTCGCCGCGTCGCCATAGGACCAAGCATTGTCGCCCGATCGCGAGAGTTGCGGAATTTGCTTGGGAGTAGCCGCTGGCGTTCGCTTCTCGCCTATGTCGCGAGCACACGCAGCCAGCCGATCTATTACATTCAGACAATCGCGGTTGGCGTGACCGAAGGACCGCCGGACCCCCAACTCGCCCTGCACTCGGACACGTTCCATCCGTCAATGAAGGCGTGGCTCTTCCTGACCGACGTCGAAGCCGACAAAGCCCCACTGACCTACGTAGCCGGATCGCACCGGCTTACGCCGGAGCGGCTGGCGTGGGAGCAGGCTCGAAGCGAGAATATCAAGGACGCGGACCGACTATCACAGCGCGGCTCGTTTCGGATCACGCCCGAAGAGCTTCCTGCCCTCCGACTGCCTCAACCGACTGCCTTCGCCGTGTCGGCGAACACGCTGGTTGCGATCGACACAAGCGGCTTCCACGCCCGTGGTACGTCCGAAGGACCGACGACAAGAGTTGAGATCTGGGCCTATTCCAGGCGCAGCCCCTTCCTGCCATGGACGGGGATGGACCTGTTGTCCTCAGGCCCGCTGGCGATGCGCCGAGCGGACTGGCTCATGGGATTTTTCGACACTCTCGACCGGCTCGGCTGGCGGAAGCAACATTGGCGCCCGGCAGGCCCGCGTCGTCCAGTCGATGCCTAAGCGGCCTCCGTATCACGCTCGCCGAGAAAGGCCCTCATCTCACGCGTGAATTCGGGCCAAGCGGGCTCGTCGCCCAGCAGCACATGATTCGCGCTTTCGAGCTGGACAAAGCGCGCACCTGGAATGCCGCCGGCGACTTGGCGTCCCGCGGCTATCGGCGCATTCCCGTCCTTGTCTGCGTGGAACACCAACGTCGGCGTCTTCACCCGCGCCAACTCGTCGCGAACGTCGATCCACGCGGCGACCTCGATCATCCGCTGCATGTTCGGCACCGGTCCGAGCGTCTGGAACAGCTCGTTGTGCCAGTCGATCAGTGGCTGGTCGGCCGATGGAAAATAGAGCGTGATGAACATTTCGCCGAGCAGGCTGCGGCGGAAGCTCGGCTGGCGCCGGTTCATCTCGAGCAATGACTTCGCGCCACGCGACTTCCTCGGGGTCGGCGCGCGCGCGCCACCCGGCGGCGAAGCTGTTGACCAGCACGAGCTTGCGCACACGCTCGGGGTGGCGCGCTGCATAAGCAATCGCGATGGGCGCGCCGTGCGAGATGCCGAGCAGGTCGCAGCTGCCGACGTTCGCCGCGTCAATCACCGCCGCAAGATCGCCGACCATCGATTCAAAGTCGAAATTCGGCGGCTCCCATTCGGACTTGCCGAACCCGCGCATGTCGGATCTCACGAACCGATTTGCCTGCACACCTTCGCGCAGCCAATGGCCGTAGACCGGACTCGTCCAGTCATGGTCGAGGTGCGTCATCCAGTTCGGCGCCTTCACCAGCGGAAAGCCCTCGCCCGCGACCGCATAGGCAATACGTGCTCCGTCCCGCCCTTTCGTCTCACCGAAGATTTCGGCAGGCCTGGTGCGAGCAACAAGATGTGGCGCCGCCGGCAGCGTGTCGACGTCGCGGTCGAGGAACTCCCGGCTGACCTCCGCGAATATCGGCCACGCCGGCTCGCCCTCGATCAGGATGTGGTTGCGGCTTTCCAGCGGCACAAATTGCGCACCCGGAATGCCGGCGGCGAGCTCCTCCCCCTCAGAGAAAGGAACCGCCTGGTCTCCACGCGAATGGAAGATCAGGGTGGGCACCGTCACCTGTGGCAACAAGTCGCGCACGTCGATCTTCGACAGCACACGCTGCAGCTTCACGGCATTTTCAGGCGATGCCGATCGCCGCTGCATCTCGTTGAACCAGCCCATCTGCTTGGGACTAGCCTCCGGAATGTAGATGTTCGTGAAGAGTTGCCGGTAAGCGGGGTTGTCGGCACCCCAACCGACCTCGGTGAGCGTCAGCATCGCCTCGCGCCGCGTCACTTCCGCAGCGTCGCAACGCATCGCCCAACCGGTCGCATAACCATTGAGGATCATCAGGTGTCGCACACGCTCGGGGTGCCGGACCGCAAAGGCGATCGCCACCGCCGCGCCCTGGCTGATCGCCAGAAGGTCGAACTGCTCGAGCTCAAGGCAATCAGCCACGCACTCCAGATCGTCCACGAATGCCTCGAAGCTCAGATCCGCCGTGTCCCAATCCGATAAGCCGTTTCCGCGTTCGTCGTAGCGGACCAGCGAGCGCCCGCGCGTGAACTCGTCCATCCAGTGCCGCCACAGCGGGCTATCCCAATCATATTCGATATGGTTGAGCCAATTCGCAGTCTTCACGACAGGAGGTCCGTCACCCACGACCGAATAAGCGAGACGCGTCCCGTCGGCTGCCGTGCAATAGCGCACCTGCTGCGGCGGCAGCTCTGCACGGCTCATCGCGTTCGAGCGGGCCTGCTCGTCAGCGTCAATTTTGCGCCGCCACGTCGCAGGCGGTTCGCCATATTCACGCTTGAATGCCCTGTTGAATGCGGCCTCGCTGTTGAAGCCGACCGAATAAGCGACGTTCGCGCTATTCTGCTTGCCGTCGCGCAGCATGTTTGCCGCGACCCGCATGCGCCACTGGGCGCAATAGCGCATCGGCGGTTCGCCAATGAGATCGGCGAACTTCTCGCCGAGCACGGTCCGCGACACTCCCGCCTCGCGCGCTAGCCCCTCGACGTCCAACTCCTCGGCGTAGCGCGTGTGGATGATCGACAGCGCCTTCGACACCGCAGGATCCGCCAGCCCCCGCAGCCAGCCCTTCGAACTCGCCGGAAGCTGCTGGACATATTCACGGATTGCCTGGGCGACGAACAACTCGGCAAGCTTTGCGACGACATCCGCCGGCGGGCTCTGCTCCGCTACGAACCGAAGCGAGCTTTCGAGCCACTGCGCTTCGCCGCCGCTCACATCCAGCGTCAGCATCGGCGGCAGCGCGTCGAGCAAAGGATGCGCGCTGCTCTTGGCCGCGCCGAGGAAGCCGCACCAGATTTCGTTCTTCGCCCCCTCCGTCCCGGTCGACACGTGGTGGACGCCGTCCGTGGTCATCCACAGAACATCGCCCGCATCCGCCGGCGGAAGCCCGACACGACTGGCAAGCTTGTGCGGGTCGTTTCGCGGCAGGATGACGATCTTGCCGGCATCGAGGATGACCGGCTCCATCCCCTCGACCTCGACCATGATGTGGCCCGAGCGGACGTAGTGATAGGTGATCAGCGTCTCGGGCTCGGGGAAGAAGGGCGCGAAATGGTGCGGCGTGAATTGCGCCAAAACGCAGAAATCGCCGGTGAATTCACCGTCGATGACCACGCCGCCGGTTAGCCGGAGCGAGCTTAGGATCTCGTCGAGGACGTCCATCGGAGGCTGTGCCGCGCATACGTATGCGGCGTTTCGGTCAATTTATCCGGCAAAGCGGTCATGTTTGCAAATCGGCGGTTGGCCTAAAGGCTGATCCATCAAATGGGCAGATGATCCACTGATCCGGAAGATACCTTCTTTCGGGAGCGGAAGAACTCGTGCCCACGGAAAGGTGCAAGCGAATGAACAACAAACATAAAGAGCTGCAGTCTGGAAGTGCAGCCATCGTCATGTTCACGGTACTTTCGAGCACGACCGCTCTTGCGACGGCCTTGCTTCCGTTTTTGCTTCAGCATTGACCAGAAAAAGGAAAGAGAAATGTACCACGACTTCAATTATCAGGCGACGCTGGGTTCCTCGCTCCGCGCCCAGTGGGAACTCGACGAGGTGTTTCGTGAAGATCAGGAGCTCGACTTTGCGCGGAACATGCTGCCGGAAAGCCTTGCTCGTACGGCGGTACTCGACAGCCTCAATCCCTTCGAGCAGCGCATCCTCAACCAGATCAGCGCGCACCAGTATCTCAGCATCTTCGGGATCGTGGAGGAGTTTATCCTGCCTTTCCTGCTGGATCACGCGCGGCCGCATCTTCTGGGCGACGACTGGCGCGTGAGGGCGATCCTCAACTTCGCAAGTGAGGAAGCCAAGCACATCCATCTGTTCAAGCGCTTTCACCGCGCCTTCGTCCGCGGCTTCCCGGTCGAGTGCCAGGTGATCGGTCCCTCCGAAGCGATCGGCGCCGAGGTGCTGAAGCATGACCCGCTCGCGGTTGGGCTCGTGATCCTGATGATCGAGTGGATGACCCAGCAGCATTATCTGGGCTCCATCCGCGACGATGGCGATCTCGACCCTCTCTTCAGAAGCCTGATGCTTCACCATTGGATGGAGGAAGCGCAGCACGCCAAGCTGGATACGCTGATCGTGGATGCGCTCGCGGATGGAAGCAGCGAAGAACAGATCGACAAGGCGATCGACGGATTCCTCGAGATCGGCAAGTTCCTCGACGATGGCCTCAAGATGCAGGCGGGCTTCAACCTCGATGCACTTGAGCGCGCCATCGGCCGCCCGGTCGACCGTGAAGCGATCCTGCCCCAGCAGCACCAGGCTGCCCGCTGGACCTACATCGGGTCCGGCATGGTCCATGATCGCTTCATCGACGCGCTGGAGACCCTGTCGCCGCGCGCTGCTCAGCGCATCGCCGAAGCCGCACCGAATTTCGCCTGAACCAACCCGATCACCAACGACACTCAAGAAACAGGAGTTTCCAATGCTCGACACCGTGAAAAGCCGCGTCAACGGACTCGACCTCAACGCTCTCGGCGAAGTGGTCGAGGCCATCCAGGCCGATGTTAGCCAAGCCAAGGTCAGCTTCGACGTCACCACTCGTTGGCAGGGCCAGACCTGCAGCGAGACCACCGTCGACGGCTTCACCATCGGCGGCGAGCGCATCAGCCGCAGCCACAAGATCGTCGCGGACGAGCCATGCGAGCTGCTCGGTTCGGACGGCGCCCCGAACCCGCAGGAGCTGCTGATGGCCGCCGTCAATGCCTGCATGACCGTTGGTTATGTCGCCGGCGCCGCGCTCAAGGGCATCACGCTCGACAAGCTCGAGATCCGCACCAAGGGCACGCTCGATCTGCGCGGCTTCCTCGGCCTCGATGACAGCGTGCCGCCCGGCTACGAAGCCATCGATTATGAAGTCGAAATCGCCGGCAACGGGACCGCGGACCAATTCGCCGAGATCCACGACACGGTGATGAAGACCAGTCCCAACTATTTCAACCTGAACCGCCCGATCCGGATGAACGGAACGCTGCTCGTCGGTTGACCCGCTTCCCGGGCGCGCATCCCTCCCCCTCCCCAGCCGCGCGCCCGGGACACCAGGCAAGGACCAGGAAAATGAAATACGAGAAGATCGACGACAAAGCGCACGTCTGGATCCTGATGCGCGGCCCCGAAGGCGGGCTAGAAGAGCAGTTCGACCCCCAGTATCTCAGCACGCTCGGCGCAGCGCACACGGCCGAAGAGATTGCCGACGTCCTCGTGAAGTCGGCTGGCGAAATGGAAATCGCCGAGACGCGTGCCTGGTAAACTTCTGCCGCATAGGAGCACCGACAAGATGAGAGACACCACCGTTGATGCCATCAATCCGAACCGGGCGCTGTGGGAAAAGGGCGATTTCACCCGCATCGCCGCCACCATGCGCAAAAGCGGCGACGAGCTTGTTACGACATTAGGCATTCAGCCGGGCATGGACGTTCTCGACCTCGGCTGCGGCGACGGCACCACAGCCCTTCCCGCCGCCCGCCGCGGCGCAGATGTGGTCGGCGTCGACATCGCCGCGAACCTGGTGGTCGCGGGTAAGGAGCGCGCGAGGAAAGCGGGCCTGGACAACCTCACCTTCCAGAGAGGCGATGCCTCAAACCTGTCCGACCTTCCCGACGAGCGCTTCGATCTCGTCATATCGATCTTCGGCGCGATGTTCGCTCCCAAGCCCTTCGACGTCGCAAGCGAGATGGTGCGAGTGACCAAGCCGGGGGGGCGCATCATCATGGGCAACTGGATTCCCGGTGACCCCACGCTCGTCGCGCAGATCCTAAAAGTCAGCGCCGCCTACACGCCGCCGCCGCCCGAAGGCTTCGTCAGCCCCATGACGTGGGGCGACGAAGCGCAGGTCAGGCATCGGTTCACGGCCGCAGGCATTCGCCCCGAAGGCATCAGCTTCGAACGCGCAACCTGGCGTTTCCGCCAAGCCGGTCCCCCGTCCGATTTGCTGGCAGTCTTCCGCAATTATTATGGGCCGACCATGAATGCGTTCGACGCCGCAGCGAAGAACGGCCTTGCCGAGGAACTGGCCGGGGAATTGGGTGAGCTCTTCGACCGCCAGAACGAGGGGGGTAGCGATACGGACATACCGGCGACATTCCTCAAAGTGACGGTTATCAAGAGCTAAGCTCGAACGGGTTCGACACAAAAAAAGCCCCGGAGAGATTGCTCTCCGGGGCTTCAATTTCACGCCGCCTCAGGCGTTTTCAGCGTCCGCATCGACAGTCTGCCTCGACGCGGGCTGCTCTCCTCCAATGGCCGAGCGCTCACCCGCGCTCCCGGCGATGTTGATCTTCCGCGGCTTCATCGCCTCGGGGATTTCGCGGACCAGCTCGACCGAGAGCAGGCCGTCCTTCAGGTCCGCGCCGCGCACCTGAATGTGATCCGCCAGCGCGAACCTCCGCTCGAAGGAGCGGTTGGCAATGCCGCGATAGACGTACTCGCCACCCTTCTCGTCCGTTTCGTCCGACTTGCGGCCGGACACCAGCAGCACGTTCTGCTGGGCGGTAATGTCGATCTCATCCGGTTTGAAGCCGGCGACGGCGAGCTGGATACAGTAATCGTTTTCGCCCTTCTTGATCAGGTCGAAGGGCGGGTAATTTTCCTGACCCTGCCCGAGATTGCTGTTCTCCAGCATGTCGAACAGGCGGTCGAAACCAACCGTGGAACGCCGATACGGCGAAAAGTCGAAAGCACTACGCATAGTCTTGTCCTCCATTTGAGCGACTAGGCGGAGCGGAGGCGCGCGTATGGGCGTCTTCGCCCCGTCGCCGAGCCCATCAGGCGCCCGGCGAACGCTCAGATGGTTGAGCAAACGTCGTTTTCAAGACCATTCAATTGGCGAATCAGGCGAACATCTTGCGGTCTCGAATTCGCACTGAGTCGGTCCAGAACCGGTCCCACCAAGGCTTGACCGCAGGGTCGGTCGGCGGGACCGCGAGCTCCTTCTTCTTCGGCTTCGGAGCAGGCGCCCCCGGCACCGGCTCCGGCTTTTTGAATGAAACCCGGAACTGGTATGCGTCGAAGATCCGCAGCGCCTCGACCATATAAGCAGTCGCAATCCGGCGATCACGGATGACGATCAGATTCTCGCCGTTCTTGTTGTCCGCGCTGCCCGAGAAATTATAGCTTCCGGTGTAGACCCGGGCGGTCGGCTTGTCGAAATCGATGACCACGAACTTGTGGTGCATCTTGACGCCGTTGCCCCCGCTGCCTCGCTTCGGAACGGCTCGGGCAGGCCTTTGCTGAGGTTGTCGAACGTTACCGGCGCGGGGTTGCCGTCGGTTTGATGCAGGATGATGCCTGCCGAACTGTCCGACACGCCATAGACGAACAGGTCGTCGCGATCGGTCGCATCCTGCACGGCCTTCTTCACGTCCCCACCGGTGATCCCGAGAAAGGCCAACGAGTAGAACAGGCTTGATGTCGCTGAATCCATGTCCGCGGCGATTCCCTTTTGCGTCGAATGGGCCGCCGCGTGGGGGCACATTGAAATTTCGGCGTCGAGGCCGGGCACCTGCAGCGGCAGCCAGTCGGCCGAGGCGGAGGCGGCGAACTTGCCAGTCGTGCTCTCCCAGTAGGAGTTCGAACGCTTTCAGCTGTTGGTCGACGATGGCCTGCCCGCAGACTATCACGGCATTGTTCGACTGGACATAGAAGCCGCGCCACGAAAAATTGGTCGAGCCGAGCACGACCTTCTTCTCCGTCGGGCCATGGACGATGATCATCTTGTTGTGCTGGAGATCGCCCATGTGCTGGCGGCAAACCTGAGCGCCGGCCGCCAGCAGCGCCACGGCGGCCTTGCTCTCGGCCGAGCCGGGGGCGCCCTTGTCCTTCGTGACCTTCGTCCCGTCGGCCAGGGTGGACGTGCTCTTGCTGTCGTCGAGGATGATCTTGAGCCTCGGTCCGATCTTCACGAGGAGCTTGATCAGCTCGGGCAGGTTGAGCTCGAAGGCAACGACCCGCACCTCGGCGTTGTCCTTGATCGCGTCCTTCAGCAAGGCGAGGATCCGCTGCCGCGCCTCGAACCCCATCCAGCGATAGGCAGCGGCGTGCTCGGGATGAGTCGGAACGAACTCGTTGCCCTCGTTGGCCGTCGGCGGAATTAGCTTCGCGAACCCTTCCTCGCCCCCGAACTTGTCGACGAATGCCTGCGAGGCGACGTAACCCCGGGTAAAGGCGATATTGATCTTGCCGGGCTCTGTCTCGGAGTAGATTTCGAGGCTCGCTTCCTGCGCCGTGCCCGCGGTTATCTTGCCCGTTCGATTTCATGAACTGCGGCGTAACGCGATAGGTGAATTGCCCTTCGACGTCCGCGATCCGCGGGAAGTGGACCCAGCGGAAGGTCTGGAACGGCGCCTCGGTGCTCGGATATTGCTCCGGCGGTTTGCCTGCGGCGACGGCCTTGCCCCTGCCCGGAAAGCGCAGCCGATTCTTGATCGGCCAGAACGTCGCCGTTTTCGGCCGCCGATACTCGATCGAAAAGCCGACGAAATCGTCGGGCGGCTTGCCGCCCTTCCAATCCATCGCAAGCAGGACCATGCCCTCGCCGCGATGCACCTTCAGGGTGAACGGAGCCGCACTGACCTCTCCCGTCACGAACGGTGACGCGGCCATCAGAATGACCTTTCTATTCGGCGGCACCGGCGTAGCAGATTACTGCTGTTTCGCCCATCGCCGCAGTCCAGACCTGTGGAAAACCTGAGGCCGAAAGCTTGGCACTGCTGGAACCCGGGTCTTATAGCTTTCTCAAATGGCCGATCTGTTTTCGTCTTCCGGATCTTCTTCCACGCCCGACAGCTACAACGCGTCCGCGATAGAGGTGCTCGAGGGGCTTGAGCCCGTCCGCCGCCGGCCCGGCATGTACATCGGCGGCACCGACGATCGGGCGCTTCACCACCTCGCCGCCGAGGTCATCGACAATTCGATGGACGAGGCCGTCGCCGGCCATGCCAGCCGCATCGAGGTCACGCTCGAGCCCGGCAATCGCCTGACGGTCACTGACAACGGCCGTGGCATCCCTGTCGACCCGCATCCGAAATACCCCGGCAAGTCGGCCCTCGAAGTCATCATGACCACGCTCCACTCGGGCGGTAAGTTCGAGGGCAAGGCTTACAGCACGTCAGGCGGCCTCCACGGCGTCGGCGTCAGCGTCGTGAACGCCCTCTCGACCGAAACCATCATCGAGGTGGCGCGCGACAAGACGCTCTACCGGCAGACCTTCTCCAAGGGCGTCGCCACCTCGCCGCTTCAAACCGTCGGCGCTGCGCCCAACCGCCGCGGCACCACGGTAATCTTCACGCCCGACCCGGAGATCTTCGGGGCAGACGCCAAATTCAACCCTGAGCGCCTTTATAAACTCGCCCGCTCAAAGGCCTACCTCTTCGCGGGCGTCGAGATCCGCTGGCGCTGCGACCCGAGCCTCGCCAGCGAAAAGGTCCCCGAGCAAGCCGTATTCCACTTCCCGGGGGGCCTCGCCGACAATCTCGCGGATCAACTCGGCGACCGTCCCGCAGTGACTAACCAGCCCTTCGTGGGAAAGCAGGACTTCCCGCTCGACGCCACCGGCACCCCGCAGGGCAGCGCCGAATGGGCCGTCGCCTGGCCGCTCTATTCCGACGGCAGCGAAAGCTACTACTGCAACACGATCCCAACCCCCGACGGCGGCACCCACGAGGCGGGCCTTCGCGCCGCGCTGACCAAGGGCATCCGCGCGTTCGGCGAGCTCGTCGGCAACAAGCGCGCCAAGGACATCCAGGCCGACGACGTCTTCAACGGCATCGAACTGATGCTCAGCGTCTTCATCCGAAACCCGCATTTCCAGAGCCAGACCAAGGACCGCCTCACCAGCCTGGAAGCCGCGCGCTTCGTCGAGGCCGCCGTCCGCGACCATTTCGACCATTTCCTCGCCGACAATATGGATCGCGGCCGCGCCCTTTTGGGCTCGATCGTCGAGCGCATGGAAGAACGCCTCAAGCGCCGCGCCGAGCGCGAAGTTCAGCGAAAGACGGCGACGAGCGCCCGCAAGCTCCGCCTCCCCGGCAAGCTCACCGACTGCGCCAGCGACGACCCCGAAGGCACCGAGCTGTTCATCGTCGAAGGCGACAGCGCGGGCGGCTCCGCCAAGCAGGCGCGGGACCGTAAGACTCAGGCGATCCTCCCCATTCGGGGGAAGATCCTCAACGTCGCCTCCGCCACCGCCGAGAAGATTCGCGCCAACAGCGAAATCGCCGACCTTAATCTCGCGCTTGGCTGCGGCACCCGCGACAAGTTCAACGAGGACGCGCTCCGCTACGAGCGTATCGTCATCATGACCGACGCCGACGTCGACGGCGCCCACATCGCGACCTTGCTGATGACCTTCTTCTTCCAGGAAATGCCGGAGCTGGTGCGCCGCGGTCACCTCTTCCTCGCCCAGCCACCGCTCTATCGCCTGACCGCCGGCGCCAAGACCCTCTACGCCCGCGACGACGCCCACCGCGCCGAGCTCGAAGCGACCGAGTTCAAGGGCAAGAAGGTCGAAGTCAGCCGCTTCAAGGGCCTCGGCGAAATGAACCCGAACCAGCTCAAGGAAACCACCATGGACCCGAAGACCCGGTCCATGCTCCGCGTGACCCTCCCCGCCGCGTACGAAGACCGCCAGCCGGTCAAGGACCTGGTCGAGCGCCTGATGGGCCGCGACCCGGCTCAGCGGTTCGAGTTCATCCAGAGCCGGGCGTCAGCCGTGGATGAAGAGGAAATCGACGCTTAGCGAAGCGCCGACCGAGCGCCCGACGTCGCGTAATCGGCCTCCTCCCTGACGTGCCTGCATCCACTGCTCTTAATTCGCGCCGTCGGTGCACGAGCAGCAGCCGAAACATTCGTCCACCACGCGCGTTGGCGCGGCGAATACAGAGGGACAGTATCATGCGTAATCTCACCGCGTTTGCAGCGCTTGTGGCGCTGCTACCATTATCCGCCTGCAAGACAGCTTCATCGGCCGCCGACGGTATCAAAAGCGCCGGTTCTGCGGTCGCTTCGGGGGTCTCAAGCGTGCCTTCGCTAGTGAACGTCAATCTCTCCAACGTGCTCAACAACCTCGCGCTCGATCTCAAGATCGATAAGGCGAACATCCCGATCAACGCGCAAATTCCGATCAACATCGCCGCGAACGTCTGCGGCGTATCCATCAACGTGCTGTCGATCGGCGCCGGCGGCGGCAAGAGCGACGGCTGCACCGCCAACAGCGTCTCGCCCGAGCTCAAGCAGTACATTCAGGAGCAGCTCGCCGCCAACGGATCGGTCGGCGGCGGCGCCCAGACGACGACGGGTACGACGGGCACGACGGCACCCTCCACGACAACTCCACAGCCCCAACCGACGCCGCAGCCGCAGCCGCAGCCCGCGACGGCCACTCCTCAGTCCTAAGTTCCAGGAGAATTCACATGACAAAACGTTCGGTGATCTGGGCGACAGCAGCGCTTGCCGCGTTGGGCGTCGCAGCATGCAAGACCACAGACGCATCCGCCCCAGCCTCGGCTGGCGAGGCGACCGCTGTGACTCCGGCTCCTTCGACGACGGGCGAAACTGGAACACGCGCGACCGGCGGAACTGGCGGGAGCGGCGGCGGCGGAACGAGCATCCCGACGCTAGTCAACGTCAACCTTCAGAACGTCCTCAACAACCTGTCGGTGTCCTTGAAGGTCAACCGCGACAATATCCCTGTTACCGCGCAAGTTCCCATCGATGTTGCGGCAAGCGTGTGCGGCGTATCGGTGAGCGCACTCGCCGCTTCGGCTGCGAACGGCACAGCGACCTGCACCGCGACAACCACCTCGCCGCAGCTCACTCAGGCAGTGCAGCAACAGATCGCGTCCGGCGGCTCGGTCACGGGCGGACCACAAACGATGGGCGGAACAACGACCAACAACATGATGTAGCGAGGCTTCGGCACGCCCTATTTTTCCAGGGAGGCCGATCACCAGATTTATGGCAACTTACGTTTAGAGGGAAGGATTATGCGGGCCAAATCTCAGCCGCTCCAAACGGCGCGACAGAGCGATGAACTCGAGCTGGTACGGCAGCGATGCCGTGAGCGGCTAGTCAGAGTTCATCGGATGCTCGAACGGTCTTATTCGGTCTAACTGCGGAGCAACGGCGTTCGCTCGAAATCTTCAGCGGCCGATCGGCCACTCGACCGTAACGAAGGATCCGGCGCGCGCTTGTTCAGAGGACAGATCTGCTTCCTCGTCGACGGCCAATGGCTTGCGGATCGAACGTTGCTTGGAGATGTCGCGCAAGCGGTCGAGTGACGCTGGCTTCGTCATTGAAAGATCTTCCGGCCAGCGGGACGGGCCGGGCGCGTGAGCGCCTCCTGTTGCTCTTCACTGAGTTCCGGCGGCGTCTCCGGAATCATCCGGGCGCGCGTTGCCAGCTCCTGCAGCCGCGCTATCGCGACCTCGTCCTCCGCGGACATCGGACGGTTTGCCTTCAAGAACCTCATCAGCGGTGCCCCCTTCATAAATCACCGCCACGCCAATTCCGTCTGGTACGCGACAAACGTTGATGAAACGGAAACGTGGGCGAAGGACGCCACGCGGATTTGTTCCGCGTGACGCCTCGACCGTGGTGAG
This sequence comes from uncultured Alphaproteobacteria bacterium, assembly GCA_963752025.1. Classification (GTDB taxonomy): domain Bacteria; phylum Pseudomonadota; class Alphaproteobacteria; order Sphingomonadales; family Sphingomonadaceae; genus Sphingomicrobium. The sequence continues at coordinate 3,755 of CAVVWY010000006.1, read as the reverse complement.
TGAGATTTGCCCCTTAACGCTCCCAGCCAGCCACGACCGACCAGTCGGCTTCCGCCTTCATCAGTTCAATTTGATCGCCAATCAGAGGCTGGTCGAAGCTGACGCCGCATTTGTCGCCAGTGCGCCAGGCGACGCGCGCCATCCGGTCCTGCGATCCGACGATTATCAGCAAATCGTCGCCGCACTTCGGCAGGTCGCGGCCGCCGAGACCTGCGCCGGTCGCCGACAGGTCCGAGACCACGATCGACCGCGATCTTGTGATCGCCATCGCCGAACCCGCTAGCATCACTTCCTCGCGCTCGTAGCGCCGGCGACTCGGAGGAGCCTGCTTATTCCCGAAGGACACGACACCATCTCCTGCTCTGTGCGTCAGGGAACGTCTCAGATATCGGATCTCTAGGGAACGCGGCAGAGTCCCCCGTCCCGCTCCGGGACCTGCGGGTTAACCCTCATTCACGTCCTTCCGGAATACCATCGGAACGCAATTCGGTAGTTCCCCCATGATGTTAGCCTGTGGAAAACAAGCTATAGCCGGAGCGAGCCCGCTGTCCCTCCCCGAACCCGCGGCGGGTTCAAACTATCGCGGCCCGGTCTGTTCCCTCGGCCCGGGCCGCTTGTGTTCTACCGCATCAAGCTTGGCCAAGGTCGCGAAGCAAGTCGGTGAACCACGACGCGGACACGTCGAACGCCTTGCCGCCGGCGATACGCTCAAACTCGATCACCCGCAGTTCGTCGCCGCGCTCCTCGTCCTGGCCGACCACGCCCGACTCACCACGCAGCGCCGCCTCCACCGCATAGGTCGTACAGGTGCGGATCAGCGCGAGGTCGGCTTCGTTGGCGGGTGCCGAGCGGGCGAAATAGCCGCTCTTCTGCACGAGCACCTTCTCGGCACCGAGCTCCGCGGCGAACTGCTTTGCGAACCACTGACCCGGATTGACCTTGTCGAGCTGGATGTGGCCAAACGGATCGCGCGGCACCTGCTCGCCCGCGGCCTCCATTGCGGCGACAATTTCGCGCACGCCGGCCCCCTCTGAGATGAACAGGTTGACGCTGCTGTGCTGCTCCATGGTCTTATGCAGCCGCTCGGCCTCCTGCGCGATATCGATCGGCCGTTCGGGCACATAGACGCCGTGCACGTCCCAGCGGGCAGCGGAGTTTTCCAGCCACTCGGCGAAGCCCGCATCGCGAACCCACTGATGGTGCGCGGTCGCCGTTGCCGCGGTGAGCCAGCCGCAGTTGCGGCCCATGACCTCGTGGACGATCAGCATTCGCGGATTCGAGGAGTGTTCGGCGATAATGTTGCGGGCGTAAACCGCTCCCTGCTCGGCAGCGCTCCAAGCGCCGAGCGACTGACGGATGGGGACTACGTCATTGTCAATGGTCTTCGGCAGTCCGACGACCGTGAGGCTATAATCGTGGTTTGCCAGATATGCAGCGAGGTCGGCGGCCGTGGTGTTGGTGTCGTCCCCGCCAATCGTGTGAAGCACATCGACCCCGTCGCGCCGAAGCTGCTCCGCCGCGACGTGCAGCGGATCCTGCCCGGCCTGGACGAGACCCCGCTTGACGCAATCCTCAACGTTGGTGAGCCGGACCCGGCTGTTGCCGATCGGACTGCCCCCGAACGCGTGAAGCCGCCGGGCGTTCGCGCGCACCTCGCTGGTCACCTCGACCGACCTGCCGGTCAGCAGGCCGGCGTAGCCGTTGAGGTAGGCGATGATGCGGACGTGCGGGGCCGCCTCAGTATAGTGCTCGATCAGGCCCGCGACGGTCGAGGAGAGGCATGGCGCGAGACCGCCGGCGGTAAGCATGGCAACGTTTGTGACCGACATAGCCACCACTGTGGCAACTCGTCACCGTCCCCGCCAGTCGGATCTCGACTGCGCGGCGTGTCAGCCGTGGTGTCTGCGCTTCGCTGTGTGCGCGTGGCGGGCGTGATGATGCGCATTATGGTGGCGTTGAGAAGCGTGGTGGTGATGAGAAGCGTGGCGGCGATGCCGACGCTCGGCTGCTTTGAGGTCCCGCATCATTAGGGCCCTGCACGTGCTGTGCCGCATGATCTGCTGGTAGGTCATGCGATGGCACGAACGGATCGTCCGCTTTGAAGCATGCACGGCGCGGTGGCGCTTAAGAGTGGTGTGATGGTGCGCTCGCGACGCCCCGTGGTGGCGCTGGTGAGTGACGTGGTGGTGCTGGCTCGTCGTGTGATGATGAGCGCGGCTGGAATGGTGCTCGCCCATGTTGACCCAGCGGTGACTCGGAAGTGACCGAGGCAGCGGCGGAAATGGCGGGGGCATCGGTTCGGTTTCACGCGGAGGCGGAAGCTCCTGTTGGACCTGCTCCTGCTGGCTGGGTGCAGGCTGCTGCTCAGGTGTTTGCTGCCCCTGAACGGCCGACGCGACCGTCGCGAGCGCAAGTGCTGCGCAAATCAGAGCTACAATCCGCATGATACTCTCTGCCCCTCCCAACCCCAAGCCTTCCCCATAGGCCGCTAAGGCTAATCCGCGCGCCGGCAGCTCGCACCGATTAGTCAGTAGCTTCAGCCGAACCGGTGCACGGATTGGCGTTAAATTGCGGCATGACGGTAACGTGGCTTGGCTCAACCGCTTCAGCATCGACGGTCAGCACGGTGGATTTTACCTCGGGGCACCTCGACTACTCCCTAGGTGAATCCACCTATTTGCCCTCAATCCTGATCTATATTAAACCCAAGGGTAAGTCTCCCGGTTGGACCAGCGTTCGGAGACTTAACCGGGGGGCAAACGGTGAAGCTGGAGACGGAACTTTTCCTGATATCGGACGGGGCCCATCCCGCCCCTAATCCCCTGTGTCATCCGGAGGACGCCGCGTCACCGCTCGAAGCACTTCAGTCGTCCGCGCTCGCGGGAACGATGCAGCAGCTAATCGATGATCTTCCGGAGCAGATCGCGCTTCTTGATATCTCCGGCATGATCCTGGTCGCCAACCGAGCCTGGAAGAAAATCGTCGGCGATTATGGCTATCTGGATGCGTTACCCGGACACAATTATCGGACTTTCTGCGTGAACAAGGCTGCAGAAGGCTACGAGCCAGCTGCCCATGCGGTCGCCGCCATCGATGATATTGCATCCGGAAAGCGCAGCTTTTGGCAACTCATCTACAACGGTCGCGAACGGTGGAGCGGCCGCGACTTCCAGATTTGCATGCATCGCATGGAAGTCGGCACCCAGAGCTTCATCTCGGTAACGCGGTTCGACCTCACTGAAATTGTCGAACTTCGCCGTGTCAGGGACGATTTCCACGATTTGCTCGTCGAGGGTCAGGCCGTCGAGCGCCAGCGGATGGCGCGCGAACTTCACGACTCCACGTCTCAATTGCTGACGGCGGTCGGCCTGTTGCTCGGCCGTCTGAAACATGAGGCCCCAAACGAGAAGTCGGTCTGCCTTGTCGAGGAATTGCAGGACCTCGTCAGGGAAACGCATCAAGAAATCCGCTCCATTTCTTATCTCGCCCAACCGTCGGCAGTCGAGCAGCTTGGCCTTACCGGCGCATTGAAGAGCCTTGTCGAGGGGCTTGGCAGGCGAACCGGTCTAGAAGCGTCGTTCGAAATCGAAGGCGATGCCGTTCCGATAGTAGAGGCTGCTCAGGGGGCGCTGTACAGGATCGCCCAGGAAGCTTTGTCGAACGTTCATCGTCATGCCCGTGCGAAACGTGTCCGTATCATCCTCTCGTTCCGGGGCCTTGCCACTCATCTGGTCATTGCCGACGATGGCATCGGC
>CAVVWY010000005.1:0-220551 GCA_963752025.1 uncultured Alphaproteobacteria bacterium | reverse complement strand
TGCGTAACCTTGTCGCCCTGTTTCTTACCACCAGTGTGCTTGCCGGTTGTGCAGCACAATCCACAGCTCCAGCGCCGGAGATGGCCGCGGTGGTGGGGGGCGCCGGCTGCCGATGTCACTGCTGCTCCCAAGCCGCAATACGGGACCTACGGGTTCGATGCCGCTGGCATGGATGCCGACCGTCGCACCTGGCAACAATTTCTATCAGTACGCCAATGGCACCTGGGCGAAGAACACGCCGATCCCGGCCGACAAGTCGAACTATGGCATGTTCACGGTACTGGAAGACCTGTCGCGAGAGCGGAAGCACCAGATCATCGAAGAGCAAGCCAAGGACCCGAACAGCAAGATCGGCAATGCCTATGCAGCTTCATGGACCAGACCGCGATCGAGTTGAGGGCCTACTTCATTCGAACCGTGGCTAAATCAAGTTCGTGGTGCGAAGTCGAAGAGCGATCTAGCGAAGCTCTATGCTGATGCGGACCAGCTCAGCATCCCGATCCCTTACCGCATGTTCATCGGCCAGGACCGGAAAGCGTCCGATCAATATGCGTTGAACGTGCTCCAGGGCGGTCTCGGAATGCCCGACCGCGATTATTATCTCTCGAAAGATCCGAAGCTCGCCGAGACAAAGGCCAAGTATCTCCAGCACCTGACCAATATGCTGACGCTTGCTGGAGAAGCGAACGCAGCTGCTCGCGCGCGAGCCATCCTCGAATTCGAAACCAAAATCGCACAGGTCCACTGGACCCGAGCCGAAAGCCGCAACGTCGACAAGACGTACAACAAACTGTCGCTGTCCGAGGTGCGCAAGACCGCGGCCGGTTTTGATTTCCCGGCGCTGGTCAAGGCCGACGGAGCGAACGTCGACAGCGTCATCATCTACCAGCCGACCGCCTTCAAGGGCATTGGCGCGCTGTTGGGAAGCACGCCGCTCCCGGTTCTTCGCGATCAGCTTCTGGTTCGCTCGCTCGACGCTTACTCGGCTTACCTGCCGCAGAAGTTCGACCAAGAGAGCTTCGCGTTCAATGGTACCGTGCTGAACGGCACACCGCAGCAGGAGGATCGCTGGAAGAGGGCGGTCACGTTTACCGTGGACACGCTCGGGGACGATGTCAGCAAGCTCTACGTCGCGCGCTTCTTCCCGCCCGAGACCAAGGCGGCCGCCGACAAGCTCGTGCATAACCTCATCGCCGCGATGGACCAGCGGATCGATAAGCTCGACTGGATGAGTGCCGAGACGAAAGCGAAGGCGCACACGAAGCTGGCGGCATTCACGCCCAAGATCGGCTATCCGTCGCAGTGGCGTGACATGAGCGGCCTGGCTGTCGATCGCAATGACGTGCTCGCGAATGCGATGCGGTCGAACCGGTTCGAGCATGCCTATGAGATCGGCAAGCTCGGTGGCGCGATCCGGCGCTGGGAGTGGGGCATGACCCCGATGACGATCAACGCTTACTCTAACCCGACGATGGTCGAGATCGTATTCCCAGCGGCGATCCTTCAGCCGCCCTTCTTCGATCCGAATGCAGACCCGGCGGTCAATTACGGCGGCATCGGCGCGGTCATCGGCCACGAGATGAGCCACCAATTCGATGATCAGGGCGCCAAATACGACCTGCACGGCAATTTGGTGGATTGGTGGACTCCGGCAGATGCCCAAAATTTCCAATCCCGTCTGGACAGGCTCGGCGCTCAGTATGACGCTTATGAGCCTCTTCCGGGCTTCCACGTCCAGGGCAAGCTGACGATGGGCGAGAACGTGGCGGATCTCGCCGGCCTCACCGTGGCGCATGACGCATACATTGCTTCGCTTGGCGGCAAGGAGCCGCCGACGATCGACGGCACCACGGCCGACCAGCGCTTCTACTTCGGCTGGGCGCAGGTGTGGCGCCGGAATTATCGCGAGCCAAACCTGCGGCAGCGCCTGTTGACGGACCCGCACTCGCCGTCCGAGCAGCGAACAGCGATCGTCCGGAATCTCGACCCCTGGTATCCGGCGTTCAAGGTGCAGCCGGGACAAAAGCTCTACCTTGCGCCCCAGGATCGCGTGCGCATCTGGTAGGATGCTGAACAACTGATAGGATGCGGGGCGTGCTGTATCAGGAGCTGCCCCGTATCGACGCGACGCCGCTAGACGGCTTCAGCCGATGGCTTGTGCCGGTCGCCAGCCTCGGCGCCGGGCTCACCGCGGCTCTATTGCTGTTCGTCGTTGGGCAGCCTTTCTTCGCTGGAGCGGCAGTCCTTGCCGCTCTTGCCACTGCCGCGTTCGTTTATCTGAAGCCACCGCCCGACCTCGGCTTTGGTGAACCGTTGGTCGCGGGTGCAGATTTTTCGCTGGTTGGGTCAGCAATGGGCCTAAGCCGTGAACCGACAGCATTGACCACCAGTGAAGGCGCTCCTCTGATCGTCAATGGCCCCTATCGCGAACGCTTCGGCGGCTCGCAGCCTCCGCTCGAACTGGGCACTGACGAGGAGGCCAACCAAGGGCTGCAATTGGCGAAATCGATGGCCTGGCGGGATGGAGCGGGCTGCGTCACCGGTATTGCGACGCACGCCGGCACCAGTCCGGTCGAAGTCGAACGGGTCGGATCTCATGGGGAGCTCCTGCTGTGGAGGTTTCCGGATCCTTTACCGGTGGACCCGCTGACTCGGGCGATCCGGCAGATCGAAGGACTTGCCGGTGAACGCCTTTCCAACGCTGGCGTGATGGCCGCGGTCGTGGACGGACGGGGCAAGGTCCTCGCCGCCAATCTTCCCTTCCGCGAGCGCGCTCTCGGTGCGACTTGCGACCTGGAAAAAGTATGCTTCGGCGACGTCGTGGATGTCGGCGAGGATCAACACATGCGTCTCATTGCCGACGGCGAGAATGCAGACCCGCTCCGCGCAGTGCACCTGCCAGCGGGCCCAGACGGGCACGGCGGGGAGGGCACCTTTCTCTTGTTCGACGTCGGTGAAGCTCCGGCTGCGGCGCAGGGATCGAACTTGCAGGCTCTTCTTGACGTGCTTCCGATTGGCCTCGCGCTCGTCGATCGTGATGGCCGCTTCTTGACGATGAACGAAGCGTTCCGACGTGCGGCAGGCGTGTCCGGTTTGAGCAATCCCGTTTACCCGGGCGACCTCGTCGTCAAAGAGGATAAGGCTGCTGTCGCAGATGCCGTAAGGCGCAACGCGCGTGGTCCTGCGATGTCCGGCGATCTTGCGGTTCGCCTGGCCCGCCAAACGGCAGAGCCGGTGGCGCTGACAATCGCCGGTCTACGCGGTCTCGGCGACGCTGCGGTTCTGCTCCTGCTCAAGGACAATAGCGAAGAAGCGAAGCTGAAGCGTCAAGTCGCGCAGGCGACGAAGATGCAGGTGGTCGGCCAACTCGCGGGTGGCGTCGCTCACGACTTCAACAACATCCTGACGGCCATCATTGGTCACTGCGACCTTATGCTGATGCGGCATACGCCTGGCGACAGCGACTACGACGACATTCAGCAGATCAAGTCGAACTCGAACCGGGCGGCTGGCCTTACTCGGCAGCTGCTCGCGTTCTCCCGCCAGCAGACGCTGCGTCCGCAGGTGCTGCAACTCCCCGACGTGGTCTCGGAAGTTTCTCACTTGCTGAAGCGCCTGCTCGGTGAGACGGTCGAACTCGTCGTCAAACACGGGCGCAGCCTCGGTCCGGTGCGTGCGGATCCGGGCCAGCTTGAACAAGTTATCGTGAACCTGGCTGTCAACGCACGCGACGCCATGCAGTCCAAGGGCGGCGGGACGCTCACGATCCAGACCTACTCCGTCAAGGCTGACCAAGTCGCCGAGCTTGGCTCTGATATCCTGCCAGTGGCGGATTACAGCGCGTTATCGGTCACGGACACGGGCTGCGGGATTGCGCCAAACGTGCTCGGCAAGATCTTTGAGCCATTCTTTACGACCAAAGAGGTTGGGAAGGGGACGGGCCTGGGTCTCTCGACTGTCTATGGTATTGTGAAGCAGTCTGGCGGATTCATCTTCGCGGACTCTCGGGTGGACGAAGGCACACGCTTCGTCATCTACCTGCCGGTCCACCGTGAAGAGGCGAGCGCGGCAAAGCCGCGAAAGGCGGAGAAAGGCAAACCAAACGAGCTGTGGGGTAGCGGCACAGTTCTACTGGTCGAGGACGAACCGATGGTGCGAAGCGTCGCAGAGCGAGCGCTCACGCGTCATGGCTATCAGGTAATTACGGCCGACAACGGCGAGGACGCATTGGAAATCCTCGACAAGGGCGAGCCCATCGATCTGCTGATCAGCGATGTCGTCATGCCGGGCATGGACGGTCCCGCAATGGTACGCGAAGCGCGCAAGAGTTGGCCTGAGCTGAAGGTCCTCTTCATGTCTGGCTATGCCGAGGAGCAGCTCAGGAAGTCGATCGACATTGAGAATGTAAACTTCCTGCCCAAGCCATTCTCCGTCACGGAGCTTGCCGAAGCGGCCAGGAACACGCTCGGTGCCGACAGTAAGGGCGGCAAATAGGTTCTTGCGCAATTGCCCATGCGGCTTATTCGAGCAAGGTAATGCAAACCGCACGTTCCATACTGATCGTCGAGGATGAGCCTCTCATTGCCATGATGCTCGAGGATTTCCTCAATTCACTCGGGCATGAGGTCCGCGGCACGTGCGATACTGTGCAGTGCGCACTCGAAGAGGCGGAGAAGGGTGGGTTCGATCTGGCCATCCTCGACGTCAATCTGAAGGGCGAAAGCGTCTGGCCGGTGGCGACGAAGCTACGCGAGAAAAAGATCCCGTTCGTCATAGCGACCGGCGGGCACGTGGATCCGCCGCCCCCCGAGTTCAACGATGCCCCTCTTATCGAGAAACCCTATACGGTTGACCGGGTTACGCCTGCTATCGACGCCGCACTGGCGGCCTAGGCTAAATTTCCCATTTCTCGCGATCACGGTGATCGCCATCACCCTTGGCGCCATGTTCGATTTTCAAAGCAAGCTCATTTTCCCAACTCATGCGGTTGCTCATGCGGGTCCCTTGCCGCAGGGCGCAGAACGCCTATCGGTGCGCGCCTCAGACGAAGCGAAGCTAAGCGGTGTCTTTGTTCCCGCGGATAATTTGGCGCCGTCGAAAAGGCTCATTTTGGGCTTCGGCGGCAATGCCTGGAATGGACAGGACGTCGCTGAATATCTCCATGAGCTATTTCCCGACGAGCAGGTCGTCACGTTCCACTATCGGGGCTACGCGCCCTCGACGGGCGAACCGTCGGCAGATGCGATCATCGCCGACGCTCCCCTTGTTTACGATGCTGCCGTTGAGCGCGTGAAACCCGAACGGATCGTCGCTGTCGGCTTCAGCATCGGGAGCGGTGTCGCCGCGACGCTCGCTAAAAGCCGACACCTCGATGGACTGATTTTGGTCACGCCTTTCGACTCACTCAAGTCAGTCGCCACGTCGATGTATCCCTGGCTGCCAATCGGGCCGATTTTCGCTCATGAAATCGACGCTGTGGCTGCCCTGGACGGGACGGACGTGCCGGTGGCGATCGTTGCGGCCGCGCATGATGAAATTGTGCCTGCGGACCGGACGGTAGCCTTGCGCGAACAGGCCAAGCACGTTGTCTACGATCACATCGTAGCCAATTCAGGTCACAATGACATTTATGCGCGTTCGGACTTTCAAGATGCCATGCGGGAGGCCCTCGCTGCCGTCAGCGATTAGTCTTGTTTGTCGAACTTCCGAAACCGAAACACTGAAGCCCTTGCTAGGATGGCACAGCAATTCCATATATTTGGCATTGACGGAGCAATCCCAAAGCGGGAGGCGTTAACGAACCCGCAGAGTTGATTGTGCGATAAACTGGGGTAGCATGGCCCCTAGAGGACGGTCGTTCGCGGCCGATACGCAAGGACAAGAATGACCAAGCTTTCAGGCGGCGGCGACGGCAAGAGCACCCTATACTGCTCATTCTGCGGTAAGTCGCAGCACGAGGTTCGCAAGCTCATCGCAGGACCAACCGTGTTCATCTGCGACGAATGCGTCGAACTCTGCAATGACATCATTCGCGAGGAGTTGAAGTCGGCGCTCGTGAAAACCCGCGACGGCGTTCCGACGCCCGCGGAGATTTGCAAGGTGCTCGACGATTACGTGATCGGCCAGGACCGCGCGAAGCGCGTTCTGTCGGTCGCGGTACACAACCATTACAAGCGCCTCGCTCACGGTTCGAAGTCCGGCAACGAGGTTGAACTCGCCAAGTCCAACATCCTGCTGATCGGGCCGACTGGCTGCGGAAAGACGCTGCTGGCTCAGACGCTCGCGCGTATCCTGGACGTGCCGTTCACGATGGCGGACGCGACGACGCTGACCGAAGCGGGTTATGTCGGCGAAGACGTCGAAAACATCATCCTCAAGCTGCTTCAGGCTTCGGACTACAATGTCGAGAAGGCGCAGCGCGGAATCGTTTACATCGACGAGATCGATAAGATCAGCCGCAAGTCGGACAATCCGTCAATCACTCGCGACGTGTCTGGCGAGGGCGTGCAGCAGGCGCTGCTGAAGTTGATGGAAGGCACGACCGCGTCGGTGCCGCCGCAGGGCGGCCGCAAGCATCCGCAGCAGGAGTTCCTGCAGGTCGACACGACGAACATCCTCTTCATCTGCGGGGGTGCTTTCGCGGGCCTCGAGAAGATCATCGCTGACCGCCTGCAGGGCAAATCGATTGGCTTTGGCGCCCACGTCGCGGCTCCCGACGAGCGCAAGACAGGCGAGACGCTGAAGCATTGTGAGCCCGAAGATCTGCTCAAGTTCGGCCTCATTCCCGAATTCATCGGCCGCCTGCCCGTGATCGCGACACTAATGGACCTCGATGAAGAGGCGCTGGTTAAGATCCTGGTCGAGCCGAAGAACGCTCTCGTGAAGCAGTATGCCAAGCTCTTCGACATGGAGAGTGTCGAGCTAGAGTTCACGGATGACGCGCTTCACTCCGTGGCCAAGAAGGCGATCGAGAGGAAGACGGGTGCGCGTGGATTGCGATCGATCCTCGAAGGCATCCTCCTGGACACCATGTTCGACCTGCCGTCGATGGACGGTGTCGACGAGGTTCACGTCGACAAGGATGTGGTGGACGGCCGGAAAGAGCCGGTCCGTGTCTACGCCGCCAAGGACAAGGCTGGCGACGCCGCATAGGCGCTGCGGTTAAAGCAGTAGCGGAATGAGTGAAGGAACGTCGCGCACATAGCGCGCGTGTTCCTCGCCGAACTGCGCCCGCAGAAGCTTTTCTTCGTCGCGGATGCGGATGAACGTGCCTGCCATATAGAGCGGCATGGCGAAGAGTAGCTGCTGCCAGTGACCAAGTGCCGCGGCGATGCTCAGCACGTACAGGAGGAGAGCCAGATAGATCGGGTGGCGAACGATGGCAAAGGGGCCATTCCGCACCAGCTGGTGCCCGGTGCGCGTGCGCGCGATTAAGCTCCAGTTCTTCCCCATTGTCACGGCTGCGGACAGGAACAGGATGATCGCCGTGATACCCAGCAGCACGACGAGTATGGCGGAAGCCAGCGAGTAGGGAGCCCACCAAGGGAGAGAAGGCGCGGTGAAGCCGATGCCGGCAGCGACGAAGCCGAGCGTCTGCAGGGCTATCCCGATGGTAGAAGTCAGCCGCCTCGATTTCGCCGTGGGCCTGTCGACGTTCCGAAGAGCGATCCACAGAATGGCCGACAGAAAGACGGCGGAGATCGCCCAGAATGTGCTTAGCTGAACGAAGCTGATTGGGTGCGCCGCGAACATGGCGCGCGCCTTATCTCCGGTGTGTTATCATGTCAACACAGTGACTAGAAGCCGTTTACTGCCGCCATCAGCTGGGAACCGTATCGCTCCATGAGATGCGCATCCCGGCCGTAGTGATCTTCCAGGAACTGAACGCCATCCGCCGTCGGCTGGACGGTCAAATAGGTCATGTACACCGGTATCGGTCTTGGCAGGTCGACCTCTTTCTCGATCTTGGGATTGTCGCCCGAAGGGATCGACCCGTTGAACAGGAACTTGGCCACGCGCTTATAGTCCTCCAGGCGGACACAGCCGTTGCTGACCCACAGCTCGTTCTTCGTGAAATGTTCTCTCTCCGGTGAATCATGGAGATAGATGCCGAAGTAATTGGGAAGCATGAACTTCATCGCGCCCATCGAATTGGCAGGACTGGGCAGGCGGCGAAGGCCTACGTCTTGCCGTCCATCGACCACCGCTTGCCAGTCGACGGTTTCCGGATCGAGGATCTTTGGGTTTGGGCCATAGTCCGACAGCACCTGATATTCTCGGTCCGTCAGATACTTGATGCCCTAAGTCACGATGCGCGGCCCGATCAAACTCCGGACGAGCTCCGGCGGCACGTTCCAATAAGGGTTCACGCTCGCATACTTGATGTAGGCGGCCATCATTGGCGTAGCGGTCTCCGCCTTGCCGACGACCACCTTCATCTCATCGACCTTCCGGTCGTTCTGCCACAGGGACAGTCGCGCACCGCCCGCATCGACGATCGCGTATTTGGATTGCTCACCAGGAGCGGGGAGGCGCTTCGCCCGTTCCATGTTGATCATGATCAGTTGTTCAAAATATTGAGCGCCGCAATTCAACGCGTTGATCGTGCCGGCGCCGGCGATTCCATCGGCCTTGATACCGTGGACGCCCTGGAATTCTTTGACACTCGCCGCGAGGGCCGCGTCGAACTTGTCACCGGGAGAAAGCCCGAGACGGGTCCGAAGAGCCGACACCCGCTCACCAGTCGAACCGACCTTCAACGCAGGTCCATCCGGGACCGGGTTTTGCGGAAGGTCACCCCAGCGCTGCCGATATTTTACCAACCCGCGGCGCAGGTCCGTGTAAATCGGGTTCACCGAAACGAAGAGGTCGACCGGCGCGCCCGTCCAAGAGTTCGAACGAAATGTCGTGCAGGAGGCTCGAGTTTTGGACTGCGCGCGGAACGAGGTCCTGGTCGACGTAGATCATGTCCACGCCCTGCTCTATCGCCGGCGGCAGATCGATCGGCTCGAGCGCCGGGCCTTTGTTCGATCGCGCATTGGGCGATTGCCATGGCGCCGGTTGCTGCGTTGCAGGCGCGGGCTGCGCCATCCACGGCTCGGCGACGGCGGCAGCAGGAGGAGGAGGAACAGGAACAGGTCCTGGAACGGGCCAGTTTGCCTGCGCGAAAGCTGTGGCAGGTAAGGTCAGCGCGCTGAGCGCGAGCAAGGATTGGCGCATGGTCACGGGCTCATATTAGCCCCGGAAACTGAACGGTTACAGAATCATCCGTTAAGTTCTGCCGCGATTCATTCACCTTCCAGCGGTAATGTGTCGCGTTCCGCCGTTCGAGCGCCGAGTTTTTCTGCCGCACGTTCGACTTCCTCATCCGTAGGAGCCGGCGGCAGCTCCTGGCCCGGCGCGAGGGCTTCATCGGGGATGCCTGGTCCGGTGCCTGCGATTGTCTCGTTGATGGCGCGTTCGTTGGGACCGTTGCTGATCTTTTCGCGGTCGTCGGCCATTTCGCTTCTCCTTTAACCTTAGAGCGAGCGATTTGCGGCTATTGTTCCGGCACTTTGTTGCGCCGGGAGGGGCCGCCGCCCATATACGATCTATGACTCGCTTTCTCCCAATTCTTCCGCTCCGCGACATCGTCGTATTTCCGCACCGGATCGTGCCCTTGTTCGTGGGGCGCGAAAAATCGGTGGCGGCGCTCGAGACAGCGATGGCTGCGGACAAGGAACTATTTCTGGTTGCTCAGCTTGATCCGGGCGAGGACGATCCGGACCGCGATGCTCTGTACGATCTAGGTGTCGTCGCGACCGCGATGCAGCTTCTGAAACTGCCTGACGGCACCGTTCGCGTCCTGGTGGAAGGTGTGAAGCGCGCCCGTCTGGTGAACCTGGTGGCGCGAGACGGCTACACCGTCGCCGAGGTCGAAGAAGTTGAGGAAGATGACGCAGACGGGCCCGAGGCTCAGGCGCTCATGCGTTCGGTCGTCGAGCAGTTCGAAAATTACGCCAAGCTCAACAAGCGGCTTCCGGCAGAGACAGGCATCCAGCTCGGCGAGATCGAGAATCCTTCCGCGCTTGCCGACGCGATCGCCTCGAATCTCTCGATCAAGGTCGCTGACAAGCAGGCGCTTCTTGGTGAACTCAATGCTTCGCGCCGCCTGGAGATGGTTTTCGCCTTTATGGAGGGCGAACTGGGCGTGCTGCAGGTCGAGAAGAAGATCCGCAGCCGTGTGAAGCGCCAGATGGAGAAGACCCAGCGCGAATATTATCTCAACGAGCAGCTGAAGGCGATCCAGCGCGAGCTCGGCAACGAGAGCGAAGAGGGCGGCGACGAGCTTCAGGAACTCGCGGAGAAAATCCGCAAGACGCGGCTCAGCAAGGAGGCGCGCACCCGCGCCAACGCCGAACTGAAGAAGCTGCGCGCGATGGCGCCGATGTCCGCAGAAGCGACGGTTGCCCGCAACTATCTCGACGTTCTTCTCGGCCTTCCGTGGAGCAAGAAGTCGAAGCTCAAGAAGGACATTGCCGAGGCACAGAATGTGCTCGACGAGGACCACTACGGTCTTGAGAAGGTGAAGGAGCGGATCGTAGAATATCTCGCGGTCCAAGCCCGCACGAATAAGCTCAAGGGGCCGATCTTATGCCTCGTTGGCCCTCCCGGCGTCGGTAAGACCTCTCTTGGCCGGTCGATTGCGCGGGCGACGGGACGTGAGTTCGTTCGGCAGTCGTTAGGCGGCGTTCGTGACGAGGCCGAGATCCGGGGTCACCGGCGCACGTACATCGGTTCGCTTCCCGGCAAGATCATCTCGAACATCAAGAAGGCGGGAACGTCAAACCCGCTCTTCCTGCTCGATGAGATCGACAAGCTTGGCCAGGATTTCCGCGGCGACCCCTCGTCGGCGCTGCTCGAGGTTCTCGATCCCGAGCAGAACAACAAATTTCAGGACCATTATCTCGAGCTCGACTACGACCTCAGTGACGTGATGTTCGTCACGACCGCGAACTCGCTCGACATGCCACAGCCGCTCCTCGACCGCATGGAGATCATCCGGCTCGAAGGTTACACCGAGGACGAGAAGGTCGAAATCGCGAAGCGGCACCTGATCCCGAAGCAGATGGATGCCCATGGGCTCAAGCCGGAGGAGCTCACCTACTCCGACGACGCACTTCGTGGCATGATCCGTCATTATACGCGCGAAGCCGGCGTTCGCACGCTCGAGCGGGAACTTGCGAAGGTCGCACGCAAGTCACTCCGGCAGATATTGGAGAGCAAGACCGAAAGGGTCGAGCTGACCTCCGAGAACCTCGGGGAGTTCTTGGGTGTCCGCAAGTTCCGTTACGGAATGGGCGAGGAAGAGGATCAGATCGGTGCAGTTACCGGCTTGGCCTGGACCGAAGTTGGCGGCGAGTTGCTGACGATTGAAGCGGTGACTGTTCCTGGCAAGGGTCAGATCCGCACGACCGGTAAACTGGGCGAAGTGATGCAGGAGTCGATCCAGGCCGCGATGAGCTTCGTTAAGGCTCGGGCGCCAGCCTACGGCGTGAAGCCCTCAATCTTTGCACGCAAGGATATTCATGTGCACTTGCCCGAAGGTGCCGTTCCGAAAGACGGTCCCTCCGCGGGTATTGGCATGGTTACGGCGATGATCTCAACTCTGAGCGGAGTCGCCGTACGCCGCGATGTCGCGATGACCGGCGAGGTTACGCTCCGCGGCCGCGTTCTGCCGATCGGCGGCCTGAAGGAGAAACTTCTCGCAGCACTTCGCGGCGGCATCACCACCGTGCTGATCCCGGCCGAAAATGAGAAGGATCTCGTCGAGCTTCCGCTGACGGTGAAGGAAGGCCTCGAAATCATCGCGGTCTCGCACGTCGACGAAGTACTGGCCCGCGCACTCGCCGAGCCATTACAGGCGATTGAGTGGACCGATGACGATGAGCATGCCGCGGAGCCGCCCGTGGCTCCATCCGGGACAGATACGGGTGTCGCAGTCCGTCACTAGCCTTTGACACTGACCGGGAGTCTTGCGTTAAGGTAGAACTCCCCGCGCGTGCAAGTCTTACGGCGGGTGAGGGGAGAAGCCGCGGCCATGAATAAGCAGGAATTGATTGGGCACGTCGCGGACAGAGCCGGCCTGAGCCGCAATGATGCGATGCGCGCAGTCGAAACCATGCTCGAGGTGGTTACGTCAGCGCTGAAGCGGGGCGACGAGGTGAGGCTGGTTGGTTTCGGCAACTTCTCTGTCACGCGACGTAAAGCCTCGACAGGACGCAATCCGCGTACCGGCGAGCCGATGCAGATAAAGGCGACGTCTCAGCCGAAATTCCGGCCGGGCAAGGTACTCAAAGACGCGGTCCAGTAAGCGCCCCCAAGAGTATTAAGGCAAAAGCTTGTAGGTCACATCTACACGCGCACCGGTTTCAATCGGGCGTGGGGTGAGGCCGATCTCGACCGGTGGTGGCGGAGGCGGTGCAGGCGGCAAAGACTAAATCCGGTTCCCGTTTACGATGATGTCGCGATAGCCGCTGTTTTGATCGCGCATGGAAACGATCGGACCCAAGCGACGTCCAGCCGCCGATGCCATTGCGGCAGCTTGCCGATTGGCGTCAGCAACTGCGTCAGACATTGCCGCCCGCTGAGCCGGGCGTGTGTCTGCGAGTTGAAAGCCTTGAAGTCTTGCGTCGCTGGCGCCAAGCCTACCCGCCAGGCCGACTGCAGTGCCCACCTTTGCTACCTCCGGCGTACGAAGATTGCTCTGCGCCCGTGCGAAGTAGCCGATGATGGCGCAATCGCCTTCGCTGAGCCGTGGCTGTGCGTTGGTGTCGCAGTGCATTCCCCGCACGGGCAGGATGATGAGCTCGCCATCAGTGATGTTCGCTTGTCCATCAAGCAGGCTTGAAACCTGATCATTGATCGCTTTGCGTGTTGCCACGAGCGCGCCGCTTGCCTCGTCGGGTGTCTTGCCTTCCCCGGTGACCCAATATTGAGCCTCGCCGACATTCGGTGCAGTGCTTACCTTTCCGACGCCGGTTACCTGAAGCGTGTTTTCCACGATGACACCCGCCTGGGCGAATGCCGGAACAGGCAACGCAATCAACAAGAGGCACGCATATCGCATGGGGAACTACCCTCCTTACGCCGAGAAGAAGCGAAGCTAGCAATCGCTATAGGTACGGGCAACGAGCCCGCTGGACACGACCGGTGCGCGTGCCTATCTGCCGCATCTCTTTGGGAGCGGGCGCGTAGCTCAGTGGTAGAGCACACCCTTCACACGGGTGGGGTCGTAGGTTCAATCCCTACCGCGCCCACCATGCCGGTCCTCCGGTGTGGTGCCCTTCAGATTTGCAGATAGCTGGGCTGGAAGCTCGCCACGCGACGCATTTCCTCCCAGTCGGTGAACTGGACTTCGCGGCCCTTGCGCTTGATCAGCCCTTGCCGCTCCATGTCTGCCAGGACACGGTTCACGTTGACTGACGTCTGCCCGGTAATCTCCGCGATCTGCTGCTGAGTGAACGGATTGAGGATCGGTCCGTGATCGACATGCATCCGAACCGCCGTTTCGCAAAGCAGGTGTGCCACTCTAGCGGTAAAGTCGCGTCGGCCGCAGTTGACGAGCCGCTCGTAACCGATCGCCTCATTCCGCTGGATCAAGCGGCGGAAAAAGCGCTGCATTTCCGGATGTGCGTCGACAATCGGGTCGAAGTCTTCGGACTTTCCAACCATTACTTCGCTGCGGACGATTGCCTGAATGCCATATTCGGCGATGCCGTCCCGGGGCAGGATCCCCTCACCGGGAAATCGTAACGCGACGATCTGCCGTCGGCCGGAGTTGTCGCTCTTGAACTTCGACAAGATGCCCGCACGGACGAACATGACTTCGTTGCGCTGCACGCCTGATTCGCGGAACGGGCGGCGGGGCTCAACCTGGAGCACCTTGTGAGGCATTTTCGCAAGAAGATCGGCCAAATCTGGGGCCAAGCCCGCGGTGACCAGTGTCTCGCGAAGTGAAACGCCCGTTGGGGGCGACTGGGAGCGCCAACTCATCATTCCGTTCTCCCCCTATCGAACGATGCGCTTCCGCAACGTTTCTGGCAAGTGAGGAAGCTGTAATTCGTTAGTCAAAGTTAGTGCCAACGTCCGTCACCAGCGCTCGTGTCTGCCCTTCGTTGAGTTGAACCGCACTGCCAAGCTGCGGCGGCCCCGGCCAGCCCAAATCGACGAATGGAACACCGCTCCATTCGCGGCTCCCGCCGTAGCGGGGGATCACATGAAAATGCACGTGCGGGTCGACCATCATCAGCATCAGATAGTTGATCCGTTCATATTGAATGAAGCCACTCAAGGCTCGTTCGATTTGGGCGACCGCGTCGGATTGTTCCAGGAACGCGTCGCGCGACACATCGCCATAGGCGGTTGCGTTGCTCTTCGCCGCGAGCACCAGTGAACCGAGCGTTACTTGCGCAGGCCTCAACAGGATTATCCAATGTTCAAACTCCCGGATCACGGTTGCCGGATAGCCAAATTTGTCGATCGTAGGGATTCATTTGCCCTCGCTTGCGTTCGCGTGCGCCCGACCCTAAGTGGCGCCAGCGCCGAAGGAAACCGCACGAGAGGGTGGTCTTCGAGGCGTTCCCGTGGCGATCGTAGCTCAGCTGGTTAGAGCACTGGTTTGTGGTACCAGGGGTCGGGGGTTCAAGTCCCCTCGATCGCCCCATTCTTCTCTTCAGAAGCCGGACAGTTCACGCCAATGACAACGCCCTGGGGCCTTGCTGATTTCGACGCGCACGAAGAAGTGCACTTCATCGACAACGAGGAGTGCGGGCTGAAAGCGATTATCGCGGTCCACTCTACGCATCTGGGTCCTGCAGGCGGCGGCGCGCGCGTTTGGCATTATGCGAAGGACGACGACGCGCTTGTCGACGCTCTGCGCCTGTCACGCGGCATGAGCTACAAGAACGCGATGGCTGGCCTGCCGCTCGGCGGCGGCAAGGCCGTGATCCTCGCCAACCCGGAACGAACGAAAACGCCGGATCAACTCCATGCCTTCGGCAAGGCTGTCGAGCATCTCGGCGGTCGCTACGTTACTGCCGAGGATGTCGGCATGAGCGTTGCCGACATGATCGAAGTCGCCCGAAGCACGAAGTTCGTTGCGGGCCTGCCGAATTCCGCTGGCGATGTCGGCGGTGATCCAGGACCGCACACTTCGCTCGGCGTTTTTCTGGGTATGAAGGCGGCAGTGAAACGCGCGCTGCGCAAGGACAGTCTGGATGGTTTGCACATTGCGCTGCAGGGCGCGGGCAGCGTCGCCAGTGGAGTTGCGCTGCATGCCTGCGCGGAGGGCGCAAAGCTATCGATTGCCGATGTAGATCAGGCGAAAGCTAAGAACCTCGCCGATAAAACGGGCGGCAAGGTCGTCTCTCCTGATGAAATTCTCGGTCTCGAAGCAGATGTGGTGAGCCCGAACGCACTTGGCGCCATTCTCACAGAGCAATCGATCGCCGCGCTCAAGACGTCGATTGTTGCGGGCGGTGCAAACAACCAGCTTGCGACGCCTGAAGACGGGCAGCGGCTCCATGATCGAGGAATTCTCTACTCGCCGGACTACGTGATCAACGCTGGTGGCATCATCAACGTCTGCACCGAGTACGTGGGCGACGGTGACGCGAGTTCTCGTGCGGCAGCGGATTGAAGGTATTCCAATCCGCCTCGAGCAGATCTGGACTGAAAGCGCCGCGACGGGCCGCAATCCCGCCGATGTCGCCGACGCGATGGCCCAGCGCCTCATCGGAAGGGCATAAGGCCGGGCGCAGATGCACGCGCTGGCCAATCCGACAAGATTCCTGCGCTTCGCCCGCCCGGCGACGGCGTGGTTTCTGCTGGTTGGCCTGGCACTCTCCATTAGCGGCATGTTCGCCGGACTGACGCTCACGCCGCCTGACTATCTGCAGGGTGAGACCGTCCGCATCATGTACGTCCACGTCCCGTCGGCTTGGCTGGGCATGGCGGGCTGGGGAGGAATTGCTGCCGCCTCGATCAGCCAACTGGTCTGGCGCCACCCTTTAGCAGCGGTCGCCGGGCGCGCAGTTGCGCCTGCCGGTGCGACATTCGCCGCTATTTGCCTGATTACGGGGTCGATTTGGGGTCGCCCGACTTGGGGTACATGGTGGGAGTGGGACGGCCGATTGACGTCGATGCTCGTGCTCTTCTTTCTCTATCTCGGCTATATCGCACTCGGTTCGGCTGAGCACGAGCGGGGTGGCGAGGGACGGGTTGCCGCCATTTACGGGCTTGTCGGTGCGATCAACCTGCCGATCATCCATTATTCGGTGCTCTGGTGGCGCACACTCCACCAGGGCCAGAGCATCAGCGTAACGGGTTCCACGATCGATAGTTCGATCCTGTGGCCGCTGCCGCTCACGATGGTCGGCTTCACCTGCCTCTTCGGTGCCGCTGTCTTGATGCGTATTCGTACGGAGCTTGCACAAGCCAAGGTCGAGGCCCGCATGCGCAGGATGGGCGCGGAATGAACCCTTGGCCGTTCGTAGTCGCAGCCTATGCCGTCGCCGTGGCGCTCACGCTTGCGCTGCTGCTGTGGAGTTACGCGTCAATGCGGCGGTCAGAAGCGGCCGCCGAGGCGCTGAAACGAAAATGAAGGCTAAGAACCAGCGGCTCGTGCTGGTCACCGCCGCCATGGTTGCCGTCCTCGCGGCGGTGCTACTTGGCATGTTGGGCCTGAAGGATCGAGCATCCTACTTCTACACGCCTGCCGATGTGGTGGCTGGTAGGGCTGCTCCAGGCCAGGTGATGCGGCTCGGCGGGATGGTCGAACGCGGTTCTATCCAGCGCCAGAGCGATGGCGTGAGTATCCGCTTCGTGCTCACTGACGGGAAGGCGAGTACGCAAGTCATGTATCGCGGCATCGTGCCGGACCTATTCCGTGAGGAAAGTGGCGCAGTAGCCGAAGGTCGGCTGGAGAACGGCGTCTTCGTAGCGGATACGATCCTCGCAAAGCACGATGAGCGCTATATGCCGCCGGAGCTCGGAAATCTTTCCGCAGAGCATAAGGCCGGAAAGACACTGCAGAAGTGATCGCCGAAACTGGCCTCGCCGCTTTGTGGCTCGCCGCCGGCTTGGCGGCCCTGCAATTTCTGTTGATGGTGCTAGCGCTAAGGACTGACCTTGACGTCAATCGCACGATGCGATCCGTCGCGATTGTCCAAGGCGTCCTGACGCTGATCTCGTTCGCGATGCTTCTGCTCGTCTTCGCGCGGAGCGACATGTCGGTCGCGCTCGTCTTCGAGAACAGCCACAGTGCGAAGCCCTTCATCTACAAAGTGGCGGGCGCGTGGGGCAATCACGAAGGCTCAATGCTGCTTTGGGTGACGGTGCTGTCCGTCGCCGGCGCCTTCTTCGCCATGCTGTCTCGGCGAACGAGCGAAAGGACGGCCGTGGCAGCACTTGGAGCGCAGGCCACATTGGCTCTGGGATTCTACGCGTTTCTACTCGTCGCCTCCAATCCGTTCGCGCGCCTTTTCCCGGCACCGGCAGACGGCAGGGGCTCAATCCGTTGCTGCAAGACCCTGGGTTGGCGTTCCACCCGCCGACGCTTTATCTCGGTTACGTCGGACTCTCAGTCGCGTTCAGTCTTGCCGTTGGCGCGCTGTTGACCGGTGAAGTTGATCAGCAGCTCGCGCGTGCAATGCGTCCGTGGGTACTTGGTGCCTGGGTCCTCCTGACGCTCGGCATCACGGCCGGCAGCTATTGGGCATATTACGAGCTTGGCTGGGGCGGTTATTGGTTCTGGGACCCCGTGGAAAATGCGTCTCTCATGCCTTGGCTCGCCGCCACGGCGCTGCTCCATTCAATCAACGTACTGGCAGCGCGTGGCGCCCTGAAGGCGTGGACGATGATGCTCGCAGTGGTCGCCTTCTCGATGTCCATGGTCGGCACGTTCCTCGTGCGTTCGGGCATCCTGACGTCGGTTCACGCTTTCGCGATCGATCCGCAACGAGGGACTTTCCTCCTCGCATTGCTGGCAATCTATGTCGGCGCGGCATTCACCTTGTTTGCGGTGCGCGGCGCGTCGCTCAAGGAAGGGGCGCCGTTCGAGCTGGTTAGCCGCGAAACAGGGTTGGTCATCAACAACTTGCTGCTCAGCGTCATCCTCGGCATCGTCTTTCTGGGGACGCTCTATCCCCTGATCGTGGAGGCGATCAGCGGAGAAAAGCTTTCGGTGGGCCCGCCTTATTTCGACGCGGTCGCTGGACCGCTCGCGCTCATTCTCGCCGTGCTCATCGGTGTCGGCCCCCTGCTCAGCTGGCGACGAGAGCGACGCCCCGTGTTGACGCGGCTAATCGTGCCGGCGCTGATCGGCGTCACCGCCTTGGTCATCACGATCATTCTTTGGCCTGAAATGCGCGTCCTGCCGCGCCTTGGATTGTCGGTTGCGGCGTATCCTCGCGACGGCGTCGGTTCTGCCGCTCATCGGGCGTAATCCACTCCGCACACCCGTCGCAACGTGGGGGATGGTCGCCGCTCATGCCGGTATCGCGGTCGCACTCGCGGGAATTGCTGCGAACGCGGGGTTCACGAGCGAGAGGTTGGCCATCGTCAAGCCGGGGGAGACGCTGGCCGTTGGGCCGTGGACGGTACAGTTGCACACCATCGAGCCGACTGCCGGTCAGAACTGGACTGCGCTTGAAGGCGAACTGCGGGCGACGCGGGGGCAGGGCGTTGTCGTCCTTAAGCCTCAGACGCGCTATTTCAGCGACCCCTCGATGGAAACAAACGAAGCGGCCATCCGGACATTCTGGAATGGCCAACTCTACACTGTGCTCGGTAAGTCGGATCCATCCGGCGGCTGGCAGCTTCGCCTTTGGTGGAAACCGTTCGTCACTTTGATCTGGGCGGGCGGAGTTCTGATCGCATTTGGCGGAGCGCTAGCACTGCTCGGCCGCCTGTGGCGTCGCCGCCGTGCCCAATCTCCGCACGATTGGCGCTCGGCGCGTTACGCATGAGCCGTTCGCTTCGCTTTGCGCCGCTCGTTCTGCTGATTCTCGTCGTCGTGGCGCTCGTTTGGCGTCTCGCAACGCCGGCTGACACGACTGTCTCGTCGAAGCTCGCCGGCAAACAGGTCCCCATGTTTCAACTTGCGGCTGGCGTATCGTCCAAGCCGGGTCTCGCCTCCGGAGACTTGGCGACGGGTTCCCCACGGCTGCTCAACATCTTCGCGAGTTGGTGTGTGCCGTGCATCAGTGAAGTGAAGGTACTTCAGGGACTGAAATCACGAGGCGTTGCGATCGACGGGATCGCGGTTCGCGACCGTCCGCAAGACATCGCCGAGTTCCTTGCCCGGAATGGCGACCCTTATCAACGGATTGGCAGCGACGTGCAGAGCCAGGTGCAGATTGCGCTGGGTTCGTCCGGCGTACCCGAAAGCTTTATCATCGATGGGAAAGGCACCATTCGCTACCAGCATATCGGTCCGATCGAACCTTCGGACGTGCCGCTGATCCTTGCTAAGTTGGAGCGGGCGCGATGAAAGGGCTCACTATTATTGCTGCTTTGCTCTTCGCTCAGCCGGCATTCGCGGACAGCGATCTGCCACCTGCTTATTGGGCGAATCGGCAATTGCCGAATGCGCGGCAGGAGGCCGAGGCGGAGGCGCTGATGGAGGAGCTTCGGTGCCTCGTTTGCCAGGGTCAGTCTATCGCCGACTCAGATGCTGAACTTGCCGGCGACATGCGCGACCTCGTGCGGCGGCGGATTGCAGCGGGCGAGCGTCCGGCGCAGGTCCGCTCATGGCTCGTGCAGCGTTACGGAAGCTGGATCAGCTATCGTCCGACCGCGGAGTTCGCCGCTTGGCCACTATGGCTTGCGCCGCTTGCGCTGCTGTTTGCGGGTGCCTTGCTTATCCGCGGACGCATCAAGGCGAAGAGCTGATGGGTTGGCTCGTTCTCGTTTTTCTCGTCGGACTTAGCATCGCGTGCCTTTGGCTCTTTGGAGTTCGTTTCGGTCTGTTGAAGGCGTGTGCTGCAGCGTTGATGGTGGGGGCAGCGGGCTATGCTTTCCAAGGAAGCCCAGACCTGCCTGGGGCGCCCGCGCGCAACACTGAGGCTCGGCAGGTGCTTCCCCTTACAGAAGCCCGGCACGCTTTCTTCGGTCAATTCACGCCATCCGAGAGCTGGCTGCGTATGTCGGAGGCGCTCGCGCGCGACGGCGAAGGTGAGGAGGCGGTCGGCATCCTCCAGAACGCCATTGGACGTTATCCTGGCGATCCGCAGCTTTGGATCGGTCTTGGCAATGCCTTGGTCGATCATGCGCGTGGGCTTACGCCAGCAGCGGAGTTTGCCTACCAACGAGCTGCGGAGGCGGCACCCGGCCACCCCGCCGCGCCTTTCTTCTATGGTCTAGCGCGCGCTCGTTCCGGCGATCGCCGGGGCGCCGTCGAAATCTGGAAACGACTCCTTGAGCACGCGCCGAAGGACGCGGCATGGCGTCCCTTGGTAGAACAGGGCGTGGCGGCGCTCAGCAAGCCGAGCGCCGCACAACCTCAGGCGGTGACGGGCTCGTAAGGCAGATCGAGCGCTTCGGCGACAGCCTGGTGCCGGATCTTGCGGCCGGAAACGTTAAGACCCTTCGCAAGGTTCGCGTCCTGGCGCATCGCCTCATCGGCTCCCAGGTTGGCAATTTTGAGCGCGAACGGCAGCGTAGCGTTGTTGAGGGCAAACGCGCTGGTTCGCGCAACCGCGCCCGGCATGTTCGCCACGCAATAATGAATGATGCCATCGATCTCGTACACTGGGTCAGCGTGGGTCGTCGCATGCGACGTCTCGAAGCAGCCGCCCTGGTCGATGGCGATGTCGACGAGCACTGAACCCCGCTTCATCGTTTTCAGCATCTCGCGGGTAACGAGCTTCGGCGCAGCGGCACCGGGGACCAGCACCGCGCCAATGACGAGCTCGGCCTCCTTGACCGCATTGGCGATCGCCGCGCGCGACGCGTAAGCCGTCTTGATCTGGCTAGAGAAGAACATGTCGAGCTCGGCCAGCCGGTCGTTGTTGATGTCGTAGATGGTGACATCAGCGCGCATGCCCGTGGCCATCTGCGCAGCATTCACACCGGCAACGCCGCCGCCGAGAATCGCGACTTTCGCGGGAGCGACCCCGGGAACGCCGCCCAGAAGAACGCCACGACCGCCCTGTTCCTTCTCAAGATAGTGCGCGCCAACCTGCACGGACATCCGACCTGCGACTTCGCTCATAGGCTTCAGCAGAGGTAGCGAGCCGTTCCGGCCAGTGACGGTCTCATATGCGATGCAGGTCGCACCCGACTTTATAAGACCTTCTGCCTGCTCCTTATCGGCTGCAAGGTGGAGGTAGGTAAACAGGATGTGCCGTGGCTCCAGCATCGCGATTTCTTTCGGCTGAGGCTCCTTCACCTTCACGATCATGTCCGACGAGTTGAACACGGAAGCGGCATCCGGGAGGATCCTCGCGCCCGCTTTCTCGAATGCGCCATCGGGACAATCGATGCCGTTGCCGGCGTTTGTCTCCACAAACAGCTCGTGGCCGTGCGCCACCAACTCGGCCACGGAGGCCGGGGTCAATCCGACACGATACTCGTGGACCTTAATCTCCTTAGGCACCCCAATACGCATTTAATCGTTTGCTCCGGTAATGATGTTTTCCGGCGCCTATAGACGGGCAAATTGCTCTTGTCGTCCCGCATTGCGCTGTCCTCACAGCAGCTATTTGCGGCTGTTCACGCCCGGTGCTAGTGCGGCGCACCGCCATGAGCGGGGCCCAGGGGCAACTGAGATGCGCGTCCGCGCCTTTTCGAGTTTGAATTTCGGTTCATGAACATCACTGCGACTGGAGCCGCCGTAACCGGATCGCCACAGGAGGGCACCGACGGGCACTCGCACGGCCCTATGTACAAGCTGGCGATCGGCGCGATCGGCATCGTCTTCGGCGACATCGGCACCTCGCCGATTTACGCGTTCCGGGAGACGTTCGCCGGGCATCACACGCTCATTCCCGACCGCCTGCACATTTTCGGCGTTCTGAGTCTCATCTTCTGGTCGATGATGATCATCGTGACGCTCAAATACGTCACCATCATAATGCGAGCCGACAACAAAGGAGAGGGCGGAAGCCTGGCGCTCCTTGCACTGATCAATCGCACCCTGGGCGGAAAGAAGAAATGGACGAGCGGCATCATCATGCTGGGCGTCTTCGCGACAGCGCTCTTCTACGGGGATTCGATGATTACGCCGGCCATTTCGGTCCTTTCGGCCGTCGAAGGTCTAACGACGGTAAATGCCGGGTTGGAGGCCTTCGTTATTCCCATAGCGGTCGCGATCCTGATTGGACTCTTCGCGATCCAGTCGCACGGTACGGCTCGCGTCGGGCTCATGTTCGGTCCTGTGATGATCATCTATTTTCTAACGATCGCCGTGCTCGGAATCATGCACATCGTCGACGATCCGTCAGTGATCGTGGCGATGCTGAATCCGCTCAACGCTTATTACTTCTTCGCTGCCGACTTCGTGCGGGCCTTTATCGCGATGGGCTCAGTGGTTCTGGCCGTCACGGGAGCCGAGGCGCTTTACGCCGACATGGGACACTTCGGTCGTAAGCCCATCCGGACCTCGTGGCTCTACTTCGTCCTGCCGGCGCTTCTCCTGAACTACATGGGACAGGGTGCAATGATCCTTTCGGCCGCGCCGCATGAGGCGCTCGCCAAGGTGAAGGACCCATTCTTCTATCTCGCCCCCGACATGTTGCGGCTCCCGCTCGTTCTGCTCGCCACAGCGGCGACCATCATCGCCAGCCAGGCAGTCATTTCGGGAGCGTTCTCGGTAACCCAGCAAGCGATCCAGCTTGGCTTCGTCCCGAGGTTGAGGATAGCGCATACGAGCGAAAGTGCAGCCGGACAGATTTACATTCCGGCGATCAATTGGGCTTTGATGACGATGGTCATCGTCCTCGTTCTAACGTTCCATAGCTCCTCGAATTTGGCGGCAGCGTATGGGATAGCAGTGACCGGTGCGATGCTGATCGACAGCGTACTGATTTCGGTTGTGTTGCGGCAGATGTGGAACTGGAACCGGTTCGCCGTTGCAGGCCTGATTGCAATCTTCTTCGCCGTCGACTTCTCCTATCTCTCAGCCAACTTGCTCAAGATCCCCGCCGGCGGATGGTTCCCGCTATTGGTCGGTGCGATCGCCTTCACCCTGCTTACCACTTGGGCGAAGGGCCGGCAGTTGATGATTTCCCGAATGGACGAATCCAGCCTGCCGATCGAGGTTTTCATCAAGTCCGCCGCGGCAAGCGCCGCGCGCGTGCCCGGCACCGCGGTTTTCATGACCAGTTCGGCGAGCGGAGTGCCCCATGCGCTTTTGCACAACCTCAAGCACAACAAGGTGCTTCATGAGCGCATCATCCTTCTGACGGTCAGGATCCAGGACGTGCCCTACGTTCCCGAAGGGAAGCGTGGCGAGACAATGGACTACGGCTCCGGTTTTCACCGAGTGATCCTGCACTATGGTTTCATGGAGGAGGTGAACGTTCCTGCCGAACTGGTCAGGGTCGATCGCTGCGGTCCTGCCTGCAAGATGATGGACACCAGCTTCTTCCTCGCGCGGCAGACGCTCATTCCTTCGGCGCGGCGACCCGGCATGGCGATTTGGCGCGAAAAACTATTCGCCTGGATGCTGCGCAATGCGGAAAGCGCAATGGAGTTCTTCAAGCTGCCGACAAATCGTGTCGTTGAGCTCGGCAGCCAGGTGGAAATCTGAACCACCGAGCCAGCTGCGCATTCCGGTGAGCATGGCTGATACGATTTCCTGGATTGCAACGGTGGCGACAATCGTTGCCGCTTCAATGACCGCGGCCAATCTCGGCTCACGAATCACCGGCTTCGGCTTCGTCATCTTCACGTTCGGGGCGCTTTGTTGGATGGTGGTGGGCGCGGCGACACATCAGCCCGCACTCCTATGGACCAACGTCGTCCTCACGGTGCTCGACATGTTTGGGGTTTGGCGTTGGCTCGGTCGGCAATCACGCGTGGAGGAGGGCGCTCGAGCGGCTGCGGAAGCGAGCGAGAGCGAACCCGGTGAGGCTCTATTTCCGGTGTCGCTGCTGAACCGAGCACCAATCGAATCCGAGGGGGAGGAGATCGGGCATTGCATCGAAGCAATGGCTGGCTCGCACACCGGACAGCTTGCCTATATTGTCGTTTCCCAAGGCGGCATCGGGGGTGTCGGAGAGACGCTGCGCCGCGTGCCGTGGCGCGATGCACGGCTGGAGGGCGAGACCGTCATAGTCCAGATGAGACCGGCGCAAGTAGAAGCCTTGCAGGAGCTTGAGCGCGACCAGTGGCCGGGGCGTTGATCATCACTGCCGAGCTCAGCGCAGCGGACCAAGCTTGGCTGGATCGTCTGCGGAGTGCGCATTACCCCGTTGATCGCAATCAACTGCCAGCGCACCTCACCATGTTATATGCACTGCCGCCATCCTCAGAGGCTGAGGCACGTGCGCGATTATCGAGGCTCGCTAGTGCAAGAGCACCAGCGGCGACGATAGATGGAATTATGGATCTAGGAGGGGGCGTCGCCTTCCGGGTCGCCTCGGACGATCTCGACCGCATCCGCGACGAGCTCGCTAGCGATTTCCACGGACTTCTTGAGCGCACAGGACGCACGAGGTTGGCGCCCGCACGTTACAATTCAAAACAAGGTGTCTTCGAAGGTTGCACGCGCTTTGGCCCGGGCGCTGCGAGAGGAGTTTCGGCCGATGCCGCTGGCAATTCGAGGGCTTGGGCTGCACCGCTATGCAGGCGGTCCGTGGCAGGAGCTAGTGATCTATCCGTTCAGGGGTCAATGAGCCGCCTCAACTGATCTCACCGATACCGGCACAACTTAGATCGAAGGCGGCGAGGCCGGATTCGAGAACAGACGCGAGCATCGGCTGCTCCATTAATTCGTTGATCGCGCCCTCGGTCCCGTCGCCCACCAACTCCTGAGCTTCCTCCATCGCTTCGTCCCAGTCAGCAGCGTCGTACGTCCCTTGCCCAACCCAAGCGAAGGCGATCACTTCTGCGAGCTGATCTTCGCCAAGGTCTTCAAATACGGCGTGAAGTTCTTCCTCGACACTCGTGTTGATGTCGTCTTCGAGTACGGAGAGTGTGCCCTCCTGCTCGTCGTCGACGTTGTCAGGATCTTCGTCCCGATCATAGTCGCTGGCGGTCTGCGCCTCATATTCGCGCGCCCGGAGGATGATCCGGCACAGGGTTTCGAGGGGGGTCAGGGGGTCCATTTAGCGTCTCTCCACAGGCGGTTTAACGAGAGCAGCCGTAAGCGGTTCCTCTGCGTTGACCGGTCAGGCACTCGCACCTATATGCCGCGCCTCCGGCGACCGTTACGCGGCGCCTTCCACGGCCTTTGGGGCGGAGTAGCTCAGCTGGTTAGAGCAGCGGAATCATAATCCGCGTGTCGGGGGTTCAAGTCCCTCCTCCGCTACCAACGCCAAAGCCCTTGCAAACGGCCTTTCCTGATAGGGCGAAGTGCTGGAAAATCGGCGAGTTTGCGCTTCAGCGCTGTGCTCGCGAATAGCGCGGGTTTTGGCCGTTTTCGGTCTCTTGCCACCCTCGATCGGACACGGCGCGTCCACGATCGAACTCGCAGCCGACGTCAGCCGAAGGCGGAGCGTTTGCGTTCGTCGCCGCCCTCTGCGTCTCCACAGGCGGCCGGTACCGGTCCCGCGAGCGACTGATTGATGCGCTGCTCCATAACGAAGCTTAGCGCCTTGAGCGCTCTCTCATGTTTCCGGTCGAGAACGCCTTCGCGGATCGCTCGGGCAATGGTGGGCTGGTCTTCGTAGAATGTTGAAAGAAGCGCTCTCGCGTCCTGGGTGATTTTACGCACACTGTGTCCTCTGGAAGCGGAGGGGCAACACGTAAGCCTATAAGCAGATCAATAACGCAGGGTAAACGCCTGCCGATTTTAACAGTTGTTGCACGATAGCAGGGGTAGACGTGGGCGACCGGTGAGACAATCGGTGAAGCAGCACAGCGACGGGCGACGAGCCGAACAAGACGCCATTTTTGCATTGAACGCCCGGACGAGCGCGGCTGCGTTGGACTCCGGAAGCTCTGGCGCTGCGCATGCATTGCACAGCCGGCCATCGATGAAGGTTCTATTCCGACGCGTCTGTCCTGTCGCTAACACTCTCTTAGGACGCTCTTCTTAAGTCTCCCTTTGTTGCAGGGGGAGTAATCGTGGTGCGCCGAGTGGCCGTTATGGTGTTGGCCCTGTTGTTGGCGAATTGCCGCAACTCGTCAGATGAAGTCGCGCAACCCTCAATTACCGTGAAGCTGCCGCCCGCGCGCCCTTACGCGCCCGAGCCGGCCTTCTCCTTCGGACACGCGCCAACGACGCCACACTGACGCGCGGCGTTCAGCTATCGAAAATCTGGCCATGCTGTTCGGATTGCCGACGAAACGCGACCGGGGCCGTCGCAACTCGGCGCGAAATTCGGCCACATAGCCGACTAAAACCCTGTTACCGTGACCTTTGCAGACTGCGGGCGACATCTTCAATGAGGTCTTCTGGATCCTCAAGCCCGATGTGCAGCCGAACGAGCGGCCGCGGCGGTGCTTCGGAAACCGTACGATGCGCCTGCACGGGAAGTGCGAGGCTTTCGTAGCCGCCCCAGCTGTAGCCAATACCGAACAGCTCGAGCCCATCGACGAACGCTTCAGGATCTCCCCGGAATTCGAACGAGAACAGGCCCGACGAGCCCTTGAAATCGCGTACCCACAGTTCATGGCCCGGGCAGTCGGGAAGAGATGGGTGAAGCACGTCTCCGACGCTCGGCTGCTCCTTCAGCCACTTTGCGACCATCAGCGCCGACGCCTCGTGCTGCTTCAGCCGTACGGCCATCGTTCTCAGACCGCGCGAGCCTAGCCACGCGTCGTCCGGCGATACGGCATGACCAAGTTCCCACGCCGCGCGCTGCAGACGTTCAAAATGCTCGCTGGTAGCCGTTGCCGTGCCGATCATAACGTCGGCATGGCCGCCGACATATTTGGTCGCCGCCATGATGGTGATGTCCACTCCCGCGGCTATCGCGGGAAAAAAGAGCGGCGTCGCCCACGTGTTGTCGAGCAGGGTTACTATCTTACGTTCGCGCGCAATGGCGCAGATCGCCGGTACGTCTTGGATCTCCATTGTCAGAGATCCTGGGCTCTCGAGCAGGATGGCACGAGTAGTGTCGCCGATGAGGCCGGCCATGTCTCGCCCGATCAGCGGATCGTAATAACGGGTAGCGACGCCGAACCGCTTGAGAATGGTATCGCAGAATCTGCGGGTGGGGCCGTAAACACTATCGGTGACGAGCACCTCGTCCCCCGCTGCGAGAACTGACAGCAGCGATGCGGTGATGGCAGCAAGCCCGGACGGATAGAGCGCCGTGCCGGCGGCCCCGGGCTCCAGTTCTGTAAGCGCTTCAGACAAAGCCCAATGGGTCGCGGTGCCCTGAAGGCCATAGTTATACTGACCCAGCGCCGGTCTGGTGTCGCGAAGTTCGGCAACGCTTTCGAAGAGTATCGTCGATGCGCGCTCTACAGGTGGGTTAACGAGGCGGCGGCGCCATTCCTTGCGACGGCCCCCGTCGACGATAACAGTCGATGGCCGCTTCGTTCTGTCAGTCATCCAATCAGCTTAGGAGGAGCTCCGCCGCGGCGCGAGAGCGTCAGCCCTTGACCTTCCTCACGCCAAATAAGCCGATCAGTCCGAGAAGCCCCAGCACGCCCCACGGGAAACCGCGCCGCTGCTCGTGTTTTACGCCGACCGCCGTACCCGTGTCGGCGGATGTGGCCACAGTAGGAGGGGCTGCCGCGCTTTGATCTGCGGGAGTGGTTGCAGTTCCTGTCGAGACTTGAGGCGCAGCCGCATTGGCGTCGACGCTGGCCGCGGCGTCGTTCCCCTCCGCGGCAGCATTGTCTTGAGCCGCAGCGGGCGACACGATGAACAGAGACGAAGCGAGCAGCAGGTAATATGAAGAGCGCATCGATGTGCCTCCTGTCCTATTCATCGAACGATGAAGGGTGATAGCTGTCTTCTTCATGCTGCGGCAGAAGTCCGATGAGTTCGATGAGCCCGAGCAGACCGACCAGGTTCCAGATCACGTCGCTACTCGAGTTCGAACTCGCGAGCCGATCTTGGGTCTCCGTAGTTAGGCTGCCTCGCTGACCTTGCGCGGACGCGGGGCCGACTGCTGCAGTCATAAAGAACAGCGCGAGCATCATGCGTTTTGGCATGGCTATTTCCTTCGCTGATCAAAACGCTTGTCGGACAAGAGCCCGACCAAGGATTTTGTTCCTACATCAAAGGGCTCGCCCAGACAAAACCAAAGGCAAATAGATATTCGCAAACGCAAACGCCCGGATCGACGTGCGATCCGGGCGCCCTGCGTGACGATTGCTCGTCAGCCCCCTTGTCTGTTGTCGCGAACGAACGTCCCCAGTCGCATCAGCCCGCGGCCCCGAACATACGATCCAAGGATCAGTCCGTTCGGTCGGTCGTTTGGTAAGCTCGGCCGCACCCCCTGTCACTGCGGTAAATGGATTGGGGTTGCTTTTGCGCAAACCCTGTGTCGGACCGGCCACAGCGGCTGTAGTTGCCAGCGCTACCACGTCACCGTAGAGCGCCGCCTATGCGCTGGTCCCGTGCTTTCCTCCCGGTGCTCAAAGAGAGCCCCGCCGACGCCCAAATCGTCAGTCACAAGCTCATGCTTCGAGCGGGCCTCGTCCGCCAGACGGCAGCAGGTATCTACGCTTGGCTACCGCTTGGTTTCCGGGTCCTGCAACGGATCGAACAGATTGTTCGAGAAGAGCAGGATCGCTCCGGCGCGATCGAGATGCTGATGCCGACGCTTCAATCGGCCGAGCTTTGGCGGGAGAGCGGCCGCTACGATGCCTACGGCCCGGAAATGCTTCGGATCAAAGATCGGCACGAGCGCGAAATGCTCTACGGACCGACCAACGAGGAGATGATCACCGCGCTCTTCCGCGACGAGGTGAGGAGCTATCGCGACCTTCCGCGCACGCTCTATCATATCCAGTGGAAGTTCCGGGACGAGGTTCGCCCGCGCTTCGGAGTCATGCGCGGTCGCGAGTTTCTGATGAAGGATGCCTACAGCTTCGACCTCGACGAGGCTGGAGCACGGCTGTCTTACTACACGCAGATGCTCGCCTATCTCAGGACCTTCCAGCGCCTGGGGATTCAAGCCGTACCGATGAAAGCGGACTCCGGTCCGATCGGGGGCGACCTCAGTCATGAGTTCATCGTCCTGGCGCCGACCGGGGAGAGCGAGGTCTTCTACGATGCCGCGTTCGAGCAGATCGATTGGCAGCAGTCCGACGTCGACTATGGCGACGAGCGAGACCTGCACCGGCTATTTAAGCAGGTCAGCGAGACGTACGCGGCAACCGACGAGACGCACGACGAAAAGCTGTGGAACAAAGTCAAGGATGCGAACCGGCGAACCGGCCGCGGCATCGAGGTAGGGCACATCTTCTACTTCGGTGACAAATATTCCGCGGCAATGGACCTGAAAGTCACTGGTCATGACGGCAAGCTGGTGACACCGCTCATGGGAAGCTACGGCATCGGAGTGTCCCGGCTCGTCGCGGCAATCATTGAGGCAAGCCACGATGAAGCGGGAATTGTCTGGCCCGAAGCCGTTGCACCCTGGCGCGTCGGGCTGGTGACGATGCGTTCGGACGATCAGAAGAGCCGCGAAGCTGCCGAATTGCTTTATGGACATCTGTTGGGAGCCGGCGTCGAGGCTCTGTATGACGATCGCGACGAGCGCGGCGGGGCCAAGCTGGCATCCATGGATCTGATCGGTTTGCCTTGGCAGCTGATCGTTGGGCCGCGCGGGATCGCCACCGGACAAGTCGAGCTCAAGAAGCGCTCGAGCGGGGAACGCCATGAGCTGAGCATCGAATCCGCGCTTTCGCGGTTGGTAGGCGCATGATCCTCAATCGCGCCGAGCGAATGCTCGCTCGCCGTTACCTTCTCCCCGACAAAGGCGAAGGCTTCATCTTCCTCGTGGCGACGATCAGTCTGATCGCCGTTGCGCTCGGCGTTGCCGCCTTGATCATCGTGATGAGCGTGATGAACGGCTTCCGCGCGGAGCTGTTCGACAAGATCGTCGGATTGAACGGCCATGCGGTGGTCCAAGGCTATGATGGGCGGCTGTCGAACTGGCAGCAGATTGCGGTTCAAGCGAAGAAGACGCCCGGCGTAACGTCTGCTGTCCCGTTGATCGAGCAACCGCTCATGGCGACCGCGAATGGCCGCTTCGAGGGCGTGATCGTTCGGGGCATGCGGCTGGAGGACATTCGCAGCAATCCCACGCTCACCGGCAACATCGTGGCAGGCGACATCAAGTCGGTGACCCCAGGAAGCAACAGAATTGCTGTTGGCTCGCGCCTGGCCGAAACGCTCGGCCTGTATCCCGGCGGACAGATTACGCTGTGGAATCCCGAAGGCCGCTCAACCGTTGTTGGAACCGTCCCACGCGAGGTTACCTACACCATTGGCGCCATCTTTGAGATAGGCGTGTACGACTATGACAAGTCCTTCGTCGTCTTGCCTATGGAGGATGCACAGGAACTGCTCCTGATGGGCGATCAGGTGGGGATGATAGAGCTCCAGACGACGAATCCGGACAGGGTACAAGATATCCTCGCGCCTCTTCGACAAACCATTCAAGGGCGCGGCGCGATTGTCGATTGGCGGCAGATGAACTCGGCGCTGTTCCAGGCGCTGGAGGTCGAACGCGTAGCGATGTTCGTGGTCCTGTCGCTGATCGTTCTCGTCGCGGTCTTCAACATACTGTCCTCACTGATCATGCTCGTTCGGGCAAAGACGCGTGATATCGCGATCCTTCGCACCATGGGCGCGAGCCGCCGGGGCATGATGAAGGTTTTCATGACGGTGGGCGTTACGATCGGCACGCTCGGGATCCTGCTCGGGATCACCCTAGGCGCCATCTTCCTTTTCTTTCGTCAGGACGTGGTGAATGGCATCCAGGCGATCACTGGCCAGAACCTGTGGGATCCATCCGTTCGGTTCCTGACCGATCTTCCAGCGAAGCCTGATCCCGTCGAGGTCGGAGCGATCATTCTGACCGCATTGATCCTGTCGTTCCTGGCGACACTTTATCCCGCCTACAAGGCAGCGAGCACCGATCCGGTGCAGGTGCTGCGCTATGAGTGAGCCAGTCCTTGTTACGCAGGACCTCAGGCGAAGCTTCACTCAGGGAGACACCACCATTGAGGTCCTGCGCGGCGTCAATCTGTCGATTGGTCCCGGTGAGATCGTAGCCTTGCTAGGACCATCGGGGTCCGGGAAATCGACGCTGTTGCAGGCAGTCGGGCTGCTCGAGGGCGGGTTCGAAGGATCTATTAAGCTACAGAATGAAGAAGCATCGACGCTGGATGACGAGGGTCGGACGCGACTTCGCCGTGAGCTTCTTGGGTTCGTCTACCAGTTCCACCACCTGCTTCCGGAATTCAATGCGCGCGAGAACGTGATCCTGCCGCAGTTGGTGTTTGGCGCGGAGCCGCGCGCTGCGCAGGAGCGGGCGGAGCAATTGCTTTCATCACTGGGTCTGGGCCAGCGGCTTGATCACAAGCCTGCGAAACTGTCCGGCGGTGAGCAGCAACGGGTGGCGGTCGCGCGTGCGCTCGCCAACAAGCCGCCTCTGGTTCTGGCTGACGAGCCCACTGGTAACCTCGACGAGCACACCGCGGACATCGTCTTTGGAGAGTTTCTCAAGATGGTGCGCGACGAGGGGAGTGCTGCCTTGGTCGCGACGCATAACGAGCGGATCGCAGCGAAGATGGATCGTGTTGTGCGGCTGCACGAGGGCCGGCTCCAGTGACGGAGCCTGAGCCCGGCGAGGGCGTTCATCGCTCCATGCGCCGGCTCAACCCCACTCTGATTGTGCTTCTCGCCGGGGTCGTCATTCTCATCCTACTCCTCGGCTATGTAGCGAGCACGAAGAACCCCAATCAGGACAAGCTCAAGGATTCACAGATCGGCCAGCCGAAGACCGTGGCGAGCGCGGAAAGGCGCTGCGCCAGTCAGGCAACCTACGATCTCCTCAAGCGTGAGTTGTTCAGGCGCGCTGCACAAATGCGCGCAAGCGATGAGGGCGCTTACGACCGGCTCTCTGCCTATGCGGTCGTTCGTATGGAGAACCCGGTTGTCGAGAGTGAAAACGGCGAGACGAGCGCCGTAAATTGCTCGGGATCACTGTCGCTCGATCTGCCGCCAGGCGTTGCGGTCGTCGGCGGCCGCCGTACCTTGACGTCCGACGTCGATTATACCGTGCAACCTGCAGCCGATGGTAGCGGCAGCGTCATTCTGTTGCGTAACGCCGACGCGATCATCGCGCCACTTGCAACGCTGGCGCGGACTGCCGAGCCACAGCAGTCCGCCACCGCCGCGACAGAGACCAATGGGGCCGCGCCCGTGACGGGTTCCGTTCAGCCGGCCCCGCAAGCTCCGGCTCCGGCTGCGCCCGAGGCGCCGCGTTCCGCCGCTACACGGCCAAGCTTCGATTGCGGGTCTGCGCGCACGCGCGGCGAGATTGCCGTTTGTTCCGACGCCGGCCTAGCAGCGCTCGATCGCAACATGGACGCGCAATATGGCCGCGCCGTTTCCGTTGCCTCCCGGGAACAACGAGAGCTGCTCAAGGACACCGCCCGACGCTTCTACGCTTATCGAGACCGCTGCGCCGACAATCGATGCATCGGCGATGCCTATGCCGGGCGCATGAGAGAGATAAGCGACATTATGGAAGGTCGCTGGCAGCCGGCCCGGTAATTCGTGGATAAGTTGTAGCGGGCGCTTTGCACGAGCGCCTGGCAATCCCATAGTCGCACGCGTAAATCACGTCTTCGTTCCGCTGCGTGTCTTTTCATCCTTCACTATGCTGGAAGGCGCGATGGAGCCGAAGACCGTCGCGGCTCAAGCGGCGAAACTCGGGTTCCCCGCAGTCGCGATAACCGACCGCAACGGTCTCTACGGTGTCATGCCGTTCAGCGACGCTTGCATGGAAAAGGGCGTTCAGCCGATCATCGGAGCGATGCTGGCCGTGGCTCGACCCGCGGACCTTGGCGGAGAGGCAGGTATCGATTGGCTGGCTCTCCTCGCAAAGGATGAGGCTGGCTATGCCAATCTCTGCAAGCTCGTCTCGTCAGCACATCTGGACCGCCCTCTCGAACTGCAGCCACATGTTGAATTCGCAAGACTCCAGGAACTGAACGAAGGGCTCATTGCGCTTACCGCAGGAGCGGAAGGCGCACTCGCCAAGCTGATCGCCGAGGGTCAGGAGCTCAAGGCCCATGCGTATCTCGATAGCTTGCAGACCCTTTTTCCGGACCGGCTCTACGTCGAAATCGCCCGGCGCCATGACGCTATCGAAGAGGCATCGGAAGAAGCGCTGATCGATCTCGCTTATGTGCGAGACCTGCCGCTCGTTGCGACAAACCCCGCTGCTTATGCGGACCCGGCCTTCCACGCGGCGCACGATGCGATGCTGTGCATTGCGAACTCGGCCTATGTCGAGAGCGCAGATCGGGTAACCTCGTCGGCCGACGCCTGGTTGAAAACGTCGTCGATGATGAGCGAACTCTTCGCGGATCTGCCGGAAGCGATTGCTAATACTTTGATCGTTGCGCAGCGCTGTGCCGTGGCCGCGCCGAAAAGGAAGCCGATCCTGCCACGGCTCGGCGAGGACGAAGATGAACAACTGCGGCGGGATGCGCATGCGGGGCTCAAGGCGCGCCTGACGAGTAGGCCGGGAGAGCAACTGGAGGTCTACGCTAAGCGGCTCGACTATGAGCTCGACGTCATCATCGGAATGGGTTTTTCCGGCTACTTCCTGATTGTCGCCGACTTCATCAAATGGGCCAAGGCAAACGATATCCCCGTGGGACCAGGCCGCGGATCGGGCGCCGGTTCGGTGGTCGCTTGGGCGCTGACGATCACGGATCTCGATCCGATTGCTCTCAATCTCCTGTTCGAGCGCTTCCTGAACCCCGAGCGCGTGTCGATGCCGGACTTCGACATCGACTTCTGCGAAACGCATCGCGACAAGGTGATTTCGTACGTCCAGCAGAAGTACGGACGCGACAAGGTTGCCCAGATCATCACATTCGGACGGTTGAAGGCACGTGCGGTTCTCAAGGATACCGGGCGCGTGCTCCAAATGAGCTACGGCCAGGTTGATCGGCTCGCGAAGCTCATTCCGAACCTCCCCGCGGATCCCTGGACGCTTGAGCGATCGCTCAATGGCGTCGCCGAAGTTGCTGCCGAGTACAAGGACCCGGACGTCAGGCGGCTTTTCGACCTTGCGATGAAGCTCGAGGGTCTTCCCCGCCACGCGTCGACCCACGCTGCCGGTGTGGTGATCGGTGACCGACCGCTCGACGAACTGGTGCCGCTCTACCGCGACCCGCGCTCCGACATGCCGGTCACGCAGTTCGATATGAAGTATGTCGAGGCTGCTGGACTGGTGAAGTTCGACTTTCTCGGCCTGAAGACGCTCTCGGTCCTCAAGGAAGGGCAGCGCCTTCTGGCGGATCAGGGCGTGCACGTGGATTTCGGTGCGTTGCCGTGGGACGATGATGCGGTCTACGAGCTACTTCAGCGCGGCGATACCGTCGGCGTGTTCCAGCTGGAATCCGAAGGCATGCGGCGAACGCTTTCGGCAGTCCGTCCGACCGGCTTCGGTGACATCATCGCGCTGGTTGCGCTCTATCGCCCCGGTCCGATGGATAACATCCCGCTGTTCGGCGATCGCAAGAACGGTCGTGCCAAGATCGAATATCCGCATCCGCTCCTTGAGGGAATTCTGTCCGAGACGTACGGGATCTTCGTCTACCAAGAACAGGTGATGCAGGCGGCACAGATCCTTGCCGGCTATTCGCTTGGAAGTGCAGATCTGCTGCGCCGGGCGATGGGCAAGAAGATCCAGTCGGAGATGGATGCTCAGCGCGCGACTTTCGTCGAGGGATGCGCCGCCCACAACAACATCCCTGCAGGCAAGGCGAACGAGCTATTCGACATGATCGACAAGTTCGCCGGCTACGGTTTCAACAAGAGCCACGCGGCTGCATACGCGCTCGTCGCCTACCAGACGGCCTGGCTGAAGGCCCACCACCGTGCTGAGTTCTATGCCGCCTCGATGAGCTTCGACATGGCGCTCACCGATAAGCTCTCTGTCTTCGTCGAGGATATGCGTCGCGGGGGCGTCGAGTGTCTTCCGCCCGATCTCAACCTCAGTCATGCGCATTTCACGGTGGACACCGGCGCGGTTCGCTACGCGCTTGGCGCTTTGAAGGGTGTCGGCGAAAAGGCGATGGAGGAGCTGGTCGAGGAGCGGGGAAGGGGCGGTCCGTTCATAAGCCTTGAAGATTTTGCGGGGCGCATCGATCCGCGCCTCCTCAATCGCCGGCAACTCGAAGGTCTTGCAGGCGCGGGCGCATTCGATGCGCTGAATGCGGATCGGGCAGCCGTCTTCTCAGGCGCCGAAACGATCCTCGCCCACGCGGCCAGTGCGCAGGACCAGCGGGTCAGCGGGCAGGCTGGCTTGTTCGGCGCGAATTCGGCGGAAGCTGCGCCGATCCGATTGCCACGCCTCGAAGCGTGAACTCTGCTCAGCGCATGGCGGCTGAGCGAGACGCATTCGGCTTCTATTTCTCTTCGCACCCCGTTGACGCGGCCAAGCACCTTCTCGCCGCGCACAAGGTGAAGGCTTTCGCCGAATTGGCAGATGTGAAAATCAGCGAGGGAGAGCGCGTCGGGGCGACCATGGCAGCGCTGATCGAGGAAACGCGCTTCCGCACCTCCGCTCGTGGACGGCGATACATGATGGCAACCCTGAGCGACAGCTCTGGCCAGTTCGTGGCGACATGTTTCGACGACGAAGCCACTCCTGCGCTGGAGAACGCTGCGAAGGCCGGCCAGTGCGGACTGCTTACAGTTGAGCTCGACCGGCGAGCAGGGGATGAAACGCCGCGCGTCACGATCAAGCGTTTCCAGCCGCTCTCGGACTTGGCCAAGCGCACTCGCCTGCAGATGACCGTCAGTACGCCCGAGGCTCACGTGGTTGAGCGCGTTGGGCGAGAGTTAAGCGGAGCACGGGGCGGCAACGGTCTCGTGCGTTTCATCGTCCCGCTGGTATCAGGGGGCGAGGCAATAGTCGTTGCCGGTCGAGACTTCACACTAGACGGTGAGCTCGCAGCGCGTATCGAGAGGATCACCGGCGAGGGGAGCGTCGACCTGTCCGTACAGGAGCCGCCGAAGCTCGCCCTCGTCGGCTGATGCTAGGCCATCCAGAATCCGTCGCGGTTCACCAGGCTGGTGATCTTCGCATTCTGCTGCGCATCAAGCGCGTTTTTGAAGGCCGGGAAGACTTCTTCTTCCTCCATGTGCGCGTGTCGCGAGACGAGCCCACGGAACTCCCGAACCTTCTCGAGCCAGGTACCCGATTGGGGGCCCATCTGGTTTAGCTCGTAAATGAACGTTTTGATGTAACCGTGCTCGCCCTCAAGCTGATCGGCGCTCACCGCTTCGTTTGCCTCGCGCAGCGCCGGATAGACGACCATCTCTTCCTGGTGGGCGTGCTTGTCGAGAGCATGGGTAAGCTTCATTAGCAACATCTTGCGCTTGAACGTCTGCGTTTCGTCAGTGGCGAGCATCTTATCGAAGATTGCTAGCGCCATGTCATGCTCGGCGGCTAGGATCTCGTCCCAGTCACCAACGGCGGCTTCCATTCCCTGCATTAGCGCCTTGCGACCAAAGTTCGCGGCGAAGCCGATTGCGACGCCGGCTAATGCGGCACCGAGCATAGGGCCAGCGCTCTCGCCCCATGAAAAGGCACTGCGGTCCTGGCCTGAACGGTTCTGACTGGTGGAATTGTCGCTTCGGGTCTCGCCCGAACTGCGGTTCGAATTGCTGCGGTTGGATGAACGGCTCTGAGTACGCGTCGCCATAAACTCCTCCTTGTCGAATATGTCGCACTAACGGACAGGGGAGAGGCGCCGTTCCGTCCGCGGACCTCTGTCGCGAACATCCCGGCGCAATAGCTAAACGCCGTTCGAAGGCTCCTGCGAC
Source organism: uncultured Alphaproteobacteria bacterium (assembly GCA_963752025.1). Taxonomy (GTDB): domain Bacteria; phylum Pseudomonadota; class Alphaproteobacteria; order Sphingomonadales; family Sphingomonadaceae; genus Sphingomicrobium. The sequence continues at coordinate 183,359 of CAVVWY010000005.1, read as the reverse complement.
TGTTCAGGTGGAGTAACGCTCTCACCACCGTTCTGGGCAGGAGCGGCTTGCGGCTCCGGCACATTCAATGGCTCCGTCAATTCCCTCGGGAGTTCCTGCACGACATTCTCGACGGGAGGGAGCGCCTTCGGACTCTCATACTCTTCGCCGGGGAGCGGGCGAGGCTTCTTCATTACTGGCGGCGGAGCCTTGTTCGCTGGAACTTCAGCGCCCTTGTAAACGCAAGCGTCGAGTCCACCGCGACCGACAATCGGAATTCGAGCCGCGATCGTGTTGCCATAGCGGCGCGTGAACCCCTTCGGCGCAATCGCGCCGCGCTCTTTCGGGAGCGGAAGGATCGCCGCGATACGGGCAGCCTCGATCACGCTCATGGCGTTAGCGTCATGCCCGAAATAGCGCTGCGACCCGGCGTTGACCCCGTAGGTGCCGATCCCTGTCTCTGCGAGGTTCAGATAGACCTCCATGATCCGTCGCTTGCCCCAGAGATGCTCGATGAGGAAGGTGAACCAAGCTTCCGCGCCCTTACGCGCATAGCCGCCGCCTTGCCAGAGAAAGGCGTTCTTCGCCGTCTGCTGGCTGATCGTCGAGCCGCCGCGGATGCGGCCACCAGACGCATTTCTTTTCATGGCGTCTTCAATCGCTTCGAAGTCGAAGCCGCGATGCGAGCAGAACTTGCTGTCTTCGGCCGCGATCGCGGCGCGAACCACGTCGCGGTCCAACTGCGAGATCGGCATCCAGTCCTTGTGCGCGCCGCGGCCAGCCACGACGTCCCCGATCATCGTGAAGGTGATCGGGGGATTGATGAACCTGTAGGCGAGGACCCACAGGATGGAGAAAAGAAATACGCCTACGATCAGCTTGACGAGCCAGCCGAAGATGCGGCCGATCATCGAGGCCTTCCGCTTGCGCTTGTATTTAGGAATGCTCGACTTCGGCCGTTTTGCCATCAGCGCGCCCTAGCGAGCGCACCGCCATTCTGCCAAGCCCTGCTATCAAGCGCTCCTTGCTGCAATGCAGCAGGGCATTTACATGGCTTTGCATGACATCGACGAACGACATCCGCCGCTCCTTCCTCGATTTTTTCGAGACGAATGGCCACGCGCGGGTGCAGTCAGCGCCGCTGGTTCCCCAAAACGATCCGACGTTGATGTTCGTGAACGCCGGCATGGTGCCGTTCAAGAACGTCTTCACTGGCCTGGAGACTCGTCCATATTCTACCGCGACCAGCTCGCAGAAGTGCGTTCGGGCAGGCGGCAAGCACAATGACCTCGATAACGTTGGCTATACGGCGCGGCACCACACCTTCTTTGAAATGCTCGGGAATTTCTCGTTCGGTCATTACTTCAAGGACCGAGCGATCGAGTTCGCATGGATCCTTCTTACAAAGGAATGGGGTCTCAGTCCGGACCGGCTAACCGCCACCGTCTACCACACGGACGACGAAGCCTTCGATCTTTGGAAGAAGATTTCCGGTCTCCCAGAACGCCGGATCATCCGCATCCCGACCAAAGACAATTTCTGGGCAATGGGCGACGACGGGCCCTGTGGTCCTTGCTCGGAGATATTCTACGATCATGGCGAGCATCTACCCGGCGGTCCTCCCGGCAGTCTGGACGAGGACGGCGACCGCTTCGTCGAGATCTGGAATCTTGTCTTCATGCAATACGAGCAAGCAGCCGGCGAGATCGTGTCCGAGTTGCCGAAGAAGAGCATCGATACCGGGATGGGCCTCGAGCGCATCGCCGCCGTCCTCCAGGGCGTTCACGACAATTACGACACCGACACCTTCCGAGCGCTGATCCGCGAAAGTGAGGAACTGACCCACACGCAGTCGGACGGTGAGAACAGGGCCAGCCATCGGGTCATCGCAGACCATCTTCGCGCCAGCGGCTTCCTGGTCGCGGATGGGGTTCTGCCCGCTAATGAAGGCAGGGGCTACGTCCTTCGGCGCATCATGCGTCGTGCCATGCGGCATGCACACCTGCTCGGAGCTAGAGAGCCGTTGATGTACCGGCTCGTGCCGGCACTCGTTGCCGAAATGGGGGCCGCCTACCCAGAGCTGGTTCGTGCACAGCCTCTGATCGAAGCGACGCTGCAGCAAGAGGAGACGCGGTTTCGGCAAACGTTGGCGAATGGACTTAAGCTACTCGATGAAGCGACCGCAGACCTTCCCGCTGGCGGCACGCTACCGGGAGAGACCGCTTTCAAACTGTACGATACTTTCGGCTTTCCATACGACCTGACTGAAGATGCGCTTCGTTCGCGTGGGCTGAAGGTTGAACGTGAAGTCTTCGACACGGCGATGGCGGAGCAGAAGGCGAAGGCGCGCGCAGCTTGGAAGGGCTCCGGCGCTAAGGCGTCTGAGGACATCTGGTTCGACCTTGTAGAAGAACACGGGGTCACTGAGTTCACCGGCTATTCGGGGACGGAAGGTGAGGGTGTCGCCGTTGCGCTGGTTCTCGATGGCGAACGCGTTCAGAGTGCAGAGGTCGGCCAGACCGTAGAGATCCTTCTCAACCAAACGCCCTTCTACGGCGAGAGCGGCGGCCAGGCCGGTGATACCGGAAAGCTTAATACCATCAAAGGCTTCGTCGGTGAAGTTGAGGACACGAGCAAGCCACTCGGCAAGCTCCACGTGCTTCGGACGAAGGTGACGGCCGGCGAGTTGTCGGTCGGTGAGACCGTCCACCAGAAGGTCGACGCAGAGCGCCGTGACCGTGTGCGTGCCAACCACAGCGCGACACACCTGCTCCACGCAGCGTTGCGCCGGCATCTCGGCACCCACGTGACCCAGAAGGGCAGCCTCGTCGCCGCGGACTATTTCCGCTTCGACTTCTCGCACCCGAAGGCGCTGACGCGTGAGGAGATCGACGCCGTCGAGGCAGAGGTAAACGCTCAGATCCGCTCGAATGAGGCGGTGACGACCCGGCTAATGACTCCGGATGAAGCAATCTCAGCCGGCGCGATGGCGTTGTTCGGCGAGAAATACGGTGACGAGGTTCGCGTGCTTTCGATGGGGCGCCTGACTGACGCGGATTATTCCGTCGAACTGTGCGGCGGTACCCACGTGCGAGCGCTCGGTGATATTCAGCTGCTGAAGATCATCAGCGAGAGTGCGGTTGCGGCCGGCGTTCGACGGATCGAGGCGCTCACCGGAGAAGCTGCGCGACGTTGGCTCAACGATCGCGATGCCAAGCTGCGCGAGGCCGCAGCTTCCCTCAAGAGCGCGCCCGACGAAGTGCCCGCTCGCATCGCGTCCCTCGTGGAAGAACGGCGCAGGCTGGAACGCGAGCTTGCCGATGCAAGGAGGCAGCTAGCGATGGGCGGCGGTGAAGCCAGGTCCGATGCCGCTGCGCCTGAGGAGGTGAATGGCCATAAGTTCCTGGGTCAAGTTGTCGAAGGACTAGATCCCAAGAGCTTACGGTCCACAGTTGACACCATGAAGCAACGTGTCGGCTCAGGCATCGCCGCGCTCGTCGCCGTCAATGACGGCCGCGCCAGCGTTGCCATTGGTGTGACGGATGACCTTGCAGGTCAGGTGAGCGCTGTTGACCTGGTCAAGGCTGCCGTCGCGACGCTCGGAGGCCAGGGAGGCGGTGGGCGCCCGGACATGGCGCAGGGGGGCGGTCCGGATGGCTCCAAGGCCAATGAAGCGCTCGAAGCTGTGAAGGACGCGCTCGAGAGAGTGGCCGCTTGATTGATACGAGTTCCGGAGAACCCGTCACGCTAGGCGGCGCGTGCCACTGCGGCGGGGTCAGATTTAAAGTTACCCTGACAGAGGGATTCTCTTCGGCAAGGCGTTGCACTTGCTCCATCTGCCGTATGCGCGGCGCAGTGGCCGTGACCTCAACGCCCGGCGACTTCCGCATGATTGATGGCGAGGCATTGATCGCGACGTACCGCTTCAACACCAAATCGGCCGAGCACCACTTCTGCTCGTGTTGTGGAATCTACACGCACCACAAACGTCGTTCGAATCCCAACCAGCTGGGTGTGAATGTTGCGTGCCTAGAGGGAGTGTCGCCTTTCGATTTTCGCGAGCTCGTCGTCTTCGACGGTGACCGTCATCCAGCCGACGATGCCGAGCACCGCACCTATACGGCAGGCGTGCTGCGCTTCGAGCCGGCTACCGACCGCTGAGAACTCTCGCGCTCGCCGGCGGCCGAGGGTCGGAACCTCGTCAAGCTGAGCGTCGGTCATAATCTGCGAGCGCAACTCCGATCTCTTTTCGTGAATGCTGGCGATCACCGGCCCCATCGCCACGCCGAGGTCGACAAGCGCCGCTTCAGACAGTTGCAGGGAGGCCTCCAGCGTTTCCGGCACCGCATCCGTGACGCCCGCCCTGTAGAGCTCGGCTGCGTGGATCGTATCTCGCGCTCGGGCGATAATCGGCAGATCTGGAAAAACGTTTCGCAGCTTCCGAGCAAGGCGCCGTACAAGCACGGGATTGTCCATGGTCAGAATGAAGGCGCTCGGCTCGCGTGTCTTGATCTTATCGATCAACTCCGGATGCGCCACATCGCCGAAGAGGGCGTCATAGCCCTCCTTCTTGGCTGCGCCGACCGCGTCGACGTCCAAGTCGACCGCGAGATAATCCTTGCCGTGAACGTCAAGCATATCGGCCACCACGCGGCCGACACGGCCGATCCAAGGATGATGACTTGTCCGATGGCGGCAAATCGACCGCCTCGTCGATCTCGCCTGCTGTTTCCTGAACACCGACCTTGCTGCCCGCGAGGCGGCCTAGCTTCGCCAAGAAAGGCGTGACGGTCAGGCCCAGAGCGGTGACTATCTGCCAAAACGCCGCCGTATCAGCGGCGATCAACCGCGCCGCTACTGCAGACGAAAGGACGATCAGTGTCGTTTCGGAGGGCGACGCCATAGAACCCCCGTCTCCAATGCAACGCTACCCTTCGCGCCGTTCAGCCGGAGGAGCAGCGCGGTGATCGAGGCCTTGACCGCGAGGACCGCGACAAGGGCCACTAGGATCTGAGACCAATCGGCAACGACGAGCTTCAGGTCGATGCTCATACCCACCGTGATGAGGAAGATGCCAAGGCCGAGCCCCCGGTAAGGTGCGGTGATTACCTCCACTTCGCTGCGGTACTCGGTCTCGGCAATCACGATGCCGGCAATGAGGGCGCCGAGAATGGGCGAGAAGCCGATGCTGCTCGTGACCAAGCTGGCCACGATGACGATCAGCAAGCAGGCCGCCAGGAACATCTCAGGGCTCTTCGTGCGCGCCGCCTGAGCGAAGAGTTGGGGCAGCAGAAGCCTGCCGGCGAACAGCATCGCGACGGCGACGATGCCGCCAATAAGCAAGGTTTGGAGGAGCGAGCCGACGCCCACTGTCGCGGAGTGAGGTGCCATTGCGCCGAGTGCGAAGACGATTGGCACGAGCGCAACATCTTCGAACAGCAACATGGCTAGTGATGAGCGGCCCACCGGACTGTGAGTGCCTACGAGCGGCAGCACGATCGCCGTCGAAGACAGAGCCAGGGCAAGGCCCAGCCCGATTGCCGCAGCGATGCTATGGCCAGTGAGATAAAGCACCAAGCCGATCGCCCCCGCACTGCAGATAAGCTCAGCGGCTCCTACCCCCAGCAACAACCGCCGCATGCTCCACAGCCTGCGAAAGGACAGCTCCAGTCCAATCGAGAAGAGCAAAAGCACGATGCCTAGCTCGGCGAACGGCTCGATCGAATGCGGGTTCGAGATGGTGAAATAGTGCAGCCACGGGTGGGAGGTCGTAAGCTCGCCCAAGCCGTGGGGGCCGACCAGCACGCCAATGAGGATGAAGCCGATAATCGGACTGATCCTGATGCGCGCGAAGGCCGGGATGACGATACCCGCGGCCCCGAGAATGATCAGAGCGTCCTCAAACCCGGATGTGCTGAAACCGCCTTCCATACCGGCTTTAGAGCAGGTGAGGGGCCAGGTGTCACCGCGTAGGCGTTGAACCCCTGGAGGTTTCTATGAGGCAACTAAAAACGGGCGACCGCGTAAGCTGGAAGTCGCACGGTGGCAAAGCTGAAGGAAAGGTCGTGCGCAAGCTGACCGAGTCCAAGACCATCAAGGGCCACAAGGTCGCGGCATCGAAGGACAATCCCGAATATCTGGTCGAGACGGGTGACGATAAGCGCGCAGCGCACAAGGCAGGCGCGCTCACCAAGTCCTAAACCCATCAGGCGGGCTGGGCTTCCTTGGCCATAGCGGCCTCGAGGTTCTTTACGATCGCTTCGAAGAACTGCTCGGTCGTCATCCACGCCTGTTCGGGACCGACGAGGATTGCGAGGTCCTTGGTCATCTGACCAGCTTCAACGGTCTCGATGCAGACGCGTTCGAGGGTCTCGGCAAATCGGACAACCGCTGGCGTGTCATCGAACTTCCCACGATACTTGAGGCCGCCGGTCCAGGCGAAGATCGATGCAATCGGGTTGGTCGACGTCGCCTTGCCCTGCTGATGCATGCGGTAGTGCCGGGTCACCGTCCCGTGCGCCGCCTCGGCTTCGACAGTCTTTCCGTCCGGCGTCATCAGCACTGAAGTCATAAGGCCGAGAGACCCGAAGCCCTGCGCCACCTGGTCCGACTGCACGTCGCCATCGTAGTTCTTGCAAGCCCAGACGAACTTGCCGCTCCACTTGAGCGCCGAGGCGACCATGTCATCGATCAAGCGATGCTGATATTCGATACCAGCTTCTGCGAACTTCACCTTGTATTCGCTGTCATAAATCTCCTGGAAGATATCTTTGAATCGGCCGTCATAAGCTTTCAGGATGGTGTTCTTCGTGGAGAGGTAGAGCGGCCACTGGCGGCCGAGGCTGTAGTTGAAGCAGGCGTGCGCGAAATCGCGGATGCTGGCGTCGAGATTGTACATGCCCATGGCGACGCCGGAGCCCGGGAAGTCGAACACGTCGAACTCGAGCTTCTCACCGTTCTCGCCAACCCAGGTCATTGTCAGCTTGCCCCGCCCGGGGACGCGGAAGTCAGTTGCGCGATACTGGTCGCCGAACGCGTGGCGACCGACGACAATCGGATCCGTCCAGCCGGGGATCAGCCGCGGGACATTCGAGATAACGATCGGCTCACGGAAGATGCACCCGCCGAGGATGTTCCGGATTGTGCCATTCGGCGACTTCCACATCTTCTTCAGCTTGAATTCGCTGACGCGCGCCTCGTCCGGCGTAATCGTGGCGCACTTCACGCCGACGCCATGTTCCTTGATCGCGTTTGCTGCCTCGATCGTCACTTGGTCATCGGTCGCATCGCGGTTCTCGACCGAGAGATCGTAATAGATCAGGTTGACGTCGAGATAGGGCAGGATCAGCCGTTCGCGGATCCATTGCCAGATGATGCGGGTCATCTCGTCGCCGTCGAGCTCGACGAGCGGGTTCTTCACCTTGATCTTGGCCATTTGCGTCCCTGGTTTTTTCGGATTTGGCGGGGCCTTAGATTGCGCGTGTAGCGCGTGCAACCGCAGCGTTGTGCGTGGCGCTGAGCGCCACTAAGGCATTGCGCCATGCCAGCGCTCGACAAGCACGACACGCCGCTTCCCACGACCACGGTCAAGTGGCGATTCCCCTCGGTTCACCCCGAAGGCCGCAAGTTCGCGGTCGGCGCAGGTGCGATCACCCTGTTCGCCTTTCTCATGCATTTCGGCTTCCTGGCCTGGATCCTGGTTGGGCTCACCATCTGGGTTGCTGCTTTCTTTCGTGATCCGGTGCGGACCACGCCGAAGAGCGAGAAATATATTATCGCCCCCGCGGACGGCCTCGTGACGATGATTGCCAAGGTCCCACCTCCGGCGGAATTACGCGGGGGTGAAGGGCTGGCCGACGGCGATTACACACGCGTGTCGATCTTCATGAGTGTGTTCGACGTGCACATCAATCGGTCGCCAATAGCCGGTCGCATCAGGCGGATCGCGTACGTTCCGGGGAAATTCCTCAATGCCGATCTGGACAAGGCCAGCGAGGACAATGAACGCCAGCATTTTTTAGTCGAAGGCTCGGACGGCCTGAAGATCGGTTTCACGCAGATCGCGGGCCTCGTCGCGCGCCGTATTCTCGCATTCGTCCGTGAAGGCGATGTCGTCGAAGCCGGCCAGCGTGTCGGCCTGATCCGCTTCGGGAGCCGCGTCGACGTTTTCCTACCAGCGGGGATCGCACCTCGGGTGCTGTTGGGACAGCGCGCGATCGCCGGCGAGACGATCCTGGGGATCGTCGGGCTGGACGTTCCGGCGACCGGCATTAGCCAGTGATAGAGGACGAAGGGCCGCGGGGGATTTCATTCCGCGCGATGATCCCCAACGCCATTACCGCCTCGGCCCTGTGCTTTGGTCTCACCGGTGTAAGCCTCGCCATTCGCGGTGAATGGGAGCGGGCGCTTGGCGCGATAATCCTTGCAGGCGTGCTCGATGGTCTCGACGGCCGAATTGCTCGGCTCTTGAGGGCGCAAAGTAAGTTTGGCGCCGAGCTCGACTCCCTGAGCGACAACATCGCGTTTGGCACGGCGCCGGCGCTCATCCTGTTCCTGTGGTCGCTGCAAACGGCGCCGCGATTTGGCTGGATTGCGGCGCTCGCCCTGGCCGTTTGTTGCGCTCTTCGGCTCGCGCGCTTCAACGCAAGGCTGGATGCCGGCGAGCAGCCGCATAAGTCTGCCGGCTTCAATACTGGCGTTCCTGCACCGGCGGGCGCAGGCTTGGCGTTCATTCCCATCTATTTGTGGCTGATCACTGGCGACGAGCGATTCCGGGAGTGGCAGCCGGTGATGGGATGGACGCTGCTGATTGCGGCACTGATGATCTCGAGCCTGCCTACATACAGCTGGTCGAGCATCCGGATCCGCCCACACTGGCGTTTGTTCGCGCTCGCCGGAATCGCATTGCTGGGAGCGTCGCTTATCGTTGCTCCGTGGATGACCCTGCTAGCGATGGCGGCGCTATATCTGCTGATGATCCCCTTTGCCCTGGCGAACTACGCAAGGGTCAAGCGGCGGCGCGCAGCCGCGGTGTCGCGCGCATAGGCCGTTGCAGCCGAGCACGCGTCCTGCCTCTGACCGGGACTATCATGTGCTGTGTTGCCTTGCCCTTCAGGGCGACGGCGATCCTTGCGCCGCTTTCCTCAAGAACGCGGGCACCGACCACCACGAGCAGCCACAATGTGGTGAGAAAGGCCAGGGTGCCAAAAGCTGCAATCATCGTATCGGTCCTTAGTTGGAGCGCTAACCGAACTGGACTTCCTTTGTTCCAGTTTAGGCCGACTTCGCTCGGGTGAGCGGCTCAATGTTCTCTATATGTTCTTGCCTGTCAAGTCGCAGGTCAACCCCTTGAAACTGCAAGGCTCATCGGCTAGGTGCCCGCGCATTCCACAGGCGGAGCTAACATCCCGGTGCCGGCCGTAAGGCTGGTCATTCGGCTCCGCTGAGGCAAAACCGGAAGGAGAAAGATTATGGCGGCCACGGTCGTCACCATGCAGCAATTGCTCGAGGCCGGAGCGCATTTCGGCCACCAGACCCACCGCTGGAATCCCAAGATGAAGCCGTACATCTTCGGCGACCGCAACGGGGTTCACATCATCGATCTGTCGCAGACGGTCCCGCTCTTTTCGCGCGCGCTCGACTTCGTGCAGCAGGCTGTCGCTCGTGGCGGGAAGGTGCTGTTCGTCGGCACCAAGCGCCAGGCGCAGGATGCGGTGGCGGAGGCTGCGCACGTGTCGGGTCAGCATTTCGTCAATCACCGCTGGCTGGGCGGTATGCTGACCAACTGGAAGACGATTTCGAACTCGATCAAGCGGCTCAAGAGCCTTGAGGAGCAGCTGTCCGGCGACACTGCCGGGCTCACCAAGAAGGAAGTCCTTCAGCTTACTCGCGAGCGGGATAAGCTGGAGAAAAGCCTTGGCGGTATTCGCGATATGGGCGGCCTTCCCGACGTCATGTTCGTCGTCGACACGAACAAGGAAGAACTGGCGATCAAGGAGGCCAACACGCTCGGCATTCCGGTTGTGGCCATTCTCGACTTGAACAGCGACCCGAGCGGTATTGCGTTCCCCGTCCCGGGCAATGACGACGCCAGCCGCGCGATCCGCCTCTACACCGACGCGGTTGCACAAGCAGTCAGCGAGGGCCGCACTGGCAACGCCGCTGCCCGTGGCCAGGACATCGGGTCGATGGCCGAACCTCCCGTGGAAGCCGCGCTCGAGGCTTGATTTGACTGGGCCTCTGCGCAGGCAGGGGCCCAGACCCTATATGGTGATCTGGAGTGGACCCCGGCCGTCGCCGGGGAACGAAAGGATATGAAATGGCTGAGATTACGGCCGCGGCTGTGAAGGAATTGCGCGAGCGCACCAGCGCCGGCATGATGGACTGCAAGAAGGCGCTCGCCGAGACCAATGGCAACATGGAGGCCGCAATCGATTGGCTTCGTGCCAAGGGCCTGTCTGCAGCGGCCAAGAAGGCCGGCCGGACGGCCTCCGAGGGTCTGGTCGGCGTCGTCGTCGAGGGCAAGCGCGGTGCCGTCATTGAGGTGAACTCGGAAACCGATTTCGTCGCCAAGAACGACACTTTTCAGGATTTCGTACGGAACATGGCGGCGATCGCGCTGGAGAACGGCACGGACGTCGACGCGCTCAGTGCTGCCCAGTACCCTGGCGGCGGTACGGTCCAGGAGAAGTTGACGGACAATATCGCTAAGATCGGCGAGAACCAGTCGCTGCGCCGCGCTGCGATAATCGAAGTGACGGACGGCGCGGTTGTTCCGTACGTGCACAATCAGGTCGCGCCTGGCCTTGGCAAGATCGGCGTGCTGGTTGCACTGGAAAGCGCGGCTTCGGCCGACGTGCTTAATGCGCTCGGCAAGCAGATCGCGATGCACGTTGCGGCTGCGCACCCGCTTGCGCTGACCGCCGACGAACTCGACGCAGACCTCATCGAGCGCGAGCGCTCCATCGCCTTGGAAAAGGCGAAGGAAAGCGGCAAGCCGCAGAACATTGTCGAGAAGATGGTTGAAGGTGGCCTTGCGAAGTTCCGCAAGGAGAATGCGCTGACCTCTCAGCTGTTCGTAATGGACGGCAAGACTCCGGTCGCGGAGGTGGTGGCTGCCGCAGCGAAGGATGCCGGCACGGGCATCGGGCTCAAGGGCTTCGTTCGATTCCAGCTCGGCGAAGGCATCGAGAAGAAGGAAAGCGATTTCGCTGCGGAAGTGGCCGCGGCTGCGGGCACGGTAAAGGCTGAGCCGGTCGCTTAAAGGAAACAGCTGCTGCTTGGCAGTTGGCAACGGGGCGGCTCGGCCATAAAGGCGGGGCCGCCCTTGTTACATCTTCAGGACAATTCCGCAGAATGACCCTCCCGCGCTTCAACCGAATTCTCCTGAAGCTTTCGGGCGAAGCGCTGATGGGTCAGGGCCAGTTCGGCATCGATCCGCAAGCGGCCGATGGTCTTGCAGGCGAGATCGCCGCTGCCAAAGGGCAGGGCCACGAGCTGTGTCTCGTCGTTGGTGGCGGCAATATTTTCCGGGGCATGGCTGCGGCGGCGAAGGGCTTCGACCGCGCCACTGCGGATTACATGGGCATGCTGGCGACAGTGATGAACGCGCTGGCGCTTCAGAACGCGCTTGAGAAGCTCGGCGTCGACACGCGCGTGCTCTCGGCCATTCCAATGGCGAGCGTGTCTGAGCCGTACATTCGGCGGCGTGCGCTGAGGCATCTTGAGAAGGGCCGAATTGTGCTCTTTGCCGCAGGAACGGGAAACCCATACTTCACGACCGACACCGCAGCGGCCCTTCGCGCGGCTGAAATGGGCTGCGACGCTTTGTTCAAGGGCACCAGCGTCGATGGCATTTACACCGCCGACCCAAAGAAGGTCGCGAGCGCTGAGCGCTACGACACGGTCACTTTCAGCAAGGTACTGAGCGACGACTTAAAGGTCATGGACGCCGCCGCCGTTGCTCTCTGCCGCGACAACAATATCCCGATCGTCGTTTTCAACATCCGTCAGGCCGGCAACCTCGCCAAGGTGATCGACGGGGGCGGTACCGCGACGATCGTGCAGAATGGGGAGTAGGAAATGACCACTACCGTCAGTACCGCAGACCTGAAGCGCCGCATGCATGGTGCTGTGGAGGCGCTGCGCCATGACCTGCAGGGGCTTCGCACCGGTCGTGCTTCGACCGCGTTGCTCGACCCGGTGCACGTCGAGGTTTACGGCGCGAACATGCCGCTGAACCAAGTGGCAACCGTATCGACGCCGGAGGCGCGCATGCTCTCAGTCCAGGTGTGGGACCGCTCCAATGTACAGCCGGTCGAGAAAGCCATCCGCAGCGCTGGCCTTGGACTGAACCCGATCACTGATGGACAAGTCATCCGTCTTCCCATCCCAGAGTTGACTGAAGAGCGCCGGAAGGAGCTTGCGAAACTTGTGGGCCAATATGCGGAGAAGGCTCGCATAGCCGTCCGGAATGTCCGCCGCGACGGGATGGAACATCTCAAGGCGGACGAGAAGAAGCACGAAATCAGCGAGGACGAACGGAAGCGTCTCGAGACCGAAGTGCAGAAGATGACCGACGAGACAATCAAGGAAGTCGACGAGCTCGCGCAGGCCAAGGAAAAGGAAATCCTCGGCAAGTGAAATCGATTGCTCCGTCGGAGGGAGCTGACAGCTTGGCGGAAAAGGACGGCAGTGCGGTCCCGCGCCATGTCGCCATCATCATGGACGGCAACGGCCGTTGGGCAAAGCAGCGCGGACTTCCGCGCGTGGCCGGTCATCGTGCCGGTGCGGAGGCGGTGCGTCGAGCCCTGCAAGCCGCTGCCGACAGTGGTGTCGAGGTGCTCACCATTTACGCCTTCTCATCGGAGAACTGGCGGCGCAGCGCTGAGGAGATTTCCGATCTCACGGCACTCATGCGTTTCTATCTCGAGCGAGAGCTTAAGACGCTCGAAAACGAGAGGGTGCGGCTCAAGCTTATCGGCGATTACTCAGCCTTCGGGGCGGAGCTCGTGGAGAGACTTGAGAAGGCAGTCGAACGGACTGCCGCCAACACGCGTCTGACACTCGTCATTGCACTCAACTACGGCTCTCGCGCCGAAATTGCGGGGGCCGCACGCGCTCTGGCTGCTAAAGTAGCGAGTGGCGAACTGCAGGCCGGCGAGATCGACGAAGCAGCGATTACGTTCCAGTTGCAGACCCGCGACCTTCCCGAGCTTGATCTACTCATCCGCACGTCGGGCGAGGTCCGACTGTCGAACTTCCTTTTATGGCAAGCAGCTTACGCCGAGCTCTTGTTTCTAGACGTCCTCTGGCCGGACTTCGACGAGGAGACGTTCGCCGACGCGCTGGATCAATTTGCAGCGCGCCAGCGCCGCTTCGGTGGCCGGTGAACGAACTGCTCGTCCGCAGTCTGACCGGCGCCGTGATGATCGCGGTCGCGCTCGTTGCCGCGGTTGCAGGCGGATACCTTTTCGCCATGATGGTCGCGGCGATAGCAACAGCGATGTTTTATGAATGGACGCGAATTGCCCGGGGTTGGGGCGCAGCCTGGCAGATTTCTGGCTTCTTCTATGCGCTGCTGCCCGCTTTGGCGCTGCTGTGGATCCGCGAACGCGATGCGCACGGACTCGAGTTGCTACTCTGGACCTTCCTGGTCACTTGGTCGACCGACATCGGTGCCTATTTCGCAGGGCGACGCTTCGGCCGGCGGAAGCTCGCCCCTTCGATCAGTCCTGGAAAGACGGTGGAAGGATTATATGGCGGGCTCGCTGCCGCAACGCTCATAGGCGGCTTGTGGGTGCTCACAATGGATCTCGGCAAGCCCTTGATCGTGCTTGCTCCACTCTTTGCTGCGGCCGCACAAGGCGGTGATCTCTTCGAGAGCAAGATGAAGCGGCGTGCGGGCGTGAAGGACTCCGGCTCATGGCTGCCTGGACATGGCGGCGTTCTCGACCGTCTTGACGGGCTTGTGCCAGTGGCTGTGCTCACCGCGGCGGCACAGCTATTGGGGCTGACGTGAAGAAAAAGATCGCGATCCTTGGAGCGACAGGCTCCGTTGGGAAGTCGACCCTCGATCTCGTCGAGCGCTCTCCAGATCGTTTCGAGGTTACCTCTGTCACGGCAGCTACCAATGCCGAGGCACTGGCAGAGATTGCACGTCGCACATACGCCAAGGTTGCGGTGATCGCGGACGAGAGTTCGCGCACGCGAGCTTCAGGAACTGCTGGTCGGCACCTCGTGCAAGGTTGAGGCGGGCGAGGACGCGCTCCGCTCAGCAGCGACCGATGAGGCAGATCTGGTTATCGCGGCGATCGTCGGATGCGCCGGACTCAAGCCGGTCATGGCTGCTGTCGAAGCGGGAAAGACCGTAGCCCTGGCGAACAAGGAGGCGCTGGTGACTGCCGGCGCACTAATGATTGAAGCGGCGTCTGCAGCAAATGCCACTTTACTGCCCATAGACAGCGAACATAACGCTATTTTTCAGTGCCTTGCAGGTAACCGCAACGAGGATGTCTCAAGGATCATCTTGACCGCCAGCGGCGGCCCGTTCCGAACTGCCTCGACAGAATTGATCGCGGCGGCCACGCCGGCGCAAGCGGTCGCTCACCCGAATTGGTCCATGGGAGCAAAAATCTCCGTCAACTCGGCGACGCTCATGAACAAGGGGCTTGAGCTGATCGAAGCCCATTATCTGTTCGGCCTTCCGTCGACCCAAATCGATATTCTCATTCATCCTCAATCCGTGATCCACTCCATGGTCGAATTCGTCGATGGCTCGGTGCTTGCCCAGCTCGGCAGTCCAGACATGCGGATTCCCATTGCTTATGCGCTTGCATGGCCTCAGCGGCTCGAGACACCTGCACAGCGGCTCGATCTTGCCGCGATCCGTCGCCTCGACTTTGAAGCGCCCGACCACGACCGGTTCCCTGCTTTGCGTTTGGCGCGTGAGGCCCTGGAGGAGGGTGGGGCAGCGCCGATCGTCCTCAATGCAGCGAATGAAGTCGCGGTCGCGAGCTTCCTCGGAGGAGCAATTCGTTTCCCGGAAATTGTGAAGATCGTGGGAGAGTCGCTTCAGGAGTCGGATTTCTCGGCGCCAAGGTCTATCGGCGACGTGGTCGAGATCGACCGAGCGACGCGAGGTCGCGTAAATCGTTCATGAAAGCGAGTTGCCACTGATGCTTCCGCAGCCGCCCCTTTGGCTGGTCGTCATCGCCTTTATCTGTGCGCTCGGGCCGCTCGTCTTCTTCCACGAGCTCGGCCACTATCTCGTCGCCCGTCTCTTCAAGATCCCGGCGGAGGTGTTTTCTATCGGCTTTGGGCACGAGTTGGTCGGGTGGACTGACAGACAGGGTACACGATGGAAGATCGCGTGGTTGCCGCTTGGCGGTTACGTCCGGTTCGTTGGCGATATGAGCCCGGCGAGCAATCCCGCAGACCTTGAACATTTGCCTCCCGACGTTCGGGAACGAGCATTCCAGTCCAGGCCGGTTTGGCAGCGGTTTCTGGTAGTCCTTGCCGGGCCTGCCGCAAATTTCCTTGTGGCTATAGCGATCTTTGCTTTCTTCTTCGCCGCTGTCGGCGCACCTCGAACTAATATCGTCGGAGCAATCGAACCGAATACCGCCGCTGCGGCTGCCGACATTAAGCCAGGCGACAAGATCTTGTCGGTCGCTGACCGGCCAACACCCACGTTCGACGATATTCGATCCGTCGTGATGCTCCGGCCTAACGAAACGGTATCCGTCGAGATCGAGCGTCGCGGGCAGATCCGCGATGTTCAGGTCACCTTGAAGGCCGACGAAGTTGCCGATCCCTTCGGTGAAAAATTCAAGCGCGGGCTTCTCGGCGTCTATCCGACGACGGGAGTGCTCCAACGCGTACCATTTACGGACGCGGTCCCTGAGGCGGTCCGATACACCGTTCTCATTACACGCTCGATGATCGATGGGCTCGGCCAGGTTGTCACTGGTCGACGCGGCACCGAAGACGTAGGCGGACCAATCAAGATTGCTCAAATCGCCGGACAACAGGCATCGCTGGGCGCTTTGCCGTTCGTGCAGCTGCTGGCGCTGTTCTCAATTAATCTGGGATTCATCAACCTCTTGCCAGTTCCGATGCTGGATGGAGGACATCTGTTTTTCTACACGGTCGAGGCAGTTCGGCGGCGCCCGCTCAGCGCCAAGGCGCTCGACTGGGCATTCCGCGGCGGTCTTGCCGTCATTCTGGCGCTGGTGGCCTTCACGACGATCAATGACTTGGGTTCGATTGGCCTCTGGGACCGGCTTCAGCGCTTGATTGGTTAGGAGGGTTGGGGCAGGGCAGGAACCGGGGCTTAGCGGCGAAGCGCGCCGCGCTCGCACCATTTGCATGACAAGGCGGGGAAGGCGTGATTTCAGGATCGAAGAGTTTTAGCCGGCGCACGAGCGCATTGTTCATGGTCGGTACCATCCTCGGAGGGTCCGCCACGCCATTGCTCGCGCAAGCGGCTCCGCTCGCTCAAGGCCAACCTGCGCCCGCGCAGACCCAGGCTCCAGCGTCACAGCCGGCCACGGATCCGCTGTCTCCGGCATCTGCCGCGACGCCAGCGCCTGCGCCCGTTCAGCGGACGATCCATTCGATCGCGGTTCGCGGTAACCAACGTCTGGAGCCGGAAACGATTCGCGCTTACGCGAACCTGAGCCCGGGCCAGAGCTACACCGCCGAAACGCTCGACCAGGCGCTGAAGGATCTCTACGCGACCCAACTGTTCGCTGACGTGACGATCGCGGGCGGCGAGACCGGCGATCTCGTGATTGCGGTCAAGGAAAACCCGGTCATCAACCGCATCATTCTTGAGGGCAACAAGCGCCTCAAGGACGACAAGATCACGCCGGAAATTAAGCTGGCGCCGCGTCAGATATTCACGCGCGCCGCCGTTCGCTCGGACGTCGACCGCATCCTTGAACTTTACCGTCGTCAGGGCCGCTTCGCCGCCCGCGTTGAGCCCAAGATCGTTCAACTCGACCAGAACCGCGTCGATGTCGTCTTTGAGATCTACGAGGGCGACCTCGCGAAGGTCCGGGCGATCAACATCATCGGCAACAAGGAGTTCAAGACCGACCGCCTCCGCAAGGAGATGTTCACGCGTCAGGCTGGCGGCGTTCTTGGCTTCCTTAAGTCAAATGACACCTACGATCCGGATCGCCTCGCGGCAGACCAGCAGAAGCTCCGCGCCTTCTACCTGACCCAGGGCTACGCCGATTTCCGCGTTGTCTCCGCACTTGCTGAACTGACGCCCGATCGCCGCGACTTCGTCATCACCTACGTTGTCGACGAAGGTCCGCGGTACAAGTTCGGCAAGATCAACGCGACAAGTGCGCTGCCGGACCTTCCGGCAGAGAAGGTGCGTCAAGCGGTGCAGCTTCAGCAGGGTGCCTGGTTCAACGCTAAGCAGGTCGAAGACGCGGTCACCAATCTAAACGAGTTAGCCGGCAATCTAGGTTACGCGTTCGCCGACATTAGCCCGTCCTATGACCGCGATCAGGAACATCGACTGATGAACCTGACGATCAAGGTCAATCCGACGCCGCGGGTTTACGTCGAGCGGATCGACATCACTGGCAACACGACGACTCGCGACAAGGTTATCCGCCGCGAGTTCCGCCTGAATGAGGGTGACGCCTTCAATGCACTGAAGGTCAAGCGTAGCCAGGATCGCATCCAGAGCCTCGGCTTCTTCCAGGAGAAGCTGGAGATCAAGCAGACCGAGGGCTCTGCTCCGGATCGCGTCGTTCTTGGCGTAAACGTCGAGGAAAAGCCCACGGGCCAGCTGTCGCTGTCCGGCGGCTATTCAAGCCTCGAGAAGTTCGTGATCCAGCTGGCGGTCAGTCAGAACAACTTCATGGGCAAGGGACAATCGCTCGACGCCTCGGTCAACTACTCGGCCTATTCGAAGTCGGCTCAGCTAGGATTTGTCGACCCGTACTTCCTGGACAAGTCGATCCTCTTCGGCGGTCAGCTCTTCCGCTCCGACTACAACAGCTTCAACTATATTGGGAATGACCGCAACACGACGTACCGCCAGCTGAGCACCGGCGGCGGTCTGAGGTTCGGCTTCCCACTCTCCGAGTATTGGAATTTCGGGGGGCGTTACACGCTCAGCCAGGACAATGTGACGCTCGACAAGTCGACCTTCTATTCGGATCTGAACGACGACGGCACCCTTGAGTGCGATCCACTGAAGGCCGGTCGGTATCTGTGCGATGAAGTCGGGAAACACCTGAGCTCGGTGATCGGCTTCTCAACGATCTATGACGACACCGACGGCATTCACCCGACGCGCGGCCAGCGCCTGACCTTCTCGACGGATTTCGCCGGTCTCGGCGGCGACGTGAAGTATCTGCGCAATCGCGTCGACGCGACCAAGTTCCACAGCTTCGGCAGCTGGATCTTCTCCGCGCATGCCGAAGGCGGTTACATCGCGTCTCTTGGCAACCAGCGTGTCGACGAGCTTGGCAACATAATCGAGCCGATTTGCCTGACCGACCGCTTCTTCGGTCCGCAGCTGCGCGGCTTTGATATCCGAGGCATCGGCCCACGTGTCCTGCGCTTCGCCTATGACGCGGATGGCAATCTCATCACGGAGGGGAGCAACAACAAGACCGTCGATGCGCTTGGCGGCGATGCCTATTACATGGGTCGTCTGGAGCTCGAGTTCCCGACAAGTGCCGGGCTTCGCAGCGTGGGTCTGAGGCCATCTGCATTCATCGACGTCGGTTCGCTCTTTTCGCTGCGAAAGCCGATCCTGACTGACATCATCGCGACCTGCGTACCGGTGACGGAGAATACGACCGGCAAGCAGTTCCAGATTGTGCCGGGTGGGCCGGCCACGACGTGCGGCGATACGACTGGCGTCAACGGCTACACGAAAGTTCCTGGATTCAAGGAATTCTACGTCGGCGACTCTCCGAAACCTCGTCTGTCCATCGGTATCGGCGTGAACTGGACTTCGCCGTTCGGTCCGCTGCGTATCGATCTCGCCAAGGCCCTTCTCAAGCAGGATGGCGACGAAACCAAACTCTTCAGCTTCAACGTAGGAACCTCATTCTAATGAATAAGATTGTTATTTCCGCTCTCTTTGCCGCTGTCGCGATGGCGCCGAGCGCTGCCAATGCGCAGGCGATACCCGGGGCCGTGATCGCGGTCGTCGATCTAGAGAAGGTGCAGAGCCAGTGCACTGCGTGCCAGAGCGCTGCGGCCACGCTCCGCAGCCAGATCACTTCGCTGCAGAATCGCGAAAAGGCGCTGGCCGCTCCGCTCGAGACCGAGCAGAAGTCGATCCAGGCGGCCATCGATACTCTGCAGGGCAAGGAACCCGATGCGGCGCTTCAAGCCCGCGTCAAGACCTTCCAGGCAAAGCAGCAGCAGGGCGCTCAGGAGCTTCAGCGCCAGCAGCAGCAAATCCAGCGCAACCAGGCGTACATCTCGCAACAGATTCAGACCAAGCTCGGGCCGATCTACCAGCAGGTGATGCAGAAACGCGGCGCTAATCTCATGGTCGAGATGGGTGCGACGCTCGCCTCCGGCACCGCGCTGGACGTCACCAATGACGTTCTTGCGGCGCTCAACACGCAGCTGCCGTCGGTGCAGACGACCGCTCCGGCACAGGCTCAGCAGCAGCCGCAGGGCCGCTAACACAAGATGAGCGATACCCACGGGAGCGCCGCTTCGCCGCTGGACATCCGGCGCGTGATGGCGGCGCTGCCGCATCGTTATCCGATGTTGCTGGTCGACCGCGTCGAGGCGCTAGAGCCTGACCGGTCGATCAGCGCCATCAAAGCCGTCAGCATCAACGAGCCCTTCTTTCAAGGTCATTTCCCCGGACGCCCAATCATGCCCGGCGTCCTGATCGTCGAGGCGCTGGCACAGGCAGCTGGCATACTCGCCGTCGAATCGCTTGGCCTCGCGAACTCGGGCAAGCTCGTTTATTTCATGGCGATCGACGGTGCGAAATTCCGTCAACCAGTCGAGCCGGGCGTGCTGCTCCGGCTTGACGTCGAGTTCGTTCAGAAGCGCGCGACAGTTTGCAAGTTCGCCGGCCGCGCGAGCATCGATGGCAAGCTCGCCGCCGAGGCCAATTTCACAGCGATGATCGCCGACCCGCCAGCCTGATGCCAAGGTAGCCCGCCCGAGGTTCGGTTCGGTAGCCGGCGACAGCCTGATATTTGGCGTCGAAGAGGTTGGCCCCGCGCGCGAAAAGCTCCACGCCAGGCTTCACCGCGTAAGCAACGCGAGCATCAGCCAACCAGTATGATTTGAGCCGCACGATCCCGAAGGGGAAGACTTCTTCGCGATCCAGGTGCGAACCCGTGTACGTGATCGAGGCTCCGTAAGTCCAACGTCCCGCCGTCCCGTCCGCGGCGACGGAGCCGCTATGCTTGGGACGGCGTAGCTCAGTAAGTTGCCGATCGTTCAGTGCGTCGGGCTCGGTTGCGTGCAAGTAGGCGTAGTTTGCGCTGAGCCGCATCATATCGCCGACTTGCCAGCTGGCCTGCGCCTCAACTCCCCACCGACGACTTGTGCCGGCTCTATTGGTTGTGCTGGACAGGAAGGTGATCGGATCGAACACGTCCACAATTTCGTCGTGGAGACGCTGACGATAGCCGGTCAGCGACGCATTCAACGCGCTACGCCGAAAGCGCAGCGAGCCCTCGAATCCACGTGAACTCTCTGTCTTAAGTCCTGAATTTCCCACGAAATTATTGGGAAAGAACCCGTAAAGATCGAAGAAGGTCGGTTGCGCGATGCCCTCGGCGTAAGACCCCGCGACTGAGAAACCGGCGCCCAACTGGCCGAGGATAGAGGCGCGCGATGACGTTGCATCCTTGAAGCGGTCGAAGAAGTCGCGCCTCACCGCGACATCAGCGGTCAAGCGACTGGCTGTTGCGCGCCATTCCACCGTCAACGAATTGTGACTGCGGCTTCGATCTTGGTCCGTTGCGCCACCGTAAATGACGTCACGTGCGGTGAAGGTCTCTCGTTCGGAATCTCCGGCTACGATGACTCGATGCTCGAAGGCGCCCGTGGTGAGGTGCCGCTGCACCTGCGCGTCCACGACTTCGTCTGGTTCCTTTCGTCCGGTTGACGCGGTCAGCATCGAGATAGTTCTTGTTTGAGGACCCTAGCAGGGAGCCACCGAGACTTCCGCTCCACGCAGAGGTCTCGTTGCCGAAATCGGCCCAAAGTCGACCAGCCTCTAACTGATTGCGGCTGTCGTCGAACGTATCCGTGTGTTCGAATGTGACGGGATCATAGCCATCGAACTGGCTGTGACCCGTTAGTGCAATCGCCGCTCCGCCGAGCCGAATGGCGGGCGCGACCTGGTAGATTCCGCGCAGGCGTGCCGAGAGATTGCGATAGCCGTCTTTGTCGCCCCGCGGCGCACCGAAGCTGTCGATGCCCGTTGCACGCTGGAAGCCGATCGCGCCGGCAAGGTTGGCCCGATCGGTGGACAGCGCTCCCGAACCGCTCGCTCGAACGAAGCCGAAGGATCCGCCTTCGACCTTCGCCGCCGTCGTCGGAAGCTGGTCGGTGCCGTTGATTGCAATCACGCCGCCGATTGCGTCCGATCCCCAGAGCGCAGACTGCGGTCCGCGCACCACCTCGATCCGCGACAGGATATCAGCATTGAGCAATTCAAACCGCGGGATGTCGCCAGATGCAGGATCGTTCGCGCGAATGCCATCGATGAACAGGAGAGTATGGTTGGCTTCCGCACCGCGGATTTGGACATCGGTCTGCGAACCGGCGGGCCCGGAGATCGCCACCGCAGCGGACGGCGTCAGCTGGAGCAGAGTAGGGATCAAGGGCTGGCCGAGCCGCTCGATCTCCTTGCCGTCTATGATGGTGACGCTGGCTGGGGTTCTCGCTTCCTGCTCGGGCGCGCGGGATGCGGTGATTACGATCTGGTCGGTTGGAACAGCTAAAGCAGGCATGTCATCTCTCCGTTGACGAAACTGCCGTCACAGAGGGATGCGCCGCCAATGCAGCGTAGGGCCCACGCCCCCACGGCTGGTCCCGGCCGGAGAAACGGACGACTGACCGAGGCAGGTTCCTGACTTTGCCGGAGTTCCGGCTCACAGTTGCGGGCACAGCGCCGGATTTTCACCGGCTTCCCTTTGAACCGCCCCCGCCGAGCCGAAGCTCGTGGGCGGCACCCCAATCGGCCGCCCTGCTAGGCTGGCACGGAGCGGACTGTCAAATTCTGTTCGAGCAGATTAATGGGAGCGCATGACCAACAATCATGCCCGCCTGATCACACTTGTTTCCGCGATACTTGCAGCCGCCGCGCTGCGCCTTGTGCCGCATCCGCCGAACTTCACGGCCATCGGTGCAATGGCCTTGTTCGGCGGTGCTTATCTTGGGCGAAGGGCGATCGCATTCGCGGCGCCGCTCACAGCGATGCTGCTGAGCGACCTAGTGCTCGGCTTCTATCCGGGGTTCTGGGTGCAGTATCTCGCTGTTGCGCTCGTGGTGACCGTCGGCTGCCTCGCACTGCCGCGTATATCGGTTTTGCGGGTCGCCACGGCTGCAATCGCTAGCTCACTGACGTTCTTCGTGGTCACGAATTTAGGCGTGTGGGCGATGAGCGGAATGTATCCGCTCACGCCAAGCGGTCTCGCCGCCTGCTACGTGGCTGCGATCCCGTTCTTCCAGAATACTCTTGCGGGCGACCTCTTCTACAGCGGGGTGCTATTCGGTGGCTTCGCCTTGATTGAGCGGGCCGTTCCTGCGTTGCGTGTGACCGCGAAGCCGCAACCTGCCTGAGGTTGCACTTTTTGGGCTGTGCCTCTAAGTCGCGCCCTCACTCCTCGGCAGCTGGTCGGAAACCAGCAGCTAACCCAAGGAAAAGTCAGATGAAGTCCGGTATCCACCCCGATTATCACGTGATCAACGTCGAGATGACCGACGGCACCCAGTTTCAGGTCCGCTCAACTTGGGGCAAGGAAGGCGACACGCTGCACCTCGACATCGATCCGAAAGTTCATCCGGCCTGGACCGGCGGCAACACGCGTCTGCTTCAGGAAGGCGGCCAGGTCGCTCGCTTCAACAAGCGCTTCGGCGGCCTCAGCCTCGGCAAGAAGTAAGCTTGCACCACGCGGCGCCGACGCTCGAAACCGAGCGGCTCGTCCTGCGTGCGTTCACGCGGGACGATCTGGACGCCCATGCGGCGACGCTCGGCGACGAAGAAGTGATGCGGCACATCGGCGGCAAGCCTCTGGGTCGCGAAGATGCCTGGCGCCGGCTGATGTCCGGCGTCGGCATGTGGACGCTACTCGGCACAGGTGCATGGGCCGTCGAGTTGAAGGCCGACCGTCGCATGGTCGGGCACTGCGGCTTCTTCCAGTTCGAGCGCGACATGCAGCCGAGTATAAGCGGTGAGCCTGAGATGGGTTGGATCTTCGATCGCTCCGTGCACGGGCAGGGGATCGCGTACGAAGCATGCAATGCGGCCTTGATGTGGGCTGAAGAGGCGCTTGCCGCGGATTCTTTCCCAGCAATCATCGACTTGGAGAACTCTCCGTCAATGAGGCTTGCGGAGCGGCTTGGCTTCGTTCGGCAGGCAAATGCTGTCTATCGCGACTCCCCGATTGCATTGTTCCGGCGCCCTGGACGCTTACCAGCCTCCGCCGCCGCCCCCGCCTCCGCCACCGCCTGAAGATCCACCGCCGCCCGAGCCGCTGCTCGATCCGGGTGCGGTCGAAGCTGAGCTGATTGTGCTGGCGAGCGACGTTCCGACATCGCTCACGAAACCGCCTGGATTGCTCCAGGGACTGCTGGAGCCAGAATACCAACCAAAGCCTTGACGACCCTGCGCTGCCGCAGCCGCTAGAACGGCGGCAAATCGTTCAGCCCACCGATTTTCCACCCCGACCGCAATTGCGTACGGAAGATAGCGCTCGAACAGCTCAGGTGTGTCAGCGGGCGGCGTCATTCGATCCAGCCGCTCGCGCTCGGTAATCGACAGGTACTGCTTGAAACCTGCGACGTGGTCGAGGACCTTGCGGCCCTCCGGCGTTGGCGCCGCAATCCACCAGAACGCCGAGACGACCAAAGGCAGCGCGATGATCGGGAAGAGCAGCGGCAGGACCCAACCGCTGTTAAGCGCCTCTGCGATGATCGGCATGCCGAGCGCGAACGCGACGACGATGGCGAGCAAGCTAATCAGCGACAGCAGGCATTTACCAACCGCTGAGTCATGGAACGCGAGCCAAAGGATTGCGGATAGGGCCAGGCCGCCGAGCACGACGCCGATTTGCCACACGGCGCTGCCGTCGATCGCAAGCACAACGGCGGCTGCAGATAGCCAAAGCGCTGCGGCGAACAGCATGAGCCCGGCGATTGCCCAACCGATGTTTCGCTTGAACAACTTTCCTTCGTACTGAATCTTAAGAACTTCGCCCAAGCTATTCTTAGCCATGCCGAAACGATCGTGGTTTGACTGCACCATAAGGACCGACTCGCCTTTTCGCGCGAGTTGGGCGAGCGCCGATTGCTCTTCCTCGGGAAGCGGCGCATCCGACGTCAGCCGCTCAATCCGCGTCTTCTTGCCAGAGAGCCAGCCGCCGTCCTCCTCAACGAGGCGAACATGGCCACGCACGCCCATGTCGACGAGAGCAGCCGCAAAGGCACGGTTGTCAGCGGCCATCTTCATCGCATAGCGCATTCCAGCGGGAGAGAGATCGTCGGGCGGAGTGAAGATCGGGACGACAGTGCCCGCTCGCGGATTGCGACCGGCACGCGTCCAGGCGACGTAATAGAAAGCGAAAAGGCCAAGGAGCCCGCTGACCCCGACGAAATAGGGGCCGTAGTCCGAGAACCAGTCGCCGAACGCATTCGACGATTGCGCGACAACACCCTTGGGGAAGGCGACCGCAATCGTCAGCCCTTCGTTGGGACCAAGCGGCTGCGTCGTTCGGAAGCTGATTTCTCCCGGTTTCTCGTCGATTACCTCTGCGCTGGAGGCTGTCGATCCCTGCGGGCCAGTATAGACGGCACGCTGGCCGAGCCTGACGGGCTCAGGAAACGTGATGCGGGCGATCGCCTCGTCGATAGAGAAGATCCAGCCGTTCCCGGTCGCGTTCCAGTAGACTTCGTCATAACCGTTGAAGTGGCCGATCTGCCGCGTCGTTGCATACCGTAGGACGTACTGGTGGTCTCCGATCTCCACAGTCTTGTCTGCGTCACCGACCTTAATCCGCACACCATTACCAATCGCTGAGGTGCTCGCCGGCACGGGCTGTCCATCCAGCGTGGCTCCTTGGAAGTTGAAGCCAGCATGTACGAAGCTGCCATGTGGTCCGCGATAACGCGTCGGGAAGTCACGGTAGATCCCGTGGTTGATCCGGTCGTGCTCGGCGCGGATGTTGATGGTCTCAGTGACGGCCAGCGAGCTGTCCTTCTGAACCTGAACGTCACTGACGTAGCGGAGAATCCTCTCGTCCGCGCCGGCGGGTACCGGCGCGATTAGCAGGAATAGAGCGGGGAGGGCGCGCCAAGCGCTCGCCATCTCAGGCTGCCGGACGGGCGAACGACACCTTGGGGGCGCTTTTGATTGCGGGATCTTCGTCCTGGTAAAACGGTTCTTCATGGAATCCGAGCGGGCCGGCGACCGCCACGGCGGGGAAGCTCTGGACCGCCGAGTTAAGGTCCCGGACCGTTGCATTGTAGTAGCGCCTCGCGCCCTGCAACTCGCCCTCAATGCTCGCGAGCTGATCCTGCAGCTGGAGGAAATTGGTGTTTGCCTTGAGCTCGGGATAAGCCTCTGCGACCGCGAATAGGCGACCGAGCAAACCGGTCATCTGTGCATCTGCCTGGGCCGTGGCATCGACGCTGCCCGGATTGACCGTGGCAGCGCGTGCGCGCGAAACCTCCTCGAAGACCTCGCGCTCGTGGGTCGCATACCCTTGAACGGACTCGACCAGATTCGGGATCAAGTCGGCTCGGCGTCGCAGTTGGACGGTGATGCCGCTGAAACCCTCCCTCACGAGCGCGCGGAGTTTTACCAACCGGTTATAAAGACCCGCTGCGTAGAGCAGCAGCAGGACCAATACGCCCAGGACAATCCAGCCGATCATATAAATTCCCCCTCTGGGGGCGCTACATACGGGGGATTACTGCCGTTCGCTAGAAGGCGCTCAGCCCGGTGATCGCCCGACCCATGATGAGCGCGTGGACGTCGTGCGTGCCTTCATAGGTGTTGACGGTCTCCAGGTTGGCGGCGTGCCGCATCACGTGGAACTCCGCTGAAATGCCGTTACCGCCGTGCATGTCGCGAGCAATGCGGGCGATATCAAGCGCCTTGCCGCAATTGTTGCGCTTCACGAGGCTGATGGTCTCTGGGACCAGCTCGCCGGCTTCGAGACGGCGACCGACGCGGAGCGACGCCTGCAGACCCAGCGTAATCTCAGTGACCATATTCGCGAGCTTCAGCTGGACGATCTGGTTCGAGGCGAGGGGACGGCCGAATTGCTTCCGGTCCAGCGTGTATTGACGCGCCGCGGCGTAGCAGGCCTCCGCCGCGCCCATAGACCCCCAGCTGATTCCATAGCGGGCGCGGTTGAGGCATCCGAATGGGCCCTTGAGCCCTTCGACGTTCGGCAAAAGCGCGTCTTCGCCAACTTCGACGCCCTCCATGACGATCTCGCCCGTGATCGAGGCGCGAAGGCTCAGCTTTTCCTTGATCTTCGGGGCGGAAAGGCCAGTCATGCCCTTTTCGAGGACGAACCCGCGGATCTTGCCGCCGTGCGCGTCAGACTTCGCCCAAACGACGAACACATCGGCGATCGGCGAATTGGTGATCCACATTTTTGTGCCGGTCAGCCGATAGCCGTCCGCGGTCTTCTCGGCGCGCGTGCGCATGCCCCCCGGGTCTGAACCTGCGTCGGGCTCGGTCAATCCGAAGCACCCGACCCATTCACCTGCGGCCAGCTTCGGTAGATACCTCTGCCGCTGCCCCTCAGACCCGTAAGCGAAGATCGGATACATCACGAGGCTCGACTGCACCGACATCGCTGATCGGTAGCCGCTGTCCACGCGCTCCACCGCGCGCGCGATGAGGCCGTAGCTGACGTAGCCGAGGTCAGCTCCTCCATAGTCGTGTGGGATGGTGGCGCCGAGCAAACCGAGCTCGCCGAACTCGCTCATAATCTCTCGGTCGAACCGCTCTTCGAGATAGGCCGATGTCACGCGGGGAAGCAGCTTCTCCTGAGAGTAAGCTTCCGCCGTGTCGCGGACGAGTCTCTCTTCGTCGCTAAGCTGATGATTGAGATCGAAGGGGTCCTGCCAGTCGAACGGCAGGACGGCTGGCTCAGCCACGGGCAAATCTCCGAAAATAGGGATGCCGCCCCCTTAGCCGCCCTTCACGAATTTTGCAAAACTGCTGTTTTTTCAAACTGTTGTTGCCGTCCCGCAACGGGACATGAGATTCTAAATAAATTGTTAAAAAGAGCCTTTGCGATTTTAATCAATGACGTAAGCTCGATGGTCTTGGGGAGGGGCATCTTCCCGTCGTGTAACAGGAGGGGCCTGTGAGAGTGAAATGTACCCGCGCGACTTGAGTTCGCGCTGCTTGCCGCAACTTCGTTTACCGCAGTGACAATGGCATCGCCCGCTGCGGCGCAGTTGTCCGCGGGCTCTGGCTTCGGGCGAACCACCGACATCGTTACGAACAGCACCGTCCCGCCGGGAACGGGAAGCGCAACCACGGGCGCCAATTACGCCAACAGCCCTGATGTTCTTTCGACGGGCGTCAACGGCGTCGGCCAGATGATCTCCATCACGCTGCCATTTCTCAATCTTTGCACGGGCACGCTCATCAACCCTCGCACGGTGATCACTGCGGCGCACTGCGTGTATGAAGAACCCAAGCAATTTTACGGCAGCAACACCGGTATCGGCGGCGGCATCACCGCAGGATCCGGACTGACGCCCACGAATGGCATTCCGATCAGCTTCGGCTTCGAATTCGACGAATCGCTGCACCGGGACCGCGACCGCGGTTGGGAATGGCTGCCGAAGCGGTACAGGCCCTTACGAGGCTTGGCGGGACAGCGGCTTCCAGACCGTGGTCAGCAAGCACATCTATAACGGCAACCAAGTTTGGTACGGCACCGGCAGTCAGCCGGTCGACCTGGGCGGCGGCGGCGAATTCGCCAATGAGGACGTCGCGCTTGTCACCCTCGACACGCACGTAAAGAATGTACCGACCTGGACTCTGCTGTTCTCGCCGATCGACGGATCGACGCATGCAACGGTTACCGGTTATGGCGCCGCAGGCGTCGGTACCTCGGGCATCGGAAGCGCTGCGGGCATCGACTATCGTCGGCGTGCCGCCGAGAACATGATCGACGCTCTCATGAGCAGCAACGACTGGGTGGATAGCCCAGCCATCGATCCGGGCAACACCAGCTACGCGAGCGACATCCACGTGATGTACTGGACCGATTTCGACGATCCGAACTTCAATGCGCTCGTCGCAGCCACTAACCCGAACTTCTTCCACAATACGGCGCCGCCGGGTTCACGAAATAACGGATATTATGATTTCAACGGGCTCGGCGGGAGTGCGCTCCCGCACGAGGGGACGACTGCTGGCGGCGACTCAGGTGGCCCGCTGATCATTGATCAAACGTTCCGCAACCCGGACGGCAGCTTCAAGCAGGTCGTCGCAGGCGTATTGACCGGTAGCTGGTCGTTCGACGGTGGAACGGGTCTGTACGGTGAATTTTCCGTCTACCCGCCCTTGTTCCAGTATTGGGAAGAGATCGTCCAGAATAATCCGTACAAATACGCCTCGGCGAAAGCCGGCAACGGCGACTGGTTCGATGCCGCGCACTGGGTCCAGGACATGGATCCGAACTATGCCATCATTGCATCGGACGGGAACCTCGTGAACTCGGTTCCGAACACCCATCAGGGTGGCGCCGACGGAGCTGTCGACAAGTTCGGCACGCTTTGCTTCCTTGGGGATCTCGACCCCTCGAGCTGCACCACGTTCGACGGACCCGGCGCACCGACGAGCACCGGCGGTCCAATCGTAACGACCGGCGGCCCAGGTTCCACTAACTTCGTCCCGAACAACGTCGAGCCAGTGAACAGCGCCGACGCGACGCTGTACAAGCAGGCGCGATATTATGACGTCACTCTGCGCCAAGCAGGCACGACGACCCTGTCGGCAGCAGCTACGATCGACAAGCTGACGATTAACGGCGGTTCGTCAAAGCTCGACATCAAGAGCACAGGCAACCTCAAGGTCTGGGCCGAATTCAACCAACTCGCGGGCTGGACGAACGTCGACGGCACCTTGAAGACCGACGAAGCGATGGTCGCAACCGGCATACTGTCGGGCAAGGGCGTCTTCGATCCGACGTACCTGACTGTTGTCGCCGGAACGATTGCTCCCGCTGCTGCCGACATCGGTATCCTGACGGTGAAGGCGGATACCGTTCTCGCTTCGAAGTCATCACTGTTCATTGACGCTACCCGGGGCTCGGCCGACCAGCTGAAGATCCTCGGCGACACGACGACCACCGGCATACTGGCGCTCAACGGCGGCGGTGTCGTGTTCAACAAGGTCGGCGCGGCGCCGCGTGACGGTGAGAGCTACGTCATCGCGCAGGCGGCGGGTGGCATTTCCGGTAAGTTCGGAACCACCTACACCTTCCAGGGTGTTCTCCGTCCGGAGCTCACCTATACCCCCACGACGGTGACGGCGACGTTGCGCGCTGGAAGCCTGGTGACGATTCTGGATGGGCAGAACGCAACGGCGATCGCCTTCGCTAGCGCGCTCGATAAGCTGCGTACCGGTTTCTACGACAAGCTCTTCAACCTCTACGGCAACGTCGACTGGATGAATTCCGGACAGCTCACGGCCACGTTCAATTCGATGACCCCATCGATCGTTGGCGAGACCCAGCTGCTGCAGGATCGCCAGAGCCAACAGCTGTTCAGCAATGTCAGCGACCGCCTCTCGCTGCTAGGCACGGGCCAGGCCCGCGGTCTCAGCATCAGTGGCGGTGCGCAGGCCTTCGCACGGAACAGCAACAGCCTGACACCGGGTGAGCGTCTAGGGCTGACACAAAGTGGTCAGTCGGCGAGCGTTCCGATGGGCGGCGGTCTTACCGGCTTCGTCGTAACTGGCGGCGACAGCGCCAAGGCCAGCTATGGCGAAAACCGTCTGGCAAGCTCCGGCCAACACAGCCGGTTCTTCGGATCGGGAGTCGAAGCGCCGTTCGGCAATGTGATCGTCGGTACGGCGGTCGGGTATGCTGAAGCGTTGACCAATGCCGGACAGGACAGCGCCACATCCAAGGTGACGCAGGCGGCAGCATACGCGACCATGCCTGTGGGCAAGAGCGCGTATGTCGGGGGTATCCTGGCGGCCGAAAAGGCACGTAGCGACAGCAACCGTCTTGCGACGGACACGGTCTCGATGTTCCGCCTATCGGGCGCGACCCATTCGAGCCGCTACATGGCGACTGCAGAGGCGGGCTTCCGCACTGGCATCGGTCATGGCTTGTCGCTCAACCCGCGTGCCCAGCTCGGCTACAGCCGCTACTCTCTCGGCGGTTTCCATGAGCAGGGCGGTGAGACGGCGCTGCAGCTCGACAACCTGAACGTCAACCGGCTCGAAAGCCGGATTGGTGCGAGGTTGGACGGGTCGACCAAGTTTGCCGGCTGGACCGTTCGTCCGCAACTGCAGGCCGACTACGTCCGCCTGCTCTCCGGTGGGAAGAACGGCATGAACGTCGCTTTCGCTGCGGCGCCTGAGTACAGCTTCGCCCTTCCGCTTACCAACGGCGGCAGCGGATGGCTGGAGACCAAGGGCGGTGTTTCGGTCGAACGCGGCGCCTTGAGCCTAGGCCTTTCCGGTCAGGCGACTGTCGGAGACGCGCCAATCAGCGATCAGCGCGGCCTGGTGGACGTCACCTTCCGCTTCTGATTGACGAACAGGGGAAGAGGAGGCCGGGTGGCAACGCCCGGCCTCCTTTTTATTTGTCGGACGCGACCTTCGTACTGCCACTGCCGCCGAAGCTATGCTTCAGCGTGATGCCGAAGCTCCTGTGGCGGTTACGCTCGCGGAACTCATGAATCATGAAATCGATATGAGCGCGGTCCTGAAAGAAACGGAGGCGATCTCGATTGCCGCTGGTTTCAAACAGATTGTCGACGTCGAACGTGATTGCCGTATTGTTCCACGGCCGATACTCGACGAAGGCCGTGCCGTATGGCCCGCCGTTGAAGTTAGTGTCGAACTCGTCGGTCCGGTAAAAGGTAAACCGCTGAGCGTCGTTGACGGAAAAGCCGTACGACCACTTTCCTAAATCGCGACGTACGTCGACGTTCCATTGCCAGGCGGGATAGTAGCCGCTCCACTTGCGAGGCCTGCCATTGATCGGATCGTCCACCCGGGTCCGCTGAAGAGTGCCGCCGCCTTTGACGCGCAAGCCGTTCCACAGATTGGATAAGGGCATGTCGAGCGTGAGCTGGATGAAGTCGCGGCGGCCTGTTCCGATGTTTCCTGGGGCGTCGAAACACTCAAGCGGATGATCCGGGTCGCAGATCAGGATGCGGTCCTGAAGCAGACTCACTTGATCGTGGCCGAGGTCCAGCTTGAACAGGCCGTCTCCCAGGATGGGGTGATCGACGGTTGCACGGAACTCCCACGTGCGCTGCGGTTGCAGCTCCGCGTTGCCGCCGTTGATACGTTGAGCCGACAGATCGGCGCTGCTAATGAAATCGTAGAAGTCGAGCTGCGCCACGGTTCGCTTCACCGATACCTGCGCATGCCAGTTTTTGCCCGGCTTCCAGTCTAGCGTCAGGTTGGGCTTGAGGAACTTGAGCTTACGGTCTTCGGTCGCATCCCCGCTGACCGTCAAATGCGAAAATTCGAAATTGATTCCCCCATCCACTCGAAGATTGGAGGTCAGCGTCTTACCCGCGTTCACGTAGACTTCGCCGCGCTGCTCCCTGACGGTCGCATCTGAGATCGGAAGGTCGATCGGGAACTCGTCGCCATTTTCATCGAAGGCGAACAAGGAGACGTGATCTTCGAGCGTGTTGTAGGCCGCTTCGGCGCCCGCTTCGAACGAAAATCCCAGCAAGTTCGAGCGTGTCCAGCTTAAACGGCCGAGCGTCTCGTTTCGTCGTGCGTCGACAATCTGATGGGAGCCGCCGACGACGGTTGCGCCATCCACGATCAGTCCATTCCTGACGATCGAAAGATCAACGTCGTCGCGCTTGCGGCGCGTGGCGAGGCCGACGAACTTGATGGCGCCGCCCGCCACAGGTCGGGTTACGTCGCCACCGAGCTCGAAAACGGGATCCTTGTAATTCTGGTAAAGGTTGTCGTCGTGCTGTGGTCCGATCGACGGCGTCACCAAGTTGCGTTGAAACAGGTCGAAGCTGCTCGGCTGCCACCGCAAGTTGACGCGGTAGGCGTCGTCGGAGCCGTGCTCGAGCGCGTAAGCGGCGGAAACATAGGGGTCGCGGTTTTCGTAGACATTATGCTTGCGGCGGAATTCCAGCAGCTCGCCCGTCGACGGATCGGTCAGGGTGTCGGTGCCTTCTTCATATTGCTTGTTGCGGCCCAGACCTGCTGAGAAATTGAAGGTCGACGGACCGCGGCGGATGATGGCGGAGCCGGACAGGTTGGGTTGAATGTAGCCCGTGAAGCGACGCGTCGCCGAGGCAGTGACGTCCGCATCGAACCCTGCGCTCTTCGACAGGATGATGTTGAGCACCTGGCTCTTGCCGGCGTAATCCGAGCCGAACAGGTCCCCGGGGCTGACCTCGACGCGCACCACCTGCTGGGCCGGAATGCGCTGCAAGGTGGCATCTAATGTCTCCGCCTTTGAACTTGGCCGCGACCCGTTGATGACGACGTTGCCGGCAGTTCCAGCGAAGCCGCGAACGTCCACGTTCCCATTCGCTGATTGAGTGCTCCCGAGGTCGAGCTGGAAGCCGGGAACGTGCTGCACAATGTCGTAGGCCGTGCGGGGAGCAAACTGCGCGAAATAGCCCGCATCGTAGGGGGTGACGCGACTATTCTGCGCCGGGGCCGGCGCTGAAGCAGCTGGTGCAGCAGGCTGGCCATGTGATGCCGTTCCGAAGGCAACGGCGGCAATGCCTGCCAGCCATGGCGTAGTACGCACGCGTCTCTCCCCCTGAGGTGATTGCGGCAGATAAGGGGACCGCGCCCCCGCTGCGACGGAGGTTCGATCAATCGACCAACGGATCGACCGAAGTCCCGTTACGCGAGCACGAATGGATGGAAGGATGGGCCTACCGCTTGCGGCCGAAGATCTTCATCTCGACGAGATCGTTCACGGGCGGCATGGTCGAGCGACCCGCCGAAGCCCAGCGAACGAAGTCCGGCGTGATGTTCAGCGCCTTCAGTTGCACCAGGGTGTCGACCGGCAAATTCGGGTATCCCGCACGCTCGAAACCGGCGACGTAATCGGGCGTGATGTTCATGGCCTTCAGCTGGACAAGCTCGTCACCCGGAACATTTGCGTAGCCTGCGCGGACAAACCCACCAATCCACTGCGGCGTGATGTTCAGCGCCTTGAATTCGATCAGCGCTTCGATCGACTTCGGCCGATAACCAACCTGGGCCATTTGGCTGATGTAAGGGCCCGTTACACCGACCGCCGTCAGGGACATCAGATCGTCGATGGTGGGCGCGGGATAGTGAGCGGTCGCAACCGCCTCGAGGATATCCCGACGCGCGTCGAGGGCCATCAGTCCGAGGGCCTGCTCCTTGGTTGGGCGGCCGACGCCACGGCTAGCGAGCATTTGCGTGAAGGCGGCGTCTGGAGTGAACCGGCAATTGCCCGAGGCAAGCGAGCCGCCGCCATTACCAGCGCAATCAAGGCGACCGGCTTCGCGAACTAGGGCAAAGCGGAGCGGCTGCGATCCGGGGAGACGAAACCCGGCAAGGTCAAGGCCGATCAGGTCGGACGGCATGAACCCGGCCGACCAATCGTTGTCGTGGCGCTCTAGTTCGCCCCCGCGAAATCGGGCCTGTATTTTGCCGTCACCGTTCGGCGAGGGTTCAAGCGTGAAATGGATCCAGCCGTTGTCCGCCGCTGCAGTACAGGCTGAAGACACAGTGACGCATGCAAATAACAGCGCCAGCAGGAGAGCGAGAAAGCGATTCATCATTTGTCTCCTTAAACTCAGGGCAAAGACCGTCCGTCCGCCTGTAGCCAGGCGCTTTTGAAATTCGGGTGGGGGGTGTTCAGTCGGTGGCTAAGCGGAGAGGGTCAGCCGCCACCGTCGTCAGGATCGTCGATCGGTTCCGGTGCTCGGGACTTCGCGGGAGGAACTTGCCGCGTGTGAGCCGAAACGGGTGCCTGTGGAGCGTGAGGCGGGCTCGGGTTTACCACCAGATCGTGTGCCCGGACGCCAACCGCCCACATCTCTACGATCTTGTCAGCGTCGGCGACGGAGTAACCAGCACGCCGAATGCTGGCGACGTAGCTGACCGGGACGCCGACGGCGCGAAGCTGGACATAATCCTCGAGGTTCAGGGGGACGCCGGCGGCAGCCATTCCCCGGGCATAATCACCGGTCAGGCCAATCGCCCGCGCTTGTGATAGCCCATCGAAGTCGAGGTTCCTGAAGCCGGCGGCTGCCATGTCACGGGCGTAATCGGCCGAAACTCCAACCGACTTTAGACCGGCGAAGCTGGACGGGTCCACCGCGCGCAGGCGGGGCTGCGCAGCGACGATTGCGTTCACATATTCGGGCGTGACGCCAGCGGCCTTCATCTCAATGATCTTGTCGACGTGACCGTTGCTCAGAACATGCACTCGAACGGCTTGGCGCGCTTCGGCGACTGCCCGGGCGGCCTCAACGACCGCATCGGCCCGAGCCTGTTTGGCTTCAACGGTCGCCTCGGTGATCGCTTCGACACGTGCCTGCCGCGCTTCCTCTTGGGCTTGGTCGGCAGCGACTGCCGCCTGGACGGTGGCCACTGACGTCGAAACGCCGCTTGCGATGATGTGCGGCAGGTCAGCCGGCGGCTCGTTGGGGGCGTAGTAAGGCTTGCTAGTGTCTACTGCCGCGAGATTGCCGACGGGATGCGGAGCCGCAAGCTGCTTCTTGCTGCCAGGAGTCAGCGTGAGCGCGGCAAGGGGCGCGGCTACCAACACCGCACCGACGAAGACGCCGAGCGCAAACGATCGGGCGACTGGCCCGCGCACCGACTTGCCGTCGAGCACACGGGCGACGCGCCGGGCAAGCGAGCTCCTGGAAGGAGCAACGCCGTGAGCTCCGAGCAGCAGGCCAGGGCACTCGTGACGAGCCACGCCAACGAGCAGCTGGGCATAGTCAGTATCTACGACGTCGGTTGCGAGCACTGCGTCGTCGGCGGCTTCTTCGCGTAGCTGGTGCGCTTCACGGGCAAGCAGCCACACGAGCGGGTTGAACCAGAAGAGCGCAGTCGCAACGCGGGCGAGCAACAACTTGATCCAGTCCATGCGAGCGACGTGTGCCAGCTCGTGAGCGATGATGGCCTCAGCTTCGCCTGACGCTTCCACCGCCCGATCGTTCAGCACGATGACTGGCCGCATCAGGCCCCAGCTGATGGGCGAAGCGAGCTCGTTGCTGGTGAGCAAAGCCGTACCGTGCTTGAAACCCATTCGCCGCTGCGCACGGGCAAGAGCACTTAGCCAATGACCGTCCACAAGCACGTCCGCGCGAGCCCTCAACGCAATCAGTCGAGCCAGAGCAAGGAAGGTAATGAAGAGCAGGATGGCAGCCGGCAGCGCGTAAATTGCCGTAGCAGTCGCGCCGGCGCTGATCGACACCGGCTGCAGTACCTTGAGGTCCGGCAATTCCTGTGCGCCGATGGGCGCCGAAGCAGTGGCCATATGGGGCGAAGCCGTCTGGATTGTCGTTTCTGCTGTCGGCAAGTTGCCAAGGAGGGCAGGGGCTTCGACGTACCAGCGCGGTAGAGCCAGCGGCGCGAGGGCCATGATCACCAGCGCCAGGAGGCCAATGTGAGCAACCCAGGAGCGCTCCGCGGCGGAACGCTGCCTCATGAGCGCGAGAAGGCCAAGCGTTAGTCCTGCGATCAGCAAAGACTTCAGCGCGATGGCGATGAGGACTTGCATTACTTGCCCCCTTTAGCCTGACGCGCTTTGGCAATCATCTTTTCGAGGTCTTCGAGCTCATCTTCCTGGAGCTTGTCCGACATCCCCAGGAGCGCGCTGGCCGCACTCGCCGGAGACCCGTTGAAAAAGACGCGGACGATTTCGCTCAGCGCGGATTTCTTGGCAACGGTGTCGGAAACCGCGGGGCTGTACATAAAGCCCCGTTCCGAATCGGCTCGCGTTACATAGCCCTTGTCTTCGAGGCGCTTGAGCATGGCCCGCACGGCCGAACCGCTGAGCTGATCGGGGAGAGCCTCGCAAATGTCGGAGACCAGAAGCGAGCCGCGTTCGTAGAGGATGTCGACGATCTGGCGTTCACGCGGCGGAAGCTTGCTCAGCATTCAAAACCCCTTTCACGCGCAACGAATCGTCACGCTACATTTGTAGTGTGCTACATTTGTAGCGTGAATGCAAGATGAATGTGTCGACAGGCAGCGTCGCTGCTTCGACAGGTGGCGGAGAGGGTGGGATTCGAACCCACGGTAGGCTTGCACCTACGGCGGTTTTCAAGACCGCTGCCTTAAACCACTCGGCCACCTCTCCTGCGGAGTTTTGCCTATCGCGTGTCGGGACGGGACGTGCAAGGCGTGCGCTGAACCAAGCTGGCGGCATCGGGTTTCGGCGGCCTAGGCTCGGTCGCCATGAGGAGTATGTCTTGAGCGCGTTTGGGAGGTGGATTTTCGCGGGCGTGGCGGCGGCATCGCTTGCCGCGTCCTCTGAGCAAGCTCCCGCGCAATACGCACAGACCTACGGGCAGCCTTCCTATGTGTCTGCGCCTTCGAATACGTGGGATTCCTATAAAGTCCGGCTCGCGGCGCTCGCGCGAGAGCGCGGCGTGCGCGAGGCCACGATTTCAGGGCAACGTCCCGGGACTGGCGATAAACCAACGCGTGATCGACCTCGAACGCAGTGAACCCGTCGCGCGTACGAGCGGCGGAGTGGTCGGCGCACTGTCACCTTACTTGCGCGCGCACGTGACGCCGACGCTCGTCGCTCGCGGGCGCAACAACTATTCCAACCTCTACTCGGGCCTTCGCTCGATCGAATCGCGCTACGGCGTCGAAGCGCCTGTCTTGCTCGCGATCTACGGACATGAGACGAGTTATGGCCTTGTTACGGGAAGCACGGATCTTCTGGGAGCGCTGGCAAGCCTGGGTTATTACGGCCGCCGCCGCGAGTTCTTCGAAACGGAGTTCGTCTCGGCACTGAAGCTGATGGACCAGGGCGTTCCGCGGTGGCGGCTGAAGGGCAGCTGGGCCGGTGCGACCGGGTTCCCGCAATTCATGCCGTCCGTCGCCTTAAGACTACGCGCAGATGGCGACGGCGACGGGTACGCCGATATCTGGTCGGACGAGCTTGATGGCCTGGCGTCTATCGCAAACTACTTGCGAGACGCAGGATGGAAACCGAACGTCCACTGGGGAATTCCGGTGCGGACGCCTTCTAACCTCAATCGCGCGGCGCTTCGGACAACCCTAACGGCGCAGCGCTGCCCACAGGTTTATCGCCGCCACAGCCGGTGGCTCACCATGCGCGAATGGCGATCGCTTGGCGTCACGCCTTTGGGTGTTTCGCTTCCCGAGAGCGAGATGGCCAGTTTGATCGAGCCTGACGGGCCCTATGCGACGGCTTACCTGCTCACGACCAATTATCGGGCGATCCTCGACTACAACTGCTCAAATTTCTACGCGATTTCGGTTGGAGTTCTGGCGGACTCCATTGCTCGGCGATAGACAGGGGCTTCCATCCACCTAGCGTAGGATATTGGTCCCCCTTCATGCGCCGTATTGTCCTGTTATCGACCGCCGCGTCGGTTCTCCTCGCCAGCGCAGCGCCCGCCGCAGCGCCGCAATTCGACACGCCTGCCAAGGTGGCCTTCCTCATTGATCTATCGTCGGGGGCCATCCTCTACGCGAAGAATGCCGATGTCCGGATGCCGCCAGCATCCATGGCGAAGATGATGACGACGGATGTCGCCTTCGAGCTGATCGACAGCGGGAAGCTGCCGCTCAGCAAGATGTGCACCGTCCGCCCCGAGACATGGCAGAAGTGGCACGGCCCGCAGGCGGGATCGACCATGTTCCTGTCTCCCAACGAGCAGGTCAGCGTCGAAAACCTCCTGAAGGGTATTGTGACGCTCTCCGGTAACGACGCGTCGGTGGTTCTTGCCGAGTGCATTTCCGGCACTGAGCAGGCCTTCACCGAGCAGATGAATGCCCTCGGCAAGAAGATGGGGCTGACGAACAGCCATTTCGGTACCGCGAACGGCTGGCCCGACAATGGCGTCACGTACGTGTCGGCACGCGATCTCGCGACGCTAGCCAGGTACGAGATCGAGAACCATTACAAACTCTACAAGGAGTTCTACTCGCTGCCGAGCTTCACTTGGGGCAAAACGCTGGGCTCGAACTCCGACATAACGCAGCAGAACCGCAACCCAATCCTGGGTGTGATTCCGGGCGCGGACGGACTGAAAACCGGCCATACCGACGAAGCGGGTTACGGGTTCACCGGATCTGCCGACCAGAATGGGAGGCGCCTAATCGAAGTCGTCGCTGGCCTCCCGAGCTGGAATGCGCGCGTGAACAAATCAAAGCGTCTGATGGAGTGGGGCTTTGGGGCTTGGCAGGCCAAGCCGCTGTTTCAGTCTGGCGCCAAGGTCGGCAGCGCAAAGGTACAGCTTGGCAGTGAGAGCGAAGTGTCGCTCGTCGCGCCGCGCAATCTTGCCGTCACCATACCCGCGGGCCTCATCAGCGGCGGTCAGACCAGCATGAAGATTCGCTACAATGGGCCGATCGCCGCACCAATCGCGAAGGGTCAGCACGTCGCGGATCTCGTTATCACGACTGGTGACACGCCGCCGCAGGTAGTCCCGCTCATCGCTGGCGAGGACGTAGGTAAGGCCGGCTTTTTCGGGCGCGTGTGGCTCGGCTTCAAGCAGCTGTTCGGCATGGCGTGACGTCCCGCGGACGGTTCATCAGCCTTGAGGGCGGGGAGGGGGTCGGAAAGTCCACGCAGGTGAAGGCGCTGGCCTCCGCACTGGAAGATCGCGGTATATCAGTCCTCGTCACGCGGGAACCTGGCGGAAGCGGGGGCGCAGAAGCCATTCGTGAGCTGCTTCTCCAAGGCGACGAGTTTCGTTGGGGCGCCGAAGCCGAGGCGCTGTTGTTCGCTGCGGCTCGTGCAGATCATGTCGAGAAAACCGTTCGTCCGGCGCTCGCTGAGGGTCGCTGGGTGCTTTCAGACCGTTTTGTCGACAGCTCACTGGCCTACCAGGGCGGAGCCGGCGGTCTCGGGATCGAAGCAGTGCGTTCGATCAATGCCTTCGGTATTGGCGAGGGCTTCCCTGACCGGACGCTCGTCCTGCTTTCCCTGGAGGGTCATGACCGCGCACTCGAGCGAGACAGAGACGAACCTGACCGGATCGGTGGTCGGCCACTCGAATACCATCACAAGGTGGAAGTCGCCTTTCGCCTCATCGCCGCTGAAGAGCCGGATCGCGTTCGCTTAGTAGATGCATCCGGTGCACCGGAAGTGGTAACACTGCGCCTGCTCGAAGCGATGGAAGATCTGCTGCCATGATTATCGGGCAAGATCGGGCAGTCGAGCAGTTTGCAAGTGCCTGGGCTACCCGACGGCTGCATCATGCTTGGCTGCTTGCCGGACCAAAAGGGGTGGGCAAGGCAAGCTTCGCCCATAGCGTGGCTCGGCGCGTGCTCGCGGATGCTGCGGGACCGAGCGTGGACATGCCTGGCATCGAAACGCCCCACGACCATCCGATCGTCAAGCTCGTCGAAGCCGGTAGCCATCCGGACATGCGCTGGCTTGAGCGGCTGCCGAAAGAAAAGGGGGAGGGGCTAGCCCGGGACATTACAGTCAACCAAGTTCGCGCGCTGGGCGAGTTCATGGGAATGACCGCGGGACTGTCACCATGGCGCGTCGCCGTCATCGATAGCATGGACGAGCTCAACAAGGAGGCGTCGAACGCACTCCTCAAAATGCTCGAGGAGCCGCCGGCGAACACGTTGTTTTTCCTGATCAGCCATGCGGCTGGCCGTCTACTCCCCACCATCCGGTCAAGGTGCCGGCGGTTAGATTTCCAGGGATTAGACGCTGACGCCATGACGTCGATTCTTGCAGAGCAGGCGGCGCAGCTGAACGGTGGCGAGCGTCAGCGGATCATCTCGATGTCGTTTGGCTCAGCTGGAAGGGCGCTCGCTTTTGCTGAACTCGATCTCGCCAAGCTCGAGGATTCCGCGCTCGCGATCCTTCGCCAGGGTGATCCGACCAATTCCCGCCGTTCCGATCTCGCGCACGAATTGGGCAAGAAAGGCGCTGCAGAACGGTACGCCGCATTTCTCGAGCTAGCGCCGTCACTGATCGCACGCGAGGCGCGGCAACTCGACGGGTCCCGGCAAGAGCGCGCATTGGACGCTTACGGGAAAGCGCGCGAGCTCGCTGCCATTGCCCCGCGTCTCTCGCTTGATCCGGCCTCGACGGTCTTCCAGATCGGCGGCATTCTGGCCGAGGTTGCGCGAGCGCCTTCCTTGAAGCGCTAGGAAGCGGCGGCTAGGGGCTTTCCCTATGGGCGAGCCCTTCTACATCACGACTGCCATTAGCTACCCGAATGGCCCGCCGCATATCGGCCATGCCTATGAGGCCATTGCCGCTGACGCGATCGCGCGGTTCCAACGCTCGCAAGGGCGCGACGTGCGCTTTCAAACAGGCACGGACGAGCATGGACTGAAGATGGCCCAGGCCGCTCGTGGCGAGGGCGTTGAGCCGCGCGCACTCGCGGATAAAATGTCACTTCTTTTCCAAGAGATGTGCGATACCCTTAACGTATCGTACGACCGCTTTATCCGCACATCGCAGCCAGATCACTATCGCGCAAGCCAAGCGATCTGGAAGGCAATGGAGGAGAGGGGAGATCTTTACCTCGACCGCTACGAAGGTTGGTACTCCGTCCGCGACGAGGCTTATTACGAGGAAGACGAGCTCACCGACGATGAGGCTGGCACAAAGTTGTCGCCGCAAGGCACGCCGGTCGAATGGACGGTCGAGGAGAGCTGGTTCTTCAGCCTTTCCAAATATCAGCAGCCTTTGCTCGATCACTATGCCGAGCACCCGGACTTCATTCAGCCCGATACCCGCCGTAACGAAGTTCTGCGCTTTGTCGAAAGCGGGCTGAAGGATCTCAGCATTTCCCGCACCAGTTTCGACTGGGGCGTCCCGGTGCCCGACAGCGACCATCATGTGATGTATGTGTGGCTCGACGCCCTAACCAATTACATCACGGGCCTGGGATATCCCGACGATACGGAGCTGTGGCGGCGTTATTGGCCGGCCAACGTTCACCTGATCGGCAAGGACGTGGTGCGCTTTCATACGGTCTACTGGCCGGCCTTCCTGATGAGCGCTCGCATCGCGCTGCCGAAGCAAGTCTACGGTCACGGCTTTCTGCTCAGCCGAGGCGAGAAGATGTCGAAGAGCGTCGGCAACGTGGTCGACCCCATGGCTCTGGCAGAGCGCTTCGGCGTCGATGCGCTCCGCTATTTCCTTCTGCGCGAAGTGCCGTTCGGACAGGACGGAAGCTACAGCGCGGAAGCTATCGTCAATCGTGCCAACGCCGAACTTGCCAACAGTTTTGGCAATCTGGCGCAGCGTACATTATCGATGATCGTCAAGAACTTGGACGGAGTTCTTCCAAATCCCGGCGAGCGGGAGGACGACGCTGAGCTACTCTCCGCCGTGGAAGTCGCGGTTACGTCCGAGATCACGCGAGCGTTCGAAGAATTTGGCTTTTCGCAGGGCATCGAGGCGTGGCTTCGACAGGTCTTTGCCTGCAATCAATACATCGACAAACAAGCTCCGTGGACGCTGCGAAAGACGGATCCGGCACGCATGGCTGAAGTGCTTGGAACCCTGGTCGCCGCCATTCGCGCGCTCGCCCAAGCGATTGCGCCGATCATTCCAGCTTCGGCGGACAAGTTGCTGACCCTCATCGATGCCGGCAAGGGCGGAGCGCCGATTGCGCAGCCGACTCCGCTGTTCCCGCGTCTGGAACTCGAGGACGAGGAAGCGGCAGCGTGAAGCTGATCGATAGCCACTGCCATCTGAACTACGAAGGCCTCGTCGAACGGCAGGAAGAAGTGCTCGAGCACGCAAGAGAGCGTGGCGTCAACGGCTTCCTCAATATCTCGACGCGCCAGCGCGAGTGGGGAGATATTATCCGTGTCGCCGATCGCCATGCGGATGTTTGGGCCAGCGTGGGGGTCCATCCCCACGAAGCTGACTCGCACCCCGATCTCGGTTCTTCTGCCTTGGTTGAGGCGGCAAACCATGCGCGGGTGATCGCGATTGGGGAATGCGGCCTCGACTATTATTACGACAAGTCGGACCGTCAGGCACAGCGCGAGCGTTTCGAAGCCCATATCGAGGCCGCTAGAGAAACCGGTCTGCCGCTCGTCGTCCACACTCGCGAAGCCGAAGAGGATACGACCGAGATCCTGACCAGTGCGGTGAAGGAAAAGGGAGTTACGGGCGTTCTCCATTGTTTCACTGGCTCAGCCGAACTGGCGCGCGTCGGACTCGATCTCGGGCTCTTCATCTCACTGTCGGGCATCGTCACCTTCAAGAACGCGCGCGATTTGCAGGAAACGGCCAAGTGGTTGCCGCGAGATCAAATGCTGGTCGAGACAGACTCACCGTTCCTCG
The DNA here is from genome assembly GCA_963752025.1 of uncultured Alphaproteobacteria bacterium. GTDB lineage: Bacteria > Pseudomonadota > Alphaproteobacteria > Sphingomonadales > Sphingomonadaceae > Sphingomicrobium. Next base: position 140,463 of record CAVVWY010000005.1, on the reverse strand, counting down.
CGCCCGTCCCGCACCGCGGACAGAAGTGCGAGCCGGCTTTCGTTGCCGACACCGCGAGATTTGTCGCTGAGTTGAGGGGAGAGGACGCGGAGGAACTGGGCGAGAACACTACGGCCAATTTCTTTCGGCTTTTCAACAAGGCAGCCAAAGGTTCGGAGCTTGAAGCTTAGAATTCTTGGCTGCGGGACTTCGACCGGGGTCCCCAAGATCGGGAATGATTGGGGCCGCTGTGATCCGCAGGAGCCGCGCAACGCGCGGTTGCGGTCGTCCCTCCTGGTTGAAAGCGAGGGTCAGAGGCTCCTCGTTGATTGTGGCCCCGACCTCCGACAGCAGTTGCTGTCGGCCCAAATAGGCGATCTCGACGCCGTGGTGGTCACACACATCCATGGCGACCACTGTCATGGCATAGATGAACTAAGACCATTATCCCAGGCGATAGGCGCACCTGTGCCGCTTTACGCTCGGACGGCTGACCTCGATGAACTGAGGTTGCGCTTTGCTTATGCTTTCAAACGTTCCGATTTCTATCGGCCGATTATTGAAGCGCGCGAGATCTCCGGCGAACTCAAACTTGGCGCGGCGCGGCTGCGCTGCGTAGAGCAGCCACACGGCGGCCTAACGACGCTGGGATTGCGCTTCGATGAGGGCGAACACTCCGCTGTTTATGCTGTGGACTTCAATCACATCAACGACGAGATGGCCGCACTTTATGAAGGCGTGGACGTATGGATCGCGGACTGCCTCACACGAACGCCACATCCTACGCACGCACATCTCGACATGGTGCTCAACTGGGCTCGTGAATTGCGCGTCGGCCAAGTCTATCTAACGCATATGGGTGCCGGGCTCGATTATCGGATGCTCTCGAGCGAGTTGCCGGACTGGGCAGCTCCAGCTTACGATGGCCTCGAGGTGGTGTTGTGAGCAACGACAGCATGCTCGGCGGACTATACCTGCTGATGGCCGCGATGCTGGTGCTCGGCTCACTCATGGCTCGTCGTGAGCCCGCAGCCAAGATGTTGACCATGGCGCTCGCCTGGGTCGCGATCTTCGCCGCGGGGTTCGTGCTTTTCACGTTCCGCGACAATTTCGGCTGGGTCGCTCAGCGACTGAAGGCGGAAGCAATAGGTTCGCCGGTTCAGCAAGGGCGGGAAACCCGAATTCCGATGGCGATCGACGGCCACTTTTGGGTCGACGCCAAAGTGAACGGCAAGGATGTAAAGTTCCTGGTGGACAGCGGCGCAACCATGACGACGATCGATCGAGACACTGCAAAGGCAGCCGGCATCGAGGTCGGCAATCACCGCGACCAATTCGTCCGCACCGGCAACGGCATAATCCGCGTCTCGAGCGCCAAGGCAGAGGAGATGGACATCGGCGGGATCAAGCGGAGCGACGTCAGTGTGCAGATCGCCGACAATGATGATTTGAACGTACTCGGCATGAACTTTCTTTCGTCACTCAGCCGCTGGGGAGTGGAAGGTCGATGGCTCATCCTAGTGTCCTGATATGATGGGTAACTTAACATAATGCATATTATCATACTTTCGGAGCAGAACGGATCGGGGGCCCTGCATGCCGCTTGAAAGGCTGGTCGAGATCATGCGCCGGCTCCGAGATCCGGTGAGCGGCTGCGAGTGGGACACCGTCCAGACTTTCGAGACGATCGCGCCCTACACAATTGAGGAAGCTTACGAAGTCGCAGATGCGATCGCTCGTAATGACATGGACGCCCTGGCGGACGAACTCGGCGACCTTCAGCTGCAAGTCGTTTTCCACTCGCGTATCGCCGAAGAAACTGGCGAATTCACGCTTGAAGATGTGATCAAGCGCATCTGCGACAAAATGGAGCGTCGCCATCCCCACATCTTCGGCGACGCTGAGCACGGCGGACATCATCTGTGGGAAGAAATCAAAGCAGCGGAGCGCAAAGAATTGTCTGATAAAAGCGCGCTAGCTGGTGTCGCACTGGCGCTTCCGGCGCTCGAACGTGCGGCGAAGCTCCAGCGCCGAGCCGCACGCGTTGGGTTCGATTGGCCTGACGCGTCCGGTCCGCGCGCCAAGATCGATGAAGAGCTCGCCGAACTTGAGGCCGAGACCGAGCACCGGCGCATGCTGGAGGAACTCGGCGACCTTCTTTTCGCGGTCGTAAACCTCGCGCGTCATCTTAACATCGAACCGGAAGCTGCCCTGCGCGAAGCAAATCAGAAATTCGAACAACGATTTCGAGCTATCGAGAAAGCGCCCGGCTTCGCGAAAATGTCACTGGAGGAGAAGGAAGAGCTCTGGGCTCAGGCCAAGAGGGCTCAAACCGGCTCCATCGTTTGAAACCGCGCCCAATTGTCCGGCGATAGCCGCACTGACAGCTCGACCTCATCATGGTTGATGGTCTGCTCTAGCACTTCACCGCGCGCGTGAAGCCACGCGATCTTCCCTCCGGCGCTTGCCGGCAGACGGATCTTATGCACCTGTTCGCCGCTTCTGAGGCGTCGCGCCATCCGCTCGCGCAATTCGTCGAAACCTTCACCAGTGGCGGCGGAGATCGGAACTACGTCGTCGCGGCGTCGGGCCTCCTCGTGAAGCCGCTGACGCTGTTCCCCCGACAGCAGGTCGATCTTGTTCCAGGCCTCGATCCGCGGCGGTGCACCCTCTTCCGCCAGGCCCAGTGACGCGAGCACGTCGTCGACATCCTCGCGCTGAGCCTCACTATCGGGGTGCGCGAGGTTGCGGACATGGACGAGCAAGTCGGCCTCCCGAACTTCTTCGAGCGTAGCGCGGAAAGCTGCGATCAACTCGGTAGGCAAATCCGAAACGAAACCAACAGTGTCGGACAGAATAACTTTGTCGAATCCGGGCAGCCTGATGTCCCGCATTGTTGGGTCTAACGTCGCGAACAACAGGTTCTCGGCGAACACAGCTTCGCCGGTCAGGCGATTGAAAAGTGTGGATTTCCCTGCGTTGGTATAGCCGACCAGAGCAATGACCGGCCACGGTGCGCGCTGCCGCCGGTCGCGGTGCAGCGAACGTGTCCGTTTCACCTGATCAAGTTCGCGGCGGATCTTCGCCATGCGATCGCGGATCATCCGCCTGTCGGCCTCGATCTGCGTCTCGCCCGGACCGCCGAGGAACCCGAAGCCGCCACGCTGGCGCTCGAGGTGGGTCCAGCTACGCACTAGTCGCCCTGCCTGATAATCGAGATGCGCAAGCTCCACCTGCAGGCGACCCTCGGCTGTTGCTGCTCTCTCGCCGAAAATTTCCAGGATGAGACCGGTCCGGTCGATGACCTTCGTGCCGGCTTCTTCCTCCAGGTTCTTCTGCTGAATGGGCGTCAGCGCAGCGTCTACAATCAGCAGCCCAGCGCCGTGCTCCTTCGCGGCCTCGGCAATCTCCTCGACCTGACCCTTGCCGAGCAGCGTAGCGGGCCGAACGGTACGGACGCGGAAGCTCCGTGCCGCGACAACTTGGATACCGATCGCTTCGGCAAGACCTTGCGCCTCTTGGACGCGAGCGTCGGCCGACCGCCGCGCGCCTTCACGCGGTAGCTCCGGCACGGCGATGACGGCACGTTCACCGCGTGCGACGTCCATCGCCCCATTCCCGTCGAAGGAGTTCAGGACTCGCCCTCCTCATCGCCGGTGCCCGGCTCCAAATTCAGTGGGTGCGATGGCTGCAGCGTCGAGATTGCGTGCTTGTAGACGAGCTGCACCTGTCCACCGCGCTCCAGCACGACGCTGAACTGATCGAATCCTGTGACGGAGCCTTGCAGCATCACACCATTGACGAGGAAGAGCGTCATCCGTTCCGAGTTCTCGCGGCGGCCGCAAGAAAAAGGTCCTGGAGACCGGCTTTGCCACCCTGCTCCGCCGCCTTCGTCGCGACGAAATCTGGCGGCGCTGCGGCCGGCATGATCGTCGAGATCGAGTGCTTGTACACGAGCTGCGACGCTCCATCGCGCCGGAGAAGCACCGAAAATGCATCGAACCAGGTGATCACTCCCTGAAGCTTCACGCCTTTAACAAGGAAGATCGTGACCGGCAGCTTTGCGCGCCGGACGCTGTTCAGGAAATGATCCTGTAAGCTCAATGACCGCGCGGCCATGCGCTACCTCGTCCTACGCTTCGTCGCCCTCCCGCTTGTCACCGATGCCCAAAGCCTTGAGCTTACGGTGCAAAGCCGAGCGTTCCATGCCGATGAACGAGGCTGTGCGGGAGATGTTGCCTGAGAAGCGGCGGATCTGGATTTTGAGATACTCTCGCTCGAAGGACTCGCGGGCTTCTCGTAGCGGGCTCCCCATGATCGCCATCGCGGTCGTCGACCCGCCCATCGCGCTTTGATTGTCCAAGATCTCCGGAGGAAGAAGATCGACGTCGATGCACGAGACGCGATCGCCAGGCGCGAGAATGATCGTCCGCTCGATGATATTTCGCAGCTGACGAACGTTCCCCGGCCATTCGTGCGCCTGCAGCGCCGCCATCGCTTCTTCTGAAATGCGGAGCAAGGGCATGCGCCGCTCGGCAGCGAAACGCGCGAGGAAATGACTGACGAGCTCCGGGATATCCTCGCGCCGTTCACGCAGCGGTGGGAGGCGCACCGGTACGACGTTCAGCCGATAGTACAGATCCTCCCGGAAGCGGCCGGCAGAAATCTCGTCCTGTAGATTGCGCGAAGTCGCCGAGAGCACTCGGACGTCGACCTTGACGGGGCGTTGGCCACCTACCCTGTTATAGCTTTGATCCGTCAGCACGCGCAGGATCTTCGCCTGTGTGGTGAGCGGCATGTCCGCAATCTCATCCAGAAACAACGTGCCTCCGTGAGCATGCTCGAGGAGACCAGGACGGACAACGCCGTCCGCTTCGCTTCCGAAGAGTTCCTCTTCGACCCTTTCGGGACTCATCATGGCCGCCGACAGCACGATGAACGGTGCCTTCGCGCGAGGACTCCACTGGTGGATCATCCGCGCGGCAATTTCTTTTCCCACGCCGGGCGGGCCTGAGATCAGCACGCGGCTTCCTGTTGGAGCGACGCGTTTGAGGGTCGCTCGAACGGTGTTGATCGCTACCGAGCTGCCATGAAGCTGATCTTCCTGGCCGACCTGAAGACGCAGCGTCTCGTTTTCGCGCCTCAGCCGGTCGCTCTCAGTCGCCCGGTCCACGAGGTAGATCAGCCGCTCCGCCTCGAAGGGCTTCTCGATGAAATCGATGGCGCCGTCCCTTACTGCCGCAACGGCAGTGTCGAGATTGCCGTGACCCGAGATCATCAGAACTGGAACAGTCGAATCGCGCCGTTTGATTTCCTGCAGCAACTGCAGCCCGTCGAGCTTCGAGCCCTGCAACCACACGTCCAGCAGCACCATCGATGGCCGCCGCTCCTCAAACGCTTCCAGCGTCTGAGTGCTGTCCGCTGCCGTCCGGACTGAATACCCCTCGTCCTCGAGCACGCCACTGACCAATTCGCGGATGTCCGCTTCGTCATCCACCACGAGCACTTCAAGCGCCATCAGGCATCCCCGCCATTTTCATCTTGTTTTTCAGTAGGCTCACTGGACACCCCATCAAGGGCTGTAAGCTTGGCAGTGTCGAAGGCCATGCGCACGTGGGTCCCGCCGCCGGGCCGGTCGAGGAAGGCAATCTCGCCCATATGTTCCTCGACGATCTTCTTGACGATCGCGAGACCGAGGCCAGTGCCGCGCACGCGGGTCGTCATATAGGGTTCAGTGAGCCGAGCGCGGTCTTCCGGAAGCCCAACGCCGGTGTCCAGCACGTCGACTACGAGATGGCCGTCTTCCACGTGCAACTTCAATTCCACCCGATCGCCGGCGAGGCTGTGCTCGCCGCGAGCCTTGCGTCCCTCAATGGCTTCAACGCCGTTCTTTACGACATTCGTGAGCGCCTGCCCGAGCTGCCGACGATCGCAAACCATCCAGAACTCTCCCTCCGCCGGGATGAGCGAGAAGGTGATGCCCGGATGCGCGACTTCATGCAGGAAAAGAGCCTGGCGCGCGATCTCGTGCATATCTTCCCTGCGGAAGACGGGCTTAGGCATCCGGGCGAAGTTGGAAAACTCGTCGACCATCCGCCTGAGATCACCAACCTGGCGCACAATCGTGGCCGTCAGCCGCTCGAACGTTTCGGGATCGCTGCCGATCTCGCCACCGAAACGCCGCTGGAGACGCTCCGCGGCGAGCTGGATCGGGGTAAGCGGATTCTTGATTTCATGTGCGATGCGGCGCGCGATGTCCGACCACGCAGCGCGCCGCTGATCGGAAAGTTGATCGGTGATGTCGTCGAAGGTGAGAACACTACCGTCCTGGTAGCGCACGCGCTTCACGGCGAGGGTGCGCTGACCTGCATCGGCGACGACAATGACGTTCGCTTCGGATTCCGCGCCGCGCATAAACTCGTCCAAATCCGAAGCGACAGAGGCGAGAGCCCTCCCCTCCAGCTCTTCCTGACCCTTCTGGAGCAGGGCCTCCGCTGACCGGTTTACGAGCAGTATTCTACTGCCAGAGTTGAGCGCGATCACACCGGCGGTGACGCTCGAAAGCACCGCCTCGATGAACGCGCGACGCGTATCGAGCTGCGTGTTGGCACTCCTGAGGGCGCCCGTCTGTTCGTCGAGCCGCCCCGCCATGCGGTTGAAGGCGCTGGCAAGGGTCTGGATCTCGTCGTCTCTTTTCGCGACGTGGACGCGAGCGGAGAAATCACCTTCCTCGATTCTGCCAGCGGCACCGACAAGCTCCCCAACCGGCCTTACGAGCCGATCGGCAATTGTAAGAGCTGTGATGATTGCGAGGCCGACGATGATCAGCGCGCCGAGTAGCAGTGCCGCGTTGAACCGAAGCTGATTGGTCCGGGATTTTGCGAGGAGTGAGCGGTAGTCCCGCAGGACCTCGCTCGAGCGCTGAATCTGGGTCCGAAACCGGGGATCGAAGACACGCGCCGCGTATAGATAAGTGTTGGGGCCGTAATCGAGGCGTGTGAGCGCGCCGATGCGATCTGACGAGCTGACTGGCACGACTGGCTTGTTGCCTAGGTCCCTGATGATCTCAGGCGTGAGGACCTTTTCCAGAGGCCGATCATAGGGGTTCACGAGGGCCAGCGAACGGGGAACGCCGTCGGCGCCGACATTCACGATGATGGCCTCCGACAAGTTGCGATTGAGGACCTGACGACCGAAGCCTTCGATGAAGCGCGGATCGTCTCGGGGTACGAGTTTCAGATAGCCCGCGAGGTCACCGCTCATTGTCGTCGTCTCGTTGGAAACGCGTTCGACTTCGGCCTCGTAGCTGCTTCGCGCGATCTGGACCGTATTCTCGAGCATCCCCCGGGCTCGGTCGGAGAACCAGAATTCAAGGCCGCTTTGGAACAGCAGCGATGCAAAGATTGCCACGAGTACCGTAGGGACGGCTGCGATGACCGAGAAGAGCGCCACCAAACGGGTGTGCAGCCGTCCGCTGCCGAGGCCGCCCTGCTCGGCACGCCGCATGGCGACCTTGCGCGAATAGAGCACCATGAGCGCAATGGCCGGGAGCAGGTTCGCTACCATCAGCAGCGCGATAAGCGGTGGCGACAACAAGGTGCCGGGTTCGGCGCTGCGGCCCAGCACCCACGCGCTGAACGCGATCATCGCGACCAGAAAGAGACCAGTCGCAAGCGTGAGTCGCTTGTAGGAGCGCCTGCTCAGGCGCCTCTGCTGAAGCCAGCTTTCCGCTCTCGAGGTCACTCGCGATTTGGCCGTACGCGCGTCCATTCGCGGGCGCCGTAGCACGCCACGCACGGCCGTTGCATCAAAAACACACTTGTGGAGAAATTAATGTCGATCAGGCTGCCGTGCGCTTAAGCCACGGTGAATAGAATTCGTGCAACATATGCATCACGACCCGGGGATCGTCCTGCTGGTTGACCTTGTTCCGCAGCTCGGCCGAGCCGGGCAGCCCCTTCGTGTACCAGCCGATATGTTTGCGGGCGAGGTTCACACCGGTGTGGGTCCCGTAGAGTGAGAGCATCTCATCATATTGCTGAAGCATCGCATCCAGCTGCTCATCGAGCGCTGGATCCGGGCGGTGTCCGCCACCAGTAAGATCGGTCATCACTTGTCCGATCAACCAAGGGCGGCCGTAAGCGCCACGGCCGATCATCACCCCATCGGCTCCTGATTGTGCGAGAGCGGTGCGCGCGTCCGCGATGGAGCAAATGTCGCCGTTGACGATCACCGGCACCGAGACCGCTTGCTTGACCGTGCTGACGAACGCCCAGTCGGCGTCGCCCTTGTACATCTGGCACCGAGTGCGGCCGTGGATAGTGATCATCTGCACGCCGAGACCCTCGGCAATGCGTGCAAGCTCAGGCGCGTTGAGGTTTTCGTGGTTCCACCCCATCCGCGTCTTGAGAGTTACTGGAACCTTCACCGCCTTGACGGTTGCCTCGATTAACCGCGCGGCAAGCGGCAAGTCGCGCATCAGCGCCGAGCCAGCGTCCCCGTTCACGACCTTCTTCACGGGACAGCCCATGTTGATATCGATGATGGCAGCGCCGCGCTGTTCGTTCAGTTTGGCGGCTTCAGCCATGACGTACGGCTCGCAGCCGGCGAGTTGCATCGAGACAGGTTCTTCCGCCGGATCCCACATCGCCTTTTGAAGCGACTGACGCGTCTCGCGTACCATTGCCTGGCTCGCAATCATTTCGCTGACCGTCAGCCCGGCGCCGTAGCGCTTGACGATCCGCCTGAACGGAAGGTCCGTGACAGCCGTCATCGGCGCCAGGATCACTGGCGCGTCGATCCTCACCGGACCGATCGATATTGGCTTCAGCTCGCTCATGGAAGGCGGGGAGATAGTGGAGAACCCCTTGGCGGACAAGACAAGCAGCCCTACACGCGCCGCTCGTGACCACGACCGCTCTCATCGTCGCAGCCGGCAAAGGCGAGCGCCTCGGCGGCGGTACACCCAAGCAATATCGAACGCTCGGAGGCAAGCCGGTGCTCCGCTGGGCTGTGGAGTCCCTGATCTTTCATCCTGCCGTGCGATCTACTCGTGTCGTGGTCGGAAAGGGTCAGAGGGAAGCTGCAGGAGAGGCTCTCGAGGGACTGGACGTGGGCGATCTCATCGAAGGGGGCGAAGAGCGCGCTGACTTCGTACGCAACGGACTAGCGGCACTCGCCGGTGATGCCGTTCTGATCCACGATGCGGCCCGTCCTTTCTGCCCGGGCAGCGTCATAGATCGTCTTCTTGCGCCGCTCGAGTTCTTTGAAGGTGCGACGCCCGTTCTCCCGATCGGCGACACCGTCGCGCGGGCGTCAGATCGATTGGTGGAAGCGGTCGATCGAACAGGCCTCGTTCGCGTGCAGACGCCACAGGCATTCCGACTCGACGCGCTGCGCCAGGCGTACGCCTCCTGGACCGGAAGTCCGCCAACGGATGAGACAACGGTGCTACGACGGGCCGGCATGGTTGTCGCAGCGGTCGCTGGTGATCAGGCGCTTGAGAAGCTGACGACGCCTGACGATTTCGCCCGTGCCGAACAATGGCTCGCCTCGCGCATGATCCCGCGCACGGGCATGGGCATCGATGTCCATGCCTTCTATGGCGAGGGACCTATCATGCTCGGCGGGGTCGAAGTGCCCCATTCACGGGGCCTCGCGGGCCACAGCGACGCCGATGTCGTGCTGCACGCCATCACTGACGCTTTGCTCGGCGCCGCCGGTCTCGGCGACATCGGCGAGCATTTTCCGCCGTCCGACCCCACATGGAAGGGCATGTCATCAGATCGGTTTATCCGCCACGCGATGAGGCTGCTCCTTGAGCGCGGAGCCATAGTAGATCATGTCGATTGTACGATCATCGCAGAGGAGCCGAAGGTGGGACCATATCGTTCGGCTATCCGCGGGAGCATAGCGGAGATCGCAGGTCTCGGGATCGATCAGGTGAGTGTCAAAGCCACGACAACGGAGCGGCTCGGGTTTCACGGGTCGCCGCGAAGGCATTGCTGCTCAGGCGGTTGCAAGCGTTCGAATGGCTCGGACCGCATGACCGACCAGCTGCTATGCGATCAACTCGTTGAAAAGGCGCGGCAGGTGGTCGAGGCCAATCGCGCCGCCGCGCGCCGGATTGCAGTTGCCGAAAGTTGCACCGGCGGGCTGGTCAGCGCAGCCTTGACCGAAATCCCTGGGCTCGTCTGACGTCTTTGAAGCAGGCTACGTAACCTATTCGAATGCAGCGAAAATATCGCAGCTGAAGGTCAGCGAAGACGTCGTCGACACCTTTGGTGCAGTCAGCGTTGCTACAGCCTGGGCAATGGCGCGCGGCGCATTGGCTGCTTCAGAAGCCGATGTGGCAGTTGCTATCACTGGTATTGCCGGACCGGGTGGCGGCACTCTGCAGAAGCCAGTCGGAACCGTAGTCTTCGCACGGGCCGAGCGGGACGCCGACCCGGCGAAGATCGTGGCGGATCAAAAATTCTTCAATGAACAGACCCGCGCTGGCGTCCGGCTTCAGGCGGCGCTTTGCGCACTCGATCTGTTGATGCCGTAGAGCGCGGCTGCGCGCTGCTCGAATGCCGAGGTCATGCGCCGCAGGGCTCGGTCGAACATCGAACCCGCCAATGTCTCGAACAGCCGCGACTTGAACGCGAAGTCGACCGAAAAGCCGACGTTCGTGCCGCCTTCTTCAGCCCGCTCGAACTTCCACTCGTTGTGTAGGTACTTGAGAGGTCCTTCGACGTAATCGACGCAGATCAGCGTCGGTTTCTCCTTGTGCACCCGGCTCGTGAACCGCTCCTTGAAGGCGTTGAAGCCGACGACGAGGTCCGCGATCGTCTCAGTCTCGCTCGAAGAGCGGACACGTACCGCGACGACCCAGGGCAGGAACTCGTCGTAGCGCTGAACGTCCGCTACGAGGTCGAACAGCTGCTCCGGCGTATAGGGAAGATGCCGCGTTTCGCTATGCCGCGGCATTCGTCCCTTCCCTCTTGAGCTGTGCCGAACGAGCCGATTGCATCTTTTTGAAGTCGTCGCCCGCGTGATAGCTCGAACGCGTCAGCGGAGACGCAGCGACCAGCAGGAAGCCCTTTGCCCGTGCGATCGCGGCATAGGCGTCAAACGCCTTCGGGCTGACGAATTCCTCAACCTTCGCATGACGCGGCGTTGGTTGGAGGTATTGGCCCATGGTCAAGAAATCGACGCCCGCCGAGCGCATGTCGTCCATCACCTGGTGCACTTCGAGCCGCTGCTCGCCAAGACCGACCATCACACCCGACTTGGTGAAGATGTGCGGCGCATGACGCTTCACGCTCTCCAGCAGTCGCAGGGATGCATAATAGCGCGCGCCCGGACGGATCGTCGGATAGAGGCGCGGCACCGTCTCGAGGTTGTGATTGTAAACATCGGGGCCGGCGTCGACGATTGCCTCAACCGCGGCCTGGGTCTTGTTGCGGAAGTCCGGCGTGAGGATCTCGATGGTCGTGTTGGGCGTCTGACGCCGAAGCGCCTGAATAACCTTCACGAATTGGGACGCCCCGCCGTCGGGTAGATCATCCCGATCGACCGACGTAACAACGATGTGTTCGAGACCAAGCTCCGCGGCCGCGGTCGCGACATGCTCAGGCTCGAGCGGGTCCACGGCGCGCGGCATCCCCGTTTTCACGTTACAGAAGGCGCAGGCGCGCGTGCACGTGTCGCCAAGGATCATCACGGTCGCGTGCTTCTTTGTCCAGCATTCGCCGATGTTCGGGCAAGCCGCCTCTTCGCAGACCGTGGCAGATTCAGCTCACGCATCAGCTTGCGCGTCGAATGATAGCCTTCGCTGACCGGCGCCTTGACCCTGATCCAGTCGGGCTTGCGCTGCTTCGGCGGAACTGCGGCGGGTGCGTTCATGCGCGCCAGATAGCGAGTGGCTCGCGCGCTTGCCACCCCCGCCCTCGCCCGTTAGCGGCTGGCTATGCCCTACCTAACACGGCTGATCGACGGCTATCGGCGCTTTCGGGACAACGACTGGGCTCGCGAGCGTGAGCGCTGGTCCGAGCTAGCCGACGGCCAGAGCCCACAAGTGATGATCCTGTCCTGCGCGGACAGCCGGGTGGATCCTGGGCAAATCTTCGACGCTCGTCCCGGTGAGATGTTCGTCGTTCGCAACATTGCCGGTCTAGCGCCGCCCTATGAGACGAGCACGGGGTTTCACGGCGTGTCAGCTGCACTCGAATTCGCCGTAACCCAGCTGAAGGTCGGCGAGATTCTGGTGATGGGTCATGGTCTGTGTGGTGGGTGCGCGGCCGCGCTTACCGGCAAGTTCGACGACAGCGAGCCGGGCCAGGGTCATTTCATCTCGGATTGGGTGCACATGCTCGACCATGCGAGCAAAGATGTGCGCTCGCGCCATCAGGAATTGGACGAGAGTGCCTTCACGGACATGGAGAGAGAGGCGGTGAAGGTGAGCCTCGCCAACCTTCGCACGTTCCCATGGATTGTGGAGCGTGAAGAGGCTGGCGAACTGAAGCTTCATGGTGCCCACTTCTCGATCGGAGAGGGACGCCTGTACATGCTCGACGAGGCGGGCGGTAGCTTCCACCCCGTCTGAAATAGTCTAGCTAACATCTTACCTTATAATTGTAATGTGGCTGGCCGTTGTGATCGACATAATAGCAATATCCCCGCGTATCGCGGTAATACTGGCGATCACCGATTACAGCGCCGACGACACCGCCAAGTACCGCACCAGCCACGGCGCCGGCTCCTGTGCCAATCCCTGGAAGCACCGATCCAGCGATTGCGCCGGCTCCCGCCCCAATTGCCGCGCCTGTTGCGCCGCTGGCCACGACATGATCTCTGTAGGGGTCGCTCGCACAACCGCTAAGCGCCAGGCTCGATGCCACGGCAGCTGAAATGAACAGTTGTTTCATCGGATGTTCCTCCAAGGATCCCCTGTCCCTCGGCGCCCCCTTTAGCGCACTTGCCCCTGTTTCGTTCCGGTCGTTGCTGGAAACTGCCGCGAGCTGAAACAACGACGGGACGGAAAGCTGCTCCCGTCCCGTCGCTTACGCAAACTATGTACGCGATAAGGGCTGCTTAGCAGCGCGTGTTATAATCGTAGTGCGGCTGACCGTACTGGTCGACATAATAGCAATAGCCGCGGGTATCGCGATAATATTGGCGACCGTTGACGGAAGCACCGAGAACGCCGCCAAGCACGGCGCCGGCAAGAGCGCCCGTGCCGGGCTTGATGCCGGGCAGGACTGCGCCCGCAACTGCGCCGGTGGCAGCACCGATCGCCGCACCGGCGACAGCATTACCGGCTTGGGAATTGGGCTGACCGTAATAACCGTTGTTGTAACCGTTATTGTAGTTGGGCCCATTGCCGTAATATGGGTCGTATCCGTACTGGTTCGGATAGGTTGCGCAGCCCGCCGCCGCCAAGGAGCCGGCGATCACTGCGGTAAGTCCGATTTTCCTCATAACATCATCCCTTCCACAACTCGCCCCTCCTGTCGGCACATCAGTGCATCAACGCCCATTTCGTTCCCGCACCGATCATGTGCCGTTCATATAGGGAACAACTGTCGCGCCGGACTGTGGTCATTCCGCGACACCGCGCTAGAGAAGCTCCAAAGGAGTCGTGATGCGCGAACGAGGAAGCGGCGAACAGGAAGCGAACGTTGCCCTGCTGATCGACGCCGACAATGCATCACCGGATCATCTTGACGAGGTGTTGCTAGTTCTAGGGGAACTCGGCACGATCAACATTCGCCGCGCCTACGGCAACTGGGCGAAGGCCAGTTTGAAGGGCTGGGGCAATCTCACAGGAACGCACTCGATCGTCCCGATGCAGCAGTTCGACGTCGTCAAAGGCAAGAGCGCCACGGACATGCGCATGACGATCGACGCGATGGACTTGCTCTATCGCGGCAATGTGGACGCGTTCGGCATCATGTCGTCGGACAGCGACTTCCTTCCGCTTGCGCAACGGATCCGGGAGGACGGGCTCGACGTCTATGGCTTCGGCACGGCAAAAACTCCCCTCTCCTTTCAGCAGGCCTGCACGCGATTTTTCGACGTTGGCGCCCTGGCTCTCGAAGACGAGGATCTTGAACAACCAACGGCGGGCAAAGGGCAAAGGCCGGTCGATCTGGAGCTTCTGCAGGTCCTCGGCTCGGCTTACAAAGCCTCCAAGCGGGATGAGGAAGGGTACACGCCGCTGTCTGAGCTCGGCCAGCGTGCGAAAGCAGTCTCAAGCTTCGCAGCGCGTAATTACGGCTTCACTCGCCTTTCCGATCTCATCAAGGCCGTTCCCAATTTCGAAGTGAAGAGCGGCGACGACGGGCGACTATTGGTGAAGCGCCTTCGCTAACGTTGCCTACCAGCCACATCTCACGATTTTTGCGGGCGACCAGGGAACTCACACCACGTTCGTTCGGTTACGCGTCTAACCTGGACTGCAACCTCTTCGCTCGGATCGAATGCTGGCCCGCGACAATCCCGAGGAAATCCTCAACTCTGCACTCAACGTTCTCGCTAGCGGCGCGGAATGCAGGGCGATGCTGGATGGACTTGCCGTACCCATCTACATGACTGACGCTTCGGGAGCGGTAACGTACTGGAACCGCTCCTGCGTTGAGTTCGCCGGTCGGGAGCCGCAGCTGGGCCGCGACCGATGGTGCGTCACCTGGCACCTTTATACCACTGCCGGCGAGCCGCTCGGTCACGACAAGTGCCCGATGGCGCAAGCGATACTGCAGAAGCGGCCGATACGCGACGTGATTGCGATTGCAGAGCGCCCGGATGGCAGCCGCGTCGCCTTCAAGCCCTATCCGACGCCGTTGCTGGACGAGCATGGTGAGCTCACCGGCGCCGTGAACATGCTTATCGACGTCACCGAAGAGCAGAGTAGAGCACTTCACATCCAGGCCGACCACTGCCGCCGTCTCGCGCAAGCAATGTACGACCGGAACACCAGCAAGGTGCTGGGCGAAATGGCGGATGGCTTCGACCGGACTGCGAACGAACTGGCGAAACAGCGGCGCTAGGGCCGCGAGAGCCCCTCGATCCGCAGCGGCGGCACCTCCACGATTGCATAAGTCCCCGAAGCAATCTCGATGTTTGCCTTATTCAGCGCTGCGAGGATCTCCCGACTCATTGCATCCTTGATCGGGCGAATACCGTGATCCGGCACCAGGAAGCGCAACGTTAATTCCAGCCAATTGTCGGTCATTCGCCAATAGGTCCGTGGATCAACGTCGCCGATGTCGATGCCGAAACTGTCCGTAAGCCGCTGCAACTCCTCGTCTCCAATTTTTTCGGACGTAAGCGCATGCCGGCGAGCCGAAGTGTTCAGAATTTCCTCAACTTGATTGGCGTCATCGCCATATTTTACCGGCAGGTTGATTTCGTCCCAGATGTACGGAAACTCCCGCGTGTAATTGTACACCGGCTCATCGAAGACCTTGTCGTTCGTGACCGTGACGATCCGCCCCGTGAATTGGCGGCTGCGGATCCACATTGAAGGCGCGTCCGCCTGCTCCTTTGGTGACTGGCCCATCTCCATGATCCGGGTCTGCATAAAGCTGAGATCGATGACGTCACCGCGGACCCCGCCCATCACAATCCGGTCGCCGATGTTGAAGGTCTTGCCGCGCAGGATGACAAAGTAACCTGCCACCGCGGTGATCACGCGCTGCATGGCGAAAGCGATGCCAGCGCCGATGATGCCGAGCACACTGGCGAGCCGCGCCGGGTTGTCGAACCAGATCGAGGCGACGCCGATCAGCATGATCGCAGCGATGACCAGGCTGACACCCTGCTTCGCCCAAAACTGGAAACGTGTGCCCGATCGAGTACCAATGAACTGCGCAAGGGCGGCCCGCAGCACTTTCGACACGAGCCAGGCAGCGATGATGAAAACCAGCGTAAGCAAAAGCTTGCGACCGTTATCTGCGGTTGCGCCTAGCAACGTTACGCCGAAAAGCTCCATTCCCCGATCGGCACTCACGGGAGCGTGAACCGGGACGCGCGGGAGAAGGTTCCGCTACAGCAGTTCCAGCGAGGCGGTGACTTCGTCGCCCTCGACAATGCCAAGCTTACGACAGACGGCGGCCTTCACCGGGAGGAAATATCCGCCGCGCTTGATCGGGAAGACGGATGTGCGCCAGGTGACGTCATCAATCGTCACCTCTACGCGCACAGACCCGAACCCGCGGCGCTCCATCAGCGCCTGCGCCTTCACCTCGCCTGACTGGTCTTCCGGCAAGGTCATGAAGTGGACGCGTCCCTCGGTGTTCGACCAGATCTGGAGCGGCGCCGTCAGGATGATCACGGCTTCTTCGTCCAGTCGTAGCCAGGAATCCGCTGACCTTTCGCGCTCGCCTCGATCAATGTCGCCAGCCGCTTCTCGCGCGTTTCCCGCCGCTTCGCGCCATTGATCCAATGCAGCACCACCTTGTGATAGCCAGCCGGTCGCGCTTCCCAATCCTTCCAAGCCGCCTTGTTGGCGCGGATAAGTCTCGTCTCCGCTGTCGTGAGCTCCTTAAGTTCATTCTCGTAGGAGTAGAGCCCAATCTTGCGCTTGTTCTCTTCGTAGGCCCGCACGCCCTCCGGCGTCATGTGCCCCGCGGCCGAAAGCGCTTCGAAGCGTTCGGCGTTCACCTTGCTCCAGATGCTGCCCTTCCGCCGCGGCGTGAAGCGGATGGTATAAGCATGCTCGCCGAGCGACTTCCGGAGGCCGTCGATCCAACCAAAGCAAAGCGCCTGATCCCGCGCTTGGGGCCAGTCGATCGACGGCTTCCCTGAGCTTCTCTTCCAAAACCCGACGAGCAACTCGGGCGCGGTCTGGTGATTGGCCGAAAGCCATTGGCGGAACTCGGTCTCGCTAGCGAAATAGACCGGCTCCGCCATGCTTTAGCGTGTCAGCTTCCGGTACGTCGTCCGATGGGGCCGGGTGGCTTCCTCGCCCAAGCGACGGATCTTGTCTTCCTCATAAGCTTGGAAGTTGCCTTCGAACCATTCGACCCGGCTGTCTCCCTCGAACGCGAGGATGTGCGTCGCGAGCCGGTCCAGGAAGAAACGATCGTGGCTGATCACCACGGCGCAGCCCGCGAAGTTCTCGATAGCTTCCTCAAGCGCGCCAAGGGTCTCGACGTCGAGGTCGTTGGTCGGCTCGTCGAGCAGCAGCACGTTGCCACCGCGCTTCAGCATCTTGGCGATATTCACACGGTTGCGCTCACCGCCCGACAGCTTGCCGACGTTCTTTTGCTGGTCCTGACCCTTGAAGTTGAAGGCGCCGACATAGGCGCGCGTCGACTGGTCGTGGCCGTTGACCTTCATGTAATCAAGGCCGTCCGAAATCTCCTGCCAGACGTTGTTCTTGTCATTGAGGTGATCGCGGCTCTGGTCGACGTAGCCGAGGTGCACCGTCGGGCCGATGTCGATCTCGCCCGCGTCCGGCTTCTCCTGGCCCGTAATCAGCTTGAACAAAGTCGATTTGCCCGCGCCGTTCGGGCCAATTACTCCGACGATGCCGCCCGGCGGAAGGGTGAACGAGAGGTCCTCGAACAGCAGCTTGTCCCCATAAGCCTTGCTGACGCCGTTCACTTCGATGACTTTGCCGCCCAGGCGTTCAGGCACCTGGATGAGGATTTCGGCCTTGCCGGGAACGTGCTTTTCCTGCGCGGCAACGAGCTGGTCGAACTTGGCGATACGCGCCTTGGACTTCGTCTGGCGCGCCTTGGCGCCCTGCCGGATCCACTCGAGCTCGTCCTTGATAGCCTTCTGGCGACCGGACTCCTCGCGCTCCTCCTGCTCCATACGCTTGGCTTTTTTCTCGAGATAGGTCGAGTAATTGCCCTCGTACGGGAAGTATTTCCCGCGATCGAGCTCGAGGATCCAGCTCACGACATTGTCGAGGAAGTACCGGTCGTGGGTGATCATCAGCACCGCGCCCGGATATTCCTTCAGGTGCAACTCCAGCCATTGGACGCTTTCGGCATCGAGATGGTTTGTCGGCTCGTCCAGGAGCAGGATCGACGGCTTTTGGATCAGCAATCGCGTGAGTGCAATTCGCCGCTTTTCACCGCCTGACAGGCTCTCGACCGACCAGTCGGACGGAGGGCAACGCAGCGCTTCCATCGCAACCTCGAGCTGGTTGTCGAGCGTCCAGCCATCGACCGCGTCGATCTTGGCTTGGAGCTCGCCCATCTCTTCCATCAGCGCGTCGAAGTCAGTGTCTTCCTTTGGATCGCCCATCTCGGCCGAGATCGCGTTGAAGCGATCGACCATGTCGGCGACATCGCGCGCGCCGTCCTTGACGTTCTCGAGGACGTTCTTGGTCGGGTCGAGCTGTGGCTCCTGCGGCAGATAGCCGACGGTGACATTCTCGCCGGGCCAAGCCTCTCCCTGATAGTCCTTGTCCAGCCCGGCCATGATTTTCATGAGCGTCGACTTGCCGGCGCCGTTCGGGCCCACGATGCCAATCTTGGCGCCGTGATAGAATTGCAGGTTGATGTGATTCAGCACCGGCTTCTGGGCGCCGGGGAAGGACTTGGTCATGTCCTTCATGACATAAGCATATTGGGCGGCCATGGGGTCGCGAACGTCCTTTTGATGCGGATTGGAAAGTCGCTGCCCAGTTAGGCGACCGCACGCACTTTTTCTAGTCGCGCCCGATCATCGTTTCCGCATCCGCGAAGCGATAGTCGCGGTATTTGGCCCGCAGGTCCTTCTTGCTAAGCTTGCCGCTCGCCGTATGCGGAAGCTCGTCGACGAACTCAATGGCGTCCGGCATCCACCATTTGGCGACCTGCCCGGCAAGGAAATCTCGTACCTCTTCAGCTCGGAGGCCACTTCCCGGATCGCGGACGACTAGCAGAAGTGGCCGCTCGTCCCACTTGGGATGCGGGATGCCGATTGCTGCGGCTTCGGCTACGCCAGGACAGCCGACGGCTGCATTTTCGAGCTCGATGGAGCTGATCCATTCGCCGCCCGATTTAATCACGTCCTTTGCGCGATCGGTAATCTGTATCGTCCCGTCGGGATGGATCGCGGCCATGTCCCCCGTATCGAACCACTGTTCAGCATCGACGCAGTCCTCGTCCTGCTTGAAGTAGCGTCTGACGACCGCCGCTCCGCGCGTTTGAAGCTTGCCTGCGCTCTTGCCGTCGCGCGGAAGCACAGCGCCTCGATCGTCTAGGGTACGAAGCTCCACGCCGAACATCGAGCGGCCCGGGCGGGACATGTAGGAGATCTGTTCGTCATCGCTCATCTGGTCCCAGTTGGCCGGCGGAGCTCCCACCGTTCCCCACCGGCGACATCTCGGTCATGCCCCAGAGGTGATTGACGTGGACGCCACGGTCGCGGAACCAGCGGATGGTGGCAGGCGGCGCCGAGGACCCACCGATGATCACCAGGCGAAGCTTGCCCAACGAAGCGCCCGTCTGCTCAACGTGATCGATCATTGATAGCCACACGGTGGGCACACCTGCCGAATGAGTGACCCCTTCGGCATTGAACAATTTGCAGAGGCGCTCCGGCTGATTGTCGGCGCAAATCACCACTTTGAAGCCGGCAATCGCCGCTGCGTAGGGAATGCACCAGCTTCCAGCGTGGAACATCGGGACGACGGGAAGCATCACCGAGCGCGCGGAAACGTCGAAAATGTCTGGAGCAATGACGCTCATTGCGTGAAGCACAGTGGACCGGTGCTCATAGAGCACGCCCTTTGGGTTCCCAGTCGTTCCGCTAGTATAGCAAAGCCCGCAAGGCTCTCGCTCATCTCCCTCATACCAGGAGTAAGCACCGTCTTCGCCGTCCAGCAGCTCATCGAATTCGTCGTCGAAGCAAATGTATTGCTCGATCGAGGACCAGCGCGGCTTCAACCGCTCGACTATCGGAGCAAAAGCGCGGTCGTAGAGAAGAACGCGGTCCTCTGCGTGATTAGCGATATATTCAAGCTGGTCGTCGAAGAGCCTGGGATTGAGCGTGTGGAGAACACCGCCCATGCCGACCACCCCGAACCAGGTGACGAAATTTCGGTCATGGTTCATCGCCATGGTGGCGACACGATCGCCCGGCTTCATGCCAAGCCGCTCGAGCGCCTGCGCGAGACGGCGGGCATCGTGCGCCACTCGCTTCCAGTTAGTCCGAAAAGTCGAGCCGTCGGCTCGTCCGCAAACGATCTCAGACGATCCATGCTCACGCTCCGCGTGATCCATCAACCGCATGATGCGCAGCGGAAAATCCTGCATTGCCCCAAGCTTCACCGCCATCTCCCCTTCGGCAGTTATCCCCAGTCTGACGTCAGTCACTGGCGGACACAAGCGGGTCTAGCTTGCGGTCGAGCGACCGCAACTTGCGCAATGGCGACAGACTAGAAGGGCAGCTTGAAACCGGGTGGCAGTGGCAAGGTGCCCTGCATCTTCTGCATTTCGGCAGCTGCCGCCGCGTCAGCCTTGCCTCGCGCATCGTTGATCGCAGCGGCAATCAGGTCTTCGACCATCGTCTTTTCCGACGGTTGAAGGAGGCTCTCGTCGAGATCGACCGCGAGGATGCGTCCCTTAGCGGTTGCCCGTACCTTCACGAGCCCGCCGCCGGCGGCTCCTTCGACCTCGATCTTGTCGAGATTGTCCTGTGCCTTCTGGAGTTCGGCCTGCGCGTTTTGCGCCATTTTCATGATCTCATCGAAGTCGGGCATCTCGGGCATGTCAGGCGCCTCTCGTCGTAAATGATTCAAGCTCGGATCCGGGGAACGCGTCCATGACCGCACGCACATTGGCGTCAGCGAGGACGTTGGCGCGAACGCGCTGCTCCGCCATTTTCTCCTGGTCAAGAAGCGATGTGTCGCCCGGCTCGTCCGACAGTGACACCTGCCAAGTCGCCCCGGTCGCTGACTTCAGCGCGACCGTGAGGTCGCGCGCCCAGTCAGAGCCGAGCGGGCGCAGCGGCCTGACGACCAGATCGGGCGGAGCATAGCGCACGAGCCCGATCTGGTCGTGAAGCTGAACCGCAAGCTGGTGCTTCCCCGCCTGTTCAAGTTGATTGATGAGCGCCGGGAAATCCGCGGGCAGCTGGGCTGTTACGGTCGTGCCCTTGGGTGAAGACGCCGCCGCCGGGCTTGCGACGGCGCCCTCCCCGCTCAACTTCTGGAGCAAAGTGGCGGGGTCGGGCATGTCGGCGGCGTGGATGAGGCGCAGCAGAGCCATCTCGGCCGCCTCGCGCGGATCGGGCGCGATTTCGACATCCTGAAGGCCCTTAAGCAGCATTTGCCAGAGGCGGTGGATGGTGCCCCATGACAGCTGCCGCGCCATTTCCGCGGCACTTTCGCGCTCCTCCGCGGATTGGAGCGCATCGGCTGTCGCGCCAGCTTTGGCGCGCGTGGCGGCGTGGAGGTTCTCCATCAGGCCGCGCAACAACTGAGTAGGATCGATCCCAAGTTCATGCGCCTCGTCTAGCTCGGCGAGGGCGGCGGTCGCATCGCCGGAGAGCACCAGCTGAAGCAGTCGGCGGACACGTCCGCGGTCCGCGAGGCCAAGCATGTCCCGGACCTGTTCGGCGGATACAGCGCCGCCTCCGTGCGCAATTGCCTGATCGAGAATCGAGAGGCCGTCCCGTGCTGAGCCTTCCGCGGCACGAGCAATCATTCCGAGCGCTTCGGCGTCGACTTGAACACCTTCCGATTCCGACACCTGAGCGAAATGGCCAGCGAGCTTTTCCGCGGGAATGCGCCGTAGGTCGAATTGCTGGCAGCGAGACAGTACCGTCACCGGCACCTTGTTCACTTCGGTCGTCGCAAAGAGAAACTTCACATGCTCCGGCGGTTCCTCAAGAGTCTTGAGCAACGCATTGAATGCGCTCTTCGAAAGCATGTGGACTTCGTCGATGATGTAGATCTTGTAGCGCGCGCTCACCGAGGCGTAGCGCACCGCATCGATGATTTCTCGCACGTCGTCGATGCCGGTATGCGAGGCCGCGTCCATCTCAATCACGTCGATGTGCCGGCCTTCCGAGATCGCGCGACATGGCTCGCAAACATTGCACGCATCGATGGTCGGATCACCCTGCCCGTCCGGTCCGATACAGTTCAGCGCTTTGGCAATCAGTCGCGCGGTCGAAGTCTTTCCCACGCCGCGAACGCCGGTGAGCAGGAATGCATGCGCAATCCGCCCTCGCGCGATCGCGTTGGCCAGGGTCCTGACCATGGCGTCCTGGCCGATCAGTTGGGAGAATGTCTGCGGACGGTACTTCCGGGCGAGCACGCGGTATGGGGAAGCGGCCGTTGGCTGCTGCGGCTGCTCCGGAAGATCGAGCCCCAGGCCCGGCGATTCGGCATCTGTCATCGGGACCAACTGTAGGGGCTGACAACTGCGATTGCGAGGAGCGGCCGGTGCTTGTCGCCCCTCAGTCGGATCGAAGTTGCATGCGGTGGAAGCCGACGACCCGGCACGAAATCGTTGTGGCTGCTTCCTTCCGGATCTGACCAGGTTGGCGACAGCGCCGTCCGCCGACTTCCGTGCGGGCATATGGGTCAGGACTGACAACGGCGCAAGGCTGTCAGAAAGTTCACTTGCGAGACTGCGCGTGCTTCATCAGCGGTTCACCTGCGCAGGACAACGTCGAAAGCGCCCCAGGAGGCCCTCTGCATGCCCGTCTCAGCTCTGATGCTGCCGATACTTGCCGTTGCAGCGCAGCAGGCCACAGTCCCGTCGCCCGTGTCGTCCCCGACGCCTGTGGTGGTCACCGGACGCGGCGGCGTCCCCTTCATCAGCCCGATGGGCGAGCCAATCCGCGCCCGCGTTGCGAACGAAGACACGCTTGCGCGCTGGTTCAATCAAGTCGACCGCAACCGCGACGGCTATCTGACGCCAGACGAGCTGGTTTCTGATGCCACCCGCTATTTCGAAATCCTTGACTTCAACCAGGATGGCCAGATCGATCCAGACGAACTGGTCCACTACGAATGGACCGTAGCACCCGAGATTCAGGTCAATTCACGCCTCCGGCGAGCGCGCGCACCAGGTGAAGACCCGGCCGAGGCTGATACCAAGTCCTCCGATGGAGACGATGGCGAAACAGTAAATAGCCGGCACGGCAACGACACAGGCGAGCGCAAGGAACATCGCGATGCCCGACCGAATTGCTTCGAGGAAGGTCCTCAAGGTGCGGGACGCTACGCCCTGATCAATATGCCGGAACCCGTCGCAGCGGCCGATGCGGACTTCAATCGATCGATTACACTCGCAGAATTCAGGCAGGCGGCACTCGACCGCTTCCAGGTGCTCGACAAGAAGCACGAAGGACATCTCTCGCTTGCCGAGCTAGAAGCGCTGAAGCCCGCGCTTCCCGACCCCAAGAACCGCAGAAAGCATCGTCGCGACGAGCCCGATGACCGCGTTGGTGTACCCCTCCCGCCGGGAAATTGAAGACCATGCCAGTCCCTGCTCTACTCATTCTCGCAGCAGCAGCCGCTCCGACCGGCACTCCAGAACCTGCCCACCGCTGGACGCGAATGTTCATCAGCCCAATGGGAGAGCCGTTCCGTCCGCACGAGCGCGGAGAGGACATGCTCGCCGCATGGTTCAACCAGGCCGATCGCAATCATGACCAGACGCTGACTTCTGACGAAATGCAGGCAGATGCCGACCGCTTCTTTGCCCTTGTGGACACCAACCACGATGGTGAGATCGACCCGGACGAAATCACTCATTACGAGCAGGTCATCGCTCCGGAAGTGCAGAGCGGTCCGCATTTTTCCCTGACTTCCGATGCCGATGCGCCTGCAAGCCGTAGCGGCCATCGCGGCGGACATCGTCACCACTGGGGCGGCGGAGGTGCTGACGTGGCAGGCTATCAAGGCGCCGAGCGTTTCGCCTTGCTCGACCTGCCCGAACCGGTGGCGGCGGCAGATCTCGATTTCAGCCGCGGCATCTCTCTTCAGGAGTTCCGGCACGCGGCCCTTCAGCGCTTCCAGGCACTGGACATGGAGCATCAGGGCCGCTTGGCCCTCGAAGAGTTGGAGAACATGCGCCCGGCTCCGCCCGCACAGCCGAACAAGCCTGATGACAGCGCAACTGCCTCGCAGGCGCCAGGAGGCTAGCGCTTCATCCAGTTCGTTGCGCCGCCCGGGATACGAACGTTGATCCTGGCGAGGTCGTCCGTAAGCATGATCTGGCAGGCTAAACGTGAAGTGCGCGTCGCATCCGAAGCGAGGTCGAGGAGGTCCTCTTCTTCTTCGGTAGCCGCTGGCAACTTCGCGAAGTCTTCAGCATCCACAATCACGTGGCAGGTGGAACAGGCCATCACGCCCTCGCACGCTCCCTCGAGCGGCTCACGCGCCGACCAGGCCACGTCCAGCAGCCTTTGTCCGGGTTTTGCTTCCACTTCTTTGTCCAGGGTCCCGTCCGCCCTGAAAAACCGCACCAATGTCACGCGACGAGATGCTCCTGAGCCTTGGCCGCAGCCGCGATCTGCTTGCACGCGGCAACTAGGTCCTGCTGCGTCGTATAGCGCCCGAAGCCGAGCCGGATGGACGAACGCGCTTGGGTGTAATCCAGACCAATTGCGCGAAGGACATGGCTGGGTCGCCCCGACCCGCTGGCGCAAGCCGAGCCGAGCGAGAACGCGATCTCGCGCAGATCCGCCAGAAGCCGCGCCGCGTCAATTCTATCGCGGCGAATGCTGAGATTGCCGAAATAACGGTGTGCCGTGCTGCCGTTGATGATCCAGTCGGGTCCCAGTGCGTGCATCGCGGCGGTCCACAAGCGCTGGACGTGATCATAATCCTTTGTCTGCCGCTCGTCGGCCAGCTTGGCCGCCGTGCCGAAACCCACGCACAAGGCAGGCGAGAGCGTACCTGAGCGCATGCCCAACTCCTGCCCACCGCCATGAATGAACGGCGCGGGCTCCTTGCCTGTCCTCATCCACAGCGCGCCAATCCCCTTGGGACCGTGGATCTTGTGTGCTGAGGCAGCGATCAAGTCCGGCCCGTCGCAGAGTTCGACTTTTCCGAGCGCCTGAACCGCATCGCACACCATGATCGCCCCAACCTCGTGCGCCATTCGAGAGATCGCCGAGATCGGCTGAGTGACGCCGATCTCATTGTTGACCATCATGACGGATACGATGAGCACCCGCTCGTCGAGTTCTTCCGCCAGAAGGTCCAAGTCGAGCCGGCCGTCGGGATCGACCGGCAGAACGGTCAAATCGATGCCCTGCTCCGTCAGCCATTCGCAGGTGTCCAGAACTGCGGCATGCTCGGTTGCGACGGTAATGACGCGGTTGCGCTTGCTCCCAGCGACCCGTGCCTTCTCCACGGTGCCCTTGAGCGCCCAATTCAGTGCCTCCGTGGCGCTGCCCGTGAAAGCGACGACTCCGCCTTTGTGACCGATCGCCTTGTCGATACGTTTGCGCGCGATCTCGATGGCCGCTTCCGCCTCATGACCCCACCGGGACGGCGAATGTGGATTGGCGAAGCGCTCGGCTATCCAGGGCAACATCGCTTGTTCGACCTCGGGAGCAACGGGAGTTGTTGCCTGATAGTCGAGATAGATCATGCAGCCTCCGCCCTCGTGCGGCTCTTGATCAGGCGCCACTCCGCGATGAAGCGATCGACGTCCGCCACGCTCGTGCGCGGACCGAAGCTTACCCGAATGAAGCCACCAGCGATCTCGGGTGGCACCCGCATCGCCGCCAGAACTTCACTGGCTTTCATCTTGCCGGACGAACAAGCGCTTCCGGCCGAAACCGCAATTCCCGCAAGGTCGAGTTGAACCAGAAGTGCAGCCGAGTTTCCGCTCGGCATCGAAATCGAGCCGATCGTCGGAATGCGAGGCGCATTTTCACCAACCACAACGCTGCCTTCCGCCCTTACCGACTCTTCCAGGCGTCGACGCAAGTCGGCGAGCCGACCCATGTCGTATGGCTTTGCGGCCAAGGCAGCGGCGAAACCGAGTGCAGCGGGCACGTCCTGCGTTCCACGCCGGTAGCCTCTTTCCTGCCCGCCTACGGCGGAGAGCGTCGCAAGGTCCTTGACGAGCAGCACGCCGACTCCCGGCGGCCCACCGAGCTTATGCGCGCATGCGGCGATGAAGTCGGCGTCGGGCAACGGCAGCTTACCAGCACTTTGGGCGCTGTCGGTCAGCAGCAGCGACCCGGCGGCGTGGATCTTTTCGGCCAGCCGTTCCAGCGGCTGTATGACGCCGGTTTCGTTGTTCACCTGCTGGATGGCGACCAGTGCCGGTCCCTTCGCGAGCACTGCGTCGAGCGCTGCTTCATCGATCAGCCCGTCCGTCGTAACGCCAATGACTCTCGAGGACGGTCCCATGGCGTGCGGCA
Source organism: uncultured Alphaproteobacteria bacterium (assembly GCA_963752025.1). Classification (GTDB taxonomy): domain Bacteria; phylum Pseudomonadota; class Alphaproteobacteria; order Sphingomonadales; family Sphingomonadaceae; genus Sphingomicrobium. Next base: position 114,162 of record CAVVWY010000005.1, on the reverse strand, counting down.
CGATCGCGTGTTCCGTTGCGCCATGAGCACGCCCGGCGATGTGCGCTCGCGTCGCCGCGATTTCGACAGCCTCGCTGGCACCGCTGGTGAAGATGACGTCATGCCGCCACCCCAGCAGCGAAGCGACCGTCGAACGCGCCTCCTCGAGAAGCGCGCGCGCCGCGCGCCCTTCGGCATGGGGTGAACTGGGGTTCGCCCACGCTTCAAGCGCCCGTCCAATGGCAGCGCGCGCTTCCGGGATGACCGGCGTCGTCGCAGCGTGATCGAGATAGATGCGGTCTGGAGCGGTCAAAAGCGGTAAATTCCTGCTAATTGCTACTTCAACGCCGGCCCCTATATAGAACCGTACGCCGCCGCGCACCCGCGCTCGGGCGGCTTTTAAAATTTCACGTGAGCTAAAGCACCCATGCCTGAAGTGATTTTCCCCGGACCAGAGGGACGCCTCGAAGGCCGTTTCCATCCTGGCACCCGTCCACGCGCCCCAGTCGCACTGATCCTCCATTCCCACCCGCAGGCGGGCGGCACGATGAACAACAAGATCGTGCAGCTACTGTACCAAACCTTCGTCAAGCGCGGCTTCGCGACGCTGCGATTTAACTTCCGCGGGGTCGGTAAGAGCCAGGGCGTGTTCGACAATGGCATTGGCGAGCTTAGCGACGCGGCGTCGGCGCTCGATTGGGTGCAGAGCATTCACCCGGAAGCCGAGACGACCTGGGTCGCCGGAGTAGCTTCGGTGCCTGGATCGGCATGCAGCTTCTGATGCGCCGCCCCGAAATCCGCGGCTTCATCTCCATCGCGCCGCCGGCGAACATGTACGACTTCAGCTTCCTCGCGCCCTGCCCCTCATCCGGCATCATCATCCAGGGCGAGGCGGACGAGGTGGTGACGCCCAGCGCTGTCCAGAAGCTTGTCGACAAGCTCCGAACCCAGCGCCACATCACGATTCATCACGACCTGATCCCGGGCGCGAACCACTTCTTCGCGAATGAGCTCGACCTGCTGATGAAGTCCGTCGACGACTATCTCGACATGCGGCTCGCGACCGATCCCATCAAGCCCCCTACACTGTCCAGATCATCACGTTCATGACCATCACGAGGGCCGCGACAATCATTAGCATGCCGCGGCCCCTCGTTTAACGCGTCAGTGCCAGCTTCACGCCCCCCAAGAACAGCATAAACGCCGCGCTCATCGCGACTGCCATTGCTGCCGACGAAAATTTATTCACTTCGCCTCCTGATTTCACGATCGTTTAACCAAGATGGGCGAAACACGCATTATGCCCACCTCCGACCAACAGGCGCGCCTTGAGGAGGCCTTCGAGAAAATCGAAGAAACGATCCTCCCGTGCATTGCCATGATGCTCGAGACATTGATCGACGCGTCGGAAGCTGTCGCCGAGAACGAACGCCGTTTCCTTGCCGCCGAGCTCAAGACGCTCGCTGCGGAGCTCGAAGAGCTGACGCAAGCGGTGGAGCGCTCCAGCCCGATGCACGTCGAGCCTGGCGAATACAGAACCCGCAACGTCGCTTAAGGCGCGTTTGCGACGATCCGCGCATGAAGCGCCGGATCGACATTTCCGCCCGAGAGCACGACTACGGTCTTCTCACCCGGCTGCAGCTTGCCGGCGAGAAGCGCGGCTAGAGCTGCCGATCCGCCGGGCTCCACCACGATCCCGTGACGCTCGAAGACGAACCGCATCGCTTCCTCTACTTCCTCGTCGGTGACCGACAGCGCGCTTGCGTGGCGATCCCTGAGAACTCCAAACGTGATCGGCGACACTCGAGGCGTCTGGAGAGCGTCGCAAAGCGTGTCAGGTGCGCCTGCCTCCACGGGGACGATGTGCCCAAGTTCGAGCGAGCGGCCCATGTCGTCCCAGCCAGTGGGCTCAACGATGGCGATTTCTGCCTCTGGTACCGCAAGCGCGATGCCGGAAGCCAACCCACCGCCGCCACAGGGAACAACGATCCGCGTCGGTACCTGGCCGAGCTGTTCGGAAATCTCCAGCCCCGCCGTACCCTGCCCCGCGACGATGGCCGGATCATCGAAGCTCGGCACAACGATTGCGCCGGTATCCTCGGAAATCCGTGCTGCGATCGCTTCCCGGCTTTCAGTGCGCCGGTCGTAAAAGACGACTTCCGCGCCCTCTGCCCGGGTGCCGTCCACCTTCACCTGAGGAGCATCGGAGGGCATCACGATGATCGCGCGAATGCCCAGGCGCCGGGCGGCAATGGCGACGCCCCGCGCATGGTTGCCCGACGAAAAGGCGACCACGCCCTTGTCTCGCTCGTCGGCCGACAGCTGGAGCAAACGATTAGTCGCGCCCCGCAGCTTGAACGCGCCACCTGTCTGCAAACACTCGCATTTGAGCCAAATTCGCATGCCGTTGATTTGAGCCTCGATCAGCGGCGTACGCTCAACTAGACCGGCAATTCGCTGGGCCGCGCGGAGGACATCATCGCGCGTGACAGGCGGAATTTCGAGCAAGTTACTGATTCTACTGTCCCTTCGACAAACTGTTCCAATCTGATGACGAATGAAGCCACGCTGTAGTTTTTAGGGGCAAAAAAACTTTACAGTGGGGACCCTCAACCATATATCGCGCCCCCGCTGCCCCATGGGACTTCCAACCGCAAGGCAGCTCTTTATCGAAACTGTACCGTTGGAGGTCCCTTGAGTTGCACAAGCATCATCGCGCGCTGGGGTTAGCGTACTCCCCTCACGGCACTCGCACAGGTGCCGACATCGCCAAGACGCGCCCGGTGCAGCCGGTGACGCTCCTCCGTCCGCACGCTGCGCGTCGGGCCGCGGAGTTCTTCGTCGACAAGTTTCCGGGCCGGTCGCTCTACGCTGTCAAGGCGAACCCCTCTCCCGATCTGCTTAAGATTCTGTGGGATAGCGGCGTGACGCACTATGATGTCGCCTCGATCGCCGAAATCCGGCTGGTCCGCGAGACTTTGCCCGAAGCGGTGCTCTGTTTCATGCACCCCGTGAAGGCCGAGGAAGCCATTGCAGAGGCATACTTCGCCCATGGTGTGACGACGTTCAGCCTCGACACGATGGAAGAGTTGGAAAAGATCGTCCGCGCGACCGCATCCGGCGAAGTCGCCGCCGCGGATCTCAACCTGCTGGTCCGCATCCGGGTCAGTTCGGACCATGCGAAGCTTAGCCTCGCATCGAAGTTCGGCGTGGATCCGCGCGAGGTTGGCGCCCTGCTGTTCGCCGCCCGTCAAGCCGCCGACGCGCTGGGCATCTGCTTCCACGTCGGCAGCCAGGCGATGACGCCCGCGGCTTACGCCGAGGCAATGGAGCGCGTTCGCGACGCGATCATCGAAGCGGCAGTAACCGTCGACATCGTCGATGTCGGTGGCGGCTTCCCATCGTCCTATCCGGGCATGGAGCCGCCCCCGCTGGAGGCCTATTTCTCGGTCATTCACGCTGGCTTCGAAGCGCTGCCGATCAGCTATTCGGCCGAGCTTTGGTGCGAGCCGGGCCGTGCGCTCTGCGCCGAATATGCGAGCGTGCTCGTTCGGGTCGAAAAGCGCCGCGGCGATGAACTCTACATCAACGATGGCGCCTATGGTGCGCTCTTCGATGCGGCGCACATCGGCTGGCGTTATCCCGTGCGTCTGCTCCGCGAGCCCGAGTCACACGTCCGTCCGGCGAAGTTCAGCTTCTACGGCCCAACTTGCGACGACCTCGACCGCATGGCTGGTCCGTTCGATCTGCCGGCTGACGTCAATGCCGGCGACTATATCGAGATCGGCATGCTTGGTGCCTACGGCTGCGCCATGCGCACGCAGTTCAACGGCTTTGGCGTGACCGAATCCGCGATCGTCGACGATGAGCCGATGGCGAGTTCTACGGTATTGCCGCGCCGGCGCAGTCGAACGTGGTCAAGCTGTAAACCAATTCTCCCCTTCCGCTGCGGCGGGAGGGGAGCTAACCGCCTTGCGGTTTTCGGGGTGAGGCTGTCCCCCGCAAGTGAACGACATGCCCTTTATCCCGAACCGCTCGTCTGGGCGGCGCAATGGAGCATGAAATGGAAACGGATACTCTGAACAAGGTTCAGGACGTCGAGCGGATTAACGACACCCGAAAGGCAGAGCTGCTGTCCTCGCCGATCGAGCACATCGACATCACGAAGTTCGATGCTCGCCCGATCATCGATTCGATGGGCAAGATGAGCTTCACCAGCCGCGACCTGTCGCGCGCGACCGGCATCTACAATCAGATGCTGGAGGACAAGGACTGCTCGATCATTTTGGTCATCGCGGGCTCGACCTCTGCCGGCGGCTGCATGGATCTTTATGCGGAGTTGGTGAAGTCGAACATGGTCGACGCGATCGTCGCCACAGGCGCCTCGATCGTAGACATGGATTTCTTCGAAGCGCTTGGTCACAAACACTATCAGGCCAATGAAATCCCTGACGATGACACGCTGCGCTCGCTCTACATCGATCGCATCTACGACACCTACATCGATGAAGAGCAGCTGCAGGATTGCGACCACACGATCGGCAAGATCGCCGACAGCCTCGAACCGCGCGCCTATTCCAGCCGCGCCTTCATTCGCGAGATGGGTAAGTGGCTGAGCGAGGGCAACGCCAAGAAGCAGGGTAGTCTCGTCCAGCTCGCCTATGAGCATGACGTGCCGATCTTCTGCCCCGCGTTCGTCGACTGCTCGGCCGGCTTCGGCCTCGTGAAGCACCAGGTCGACGCGATGAAGCGCGGCGGGCACTACATGGTGCTCGATGCGATCGCCGACTTCCGCGAGCTCACCGACATCAAGATCAAGGCAGGTACCACCGGCCTTCTCATGATTGGCGGCGGCGTTCCGAAGAACTTCACGCAGGACACGGTCGTGTGCGCCGAGATCCTCGGCCACGACGATGTCGAGGTTCACAAGTACGCGGTCCAGATCACTGTTGCCGACGTGCGCGACGGCGCCTGCTCCTCGTCCACGCTTCAGGAAGCGGCGAGCTGGGGCAAGGTCTCGACGGCCATGGAGCAGATGGTGTTCGCGGAGGCGACGAGCGTTCTCCCGCTCCTGGCGAGCGACGCCTGGCACCGGGGCGCCTGGCGCGATCGCGAGAAACGCCGATTCGCCAAGCTGTTCGACTAAGCCGCCGCTTTTGCGGGCTCACTCGAGCCGCTTCGGTCCTGCCGGAGCGGCTCGGGTATGAACAACGCGCCTATGAGAGCAACGGTCACCGCGCCCATCATGTACCAGCCCGGAGCAACCGGATTGCCCGTCCAGCGGATCAGCAGAGTCTCAAGGAACTGAGTGGTGCCGCCGAAGATCGCGAGCGCCAGCGCGTAGACCAGACCTGTTGCTCCAGCTCGGACGCGTGCGGGGAGCGCTTGAACAAACAGTAAGACCGCCGGCGTCGAACCCAGGATATGCAAAAGGCTCAACACCCCGGTCGACATGAGTAGAGCCGTCGCGGTTCGTGTCTGGCTCAGGATTGTAAATACTGGGACGACGAAGCCGATCAGCAGCAGCCACGGCACGAGCAGGACCCGTTTTGGCCCGAACCTATCGGCGAGACATCCGCCAGTCAGATCCGCGGCAACTGCGACTAGCCCAAGTACGATGGTCGCCTCGAATGCGGTAGGGACTGCCATATGCAGCGCCGACTGCGCATAGGTCGTCAGGTAATCGAGCGTGTAATTGCTGATCGCTGCCCCGGCGATGATGAGCAGCCCTGCAGCAGCGATGGGCAGGGGCGGACGGTGCGCCGTGAGTGAAGGATCAGCTTCCGAAGCAGCGGGAAGAGTCTCGACGAGCGTACGCCGCAGCCGCAGTCCGAACGGAACGATTGCAGCGCCGAGAATGAAGGCCAGACGCCAGCCCCAAGTGTCGAGCTGCGCCTCGGTCAAGGCCGAGGACAAAAAGAAGCCCAGTAGTCCTGCACCCAAGGCGGCGCCATCGGCGCTGGCGAAGTTGAGCGAAATGTAAAAGCCGCGCCGGTTTGGAGGCGCGGCCTCCATCAGATACGCGATGTTCGGGCCCACCTCTCCGCCGAGTGCAAAACCCTGGAGAAGCCGAAAACTGACGGCCAGGATGGGTGCCCCCATTCCGATCATCGCGTAGGAGGGCGTCAGCGCGAGGCCGGTCATCGCCACGCCCATGATGGCAAACGACAGGATCATCGCGGGCTTGCGACCCCGACGGTCGGCAAACCTGCCGATCAGGAGACCGCCAAGCGGGCGAGTGAGGAAACCCACTCCGAAGGTGGCGAGCGAATAGAGCAGAGAATTGGACGCATCGCCGGGAAAAAGAGCGTGGCCTATCTGGGTAGCGAAGAAAGCGTAGGTAACGAAATCGTAGAATTCGAGCGCGTTACCGGCCGTCACTGCGGCGATCTGCGAGCGCGTCAAAACCGGCCTCACGCTCTGCGTGTCTGGCATCCGATCCCTCCTCAACCAGACTCGATTGCCAAGCGTAACGAACTGACGCACCTTTGCCTATCATCTCAGGGGGACGAATTGCCATGCACTACAGCCCTATTCTCGCGCCAATCGTGGCGCTGGTCGCATGGTCACTGGTCATGCTCGTGTGGCTGGCGATCGCGCGCCGGCGAGCCTTCGCCAAACTCGGAATTTCGTGGGGAAGCATTCCGAGAGGGTCTCGCGGCGTGAACCTGGACGGAAAGGCGCCGGACGAGGCGCAGTGGCCATCCCACAATTACGTCCACCTAATGGAGCAGCCGACGATCTTCTACGCGATTGCGCTGACCCTCGCGCTGATGGACTTCGGGAGCGGCATCAATTTGTGGATCGCCTGGGGCTATGTCGGACTTCGTATCGTGCACAGCATCGTCCAGTCGACGCTAAACATCGTGCAGATCCGCTTCCCGATTTTCTTGCTGGCGTCACTGTGCCTCGGCGCGCTTACGCTCCATGCCGGGCTCAAGATCCTGCACGACTGCGGGATCATCGGCTGAAGCACGCGGCCAGTTCCACATGGGTGGACCACCGGAATTGCCCGACTGGCTTCACCCACTCGAGGCGATATCCGCCATCGACTAGCGTCTTTGCGTCGCGAGAGAAGGTGGCGGGATTGCAGCTCACGTAAGCGATGCGTTGAACGGTTGACACTGCGAGCGCCGCCACTTGCTCGGCTGCGCCCGCACGTGGCGGGTCCAGGACGATCGCGTCGAACCGGGAGAGCTCGCCCGGTGCAAGCGGGCGCCGGTACAGATCGCGGTGATCGATCACCATCGCCGGTGCCGCCCGCTTCAATGCTGCAGCAGCGTCACGAGACGCTTCCGCGGCATACGAAGCTCCCAACGCGATAGCGAAAGTGCCAAGCCCGGAGAAGAGGTCTCCGATGCGTTCGCCCGCTGCTGACTCCGAAACGCATTCGATGAGCGTCCGCTCACCGTCCGCTGTCGCCTGCAGGAAACCTCCTGTCGGGAAGGCAATGGGAACTCCAGATAGGCTCACCGTGGTCACTTGCGGCTCAAACAAGGTCTCGGGCCCGAGGCCACGGTCCACGCTGAGCCGTGCAAGGCCCTGCCCCGAAGCGAAGGACGTCAGCGCCTCGATCGCTTCAAGGCCGTCCGGATCGACGCCCTTTAGCAGCACGTCAGGCCCTTGATCCACCAGAGTCATTTGCACCTCCGCCGTGCGCTTCGGCTTCAACAGCCGCGAGACGAGCTGACGAACCGGTGCGACGAGCGCGAAGAGCGCGGGGTGCAGGATGTGGCACTCGCGCATGTCGATGATGCGAACCGACTTTTCTTGGTTGAAGCCCACCACAGCATCCTGCCCGACCCTCAGGCCGCGCAAGGTCGCGCGCCTGCGGCTGTTCGGAGGAGAAAGATGGGGCTGGCGGATATCGGTCGTCAGCTCGTGCTGAGCGAGTGCTGTCTCCACGCGCGAGACCAGGTAGCCTTGATATGAGACATCGTCTGCGTGCTGGAGCTGACACCCGCCGCACTCCGGATAATGTCGACATGGCGGTTCCTGGTGATGCGGACCGGGCGCAAGCGCGCCGTCGTCGAGCAATGCGTCGCCCGGCACGCCGAATGCCACGTGGCGGCCGCTTGACGTCACGCCGTCGCCTCGCGCCGCAATCCGGACGACCAACTCGTTCATCTTAGAGCGGAAAGCGCCTTTGGAATTGCGTCAGCGAGGTCGTCGGCGATCATATCCGGGCCGGCAGCTTCGGCAGCCCGTCCATGCAGCCAGACAGCAGCGCTGGCCGCCTCAAAAGCGGGAAACCCTTGAGCACGTAGTGCGGCGATCATGCCGGACAACACATCGCCCGTTCCCGCAGAAGCGAGCCACGCTGGCGCAGGCGGAGCGAAACCAAGGCGGCCGTCGGGCGAAGCCACAAGCGTGTCCGGTCCTTTGTAAACAACCACCGCGCCGCTCCTCCGAGCTGCCTCTAAGGCACGCTCTGGCTTAGACCCCGGGATGTCGCCAAACAGCTTCCGGAACTCGCCTTCGTGCGGAGTGATGATGGCGTCCTGCCCGCGCAGTCGCTCCGGATCGCCCAGCTGGTTAATCCCGTCGGCATCGACGACCTTGGGCGCGTGCGAGGTCAGTGCGAGTGTCAGCACCTGCGGAATGTCGCCCATGCCCGGCCCAACGAGCAGGCAACCGATCCGCTCGTCATTCACCTCCGCCGTGTCGACCTGCACCACCGACGCCGGAAGACCCTCGATTGGTCGCGATGTGCTGACGCGGACATAGCCGGCTCCAGTTCTCGCCGCGGCCTTCCCGGCAAGCGCTATGGCCCCCGGCATCTTGCCGGCCAGAGCGTGAACGAGACCACGTCGAAATTTGTGCCCGCCGGGGTCCAGCGGCGGAAGTCGAGGTGCTGCGATCTCGTGCCAGTCGGCCGACACATTGATTCCGATGTCGGCCAGAACGACCCTCCCGCAATGACGCATCGCAGGATAAAGCCGATGTGCCGGCTTCAGTGCTCCGAACGTGACGGTCAAATCGAAGTTCGGGAGCTCGCTCAGGCATTCGCCACTGTCGCTCTGGACCCCGCTCGCCACGTCGCACGCAACGCGGATGATCGCGGCATCAGACAAGCGCGAAAGTTGTTTCGAGACAGCGGGTTCAAGTCCACGCGTTAGACCTGTTCCGAACAGTGCGACAATCAACAATGGGGCGGACGAGGTCGAGTCCGACAGCTGCTCTGTCTGACCCTTCCATTCCACTCGCGCCCACTTTGCAGCCTCGGTCTTTGGTTCTGCGAGCGCCGCCACCCGCACCTTTACGCCACGCTCCGAGAGGTGGCGAGCGGCGACATAACCGTCTCCGCCATTGTTGCCTGGTCCGCAAAGGATCAGCGCCGGAAGCGGGCCAGCGAAGCGGTACGCGGCTTCTGCGAGCGCGGCACCCGCTCTTTCCATCAGCTCCTCGACGCTGGTGCCAGTGCGCATCGCGGCCTCTTCTGTGGCGCGCATGCCTTCGGCGGTGAGGATTGGACGTGGGGTGCTCATGCCGGGGCGCGTCTAGCGCAGGAATGTCTCGAGGCGCCACCACTCACGCGGAACCAACTCGGCCGCGGAATCTCGAGCCTGCTCGCTTTCGAACAGGGCAAAGCACGTTGCGCCGGAGCCTGACATGCGGACAAACGAAGCTCCTCGCTGTGCGGAAAGCCACGCGAGCACGGTTTCGATTTGTGGTACTTCTGCGATTGCCGACGCTTCCAAATCGTTCCGTCCGTCCCGCCAGTCATCGAGGGGACCGCGGTCAACACCGTCCCATCTAGCGAATACTTCCGCGGTGGACAGAGGCACTCGCGGGTTCAGTAGCAGGACGGGTGTTCCAGCGAGGCTCGACAGATCGACGGGCGTGAGCCGATCCCCAGCACCCTCGCCACGGGACGGAATGCTGAGGAGGCACGCCGGAACATCGCTACCCAACTTGGGTGCAACCGCCTGAGCAATTGCGGGATCGATCCGCCACAATGACGTGAGCAGTCTCAGCGCGGCTCCAGCATCCGCCGATCCGCCACCAATGCCTGATGCCACCGGCACGCGTTTGTCGAGCGTAATGGCGGCACCATCTCGGACGCCAGCTTCCTGCGCAAGTGCCTTCGCGGCCCGAACGACGAGATTATCTTCGCTATTTCCAAGCTCGGCCGCAAATGGCCCTGAAAGTTGAAGCGACAGCTCATCGGCGGGCTCAGCGCTCAAGCGGTCGCCATCGGTGCAGAAGGAGAAAATCGTCTCGATCGAATGGCGGCCGTCCGGCAACTTGCTTCTTACGTGGAGAGCGAGATTCAGCTTCGCCGGTGCAATCTCCCGCGCCGGACTCAAGGTGCGGCGTTGGCCGACGTAAGGCCGCCGGAGAGCTTGGCCTTCACGCGTGCCGCCACATCGTCCTCGGCGGTCACCAACGCAGCGCTCCACGCGAAGCGCGCTTCATAATGACGACCGGATTTGAACAGTGCATCGCCAAGATGCTCCTGGATTTCGGCCTGGTCTGGATCCTTCTCCGCAGCTTTCTGCAAGGTCGAGATGGCGTCATCGACCTTTCCGCGCTTGAAAAGCGCCCACCCGAGCGAGTTGGTGATCGATCCGTCGTCGGGAGCCAGCTCGCTTGCCTTGCGGATCATCGCTTCGGCCGCATCGACGTTCTCGCCATGCTCAAGCTGCGCATAGCCCATGAAGTTGAGGAGCAGCGGCTGGTCCGGTGCAAGTGCCAACCCTTGCTGAAGCGCCTGCTTCGTCTCAGGCCAGCGGCCAGCCTCCTCGAAGGCATTGGCCTGCAGCAGGTACAACGGCCAAAGCTGCGCCCGCAGGCCTTGAGCGTTCGCGAGTGCGATCGCTTTGCCGTAAGTAGCCGCGGCTTCATTGTGACGCTTCATGGCCTGATAGACGTCACCTAGCCGCGAAAAGTCACTGACGCTTGCTCCGGGCTTGTTCGCCGCCCCTGATGCAATGGCAAAAGCGTCGTTGAATCTCTTGCCGTCGCTAAGAATTCTGACCTGTGCATCAAGCACGCTGCTCGCCAGGGCGTCGTCACGCGGAATGATCCTGAGCAACTCGAGCGCTTCTTCCGTCTGCTTCTGCCCGCTCAGCAGGATCGCCAGCAACATCGTCGCACTGCTGTTCTTCGGATCGGCGAAGCGTGCGACCTGTATCAATGCGACGGGGGGAGCAGAGCGCTGCAGCCGCACGAGGTCAGAGGAGAACGCCGTGAGCACTTCACTGAATGCCTCGGAGGGAGTTGTTATCGCCTCTCCACTCAGTTTGCCCGCCATGATGCGCTGCTTTGCCGGGCCGGCCTCCGAGCCCATTCCCTCGACCATCGCCAGCGCGCGATTTCGATCGCCGGCAGCAAGGAACCCGTCGGCGAGCGCAAGTCGAACGCGATTCTCGCGAGCGCCGGCGGCTCCGATCGCCTGCCGCGCGAACGGCTCGGCTTCCTGAGTCCGCCTGAACTTAAGGAGGATGAACGCGCGTTCTTCCGCCTGGAGCGGCGTCAGCAGGGTGTTCGACGGAATTTGGTCGATTGCTGCAATTGCATGCGCGGCGTCGCCGCGCTCGGCGAAATCCCAAGCCGTCAGCAAGGGGTTCAGGAAGGACAGATCCGCGTTGTCGCCGCTCCCTTTGAGCCAGGGCAGTGCGCGATCCAGGTGGCGCCGCTTCATCTCGTCGGCAGCCAGTAGCAATCGCGCCTCGGTCGGCAGCTTGGCTGCGGGAATTCTCGCGGCCAGATTCAAGGCAAGGTCCATTTGGCCGGATCCGATGGCCTCGCCTAAGGCCTTCCGCGCCAAATCGACTTGGTCGGGCTGGGAGCCGACGATCGCCGCCAACAACTGCGCCGAGCGCGCATGATCACCGTTCATCGCGGCCGCGCGCGCCTCGACATACGTCTGGGCGGTATTACCGGAGGGGATCGCAGCATACGCCGGCGCAGTCCCAACCGCGATCGCACTGCACGCCGCAGCGCCCAACCACTTACATATTTGGGTAATTGGGGCCTCCGCCGCCTTCGGGAGTGACCCAGTTGATGTTCTGGGTCGGGTCCTTGATGTCGCACGTTTTGCAATGGACGCAATTCTGCGCGTTGATCTGGAGCCTTGCATCACCGCTCTCGGTCTCCACGAATTCATAAACGCCTGCCGGACAATAGCGCTGTTCTGGTCCCGCATATACCGGCAGATTGATAGCCGTCGGTATGTCCGCGTCCTTGAGCGTCAGATGAACCGGCTGGTCCTCCTCGTGGTTGGTGTTGGAGATGAACACCGAGGACAGGCGATCGAAAGTCAGCGCGCCGTCGGGCTTCGGATAGTCGATCGGCAGCGCAACGTCCTTCCGCTTTAACGAGAGGTTGTCGGCCTTGTTCTTCAGCGTCCACGGTACGCCGATACCCAGATAGTTCAACCACATGTCGAGGCCCGCGTAGAGCGTTCCTAAAGTCCCGCCCCAATGCGCAACAGCGGGTTGCGCGTTACGGACGGTCTTCAGTTCCTTGATGATCCAGCTCTTGTGCAGGACCGCGGGGTAAGAGTTGAGCGCATCGCTCGAGCGATCGGCCGAGATCGCTTCGAAGGCTGCCTCAGCAGCAAGCATCCCGGACTTCATGGCCGTATGCGTCCCCTTGATGCGAGGAACGTTCACGAACCCCGCTGAGCAGCCGATCAGCGCTCCGCCGGGAAAAGCGAGCTTCGGAATAGCCTGATAGCCGCCTTCATTGATCGCCCGGGCACCGTAGGAGACGCGGCGTCCGCCCTCGATCTCCGCGCGGATCGCCGGATGGGTCTTCCAGCGCTGCATCTCGTCGAACGGCGACAGGTACGGGTTGGCGTAATCCAGTGCGATCACGAAGCCGAGCGCAACCTGATGGTTTTCCTGGTGATAGAGGAAACCACCGCCCCATGAGTCTGTAAGCGGCCAGCCCTGTGTGTGGATCACTCGGCCCGGCTTATGCTTTTCGGGAGGAATGTCCCACAATTCCTTGATCCCCAGACCGAAAACCTGTGGACCGCTATCCTCCCGCAGCTTGAAGACTTCGGTCAGCCGCTTGGTCAGGTGCCCGCGCGCACCTTCGGCGAAAAAGGTGTAGCGTGCATGCAGTTCCATGCCCTGCTGATAGTCGGGTCGACGACTGCCGTCGCGCGCGATGCCCATATCCCCGGTCGCGACGCCCTTCACCGAGCCGTCCTCGTTGAACAGGATCTCGGCGGCCGGGAAGCCCGGGAAAATCTCGACCCCCAGCTCCTCCGCCTGGCCCGCCAGCCAGCGGCAGAAATTGCCGAGACTAAGCGTGTAGGTGCCCTTGTTGTGCATGAAGGGAGGCATGAGGATTTGCGGGCATCGCGAACTTGCCCTTCTCGGAGAGCACCCAATGGTGATTCTCGGTGACCCGCACGTTCAGCGGTGCGCCCTTGTCCTTCCAGTCGGGAATCAGTTCATTAAGCGCCTTGGGATCGATCACCGCGCCCGAGAGGATGTGAGCCCCGACCTCGCTCCCCTTTTCGAGAATGCAGACGGAAACTTCCCGCCCGGCCTCGTTGGCGAGTTGCTTGAGCCGGATCGCCGCGCTGAGCCCCGCCGGCCCACCGCCGACGATGACGACGTCATATTGCATGGATTCGCGTTCGCTCATGGTCCTCTCGTCGCGTCCCCCACACAATTCAACTCGTCCGCACTGCCAATTCCTTGACCATGACGTCAATGGCGCGCGAGGAGACGAACGTGGGCGGGGAAGTGAAATCGATCGGCATTGCCGAGGCGCGGAGCGCATTGACCTGGTGGTTGGAAGCCGGGGTCGACGTCGTCGTGCAGGAAGAAGCCCGCGACTGGCTAGCGCCTGCTCCTATTCCTCCGAAGGCCGTTCCCGCGGAACCGGCGCCTACCCCCGAACCGACGCTCGATACGCTGGATCAATTCCGCGATTGGCTCGGAAGCGGCGAAAACCTGCCGATGGCTCGCCCCGGAGCAAGGCGCGTGATGCCGCTCGGCGGAGAGCAGCCTGCCGTAATGCTATTCGTCGAAGCGCCGGAGGACGCGTCGGCACCACTGAGTGGCGACGCGTGGGAACTGACGCAGCGAATGCTCGCCGCGATCAAGATCACCGCCGAACAAGCGTACGTCGCCTCGCTTTCATGCTTCCACACGCCGGGCGCTCGAATGACCCAGACTGATCGGCAGGCCTGCGCGGAAATCGCCCGCAGGCACATCGCGCTGGCGAAGCCCAAACGGCTGCTTCTGTTTGGCGAAGGGCCTTCGCAGGCGCTGCTCGGCAAGCCGCTGCCGTCAGCGCGCGCTCACGTCCACAAGGTTGAGGGCGTGCGCACAGTTGTTACGTTCCACCCACGTCAATTGGTTAATCAACCTTCAAACAAATCCTTGGCATGGAGGGATTTGCTGCTGCTCATGGAGGAAGAATCTTGAAGGCTGGCCTGCTCGCGTTTGGAGCATTCGTCTCGGCCGCGCCCGTTTACGCGCAGGCTCAGGATCCGTTGGCGCCAATCCCCGCGAATGGCGGTGCTGCATCTGCCGCGCGTTCAGTTGGACAGGCCGGCGTCGTGAACGCGCCGACCTATCCGCCGCCGCTGGTTTCAGTGCCGCTCAAGGCGCCTCCGCAGAACCCGATACTCGCCGTTCGGCCGCCGCCGATCGCCAATCAGCCTGCGGCGCAGCCTACAATCGTGTTCACGCAACCCGCGCTTCCACCCGTCTCGACTGTCGCTGCGCCAAAGGACTGGCGCGGCGTCTTCGATGCCATCGACAGCGGCAATTGGGCTGCTGCTCAGGCCGGCATCGCAACTTTACCGCGCAGCATTCTCACCCCCGTGGCAAAAGCCGAGTTGTACACGGCGAAGGGCTCGCCGGTCGTAGACCTCGGCTCAATCCAGGCATTATTGGCCGAGGCGCCGGAAATCCCGCAAGCTGATCAGCTCGCGATCATGGCCTGGAGGCGTGGCGCAACGACGACGCCGATGATCATTCCCGAGCGGGCGACAACGAACCTCGGGTCCGCGCCCGTCCGCTACAAAACTCGGCCCGTTACCGGCGAGCCAGAAGCCGATGAACTCCGCGCAATCCTCGACCCTTTGATCAAGACGAATGATGCCGCCGGCGCCGAGGCGCAGCTCCTAGTCTACGCGCCCCAGCTCTCCGCCGAAGCACGCGCGGAAGCCGGTCAGCGGGTCGCGTTCGTGTACTACGTGCTAGGGCAGGATCTCGACGCTCGCCGGGTAGCGGATACATGGCGCCAGGGTGCCACCAGCGAATGGGCTGCGCAGGGCGCGTGGGTTTCGGCTCTCGCCTCATGGCGCCTCGGCGACTGTGAGTCGGCGTCTCGATCTTTCCAGCAGACGGCCGCCTATGCGCAGCAACGTGAGCTTCGCGCCGGCGCCCTCTACTGGGGCGCGCGGTCGGAACAGGCATGCGGACGTCCACGTGCGGTCGAGCCATTGCTCAGGTCCGCCGCTCAGTCAGCCGAAAGCTTCTACGGCTTGGTAGCTCGCCAGTCGCTCGGCATGGACACGAAACTCCCTGCCGATCCGTACGTGGGCTACGACCCGCCCGTCGATCAGCTTCCCAACGTTCAGCGGGCGATGGAGTTGGTGAAGATTGGCGAACCCGCGCTCGCCGAGGAAATGCTTCGTCATCAGGCGAAGATCGGTCTCGTCACTGAGCATCACGCGCTTATCCAGCTCGCCAAGAAACTCGATCTCCCGGCGGCTCAGCTATGGCTCGCGAACAACGGTCAGCCCGGAGCGCGCTCCGACGCTGCAGACCGCTATCCCAACCCCCGCTGGAGCCCCATCAACGGCTGGAGAGTCGATCCCGCGCTCGCCTTTGGTCACATCGTCCAGGAGTCCGCCTTCCGCCGGACCGCCGTCAGCACGGCGGGCGCCGTCGGCCTGATGCAGGTCCTCCCGATCACGGCGCAGCTGGTGTCCCGGAATCGCGGCGTGCCCTACTATAACGGTGCGCTCACCGATCCCCGCTACAATCTCGAATTCGGCCAGAGCTTCATCGAGATGATGCGCGGTAATTCAGGCACAGCCGGACAGCTGCCCCGGGTGATCGCGTCGTACAACGCCGGGCCGCTGCCGGTCGCGCGTTGGGCCGCGATCAACGACAAGGGCGATCCGCTGCTGTGGATGGAGTCAATCCCCTACTGGGAGACGCGCTACTACGTGCCCGCTGTGCTTCGTAACATGTGGGTCTATCAGGGGCTGAATGACGAGGACACGACCACACTCAAGGCCATCGCAGAACACCGTTGGCCAGTCTTCCCGACGGGCATGACGAAGCTGTCTCATTAGACGTACGTTCTTGTTATGTTCTTATCTACCGCGTAGAACGCGCGCATGCCGGTCGAGTTCGAATCATGGCCGCGGGGCGACCCGCAACCTTGCCCCCACGCGCTTCAACCTTCAGGAACGTTCAACCGAGGGCGAGTGGCTCGACCAGGTAGAAGCGCTCGATGGCGTTCCGACGCGGCGAACCACCGTCACGATCGAGCACCCGAAGTCGATCCTCACGCGCAACAGCTCGCCCGACATCGGCTTCGACCGGTCGGTGAACGCCTATCGCGGCTGTGAACATGGCTGCATCTACTGCTTCGCGCGACCGACGCATGCCTATCACGACCTATCGCCCGGCGTGGATTTCGAATCGCGATTGTTTGTGAAGCCGAACGCGGCGCAGCTGCTCCATGCAGCGCTTTCGCGGCCCGGCTACGAGTGCCGCCCTATCGCGATGGGAACGAACACCGATCCATATCAGCCCATCGAAGAACGCTGGCGGATCACGCGCTCTGTCGTCGAGCTGCTGGTCGAGACCCGGCATCCCTTCACGATCACGACCAAGTCGGACCGCGTTCTGCGCGACATCGACTTGCTGAAGCAGGCGGCGGATCTCCGACTGGCATCTGTCGCATTGTCGGTGACGTCGCTCGATCCGAAAATCGCACGCACGCTGGAACCGAGAGCGCCGCAACCTCGCAAGCGCCTTGCTGCAGTGAAGACGCTGAACGAAGCCGGCATCCCCTGCTACGTCGCCGTTGCCCCTGTTGTGCCGCAGATTACCGACCATGAGCTCGAGCATATCGTCGAAGCTGCAGTCGAAGCCGGTGCTCCGGGCGGCTTCTACCTGCCCGTCCGCCTGCCCCACGAAGTCGCGCCGCTCTTCCGCGCCTGGCTGGACGACATTTTCCCGACCGTGCGTCAAAGGTGATGGCGACCATTCGCTCACTTCGAGGTGGGCGCGACAACGATCCGGATTTCTTCAGCCGCATGCGCGGACAAGGGCCCTGGGCCGACCTTCTGCGCACGAGATTCGAGATCGCGTCGCAAACGCTTCGGACTGCGGCAGGCCAAATTCCCGCTGCGCACCGACTTGTTCGAGCCGCCGCAAGGTGCCCAGATGCGGCTTCTCTAATCGACAGGCGCGCGAATTTTATCGACGCGCGCCGGTGACTTCGCCGATGCTCTTGCTAAGGCGACGCGCCATGAAACCATATTTCTTTGCTTCGCTTGTGGCGGCCGCCGCCCCGCTGTCGGTCAGCAGGCGCCAGCACCCATGCCAGTTGTTCCCGCCCCGATTGCGGCCCTCCGAGATGCTGCTCTCCACGACGACTATGCGTGGAACATTACGGAGGGGCTCACGACCGAAGTCGGGCCGCGCCTCGATGGAACCCCTGCTGAAGCGCGAGCGCGCGAATGGGCAGTCGCCAAACTGAAATCGCTCGGCTTCTCAAACGTTCGTGTCGAGCCGTTCACGATTACGAACTGGACGCGCGGAGCGGAGAGCGCGGAGATCCTCGCTCCGTTCCCGCAACGCCTGGTCATTGCTGCACTTGGCAACAGCGCTTCGACCGGTCCGGCAGGAATCACCGGTGAAGTCGTCGGCTTCGACTCCCTTTCCGAGCTCCAGGCCGCGCCCGACTCCTCGGTTCGCGGCAAAATCGTCTTCGTCAGCCATGCCATGCCCCGGACGCAGGATGGCTCAGGCTATGGCTTCTTCGGCGGGCCGCGGCGGCAGGGTCCGACCGTCGCCAGCCAGAAAGGCGCATTGGCGATCGTTATCCGGTCGATCGGCACCGACTATCACCGCAACCCGCATGCGGGAGTCCAGACATTTGCCCCCGGGGTTAAGCCGATCCCCGCGGGCGCGCTTACCCTGCCGGATGCCGAGCAGCTTCAGCGGATCCTGAAGCGCGGCAAGCCGGTCACGATGCACCTGACGCTCGTGTCACAGAGCGGCTCAGCGCCTTCGGGCAACGTAATCGCCGAAGTGCCAGGCCGCGATCCGAAGGTGCCGCCGGTGCTTGTCGGTGGCCACCTCGACAGCTGGGACCTCGGCACCGGCGCGATCGACGATGCGTCCGGCGTCGCCATCGCGGCTGCTGCGGCAAAGCGGATCATGGACGCAGGCCGACCGCTGCGGACAATTCGCGTCGTGTGGTTCGGATCAGAAGAGCTCGGACTCTTCGGCGGCCTCGATTATCAAAAGCGGCACGGCTCTGAATTGCATTATGCGCTCGCCGAAAGCGACTTCGGCGCGGACCGCATTTGGCGCGTCAACAGCAAGCTGGGAAAGGAGCGCGAAGCCGAAGCCCGCCTTCTCCAGGCGGCGCTCGCACCACTCGGCATCGTTCCTGGAAAGCTCGACGACGCCGACGGCTCGGACATCGAGCCACTGCTCAACGGCGGCATGCCGGGTGTCGGGCTAAGCCAGGACGGCACTCACTATTTCGACCTCCACCACACGCCTGACGACACCCTCGATAAGATCGATCCGGAAGCGCTCAGGCAGAACGTCGCCGCGTGGACCGCGATGCTCGCCGTGCTGGCCGGCCCAATCGAACCGGAGCCGAAACGCAGTTCGCGGCGTTGAGCCTTCCAAACCACGGAGGAAACCCATGCGCATCCTACTCGCCATTCCGCTTTTAATGCTTGGCGCCTGCAACGTCAGCAAAGAGGGGAACAGCGTCACTGTCCAATATGACCAGAACACCGCCGAGAACACCGCGGCCGACATTGGCAACACGGCGCAGAACATCGCCGCCGACATTGGCAACGACGTGCAAAAGACGGGCGACAAGATCGAGAACAAGGTCGGCAACAGCGACGTCAGCATCAACGTCAAGCACGACGAAAAGACCGACAGCAACAAAGTCGAGAACAAGCAGTAGCTCGACGGTCGACCGACCATCCCCGCGTTAAAGGAGGATGGTCGGGGAGACAGGATTTGAACCTGCGACCCTCTGCTCCCAAAGCAGATGCGCTACCAGGCTGCGCTACTCCCCGATTTCCTCGCCAACCGCTCGATGGTGGGCCCGGAGAGATTCGAACCCCCAACCTAGCCGTTATGAGCGGCCGGCTCTACCGTTGAGCTACAGGCCCTCCCCGGCTGGCGATTTGATAGCGGCGAGATGGCGCCGAGTTACGCGCGTGGAAAGGTCAAAGTTAGTCCGGCACCGCGAAGTAACGAGGTCGCCGCCCGCAATCCTGCGCGAGCCCGCGTACGAGCCACAGCGAAAAGCCGGCGAGTAATCCCTCTTCTGCTCCGTCGGGGGCATCGAACAGCTGCGCGTCCGGGAGGCTTCGAAGCGCCGCTGGCCTGGAAATCGACAAACGGCATTGCTCGCTGCTTTGCTCTAGTGAGATCCGGACGCGCTCACCCGCTTCCGCACGCCCAACCACGGCGCTGCCAAAGCGAACGAGCAGACGCTCCGCGATCTCCGGTTCGACCGCGGCAAGCACTGGGCCGATCGTCTTGGAAACATCGACCTCAACACCGTGCGGCACAGCCGCCGCCCGTCGAACCATATCGCCCGCACGGTCGGCGACCGCGCCAGATCGACCCGCCTCTGCACCCGAACCGGCAGCAAGAGAGTGCACTTTGGCCGCGAAATCGAGGTCGTCTATCGCGCTTAGCAGCAGTCGCGCCTGCGCGACGATGTCGCTAGCCCGCTTGCGATAAGACGATAGTCGAGCCGGACCCAGATATTGTCCCTCGATGATTTCGGCAAAGCCGATGATAGCGGTCAGCGGCGTCTTGATCTCGTGCACGAGTTCGCGAAGGGAATCCGGATCCGCGAGCATCTCGGGACTGGTGTCCGGCGCCTCGACAGGCGCCGTGCCCCTTAACGCGACGCCCCGTTTGCCGCGAATCGTCCGTCCGTCGGATCGAACGCCGGAAGGCCGCTGATCTTCCATTCTCCAGCGACAAGTCCCTCGCCCGACACGGTCATTTCGGCATCGCGAAAGGGCGCACGCATCGGAAAAGGCGCGTACCACCTCCTCGTCGATCCGGTCCGCATCTTCCTGGACTCGAGCAATTGACCGGCCGATCAGCGCACCACGCGGAGCCCCCTCAACCCACGCGATATCTCCACTCGGACCGCACTCCCACCGGAACAGCGACGGAGCCTCGGACGGAACCTGCGTCAGGGTGCCTGCGCGCTCGCAAGCCGAGCACGGCGCCGCCGCTCTATGCGCGCTACTACGTCGTGAAGTGATGGCGTGGGACTCGGCGTAGCCGACCGGCGCGACGGCGCTTCGGCGAACCGTTCTCCCGCTGATTGCGCCGGTAGCGGCACCTCGGGATGAAGCGCCTCGACAAAGTGCCTCGTCTCCTCGTCTGCAACTTCTAGGAGCGACTGCCACTGCGCCGGCTCAAGGGTCGCTGCGGCCAAGATCGGAGCAGAAACCGAGAGGCCGTCAGATCAAAGTATTCGAGGAGCCCGATGGAGTCGCGCGGCGACGGCCCTCGCAGCCGCCGCGCGCAAGTCCTCGTCGATGTTGGGTAGCTTCGGTCCGGATTGTCTCAAGTGCCCTATCGACGACCGCGCTCGCGCTCGCCGGTCCTGCTCGTGCAACCAGGTCGACCAACTGACGCCAGCGAACGGCTGCGTCGCGCCGATCGCCCGCAGGTTGCTTCAAGACAGTGAGGAGACGATCGTCAAAACGCACGTGGTCCCACATCCTCCGAGCCGGTTCGGACGGCTCTAACCGAGCATTTACTTCGCGCTAATGCGCTAGTGGTAAACCATCCCGAAACGATACACTCTCTTAGCGAAAGTCGTGAGCACAAAAAGAAAGAGGCGCCGGGCAACCCCGACGCCTCCTACCTTACGTGAGTTCGGCGGGGTTAGCCGTGCCGAAGGTAGATCTGCCAGTATTTCGCAATCGCTGCCTGGCGTCCCCCGACTTTATTGAAAGCGGCTGCGGCACCGGCCTTATCGCCGGCTCGCGCGAGCGCCTCGCCTTGGCGGAGGTTAGCGACATTGGCGTCCGCACCAGCTGCCGCCGCTTTGCCGTAGACCTCGCGGCCTTCTGATAATTGCCCGCACCATAGTAAGCATCCGCAACCCGCATGTAAGCGTTCGGCACCTTCGCTCCCGCTTCACGAGACGACAATTCAGCCGCGGTTGGCGCAGCCTTGCCCCTCAAGGCATTCTGCAACTCCTGGACGACTGGGTCGGCAGCCTTGATGTGGCCAGAGGAAATGCCTTCCGCGAGCACGGCTTTCGCTTCACCATAATTCATCGAATTGATCGTCTCGGACGCATACACATTATAGTCACCGCTCCCGCGCATCGAATTGGTCGCGCTAGCCAGCCGCATGATGTCCAGCGCGCAGCGACGCGTCCGGGTTGCCGATATTGCGGTAGATGGCGAGGGCGTCATGCCAGCTGTCCGGCGTCGGATAGGCTGCGACCCACTGGCGACTGAGTTCAAGCGCTGTAGGTGAGCGTGCCCCCCAGGCGACGGAAACAGCCTCCTTGTAAAGGTCTTCTGCGGGCTTCTGACCCGAGGCAGCGCCCTGTTGGATAGCTTTGAGCAGCGTCGCCGAAGCGTCCGCTTTCCGACCGGCAGCATTCTGAGCCAGAGCCAAGAACTTGACCGCTTCGGCATTGTTGGGATCGATCGTGACGGCCTTCTGGAAGAGGTTCACGGCCTGATCATAGTTTTTTGAATTGAAGGCCGTTACGCCGATTTCCGTGTAAACGCCGGAAACCTTCGTATTCGGCAGGTAACCGGATGCGGCGATCTCATCAGCACCGGCCACCATGCCCGCCTGATCGTTTGCTGCTTTGGCTGCCTCGAACTGCAGCGCGCCGATTGCGAAATGGTCGTCTTTGTTTTGAGCGACCGCTTTCGCCGCCGCCAGCTTCGCCGGAATCGAGGCCGTATCCCGCGCTTTCACTGCCTGTTGAAGATCGATGATCGCCTTGCCAGCCTTGTTGGATAGCTTTGGGGTCGGCGCGTCGTTGCTCGGTCCAGGTGCCGGCTGAGCAGCGCTCTGCTGGGGCGCCGGTGACGGCGTATTATATTGAGCGGCTGCCGGAGCGGCGGCCAGCGTTGCTACCAACGCAATCGCTGTGCTGCTGATCAGATTCATGAGCTGTTCCTCCTGCTGCCGGCTCGGAGCTGGCCTCGAATGACGTGGGGCCGATTAGACCCGTATGGCTGCAAGTCCAAGTCAGATGTCTCGAAGCGACTGAACATGCATTGAACCGGCTGATTTACAAAGGAAAAAGCGGGTGAAGGCAACGAAGCACAGACGACCGTTCTTCGCACGCGTGCGCGTACGCGCGCGGGGTGGCAATAGCCGGTCGATGCATTAGGTAGGATTCCGGGGGGCGGCACAGCGCGCATCCCCGGCGTGTACCCTTAACGACAGGACTTTTTCTTGGCCACTCAGCCGCCGGTCGACGACCGCAAAGATAATAACACTCCTCCTTCCGGCGGCGACCGCGATATCGCGCCGATCTCCATCGTCGAGGAGATGAAGACCAGCTACCTCGATTACGCGATGAGCGTGATCGTCAGCCGCGCGTTGCCCGACGTGCGCGACGGTTTGAAGCCGGTCCATCGCCGCATTCTCTACGCGTGTCAGGAAGCGGGCTACGTCGCCGGACGGCCCTATCGCAAGTCGAGCCGCATCGTCGGTGACGTCATGGGTAAGTATCACCCGCACGGCGACAGCGCGATCTACGACGCCCTCGCGCGAATGACGCAGGACTGGTCGATGCGCGTCCCGCTCATCGACGGGCAGGGCAACTTCGGGTCGATGGATCCCGATCCGCCCGCCGCCATGCGGTACACCGAAGCGCGGCTTGCCAAGGTCGCCAATTTCCTGCTCGGCGACATCGACCGCGACACCGTCGACTTCACGCCCAACTATGACGCGTCCGAGCGCGAGCCGCAGGTTCTGCCTGCCCGCTTTCCGAACCTGCTCGTCAATGGTGCCGGCGGAATCGCGGTAGGCATGGCGACCAACATCCCGCCGCATAACCTCGGCGAAGTGCTCGCTGCGTGCCGGGCCTACATGGACGATCCAGCGGTCACGTCCGAAGGACTGATGGAGCATGTGAAGGGACCGGATTTTCCGACCGGCGGATTGATCCTGGGCCAGTCGGGCATTCGCGGCGCCTACACCGCGGGCCGCGGATCGATCATGGTGCGCTCGCGGCACCACGTCGAGGAAAGCCGCGGCGATCGCCGCTCTATCGTTCTCACCGAAATCCCGTACCAGGTCGGCAAGAATGGTCTCGTCGAGAAGATCGCCGAAGCCGCCAAGGAAAAACGCATTGAGGGCGTCTCCGACATCCGCGACGAGTCCAACCGCGAAGGCGTGCGGATCGTCATCGATCTGAAGCGCGATGCCACGCCCGACGTCGTGCTGAACCAGCTGTGGCGGCATACGCCGGCGCAGTCGAGCTTCCCGGCAAACATGCTCGCGATCCGTGGCGGCAAGCCCGAGACGCTGACGCTTCGCGACTTCATCGAAGCCTTCATTCGCTTCCGCGAGGAAGTGATCACCCGCCGCTCGAAGTTCGAGTTGCTGAAGGCCCGCGAGCGCGCGCACATCTTGCTCGGCCTGGTCGTCGCGGTCACCAACCTCGACGAAGTCGTGAGGCTCATCCGCGGGTTCGGCTTCGCCTGCCGAAGCGCGCGAGAAGCTGTTGGCGCGCGAATGGCCTGGCGACCAGATCCGGCCCTACATCCAGCTGGTCGAGGCGGTCGAGCCGCAGGCCGCGGGCGAGGTCTACAAGCTCTTCCGAAGCGCAGGTCGCGGGCAATCCTCGAACTCCGCCTCCACCGCCTGACCGCCCTAGGCCGCGACGAGATCGGCAACGAGCTCGAGGGTCTTGCGAAGAACATCGGTGAACTGCTCGAAATCCTGGCGAACCGGGCGCGTCTGTACGAGGTGATGCGCGAGGAGTTCGACGAGGTCGAGGCCGAATTCGCCACGCCGCGCGTGAGCGAACTCGCGCCTGCTGCCGACGGCATCGAGGACGAAGACCTGATCGAACGCGAGGACATGGTCATCACGGTGACCATGGGCGGCTATATCAAGCGCACGCCGCTCGCCCTGTTCCGCGAGCAGAAGCGTGGCGGCAAGGGCCGCGCGGGCATGGCCACCAAGGAAGAGGATGCGGTCACCAACCTGTTCGTGACCTCGACCCACAATCCGGTGCTGTTCTTCTCGAACCTCGGGCGCGTTTATCGGATGAAGGTGTGGAGGCTTCCCGAGGGAGGACCGAACACCAAGGGCCGCCCGATGGTCAACATACTGCCGCTGGCGCAGGGCGAAGTCATCTCCACCGTGCTCGCGCTCCCGGAAGATGAGACCGAGTGGGCGGCCTGCACATCATGTTCGCGACGGCGCACGGAACGGTTCGCCGGAACAGCATGGCTGCGTTCACGAACATCCCGACGGCCGGCAAGATCGCGATGCGGTTCGGCACGGGGCCTGCCGAGGGCGCCGAAAATGGTGACGATAACGATGAGCAGGCGGATCCGACCGATCGCCTGATCGGCGTCTCGCTTCTGACCGAAGAAGATGACGTCCTTCTCGCCACCCGCCACGGCAAGGCGATCCGCTTCATGGCTACGGACGTGCGCGAGTTCCAGTCGCGCACGTCTACCGGCGTCCGCGGCGTCCGCCTCGCAGAAGCCGACGAGGTCATTTCCATGTCGATCCTCCACCGCGTGGGCACCAACGCAGGAGGAACGGGAAGCCTATCTCCGCTTCGCTCCGCTGGAAGGGCGAGAAGGACGGCGAGTGCACGCTTTCCGCAGAGCGGATCGACGAGTTCGCACGACAAGGAGCAGTTCATCCTGACCATCACCGAGAACGGCTATGGCAAACGTTCGTCCGCTTACGAATATCGCCGCACCAACCGTGGCGGTCAGGGAATCACCAACATCGACACGTCGAGAGCGCAATGGCTGTGTCGTGGCGAGCTTCCCGCCCACCAGGGCGAGCAGCTGATGCTCGTCACCGATCAGGGCAAGATGATCCGCACCACCGTAGGCAGCATCCGTATTGCCGGTCGCAACACGATGGGCGTCACGATCTTCCGCGTCGCCGACGACGAACATGTCGTGAGCGTCGCGAAAATCGACGAAAGCGAGGAAGAAGACGTCGAAATCGACGGCGGTGACGAGAAAGCACCAGTCGAGGACGCGGTGATCGGCGAAAGCGAGCTTGAGAAGCCCGTCGATCCGGAGCAGGAATAGCAGAGCTCCGGCGGGGCTCGCTGCGACGAACAGTGGAAACCCGCCGGGGCTTCGGGTCGCGTTCTCCTGAGCACTAGTTCAAGGAGTAATCGTCTATGCCCCTCCCCATAATGCGCTTGTTCTCGTCGCGGATGGAACGAAGCATCTGTTCCTTCGAAATTTCGGAGACGAGAATCAGATCGATCTGCGCACCGAATGCCATGATCAGCGAGAGGACCGGAAGGACCGTGAGATCAAAACCGACGCGCCCGGAACCCAAGGTCAGAGCGCAGGCTACGGCCGGCTCGGCTATGGAGGAAACCGACTTCCATCAGCAGGAGGAAGACCGCTGGATCAAGGACGCCGCCGAAGAGCTGAAGAAGCGCGCGCTCCGCAATGATTTCGATGCTCTTGCGATCATTGCCCGCCCAAGGCGCTCGGCGTGCTCCGCGAAGGCTTCACAAGGAAGTCGAGAAGCGGATCGTCTGCACGGTGAACAAGGAAATGAGCGGGCGACCGATCCCGGACATTGAGGCACTGCTGGACGGCCAAACCAAGGCTGAGGAGTTACCCGCCGTCGTAAGCATATGATTTGAGCTCGGACCTTCAGGCCGGGCTCAAATCGACTTCCACAGCAATAGTTATCCGCGCTCGCCAGACCTGCGCGTCGACGGAGGAGCCGGCGGTGGCGGCAGTGGCGCCGTGCTCAGGGACTGGATCTGTCTGCAGGTGCATCTGCACGACAGGAACGATCTGGCCCGCCGCCGTAGTAGCGCCGGCACGTCTCCTTGTGCCGCATAATTCTGATGCAGCTGAAGGGCCTGCTGGTGCGCGCTGATCTGCGCCTGCTGGAACGCCATGTCGAAGCTGGGCCCGCTCCCTGCTGAGCGGAGCTGTTCGAGTATCGCCTGCTGCGCCGGCAACAGCGCGGGGGCGGCGGTCAAGGCCAGCCGACTGTGCTGCCGACACCACCATTTAAGTCGAACGTGTGTGATCGGCGACGATCATGTTCGCGAAGTTGCGTATCGCGGGGTTCTGTGACGCCTGGAGCGCGAGCTGGCCAGATTGGATCTCGAACTGATCGGCGCTGCCGGCCTGCGCCATGTATCCCGGCGCCATGAGCGGCGTTGTCGATGTCCACCGGCGGCGGCGGAGCGGGAGGCGGTGCACTCTCGACAGGCGGCGAGCAGCGCCGTTCCGCCGAACAGGATCGCCAGCTTATCTCATGCATAACCTCCCAGATATTCGATGATCGCGCCGAGGAAACCAGCCGAATGACCGCGTGGTTCGCTACTGCTAAATCAGGCAGCTTCTCACGCCGAAGAGGTGAACGACTTCCGCGCCGTTCGCGACCGCGTTTAGAAGTAATGTGCGGTGACAATGAGCAGGTTCGCGCTCGATGCAGAGCAAGGCGCTCGGCTTCTGCGCGGCAAGCTGCAGCATCTGCGCTGACTGGGCCATCGCTTCGGGAAGTTCGAGTTGCCCCGCGTAGATCCGCTCAAGATCGGCGTGCCGCCCTGCTCTTGCGGCCATCCGTCCTTCTGACGGCGTCCCAAGTGCTTTGAGATGCAGATATTCGATCCCGGCTTCGGCCAGTGCAGCCTTCAGCGCGCGATTTCGAAAATCCGGGCCGACGCGACAGCGGGAGCGCGCGAACATCGATTACCCGCGCGACACCTGCCTTCATCAGCGCGGCAACGAATTCCGGCACGTCGTGCCTTCATATCCGATCGTGAAGATGCGCATGTCTATCATTGCACTTAGCGGTTATCGCGGGTGCCGCCTCGGGTAGCGCCCACACGCGCACATAGTCCACTTCCATGCGCTGCGGCAGTGCCGCATCGTCGATACCTTTTGCCGCCGCCCAGTCGCCTCCCATCGCCAGGTTGAGGATCAGATAGAAGGGCTATCGAAGGGCCATGCTCCCTCGCCGCCCGGCTCGTCGTTCCTGACCCGCATATAGGCCCGATCGTCGACGCCGATCGTGATCGCGTCGAAGTCCAGCTCGAGTTGATAGCGGTGGAAAGCACTGCATGCTGTCGGCACCGACGCCTCCGCGCCACGGCCGTTCTGATGCATGTGATTGAACAACGCTGTGTGCAGCGTCGCATGTGCCACGTTCGGCTGCGATCCGACCTGCTCGAGAATGTCGATCTCACCGCCCTCAGGCCAGGCTGCCGAGCCTTGCGGCAGCATCCAGATCGCCGGCCATGTGCCACGTGCGCACGGCAGCTTGGCCGAAATCTCGAAGAAGCCGGTTGCGAAAGCGATCTTGTCCTTGGTCTGGATCTTTGCCGAGCTATATTCCTGCTTTCCCCAGTCAGGCAGACCACGAAGCAACTTCGGGTCCTTGCGGAGTTCGATTACGAGGTGGCCGTTTCGAGCCGAAGGTTCTCCGGCCGGTTGGCCGCATAATATTGCAGCTCGCCATTGTACCAGCCCAGCTTGTTGCGGGATGTGTCGAAGCTCCACTTCGCTCTGTCCAGCGGCTCCATCGAACTCGTCCGACCAGAGCATTTTCAGGGAGTGCGGCGGCATTGGTTCGGCGATCCGATAGTTGTTGGCGGACAGCGTCTGGGCCGCCGGAGAAGAAGAACAGCGTTCAGCATCAATGCTGGATAGCGGCTCGGCTCCGGACTAACAGCCCCCATGTCTTTCGACGTTCACATCATTGGTGGCGGCCTCGCGGGTTCCGAAGCCTCCTGGCAGCTCGCTGAGGCAGGTCTTCGTGTCCGACTGTCCGAAATGCGTGGCGGCGGCGATAGGACGCCAGCGCACGAAACCGACCGCTTGGCGGAGATGGTCTGCTCGAACAGCTTCCGCTCCGACGATGCCAGACAACAACGCCGTCGGGCTGCTCCATCAGGAGATGCGCGCGCTCGGCTCGCTGATCATGCGGTCGGCTGATCATACATCGGGTTCCCGCAGGATCGGCGCTCGCGGTCGACCGTGAAGGCTTTGCGCCGAAGTGACGCGCGACGATCGCGCATCATCCGAACATCACGGTCGTGCGCGAGCGCATCGATCGCCTCCCCGATCATCCGGCGATCATTGCCACCGGTCCGCTGACCGGCTCGGAGCTGGCCGAATCGATTGCCGCCGAGACCGGGCAAGGCGCCCTCGCTTTCTTCGACGCCATCGCGCCCATCGTCCACAAGGACAGTATCGACATGGACGTCGCCTGGATGGCGGCTCGCTGGGACAAGGGCGGCAAGGACTATATCAACTGCCCCTGGACAAGGAGCAGTATGAAGCCTTTGTCCAGGCCCTGAACGACGGCGAGAAGAGCCGAATTCAAAGATTGGGAGCAGGACACGCCCTATTTCGAAGGCTGCATGCCGATCGAGGTGATGGCCGAACGCGGCGCCGAAACGCTCGCTACGGGCCGATGAAGGGCGTCGGGCTCGACAATCCCCGCACGGGACGCTGGCCCTATGCAGTGGTCCAGCTCCGGCAGGACAATCGCTGGGCACGCTTTGGAACATGGTCGGCTTCCAGACCAAGCTGAAGCATGGCGAGCAGGTGCGCATCTTCCGCACCATCCCGGGCTCTGGAAAATGCGGAATTCGCGCGCCTCGGCGGAATCCACCGCAACAGCTTCATCAACTCGCCGCGCCTGCTCGACCGCCAGCTACGGCTGAAGTCGAAGCCGAACATCCGCTTTGCCGGCCAGATCACCGGCTGCGAAGGCTATGTCGAAAGTGCTGCTGTCGGCCTCGATTGCAGCCCGCTTCGCGATCGCCGAACTTGCGGGGAAAGACCTGTCTTCCCCGCCGCCGAAACGGCTCTCGGCGCTCTGCTCGGGCACATCACTGGCGGCGCCGATGCCGAGACGTTCCAGCCGATGAACGTCAATTTCGGCCTTATGCCGCCGCTCGCAGGCCGATCGAAGAAGGCTGATCGGAAGAAAGCCTACACCGATCGCGCCCGTGCTGCGTTCGCTGCGCTGGCGCGAGCAGGCGGACGCGTCGCGAACTCGCTTAGTCGTCGAATTCCAGCGTCGAGATCAGTTCGGTCATCCGGAACAGCCGTAGCTGGATCACTTCAGGAACCGTATCGGGCAGCCGGTCAGAGATCGTATCGCGGGCCTTGAAGTAGCTGGCATTGACGCGGACGAGTTCCATCGACCAGTCCGGAAAGCTGCGACTCTCGATTTTCCGCTCGTCGCGAACCTCCAGACCGGTGTGGCGCGGATCGCGCCTCAGCCGGTCAAGCAGATCGTCAATGGCTTCATGCGAGCCTTCGACGATCTGCAAGAAATGCGTGCCGTTGAACACAAGAAGGCCAGTGATTCCGTCAAGCGCGTTCAACTCGCGCGCTGTTCGGTGAATTGCTTCGAGATCTGATGTCTTGAGGTCGAGACGGGCGAGGCTCGTATAGGTCAGGGACGTGAGATCCATGAAGGCCCGTTAGAGCCAAAATGGACCGCCACAAGCCGGTAACGTCGGGTTCAAGACATTTTTAACAAGCGCAGCGCTGATTCTTCGGCGGTGGTGGCGCCGTCGTCGCATATTCGACCGCGATCAGCCAACTGTTGTGGTCGGCCGTCCGCGCTCTGAAACTTGGTTGCCATCCTTAATCTTTTCGGCCCGGCTGAAGCGCTTCTCTTCGCGGCTCTCGGTACTGGCGTCCGGAGCATGGACCGTTTGAGAAGCAGCAAACAGCGAAGCGGTGGCAGGCTGCACCGTGGGACCCTTGGGAAGAGATGGGTTTTCGGCAGCCTTGGAGCCAAAAGAGAAATGCGCCGGCCAAAAATCGAGTCCGAGGAAGTCTTCGCCGCGCGCTCAAAAAGCATGCCGCTCCACGGCAAGGAACGTGCCAAAGGGCACCTCAAATACAACAGAGATGGACGCTCGCCTCATGTCCGATGCGGAACGGAATCTTCTCAACTGTGTGGAATCGTGCCCCTGAGCCTGTGTGCTAGTGCGACACCGACGCGGCCAAGTCGACCGCCCGGGTGCAAATCATAGGCAGCGAGCGCTCCGAGAACCGTGAGCGGGCGCACATTGGCGGGCATCTTGTCCTGGAATCTCTTTTACCGCCAAGCGCGCCTGAGAGCAGAGAAAGCCGCGTGAATCCGTATCACTGCAGTGGGTTGCGCCGTCTACGAGCGACCAAAGCGCTCCCGCCGCTTCCGCTTCGCTCGGCTCGGCTCCAAGAAGGCGCGCCCCGATGCCGAACAACAGGCGGCCCCGCTGCCGCAGCCCTTGTGCTGCCGTTTCACCCCACGGAAACGGCTCGAGCAAGGGCAACCACCCGTCCTCAAGATGCGACAGCTCGGCACCTGTCACGCCGCGTGGCAGCAGTTCTGCTGCGACCTCCTGCAACCTCGGCTCTGCGCGTGTGGAACCGGCATCGAGATCCTCCAATCGCTCGCGCCACCAAGCCATCCGGATCGCGCCGAGCGCTGGCTGCGACGTCGTCGCGACAATGTCCGCGAAGGCGAGATCGAGATCCCAGAGCGCGCGAAAGTGCCGGCCTGACCCGCGGCGGCGCCGCCTCGAGCGCCGTCAGCCGGTCCGGGATCCAACCGCCGTTCAGCGATAGCAGACGGCTTTCACTGCATCGACGACCTGCGAGGCTTTGATCAGCGCCATTTTCTCGAGATTCGCAGCATAAGGCAGCGGCACGTCGACGTCCGTGACCCGCATCACCGGCGCGTCGAGGTGATCGAAGCCTTCGGTCATCGCAATCGCGATGATCTCAGACGAGATCGAGCAAGTCGGCCAACCCTCTTCGACAACAACCATCCGGTTGGTGCGCTTGAGGCTCTCGAGCACCGTCGCCTTGTCGAGCGGGCGAAGCGTGCGGAGATCGATCACTTCGGCGTTGATTCCCTGCGCCATCAGCTCCTGCGCGGCCTCAAGCGCCACGCCTACGCCGATGGAATAGCTGACGATCGTCGCGTCCTTGCCGGGACGGACGATGCGCGCCTTGCCGATCGGCAGCACGTAGTCGTCGAGCTGCGGCACATCGAAATGCTGGCCGTAGAGAAGCTCGTTCTCGAGAAACACGACCGGGTCGTCGGTGCGGATTGCTGCCTTGAGCAGGCCCTTCGCGTCTGCCGCGCTGTACGGACAGATCACGATAAGGCCCGGCACTTGGGCATACCAGCTGCCGTAGTTCTGGCTGTGCTGGGCTCCGACGCGCGCCGCGGCGCCATTCGGCCCGCGAAACACGATCGGGCAGCGCATCTGCCCGCCCGACATGTAGTTGGTCTTCGCGGCCGAATTGATGATGTGATCGATCGCCTGCATTGCGAAGTTGAAGGTCATGAACTCGACAATGGGCCGCAATCCGCCCATCGCCGCGCCCGCGCCAATGCCAGCAAAGCCATATTCGGTGATCGGCGTATCGACGACGCGCTTAGCGCCAAACTCCTGAAGCAGGTTCTGAGTGACCTTGTAAGCGCCCTGGTACTCGGCGACTTCCTCCCCGATCACGAAGACGCGGTCGTCCCGCCGCATCTCTTCGGCCATCGCGTCACGCAATGCGTCGCGCACCGTCGTGCTGATGAGGGGCGTACCTTCCGGCACTTCAGGATCGTCGTGCGTCTTCGCGACATCGGCGACGAGATCGCGCGCCGCGGTCTCGAACACATGCGGCGTCGGCGTTGCTTCGTCCTGCTGTGATGCGGGGATCGGAACAGACGGGGCGTCTGTCATCGCGGGTTTCGGCGTTCTGGGCTACCGCGGCGCTATTTGAATCGCTGACCTGCTCACCGTCACCGGCAAGCAGAGCAATCGGCTGCCCCACCTTCACGCCATCCGTACCCTCCGGCACCAGAATCTTCGCAATCTTGCCCTCATCGACAGCTTCGAATTCCATGGTAGCCTTGTCGGTCTCGATCTCGGCGAGGATGTCGCCCGACTTGACGTCATCGCCTTCCTTGACCAGCCACTTCGCGAGGGTCCCTTCCTCCATCGTCGGGGACAAAGCGGGCATCTTGAGCTCAAGCGGCATTAATAGCTCCCCACCAAGACGTCGGTGTAGAGCTCGGACGGCGCCGGCTCGGGCGCGTCTTCAGCGAACTTCGCAGCTTCTACCACGATGTCCTTGATTTCCTTGTCGATCGCTTTGAGCTCTTCTTCCTTGACCCCGAGGGCCTCAAGATCGCGCTCAGCATGCAAGATCGGGTCGCGATGCTCGCGCACGTCTTGGACCTCCTCGCGGGTCCGATACCGCGCCGGATCTGACATCGAATGCCCTCGATAGCGGTAGGTCAGGAGCTCGATTATAATCGGCCCCTTGCCTCCGCGCACCCAGTCAAGCGCGACCTGCGCAGCGCCTCGCACCGCAAGGACGTCCATGCCGTCAACTTGGAACCCCGGGATGCGATGCGCCTCGCCCCGCCGGTACAGCAATGGCTCGGCCGACGAGCGCTTGATCGACGTGCCCATCGCATATTGGTTGTTCTCGATCGCGTAGATGACCGGCAGGTTCCACAGCTTGGCCATGTTGAAGGCTTCGTAGACCTGGCCCTGGTTGACCGCGCCGTCGCCAAGATAAGCAAGGCACACGCCGCCATCCTCAGCATATTTGTGCTTGAAGGCGAGACCCGTCCCGAGCGGCACCTGCGCGCCGACAATGCCATGGCCGCCGTAGAAGCCGTGATCGACGCTGAACATGTGCATCGACCCGCCTTTGCCTTTCGAGATGCCGGCAGCGCGGCCCGTCAGCTCGGCCATGATAACCTTGGGATCGATGCCATAGGCGAGCATGTGGCCGTGATCGCGATAACCAGTGATGACGCTGTCCTTGCCGACCGTCATGGCCGATTGCAGCCCCACGCCGACCGCCTCCTGACCGATGTACAGATGGCAGAACCCGCCGATCAAACCGAGACCGTAGAGTTGCCCCGCGCGCTCCTCGAAGCGGCGGATGAGCAGCATCTCACGATAGAGCTGAAGCAGCTCTTCCTTTGATGCCTTGTGGCGTTGCGGCTGCGGCGGGCGCTCGATCTCCGGCGCCTGCGGTTGCGGTGAAACGGCGGTTTTCTTGGCGGAACGCGCCACGACGACCTCTCTCCTCGGGATTGCGGGCGGGCTATAGGATGCGCTTAGCGAAGCGGCAACTGCGGTTAGGCCGCTCTCGCCTCGGCATCCATCAGTTGCGTTATTCCGCAACGTTCGACTTCGGTAAGATCGGGCCGCCAGAGATCCGAGATCAGCACCACGCGAATACGGTCGCTGTCGTTCCAAGCCTCGTGCTCGATCATATCGTCGAAGACGAGCGCAGTACCGGGCACCCATTCGCGAACTCTCGCTCCCGACGCGGAAACCGCAAAAGTCCGGCACGATGAGCGGCCAATGGACGATCAGGCGCGCGTTAATGATTCCTGTATGGGGCTCGATTCGGCTGTGCGGCTCAAGCACGGAGAAATACAGGCTCGGCGCGATCCTCCCGATGCGCGGCGAATCGATGCCCTCGAACAGGCGCATCGTGATTGGACATTCGCTCGCATATTCCCCGATGACATTGCCACCGCGAACGAGTGGGATCATCGACCATTTCCCGATTTGCTCACGATTCGGCTGCTCAGCTTCAAGCCCCGCGAGATATGGTGCCAGCTGCGGCGCCCTCTTGCGCGTCAGCGACAGGAATTCGTCCCGTATCGCGTCGGTGTGCCGCTCGATCTCGGGTACGCCGGCAAAATCTGCGGGTTCAAAATATTCGGCGGATTTTATGCCCGGGATAAGGAATTGCGACGAGACGTCTGAACCCGCAGCTGAATTTTCGAGAATGCTCTGCTTCAAGCCATCAAGGCGCGCAGCAGAACTCCTTTGGCAGGTCGCCACCCGCGCGCCAATCGGACACCCGCTCGAGCCAGCGGTCCTCTGCCGCTACGCGGCGCCTCGCGTGCTGCATCTGCTTGACGATCGGCGGCGGAAGCCTCTGTTCGGGAAGTGCACTGCGAAGCGCCGCTCGATAGGTCCGCGCTGCGCGATGCTCCGCGTGCATGGCCTCCTGCATAGCCCCAAGCATCAGCAAGGCGACGAAGTTGCGCGGCGCGAGCTTGACCGCCTTCTCCGCCGCCGTGGCTGCGAGGCCGATGTCGCCGAGCGCCCGACGTACGCTCGCAAGCTTCAAAAGTGTATCGACGGTCGGACGAAAGTCCGCGGCGCGCTGCAACAGTTCAGCCGCGCCGTGGCGGTTTCCGGCCGCCATTGCTTGGTCGGCAGCCAGCTCCAACGCCGCTGCTTGATTGAGGTTAACATCCAACGCGAATACCCGCCAGCTTAGCCAACGCAGTCCTGCCTGTCAGGAGCCACTCCTATCGCTCAATTTCCGACGAACGACATCCATGATCCACGAACGTCGGAACTTCGATTAAGCAGCGCTTAGTCCAGCGGGACGATGACCTCGTCGGGACGAACAAGGCCTAGGTCCTTTCGGACCAGCTCATCGGCCATGTCCGGATCAGCTTTATTAGGATCGAGCAGCGCAGATCGATGGCGCATCTGGGCGCGCTCCTGCTCCAGCCGCGATAGCTCCGCCTGGCGCTCTTTCAACGCGCGATGATAGCCGCCCCAGGCGAGAATGCCGTTCGGCCCGGCGATCGCATGGCCCGCGAACGTGCCGACAATGATCAGCGCAAGTGCCGGCATCGCCGCGCGGCGGATCAGGCTGAATATGCGGTTCGGTCCCCCCATCGCACTCAGAGGAAAATCATGAAGGACTCACGAACGCAAGTGAAAAGAATGCTTTGGTGGATATCTCGCGGATAAATTTGTGGATCAGGCCGGCCTGTACGACTTCAGCGCCGCGCGCCCCGCGTATTTCGCTGCGTAACCAAGTTCCTCTTCAATCCGGAGGAGCTGGTTGTACTTCGCCGTACGGTCGGCCCGTGCGAGGCTCCCGGTCTTGATCTGCCCGCAGCTGAGCGCAACCGCGAGGTCTGCAATCGTCGTGTCCTCGGTTTCGCCGGAACGGTGGGACATCACCGTCGTGTAGCCCGACGTTTGAGCCATCCGAACGGCGTCGATCGTCTCCGTCAACGTGCCGATTTGGTTGACCTTGATCAGGATTGAATTTGCAATTCCATCCTCAATGCCCTTCTCGAGCCGCTTGACGTTGGTGACGAATAGATCGTCGCCCACAAGTTGGACGTGATTGCCGAGCTTCTCCGTAAGCGCCTTCCAGCCTTCCATGTCGTCCTCGGCCATGCCGTCCTCGATCGACGCTATCGGGTAATTCGACGCGAGATCGGTGAGATAGGCGGCCATCTCCGTCGGGGAGAGCGTCTTCCCCTCGCCGGTCATCTGGTAAGCACCTTCGCGAAAAAACTCGCTCGACGCGCAATCAAGCGCGAGCAGCACATCGCTGCCCAGTTTGTACCCGGCAGCCGTCACTGCTTTGTCGATATAGTCGAGCGCCGAGCGTGCACTGTCGATCTTCGGCGCAAATCCGCCCTCATCGCCGACGGACGTCGAAAGTCCCGCCTCGTGCAGCGCACTCTTGAGTGCATGGAAGATCTCGGCCCCACAGCGCAGCGCTTCCGCGAAGTTCGCCGCGCCGACTGGCATCACCATGAATTCCTGGAAGTCGATGCCGTTGTCCGCGTGCACGCCGCCGTTCAGGATGTTCATCATTGGCACGGGCAGCAGGGTCGTATCGACCCCACCCACGTAGCGGTACAGCGGCAGGCCGCGCGCTTCGGCCGCGGCCCTCGCCGTCGCCAAGCTGACGCCCAAGATCGCGTTCGCCCCGAGGCGGCCTTTGTTCTCAGTTCCGTCGAGTGCGATCATCGCCGCGTCGATGTCGGCCTGGTCCTCGGCATCGAGGCCCACGATCTCGTCCGCCAGCTCAGTGTTAGCGGCCTCGACCGCCTTCTCGACACCTTTGCCGCCCCAGCGGCTCTTGTCACCGTCGCGAAGCTCCACCGCCTCGTGCGCACCGGTCGAGGCGCCGGAGGGGACTGCGGCCCGGCCCATGCTTCCATCCTCGAGTGTGACGTCGACTTCCACGGTGGGATTGCCCCGGCTGTCGAGGATCTGGCGGGCGTGCACGTCGACGATGAGGGTCATGCTCTTCCTTCTTTGCGTAAACGTAACGATATAGGCTGGCGCAAGCGCGTATAAGCGGGACGCCGGAGCGTGCAACTTTCAGCGCCAAATGGCGGAACGAAGCGCGCCGGCCCCGGGTTCAAGGCAGAGCTAAGGAGGACTGGCCAAATGGTACAAACCGCAGGTGACGACCGCGCTGCTGCCCTGCCCGAAGGAACGGATACCGTGATCGAAGGAGCCGCGAACAGCGGCGGGACAGTGACGGTGGAGGATACAGCATTGGTGGCGGAGAGAGAGATCCCAGCACCCCGAGGAGATGCGGAGCGCCCGGTGAGCGGCAGCGGAAGCCCTGAAGGCGGCATCGCCGGACGCTCGTCGAGCCGCGGCACAGGAAGCGGCGGCTCGGAAACTGGGGGCGGCATCGCTGATCGGCTGCGCAGCGGCCGCGAGCAATTCACTTCGCAGGCCGGAGACCGCGCCCGCGGCTTGGTCACTCAGGGACTCGAGCGGACTTCGGAAACGCTCGCGAACGTTTCCAGGATGGTCGGCGACACGGCCGCCGGGATCGAGGAACGCCTTGGCCCCGAATATGGCGACTATGCGCGCCGTGCGGCTGGAGCGATCGAGAACGTCGCCAACCAGATCGCCTCGAAGGACCCTGACGAGCTGATCGACGACACCCGGACGTTCGTTCGCAACTCGCCCGGAATTGCCCTTGCCGGCGCCGCCGTGGTGGGTTTCGTCGTGGCGCGACTGCTCAAGAGCGGCCTCTCTGCGGACAACGGCGACGACGACGACGCCTGATGCTCAAACCCGTCGATCCCGGCACGCAGCCGCAGCCTGAACGTCCGATCGGTGAGCTCGTCCACGAGCTCATCGAGGATGGAAAGGCCTATGCGCGTGCTGAGATCGGCCTCGTCAAGGCTATCGCGGCCGCGAAAGGCAAGGCGCTCGCCCTGCCCGCGACGCTGTTCGGCGCAGCCTTCGTTCTGGTGCTCGCCGCGATCACTGCACTAGCGGTCGGTGTGGTGATCGCACTGTCAAAGTTCATCGGGCCCCTCGCGGCCGGGTTCGTCGGCATGCTGATCTTCGCCGCGCTCGCGGGCGTCTGCGGTTGGGTCGGCTATCAGCGGCTGATGCGTGCACTATGAACGACGGTCCCGAAGTCAAAGCAGCAAGGGCGGAAGTCGAACGCAGCCGCGCTCGCGTAATGGCCACCGCGCATGAGCTTCAGGCACGGATCAGCCCCAAGGTGCTCGCCCGCAACACCTGGCAGGGCGCGAAGGAAAAGGGCGCGGACCTAGCCGAAGATGCCGTCGATGCGGTTCGCGCGCGGCCGCTGGCGGCTGGCGGTGTGGTCGCCGCAATTGCGATGTTCCTGGCGCGCGAGCCGCTAAAGGACCTCGCAGGCCAACTCTTCGACAGCAAGGAAAAGAAACCCACCCGCAAAGCCCGCAAGGGTGAAACCAAGCAGGATGAAACGGAGAAAGCAGAATGACCGATAACGAGACCCGCACCGGCACTAATGACGAGCAAGCCGACGGATCCAGTCCGCGTCAACGGGCTATCGAAGCTTATGAAGGCGCTCGCGAGCGCGTATCAGGCACGCTTGGAGAGGCTCCGCTCATTGCGCTTGCGGGTGGTATCGCGGCGGGCGCGCTGATCGCGGCCCTGCTCCCTCGCACCGAAGCCGAAACGCGGGCGATACGCCCGACTGCGCGCCGCGTGAGAAAGACTGCCCAAGATGCGTTTGCGGCAGCCCGCGATACGGGGACGCAGCGTCTCGACGAGCTGGGCATTAACCGGGCGAAAGGCGAAGAGACGATCCGCTCCCTGCTCGAGGGCGTGACGGACGCTGCGAAAGCTTCCGGTCAGGCAGCGCTCGACGCAGCCCGGAAGGGCTGACTCGGCCGCGCAAATCCTGCTAGCGGGCGCGCATGAGCAAGCTCCACTTGGTCTTCGGCGGGCGGGTCAAGGATCCGCAGGGTCTCGATTTCGATCTGAACACGATCGATCTCGTCGGCGTCTACGACAGTTATGCCGAGGCTGAAGAGGCCTGGCGCGGCAAGGCCCAAGGTACGGTCGACGATGCCGAGATGAAATATGTGGTCGTCCACCTCCACCGCCTGCTGGAGCCGGAAAGCGAAGGCATCAGGCGGCCGAAGCGGGCGGTCTAGGAACCTCGGCCGGCTCCTTGCCAGCTACTGCGTTAGCCGCCACGCTGCGGCAATGCACGGCAGATTTATCCCTGGTCTCATCATCGCCGCTCTCAGCGGTGTAGCGTCCCCATCCTTTGCTCAAGCGGCGGCTCCTCCGCCCGCTGCAGCGCCGCAATCGCCGGACGCCCGGTTGCGGGCGCTGTACGAGTCCTACGCCAGTTGGGATCAGAAGGAATCCGGCTACTTCGAAGACGCGAACGGCGAGAACCAGGGTGCCAATTACCTGCCGAAGGTCGATCCGGCGACGCAGCTCGCCCGCGCGGGCTTCCAGCAGCAGATGCTCGATCAGCTGAACGCCATCCCAACGAACGGCCTATCACCCGATGAGCGCGTGAACGCGGGCGTACTCCGCGCCATCCTCGAAGCCGCAGTCGCTGACGCGAAGTTCCGCGATTGGGAGATGCCCGCGAACAGCGACAGCAACTTCTGGACTTACCTGAACGAGCGCGATCCGCTCGACGACGCCGCCGCGTACCGCCGCTACATCGGGCGAATGCGGGACGTCCCACGCTTCTTCGACGAGAATATCGCGAACATGAACGCCGGGCTGAAGCGAGGCTTCACGCCGCCGCAGGCGACGCTTGCGGGCCGGGACGGCTCCATCGCTTCCTTCATCAAGCCTGCGGAGCAAAACGCCTTTTACGAGACGTTCCGTAAAATGCCGTCGAGCATCAGCGCTGCCGATCAGGCGAAGCTGCGCGCAGAAGGCAGGGCAGCAATCGATCAGGCCGTCGTGCCTGCCTATCAGAAGCTGCTGACCTTTACCGCGACACCTACGTCCCTGGCGCCCGCAAGACGACAGCGCCGCACGCGACCTGCCGAACGGCGACGCTTATTACCGTGCACAGATCCGCAAATATACGACGGTCGACCTTACCCCCGAGCAGATCCACGAGATCGGCCTCAAGGAAGTCGCGCGCATTCAAGCGGAGATGCAGCAGACGATGCGCGACAGTGGCTTCAAGGGCACCTTCCCCGAATTCCTTCAATTCCTGCGCACCGACCCGCAGTTCCTCGCCCGCAACCCCGACGATCTGCTCGGCGTGTCGGCCTATGCCGCGAAAGAAAGTCGACGGGAAGCTCAAAGACTATTTCGAGCTTCTGCCGCGCCGCCGCTTCACCATCATCCCGGTGCCGGAGGCCCTCGCGCCCTTCTACACGTCAGGCCGTGGCGGTCTCGA
This sequence comes from uncultured Alphaproteobacteria bacterium, assembly GCA_963752025.1. Classification (GTDB taxonomy): domain Bacteria; phylum Pseudomonadota; class Alphaproteobacteria; order Sphingomonadales; family Sphingomonadaceae; genus Sphingomicrobium. The sequence goes on along the minus strand of CAVVWY010000005.1, from coordinate 74,300 downwards.
GAGCTGCCAGATGAACACCTACGACCTACCGAGCAGGCCTCTCTACAATATTCCCGTGCTTACTTTGCACGAATGCACGCCTGGCCACAGCTTCCAGGCGGCCCTCGCCAAGGAAGGCAAGGCGCTGCCGCGCTTCCGGCGCAACATCTACTTCTCGGGCTATGGGGAAGGCTGGGGCCTCTATTGCGAATATCTCGGGATCGAGATGGGCATCTATCGGACGCCCTACGAACGCTTCGGCCAGCAGAGCTATGAAATGTGGCGCGCGGTCCGCCTCGTGATCGACACCGGCATGCACCGCTACGGCTGGTCGCGGCAGAAGGCGATCGATTATCTCGCCGACCACACCGCGCTATCCCATCACGAGGTCGAGACCGAGGTCGACCGCTACATCAGCTGGCCCGGTCAGGCGCTGTCCTACAAGCTTGGCCAAATGACGATCCTTCGCCTCCGCGCCGAAGCGGAGAAGGAGCTCGGCACCAGGTTCGACATCAAGAAATTCCACACGATGCTACTCGGGCTCGGCTCGGTGCCTCTGCCGATCCTCGAGGACGAGGTCCACCGCTTCATCGCGCGGAGCAAAGCGGCACCGGCGCCGGCGGCCGCTCAGGCCTTGCGGTAGTGGAAGAGCAGCAGAGGGCGCTGGAGCAACAGGCCCGCGGCGAACCCGCCGATATGTGCGGGTGTAGCGAGCAGATAGCCCTGCCCGCCGGCAAGCCAGCCCATCATCACCTGCAGAACGATCCAGGCAATCATCAGCCAGACCACGTTGATCCAGCGGTTGACGCGCAGATTGGTGCTGAACGCCCTGGCGCGGCCAAAGCTGAGCGCAAACGCGCCAACTACCGCGCTGATTGCGCCGCTGGCTCCGATCATCGGCGTCACCGAAGCCGGGTTGACCGACCATTGGAGCAGTGCCGACGCATATGCTCCGACTAGATAGAGCGTGATCAAGCCGGTCTTTCCGAGCACCCGCTCGACCTGGGCTCCACACCAAAGGAACATCAGCATGTTGAAGCCGACATGATACAGGCCTGCGTGCACCAGCGTTGCGCTGAGCGGGGTGAGAAATGCCGGAACTGCAGGCGAAACGCTGACCATCCCGCTGAACCGCGCCGGGATGAACCCCATCATGATCGCCGCGCGATCGGTGTAGCCGCTCAGCACCGCCGCCAGCCATGCCAGGGCCGTTATCGCTGTAATGGCGACCGTCGCTGTACGCGGAACCCGGTCCATCTGCGGAATCAGACGAATTCGATCTTCGCGATCTTGTAATAGCGGTCGCCGGACGGGGTCGAGACCTCGACCTCCTCGCCCTTCTGGCGCCCGATGAGCGCTCGGCCCAGCGGCGAATTATAGCTGATCCTGCCGTCCTTCGCGTCGGCCTCGACCTGACCGACCAGCTGGTATCTGACCTTCTTCTCATCCTCGTCGATCAGCGTCACGGTGGCGCCGAAGACGATCTTGTCGCCCGACAGCGTAGTCGGATCGATCACCATCGCGCGGCTCAGGCGGTCCTCGAGGTCGGCGATGGTCGCCTCAACGTGGCCCTGCCGCTCTTTTGCCGCATGATATTCGGCATTTTCGCTGAGATCGCCGTGCGCCCGCGCTTCCTCGATCGCCTCGACGATCGCCGGACGCTCCTCGATCTTAAGCCGCCGGAGCTCGTCGGTCAGCTTGCGGTGGCCCTCTGCCAGCATCGGCACCTTTTCGGCACTCGCCATTCTTTAACCCTTTTCAAAATCCTGCCGGAGCGCGCCGAAGTGGACGCGCGGATCCAGTGCAGATTGTCGTTGGAAGCTCTGTTTAGGCGGCGGAATAATAAGACTGGAGCGACGCGACTTCAAGCGCATGCCCGCGGACCGCCTCGATCGACCGTGCAGCTGCAAGGCTGGCCGGCGCAGTTGTGAAGTAGGGCACCTTCTTCTGAAGCGCCGTTGCGCGGATCGAGTGACTGTCCTTCAGCGACTGCCATCCCTCCGTGGTGTTGAAGACCACGTCCACTTCGCCGTCGAGCAGCTTGTCGACGATGTGCGGCCGCCCCTGCGCTACCTTGTTCACTTCCGCCACCGGAAGCCCCTTTGATTTGAGATGCGCCGCCGTCCCGCCAGTCGCGATTATCGAGAAGCCGAGCTCCACCATCTTCTCGACCGCCGGCACTATATTGTCCTTGTCGGCATCTTTGACGGACACGAACGCGGTCCCGCCCTGCGGCAAGATCATTCCCGCGCCGAGCAATGCCTTCGCAAACGCAACGTCGAAATTTTTATCAATTCCCATGACTTCGCCTGTGCTCTTCATTTCTGGTCCGAGCACAGGGTCGGTGCCGGGGAAGCGAGCGAAGGGAAAAACGGACTCCTTGACGGCGATATAGCTGTTGATGCGCCGTATCTCGCCCAACGCACTGAGCAACTCCCCGACCATGACCCGCGCGGCCATCTTTGCCACAGGCGTCCCGATCGCCTTTGCGACGAAGGGCACCGTGCGGCTGGCGCGCGGATTGACCTCGATGAGATAGACCTCGTCGTCCTTCACGGCGAACTGAACGTTCATCAGGCCCTTGACCTTCAGCGCCAGCGCGAGTTCCCGTGCCTGCCGTTCGATCTCGGCGACGATCTCGTTTCTGAGGCTGTAAGGCGGAATGGAGCAGGCGCTGTCCCCGGAATGGACCCCCGCTTCCTCAATATGTTGCAGCACGCCGCAGACCACGACGTCAGTTCCGTCGCAGATGGCGTCGACGTCTACCTCGATCGCGTCGCGAAGATAGCGGTCGATCAGCACGGGCGACGAGCCCGACACCTGCACCGCCGTGGCGATATAATGGTCGAGCTGCTGCGGCCCGTCGACGATCTCCATGCCTCGGCCACCAAGCACGTAAGAAGGTCGCAGGAGCACCGGATAGCCGATCCGCTCCGCCACCCGGATTGCCTCGTCGCGGCTCCGGGCAATGCCGTTCGCCGGCTGCTTGAGGTTCAGGCGTTGCACCAACGCGGCGAACCGCTCGCGGTCCTCCGCGAGGTCGATGCTATCGGGCGAGGTGCCCAGGATCGGCACGCCCGCGGCTTGCAGCTCTGCCGCAAGCTTCAGCGGCGTCTGCCCGCCCAGCTGGACAATGACGCCGAGCAGCTCGCCCTTCTCTTGCTCCCGTCGCACAATCTCGAGCACATCCTCGGCAGTCAGCGGCTCAAAGTAGAGCCGGTCCGATGTGTCGGGGTCGGTCGAAACCGTCTCCGGATTGCAGTTGACCATGATGGTCTCGAATCCGGCGCCCTTTTGAGCGCCGCGGTCGCGGCCGAGCGCGAACGCCGCGTGGCAACAGCAATAATCGAACTCGATTCCCTGCCCGATGCGGTTGGGCCCGCCGCCAAGGATCATCACCTTGCGCCGATCGGAAACATTCGCCTCGTCCTCCGGCTCCCCGAAAAGGGGGGCCTCATAGGTCGAATAAAGGTAGGGGGTCGTCGCATCGAACTCGGCGGCACAGCTGTCGATGCGCTTGAACACCGGCCTGACGCCAAGCCGCACGCGGTGCCTGCGAACCTCGTCTTCCGTGATCCCGCCCGTCATTGCCTTCATGGCGGTATGAACGGTGCCCGATCCGCCCGCTGCGACCGCTTCGCTCATGCCGCGCTCCACATGCGCGGACCGCAACGAGAGTTGACCCAGTCGGGCATCGGAGAAGCCCATGGCCTTCAACCGCCGCATGCCTCTCGCATCGCTGGGTAAACCATTGATGCGGACATCCTCCTCAGCTTGAACAATCTCCTGGAGGCGCCTGAGAAACCACGGATCGAAGCCCGAGATCTCGTTGATGCGCTCGACCGTAAATCCCTGCCGAAGCGCCTCTCCCGCAACAAGCAGCCGATCCGGCGTCGCACGCACGAGGGCGCGCTCGATGGCGGCTGGCTCAGCATTCTCATACTCGCGTACGCGGTCGAGCCCACACAGTCCGATTTCCAACCCGCGCAGTGCCTTCTGCAGGCTCTCCGCAAAGTTGCGCCCAATCGCCATCACCTCGCCGACCGACTTCATCGAGGTCGACAACAAAGGCTCGGCGCCCTTGAACTTCTCAAAGGCGAAGCGCGGAATCTTCGTCACGACATAATCGATCGTCGGCTCGAAGCTCGCCGGCGTCGCGCCGCCCGTGATATCGTTCGCGATCTCGTCAAGCGTGTAACCGACCGCAAGGCGCGCTGCCACCTTGGCGATTGGGAAGCCGGTCGCCTTCGAGGCCAGCGCGGACGAACGCGAGACGCGCGGGTTCATCTCGATCACGACCATTCGCCCGGTCTTCGGATCGACTGCGAACTGGACGTTTGAACCGCCGGTTTCGACGCCGATTTCACGCAGCACGGCAATCGAAGCCGAGCGCATCCTCTGATATTCCTTGTCAGTCAGCGTCAGCGCCGGCGCGACGGTGATCGAGTCCCCCGTGTGCACGCCCATCGGGTCGATATTCTCGATCGAGCAGATGATGATCGCATTGTCCGCTTTGTCGCGGACGACCTCCATCTCGAACTCCTTCCAGCCGAGCACCAATTCCTCGATCAGCACCTCGGTCGTCGGGCTCGCCTCAAGACCGCCGGTCACGATCTGCACGAATTCTTCACGGTTGTAGGCGATGCCCCCGCCCGTTCCCCCAAGCGTGAAGCTCGGACGGATGATCGCCGGGAGTCCAACATGCTCCAGCCCGGCCAGCGCATCCTCGAGGCTATGCGCGATCGCGGAGCGCGGGCTTTCCAGCCCGATCTTATCCATCGCCTCGCGGAACTTGAGCCGGTCCTCGGCCTTCTCGATGGCCTGCGCGTTCGCCCCGATCAGCTCAATTCCAAGCCGGTCCAAGGTCCCATCCTTGAAGAGCGCCAGCGCCGTATTGAGCGCCGTCTGCCCACCCATCGTCGGAAGCACGGCGTCGGGCCGTTCCTTCTCCAGGATCTTGGTGACGATCTCCGGCGTGATCGGCTCGATGTAGGTAGCGTCTGCCGTCTCCGGGTCGGTCATGATCGTCGCCGGGTTCGAGTTGACCACGATTACGCGATAGCCCTCGGCCTTCAGCGACTTGACCGCCTGACTTCCGGAATAATCGAACTCGGCGGCCTGGCCGATGACGATCGGCCCCGCGCCGATAATCAGAATGGACGAGATGTCGGTGCGTTTGGGCATCTAGCTTTGCGGTTCCGGAGCTTGAGGTTCGTTGACGGCATTTATGATCACAAGAGTCAGATGGTTCTTCTGCGCCCATTGGTGCACGCAGACGCGCTGCTGAGCCTTCGGCGCAACGCGGTATAGGAAGAGCAGGCGCTTTTCTTCATGCTCCTGCACCACCTCACCGTAGGAGAGACCGCAACTTAGGGCGACGTCGTTGAGCTGCGCTTCGGTGTGCAGCTGAGCCATTGTGCACGCCGAGAGCAGCGTGGCAGTAGAAACTGATAGAAGCGACCGTAAACGCCTCACTTGCCCCCCGGAAACATCGAAGCGACACTGATGTTCGCAACCGCCGGCGCGCTCGTCTTGCAGCTCTTGGCCGCACCCTTGACGACCTGGGCGACCTGCTTCTCGACCTTGCTGCGCAAATAACGATCAGGCGTCTTGCTGGTCTCGATCTCGCTGAAAGCCACCGGCGCGCAGTTGCGGAAGCCCGCAATCACCCGCACCGAGCCCTTGCTGTGCTCGACGCTGACGACGAGATCGCCCGAATTGAAACCCGCCTCGCACTGATCCTCGACGCAAGCGTCGGAGCCCTCCCACAAGTGCTTGGCATAGTGCCACTGGCCGGCGGCCAAGTGAAAAAGGTCATCGGGCCGGTAGACAGTCGGCGCCTTGCTCGGGTCGATTTTCTCGATGTGCTGCGCGGCCAACGGCGCCGCAATCAACCCGGCGGATAGAAGAAAGGCAAAACCGAGACGCATCTTACACCTCCTTCTTCATCTGGTTTACGAACTTCTCGAACAGGTAGAAGCTGTCCTGAGGACCCGGGGAGGCCTCGGGGTGATACTGCACGCTGAACGCCGGACGGTCAGTCAGTTCAATCCCGCAATTCGATCCGTCGAACAGGGAAACGTGCGTCTCGCGCACGTTGTCCGGCATACCTTCACGCTCGACCGAAAAACCGTGGTTCATGCTGGTGATTTCAACCCGGCCATCTGACAGGCGCTTGACCGGATGGTTGGCACCGCGGTGGCCCTGGAACATCTTGCTCGTCCGCCCCCCAACCGCGAGCGCCAGCATCTGGTGCCCCAGGCAGATCCCGAACAGTGGCTTCTTCGTCTCCAGCATCCGCCGGATCACCGGCACCGCATATTCTCCCGTAGCCGCCGGGTCGCCCGGCCCGTTCGACAGGAAGAAGCCGTCCGGCTCATGCCCCATGATCTCGTCAAACGTCGCGGTTGCAGGCACAACGGTTACCCGAGCTCCAGCCTCAACAAGGTTGCGAAAGATGTTGCGTTTGTTGCCATAATCGACTGCAACGACATGCGGTCGGTTCGGATCGTCGCCGCCGAGCTCATAGCCCTGCCCCCAGGCCCACTTCCCGCCAGTCCAGCGCTCGACCTGAAGCCGGCTGACTTCCTTGGCGAGGTCCATGCCCTCCAAGCCGGGCCACTCCGCCGCCATCTTCTGCAACTTCTCGATATCGAACTGGCCGTCGGCGCGATGCGCAAAAGCGATATTCGGCGGCCCCTCGGTCCGCACTAGCTTGGTCAGCGCCCGGTGTCCACTCCGGCGATGCCGATCCGCCCCCATTTGCGCATCCAGTCGGCAAAGCCCTGGTTCGCGCGATAATTGCTGGGCTCCGTCACCACCTCACGCACCAGGCAACCGAGCGCATGAGCTTCGCCTGCCTCAACGTCCTCATCGTTGGCGCCGACATTGCCGATGTGCGGGAAGGTGAAGGCGATGACCTGCTTCGCATAAGACGGATCGGTCATTACTTCCTGATAGCCTGTCATGGCCGTGTTGAAGCACAGCTCTCCGACCGCCTCGCCCTCGGCGCCGAAGCCCTTGCCCCAAATCGTCCGCCCGTCAGCGAACACGATGACTCCCGTCGCGCCCTCAGGTGCGGACGCGTGCAGAGGTCGTACGTCGGCCATGGGCGGAGGAGCCTTCCGTCTAAGGATTTCCAGCGATGTCGCTAAGTCACCGCCGCTAAGCGCATTAGCCGTTCCGGTCAACGTCTGGTCAGGCCGAAAATCCGCCGCTAGGGCTGCTCGTTTCCTGAAGAGACAAACAGATGATCCGCGACGACATCAAGGCTGCTACCATCAGCGCCATGAAGGGCGGCGACAAGGACAGCGTCGGCACCCTTCGCCTCGTCCAATCCGCGATCAAGAACCGCGATATCGAGGCGCGCACCGGCGGCGCGCCGGCGGACGACGACGCGCTCGTCACCGAAGTGCTTCAGAAAATGATCAAGCAGCGGCGCGAATCGGCGGACATCTACCGCAAGAACGAGCGCGAGGACCGTGCCGCAGCCGAAGAAGCCGAAATCGCCATCATCGAGCGCTTCCTCCCGCACAGCTGAGCGAGGCAGAAGCCGAAGCGAAGATCCGCGAGATCGTCGCCGAGACCGGCGCCAGCTCGATGAAGGACATGGGCCGCGTCATGGCGCTGGTTAAGGAGCGCCTTGGCGCCTCGATCGAACCAGCCCGCGCGAGGCTCAGGCTTGGTCAAAGCCGCACCTGGTCCTGACGCACGACAAAAAGGCCCCGCCGCACGTGAGCGGCGGAGCCGAATGAAAGCTGATAGCGTCTAACTGGCCGCGGCCGCTGGAGCTGCGCGTTCCGGTACCGGCCAGGCCCATCACGCCTTCCATCACGAGTTCGTAGAGGCAGATCGCGATTGCCGTGGCAAGCGCACCGGCCGCGCCCATCTGGAGATTGCCGGCAACCGCGGTGAGCTGCGCACCGATCGCCGGAATGTGGCCAAGCGCCCTTCCGACGATCGGCAGCGCAATCACGAGCGCGGCGAGCAGGACCATTCTGTCTCTCGGCATCGGCCAAGCCCGGCGACGAGGCCAAGCACGACGAGCACCAACGGCACGTTCATCATGCCGAGGGCGACAAACCCGGCAACGATTGCGAGCACAATGTAGAGAGCGCGGGCAAGCCCGCCGATCTTCTTCAGCATAAATCCCTCCCTTGATCGTTCCGCTCAGCGATCTTACGCCGCCGTTATGTCGGAACGGCGACAGATTAACCCTCAATTGCCTTGTTTCGTGCATGGAATGAATCGTTTGAAATCAAGCACTTCTGCTCGCAGTCAGATATTCACCGCCGCGATGCCAACTTCGCCATGCCTGTGGATAACTCAGCTCGCGCGCTTGCGGCGCGTGAGTCGGCTGCAATACAGTCGACTTCCGAATGACCCTTTCCCCTGCCTTCCTCGACGAGCTTCGCGCTCGAACGGTCCTTTCGGCCGTCATCGCGCCATCGGTGAAGCTGATCCGCGCCGGACGCGAGTGGAAGGCCTGCTGCCCCTTCCACAACGAAAAGACGCCGAGCTTCACCGTCAACGATGACAAGGGTTTCTACCATTGCTTCGGCTGCGGCGCGCATGGCGACGCGATCCGCTTCCTCACCGACAATCGCGGCATGCCGTTCATGGATGCGGTCAAGGAGCTCGCGGCCAAGGCCGGCCTCGACGTCCCCGCCCCCGACCCGCGAGCGAACGAACGCAGCCGAGCGCACCGCCACCCTCACCGACGTCATGGGCGAAGTCGCCAAATGGTACGCCGAGCAGCTGCAGGGCCTCGCCGGCGCCGACGCCCGCGAATATCTCAAGCGCCGCGGCATCGACCAGGCGACGGTCGCCCGCTTCGGCATCGGGCTCGCGCCCGACAGCCGCAACGCCCTCAAGCGCGCACTCGACATCTCGGCGAAGACAAGCTCATCGAGACCGGCATGCTCATCCAGCCGGAGGAAGGCGGCAAGGAGAGCTACGACCGCTTCCGCGGCCGGCTGATGATCCCGATCCGCGACGCGCGCGGCCGGGTCATCGCGTTCGGCGGCCGCATCCTGGGCGAGGGCGAGCCCAAATATCTCAATTCCCCGCGACACGCCGCTCTTCGACAAGGGCCGCACCCTCTACAACATCGACCGCGCCGAGCCCGGCGAGCCGCACCGCCCGGCGCCTGATCGTCGTCGAGGGCTATATGGACGTGATTGCGCCTCGACCGCGCCGGAATCGCCGAGGCCGTCGCACCCAACGGCACCGCCGTCACCGAAGCGCAGCTCGAGCGCATGTGGCGCCTCGATCCCGCGCCGATCATGTGCTTCGACGGCGACAATGCCGGCAGTAAGGCCGCGATCCGCGCCGCTCTTCGCGCCCTGCCCCACATCACGCCCGGAGCGCACCCTTCGCTTCGTCGAGCTTCCCTGCCGGCCAGGATCCGGATGACGTCGTCCGATCAGGCGGCAGGGAAGCAATGGAAGCCGCTCCTCGCCAACCCAGAGCCGCTCGACGCCCGCCTCTGGCGCCACGAGCTCGAGCGCCGAGCCGCTGACCACCCCCGAAGCCTGGGCGGGCCTCAAGCAGCGCCTCATCGCCCATGCCGTCCGCGATCGGCCACCCCGACCTCGGCCGCATCTACCGCGAAGACTGGCTCAACCGCTTCTACGAGCACCGCCGCCCGCGCGACGCCGCCGCCCGGCCGTTCGCGCCTAGCAGCAACGCCGCGGCACCTTCAAGAACGGCCGTTTCACGCCGCCACCGCCGCCCGTCGGCGGACGAAGCCCGGGCCATCGCTTCGTCCGGCATCGACGCACCCACGGCCCGCGCGCTGATGCTCGGTTTCGCCAATTTCCCTGAGGAGCTGCCCGCCCATTGCGAGCAGCTTGCCGCCCTCCCGATCCCCGACAAAGGCACCGCGAAGCTCCGCGACGACCTGGTCAACGCGGCCTTCTCCGGCGCCGCGCTTGATCAGGGCGCTCTTCACACCATATTGGGCGGCGATGGAGCAACGGGCGGTAAAGGCCCACGCACCATGGGCTTTTCCTTCACCCGTCGCGACAGCGATCCGGACCGCGCTCGAAGCGATCTGGCAGCAGCGGTCGAGATCATCGCGGCGGCGGAGGAGGTCGATAAGGCCCTTGTGAGTGCAACAGAACGGCTGAAGCGGGACATGACCGACGAAGCCCTCGACGAACAGCAGCGCCTGATCGCGGCGCAGCAAGGATTAAGGCAAAGGCTGGCGCAGCTTGCCGGCACCGATTAAGCGGCGGAAACTAATGGCGAAAAACGAAGCACAGCGAAGTCGACACGGCCGACGACGGGCGACGCGCCCGCTGATCGACCTCAACGACGCATCGATCAAGAAGATGATGGCGCGCGCCGAGAAGCGCGGCACCGTCACCATCGACGAGATCAACGCGGCGATCCCGTCCGACCAGATTCACGAGCTGATCGAGGACATCATGTCGCGCTTGACCGAGCGGGCATCAACGTCGTCGAGAATGCCGAGGATTCGGACGACGACGAAGAGGACAAGGAGGCCGAGCCCCGACCGAGGACGAGGTCGATCCGCTCGACGACGGCGGCCCCCGCCCCGCCGCGGCGACCAAGAAAGAGCCGACCGACCGCACCGACGACCCGGTCCGCATGTACCTGCGCGAGATGGGCGCCGTTGAGCTCCTCTCGCCGCGAGGGCGAGATCGCCATCGCCAAGCGCATCGAGGCCGGCCGCGACACCATGATCTGGGGCCTGTGCGAAAGCCCGATCACCTTCAACGCCATCATCGGCTGGTCCAACGCCCTCAACGAGGGGCGCATGCAGCTGCGCGAGATCATCGACCTCGAAGCCATGCTGTCGAAGGGCCCGACCGCCGAGCAGCTCAACGAGACCGAGGAAGGCGGCGAAGGCGCCGAAGGCGAGATCAGCGAGAAGGTCGCCGGCCCCTCGATCAAGGAAGAGGAAGAGGTCGACGACGAGCCCGAGGCCGACGCCAACGAAGACGACGAGGACATGGTCGAGCGCCGCCCGCAGCCGCAGGCGCGAGGAAGAGGACGAGGACAACACCCTCTCCCTCGCCCAGATGGAAGAGACGCTGAAGCCCCAGGCGCTCGAGAAGTTCGCGGAGATCACCTCGATCTTCAAGAAATTCTCGCAAGGTCCAGGGCAGCCGCATGGACGCGCTCGCCACCGGCCAGGACTTCCCGGCGTCCGACGAGAAGAAGTACCAGAAGCTCCGCGAGGACCTCACCGCCCAGGTCGAAAGCGTCCAGTTCCACGGCAGCAAGATCGAATATCTGGTCGAGCAGCTCTACAGCTACAACCGCCGCCTGACCGCGCTCGGCGGCCAGATGCTGCGCCTTGCCGAGCGCCACCGCGTGCCGCGCAGGGCCTTCCTCGAAAGCTACATGGGCCATGAGCTCGACGAGAACTGGCTCGACGGCGTCGCCAAGATCGACAAGAAGTGGGCCGCCTTCGCCGCTGCCGAGGGCGACACGGTCGAGCGCATCCGCACCGAGATCGCCGACCATCGCCCAGGCGACCGGCACCTCGCTCGGCGAGTTCCGCCGCATCGTCAACATGGTCCAGAAGGCCGAGCGCGAAGCCCGCATCGCCAAGAAGGAAATGGTCGAGGCCAACCTCCGCCTCGTCATCTCCATCGCCAAGAAATACACCAACCGCGGCCTGCAGTTCCTCGACCTCATCCAGGAAGGCAACATCGGCCTGATGAAGGCGGTCGATAAGTTCGAATACCGCCGCGGCTACAAATTCTCGACCTACGCCACCTGGTGGATCCGGCAGGCGATCACCCGCTCGATCGCCGACCAGGCGCGCACCATCCGCATCCCGGTGCACATGATCGAGACGATCAACAAGCTGGTCCGCACCGGCCGCCAGTTCCTGCACGAGACCGGCCGCGAAGCGACGCCGGAGGAGCTTGCCGAGCGCCTCTCCATGCCGCTCGAAAAGGTCCGCAAGGTCCTCAAGATCGCCAAGGAGCCGATCAGCCTCGAAACCCCGATCGGCGACGAGGAAGACAGCCACCTCGGCGACTTCATCGAGGACAAGAATGCCGTCATCCCGGTCGACGCCGCGATCCAGTCCAACCTCAAGGAAACGGTCACCCGCGTCCTCGCGTCCCTAACCCCGCGCGAGGAGCGCGTGCTCCGCATGCGCTTCGGCATCGGCATGAACACCGATCACACGCTGGAGGAAGTCGGGCAGCAGTTCAGCGTGACCCGCGAGCGTATCCGGCAGATCGAGGCTAAGGCGCTGCGGAAGCTGAAGCATCCGAGCGGTCGCGGAAAATGCGGAGCTTCCTGGATCAATAAGCTAAGCGCCCGAACATAAGGGAGCGATTGCGCGAGCAATCGTGAGCTTATGTCGAAGAGAGCGCGAAGGCCGGCCGACGACCGCCAAAGGCGCGTCGATCGACGTCACGAATTTACTTCGCGACGGCGCACTCCCGCGTCATCCCCCGCCTCGCGGTCCTGTCATTTAAGCGTCGGGATGACCGAGTTCGCCTCGTTTTCGAAAGGCGCGCTTAAGCCGATATAGGTCGCAATGCCGATCAGCACGGCTAGCACCACGGCGATCGCGTAGCATCCCCAGCGATTCGCCAGCATGAATTCCGGGATTTCCGGCCTGCGACGCACACGACCATCCAATCTTTTCCGAAGCTTAGATCGACCGCCGCTTCCCCGCCATCAGGGACTTTGAGGAGACAGTCGAGCCGCCGAGCATAAGGGAGCGGTCGCGTGGCAATCGTGAGCTTATGTCGAAGAGCCGGCGAGATGCGGCGCGTGCAGGCGCAGCTTCTCGCAAAACTGCCGGAGATTCAGCGCGAAATGATGACCGACATTGAGGACTACGTCGCTAAGAAGAAAAAACGAAAAGAAAGCTACGGCTCCGAAACCAGTTACTTGAGCAATGAAGTCTGACACGCAAGCGGAGCTGGCGTAGCCCTCGCTTCAGCTCGGGCGATCGGGCATTTGACTCTACTGCTGTTGCGGGCCACGCCCTGCGCGGCGCGGGGGCCCTTTCGGATCGCGCCACTCTGCAAATCCCCAGTCAGCGTTCACTCGCACCCAAGGGGGCTACCAATGAAGCAACTGATCAAACTCGCCGCTGCGGCGGCGCTCGGCGCACTTGCGTCGGGCACCATCGTCTACGCTCAAGCCGGTTCTCCCGAACCGCCCAAGGCGCGCGTTGCGCTTTACCGGGCAGCGCCCGGGCAGCAGGTCGCCCTGCTCAAGTGGCTGGCGGGCCAGAACCGCGCCGCGCAGGCCGCAGGAGTGCCGATCGGGCAGCTCTATGCCCATACGGACGGGGACAGCTGGGATTATCTGGCGATCGATCCCGTGACCACGCCGGCGCAGGACGCGGCGGTCGATGCCGCGGCGAAGAAGATGGGCATGCCGGCGGGGGCTGCAGCATCGCTCGAGTTCCGAAAATATATCGCGATGCACACCGACACGTTTGCAATCGGGCCGACGACGCCCGCGCAATATCTGGCATTGGCAGGCCAGTAATTCGAAGGGTGGCGCTCGGCCACGTGCCGGGCGCGCTCCGCCGTCAATTCACATTGGTTTCCAAAAATTATAGTCTAAGAGCCGACACACGGACTCACATATTGGGGGTTGAATTCAAATGGCCAGGAATGTCGGACCTGAAGATCGCGTCGTTCGTATCGTCGTTGCGCTCGGCCTCGCCGTTCTCATCTACATGGGCGTTCTCGGCAGCATCGCCGCGATCGTCGCGGGCGTCATTGCCGCCTATTTGCTGATCACCGGCGTTCTGGCCCGCTGCGTCTTCTACAAGCTGATCGACGTGGACACGGCCATTCAGGAACAGCCCTACTCCTCGACGGACGACCGCGCGGGGCTCTAGGCCTTCACGCCGCAAATTAGCGGGATTGGCCGAGCGCCGGGGGCGCGCCGCTCGGGCGCGGCAGCTTCCTGCCGGCGCGGCGATAGGTTTCGATCTGTCGCCAGAGGCTCATTGTTTTGTCGTCCATCGTCGCCGGCCAAACGTCGGCTTCCCGACGGAGTTCCGCGGCAGCCTCGGCGGTTAGAGGACTTGGCCGACCTTCTCGCCGTTGTGCAGCACGTCGCAGACCGGACAGTCATCGCTGTCCTCGGCCTGCTGCACCGCCGCCCGGTCGGACGTCGCGAGGATGTGCTTCTTCTTGACGACTATGCCGCCCGCCTTCGCGAGCTTGTCCACACGATAAAGTTTCATGACCCACCCCAAATGCGAGTGAGTATAAGCCTAACGGCTGTAGCGGCGAAAGGAAGAGGGAGAAGGCATAGCTCGCACCCGGCCGAGCGCGATTATCTCTTGAAGCTGTTGGGATCGAGCTTCCGTGCCTGCTCGTCGAAGTGGTCGCCCAACGCATCGAGCGCCTTGGTGCCTTGCCGCGTCCGCGCCTTGCCGGCGAGGCGGCGGCAGGAAGCGGCCTGCTCGCGCAGGCTGTCGGCCGTGTCCCGGCTACCGTTTCCGTTCTGATCGTCCATGGACTCGATCGTGGTCCTCGCTTGACTAGGAAGTCTGCTCAGACTTCCGTTTCGCTTCCGCGACCCGCATCCGCTCGGCGTGCGCGGCCCGGTCAGCGAGCGCCTGCCATGCTGCCTCAGACCGGCGGCAACGCTCGCGCACATGGTCGAGCGTCGCCGCCTCCGCCTCGCCTCGCGCCTGTGCGGCACGGGCGAGGAAGAAGTCGAGGTTAGTGTTGCGGATGATTGGTCCGGGCAAGTTTACTCGGCCTCGGCGTCGTTCGCCCCCTGGGGCGCCGCCTCATCGACTGGCTTCAGGTTGACCGCGCTCATCTTGCCGCGATTGTCCTGCTGCAGGTCGTAACTGATGCGCTGGTCTTGGCGCAGCGAGCGCATTCCAGCGCGTTCGACGGCCGTGATGTGGACGAAAGCGTCGCTGCCGCCGTCCTCGGGCTGGATGAAGCCATAACCCTTTTGTTCATTGAAGAACTTCACCGTTCCGGTGGTCATTTTCGATTTTTCCTTCTGGGGATCCGAAGTGCCGGCTCCCTTCAGCTAGGAGAGGCAGGAGAAGGAAAGAAGGAGCCGCAAAGCGCCCTAAGACCGTCGATATGCGACTGATAGCTAACCTAAGATAAGCGCTATCACAGGAAAATGTAAGATGGTCGGACGTTACTCGACGTTGGCTGCCGCTGTAGTTGCGGCGCGCCGTCACTTTAATACGTCGGAATCCGCGTCGCTCCAAAGCAGGAAATTTCCCCCCGGAGGGAACCGGTAAAGACGGGTACTGGCACCGCCTGCGTTGACGTCATGAGGCCAGTGCCCGCGCGGAGCAGGGTCGGACTTTCATTCGCAGTTCACGTCTGGATCGCCTATCTGAGGGCGCGACGCGAACTGCCCAGGGGCACCTCTTCTCTTGCTTGCCTATCAGTCTTCCTCCTCACGGGAGCGGCCTCCGCTCAAGCGCCGGGCCTCGGGCATGGCGCTGGCGCTTGGCATCAACCTGCTGCTTATCCTCGTCCTGCTCGGCATCGGTAAATTCGCGCCCGGCAAGCACCAGCTGTCGAACGCGATCGAGGTCGAGCTCGTCCGCGGTTCCGAGGTGAAAGCGCCGCAAGCTGCTCCGGCGAAAGCTGAGACTCCTCGCACGCAAACTCAACCGGCGAAGTCCAAGCCGCTCATCAAGCCGCCGCCGATCGTGATCCCGTCCAAGCCAACGATCGCTCAGCCGAAGTCGACCCCTTGGGTCGAGATGAGCAAAGACGAGATGGCGGCGGCGGACATCACCAAACTTCCGAAGTCCCGCGCCGGAGAGGGCGGCGATTTGGAAGAGGTCGGACGTTCCCCCAATGGCGACGTGCTCTATGCCGCAGAATGGGCTCGGCGACCGACGAATGCGGAGCTTGGCGGATACCTCCCGGCGGGTGCGTCGGACGGATACGGGCTCGTCGCCTGCAAAACATTCCCCAATGACCGAGTTGACGATTGCGTCGAGCTCGAGAGCTCTCCCGCAGGCTCACACCTAGCTCGCGCGGTTCGGCAGGCGGCCTGGCAGTTCAAGGTCCGGCCTCCGCGGAAGAACGGCAAGCCGCTGATCGGCGCCTGGGTGCGGATTGAGATCGACTACGAGCATTATGGCGGTTTGGCAGGCAGATAGTTCGCTTTTGTAATATTGCCTCCATGCGCTGGTCCGGTCGCGTCCGTTAAGGCCGGAACTTCCCCAGAAGCCGAAAAGACGGAGGAATCATGAAAAAGCTGGTACTCGCCTTCTCTGCGCTAAGCCTTCTCGCGGCCGCTAGCCCGACCATTGCAGCATCTTGCCGCGACAAGAATGGCAAGTTCGTGAAGTGCCCCGAAAAGCCCAAGACCTGCCGCGACGCGAAGGGCCACTACACCAAGTGCAAGTGAGTTAGCGAGCAACAGCAGTTGAGGAACCGTAACAAGTTTCGTGCATTTGACGCGCCGGTTAGCGCGTGCGGGGTATCCGCAGGCTCGCCCAAGTTAACGACCCAGTGCTTGGGCGAGCCTGCCAGTTACCCGCGGCGGCGCAGCATAAAGCTCCCGCCTTCAGCCGGAAGCTGAGCCTCGTATTCCCTCGCGAGTTCCTGAAGCGACTGACGCACGTCGTCATCGGTCATCATGCTGGCCAGCCTGCGGCACCGCTCGGCGCGTTCTTTGATTGCTAGCTGTTCCATCGTTCCATGATCACGTCGCACAGATCCCACACTTGTTCACTCAACCGGTCCGCCATGTCGCAGTTCCAAGCGTTGCTGCCCCGTTCCGATAGTCTCAGCGGAACAGGCCGAGGAATTCCACGAGCAGAAACACACCGAGTCCGATCCGTTGCGCCGTACGATTGGCGAGTGCCATCAGTATCAAGGGCATGCCGATCCGAGCTGCGAGCCAGATTTCGCCCCAGCCGATATCGTGCACCCGATCGAGCAAGGCCTTGGAGACCGCGGAGGCGACGGGCGGAACGGTCATGACGGCCAAGATTAAAATGCGGTGCCTGAGATAATGGTCTTCGAGTGAAGTCTCGTGCCGCCTTTCTTGGCCCGGAAACATCGCGCGGCTGACGAAGACATACGGCATGGCCACACTGGCAGCCGCAAGCATCTGCCAAGCGGTGACGGCGACGTCCTGGCGGATGTGCCACATCGTCAGCCAAACGTTCATGCCGCCGAGCATCACGATCCCGCACAGCAATGGCGGGCAAGTGCCGACGCGGATCTTCTCAGAGTCCCGCCACATGTCGGCGAAGCCGATTGCGACGTTGGCGAGCGCGATACCCAGCAACAGCCCGTAGAAGCTGAACAGATAATCGAACGAGTTCATGCCGCTAGCCACACAGGGAGCATAAGTCAGTTTCCGCAATCGAAAAACGGCAGCGCAGCAAGCACTAGGCGCTTTCCTTTTTTCCCGCGGCATTAACCTCGTCTGGTGACATGCCGATAACGCGTCAGGAGTAAACAGTAGCTCTGCAGGGTCGCTCCATCTTTAGCGAGCTCGGGTGGCCCTGCAGACCAGAGAGTACGGAGCCCTGCTGGAGGCGCCGAACCGCTTCCCCCTGGCTGCCCGGCAGGGCTTCGCGTTCGTCTCTAGCTTTTCGTCAACTCCCGCTGCATGTAGACGTTGTCGAGCCACCGGTTCTTCTTCCAGCCGACCTCGTGCAACCTTCCTACTTCGCGGAATCCGCAAGCGGCGTGCACCGCAATGGATGCCGGCTCGGCTCCTCCAATTACCGCAATCATCTGTCTGAACCCACAAGCAGCCGAGCGCTCGAGCAGCGCCCGAAGCAACCTTTTACCAATGCCCTGCCCGGTCGCGTCGGGATGAATGTAGATGCTATTCTCGCAGGTGAAACGGTAACCTTCGCGGTCGCGGAACTGCGTCGCATAAGCATAGCCGGCAACACGTTGCTGCTTCTCGGCCACGAGGAATGGCCAGCCCGCCTCAACGATACCGCGGATCTTAGCTTCCATATGCTCCAACGGAGGTGGCTCGAAGTCGTAGGACGCGGTCCCATTTAGCACGTGATGCGCGTAAATGGCCTGAACCGCAGCGGCGTCGCTTACATGCGCATCGCGAATAATGAACTCGGTGGCGACATCCATGGACGGCGCTTGGCATCGCCGCTGGCTGAGCGGCAAGGTCAGAAAATCACTGACTAGCGGCGCTTCAGCTCGACGACATTCTCGCCGCGATGGTGATCGATCATTGCCTCAAGCCGCGCCGCAAGTTCAGCCAAGCGGTAAGGTTTGCGGACAACGGTCTCCTCACTGAGCTGCTCCCCGAAGACCTGGAGATCGGCATATCCACTGGCGAACAGGATCGGCATTTCGGGCTCCAGCTCGCGCGCGCGTTGCGCCAGCTCGACGCCCGACATCGACGGCATGGCAATGTCCGTAAGCATGATGGTGAACTTCTGGCCCGCGAGCTCCTGAAGCGCCTCCTCCCCCGATGGAGCTACAGTCACATCGCAACCGATATCCTCAAGCATGGCTGCGCACACGTCACGGACGGCATCATCGTCATCGACCAGCAGCACGCGTAGTCGTTCTCTTCGGGGCGGCTTGGCGGGACCAGCTTCGGAGTTGATCACCACGGCTTCGGTGCGCGGCAGATAGATAGTGACCGTGGTACCCTGCCCCTCGACGCTCTCGATGCGCGCGGTACCTCCGGATTGCTTGGCAAAACCGTAGAGCTGCGACAGACCAAGTCCCGTGCCGCGCCCCGGCTCCTTGGTGGTGAAGAACGGCTCGAAAGCGCGCGCTAGGACTTCCGGTTTCATGCCGCCGCCAGTGTCCGAAACGGCGATTGTTACGTACTCGCCGGCGGCGAGCTCCCCTAGGAATGCGTGCGGCACATGATCGAGATTCGCCGTGGCAATGGTCAGCCTGCCTCCGCTCGGCATGGCGTCGCGGGCGTTCAGCGCCAGGTTGAGAAGGATCACCTCAATCTGCGTTCGGTCAACGAGTGCATTCCAGAGGTTCGCGTCGAGCCGCGTCTCGATCCGTATATGAGGACCGATAGTGCGGCCCAGCATGTCGCCCATGCCGCTGATGACGTCGTTCGGATTGAGCGCCGCAGGCTGAAGCCTCTGCCGGCGGGAAAAGGCAAGCAACTGAGAGGTCAGCTGAGCACCACGTTCGGCCGCCTGCAGTGCATTGCCAGCAAGCTTGCGAAGCCGCTCGTCGTCGGTTCTGCGGAGCAGCAGGTCGAGCGATCCCACGACAGCCGTGAGTAGATTGTTGAAGTCGTGCGCAAGACCGCCGGTGAGCTGGCCAACGGCTTCCATCTTCTGCGCCTGAACCAGCCGCGCCTCGGCGCGCTCGCGCTCGGCAATCTCGGACGTCAGCCGGTCATTCGCACTTGCAAGATCGCGCGTTCGTTCATCCACTTTCGCCTCGAGCGAGGAAGCAAGCTGCTGCAAGTCGTCCGTCAGCTGATCGAGCTCTTCCAGACGCGCCCGAGCATCATATTGGCGCCGACGCGCGCGCAACGCGGTCTGCGCAAGGCTTACGAATGTCGTCGGATGGAACGGCCGCTCCAGGAATGTGACATTTCCGAGGATCTCAAGAAAGCGTCCAGCTTCAGGATTCCGCTCAAGACCACCGCCACGCTGGGTCAGGAGAACGAACGGGAAATCGGACCATTTGGCTTGTGCTTCGATCCAGCCCGCCAGCCCATGAAGGTCGGAACTCGCCAATGATTCCTCGGCGATGACGCAAAACCCCGCTCCGGCGTCCAACCCGTTCACCAAAGCCTCGACGTCGCGGACCGGCTCCGCCTGATAGCCGGCCTCTATCAACATGGCGCTGGCGACCTGCGCATCGCGCCCATGCGGTGCTAAAACCAGCGCGCGTTCGGAGAGTGGCGAACTCACTCTTCGACCGCTTCCATCAGGCTTTCGCTCGTGTCGATCAGTTCCGGAACACCGCGCAAGACACCTTGGAAGCCGACCAAAGGCTCGCCGAGGGTGATCCCTCGCGCGCCGATGCGATATTCGCGAATGGTATCCTCGTGCGAGCCCGTGCGCTTCTTGATCACCGAAATCGCGCGCCGCACCCGGCCGAGCGCCTCGAAATATCGCAGCAGGATCACGGTGTCCGCCAGATAAGTAACGTCCACCGGCGATTTCATGTCGCCGACCAGGCCGTGCTGCGCGACCGTCAGGAAAGTCGAAGCACCCTGCCGGTTCAGATATTGCAGCAGCTCATGCATGTGCAGAATTAATGCCTGCTCCCCCGGCATTGCCGCCTGATACCCGTTCAGGCTGTCGATCACGACCGTACGAGCTTGCTGTTGTTCAACGCATTTGCGGACGCGCTGAGACAGCTCGCCGGGCGTGAGCTCAGCCGCATCGATCTGTTCAAGCATGAGCTCGTCGCGATCCATCATGCCCTGGAGATCGATGCCGAGACCGTTCGCACGTTCGATCAGAAGGCCCAGTTCTTCGTCGAAGACGAACATCGCTGCCTTCTCGCCGCGTTCGATGGCGCCTGCGACGAAGGTCAGACCGAGCAAGGACTTGCCGGTTCCGGCGGGCCCGATGATCAAAACGCTCGATCCGCGATCGATGCCGCCGCCGAGCAACGCGTTCAACTCAGCCGAGCGGCTTTGCAGAACTTCGCGATCAAAGTCGCGCCGGTGCTCTGCCGAGACCAACCGCGGAAAAACGCGCACGCCACCAGTGTCGATGATAAAGTCGTGGTGCCCGCCGCGGTAGCGCTGCCCGCGGTATTTGACGACCTGCAGCCGGCGCCGCTCAGCGCCATACTCAGGAGAAAGCTCTTCGAGACGGATCACACCGTGCGCGACGCTATGCATGGTCCTGTCGTTCGCCTCACTCGACAGGTCGTCGAGCATCAACACGGTCGCACCGCTCCGTGCAAAATAGTGCTTCAGCGCAAGTATCTGGCGCCGGTACCGGAGAGAGGATTGGGCAAGCAGCCTGATCTCGGACAGGCTGTCGAGGACCACGCGGCTGGGCTTGATCTTCTCGAATGATTCAAAGATCCGGCGGGTCGTTTCGCCAAGCTCCAGATCCGATGAATAGAGCAAGCTCTGCTGCTGATGCTCATCCAGCAAGCTCTCAGGCGGGACGAGCTCGAAGATCTCGATCCCCTCGAGAGACCAGCCGTGGGACGCAGCACCACAGCGAAGCTCGTCTTCGGTTTCGGACAAGGTAATGTAAAGTGCGGACTCGCCTGCAGCCGCGCCCGCTCTCAGGAACTGGGTAGCTATGGTCGTCTTGCCGGTGCCGGGGCTGCCCTCAAGCAGAAACAGACGTCCGCGGGTCAGCCCACCGACAGTGATGTCATCAAGACCCTCGACACCGAGATTGGCTTTGGCTTCTTTTGGGGCCACTTGTTCGCTCCGAAATGCAGTCAGTTTTACGCCGAACAGGGCGGCTAAGCGGGTCCTTAGGCAGTCCCAACAGCAATGAAAATATGCCTTAGGCCTAGGAGGTTAGGCCGCCGGCTCCCCCTCCGGTGCACCGCGCCCGAGCTTGTCGGGCAGCGGCTCGCCGGAAGAAGTGAACGCAAGAACTCACGGAATTGATGCAATACCGTTGACCGGTAGGCGGCGGACCGTCCGGAAAGACGTGGCCCTGGTGTGATCCGCAACGGGTGCAGACGATCTCGGTCCGGACCATACCGTAGCTGGTGTCGCGGATGTAATTGAGATGCCCTTTCGCGAACGGTTGGGTGAAGCTGGGCCAGCCCGTGCCGCTCTCGAACTTCGTTCCGCCGTGAAAAAGCGGCAGACCGCATAGTCGGCAGGTGAAGACGCCGAGCACGCTTCTCATCGAGGAAGACGCCGCAGAAGGGCGCTTCGGTGCCATGCTCGAGAAGCACATGGCGCTCCTCGTCGCTGAGGTCCGCCACCAAGGCGTCAAACTGTTCCTTGGTCGGCGGGTTCAGGTCGAAGTTGGTTTGTTCGCTGGCAACATCCTGCGGCATGTCCTTCTCCTTTGCGAGCGCCGTACACTCAGTGAGCAGCCGTCGCGAGGTCATCCGCCACGCTCCGCCTGGGCGAGGACGGCTTTGACAACGTCGGATGGGATCGCGAACCCGATACCCACATTGCCGGCGCTTTCCTGGCTTTGGCTCGGGCTGAACAAGACAGAGTTGATGCCGATCACCTCCCCGTGGAGATTAATCAATGCACCGCCGGAATTGCCCGGATTGATCGGCGCATCGGTCTGGATGAAGCGACGCGTGTCGCCTTGCCCGAGTGGCCGATCCGTCGCGCTGACGATACCGCTGGTCACGGCCTGGCCCAGACCGAAGGGATTACCGATCGCTACGACATAGTCGCCGACCTGGAGCTTGCCGCTGTCACCGAGCGGGAGCGTCGGCAGATTCCTGCCGCCAATCCTCAGGACAGCAAGATCGAGATTTGGGTTAAGCGCGACCGGGTCGGCGGCGAAGCGCCGCCCGTCCTTCAAGATCACCTCAACGGCACGCGCGTTTTGAACGACGTGGAAGTTGGTAATGACAAACCCGCGCGCACCATCGACGATCACGCCAGAACCGGCGCTGACGGTCGGCTGCAAAGCTGCGTCGGGCACACCGAAGTACTGGCGGAAATAGGGATCGCGGAGGAGTGGATTTTGCTCGGCCGGCGAAGGCTGCAGCGTCGCGATGTTTACAACTGCGGGCGCCGTCTTGCGAACGAGCGGTGCGAGACTGGCGTCCGATGGCCCGGCTAGGGTCCGGACGGTCGAATCCTCTTTGCCGAGCGGCAACATCCGCGCGACCACACCGCCAAGGATAGCGGCAAGCGCCACCAGAAGCACGAGCGCAAGGGGAGAGATTCTCGGACTGGAAGAGTGCGGGTCAGCCATGGCGCCTCAAAGCCGGAGCTTGCCGTCTGTTCCGTCATTCCGGTTGTGCAACGCTCGTGTCAGCTTGCATCAAGTTCGTGCGCGTCACAGGCAAGTCCGATGAAGTTCTCGTTCGCCTCACTGCTGATTTTATTCTCTGCCGCCACGGCCGCTCAAGGCGTGCAGACGCAGGAGCAGGCGCTGATGCAGGATGCGGCTCAATATGCAGCGCGGTATGGCGTCACCGGCGGTGAAGCGCTGAGGCGGCTCCATGCCCAGCAAGCGAGCGTCCAAGTGACGGAGGGAATCGCTCGGGAGTTCCAGTCACGGCTCGCGGGGATCTCGATTGAGCATTCCCCGGAATATCGGATCGTCGTGCTGCTAACCGGCAATGAGCCAGTGCAGGATCGCACTGCGGCTGGTGTATCTGTCCTTTTTCGGACCGGCGCTCCGGCCACGCGCGATCAGGCGATTGCAGCGCTGCGCAAGCATTTGATCGACCTCCGCTCCGAGCTGCCTGCGGCGCGTGGAGCGGGGTACGACCAGCGAACGGGTAAAGTCGTGCTCCTGGTCACGAGTGCGGACGTAGAGCGGTTCGGGCTAGACACAATCCGCACTCGCGCCGAACAGTTGAGCGGCGTTCCGGTGCGGGTTCAGGTCAATGAGTTGATCGAACAGAATATGACAGTCGCCGGCGGGGGGCGCGTCGAAGGGGTGAACACGCAGACGGGGCGGCGAAACGTCTGCACGAGCGGGTTCGTCGTCACGGACGGGAGCAGGAACGGAATCGCCACAGCTGCCCACTGCCCTGACGAAATCTCCTACTTAGATCCGGAAAGCGGCAACCTATCCCTGCCTTTCGTCGGGCAGTGGGGGCTTGGCTACCAAGACGTGCAGATCAACCTAAGCGATCAAGCGAGCGCACCTCTATTCCATGCCGATCGGGGTGCGGATTCGCTGCGGCGCGTCGTGACCTGGCGCAATCGCGACAGCACACGGGCCGGCGAGTTCGTTTGCCATTTCGGGGAAAGCTCGGGGTATAGCTGCTCGGAGGTAGAGCTTACCGACTATGCCCCGCCGGATGGACTTTGCGGCGGCCCCTGCTCACCGACCTGGATTACGGTTCGCGGACCAAGCTGCATCCCCGGCGACAGTGGCGGCCCTGTCTTCGTGGGCGAAGTCGCACTGGGCCTTGCAAAGGGTATTAACCGGGCGCCCACCGGTCAGTGCAACTTCTATTACTATATGTCGGCCGATTATCTGCCGCCGCCTTGGCGGCTGATGACGTCGCCGGCCATCTAGGCCGCGATAAGGTCGCCGCGTTTCTGATCGGAGCCGGGAACCGGCTCTGCCACATCATTGCCGAGCTTCACGATCCGGTTCTGCTCGTCAACGTGAACGACGCGCGGCTGAATTACGCGCGACTCGGCGTCATCCAGAACCGCATAGCTCATGATAATCACGAGATCGCCCGGATGAACGAGATGCGCGGCTGCACCGTTGATGCCAATGACCCCGCTCCCGCGCTCGCCCGGGATGACATAGGTCTCGATCCGGGCACCGTTCGTAATATCGACGATCGCCACTTGCTCGCCTTCGAGCAGGTCGGCCGCCTCCATCAGCGCGACGTCGAGCGTGACCGAGCCCACGTAGTCTAGGTCTGCCTGAGTGACCGTCGCGCGGTGGATCTTCGACTTCATCATGATCCGCATCACAGCAGTTCAGCTCCTTTTGGGCTGCCATTCCGGGCCACCGGCGGGCGCCTCTACTAAATTTGCATCCATTCGTCGAATATCAATGCTGCGCTGCAATATCGCACTTGCAGCATGCGGTGCAAATTCCCAACTGTCGGGCTGCAAACGTGGCGCGGCGTCCCAACCCGACGCTGTCTGAACTGCGCATCACGTTGGATTACAAGCGTTTTTCAATTTGGCACACCTCTTGCTCCGTATCTGCCAGAAGTTTCGCCAAGGAGTTGATGATGTCCGCGCAAGAAAACCAGGTCGCCCTCCCCCTCCGTTCCCACACGATTTTTGGCGCGTGCGAAGCGATTGGCGAGGACTTCGGCTTCAATCCCGTGCTTTTGCGCGTTCCCTTCGCGGCGACGGTGCTTTGGAGCCCAATGTGGGCCATCGGTGGGTATCTCGCACTCTGCGCAGTCGTGCTTTTGTCGCGCCTGGTCTTTCCGAACGCGAGATCACCTCAGTCAGCGGTTGAGGTGAGCCATGCTCCGCTTTCGACTGAGGTCGACGGTGCCGAGCGGCAACTTCCGCTCGCCGCCTGAGCCTTAGTAGTCGCCGCGAGCAGCGGCGCGAGCTTCGAGCAGATCGAATATAGCGCGATGCTGGAGAAGCAGCTGTTCGCCGCCGAATGCCAGCGCCCGCTCGCTAGCCGCCGTGTTCGCGGCACCGTGAATGACCATGATCACCGATGCTTCGTCAGGCAACGAAGGTGCGGGGCACTCGAGGCTCACGCGAGCCGCGGCGCGATCCAGTAAGCGGCGGATTGGCCACCAATCGCCCACGAGTGCCGTTGCCGCGCCGAGCGAGCAGCCGTTCCGCTCTGAAGTCGCCAGGGTCTCGAGGGCGTGACGCGCCGCGAGCAGGCTCGATTCAGTTTCAGCGGCGCCCGGCGTGCTCGGAATTGGCCCGACGGCGGATGTCAGACGAACCAGATAGAGCCGCTCGCGCTCGAACGCCTCGCTGGCGCGGTCAAGCCAATCGGCCGCCTCACCCTTGGCGCTCCGCTGAAGTGCGATTTCGATGAGGCCAGGATAGCGGCCGTGGATGCTGCAAAGCAGATGCACCGCGTCGGCGAGATCGCGCGCGAGGTGCGGCCCTGAAGCCTCAAGCAAGCGGTTGAGATGCGAATGGCGCGCGCAACCTTCGCCCGCGACGCGAGCTAACTGCGCTTCGGCAACGCTGACCGGCTGTTGACTGACCGACCGGTTGATCGCCATTCCGTTCCCCTGCTCGAACCAAGGCGAAGCCTTAGTCGATCCGTCCTAACCTAAGCGCGTAAAGACGAGGTTTACGGGCTCGTAAGCTTTCGCAAAGACACGTCCCGGAGCGGGACTGCACGACGTTAATCGTCCCGGTACGCGAGCTCGAAATTGCCCCAGCGACGTCCCTTCACCCACAGCGGAACGTAGATATTTTTCACCGGGATTTTCCGGTCGCCGAGCTCCATGCGATAAGTGGCAAGCGTTGCCGGACGGTCGCTGGCTAGCGCCATCCGCGTCTGGTCGTCGATCATGATGCGCCGGTTGCGGCAATGCGCATCGTTCCAGACGGGGTCCGGACCTTGCGGATGACTCCGCTCGGTAAGGTGGGTCGGAAGATAGCCGTTCATGTCGCCGATTGCAGTGCCGATGATGCGGTTGTCCACACCCTTCGTACGGTCGAGGACCGGGCGGACGTGGCGGTCCGCGATGTCGTTGAAACGAGCCTGGTATTGAACTGGGTTCGAGCCGGGGATGATCTGATAATCTCGGTCGAAAACGTCATCGACGCTGGCCTCACCATTGTCGATCGCCGCTTCGATGGCGGCCTGGACCTGACGGCAGGCTTCCTGGGCCTTGAGAATGAACGGCGTGTCGTCGATCTCCGCACCGGAATTCGCGAGCGTGTCGAGCATCGTGTTCGACAGCATTTCAAGATGCGCCAGGCGCTTTTGCGCCGTCAGCAGCTCACTGCCGTTGTCGCGCGCGTCGCCGGCGAAATCAGTCAAGCTCGCCTTCACCCGGTCGACGCTAGTCTGAATCATGCTGGTGGAGTGGGCGATTCCCTCAGTCTGACGGTCGACCATCCCGACGATTTCGCTCACTTCACGAACCGTGTCTCCAATGGTGCCGAAGCCGGACTGAGCAGCGCGGCTGCGCTCGACGCCTGTCTTGATCTCGGCCGTGACGGCGCCGGCTTCACGCGTAAGTTCGCCGATCGTCGAGGCGATCTGGCTGGTCGCCGCACGGGTATCATGCGCAAGCTTTTTCACTTCCGCCGCAACGACGGCGAAGCTGCGGCCGGCGTCTCCGGCGCGCGCAGCCTCGATCGTTGCATTGAGCGCGAGCATGTTCGTCTTTCGCGCGATCGTCTCGATGGTCGAAGAAACCATCTGAACCTGGTTCATCGCGGCCGCGAAGCCCGCCATGCGCTCGCCAAGTTGAACCACGAGATCGGTTAGCCCCCTGAAGCCGTCGATCGTGCCTTCGATGGCTTCACGCCCGGCATCGAGCTTCGCCTTCGCTTGCTCGGCAAGGAGCCGGGCTTCGTCAGTGGAATCGGACACGCGAGCCTGGTCGCCCAGCAGCCGCGTCGTCACTTCTTCCAACTGATCGAGCATCTTCAAATGCTCTGAAATGCGGTCGCTGACACCCTTTACGTAGCCGGCGACGTCGCTGCATTCCATCGAAAGCGACCCGCAGTCCCGCGCAACCGCGCGGATGGCATTTTCAGTAACTTCCTCGATCCCCTGAGTGGCCATCGACCGCCCCGCTCCCGAAACTATTCGAAACGGGCATACGGAGAAGCTCCTACTTCTTCGTTAACCAACAAGCGCTTCAGGGCGGCCACGCGAGCCGCTAAAGACCACTAGGGATGAACCTTCACGCGCCGAGCTATAGCCGCTTCCACGCCGCCAGGCGTGGCCTTGAGGAGGCGGCGCAACTGCCCGGCTGGCGCGGCATGTTGTTCGAGTTTTCGGTGTTCGTGTTCAAGCAGGGATGGTCGTGCCTCTTCGGCGCGCTCATGCTGGGGGCACTTCTGGCTACCCATTACTTCTGGCCGCCAGACGCGCCGATCCGTCGCTATGACGCACTGACGATCTTCGCCATCACCGTGCAGGGCTCGATGCTTGCGCTTCGGCTGGAGACGCTCCGAGAGGCCTGCGTCATCCTCATCTTCCACGTTGTTGGAACCGTGATGGAGCTGTTCAAGACTTCGGCAGGCTCGTGGATCTATCCCGAACCATCGCTACTCCATATCGGGCAGGTGCCGCTCTTCTCCGGGTTCATGTACGCGTCCGTGGGCAGCTACATCGCTCGCGTCTGGCGGAGCTTCGACTTTCGTTTCACGAGCTTCCCGCCTCGCTGGCAGACCCTCCTGCTCGCGGCGGCGATTTACGTGAACTTCTTCGCTCACCACTGGGTCATCGATCTTAGATGGCTGCTGTTTGCGGCCACAGCCGTGACCTTCTGGCAGACCAGAGTTGAGTTCCGTCCACTGGCGACCTACCGTTCCATGCCGCTCCTGATCGGCTTCTTACTCGTGTCGCTGTTCATCTGGTTAGCCGAGAACATCGGGACCTTCGCCCACGCATGGACGTACCCCAACCAGCACGGCGGCTGGCACCTTGTGCCGCTCGCAAAGCTTGGAAGCTGGTACTTGCTGATGATTATCTCGTTCGTTCTCGTGTCGCTGGTTGCACCCGTCGAGGGACCGGCGATCAATAGAGAAGATGAGGCTGACGCTCCTCTGCCCAGCTCTGCTCGTCAGGCAGGGTAATAGCTTCGAGGTCGCCAGCCTCAGCAGCTGGATCATCAACCCATTCCCGCAGCAGCGGCGATCCGTTGATCACATCGATCGCAAGCTTGTCGAACACATATTCATACGCGAAGTCCCGCCATAGCCCGTAGTCGGGGCGGAGGTTTCGGATTGCCTTGAACGCGAGTGCCTGCAGGCGCCAGGGCCGGAATGCTTCGTGGTCGTAGAACGGCGCTTCGGCATGGATGAAAACGCCGTGATTGAGCTCGCCGGCGTGCTTATGGAAGGTGGGCTGGAACGCGATGTCGCGAAGCTTGCAGCCGGCGAGCCATTCAGGAGCGAAGCGCTGCATCTCCGCCATGACCCGGCGCGGCTCGAGATCGGGAGCACCGAAGAGCTCTAACGGTCGGGTCGTGCCCCTGCCCTCGCTGAGCGTTGTCCCCTCGAGCATCACAGTGCCGGCGTAGGCCCGTGCCATGTTGAGATTGGCGGCGTTCGGGCTTGGGTTGATCCAGACACGCTCGGGCGGCCAGCCGAAGCCCGGCCCTTCGTCGGGCTTCCAGCTTTCCATCTCGATCACGCGATAGTGCACGCCGAGCTTGAAGTGATCGACGAACCAACGGCCAAGCTCTCCGAGCGTCATGCCGTGCCGCATCGGCATTGGACCGGCACCGACAAAGCTCTCCCAACCGGAACGCAGCGTCAACCCTTCGACGGGGCGGCCCGCCGGATTTGGGCGGTCCAGAACCCAGACGCTCTTGCCGTGCTGGGCCGCCGCCTCGAGCACGTAGAGAAGCGTCGTCACGTAAGTGTAAATCCGGCACCCAAGGTCTTGCAGGTCAACGAGGATGGTGTCGAACGTGCCCATCGACTGGCCGGTCGGGCGGCGCACCTCGCCGTAGAGGCTGAACACGGGCACGCCGTAGATCGGATCCGTGAAGTCTGGCGACTTCATCATATTGTCCTGAAGGTCGCCTCGAACGCCATGCTGTGGTCCGAAAACCGCCGATATTCTGATGCCGGCTGCGATGAGCGCGTCCAGGCTGTGCGTGAGGTCCTTCGTCAGCGATGCTGGATGAGCGAGAAGCGCAACGCGCTTGCCTTCAAGGGGACGGCGAAGCTCCGGCTCAGCCAGGAGCCGGTCGATTCCGAACAGGGTCATGGATCCGTGATTAGGGAAGGTGCGCGGCGAAGCAAACGGGATCGTGGAAGTCGGGCTTGTCGCCTTCGGGGTGCGCAATCGCCCAGTATGACTTGGTGCCGTCCTGTTCCTCGAGAATGGCCGAAAGCCCCAGCGCCCATTTTATCTCGGCGGGCACTGTGATGGTCGCACCCACGCCCCACCAAGTGAGATTGTCTTCCATCCTGATGTAAGGAGGGCGCTCAATCTCGGCGTCGGCCACACCTTCGCGGTATCCGGAGAGGTCATAAGCGGCCCAGTCACCCGACGGCGCGAAGTTCCACTCACGATATTCGTTCTCTTCCACGTCCCGAAGGAATGCCTCGAAACAGGTCGTCTCCCACAAATCCGATGCGCGCTTCGGCTTTTCGGCCACAGGAATAACGAAGCGAGAGGCGGGCGCACGAACGCCGAACCACATGTTGGCCGTAGCCATCGTGCCCAGCGACCCGGCATAGTCGACACTCGCCCACACCTCGAAAGGCTCTGAGGGCGGCATCGCCGGATGCGGCACCAGGTTGAATTGCATTGCCATGCAGTAGCAGCCTCGTGTGCATGACGCTAAGCGGCAAATATGAACGAATTCCGCTCATCAATGCTTAAGCTGCTCGAAGAGCGCGGCTACATTCACCAGATTACCGACGCCGAGGGGCTCGATGCGCTGGCGCAAAAGCAGGTTGTGCCCGGCTACATCGGTTTCGATGCGACGGCGCCGAGCTTGCACGTCGGAAGCTTGTTCCAGATCATGCTTCTGCGCCGGCTCCAGCAGACCGGCCACAAACCGATCGTCCTGATGGGCGGCGGCACAACGAAGGTCGGGGATCCTTCGGGAAAGGATGAGAGCCGGAAGCTTCTCACGTCGGAACAGATCGACGCGAACATCGCCGGCATCCGCAAGGTTTTCGAGCGCTTCCTGACATTCGGCGACGGACCAACGGACGCGGTCATGATGAACAATGCGGATTGGCTTGACGAGCTGACCTACATTCCGTTCCTGCGTGAGGTCGGAAAACATTTTACGATCAATCGAATGCTGACCTTCGACAGCGTTCGGCTGCGGCTCGACCGCGAACAGCCGCTGACCTTCCTCGAGTTCAACTACATGATCCTCCAAGCGTACGACTTTCTGGAGTTGTCGCGGCGGGTCAGCTGCCGGGTGCAGCTCGGCGGATCCGACCAATGGGGCAACATCGTAAACGGGATCGAGCTCGCTCGGCGATCGATGGCACCGAGATCTACGGCGTCACCAGCCCACTGATTACCACCGCCGACGGCGCGAAGATGGGCAAGACGGCGCAGGGTGCAGTGTGGCTTAACGAGGAATTGCTCAGCCCCTACGACTATTGGCAGTTCTGGCGGAACACGGCGGATGCGGATGTCGGCCGTTTCCTGCGAATTTTCACCGACCTTCCACTGGACAGAATCGAACGACTGGAAAGCTTGCCGGGCGCAGAGATCAACGAGGCCAAGGTCGTGCTCGCCACCGAGACCACGACGATGCTGCACGGACGCGATGCGGCGCTCGCCGCCGAGCACACGGCACGGCAGACCTTTGAAGGCGGCGGTGCAGGCGAGGACTTGCCGAAGCTCTCCGTCGGCGATGGCATGAACATCGCTCATGCGCTGACTGCACTCGGGTTCACGCCGTCGAACAAGGAAGCGAAGAGGAAGATAGCCGAGGGCGCCGTAAGGCTGAATGACGAGCCCGTGAGTGATCCGGGTCTAACGATCATCGCTGCGGACGAGCCGCTGAAGATCAGCCTCGGTAAGAAGAGGCACGGCCTTCTCGTACGCTAGCCCGAGCGGATCAACCCGACGGCCTGATCGCGTTCGAAGAGGTATAGGCAAATACGCGCAGCCTGACCGCGAGGTCCGGCGAGGCCGCCGTCGCGTTCGAGGAGCAGTTGCGCGTCGCTCTGCGCGATCGGAGCGAGCGTTGCTACGTCTTCCGGTGTGGCTACGCGAAACGCTTCCTCGCCCGACTGCCGGGTCCCGAGGATCTCGCCTGGCCCCCGGAGGCGCAGATCTTCTTCGGCGATGCGGAAGCCATCGCTGGTTTCGCGCATGAGAGCCAAGCGTGCGCGCCCGACATCCGTAAGTGTTTGGCCTCGGATCAAAAGACAGGTGCTCTTGGCGGTTCCGCGTCCAACGCGCCCTCGGAGCTGGTGAAGCTGCGCGAGACCGAAGCGTTCGGCGCCCTCGACGATCATGAGCGCGGAGTTCGGCACGTCCACCCCGACTTCGATCACGGTAGTTGCCACCAATACGGCAAGGTCACCTGAGGCAAACCGCGCCATGACTTCGTCCTTGTCCGGACCTTTCATACGGCCGTGGACGAGGCCGATCTTGTCTTCGCCGAACCGCTGACGAAGCACCCGCGCCCGCTCCTCAGCGGCCGCTGCATCCGTCTTTTCGCTCTCCTCGACCAGCGGACAGACCCAATAGGCCTGACCGCCGCTCGATATGTGCCGGCCCAAACCGTCGACGACGTCGGGCAGGCGTTCCTCGCTGATCACCCGGGTTTCGACCGGTGTGCGGCCCGGCGGCATTTCGTCGATCCGGCTCACGTCCATTTCGCCATATTGGGTGAGCGTCAGCGTCCGCGGAATCGGCGTTGCGGTCATCACCAGCAGGTGCGGCGGGCGTTCGCCTTGGACGACAAAAGCAGCCTTTGTGAGACGCCGAAGCGATGCTGCTCGTCGATGATCGCAAGTCCGAGGTTCTTGTAGGCCACCTTGTCCTGGAAAATCGCATGGGTACCGACCAGCACGTCGATTGAGCCGTCGGCAAGGCCCATCAGCACACTGTCTCTCCCCCTACCCTTCTCGCGTCCGGTCAGGATCGCGACCCGCACGCCAATGCTGTCGAGCTGCTTCAGCAATGTAGCATGGTGCTGACGCGCCAGGATCTCGGTGGGAGCAAGCAAGGCCGCCTGGGCGCCTGATTCCACGGCCGCCAGTATCGCCAGGACCGCGACGAGGGTCTTTCCCGACCCGACATCTCCCTGCAGCAGCCGCAACATCGGCGAGGATTGGGCCATGTCGCCGTGGATCTCGCCGACCACTCGCCGCTGAGCGCCGGTCAGCTGGTACGGGAAGCTGCAGCTTGGCCGCCAGCTCACCTGTTCCGGGCAAGGGGACCGTCCGGTGCCGCCGCTGCGACTGTCTGAGCAGCAACAGCGCCAACTGATTGGCGAAAATCTCATCATAAGCGAGGCGCGTCTGGGCCTGCTCTGATCCCCGGCTCGCGGTGCGCGAGCGCCAGTGAGGCTCGCCAGCCAGCCCAGCTTTCGCGTTGCGAAAGACCTGGTTCGATCCACTCCCCCAGGTCGGGCGCGCGTTCCAGTGCCGATGCAGCGAGTTCACCCATGCGACGGTTCGTAAGCCCTTCGGTGAGCGGATAGACGGGCTCGCGTAGAGGCGGCGCAGGGCCCTTCCCCGGCTCCGCAACCTCAGGATGAATGATCTGCCATTCATCGCCATATGCTTCGAGCTTGCCCGATACGATCCGCTTCTCGCGCATAGGTAGGCTTCGCTTCGCCCAGCCCGGATTGTTGAAATAGATGAGACTGATGGAGTTGCCTTCTGAGTCGAGGTGAAGACACGCATCGGTCCGCGGCCCGATCGGTTCTCTCGCGTCTGGTAGGGCGTGAGCTCGAGGATGACGGTCTGTCCGAGAAGTGCGGCGCTGGCCGCCGGCGCCTGGATCCGGTCGATGGCCCCAGTCGGCAGATGGTAGAGCACGTCCACGACGCGCGTGAGGTCAAGGCGCTTCAGCAACTTCGCCACCTGAGGACCGACGCCCTTCAGAACCTCCGCTTCGGCGAAGAGAGGATTGAGGATTTCAGGGCGCATTGGTCACGCGTCAGACGAAGGTGAAGTCAACCTTCTCGGCAATCTGCTGGCCGTCGAACGCATGATCGCGGAACGGTCCGTCGCGATCGACGAAGAACAGGAAGAGATGTGCTGACCAGGCATTGGGGTTCGGCTGGATGCGGCCATGCGGGTAGTGGCTAGCCTGGTACAATACCGCATCCCCCACCTCCATCGGCACTGATGCATAATCGTCCGCACCGAAATCATCGGCAAGCGGATAGAGCGTCTCGGTGCGCTGTTTGCTCAGCTGTAAGTCCCAGACCTTCCCGTCGCTATAGTCGAGCGTCAGCGAAAGCCCGTGCTGGCTCGCAGGCCGATCGGAGTGGACACGGCATATGTCGCCACCGCGATAGATGCGGATATTCGTAGGAAGGTAGGACCTCGCGCCCGACCAGATGACTGATCATCGGCGTCAGGGCCCAAAGGAAGAAGTCCATCGGCTGGAAGATATCGCCGGAAACGTCGAAGGCAGGCCGCGACAGGACCGGCGCGTACATCTGCGGCCTGTTGAGAGGGATCGGCCGGTCCGCGGTAGCTTCCTTGAACCGGGTCATGAAGGCTCTCGCCACGTCGCGCGGGATCAGTCCGCGGACATGGGCGAACCCATCATTGTGATAATCGCCGACAACCTGCACGAGACGGAGCTAGAAAATCGCCATGGAGCACGCAAGCTGTGCTGCTCCACTTCCCTCACGGCTCGCCCGCTCCTAAATGGCAAACATGCCCACCGATCCGGAACTTAAGCGCCTCCACTGGCGCGCGCACCATCGCGGAACGCGCGAAGCAGATATGCTCGTCGGCGGCTTCTTCGACGCTCATCACCCGTCGTGGAGCGCGGAGGAGCGTGCGCTGTTCACGTCCATGCTGCAAGAGCAGGACGTCGACATCATGGCGTGGGCGCACGGAACCGCCCAGCCGCCGGAGCGCTTCGCAGGTCGGATGATCGAAGAGCTCAAACGCCTCAACTACATCCGGATTGCGCGATGAGCGAGCCGCTTCAGCGTGTCCTTCGCGCGAAAGATCCCCTCACTTTAGCGGGCGTTCCTTCCGGCTTCCTGCCGTGGTTGGCAGCCGACCTCGCGCGAGCCGCACACGGGACCGGCGATGGCGGACGCGCCGTCGTCATCGCCGCAGACGAAGCTGCCATGCGCGCGCTTGCCGAAACGGTGCCCCTTTTCGCGCCTGAAGTCGAAGTTCTGACGCTCCCCGGCTGGGACTGCTTGCCATATGACCGCGCGTCGCCTGCGCTGCGCGTCATGGCCGAGCGGTTGGCGACGCTGAACGCACTTCAGTCGAAGCGAGAGAAACCGCAACTTCTGGTATCGACCGCGACCGGAGCGACCCAGCGGGTTCTGACACCCTTCCGCATCCGCCAGTTGACGCGCCGCATCGCCGAGGGCGAGCGGATTGAACGTGAAGCGCTGGTCGAACAGCTGAACTCCCTCGGATACCAGCGCTCCGACACTGTTGCTGAGCACGGGGAATATGCCGTTCGCGGATCACTGATCGACGTCTTCCCTGCAGGGGCAGAGCAGGCGTTCCGTCTCGATTTCTTTGGAGATGAAATCGACAGCCTTCGCCGTTTCGATCCATCCGATCAGCGTTCGACGGACAAAGCCGACGGGTTAACGCTGATGCCAGCGTCCGAGGCCTTGCTGGACGCCGACAGCATCAAGCGCTTCCGCTCGCGTTACCGGGAAAAATTCGGAGCCACCTCGACGCAGGATCCGCTGTATCAGGCGGTATCCGACGGCCGGCGCATGGCAGGCATGGAGCATTGGCTGCCGCTACTCGAGGAACGACTGGCGACGCTCTTCGATCACCTCGGCGAGAACGACATCATTGTTCGCGATACCGGCGCCGACAAAGCGATCGATAGCCGGCGAGAGGCGATAGAGGATTATTACAACAATCGCGTTCGCGCGATGGAGGCCGAGCCTGGCAGCTATCGCCCTCTCGAGCCGCAATCTCTTTACGTTCTGAATGGCGACTGGGACACGATCGTGAGCGCGCGCGCGATCCACCGCACCTCACCGTTTCCCGAGCCAGAGTCCGGGACCACGATTGACTTCGCCGTGCAGCCCGCACGCGATTTCGCGCCGGAGCGCACTCAGCAAGCGAACGTCTATGAAGCGGTAGCCGACCACGTCGGCAAGCTTCGCAAGAGCGGCCATAAGGTTGTGCTCGCAAGCTACACGCGAGGTGCTCGCGAGCGTTTAGCCGGCCTCCTCGAGGATCACGGGCTGAAAACGCAGAAGCTCGTCGACAGCTGGCAGGAGGCGCTAGGCTCGAAGACGCAACCGGCGTTGCTCGTCATCCCGCTCGAACACGGGTTCACGACACCAGACGTTGCCGTGCTCACCGAGCAGGACATGCTCGGCGATCGGCTGGTGCGGCGCCGCAAACGGCGGAAAGCTGCGGACGCTTTCCTTCAGGAACTTGCGACGCTCTCTCCGGGCGATCTCGTCGTCCACGCGGATCACGGCATCGGCCGATACGAGGGCCTGACGCAGATTCCTGTCAGCAAGGTGCCGCACGACTGCGTCGCGCTCGAATATGCGCGTGGCGACAAGCTCTACGTACCGGTCGAAAACATCGAGCTTCTTTCGCGCTACGGCAGCGAAAGCGAAGGCGTCTCGCTCGACAGCCTCGGCGGGGAGGCGTGGCAGCGCCGCAAATCGCGAATGAAGGAGCGAATTCGCGAAATTGCAGGCGAGCTCATCAAGGTCGCCGCACTTCGCGCCACACGGCCCGGAATTGTTGCCGCGCCAGACGCGAGTTATCCCCAGTTCGTCGATCGGTTCCCGTACGAGGAAACCGACGACCAGGAACGCGCAATCGAGGACGTTCTTGGCGATCTCGAAGCGGGCAAACCCATGGATCGGCTCGTTTGCGGCGACGTCGGCTTCGGCAAAACGGAGGTCGCCTTGCGCGCGGCTTTCGTCATGGCGATGTCCGGCAAGCAGGTCGCACTGGTCTGTCCAACGACGCTCCTGGCACGCCAGCATTACAAGAACTTCGTCGAGCGCCTTCAGGGCTTTCCGATCAACGTCGGCCGGTTGTCTCGTCTGGTCCCCTCGAGCGAAGCGAAGAAGACGAAGGAAGGACTGGCGGACGGGACCGTCGACATCGTGATCGGTACGCACGCCGTCCTCGCGAAGGGTGTCGAGTTCAAGCGCCTCGGCCTCGTCATCGTTGACGAAGAGCAGCACTTCGGCGTTACCCACAAGGAGCGGCTGAAAGCGCTCAGAGCAGACGTCCACGTACTGACGCTCACCGCCACTCCCATCCCGCGCACGCTGCAGATGGCGATGTCGGGCCTGCGCGATCTCAGCGTCATCCAGACTCCGCCGGTCGATCGTCTGGCTGTGCGGACTTACGTGACGCCGTTTGATGGCGTGGTGCTGCGCGAGGCGCTGCTACGCGAACATTATCGCGGCGGGCAGAGCTTCTTCGTCGTTCCGCGGGTCGCCGATCTTCCCGACATCGAAGAGTGGTTGCGGGAACAGGTGCCGGAGGTGAAGTCGGTCACTGCGCACGGGCAAATGAGCCCGACCGAAGTCGAAGAGAAGATGAGCGCCTTCTACGACAGGAAGTATGACGTGCTGCTGTCGACGACGATCGTCGAAAGCGGGCTCGACATTCCGAGTGCGAACACGCTCATCGTCCACCGTTCGGACCGCTTCGGCCTGGCACAGCTATACCAGCTGCGCGGACGCGTCGGACGGTCGAAGACCCGTGCCTATGCCTATCTGACGATGCCGGCAAACCGCTCGATCACTGAAGCGGCGCAGAAGCGGCTCCAGGTGCTTTCCGAGCTCGATAATCTAGGTGCCGGCTTCCAGCTGGCGAGCCACGACCTCGATATCCGCGGCGCCGGCAACTTGCTTGGCGACGAGCAGTCGGGCCATATCAAGGAAGTCGGGTTCGAGCTCTACCAATCGATGCTCGAGGACGCGATTGTCGACCTGAAGGCAGGCGGCTCCGCTACGCGCGCTGAGGAGTTCACGCCGCAGATCAGCGTCGATGCGCCGATCATGATCCCGGAGGAATATGTACCTGATCTCGATCTACGCATGGGACTCTACCGTCGTCTCGGCGAGCTCGAGGACCGGCTGGGAATCGATGCCTTCGCGGCCGAGATGATCGATCGTTTTGGCGCGCTTCCGGTGGAAACCGGCAACCTCATGAAGATCGTCGAGGTGAAGCTGAACTGTCGACAGGCGATGATCGCCAAGCTCGACACGGGGCCCAAGGGTGCCGTCGTGACATTCGCCGAGCACGGCTTCCCCGACCTCCAGGGGCTATTCGACTACATCGACCGGTTGAAGGGTTCGGCGAAACTTCGTCCGGACAGCAAGCTCGCGATTACGCGCGACTGGCCGTCAGCTGAAGCTCGGCTCAACGGCGCGTTGCAGCTATCTCGTGGGCTCGCCCGCGTCGTAGCAGCTGGCGACGCGAGCGCGAAGAAGGAGCTGGAGCCCGCCTAGGCGGCTTCGACCTGCGCTGTCGCAACGAAGCGCGTCAGCTCTTCGAGGGTGAGCGCACCGGCTCCGAGGAATCCCTGATAAAGGTCGCAGCCCCATTCCGCGAGCAGCGCCAGCTGAGCCGTGCTCTCGACACCTTCGACGACAACCTGAAGCCCGAGATCGCGAGCGAGGCGGATCATCGCCTTGACGACGATCCGGTCACGCGTGCCGCCGACGATGTCGGTGATCAGGCCGCGGTCGATCTTGAGCATGTCGA
This sequence comes from uncultured Alphaproteobacteria bacterium, assembly GCA_963752025.1. GTDB lineage: Bacteria > Pseudomonadota > Alphaproteobacteria > Sphingomonadales > Sphingomonadaceae > Sphingomicrobium. The sequence goes on along the minus strand of CAVVWY010000005.1, from coordinate 36,248 downwards.
GCGGCAGCGACGTCAGATACGCGAGGTTTGCATAGCCGGTGCCGAAATCATCGACGGCAATCGTAATGCCTTCGGCGCGCAACTGCGTCAGCCGCTCCGCGGCCGCAGGGCGATCGAGTAGCAGCGCGCTTTCGGTAATCTCGACCGTCACTCGCTTTGGGTTGATTCCCGCGTTGGAGATCTCCTCGAGCAGCCACTGCTCAAAATTTTGCCGCGCGAGATCTTGCGGAAGTAGGTTGATCGAGATCTTGAGGTCCCGGAGCGGGCCTTCCCAAACCGCAGCAGAGCGCAGGGCCTTTCGTTGAATCAGGCGCGAAAGCCGCTCTTCGAGCCCCGCTGCCGAAGCCCGCGCAAACAGCGCTTCCGCATTGAGCACGATGGGAGACCGTGCAAGCGCTTCGGCGCCAAGGATGCGGCCGGTCGTCGGCTCGATTAAAGGTTGAAAGAGTACCTCAATTTGCTCGTGCGCTATGGCGCCTTCCAGCATCAGGTCCCGGATCGGATCGGCGGACGCCAATGTTGCCCGATCGGACGCCCGCCTACCCCACTCAAACATCGTATCCCACCCCGTCATGGCAACAGGCGTTAACGTTCGGCGCATGACCGGGGTAGCGCCAGTTCCGTACCCGACCCGAAACGGTACAGTGACGCAGCGGTCTTCACTCCCTATGTTCTGATGCACAGAAGTAAGCAGCGAGGTACGGCGGCTTGAACGCGGATGGTCCCCACACACGCGGTACGTCCAGGCAGGACTTGCGATCGCTCGGGATCGGGGTTCTGTCGTCGCATACAGAGCTGGCGAAAGCGGCGGAGGCGTTGCTTCGCGATCAATATGAGTTCGCGTCGGTCGAAGATGCCGAGATCCTGGTCGCCCTCGGCGGCGACGGCTTCATGCTGCAATCGCTGCACGCGATGCTCGAAGGCAATTGCCCAAAGCCCGTCTTCGGCATGAACCGGGGTACGGTCGGCTTCCTTATGAACGACTGGCGGCTTGATTGCCTGCCCGAACGCATCTCGGCCGCGAAGGCGATCCGTGTCGCGCCGCTCGAGATGAAAGCGACGACGGTAACGGGAAAGAAATACGTTCATGCCGCCATCAACGAAGTGTCCCTTCTCCGCGAAACCCGGCAGACGGCGAAGATCGAAATTTCGGTGAACGGGCGCGTGGCGCTACCCGAGTTGGCCTGCGACGGGGTGCTGGTAGCGACACCCGCGGGTTCGACGGCCTACAATCTCTCGGCGCGTGGTCCCATCCTGCCACTCCAGGCGAATTTGCTGGCGCTTACGCCGATCAGTCCATTCCGCCCTCGCCGGTGGTGGGGCGCAATCCTGCCCGACGATACTGCCGTTTGCCTGAAGATCCTGGAGGCGGAGAATTGCCCGGTCTCCGCCGTCGCCGACCAGATAGAGGTCCGCGAGGTCTCGAAAGTCGAGGTGCGTCTCGACCGAGAACGGTCGCTCACATTGTTGTTTGATCCCGAGCATGCTCTCGATGAACGGATCGCGATGGAGCAATTCGCGACTTGAATTTGGAGCGCTAAACACTTGCCTTTAAGGTAGGCCGCGTTATCTAGCCGCCTGCCCGTAACGGGACACTCCCCGGTAGCTCAGCGGTAGAGCATCCGACTGTTAATCGGACGGCCGCCTGTTCGAATCAGGCCCGGGGAGCCATCTGTGCTGAAATCGGCAGCAAACAAGCACAGTCCGGCCTTTGAGTGAGCCCGTTCGTCGGCATCGCCGGAACGGATATGCGATCGTAAAGTTTCGACCGCGAGCGGTGGGCCTGGGAGTGAGCCTGATGGTTCGCGGATCGAAACGTGCGCTGGTTGCTTGCGCGTCGGTGTTGCTCGTTGGTGCGTCTGCGCCGCCGGGAGCCCGGACTTTCATTGTTCCTCTGACCGGCGAGGCCGAAACCAACTTAGCCAGGCCGAATGGCGGGACCGGCGATCCAAACGGTTTCGGAATCGTTAGGCTCGCGGTCAACCCCGACAACAAGCAGGTCTGCTTCGAATTCAAGCTTTCAGGGCTTTCGCAGCCGTTCATGGCACACATTCATCAAGGCGGACCGCTCGCGAACGGACCGCCAATCATCGCACTATTCACCGGTATCGGAACGCCGCTCCGCGACTGCGCGCCAAGCACGCGCAGTCAGCTGACCGAGATCGTCGGAAATCCTTCCGGGTTTTACGTCAGTGTGGACACGCTCGAATTCCCCGATGGAGCGGTTCGCGGTCAGCTCTAGGAATTCAGGCTAATTGACTGCTCCGATCATCAGGCGGCGTGTCCAGGCGGGATCCGTTCAGGACCCCACTTGCATCGTCGCCAATGGCCCGGCTGTTGCACAAGCGCCCAACCCGCAACAGCAGGAGGTCCAGCTTGTTTGCCGCGACGGCGAACAGCAAACTGGCAGTCACATTTGAACCGGGCGTCAATGAAGACCGCGGAGGGAGGGGGAGCATGACGCAGAATGGCGCGCCAACGTTTCGCCGTCGCCACGGGTTCACGGCAGGACAGCTGGACGGGCTTACCAATCAGAGGCCGCAGTAAGCGCTAGTCTTCGTGGCCCGAACGCCAGAGCGCCCCGGTGAGAGGCTCAAGCAGATATTGAAGTGCGGTGCGTTTGCGCACCCTAAGGACCAATTCTACCGGTAGGCCGGGACGCAACTCGCCGCTGCCGAGGACAGAGCGAACGTGGTTCAGTTCCTTCTCAGGGATGACAATCTCGGCCCGGAAATATGACCGTCCGGTTTTCTCGTCGTTGAAAGCATCCGCAGACACCGTGCGCACGGTTCCCGTGAATAGCGGCAGCGACCGATTGTGAATGCTCTGGAACCGAATCTGCGCGTCCTGGCCGGCATAGGCGTCATCGGCGTCCGTAGGTTTGAGCTGTGCCTGAATGACCAGTTCACGGCCGTCGGGAACGACGTCCATCAGCTTCTGCCCCGCAGCCACGACGCCACCCACCGTAAACACGGTGAGGCCGACCACTTGCCCCGTAACCGGGGATCGCACTTGCGATCGCTCGAGTTGCTCGCGCGTGGCAACCAGCTTCGGCAGAGTCTCTGAGAGCTTGCTCTGCGTATCCTTCAGATCGGTCTCGACCGACGAGAGTCGATCGCGCGAAACGCTGAGCGATTGCATGCGCGTTTCACCGATACCTTCGCCGGCGCGAGCGAACTCCGCCGACATTTGGGCCTCCTGGCCCTGGAGGTCTGCCTGGGCGCGTTCAAGTGCGCGCACGCGGTTCATCGACGCGAAACCCTTTTCGGCGACGCTCTTCAGTCCCGTCAGCTCTTCAGCGATAAGCCTCTGCTGTTCAACCAAGGCCTGTCGCTGCTTCACGAAGCCGCCCTGCTGTTGCACCAACTGCTGCGCCCTTTGGCCAAGCACCGACTGCTGCGCCGAGACGGACCCCGAACGGGCACGCATCTCGCTACGCTGAAGCTGCAGGACCTCGGTAGCGATCGCGCGATCCTGAGGCGTCAGCGTGGCAAATTCCGGAGGCGGCGCGAAGTCGCGCTGACCGGTACGCTCCGCAAGCAAGCGCGCTCGTTGTGCGAGAAGCGTCAGATAGTCACTGGTGAGCGCCCGCTCCGACGCCTTGAGTTCAGGCGCCGACAGTTCGACCAGGACCTCGCCTGCCCGGACGTGCTGGCCTTCACGGACATGGATCGCGGTGACGACGCCGCCGTCGCGATGCTGAACCGTTTGGCGGTTGCCGGCGACGGCGATGATCCCAGGTGCGTCGACGCCGGCATCGAGCGGCACGAATGCGGCCCAGCCGAGGAAAACGACGAAGAACCCCGCAGCCACCGCTGCGCCTAAGCGAATTTCGCGGCGCGGATCGCCAGCTCCGGTGTGAACGGGTGAAGCGAGGACAAGCGTTTCGCTCATGCTGCATTCTCCGCGCGCTTCGGACCCGTGAGTCTGGCAACGACCTCCTTGGCCGGACCAATCAGCTTCGGGGCGGCCATCCTCGAGGACGAGTAGGCGGTCGACAGTCGCAAGGACGCCTTGTCGATGAGCGATTACCATCACTGTCGCGCCGCGCGCCCGCGCCTTGCCGATAGCCCCGACCAGTGCCGCTTCGCCCGCTTGATCCAGGAATGCATTGGGCTCGTCGAGTACCAGCAGCTTCGGGTTGCCGTAGAGCGCCCGTGCCAGTGCAACACGCTGCGCCTGCCCCGCGGATAATCCCTGCCCCATCAGCCCCAAAGGACTGTCGTAGCCCTGCGGCAGCTGCAGGATTAGCTCGTGGACCCCTGCTTCCTTGGCCGCGCTCACGACCGCTTCGTCGATCTGCCGGGCGTCGTCAGTCGTGGAGCCTCGCTCAAAACGAGCGATATTCTCTTTGATCGTGCCTTCGAACAGCGACGGCTCCTGCGGCATATAACCGATATGCTGACCCAGTTCGTCCGGGTCCCAGTCCGTGAGGCGCGCTCCATCGAGCCTGACCGCGCCGATGGTGGGTTGCAGCGCACCCACGAGGATCTTGCCGAGCGTCGTCTTGCCCGATCCGCTCGGACCGATGATCCCGAGAATCTTGTCCGGGCTCTGCCTTGAAGTTCATGTTGAGAAGAAGTGTTCGCCCGTCGCGGCCGCGCAGGCCCACTTCCTCCACCGAAAGGACGCCTTGCGGTTGGGGAAGCGCGGTATGGATCCTCTGCTCCTCCAGGTTCTCGAGTACACGCGAGAGCCGCTGGCCGGCCGCGCGCGCCGCCGCGAGCGAGGACCATGCGCCGATGATGCTTTCGATCGGCTGGAGCGCCCGGCTCAAGAGCACGGAGGATGCGATGATCGCGCCGGCTGAAATCTCTCCCGCAATCGCGAGTAAGGCACCGAGGCCAAGGGCGGCAGACTGCACGAAGAGGCGCAAGAACCGGCTAATGGCCGTCAGTCGGCTTCCGGCAAATTGCGCGTGGATCGTGTTCGCGAGCCCGATCCGACGATGTCCAAGCTGCCGTTCAACCATCGCCCCGGTCATTCCCAGCGCTTTGATCGTGGTGCCATGCGTCGCCGCGGCCTGCTGCGAATTGTGAGCAGATGCCATGGCCGCCGTTGCGATTTCCATATTCTTCTGGGTGGCGCGCTGGTTCGCCCAGGCAACGGTCACCAGGAGCAGGGATGCAAAAATCGCCAGGATGCCGATCCAGAAATGGAGCATGAACGCCACCAGCAAGAATACAGGCGTCCAAGGCGCATCGAAGATCGCCGCGATTGCTGGCGTAGCCATTGCGGTGCGAACAGAATTGAAGTCGCGCATCGCCTGTCCAGCGGCCGCGAAATCGGTCGCCATCATCTGGCGCAGTATGCGCGGCACGATGAGCGCGTCGATGCGCTGGCTGGCGCGGACCAGGAGCCGGTTCCGGACCATATCGAGCAGGGACAGCGTCAGAAGGGCTAGCGCCAGCGCCATCGTGACGAACAGCAAAGTCGTCTTGCCGCCCGTCGGAACCACGCGGTCATAGACTTGCAGCATGTAGATGGTCGGCGCGAGGTACAGGAGGTTTATCAGAAGGCTGAAAACGGCCGCTGCAACAAAGTGCTGCCGGCAATCCGCAAGCGCGTCAGCGAGTAGCTTAGGCACTTCCTGTCCTGCGATTTTCACGAACGTCTCACTGGTCTCGCGCCCGAGCGCGTTCGTCGATCGTCATTTGCACGAATGTCCCTCTCCGCCGTGGCGGTCCGAATTCGCATATCTAAACGACTATTTCTCTATCAAAATCAAGGCGTAGTGTAAATCATCCCTCAGCGGGACATAACGCTCAACCCTCAAGCGCGGCCATCAGAGACGCATTTCCACCAGCAGCGGTGGTGTCGATACAGGTCACGCGCTCGGTCGCGAAGCGAGCGACATAGTGTGGGCCGCCAGCCTTCGGCCCCGTACCGCTGAGGCCTTCTCCGCCGAACGGCTGGCTTTCGACCACCGCGCCGATTTGATTGCGGTTTACGTAAAAATTACCAACGCGGGCATGCTCTTCGACGTAATCGCGGACTGTATCGATGCGGCTCTGAAGCCCGAGCGTCAGGCCGTAACCGGTGGCATTGATTGCGTTCACCACCTGGTCGAGACGATCACCAGCGAACCGGATCACATGGAGAATTGGACCGAAATTCTCACGGTCCAACTCGCTTAGCGCGTCTATTTCATACATGGCCGGAGCAACGAAACTGCCGTGTGCAGCTTCGTTCGGCACAGGCATGCGAGCAATCCTCCTGGCGTTCTTGTCCAACCAGCCGAGATGCTGATCGAGTGCCTTCCTGGCTTCCTCGTCGACCACGGGCCCGATGTCGGTAGCGAGATCGCGAGGGTCACCGACCTTGAGCGCTTCCATGGCGCCTGAGATCATCGCGATCATGCCGTCAGCCACATCCTCCTGCACGAAGAGGACGCGGCAGGCCGAGCAGCGCTGACCAGCGCTCTGGAAGGCAGAAGATACGACGTCGCGCGTTACCTGCTCCGGGAGCGCCGAGCTGTCGACGATCATCGCATTCTGGCCGCCGGTCTCGGCAATGAAAGGTATGAACGCCCCGTCGCGCTCCGCGAGTGTGCGGTTGATGAGGCGCGCAGTCTCGGTCGAGCCGGTGAAGGCGACCCCGGCAAGAAGGGGATGAGACGTAAGTGCCGCTCCAACGCGACCGTCTCCGGGTGCGAGCTGCACCACGTCCTTCGGGAAGCCTGCGCGCTGGAACAACTCGATTGCGAAGGCGCCGATCAACGGCGTCTGTTCGGCCGGCTTGGCAATGGCGGTGTTGCCCGCAGCCATAGCCGCAGCAACCGGACCGGTGAAGATCGCCAATGGGAAGTTCCATGGGCTGATGCACGCGAAGACGCCGCGGCCGTGGAGACGAAGCTCGTTCTGTTCGCCGGTCGGCCCAGGAAGCGGCAGCGGCTGCGTGAACTGACGCCGTGCCTCCGAGGCGTAGAAGCGCAGGAAATCGACCGCCTCGCGGACCTCCAGAACCGCGTCCGGCAAAGTCTTCCCGCCCTCACGGATGCAGAGTGAGTAAAATTCCTCCCGATTGTCTTCGTAGAGGTCGGCAGTGCGTTCGAGCAGCCGCGCACGCGCTTCGCCGCCGAGTGCGTCCCATCCGACCTGGGCTGCGTGACCGGCGTGAACCATGCGGTCGACGTCATCCGCGCTTGCTTCGAAGACCTTGCCGACTTCGATGCGCCGGATCGTGGGGTGAATTAACCGCCCGCGCCCGGCCTTTCCCGAGCGTCGGTTTGGCTGTCCAGCTGCGGCTCTCGAGATCGCTTAGCCGCTTCAGGAGAGGCTCACGGACCAGTGGATCGGATAGATCGCACCCTGCGCTGTTGCGGCGATCGACGCCGAACACGTCGCGAGGACGCATGATCTTCGGATTACGCTTGGGCTGGAGCGCGGTAAGCTCCGCAACCGGATCACGGACCAGCTCGTCAAGCGAGACCTGTTCGTCAGCGATGCGGTTAACGAAGCTAGAGTTGGCGCCGTTCTCAAGCAGGCGCCGTACGAGATAAGCGAGGAGCTCCTTGTGGCTCCCGACGGGCGCATAGATACGTACGCGCGTCTGAGGGTCCCCAATACCCTTCTCCAGCCCCGCAAGCTCTTCGTAGAGCTCCTCGCCCATGCCGTGGAGGCGCTGGAACTCGAACTCACGCTGTCCGGCCAGTGCCTTCACTTGGCCGATCGTATTCGCGTTGTGCGTAGCGAACGCCGGGTAGATGACATCGGTCGCGTCAAGGAGCTTCTTGGCGCAGGCGAGGTAAGAGACGTCGGTCGCGACCTTCCGCGTGAACACGGGATAGTCAGTTAGACCGCCGACCTGCGCAGCCTTAATCTCAGTATCCCAGTAGGCGCCCTTTACCAGGCGAACCATCAGCTTGCGGCGGTGGGCGCGCCCGGCCTCGATCACCCAGTCGCAAAGTGGCGCGGCGCGCTTCTGATAAGCCTGGAGCGCAATGCCGAAGCCGCTCCATCCGGTGGCGAACAGCTCATCATCGGCGAGCAGCGCCTCGAACACATCGAGCTGCAGTTCGAGCCGATCCGCTTCCTCGGCGTCGATGGTGAAGTGCACATCCGCCTGCGCTGCTTTCAGCGCCAGCTCGCGTACGACAGGAATGACTGCGGCGAGCGCCTCTGCGCGGTGCGTGAATTCAAACCGCGGATGGAGCGCGGTCAGCTTCACCGAAATGCCAGGAGACCTGCGGAAGCCCTCCTTCGCTTCTGTCGCGATCCGATCCAGCGCACTACGATAGGATTGGGCGTAACGTTTGGCGTCCGCATGCGTCTTCGCCGCCTCGCCAAGCATGTCGAAGCTGTGGCTGAGACCCTGCTTGCGCTCGGGATCGGCACGCTTGAGTGCTTCATCGATGTTCCGGCCGAAGACAAAATTACGGCCCAGGATCTTCATCGCCTCACGCACCGCGGTCCGAACGACTGGTTCACCGAGGCGCCCGACGGCTCGTCCGAGGGCTGCCTTCCAATTATCGGAGCGGTCCTGTGCTCCCTCCAGCACCTTGCCGGTCAGGAGCAGCGAGAACGTCGCCGCGTTCACGAAACTCGAATCCGACCGCCCAAGCTTGTCCGACCAATCGGGCCCGGAGAGCTTGTCGGCAATCAACTCGTCTGCGGTATGCGCATCGGGAATGCGAAGCAGCGCCTCGGCGAGGCACATCATCGCGATACCCTCTTCGGAACCGAGATCGTACGCCCGCAGGAACGCGTCGACGCCGGAAGGCTTGTGCGCGCGCACACCCTTGACCAGCTTGCGTGCGATCGCGGTAGCCTCGCTCAAGGTCTGGGACGAAAGCTTGGCCTGCGTCAGGCGCTCGGCGACGATCTTCTCTTCGTCAGGCCGGTACGCGCGGCGCAGCGCCGTGCGGTCGATCGGCCGGGCCGCAGGGCCCGCAGTTACGCGAGCTGTCCGTGGCAATGCTTGTATTTCCGTCCGGAGCCGCACGGACAGGGTGCATTGCGGCTGATCGGTGCTTCAACCAGCTCGCCACCCGCGTCACGCGGAAGCGGCGGCTGCGGAATGTTGAGCGGCGGCAGGTTCGACAGAACGGCGCCCGTCGCCGCATCGATGTCGGCAGTATTATCGTCTCCCGAGAACGGATCGAGGTGCTGTGTGATGAATTCCGGCAGCACCGGCGGCGGCGCTTCTTCAAGCTGCACCTGCGCACGCATCAAGATGCGGGTGACTTCCTCGCGAATGGAGACCAGGAGGCGCTCGAACAGCAGGAACGCCTCCTGCTTGTACTCGTCGATCGGCTTTTTCTGCGCGTAGCTCCTAAGATGGATGACCTGCCGCAGCGCGTCGAGCGTGGCCAGATGCTCCTTCCAGTGATGGTCGAGCGTCTGGATGAGAATCTGCTTCTCGATGTCCGTCCAACGCTCGCGATCGACGGTCTCGAGCTTTGACGCCATGATGTCATCCGCAAGCTTCTGAAGCCGCTCCGTGATGATCTCCGGATCGACGGCCTCTTCTTCGAGCCACTGATCGATGGGCGGCTGGAGACCGAACACAGCGTCGATGCCTTCTTTGAGGCCCTCTACGTCCCACTGTTCGGGATAAGTCCCCTCAGGGCAGCTGACGTGGACGATTGCCGTTGCAGTCTCCGCGCGCATGTCGTTGATCACGTCGCTGATGCTGTCAGCGTCCATGATGTCCGCGCGCTGTTCATAGATAACCTTGCGCTGATCATTCATAACGTCGTCGAACTCAACGACCTGCTTGCGGATGTCATAGTTCCGCGCCTCGACCTTCTTCTGCGCGGTTTCGATCGCCTTGGAAATCCAGGGGCTCACGATCGCCTCGCCATCCTCAAGGTTCTTGTTCATGAGGCGTGCGAACATGGTCTGCGGCCCGAAAATGCGCAGCAGGTCGTCGTCGAGGCTGAGGTAAAAGCAGCAGACAGACCCGGGTCGCCCTGTCGGCCGGACCGACCACGAAGCTGGTTGTCGATACGCCGGCTTTCATGCCGTTCCGTGCCGAGCACAAAAGTTACCGCCGAGGATCGAGCACGTGCTGCTTCTCGGCCACGATCTCGGCTCGAATCTTCTCTGCCTGCGCCTCATACTCGGGCGTGCCGGCACAGATCAGGGAACTCGTCCTGCATCCGGAACTCGAGGTTGCCGCCGAGCTGAATGTCGGTGCCGCGGCCCGCCATGTTGGTCGCAACGGTTACTGCGCCGACGCGGCCCGCCTGGGCGACAATGTGAGCTTCGGTCTCGTGAAAACGGGCATTCAACACCGAGTGCTTGACGCCCGCCTTGCTGGAAATATTCGGAGAGCATCTCTGACTTTTCGATAGACACGGTGCCGACCAGGACCGGCTGGCCCTCTTGGCCTGCTTCTCCTTGATTTCCTTGGTGATCGCGGCGAACTTTTCCGCCATCGTCTTGTAGAATTCGTCATCGTCGTCGATGCGCTGCACCGCCACGTTGGTCGGGATCGCGACCACGTTCATCTTGTAGATGTCGAAGAATTCCGGCGCTTCGGTCATTGCCGTGCCGGTCATACCCGACAGCTTCGGGTACATGCGGAAGTAGTTCTGGAAGGTGATCGAGGCGAGCGTTGGTTCTCGGGCTCGATCTGCACGCCTTCCTTGGCCTCGACGGCCTGGTGGAGACCGTCGGACCAACGCCGCCCGTCCATCATTCGGCCGGTGAATTCGTCGATGATGACGACCTTCCCGTCCTTCACGATATAGTCGATGTCCTTCTTGAACATCACGTTGGCCTTGAGGGCCTGGTTCAAGTGATGGACGACCTGGGTGTTGGCGACGTCGTAGAGGTTGCGCCCTTCGATGAGGCCCGCTTCTTCGAGCATCCGCTCGCATTTTTCGGTACCTTCCTCTGTAAGGACGACGCTCTTCTGCTTCTCGTCCTTCTCGTAGTCGGCGGGGTCGAAGCGTCTTCACGAGCTTGTCGACGGAGATGTAGAGGTCCGATTTGTCGTCGGTCGGGCCCGAGATGATCAGGGGCGTACGGGCCTCGTCGATCAGGATCGAAATCCACCTCGTCGACGATCGCGAAATTGAACGGCCGCTGGACCATCTGGTCGCGGCTGTATTTCATATTGTCGCGCAGATAATCGAAGCCGAACTCGTTGTTCGTCCCATAGGTGATGTCGCTGTTATAAGCGTCTCGCCGCTCCTGGTCGGTGAGATTCGGCACGATCACGCCGACGAGTCATGCCAAGGAACCGATACATCTGCCCCATCCAGTCGGCGTCGCGGCGGGCGAGATAGTCATTCACGGTGACGACGTGGACGCCCTTGCCCTCCAGCGCGTTCAGATAGACCGCAAGCGTAGCGACGAGCGTCTTGCCCTCGCCGGTCTTCATTTCGGCAATCTCGCCGCGGTGGAGCGCGATGCCGCCGATCAGCTGGACGTCATAATGGCGCTGGCCGAGCGTGCGGATCGCCGCTTCTCGTACCGTCGCGAAGGCTTCGGGGATCAGAGCATCCAGCTTTTCGCCACTCGCGAGCCGCTGGGGAAGTGCTGGTCTGGCCACGCAATTCGTCGTCCGAAAGCGCGGAAATATTCGGCTCGAGCGCGTTGACGGCGTCGACATATTTGCCAAGGCCGCGGACATAGCGATCGTTGGCCGATCCGAAGATGCTCTTTGCCACTGAGGCGAACATGGAAATCCCTTAAAAGCCCGCGCGTTCCAGGATCGGGCGACAACCTTCGCCGACGCTGCTGGGAAACTGTCGCGGGCGATGTAAGGAGCGCCCTAGCGCTAGTCAATTAAAGGCAGGTAACTGTAATGGGACTAACGGGCGGATGCATGTGCGGCGCAGTCCGCTACGAGCTCAAAAGCGAGCCTTTCGACTGCGGCTGGTGCCACTGCCGGACGTGCCAGCTGAACAGCGGAGCGCCAGGGATGGTCTTCGCGAGTGTGCCGGCCGGCGACCTCGTGTGGACCGACGGCGCGGACAAGGTGAAGTCAGTCCCCTCCTCCGCCTTCGGCCATCGCGAATTCTGCGGCGAGTGCGGAACACCATTCCTGATGAAGGTCGATCACCAGCCTGAAATCGGTGGATTTCAGCGTGGTCACGCTCGACGCGCCAGAAACGATCGAGCCAGGCTTTCACATCTTCTGGGCGAGTAAGGTAGGATGGTTCGAGCCCAAGGACGATCTACCGCGCCATGATAGATTCCGGCCGAATACGCGGGGGCTCGAAGGGACCGAGCCCCGAAGTGAGACCTAAGCCTGAGCCCTGGACTGCGAGTCCAGATTGCTCTCCAGCCACTGCTGAATTTGGCTTCGAGGAGCCGCCCCTACCTTCTGGGCAATAGGCTGGCCGCCCTTGAATAGCAGCATCGTGGGAATGCCGCGGACGCCGTAGCGGCCTGGCGTGTCTGGATTTTCATCGATGTTGAGCTTGGCGACCGTAACTTTCTCGCCAAGCTCATTGGCGATCTCTTCGAGCGCCGGGCGCGATCATTCGGCAGGGGCCGCACCATTCTGCCCAGAAATCGACGAGCACGGGACCCTCGGAGCCCAGAACATCGGTGGCGAAGCTTTGATCGGTGACCGTCTTGGTGGCCATGACGCGCGAACTCTCCTGCACGAGTGTAAAAGTTAACAGACATATGGGCGGTCGTAGCAGCGCTCTCAAGGCTACAGTTCGAACAGCTGCGGCCCGTTGGTGTAGAGGAGCGCCGCACGGACTTCGTGGCCGGGGAAAATAACTCCTAGCGCGGCAACGTACGCGTCCATCTGCGCGCGATGGGCAGGTGGATTCGATCGGGAGCGTCGGGCACCCTTCCGGTCTTGAAGTCCAAGACGGATACGCGACCCTCTTCGATCACCAGACGATCGGCCGTTCCAGCGATAACTCGCCCGTCGGGCAGCGTTGCTGCAGGGGCGCTTCGCCCAGCGAGCCTGGCGCGAACAGCCGGGCAAAGCGCTGGTCCGAAGAACTTCGCAGACCATGTCGGCGATTTCCGCCCGCTGGGCCGCATCGGGAAGGCCCGCGGCCTTCTCCAGCCAGGCAAGTGCCCGTTGATGCCGGTCCGCTGGTTCCACATCCGCAAGACGTTCGAGCAGTTGGTGGATAAGCGTTCCTCGCCGTGCAGCGAGGCGCGACTGCTCCGTGGGCAAGGGCGCCGGTTCGCGGTCCTCAACGAGCTGCGAAGGTGCCAGTGGGCGCGGCGGACGCGGCTCCGCAGGTGCTGCGGAACGAGCCCACTCGGGAACTTCAGGCGCGCCGGGCCCCACTCGGGACGTCTTCGGCCGCAGCCGCGGTGCACTGACCGACCCGCGAAAGTTCGTCACTGCGCCCCACCGTGCGTCCGGCTGACCGACGGACCCGAGGTTCATCAGCGCTCGATCAACACGCTTGTGCCAGCTGTCTCCCCGTCGCCGCGGCTCGGCTTGATGCCCGCGATCACGAGCCGCTCGCTCGCTCGCGTCATGGCGACGTAGAGCAGTCGCCAGATGTTCTTCGAGGTCACGCTCCTGCTGCAGAGCGACGTTTTCGGTCGAACGGCGGCATCAGCTCCGCCTTCTTGGGCCGGATCAGGGGGACGGGCTCGCCGCCGAACCCGTAGAAATTCAACGGTGGGTTTCGGCTGCCGAGATTTGCCGGATCGGCGGTCGCATCTGCGATGATCACGTACGGCGCTTCGAGGCCCTTGGCGCCATGCACCGTCATCACTCGGACGGCGTTCGCGCGTTCGGACGGATCGCGCTGAATTCGACATCGCCTCGGGCGAACCAGCCATGGAAACGCTCGAGCGAGGGAACTTCGCTGCGCTCGAACGTCAACGCCGCGGTCATCAGCTCGTCGATGGGATCCGCGCTGCAAGGCCGAGGCGGCCGTACAATTTGCGCCGTCCCTGGAGCGGTCCCGAGAGTATCGTTTCCAGAAATTGCGAGGGCGTCGTGTAATCGGCCATCGCAAGCAGCTGTCCCAGCTGCTCATGTGCCGAGGTGAAGTCCCGGCGGTCGCTGGCCCTCTCGCGAAGAGTTCGCCACAGCGGCCTTTCTCGCGGCCATAAGCAAGATCGAACAACTGCTGCTGGTCCCAGCCGATCAGCGGCGAAACGAGCAAGTTCGCCAGGTTCAGATCGTCCAGCGGCTGGACAGCGAAGCTCACCGCAGCAAGCAGGTCGCGAACGGAAAAAGGTTTGGGACAAGACAGGCGATCGATGCCCGCGACGGGAACGCGCCGCTGGAACAGGCGCGCGACGATGAGCGACGCAAGCTCACCCCGGCTGCGAAGCAAGATCAGGATGTCGCCCGGCGTTAAAGGGCGTTTCGTCGAATCAAGGACCGGAGCTTCGTCGATCCAATCCCACACCTGTGCCGCGATTCGATCTGCATATTCGCGAGCGTCATCATCGAGCCAGCCCTCCTCACCCTCGTCAGCTCCTCTCGCCGTCGAGGGAAAAGGGTTTCCAGAGCGCCACGGCGCCAGGCCGCGAAGAATGGTGCGCTTCGTGAGCGGGGGCATGTCCGGCAGACCCATCTCGCGAAATCCCACATCGTCGATGACCGCATCGACGACATCGAGCACCGCCTCGGGCGGACCGATAGCTCGCGTTGATCGAAAGATCCCGGAATTCGGTCGCGCATTCTTCGTCGGAGCGCAGTGCTTCCGAGCGTTCTCGGACCTCGGCCGCATCTTGTCGAACTCTCGGGGTCAGTGCCCTGGAAACCGTAAATGGCCTGCTTGAAGTCGCCGACCATGAACAGCGTCCGGGTGCGGCGCTCAACCTCGGATGATCCGCTGAAATACTCTTCAGCCAGCGCGCGGACGATGTCCCATTGCGCCGCGTTCGTGTCCTGTGCCTCGTCGACGAGAAGGTGGTCGGTGCGCTGATCGAGCTTGTACCGGACCCATTCGCCCATCCCCGGCTTGTCGAGCAGCCCGCGTGTCCAGCGGATCAAGTCATCAAAGTCAGCGACGCCTGCGGCCCGCTTCGCGCGCGCATAAGCCTCCGCAAAAGCCTGACCGGCGCGAAGCCCCGCGGCCATATCCGCGGCCAACCTGGCACCATTCTGGATCTGCAAGAGTTCACCAATGAGAACCGCAAGCCGTCCCGCGTGGGATTCATAATGGGGTTCCGCCTTCGCCTGACCGGCGGTGACGCGCAGCATGTCCTTGTCCGTAAGGACCACCTTCCGAAGCGTCGGAAGCGCGGCTGCCCTTTCGATAGGCGACAGCGCAAGCCAATTCTCAATGATGTCCGCGTGTCGAAGTCCGGTCTGTGCGCCCCATCTTCGGTTGGCTTCAGCTATGGAGCGAAGCAGGTTGCAGTCGAAGCGCTCGTCGCCGCAGTGATGGACGACATATTCCTCAACGGACTCATCGGGCAGACCCATGAGCACCCGCAGCCTCTGTTCGATGCTTCCCGGGGAGCCGAGGCTTGCGAGCGCCTGCTCAGCGCGAGTGCAGCGCATGAGATACTCGACTGCGCCTCCTTCCCCGAGCCTGAGGCTGAGCCGCTGGACGTCGACAATTAGCCGCTCATTCCCATTTGCCTCCGCATCAGCGAGAAGGTTCGCCAGCGTCGTGCGGCCGAGTTCCTGCTCCGCGCGGCCTTCGAGCGGCTGAAAACCTGGAGAGATACCCGCTTCCGCAGGGAAGGACGCAAGCAGGGTCTGCGCAAAGGCATGGATCGTCTGAATTCGCAGCCCACCCGGTGCCTCCAGGACCTTGGCGAAAAGTCGCCTGGCTCGCTGCACGGCCAAGGGATCGTTCGGCTCTCCCAAGGCGAAGAGATCCTTCTTCAAATCGGGATCCTTCATCCGCACCCATGCGGCAAGGCGTGCCCCGATCCGGTTCGCCATCTCCGCGGCCGCCGCCTTGGTGAACGTCAGGCAGAGGATCGTCTCAGGCGCAGCTCCAGAGAGCAGCAGCCGGAGCACGCGGCCAGTCAACACCTGCGTTTTGCCGGTACCGGCCGAAGCTGACAAAGCCGCATGCACCCGCGGATCGGCTGCACGTGCATGGTCGCCCTGAAGCTGATGAAGCGGCTTGATCCGGTTGGACATCAGCAAGCCGCTTTCATAGAGGGAGCACCAAGGAGAGAAGTATGGCCGACACTAATTCGGACGATCAGAGGCGCTCGAAGCTCGTGAAGGCCGGGGTGGCCGTCGGCATCGGCTCCGCGGCGATCGTTGCCGCCCTCCTCTACGCATCCAAGGTCAAGAAGAAGCCACGCCGCTAGGCTCATTCGCGGCCGTACCATTCTTCCAGCCGCATGAGCTGATCGTAATCGCCATAAGGTGCATAAGCAGGGTTGAGCTTGGCCGTGAACGGCTCATCGCCGATCAGCCACTTGGCAGCGGCCGCGCGGAAGTTGCGCTCGGCATGCTCCAGGAAGTCGGCCGCTCCAAGCTTCTTGTCTGCGCAGACGCGCTTTCCGAACCTGTCTCGGTCCTTGGTCAACGACCAATATTCATGGCTTTCAGGCTCGCCAGACACACCGGCAAAACCGCCGGCACGGGCGATCAGTCCAAGGAGCCCCAGCTGCAATGAGAAACCATCCGACACGGCCTTCTGAGACGGCGCTTTGCCCGTCTTGTAGTCGACGATTGCTAGACCACGGTCACCTAGCACGTCGATACGGTCGGCCGTGCCGTGAACGACGACACCATCGATCGCCGTCTCTCCGGTGATTTCCGCCTTGAGCGGACGGCGGCTCTCCTCCCGATCGTCTTCGACCTGCTCTTCAATCCACTTGATCGCCTCGATGAGGCGGGGCGACCACAAGGCGCGCAGCATCGGGTGGATAGCCTCGCCATGGAGTAGCGAATGTGCACGGGGAAGCAGTCTCTCAGGCGCGCAGTCGTCTTCCTTGAGCCAGTCTTCGAGTACCTTATGAACGGCGATGCCCTTCCATTTGGCGCTGTGGTCAGCGTCGATCGGATCAAGGCTGCGCAGTTTGAGTATGGCCTGTGCGTAAAAGGCAAACGGATCGGCTTTGAGGCGGTCGACCGAGGTGACCGAGATGCGTCGGGGTCGAGCATCTGCGGGCGGCTGCGGAGCCGGACGGCTGCTCGGCTGCACATTACCGGCGTCGTCCAGTACGGAAGCAAGGCGCTCGAGCGTCCTATCCCGGGTGACACCGCCAGTCATTGCCTGCAGCCTCAGCCAAAACCGGGAGGCGACCGTGGGAGAGCGCTCGTCACGCCTAGCACGAGTTATCAGCACATGAGGCGCACCCAGTGCACTTGCGAAATCATGCGCGGAGAGGCCGGTCCGATACTCAAGGCCGGGAATGCCAAGGTTGGCGCGGATCTTCGGTGCAAGCCAGGGATCCGGAGAAGGCGCCGCGGGCCAAGTGCCTTCATTCAACCCGCCCAGGACGACTAAATCCGCCTGCTGAAGACGTGCCTCCAGAAGACCCCAGATGAAGACGCGCGGGTGTCCGCCAAAAGGCGGGCGAACGCGCCGCTGATCGAGCAGGTCCCGGAGTAACCGCGGTGCATCTTCGGCTGTGACAATGGTATTCCGGGCAGCGTCGGCAGCTTCGATCTCGGCCAGAAGCTCGGCAGCCATTCGCCCATCGGTGCCGCGCCACGGCCGATCCTGCGCCACCGCGCCTGCAACGCCAGCAAGCAGATGAGCGAAGTCCTGCAAACTAACCGGTTTGGCCAGCAAGTCGGCAACGGCATCGGCATAAGGCCGGACTGTTTTCCACTCGGCCGAGTCGCGAAGTTGCTGGTCGAGGCCAACGAGCCCCCCTGGCGGCCGGGGACCTCGAAGCTTAAGGTCGACGGCGCGGACGGCATCGAGCCACCGCACTCGTTCATCGCCCCCAGCTCCCACGAGCGGGTGCTTCAGAAGCGCCAGGAGCGGCTCGGGCGCGAGTTCCTCCGCCGCGGCCGACGCGATCGCTAGCAGCAAGGTACCCACCGGGGTTTCGCCCAGAGCGCGCCCGGCGCTGTCGTCGGCTTCGATGCCCCAGCGGCGCAACAGCGCGGATACACGTCGTGCGAGCATTCGATCGGGCGTGACCAGAGCCGCCGTTCGATCCGGCGTCTCAAGTGCCTCCCGCAATGCCAGCGCAATGCCCTGCGCTTCTGACGCCCCGTCGGCGAATTCTGCTGCGCGAACGCCGGTCAGACGCCTTTCCGCCGATTTGAGGCTGCTCCATTTGTCGCTGGAGTCCGCGGCAGTCATCGCATTCGTCACTGCACGAGCGCGCACTGACGGCGACGCCGCACGACCGGACGCCGGCCACAGCTGGACTTCGCCCCGTCCGATATCGAGCAGATCAAGCAGCCGTTTCAAATGGTATTGTGGGTGAGTTTGTTCGGCTCTGGCATGCTCGTCGGGTCCAAGCGCATCCCATTCCTCATCGGAAAAACTGTTGGCCAAGCCGAGGCCCGCCAGCACCACCATACCTTCGGGCATGCGCGCGACGCGGTGCATTAGATCGGCAACAGCGGGTGCCGTCGTGGTGATGCCGGCAGCAACAGTGAAGCCTGATGGCGGCGCTTCCCTCCAACTCTTCGCAAGTCGCTCCAGAAGCCGATTGCGCCTGTCGGTCAGGTCGATGCGCCCAAGCCCGTTGAGACGCCGCGGCCACTCCTCGATGATCGCCCGCAGCCGTTCGAGCGAGACCTGCCAGTGAAGTGCCAGCTCGCCAGCGTCGATTGCTGCGCCGGCCAGCTTCCGCGGATCGATCTTCTCGACGAGCAAAGTGTCCAAGGTGCGCGCAAGGTCCCGCGCCAGTCGCAGCGATTCCGTACTGGTGGCACCCTCTCCACGTACGAACTCAGCTAGCATCAGCAGACGGTCGAGCGGTTCGATCGCAGGCGGGATACCTTCATCGTCGTCAATTGGCTCCAAGGCGCCGCCAATCCGCTCCTCCAGCTCCGGATCGCCGATCGGGATTAGTCGGGGCAGCAACAGGCCGCTTCCGCTGGCGCGCACGAACGCTTCCGTAACCGTCCGCACGGCGCGGTTATTGGGAAGCAGGATACGGCCCCGCGCCAAACCGAGCGGTTCCTTGCCGAAGCGCTGGATTAGGCCTGCCGCAAGCGCGTCCGCGAAGGACCGGTTGGTGGGGATCGTGAAGACGGCGGGCCGTTGGGCCACGCGGTCAGGCATTCTCGAGAGCCGCCTCGGTCATCGGAATCGAGCTGGGCGTACCAACGTCGAACCACAGGCCCTGGTGCACGGCACCAAAGCAACGATCTTGCGCGATGGCCCGATCCCACAGGATGTTCGTCGAGAATGGACCGTCCGGCGCATCGCGAAGGAGGCGCTTCGAGACCATCTGAATGCCAGTAAATACGAATGGCGCAACATGACTGCGCTCACGTCGGCGCAGGCGTCCCGCGCGGTCCATGTGGAAATCACCCTGGCCTTTATGACCAAGGGCTCGTGCCTGTGGGACGAGGAGCAGCAGCGCGTCCATCCGCGAGTCATCCCACTGCGATGCCAGCAGCTTGATCGTGTCTGCTGGTCCATCGACCCAAAGATTGTCGCTGTTGACCGCCAGAAAGGGATCGCTGTCGATTAGCGGCGCAGCCTGAACCAATCCGCCACCGGTCTCCATCAGGAGGCTGCGTTCATTCGAGATCACGACCTCAAACCCGTGTTCCCGGCTTGCGAGATGCGCTTCCAGCGCGTCCGCTAGATAGTGGACGTTGACGACCAGCTTCTTCACACCCGCGACCCGCAGCTTCTCCAGGACATGATCAAGGAGCGCTTTGCCGTTCACCTCGACAAGCGGCTTCGGCTTAGTGGCGGTGAGCGGACGCATCCGCTTGCCGAGACCTGCAGCCATGACCATCGCCGTATGTGGCACCTCGGCGGGCACCTCCGCTCTCAAACGCAATGCCCGCTTCGTATTGTTCACGCCGCCTGCTTCCACGGTTCGCGCCGGTGCTCCGGAAGGATGTTCGCATCGAACCAGTCGCGAACGGGCTTCAGGTGCGGCTGCTCCAGGTCGCGCTCCAGCAAGCCCCACATTCGTGGCTGGAAGCGGCGATAGGTCGGCTTGTTGTCGCGCTTCCACAGACGCGTGAAGACGCCGAGTATTCGCGTGTTCCGCTGCGCCGACAAGGCCCAATAGGCTCTCTCGAAGTCCTCCCCTGAGCCGGTCGCCTCCACGTAACGATCGATCATCAGTCGCTCGATCCGGGGGGGCACGTCGCGACGTGCATCCTCCAGCACAGACGCGAGGTCGTAGGCGGGATGGCCGGCGAGCGCGTCCTGGAAATCCAGGAGTCCGAAATGGGCGACGCCCTCGCGACCGCCAACCAGCATGATGTTCTCTGCGTGATAGTCGCGGAGGACCGTCACTGGTCCCAAACCATCGTTGGCGACCGGCGCCAGCACTTCGGCCCACGCGGCGCGATAAGCCAGCAAATCGACTTGAGCGCCAACTGCCGGGCAATACCATTCGGGGAAAAGCTCGAGTTCCGTCAGCCACTGGTCGAGACCATGCGGCTGCAGTCCGCGCATCGGGGCATGCCCATGAAGGTGTACCAGCACGTCCGTCGCGAGTTCGTATAGTTCCTGCTCGCGCTTAGGATCAGCATCGAGCGTTTCTCGCAGCCGCTCGCTGCCGAAATCGCCGAGCAGCAGAAGCCCCTTGTCCAGATCGCGTGCGAGGATCTCCGGAGCGCTTAAGCCGCATGCCACCAGCCATTCGGCAACCGAGACGAACGGCCGCGGATCTTCATGCGGGGGCGGCGCGTCCATCAACACCGCGCTGCGCGCTCCATCGACAACCCGGAAGTACCGTCGAAAGGACGCGTCGCCTGCTAGGGGCAGAATCCGTGCCCCTTCCCAGCCGGACGAAGCAAGGAATTCAGGCGCATAGGGTGGCGGTATCATTTCGGAGGCCATCGATCCTCCCATGACGGGGGCACCTTCGCTGTCAAGAATTCTGTCGCCATTCGGGCCGACGTCTAGTCGCAGCCTGAGGGCTTCTGGCCACACTTCCCCGCCAGCCCTTTCCGGCCATTCGATGAGAAGCACTCCGTCGACCGCAGCGCTGAGACCCAGTTCCTCGATCTCCAAGGGATCCTCAATCCGGTACATGTCTACATGCCAAACTGCTGGACTAAGATCCTCGTACGGCTGGACGATGGCGAAGCTCGGGCTAGGCACTTCGCCAACATGTCCGAGAGTTGCGAGAAATCCGCGCGCCAGCGTCGTCTTTCCGGCCCCAAGCGCGCCTGACAGGGCGATTACGTCCCCTGCCCTCGCACTCCGAGCCAATGCGCCACCGAGTTCCGCAGTAGCTTCCTCATCCGCAAGGATCATCGTGCGCCGCGAGGAATGGTAATGGTGACCGTCGTGCCCTTCCCTCGGCTAAACTCAAGCTCAACCGTCCCACCGTGTGCCTCGATGAACTGGCGCGTGAGCGGCAGGCCGAGGCCCAAGGCAGCCTCTCCTCGGACGCCTGCTTCATTAATTCGATCAAAGCGGTCGAAAACTCGCGGGAGATCTTCTGTCGCAATGCCGGCCCCGTTATCCGCGATCCGGATCACCGCACTTTCGTCATCACCCTCTGCCGTAAGCGCGATGCGGCCCTTTCGGTCGGTGTAAGCAACAGCGTTGTTCAACAGATGCTCGACCGATTCCCGGAGACGCCGCGCGTCGCCGAATACGTAACCGGCGGCGGGCATGATCTCCGCATCGACCTTTTGCGACTTCTCTGCAGCGCGAGGCTTGGCCGTTTCCAGCGCCGCGCGGCAGAGGCCTGCGACATCCACCCGCTCCCGCTCCAGCGCCACGCCACGAGTGTCGCCCGTGGTCAGATCCAGTACGTCATTGATCAACTTGGAGAGGCGATCGACGGACTCGAGGATAGCCGCCACGTAATCTTTGCCTTTCGCAGTCAGGTTGCCCGCGTAGCCGCCGAACAACAGCTCCGCGAAGCCACCGATAGAGGTTAGAGGCGTGCGCAATTCGTAGCTCATGTTGGCGACGAAGTCGGTTTTCACGCGATCTGCCTCTTCCAGTGCCGTGGCGCGCTCCCGAAGCGCGGCCTCAATGCGACTGGAGTCGGTAACATCGAGCATCGTGAAGAGAGCATTGCCGTCCGGGAGCGGCACCGCGGCGAACTGAAACTGGCGGCCGTCTGTCATCGATATTTGGCCGTTCGCCGATTGCCGTTCATTCGTCGTCTGCCGGACCATCTCGCGGATCTGGGCGGCTGCCGTCGGATTGACGAGCTTGCGAGCCATCGCCGGAACGAGTTCGTCGACGCGCGGATGCTCAGCGAGCCATTCCTCGTCGAGCTCCCAGTCCTCTAGAAAGCGGCGATTCCACAGATACAGGCGACCGTCGCTGGCAAAGACGCTGATCGCCTCAAACAGATTGTCGAAGGTCGCGGCCCGCACACGTAGCAAGGTGTCGCGCGCCGAAGCGAGGCGCAGCTGCTCGGTCCGGTCCTCAAGAAACAGCCTGAGACCACCATCGGGCAAGGGCTGAGCAACCACTCGTATGTGGTCGCCATTGGACAGCATCCACTCCTCTTCCACCACCTCCTCGGCGCTGGTGAACCACTCGCGCCGCTCGTTCTTCCAAGCCGGAAAGTCCCGGGTTTCCGGCAACCGATGATTTTCGCGCATGCGGTCGACCAGCCGATCGAACTCCGGCTTCTCGGCAAGCCATTCGGGATCGAGCTGGCTCATCGCTGCAAAGGGACGATTGAAAAAGCTCAGCGTGCGGTCGGCGTCGAACTGAACGGTACCCGCGGTCATGCGGTCCGCGAGCTCGCGCTGTGAACTCAATGTGGCGCAAAAGCTCGGTGCGGGCGTCCTCGAGGTCCTGAACATCGACGGCGAAACCGGCCACTGCTCCTGTCGACATGGGCACGTTGACGATACGCAACATCCGGCGCTCGCCTCGGATGATCGCGGGCTGCATTCGCGAGACGATCCTGCCCGATTCTTGAGCCTTCCGAGCGGTCGCCGCCGCGCTGTCTTCGCCCTCCGCATCGACCAGCTCGAAACCCCGTTCGATGACTTCCGCGGCGTCTTTGCCTTCGACGGCGTGAACGAACGCACTGTTCACCAGGCCCAGCTTCAGATCCGGGCCGCGATACCACATCGGGAATGGAGCAGCTTCGATGAGATGCGTGAGAGAGTTGAGTGCGCCTTCGGTCTGACGAAGGCGTGACGCCAGCTTAGCGCGCTCCTCCTCGCTGGCGCTCGTATCGAAGAACCAGAGGAGCAAGGTACCAGGCGGCGCCGGTGCCGGTGCCGGACCACCGCGAACGTCGAACACACGCCCGGATCCGATAGCTCGAACCTTTCGAGCGATCCTGCCCGCGGAAACTTGGGCCACCGAGATATCTGTCGTGAGTATTTCGAGATCGTCAGCGATCAGGCCGCTGTCGTTCCCGACCAGGTCCGCCAGCCGACGTGGATTTTCCTGAAGCCCAAGATCACGGACAAAAAGCTCGTCTGCCTCGATGCGCTGATCGGGTCGAATGAGGACCGGGCGGGCGGGAGTCTGCTCGAGCAGGGCCGCATTCGATCGCGCCGCATCGATCACGCGCTGGGCCAGCTCTAAACGCCGGGCAGCGATCACCGAGACCGCGGCAGCCAGCAGCAGCCACAGCAGTCCAAGTGCGATGATCCAAGTGGTCGTTGCGCCAAGAGACCCCATGCAGCGGTCCGCTTACCCCCTTTGCGGAACCATAGGGCGAAGCAGCAGGCAAAAGAAAGGGTGGGAAGCGCGTCGCTTCCCACCCAGAGTTGTCGTCAACCGAATGGCTTAGAACAGCTTGCTGAGCTTCACCGTCGCGCCGGCAAAGAAGAAGCGGCCGACCGAGCTCACCGGATAGCGGGAGGTCCCGATGTCCGGCTTCTGGTCGAACAGGTTGTTCACGCCGCCGTAGAAGGTGAAGCGCTTGTTCACATCATAGGAAGCATAGATGTTATGCTCCCAGTGCTCCTTCAGATACTTGTACTCGCGAGCCGTGATGTCCGGGTTCGCGTCGGTCCGCAGGTTAGTGTAGCGCAGCGTCTTCGACCAATAGAGAAGCCCGTAGTTCAGCGTGAACGGACCCCTGTTCCACGTCAGGTCGGTGTGGACCGTGTACTTCGGCGCATAGGTCTCGCCACGGCTGTCAGTCGGGTCCGCTCCCGGGGTGCCGACGAACTCCAGCTTGTCGAGATAATTGCCGATCACGTTCAGCGTGAACGTTCCCAAACGCGACGTGCGCTTGCGATAGTTCAGGTTGATGTCGAGACCGGCAGTCTTGAACGCAGCAACGTTCTGTGGGCTCACGGTGAACCCGACGATATTGCCTGCGTCTGCGTCGCCGGCCGCACCATTCTGGCGAACGATGGCGTTGCAGAAGACGTTATCGAGCGACGGCTGGTCGACGCAGAGCTCGGACAGCTGCTGCGGGTCCACCGTGTTGATCGCGTTCGTCAGGTTGATGTTGTACCAATCGGCACGCGCCGTCAGGCCCGGGATGAACCGGGGTTGCAGGATCACGCCGGCAGTCCAGGTCTTCGCCGTTTCTGCCTTTAGGTTCTCATTACCGGACTGCGTTCCCGAAATGTTGGTCGTGCGAGTATCGATGTAGCCGGACGGGTCCGTCACTCCGAGCGAGTTGAGCAGCGCCGTGCAGTTCGCTGCGCGATAGCTCGTGCCGGAATTGACGTTGTTGCTGTTGCACGGGTCGTCGAAGAACATGAAGGTCTGCGATGCGCCGCCAAAGAGCTCGCCTATGTTTGGCGCACGAACAGCGGTCGAGTAAGTGCCCGTGAAGGTGATGTCCCTCACCGGCGCATAGCTGCCGTCAACCTTCCACGACTTTGTCGTTCCCACCGTGGAGTAATCGGAAACGCGGAGGGCACCGCCGACTTCCAAATTGTAGGCGAAGCGCTGCTTCTGGAGAATCGGCGCCCGGACTTCACCAAACGCTTCCTTCACGTTGTACGAACCGTGATCGTCCGACAATGCGTTGCCGAAGGTTAGGCCCTGCGCCGCCAACGGATCGGCGATGAAGCGGCTCGACTCCTTACGATACTCCGCTCCAAGCGCATAACCGAGTGCACCCCCACCGGGGAAGCTGAACAGCGTACCGAGGTCGCCCGAGACACTGCCGGACAAGACCTGCTGGGTGATCCGCGACTTGTCGATCGTGTCCGCCGTGATCCAGCTCAGCGCCGCTTGGCTGGGCGAGCCTTCGCCAATGATATTGAGCGGCACGCACTCGCCGGGATTGAAGGTCGTGGCGTCGGCGGCCGTCGGATCGAGGTTCACGCGGCATGTGATGTTTCCGTCGGGTCCGACCACCGCGTCCAGCGCCGCGTTGAAGCGGTCAGTGATGCGGTCGTTGATATAGTGGTTAGTAACGTCGGTCCGGCCGTAAGTGTAGCTTACCTCGTAATTGGCGTGGCTGCCGAGATCGCCCTTGGCTCCGAAGACTGCGCGATATGTATCGCGCTTGATGTCCTCACCGCGCTGCCCAAAGTCGAAATTGTCGCGAGTGACGAGAACCCCGTCCGGCGCCACAGCGGCGAGGCTCGCCGGAATGTACGCATTATCCGGTGCCAGATAGAGGTAATAGTCGAAGGTCGGTTGAGCGAGCGAGAACGACTTGTTCTGCGCGTACTTGCCTTCTGCGAAAATCGTAAGAGCCGGCGACACGTCGAAGTGACCGATCACGTTGGCGACGTTGCGGCGGATCCGCGGCAACAGGTCGTTCCCATAATCGGCAACGGGAGTCGCGCTTCCCCCCTGTTCGTAGCCGCCCGGGATATCTCGTCCGAAAACGTAGGGCGCAACCTGGCCGCCACGCACGCCGACAAAGCTCGGCACCCCATTGTCGAAATCCGTCGAGATCGCACCACCGCGCGCGGTCCAGGCGTACCGAATGTCCTTCAGCGGAACATAGTCCGGAATGCCGTTGTCCGCAGGACCGGTATAGCCCGGCTGATTCTCGGGGTCGTCGGGGTTAAGGACGAAACGGACGAGGTTCGCGCCGGTCAGGCGTGCGCGATCGCTGGTTTGCAGCCGGTCTTCCTCGCCATGTTCGAAAGCAAGCGCAATGTTGCCGCGGCCACCAGCGAAGTTCTGACCCGCCGTCACAGAGAGGAGTTGCTGCCCGGCATCGCCATACTTGCTGATGCCGTCCTGCGCCCGCACGCTTAGGCCCTGAAAATTCTTCTTCAGAACGAAGTTCACTACGCCGCTCACACCGTCTGCGCCGTAGATTGCCGACGCACCACCAGTCAGAATGTCGACACGGTCGATGAGGTCACTCGGGATCGTGTTGATGTCGACCGCCTGGCTGCCGGGGACGCCTGAGACGTGACGGCGGCCATCAACAAGCACGAGCGTGCGGTCGGTGCCGAGATTGCGCAGGTTCAGCAGGTTGAGGCCGGTGTAGCCGATGCCGGCCTGGTCGCCAGCGTTAAGGCTGGAACCCGAGGAGCCCTGAAGCGCGGGGTAGCCGCTCAGGAACTGTGTCAGGTTGGTCGTGCCGGACTCCTGGATTTGAGCAGCGCCCACCGAGACGACGGGGTTCGGCGTCGAGAAGTCCGGACGGCGAATGCGCGACCCCGTGACCACGACTTCGGAGAGGTTCCTGCCGTTGTTAGCGGCCAGGTTCGTGGACGGCGCTGCGATGGACTGATCGGTCGATGCCGGGGTCGGCTCGACGGGCGAGTCAGCCGGTGACAGGTTGTGCCGGAACCGGTGCGGCATCCTGGGCGAAAGCGGGAGTGGAAAGAGCGAAAAACGAAGCGGAAACAAGCAACAACTGGGGAGAACGCATTACGAATCCTCAAGAATTCGGGGGACGGGTGCGCCTTAGCGCTCACCCGTCCCCCGTCATCAGAGAACCTCGGCTAAATCAGTCTTTTCTTGCAACCTGTAGTTTCGGTGCAACAGGTTTTGATCAGCAACTGTTCGTCGCCCGACTCAATAGCGGTAATGATCCGGCTTGAAGGGTCCTTGAGCCGACACTCCGATGTAGCTGGCTTGCTTGTCATTCAGCTTCGTGAGCTTCACACCGAGCTTGTCGAGGTGGAGTTGCGCGACCTTCTCATCGAGGTGCTTGGGCAGGACGTAGACGTCGTTCTTGTACTTTTCGGCGCCGGTCCACAGCTCAATCTGAGCCAGCACCTGGTTGGTGAAGCTGGAACTCATCACGAAGCTCGGGTGACCCGTTGCGTTGCCCAAGTTCACGAGCCGGCCCTTCGAGAGCACGATGATGCGCTTGCCATCGGGGAACTCTACCTCGTCAACCTGCGGCTTGATCTCGGTCCACTTCATGTTGGCCAGCGCACCGATCTGGATCTCGCTGTCGAAGTGACCGATGTTGCAGACGATCGCCATATTCTTCATCGCCCGCATGTGGTCGACCGTGATTACGTCCATGTTCCCGGTCGCGGTGACGAAGATGTCGGCGCGCTTCGTCGCCTCCTCCATCGTTACGACCTCATAGCCCTCCATTGCCGCCTGCAGCGCGCAGATCGGATCGATCTCGGTAACCAGCACGCGCGCCCCGCCGTTGCGGAGTGAAGCGGCCGAGCCCTTGCCCACATCGCCGTAACCCGCAACGCAAGCGACCTTGCCGGCGAGCATCACGTCGGTGGCGCGGCGGATCGCGTCCACCAGACTTTCCTTACAGCCGTACAGGTTGTCGAACTTCGACTTGGTGACGCTGTCGTTGACGTTGATCGCCGGGAACGGAAGCTTGCCCTGCTTCGCCAGCTCATAGAGCCGGTGGACTCCAGTGGTGGTCTCTTCGGACACGCCCTTGATCGTCTCGACCGTCTTAGTGAGATAGCCTGGACGCTCCGCGAGGAAGCGTTTGAGCGTCGCAACGAAGATCTCCTCTTCCTCGTTCGACGGCGTGAACAGTTCCTCGCCCTTTTCGACGCGATGGCCCCAAAGCGCGAACATGGTCGCATCGCCACCGTCGTCGAGGATCATGTTGGCGGTCGTGTCGGAACCCCAGTCGAAGATGCGGACGACATAGTCCCAATAGTCTTCGAGGGTCTCGCCCTTGATGGCGAACACCGGGATATTGCGAGCTGCAATTGCGGCTGCGGCGTGGTCCTGAGTCGAGAAGATGTTGCACGAAGCCCAACGAACTTCCGCACCGAGATCGATGAGTGTCTCAATGAGCACCGCGGTCTGAATGGTCATGTGGAGCGATCCGGTGATCCGGGCCCCCTTCAGCGGCTTGGAAGCTCCGAACTCCTCCCGCAGAGCCATCAGGCCCGGCATCTCGGTTTCGGCGATCTCGATTTCCTTGCGGCCGAAGTCGGCTAGACCGAGGTCCTTCACGACATAGTCGTTGAAACGGGTTTCAGCCTGCGTCGCCACGTGAGTTTCTCCAGCTTGAATGATGCGCGCCACAATGGCGCATGGTCGCGCTGCCCCTAGCCGCAACTCCCGCGAAAGGCAAATATAAAGATATCTTTATATGTTGAAATGGCACGGATCGGCTGGCCAGTCGGCACTGCTATCGCCATGAATGAAGCGCATGAGCGAACCGGGCAACCATCCGATGCCGCAACCACTTCGCGCCGCTGTCGAGGCGCAGAAGCTAGGCCGCAGTGTCGAAGCCAAGACGCTTGCCGGCGATTGGCTGAAGCGAAATCCGGACGACGCGCTTGCACTTACAATTCTTGCGTCGACGGCGATCGACTTACGGCGTCCGATCGAAGCCGAGCATCTCCTGCGCCGCGCGCTCGATCTTGCTCCTGGCCTCCTTCAGGCAAGGATACACCTAGCCCGCAGCCTCGAAGATCAATCGCGCCTAAGCGAGGCGATCGCGATCCTCAAGGAAGTGACGCGAAACGACGAGCGAAGCCTGCCAGCACTTACGTTCCTTGCACACCTGCAGCGGGAGCTAGGTAAGTTCGGAGAATCTGCAGAAACCTTCGAAGGCCTGCTCAAGTGGCGTCCAGATGATCCGAATCTGTGCGTTGGCTATGCTGAAACGTTGCGGTTCATCGGTCGGAAGGCCGACAGTGAACGCGCGTTTCGACATGCACTCTCCCGGGATCCAGCGAGCGGCATGGCGTGGTGGGGCCTCTCGATGCTCGACGGGAAGTTGGTCAGCGACGCAGACCTACAGGTTATTGGGAAGGCGCTTGAGCAATCGTCAGACCGGTCAAACGAGGCGCTGCTTCACTTCGCCGTCGCGCAAGTGCTCGACCGGCGAGCACGCTACGCGGAAGCCTTCATGCACTTCCAATCGGCAAACCGAATTCGACGTAAACTTTTCGCATACGATTCTCACGAAATCTGCCGGGAGGTGGACTCGTCGATCGCGCTCCTGACTGCGGACTTTTTGCAAGGACGGGGAGGCTTCGGCGCGCCCGACGGCAGACCGATTTTCATCGTCGGCATGCCTCGATCCGGCTCGACGCTGCTCGAGCGGATGCTGGGCAGACACAGCCAGGTTGAAGCGACAGGTGAACTGCCGATTATTCCGCGCATGGTGGACATGCTCAGTGCACACCACCCCTGTCCCTATCCGGGCCTGCTCGCCGGACTTCGGGGGATCACATCCGTGATCTTGGCGCCAACTATCTCGCCCGCGCGCACGAGTTCCGCAAAACCACAAAGCCGCTGTTCACCGACAAGCTTCACATGAACTGGCGTCATTTAGGGCTGATCCGCCTAAGCCTTCCAGGTGCGAAGATTATCGATGTGCGCCGGAGCGCAGTCGATTGCTGCTGGTCCAATTACAAGCTGCACTTCACGCGCGGGCACCTGGCCTCGAACGATCTTGCCGATCTCGGCCGCTTCTACCGCGACTACGTGCGCCTGATGGATCGCCTAACCGACGTCGCGCCTAATGCAGTTCTGCGAAGTCGAGTTCGAAGATGTCGTCGGCGATCCACAGCAACAGTTGCGACGCGTCCTTGGCTTTCTCGGCTTGCAGTTTGAAGGTCAGTGCCTCGACTTCCATCTGGTCGCCGACCCCGTTGGAACAGCGAGCAGCGAGCAAGTCCGCCGACCCATCAATCGCGACGGCATTGGCGCGTGGAAACCGTATGAGCCATGGCTTCGGCCGCTGATCGAAGCTCTTGGCGCCCTGGCGGATCCCGAACTCACGCCTCGCTAAGCTGGAGTTCCTTCCTGAGCAGAAGTCCACCGGGGATTAACGGCAGCCACAATGTGAAGCCGCGAAACAGCAAGGTGGCCGACAAAGCTGCCTCGAACGGCACGCCGAAAAGCCGCAGCATCGCGATGCTCACCGCCTCGAACGATCCGAGGCCCATCGGGATCGGCCCAAGGATCACGGCGATGGATGCAAACATGAAAGCGACATAGCTCGCGCTAAGCGGCGCTTCGACGCCGAGTGCCAACACACAAGCCTGCATCGTCAGCGCATCAGCGAGAAACACCAGGCCATTCAACAGTGTCAGCCAAGCAATCAGCTGCGGGTCTCGAACGAGGTCCCGGGGAGCTTCGCCGACTAGTTTGAAGAAGCTTTGAGCCTTCGACCAGCGGGCGACCCATCTTGGAAGACGCTCCTGACCCCTGCGGTGAAGCCACAGTGTGAGCCATGGAATGCCGATAGCGACGACGAGAAAAACAAGAACCGCGCAGGTCAGAAGCACGCTGGAATGGCTCTTCCACCATAGGACAACCAAGACCCACAGCGCGCCGAGCGCATAGGAGATGTAGTAGGCGATGACCTGCAGCAGCAAGGCTGCAACGGCATTGCGCCTCGGCACTCCCAGGCTCACCAGACGATCGACGACGAGCACGTTTCCACTTAATCCAGCCGTGGGCACGACCTGATCCGCGAAATGCTTGGCGAAGGTCAGTCGAAGCAGATCGCCGCCCTCTTCCGGAGTCTTGCCACGCCGGAGCACCAGCCACCATTGAGTAGCAAGTCCGACGTAGGTTGCGAGCTGAAGAAGGATCGCGGCGACGAGCCAGAGCGGCTTCGCTTGCGTCAGAAGCTGCCCGAAGTGCTTGACGTCACCCCAGTGAAGCACTGCGATGATCAGACCGCCGATCAGGAGCGCCGCCAACACCCAGCTGCGCCAGCTGGCAAGCAGCTTGTGAGTTACAGAGTCAGTCTTCGCGGCAGCATTTCCGTTGCGCATCCGCGTCGAACGCGGCGCAGCCGTTTGCTTTCCATCAAGCTGCGCCAGTTTCGCTGGCCAATAGTCGGGGATCGATCCCTTCTGCCTTGAATGAAGCGGCCCAGCGCTCGTCCGTCGGCGTATCGAACAGGATCCTCGACTCGCCACTCGCGGCGAACCATCCATGCCGCGTCATCTCTTCATCGAGCTGGCCTTCGCCCCATCCTGCGTAACCGAGCGCCACGATCCAGTTGGATGGCCCGCGCCCCTCCGCGATCGCGCGCAGCACGTCGACCGTGCCCGTCATCGCAAAGATCTCACCGTCAGTGCCGTTTACGTGCAGCGTGTCCTGGCCGCCCCAGTCGTTTGAGTGGAGAACGAAACCACGCCCGGGCTCGACTGGACCGCCATGGTGAACCGCGACGTCTGGCGCCTGCCCCGGATCGATTTCCAGCTGGCGCAGGAGTCCACGGAAGCTGATTCCAGAGCGCTTGTGACCGACGCCGATGCCGATTGCGCCATTTTCGTCATGGACGCACAGCGCGATTACAGCGCGCTCGAACCGAGGATCGGCCATTCCCGGCATCGCTAGAAGAAGCTTGCCGGACAGGAATGCGGGATCGTCTTTCACGTCTGCGACAATGACCCGCTGACGTGCGGCGGGCAAGGCTTGAGGCCACTGCACGCCGAGCCTATCAGCCGTTTCAACGCGACCCGAGGAGGCAATGATGACGATCCAAGTAGGTGAACGAATTCCGGAAGTGCAGCTCGCCGTTGCAACCGCTGACGGGCCGAAGCCGACCACGAGCAGCGAATATTTCGCTGGCAAGCGCGTTGCGCTGTTTGCCGTGCCCGGAGCGTTCACGCCGACCTGCTCGGCTCGCCACCTCCCGTCCTATGTCGAAAAGGCCGAGGACCTGAAAGGCCAAGGCATCGACGAGATTGCGTGCATTTCGGTCAACGACCCATTTGTTATGGCCGCGTGGGCAAAGACTGACGGCTCCGAGGACATCACAATGCTGGCGGACGGTAATGGCGCCTTCGCCGACGCGGTCGGCCTCGCCATGGATGGCAGCAAATTCGGCATGGGCAAGAGGTCGCAGCGTTATTCGATGATCGTCGATAACGGCGTTGTCGAGCAGCTCAACGTCGAAGCGCCGGGCGATTATCGCGTATCGAGCGGCGAGTATATGCTGGATCAACTCGCTACGGCGTGACTGTTCGCCGCTAGACGGTCTCCCCTCACCGCTGTCCGCACCCATCTCGGCGAACAGCGAGCGCTTTCAATCGTTTAAACGGTTCGAGAGCGAAATCATTCAAGAGGAGGAAATCGATATGGCCAGGAACAATAATCGCAGTGGCGGAAGCGGCGGCAATCGCAGCGGCGGCAGCCGTAGTAGCGGATCGAGCCGTAGCAGCGACTGGTCGGGCGGCGTGATGGACATCGCGCGCGACCGTCCAGTGGCGGCAGCGGCAGTCGGTATCGGCGCCGCGGCGGCCGGCCTCTTCCTATGGTCGAAGCGGTCGCAGATCAGCAATCAGCTGAGCAACCTCTCCGATCAGATCGGTGAATGGACCGAGAATATGGGTTCCGGTAGCAGCTTCGGAGATATGGCCAGCGACACCGCCGGCCTGACGACCTCCGGTGGCAGCGGCGCGTCTTCGAGCGGCCGCTCAAGCGGTAGTCGTGGCATGAGCGAAACTGGCGGCGGTAATGCAAGTCTTGGCGCGTCCAGCGGCGGGGGCGGATCGACGACGAGCCCGAGCGGCCGCGGTCGTGCTCGCTCCACCCCGACGGCGCAGCAGTAATCAGCTTGTCCAAGGGTTAAGGGGCGTCTTCGGGCGCCCCTTTTCTATGCGCTGAGGAAGCGAGCGATTGACTTGCCGAACTCCGGCTTCGTGACGGAGTTCATATGGGTTCCGGGGATCTCCTCGAAGAGCGCATTGGGAAGCACGTTCGCAAGCTCCTCGGCCGAACCATTGTCTTCGTCCTGGTCCCCGCAGACGACAAGCGTCGGCATCGTGAACGCCTGAAGCCAGCCCATGAAGGCATCCGCAAAGCTGTCTAGAAGCAAGGCTGCAGCTACCCGATCCACATGCTGGCTCTTCATGAATTGAATTGAGAGCCAATGCGGGTCGCCGCGCTGGACCTTGTCGAACATGGCGATCGCTTCGAGGAAGAAGGTCTTCCGACGCTCCCAATTGCGGAGGCCCTCAAGACCAGCGCCGCCAAGGATAGCCCGCCGAGGTTTCAGGCCCTCACCCACCGCTTCAACCGTCGTTCGCGAACCCAGAGAGAACCCACCAAGGTCGAAATCGGTTACAGCCAGACCCTCGATCAACTCGCGAAGATCGCGGGCGAGAATGCCGCGTGGGTAATGCTCGCCGCCATGCGGCTTGCCGCTCAACCCATGCGCCCTGAGGTCGGGCATGATCACACGGAAGCCATCGCCCGCAATGCGCGCTGCATGGCCGAACCTGATCCAGTTCATGTTTGCATCGGAGAACAGTCCATGGAGCAGGACGACCGGTCTGCCTTCGCCAAGCTCGTGATACGCGAGCTGTACATCGTCGGATGACTTCCAGTAGCGCACCTGCACATCGCTCATCCGGGAAAGCTTCCCGTCGCATCCACCCACTTGTCGACGAGCTTCTGATAATCTTCGGTCCGCATTTCCTTGAGGCCCTCTGTATTGAGCCAGGCCCGGTGCATGCTCTCGGCACCGAAGTGATGCTTCGGCTTGAAGCGTGAAGGATCGTCGAAGCTCGCGACTGTGAGGTCCATGTTCTCACTGCCAGTTTTGAACTTGAAGCCGAACGAGGTCCCGCACTTTTGACAGTAAGGGCGTTCAGCGATCGGTGAACTGTCGTACCAGTCGGGCTCATGCTCCCACTGAACATCCTTCTGCTTCACGCTCTTGAAGGCAATTGAGATCGAGCCGGTTGCCCGCTGGCACATGCGGCAATGGCAGAGATAAGCGTCGTCATCTTGAACGCTGACGACGTACCGGACCCGGCCGCAAGCACATCCGCCGGTCATCTGTTCAGCCATTCAGGTCCTCCCTTGGTTCCGGTCGCATTGCAGCGCTAAGGGGCGGCATGTCCAGCGCACCGACAGCCGAGGAGATTGCCCGCGACGCGCGCTGGCTCGCGCAGGCGCTCGACCCGTCTGGCGGCGCGGTCCGGCTCATCGCGATGGATCGCGACTTGTACAGGCAGGCGAGCTTCCTCGACGACCGTCTCCTACAGCAAACAGTGGACGCTCAGATCGTTCCCTGGCCGGATGTCGAAGCGGCCGTAAAAGACGCCGTGCGACAGGATGCGAGGTGGATCTTCCACATTGGCCACGTCGGCTCGACCTTGGTTTCACGCCTGCTCGGAGAACTCGATGGTGTGCTTGCAATTCGCGAGCCGCGGCTGCTGCGTGATCTCTCGCTCAGTCCGGCCGCGGTCAGGGTTGGCTATCTGGGCCTGGTTCCGAAGCTCATGTCGCGCACCTTTGGCGCCGAAGAAGTGGCCTGCGTCAAGGCAACCAGCTTCGCAAGCGAGATAACGCCCGAATTGGTTCCCCCTGGTGAGCGGGCTCTCTTCATGTACGCGAGGCCCGCCAATTACATTTCGAGCATCCTTGCTGGCGAGAACAGCGTACAGGAGTTGAGGATGCTGGCCCCGACCCGGGCGGAACGCCTGCCGCGGCGCGTGTCAGCATTCGGCCCGGCGCACGACGATGCACAACTCGCCGCCGTCGCCTGGGCCTGCGAGATGACGGCCCTCGAAGCCGCTGCTGCTACGATGTCAGATAGGCAGATCGAATGGGCTGACTTCGATCGGATGCTTTCGGCCATGCCGGAGCATCTCGGCCGAGTGGCTCGCTTCTTCGGTGTTGCGGCGACGGACGCGCAACTTCAGGCTGTCGCGACCGGTCCCTTGATGAGGCGCTATTCGAAAGCGCTCGAATATGGCTACAGCCCCGACCTGAGGCACGAATTGATCGTCGAAGCCATGCTGACTATCGACAGGCAATCGACGGCGCTCTTGCCATGCTTCGAAGGGCAGCCGAAAAGTCGCCGATATTGGAGCGCGCACTCGCTCGCGCTGGAGGGATGAATGTACCGGATTTTGCCGATCCTGAGCGATGCCGAGATTTCTGAATGCAAGCGTATTGCCGCTTCTACGCCATTCGTGGACGGGCGGATTTCAAACCCGCACAATACGGCCAAGCAGAACGAGCAACTTCACGAGCCGAACGCCTATCAATAAGAGCTCGGACGTGATCCGCGCGGCCATGCAGCGCTCGCCCCAGTTCATGGAATTTGCGTTCCCCGTCGCCTTGGCGCCTCCACTGATGACGCGGTACAAGCCGGGGATGAAATATGGCGCACACGCCGACGCCGCTTTCATCCAGCTCCCTGGTGCGACGATCCGCAGCGACCTGAGCTGCACGATCTTCCTCAACGATCCGAAGGATTATGACGGAGGCGAGCTCGCAGGTGGGCCTCGGGTGAGCTCCACCCCTCACCTTCAAACTCCAGCCGGGTGAGGCGATCATCTATCCGTCCGATAGCTTCCATCAGGTCCTGCCGGTCACGCGCGGCGAGCGCCTGGTAGCCATAACCTTCATCCAGAGCCGTATTCAGGACCCGTTCCGGCGGAACACCCTTTACGAGCTCAATGAGGTAGCGGCCCTCGAAGGTTTGAAAATGGATGCCGAGAATTTCGGGCGGCTTCAGCTCGTGCAGCAAAACCTGCTCCGCTATTGGAGCGACAATCCTTAACCGGGCGGCAGCAGATCGCTCCGCTTGCTGGCGATCCGTTCGAGAAGCTCCCCAGTGCCGCGCGCATATTTGTCGAGTTTCACTTCCGAACCGTCCGCGAACGAGAGGACACACAAGCCCAGCGCATCTGTTCGAACAGCGGTGAGATCGTCGACGCTGCGGACGATCCGTTGCCTGCCGTTGCGCCACGCAAGACACGTCCCGCGCCATTCGAACCCGAAGCCTGCGCACCCGGCCGACAGCCCAGCCGCAGAGTAGAACGCCAGTGCCAAAAGCGACGATGAGGCCGGTCAGTATATTCATCTGGTGCTCAGCGTCCGGGCGCGACGACCCTACGAACAGTCTGACATAGAGGAACAGCAGCACGAGGCCGACTCCGAGCACGAGGCCGGTCCAATGCATCGCACTCGGCTCCAATTGGCGCCAGCCGTGTCTACGTTCGGGCGCCCGATGGCCGAGCCAGCCAAGACCGGC
>CAVVWY010000004.1:0-27676 GCA_963752025.1 uncultured Alphaproteobacteria bacterium | reverse complement strand
TCCTGCTGGCGCCGACCAGTACGTATTGCTCAGCCACGTCGCCATTGTCGCGAGCGACTCGTCTCCCGCCGCGGCGGCGGCAACGGCAGCACCGGCTGGCCAAGCGGTGAGTTCGCCCGCGACAATTCCTGCAATTCGTGGTTTATTACGCAGCGGTGACACCAGCCTGAAAGGAACTGCACCAATGGAAAAGGCAATCGTCGAGGAATTGGAAATCCAAGCACGCGGCTCTTCACGCTCTCATTGAAGAGGAAGAGCACCGGAACTCCTACGCCCCGACGAAGATCTTCTCCACCGCCTCAAGAAGGAAAAGCTCCGACTTAAGGAGCAACCCGCCGGCCACCTTACACATTAGAGTTCGAAGGTTGCCGAGCGAGTTCAGGCCCGGGCGGCCGTTCGAGCGCGCCGCCCTCGCCTGAACGCCAGCCCAAGCGCGGCGAAGCCGAACAGCATCAGGGCCCAGCTCGCTGGTTCCGGGACAGCAAATCCATCTAGAGTGAATGCCGCGTTGAACGGCCCTTGATGAGTGATGTCGGTGCCGATCCGTAACCAATCAGGCGCGAGATTCTTCGTTTCGAACCCAACTCTGCAAATCGGGAGCGAACGGCGTTCCAGGCGCGACGATCGGCTTTGGCGCGGATAGCCACAGGAAGGTCCCGCTTGAGAGCTCAACCTGCGGGACGAAGAAATAATGTCCCGCATCCAAATCAAGGGGATTCAGAAAGCTAAAGTCGAACTGCACCTCTTGCCCTGACACCGGACCTTCGCCCCCGGTAAAGACATTCGGCACGAAGTTGATCCCATTCACGACGCTGTTCCCCAACAGGTAAAGGTCAATCAGCGTCGAGGTCGAAAACATCACTTCGCCGACAGACCCGTCGCGCGAGGCGAAAGCGACGTCTGACGGAGAGTTGGTCCGCGTCGATGGTTCCCGATGGCGGGTCCGCCAAGATCGAGCGGGAACACCCTGTATATCTCCACAACGACATTCTGAACGTTCGTTGCGTCGGTGCCGCTCGGAAGCAGGCCAGTGAATGTTCCGCCGCTGATTGCAGTCTCGGCGTTCAACAGGAAGTCGTCGGCTGTCTCAATTTCGATCTCGCCCCCCGCGTTTGGACGGGACGCAGTTCCGATCATGCCGTCCGGATTACCTGTGCTGAAGTGGAAGGCTTGAGAACTGGCGGGACTGCTCGTGAATAAGGCTGCGGACGCAAACAACACGAATTTGGACAGGTGAGCCGACATTTTCTTGCTCCCCATTTGAGTACGTTGACTCACTTTGTATACGCCGATCAGCCCCTAAGCGCGAGCGCTCGTGGCTGCAGGGGAACACAGGTGCCGGTTGTGCGGATTAGCGCGAGGCAGCTGCCGCACGCTAATCGCACTTACAGTTTTAGTCGTCGCGCGAAACGCGCTCGATACGCTCGTGACGTTCTTGAGCTTCGAAAGTCATCGTCGCGACGGGCCGAGCTTCCAAACGAGCGAGCGAAATCGGCTCTCCCGTTACTTCGCAATAGCCATATTCGCCCTCATAAAGACGACGGATGGCGCAATCGATCTTGCTGATCAACTTGCGCTGCCGGTCGCGGGTACGAAGCTCGATCGACCAGTCGGTCTCGCTCGACGCTCGGTCGGCAATGTCTGGCTCACGAAGCAAGTCGACCTGGAGCTGCGCCATCGTCTGGCGCAATTCGTCGACGATCGCTTCTTTCCAGGCCTTCAGCTTTCTTAGGAAATACGCGCGGTGCTTGCCACACATGAACTCTTCTTCGTCGTAAGGACGATAGCCTTCCGGAAGGATGATCCGGTCAAATGGTTCAAAATCGTTGCCGCCGTAGAGGTCGACAAGAGCGGTAGCCATAGTTCCTCCCCCGCACATCGATCTCTGCTTACCCCCGCAGAGATCTGCCCAAACGCCGCCACCTGCTGCAGCCGGGCCACCGGTGCAGCCGGAGGCAAATTAAGACTGACTTTCCCGGGACTTAGCCAGAGGGAAGCCAGTCATCCCCAACGCCGGCCTATACTTAGGCGACGGACCCTTAACAAGCATTGACGCGATAACAGTGAAGAAATCGCCAAGCTGTTGCTATTATGGCGCATTCTTGCGGCAACAGCCCGGCGGTTGCTGCATCCGACCGGCCCGGCCATAGGCGGGCTATGCGCATCCTCCTCACCAACGACGACGGCATCAACGCTCGCGGCTTAAAGCTGCTCGAAGCCGTTGCCCGCAACCTCAGCGACGACATCTGGATCGTGGCGCCCACGGAGGAGCAGTCCGGCGCGGGCCATTCGCTGACGCTCACCACGCCAGTCCGTCTTCGGCGACATGACGAGCGTCGGTTCTCCGTGACTGGCACACCGACGGACGCGGTGATGCTCGCGCTCGCGCACATCATGAAGGACTCGCCGCCGGACGTCATCATGTCTCGGAATCAACCGAGGCGCGAACCTCGCAGAAGACGTCACATATTCAGGGACTGTATCCGCAGCGATGGAAGGGGCACTGGCCGGCGTTCGCTCGATTGCGCTGAGCCAGGCCTATTCGCGCGAAGGTATGGGTGACACAGTGCCGTTCGCGGCGGCGGAAGCTTGGGCGGAACGAGTGATCTCACCGTTGCTCCAATTCGAAACGGGCCCGAACACCTTGATCAACGTGAACTTCCCGGCTGGCCGTCCCGAAGATGTGAAGGGAATTCGCGTCTGCCGGCAGGGCATTCGGGATTATGGGCGGTTACGTATCGTGCAGCGCACTGACCCGCGGGGATATGATTATTACTGGTTCGGGCTGGGACCGATGGTCCATACGCCAGGGCATTCGACCGACCTCGAAGCCATTGCCGATGGTTATGTATCGGTATCACCGCTGCACCTCGACCTGACGCACGATCCCTCGCTGGAGTCGCTCAAGCACCGCCTCGCGTACGAAGCGTAGCGTTCGCGACGACCAGCCGCGCTCGCGGCGTTCTGCCGGTGGCGGAGTGTTTGGTCGACGATGCAAGCCATGTCGAAGTAGCATGGCGTCACGGTCATTGGCGTGCCCGCTTGAAAAGACGAGGCATATGGCCAGCCGCGGCCGCTAAGGCAGATCGCCTCATGCTCGACATCGGACGCCCGCGTCACGAGGCGTTACATCAAGGTCTCGGCGAAAGCGCGATGGCAGCGCGCCTCCGGCAAAGAAGCCAAGAGGAGCTAGAGGGAAGCATGCGCGGACGTGACCTCCTCGAAGCTATCAGGCTTCGCCAGCCCGCCGCGCCGGAGAAATGCCTTATGCGGGCGCAAGAGGCCTCCCCTTGCTTGAAGGGTCCTGAGCCCGCATCTGGCTCACCAATGAAGCGCGCCCGTGTCGTCACGTTGAATGCCGCGCTCGGGCCACTCGATTATCGAGTTCCCGAGGGCATGGCCGTGCAGCCGGGCTCGATCGTGGTCGCGCCTGTCGGACCGCGACAGTTGCTCGGCGTCGCCTGGAACCCCGAACAACTGCAGACGAACGAAGTACCGGAGGAACGGCTGCGACCGCTCGCGGGCGTGCTCGAGGTCGAGCCGATCGCGCCTCCGCTAATGCGGCTTTGTGAATGGACGGCCGACTATTACCTCAGTCCGCTCGCGGGCGTGCTTCGCATGGTATTGCCCTCATCCGCGGCGCTCGACGGCCCCCGCCAGCTTACTGAATATCGGCCGACAGGCCTGACCCCGGACCGGCTAACGCCCCAGCGCCAGAAGGCACTCCGAGGCATTGAGGGTCGTCAAGGAACGATCCGCGAGCTCGCCGACCATGCCGGTGTCAGCGACACGGTGATGCGCGGTTTGGTAAACGCCGGAGCGATCGAAGCGGTCGCCGTCGATGCCGACCGTCCACTCTCCTGCCCCCACCCCGACCACGCCGCACCGGAGCTAAATGACGACCAGCGCGAGGCGGCGGAGGGTCTCGCATCCGCGATCGGCAAGGGTTTCGAACCCGTGCTGCTCGACGGGGTCACCGGTTCAGGCAAAACGGAGGTATATTTCGAAGCGATCGCCGAATGCCTTCGGCACGGCAAGCAGGCCCTAGTGCTTCTGCCGGAAATCGCGCTGACAGAGCCATTTCTCAAGCGCTTCGAAGCCCGCTTCGGCTGCCAGCCGGTCGCCTGGCATTCGGACCTGCGCTCGTCGCAGCGGCGCCGGGCCTGGCGTGGCATCGCGAGCGGCGAAGCCCAGGTCACCGTCGGCGCTCGCTCGGCCCTTTTCCTACCCTACCCCAACCTGGGCCTCATCGTGGTCGACGAGGCGCACGAACCCTCTTTCAAGCAGGAGGACGGGGTCCAGTACCACGCGCGGGACACGGCGGTGATGCGAGCAAAGTTCGAGGGAATCCCGGTCATTCTCTCATCTGCAACGCCGGCGATCGAGAGCCGGCACATGGTCGAGGTCGGGCGCTATCGTCAAGTCGGTCTGCCGGAGCGCTACGCAGGTGCGTCGCTCCCCGAGATCCGCGCGATCGACCTGACGCAGGATCCGCCGCCGCGCGGCCGCTGGCTCGCTCCCCAACTCGTCGACGAGATTGAAGCGAATTTGGAGCGCGAGGAACAGTCGCTGCTTTTCCTTAATCGGCGGGGATTCGCTCCGCTGACGCTCTGCCGGCACTGCGGCCATCGATTTCAATGCCCGAACTGTACTGCATGGATGGTCGAGCATCGCTTGATGCATCGCCTTGCCTGCCATCATTGCGGGCACGTCATGCCGCCGCCAAAGGCTTGCTCTGAATGTGGCGAGGAAGATAGCCTCGTCGCCTGTGGTCCCGGTGTCGAGCGCATCGCGGACGAAGTTGCCGAGCTGTTCCCCGAGGCTCGCACCGCCATCGTCACGTCCGACACAATCTGGTCACCACTCCGTGCAGCGGAGTTCGTCGGGGCCATGGAGGCCCGGGCAATCGACGTTGTCGTCGGTACCCAACTCGTAACGAAGGGCTACCATTTCCCGAACCTCACGCTCGTGGGCGTGGTGGATGCCGACCTGGGATTGGCGGGCGGCGACCTCCGAGCAGCGGAACGGAGCTTCCAACAAATTCAACAGGTTGCCGGTCGCGCCGGGCGCGGCGACAAACCCGGCCGTGTATTCGTCCAGACGCACGATCCAGAGGCCCCTGTCATATCGGCACTCGTCTCCGGCAATATTGCTGGCTTTTATGCGGCGGAGACTGAAGCGCGGAGGGAAGCTGCAATGCCTCCGTTTGGCAGGCTCGCCGCCATCGTGGTTTCGGCGGAAAATTCATCCGAAACCCAAGCTGTGGCGCGCCGCATTGGCAAGGCCGCGCCGGAAGTCGAAGGCATGGCAGTCTTCGGCCCAGCTCCGGCGCCACTAGCCATGCTTCGCGGACGCCACCGCCACCGCCTCCTGGTCCACGCCCGCCGCAGTCTCGATGTCCAGGACGTAATCCGCGACTGGCTCGCCAACGTTGAATGGAGCTCGAAGGTTCGCGTTAGCGTCGAC
The DNA here is from genome assembly GCA_963752025.1 of uncultured Alphaproteobacteria bacterium. Lineage (GTDB taxonomy): Bacteria > Pseudomonadota > Alphaproteobacteria > Sphingomonadales > Sphingomonadaceae > Sphingomicrobium. Next base: position 22,210 of record CAVVWY010000004.1, on the reverse strand, counting down.
GTCGACCCGTACTCGTTCCTCTAGCATATGACACAACAGTGGCGTGTCAGCGGCGCAATGTTAGGCGCGAAGCGCGTAATAGCACCCATGGCGTTCGACCCTCATGTCGAGCGCGGGCGCGATACTGCGAGCCAAGTCCTGACGGCAATCGAGGGAGGTAACTCGCCAAAGGCCGTCGCGCTGATCGAAACCTGGCAGCACGAGCCGGAGTGAGCGCACTTCACTCTAAAACTCATTCTATTGAAATACTTGCACACCTTAGCGCGACTGCTAGCCTGCACTCGCCGAATTAGGAGGCGTTATGCGTAAGTGGCGCTGCGTCGTGGCCGCGACCTTAATCCCATGGGGCGCCTCCGCCCAGGCCGCCTGGTATCGTGCCGACTCCAAGCACTTCATTATCTACGCCGATGAAAGTGCGCAGGACCTCACCGCTTTCGCAACCCGGCTCGAACGGTTCGACCGCGCAGTCCGGTTCCTGCGTGAAATGGACGATCCGCCGGTTGGGAACGGCAACCGTCTTACCGTCTTCGTCCTTCCAAGCGTCGGCGCGGTGCAGAAGTTGCACGGTTATGGGGACCGATATGTCGAGGGCTTCTACACGCCGCGGGCGAGCGGTTCGCTGGCATTCGTTCCACGGAGCACCGGTCCGAACCTTCCCGGCGCACTCAGCGCGGACACGATCCTCTTCCACGAATATTCCCACCATCTGATGTTCCAGGCGATCGATAAGCCGCTTCCGCCCTGGGTGGTCGAGGGCTTTGCCGAGTTCATGTCGACCGTCCGCTTCGAAAAGAACGGAGACATCGGGATCGGCCTTCCGGCCTACCATCGAGCAGGCGGCCTTGCATTGGCCAATTCCCTGCCGCTTCAGACCATGCTGAGCGGTGATTACGTCAAGCTTTCTCCCGAGCAGCGGGAGTCACTGTACGCTCGCGGCTGGCTTCTCGTTCATTATCTCACGTTCGAGAAATCCCGCACGGGCCAGCTGGATCGATACGCCAGCCTGTTAGCGAAGGGGATGCCCGGCCTCGATGCCGCCCGCGCTGCATTCGGCGACTTGAAGCAGCTCGATCATGAACTGAACGTCTACGTGAATCGCAACCAGCTCTCCTATGTGAAACTCAATGGAGCGAAATTCCCGGCCGGAGATATCCAGGTCCAGCAACTCAGCGAGGGTGCGTCGAAGGTCATCATGCTGCGCGCACAATCCAAGCGCGGAGTGAGCGCGCAAACCGCTGAACCACTGGCGGTGCAGGTCCGCGCCGTCGAAACGCGCTTTCCAGGCGACGAGCTCGTCGAATTGACACTTGCCGAGGCCGAACTGAACGCGGGCCATCATGACGCTTCGGAAGGCGCCGCCGATCGCGCGCTCAAGGCCAATCCGAAGGATCCGAAGGCGCTTGTGATCAAGGGTCGGTCCGTGCTCGCCCGTGCCCGTGCGGGCACTGGCAATCAACGTCGCGAAGCGTTCGAAGAAGCGCGACAGCTGTTCATTGCGGCCAACAAGCTCGACACGGAAGATCCCGAGCCGTTGATGCTCTTCTTCACAAGCTTCGGCGAAGAAGGCGTGAAGCCTACGGCCAACGCAATCGCCGCGCTACATTACGCGTCCGACCTCGCGCCGCAGGACACTGGCCTTAGGATGAATTCCGCGTTCGAATATCTTGCCGAAGGTGAGCCGGCCGAAGCGAAGCGAGCGCTGATTCCGGTGGCCTACGATCCTCATGGCCGCGAGCTCACCCAGATCGCCCGTTCGATCATCGATAAGATCGACGCGGGCGACGCACAGGCGGCACTGTCGACGGCCCGTGCAGGTGCCGTATCGCGAGGCGGCTCTACTCCAAACTGAGCGTCCGCGGCTTGCTCCACGACGGCGACACGAACTTGCCGCGCCGAACAGCCAAAACTACGAGAAGGATGCCGGCCATCGTTGCAAGCAGGAGCGCAAGGATCGAAGCCTCAAGCCCAAACTCGCCGCCGGTGATTAACGGCGGTCCCGAGAGCTTTGCCGTAACCAGCCCATGTTCTTCGACGCCCGAGACGTTGACGTCGAACAGGAACCCTTGCGTGAAATTCCAGGCCCCATGCAGCCCCATCGGCATCCACAAGCCCCGCGTCAGCATGTAGGCGCCGCCGAGCAACACGCCGGCCTCAAGAGCAATAAAGCCCGTCGCCAACCAGCTTGAGCCGGGGTTCATTGAATGCGCCAGTCCGAACAGGACGGAGCTCACAATCAAGGCGGCCCAGCTTCCCGCAAACTCCTCAATCCAGCGAAACAGGATCCCGCGAAAGAGTAGTTCCTCCATGAAAGCCGGCATGACGGCCGACAGCGCCAGATCAGATACGAGGTCTGTCGTATCGCAGCAGCCACTGATCCTGTATGCGCCAAGCAGCGCGGCCACACCGACGATGAGACTGAAGAGGCCGCCACCCGCAGCGACGCCGAGGGCGAGTTTCAACATTGCGCCGCGCTCCGGAAGATCGTCGTGCGGCTCTCTCCCAGGTGACGAATGGCGACCTTGTAGGCGGTGAGTCCGAAGGCCACGGTGACCGCAGCCTTCACGGCCTCGCCGAGCCCGTGCCGCATCGGCGGCAACATGCTCGTGACGAAGATTGCAAGGCTGGTTGCGGCGGCAAACAGCAAGATTGCGATCAGCATCGCGACCAGCGGATGGTCCGGCAGTGACCTCTCGCCGACCGGCGAGGGTGGCTCAAGTTCGCTCATGCTGCCCCGTCATCCCAAGGAATGGTCTTCGCCCACAGACTTTCTGAAATTTAAACGAAACACAAACTGTGTTAAGGGCGCACCCGGCGAGGCGACTCGGTTCCTGCGCGGAGCCGGGCCGATGGGGGCCACGATCTAACCTAGGAGGATCGAATGGCCCGTCAGTTACGTATCCCAAGGTTGCGGACTACAGTTGTCGCCGGTGCGATTGCGCTGAGCTGCTCGACCGCAGCCTTCACCCAAGTCGTGCAGCAAATCAATCTGACCACCGACAATAATGCTTTCCTAGTCAGCCAAGGTTTTGCTCCCGCCGCGCACGAGGATCCGAACCTAATCAATCCATGGGGCATGAGCTTTGCGCCGACATCCCCGTTCTGGATCTCGGATCAGGGTAAGGGCGTGTCTACGCTTTACAAGGGCGACGGCACTCCGCAGGCGCTGGTCGTGACTGTTCCATCCCCGAGCCCTCCGCCCAGCGGACCGACCGGACAGGCCTTTACGGGTTCCAGCGGCTTCACGATTGGCGCCGGCGGACCCAGCGCCATCTTCAGTTTCGCAAACCTCGACGGCAGTATCTCGGCGTGGAACCCCGCCCTCGGCACCAACGCTGTGGCTCCAGTTGATGTGGCTGGCGCGGTCTACACTGGGCTGACGGTTGGAAGCTTTGGCGGTAGCAACTTCCTTTATGCTGCGAACCATGCCGGTGGCATCGATGTGTTCGATCAAACATTCACCCCGCATGCGCTTCCCGGCAGCTTTGTGGACCCGCTACTGCCGAGCGGCGTGACGCCCTTCAATGTAGCGACGATCGGCGGGCAAATTTATGTTACCTATGCCCAGGCGGGGCCTGACGCCGACGAAGCACCCATCGGAAGCGGCATCGTCGACATATTCAATCCTGATGGCAGCTTCGCGAGCCGGTTCCTTACGGCGTCCATGGCAAACAATGTAGCGTCGCCGTGGGGAATCACCCTCGCACCGAATGCCTTCGGGCTGCCCGCCGGTGCCATCCTGGTTGGCAATTTCTCGGATGAGAATGGCTTCATCAACGCCTTTGCGGCCAATGGCACCTACCTTGGAATGATCATGGCGGGTTCGGACCCGTTCAACGTGCCTTATTTGTGGGCATTGGGGACGCGAACTGGCGGCGCCGGCGTAGATCTCAACTCTGTCTACTTCACCGCTGGGATCGGCGACGAAGACCATGGCCTGTTCGGGCAACTCCTCCCAGTGCCGGAGCCTTCAACGTGGGCCATGATGCTGGTCGGCTTCGGAGCGATGGGCCTCGCGCTACGCGGCCGACCCAAGTTCAAGCTTGCCGAGCTTTGATTTACCTGAGGGGCAGCTCCGGTGATGCGGAGCTATGCCCCTCGGACTCCAGAAGCTTCCGCTTGCGGTCCAGTCCACCAGCGTAGCCACCGAGCGAACCGTCGCTTCGAATCACTCGGTGGCAGGGAATGAGCACTGCGACGTGATTGTCGCCGTTGGCGGTCCCTACGGCGCGAACGGCCTTCGGCTGACCGATCGCCGCCGCAATCTCGGCATAGCTGCGCGTCTCGCCTGGCGGGATCTTCCGGAGCTCGCGCCAAACCGCTTCCTGGAACGCGGTTCCGGCGACGTCGATCGGCAGGTCTCGAGAGGCTAGCGGCTGCTCGATTGCAAAGAGCGTACGGTCGATCAGGTTTCGCAGGCCGCCCGCATCCTCGACGATGCTCGCATTAGGGAAATACCGGCGCAGCGAGTCCGGACTGTCGTCGAACGTCAGCCGGCAAATGCCCTTGCTGGTCACCGCGATCAGCATCCGTCCAAGCGGGCTGTCAAAGTTAGTCCAGCGGATGGTCTCCCCTCGCCCGCCACTACGCCAAGCCGACGGAGTCATCCCGAGCCTTTCCTTCGCGTCATTGTAAAAGCCGCTGGGTCCGGAGTAGCCTGCGTCATAAACGGCGTCGGTCACGCGGTCGTTAGACTTCAGCGCATGCTGCGCGCGCAGATTGCGAAGGCCCCGCGCATATTCCGCCGGAGACACGCCTAGATCACGCTTGAAGATTCGTTGGAAATGGTGAGGCGCATAGCCGACGGCTGCTGCCAGCGCGCCGAGTTGCGGCACCTCTTCGGCATGCTCGATCAATTTGACCGCCCGAGAAACCGCTTCACGATCGCGCCCGACCTCGTCCGGCTTGCAGCGCAGGCAGGCGCGATATCCGGCCGCCCTCGCCTCGTCACCAGTGGAGAAGAATTGGACATGCTCTCGTTTCGGCCGCTTGGCGGGACAACTCGGCTTGCAGTAAATGCCGGTCGTCTTGACTGCACCGATCACTCGCCCGTCCCAAGCGCGGTCGCGGCGCATGAAAGCCGCCCAGGCGGTGTCCGCGTCGAGGTGCGCGACGTTGTCCATCCTTTCGGCTCTACGCTCCTCAATGTCAGGTGCAAACGACCGCATTGTCAGTTCCTTTCGATCTTCGCGGAGAAGCATCCGCGCGCCGCATTGTGGGCGTGGATGGTCTCGATGGTCGGATCATTGAACAGTCTCCGGATTCCTGCGTCGGCTTCTCCGGGCGAGGTGATAATCGCCGCAGCCATCATTCCATCCTCGTCGAAACCGCGTAGCGAGAGGACACGCTTTTGGAACACCGGCGGCACCTGGTCGACATACGCGGCCGGCCGCTCATCTGCCTCCGTCACGAAGATGGCATGGGTAGCGCGATAGGGATTGGCGACATCGTGGCTAACATGATTGAGCAGAAGGACCGTCTCACCGGGCGCCCGATCGGTCAGGCTGACGCGACACGGAAACGTGGGGCTATCCACGGTCATGCGGACAACGCCGCGCTTCTCCAGTTCCCCGTCAGGCAGGCCGAACAGTGGCCTGAACGGCGTCGGATCGAGCCCTCGAACCAAATACGACATGGGAATTGCTCCTTTCGGGAACTCGTGTAGGTTGCTTCCGGGACAGGCTTCCGTTGAGTTGCGTTCAAACGCGGGAAGTCAACGAGGGGATTTCCCAATGCGATACTTGGGACCGGCCTGATGGCCGTTGGAGTTTGCGTCAGTCGTCGTTCGAAAACGGCTGGATTCTTGCGTACGCCGTTACTTGTTGCGTGCGTTTCAGCGTTCTTCGCCTCGAGCGGCGTTTCGGCTGCTCCCCGAAGCAGCCTCTGAGATTCTTCGAAGGTCGCACCGAGCTCAGCGGGACGCTCAAGGCGTTCATGAAAGGAACGCGTCGCGTCCTTAGCATTGGTCACGGCACCATAACGTCGGATGGCACGCTCACCCTCGTGCAACAAGTCGAGGACGAAGGCGAAATGCCGCACCAGCGCGTGTGGCGGATCCACCAGGTCGCGCCAGGTAAGTTCTCCGGCTTCATGTCGGAGGCAGCAGGTCCCGTCACGATCGAACAGGTCGGCGACAAATATCGCTTTCGTTTCAACCTCCGCGGAGGTCTGACGGCGGAACAGTGGATCGTCCCGAACGCCGACGGCGGATCAGGTCTCAGCGTCCTTACGGTTCGCAAGCTCGGCATGGTGGTTGCCAGGTCCGAAGCAACTATCCGACGGCTCTCCCAACAAGCCAGTAATTCCCACTAGCCTAATCAGGGTTGTCTCCCTTGCATCGCCGCGAACCCCTTGCTAGGGGCGCGCGCAACCCATGGGGGCGTGCGGGGCTAACCCGTTTACACGCCCCGTTTTTTGCATCGGGGCAATATTCCGTTTCTGGAGCTTTTCGCGCGTGGAGACATCCGGCGGCATTCGGGCCAGCTTAGCAGGGCGCTATGCGTCCGCTCTGTTCGATCTTGCCCGCGACCAACGGCAGATCGAGTCCGTCGGCAACAGCCTCGACGCGCTCGAGCCAGGCGCTGCTCGATTCGAAGGATTTCGCCGAGCTGGTCGACGAGCCCGCTCGTGTCGCGCGACGAAGCCGGCAAAGGCATTCGCGGCGCTCGCGCCGCAGCTCGGCCTCGACCCGATCACCGACCAATTTCCTCGGCGTGCTCGCCCGCAACGGCCGCAAGAACCAGCTGCGCGCCGGTCATCCGCGCCTTCCGCCGGCTCGCCGCCGAGCATCGCGGCGAAATGACCGCCGAAGTCGTGACCGCGCGCCCGCTCAACGACGACCAGCTCGCCGCGCTGAAGCAGCAGCTCCGCGCCCGCGCCGGCCGCGACGTCAACGTCGACGCGACCGTCGATCCCACCATCCTCGGCGGAATCGTCGTCAAGCTGGGCAGCCAGCAGATCGACGCTTCGATCCGCACCAAACTCAACCGACTCGCTCAGGCGATGAAAGGCTAAGACAGACCCATGGATATCCGCGCCGCTGAAATCTCCCGCGTCATCCGCGACCAGATCGCGAATTTCGACGCCGAAGCCGAGGTCTCGGAAGTCGGCACCGTGCTGTCGGTCGGCGACGGCATCGCCCGCATCTACGGCCTCGACAACGTCCAGGCCGGCGAGATGGTCGAGTTCGACAACGGCACCAAGGGCATGGCCCTCAACCTCGAGGCCGACAATGTCGGCGTCGTGATCTTCGGCTCGGACGCCGAGATCTCGGAAGGCTCGAGCGTCAAGCGCACCGGCACCATCGTCGACGTTCCGATCGGCAAGGGCCTGCTCGGCCGCGTCGTCGACGCGCTCGGCAACCCGATCGACGGCAAGGGCCCGATCGATATCACCGAGCGCCGCCGCGTCGAGGTCAAGGCGCCGGGCATCATCCCGCGCAAGTCGGTGCACGAGCCGGTGCAGACCGGCCTCAAGGCGCTCGACGCGCTGGTTCCGATCGGCCGCGGCCAGCGCGAGCTGATCATCGGCGACCGCCAGACCGGCAAGACCGCCGTCGCGCTCGACACCTTCATCAACCAGAAGGACGTCAACAAGTCGCGGCAAGGAGAGCGAGAAGCTCTACTGCATCTACGTCGCCATCGGCCAGAAGCGCTCGACCGTCGCGCAGATCGTCCGCGCGCTCGAAGAGAATGGCGCGATGGAATATTCGATCGTCGTCGCCGCGACCGCGTCGGAGCCGGCGCCGCTGCAGTTCCTCGCGCCCTACACCGGCTGCGCGATGGGCGAATATTTCCGCGACAACGGCATGCACGCCGTGATCGTCTACGACGACCTTTCGAAGCAGGCCGTCGCCTACCGCCAGATGTCGCTGCTGCTGCGCCGTCCGCCGGGCCGCGAAGCCTATCCGGGCGACGTCTTCTATCTCCACAGCCGCCTGCTCGAGCGCGCCGCCAAGATGAACGAGGACAATGGCGGCGGCTCGCTGACCGCGCTGCCGGTCATCGAGACCCAGGCCGGCGACGTGTCGGCCTACATCCCGACCAACGTCATCTCGATCACCGACGGCCAGATCTTCCTCGAGACCGACCTGTTCTACCAGGGCATCCGCCCGGCGATTAACGTCGGCCTGTCGGTCAGCCGCGTCGGCTCGGCCGCGCAGACCAAGGCGATGAAGAAGGTCGCCGGCTCGATCAAGCTGGAGCTCGCGCAGTATCGCGAGATGGCGGCGTTCGCGCAGTTCGGCTCGGACCTCGACGCCTCGACCCAGAAGCTGCTCGCCCGCGGCGCGCGCCTGACCGAGCTGCTCAAGCAGCCGCAGTATCAGCCGATGCCGGTCGAGGAGCAGGTCGCGTCGATCTTCGCCGGCACGCAGGGCTTCCTCGACAGCGTCGATGTGAAGGACGTGGTCCGCTACGAGGCGGCGATGCTGAGCTACCTGCGCTCGGACAAGCCGGAAGATCCTCGCCAAGATCCGCGACACCAAGGCGCTCGACGACGACACCGCCAGCCGCGCTCAAGGACGCGCTGACCGACGTTCGGGAAGCAGTTCGCCTAAAGTGGCCAGATGGCAAGCCTCAAGGCCCTCAAGATCCGCATCGGCTCGGTCAAGTCGACGCAGAAGATCACCAAGGCGATGAACATGGTCGCGGCGGCGAAGCTGCGCCGTGCCCAGCAGAATGCGATGGCGGCGCGGCCCTATTCGGCGCGCATGACCGACGTCGTCGCCTCGCTCGCCTCGCGCGTCACGCCGGGCCGCAAAGCCCCAAGCTGCTCGCCGGCACGGGCAAGGACGACACCCACCTGATCATCGTCGCGACCGCCGACCGCGGCCTCGCCGGCGCGTTCAACAGCAACATCGTCCGCGCGGCGCGCCGCAAGGCCGACGAGCTGATCGGCGCAGGGCAAGACGGTCCTGTTCTACATCGTCGGCCGCAAGGGCCGCCCGGTGATCCAGCGGCTCTACCCCAAGCGATCATCGCCCAGTACGACACCAGCGAGATGAAGAACCCCGACCTACGCCGACGCGCAGGCGATCGCGAAGGACATCGTCGACCGCTACACGACCGACGGCATCGACGTCGTCCACCTCGCCTATGCGAACTTCCGCTCGACGCTGGTGCAGGAGCCGACGATCGACCAGATCATCCCGGTCGCCGCCGCGCGCGAAGGACGACACGCAGGCCAAGGCCGGTGCGCCCGCCGCGGTCGAATATGAGCCGGACGAGGAGGAAATCCTCGCCGACCTGCTGCCGCGCAACATCGCGGTCCAGATCTATCGCGCGCTGCTCGAGAACCAGGCCGGCTTCTACGGCTCGCAGATGACCGCGATGGACAATGCGACGCGCAACGCCGGCGACATGATCAACAAGCCTGTCGATCCAGTACAACCGCCAGCGCCAGGCGGTGATCACCACCGAACTCATCGAAATCATTTCGGGCGCCGAAGCGCTCTAACCAGACACTGAAGGCAAGGAAGACAGACATGGCCACCGCCGCCGACACCAAGCCCCGCACCGCACCAAGAAGGCCGCCGCCACGTCCGCGACCGGCATCAGGCCCGCGAACGTCACCAGCCCGAGCAACCTCGTCGGCCGCGTCAGCCAGGTCATCGGCGCCGTCGTCGACGTCGCGTTCGAAGGCGAGCTGCCGCCGATCCTGTCCGCGCTCGAGACCGACAATGGCGGCAACCGCCTGGTCCTCGAAGTCGCGCAGCACCTCGGCGAGAATGTCGTCCGCACCATCGCCATGGACTCGACCGACGGCCTGACCCGCGGCCAGACGGTCCGCTCGACCGGCTCGCAGATCCGCGTGCCGGTCGGCCCGAAGACGCTCGGCCGGATCATGAACGTCATCGGCGAGCCGATCGACGAGCGCGGCCCGATCGGCAGCGACATGACGGCGCCGATCCACGCCGAGGCTCCCGCCTTCGTCGACCAGTCGACCGAAGCCGCGATCCTGGTCACCGGCATCAAGGTCATCGACCTGCTCGCGCCCTACGCGCAAGGGCGGCAAGATCGGCCTGTTCGGCGGCGCCGGCGTCGGCAAGACCGTGCTCATCCAGGAGCTGATCAACAACATCGCCAAGGGCCACGGCGGCGTCGTCGGTGTTCGCCGGCGTCGGCGAGCGCACCCGCGAGGGCAACGACCTCTATCACGAGTTCCTCGACGCCGGCGTCATCGCCAAGGACGCCGACGGCAACCCGACGCCCGAAGGCTCCAAGGTCGCGCTGGTGTTCGGCCAGATGAACGAGCCGCCGGGAGCCCGCGCCCGCGTCGCTCTGTCCGGCCTCACCCAGGCCGAATATTTCCGCGACGCAGGAAGGCCAGGACGTGCTGTTCTTCGTCGACAACATCTTCCGCTTCACCCAGGCGGGCTCGGAAGTGTCGGCGCTGCTCGGCCGCATTCCTTCGGCGGTGGGCTATCAGCCGACGCTCGCCGACCGACATGGGCGCGCTGCAGGAGCGGATCACCTCGACCAACAAGGGCTCGATCACCTCGGTGCAGGCGATCTACGTGCCCGCCGACGACTTGACCGACCCGGCGCCGGCGACCTCGTTCGCCCACCTCGACGCGACGACGACGCTCAGCCGCGCGATCTCCGAGCTCGGCATCTATCCGGCGGTCGACCCGCTCGACTTCGACCAGCCGCGTGCTCACCCCGGCGGTCGTCGGCCAGGAGCATTACGAGACCGCCCGCGCCGTCCAGGAGACGCTGCAGCGCTACAAGAGCCTGCAGGACATCATCGCCATCCTCGGCATGGACGAGCTTCAGCGAAGAGGATAAGCTGACCGTCAGCCGCGCCCGCAAGATCCAGCGCTTCCTGTCGCAGCCGTTCCACGTCGCCGAAGTGTTCACCGGCATCCCCGGCAAGTTCGTCCAGGTCGAAGACACGGTCCGCTCGTTCAAGGCGGTCGTCGAACGGCGAGTACGACCACCTGCCGGAAGCCGCCTTCTACATGGTCGGCGGCATCGAGGAAGCGGTCGCCAAGGCCGAGAAGCTGGCGCAGGAGGCGTAAGTCCTGGCCGACGACCTGCGCCTCGAAGATTGCGTCAACGACGTCTGCCCGTGGTCCGGCAAGCCGGTCAGCGCGGACAGCCTGACGCTCTACCGCGGCAAGGTCGTCGGCTTCTGCAACACCGGCTGCCGCGACAAGTTCGAAGCGGCGACGCGGCGTTCGACGCGAAGATTGAAGGCAAGCAATAATGGCCGATCTGCATTTCGAGCTCGTCACGCCCGACCGGCTGGTGATGTCCGACGACGTCTACATGGTCGTCGTCCCCGGCACCGAGGGCGAATCGGGCATCATGGCCGGCCACGCGCCCTACATGACGACGCTCAGGAACGGCGAGATCGCGGTCTATCGCAGCCACGGGCGCGCAGCCCGAGCGCATCCCGGTCACCGGCGGCTTCGCCGAAGTCAGCGACCAGGGCCTCACCGTCCTCGCCGAGAGCGCCGGAGCTTAAGCTTTCGGCTAACCATGATACGTCCGCGCGCAGGGCTTAACGCAGTTAGCTTTTTCTAAAAGTTTCGCTCCTATTCACCAGCCCGATCCTTCGAGCGGCAACCGCAATGGCAGGGGTGGAATGAGCGCATTCGGCAAGCGTGGTGGCATGAGCGGGGCGCGCGCCGAGCTTCGGCGTCGCCAAGCCGATGAAGGGCGGCCTGGCGCGCTGCGTCGAGCGCTTCGGCGCCCGAACGCGGCGGCGATCAATTCCCGCCGCTCGACGAGCTGACGCCTACGACTCGACGCGCCGATCGCGGACGGCAACGCCGCTCCGAAGGGCGCGATGGACCGCCTCACCGCGCGCCAGAACGCCAGCGGCGAAGCCGCGCAGCAGCAAGAGCGAAGGCTTCGAAGCCTCGGTCCACCGGATCAAGGAGCAGGTGCTTCCGCGCCTGCTCGAGCGCGTCGATCCCGAAGCCGCGGCGACGCTCAGCAAGGACGAGCTCGCCGAGGAATTCCGCCCGATCATCGGCGAGGTGCTCGCCGAGCTGAAGATCACCCTCAACCGCCGCGAGCAGTTCGCGCTCGAAAAGGTGCTGGTCGACGAGCTTCTCGGCCTCGGCCCGCTCGAAGAGCTGCTCGCCGACCCGGCCGATCAGCGACATCATGGTCAACGGCCCCGACCAGACCTACGTCGAGCGCAAGGGCAAGCTCGAGATCGCCCAGATCCAGTTCCGCGACGAGGAGCATCTGTTCCAGATCGCCCAGCGGATCGTGAACAAGGTCGGCCGCCGCATCGACCAGACCACCCCGCTCTGCGACGCCCGCCTCCAGGACGGCAGCCGCGTCAACGTCATCATCCCGCCGCTGTCGCTGCGCGGCACCGCCATCTCGATTCGTAAATTCTCCGAGAAGCCGATCACGCTCGACATGATGAAGGGCTTCGGCTCGATGTCGGAGAAGATGGCGACGGTCCTCAAGATCGCCGGCGCATCCGCATGAACGTCGTCATCTCGGGCGGTACCGGTTCGGGTAAGACGACGATGCTCAACGCCTTGTCGAAGATGATCGACCCGGGCGAGCGCGTGATCACGATCGAAGACGCGGCCGAGCTTCGGCTTCAGCAGCCGCACTGGCTGCCGCTCGAAACCCGTCCGCCGAACCTCGAAGGCCAGGGCGCGATCACCATCCGCGACCTCGTCATCAACGCTCTGCGTATGCGCCCCGACCGCATCATCCTGGGCGAAATTCGTGGACCAGGAGTGCTTCGACCTGCTCGCCGCGATGAACACCGGCCACGACGGCTCGATGGCGACGCTCCACTCCAACTCCCCGCGCGAATGCCTCGCGCGTATGGAGAACATGGTGATGATGTCGGACATCAAGGTCCCGAAGGAAGCGATCAGCCGCCAGATCGCGGACTCGGTCGACCTCATCGTCCAGGTGAAGCGCCTTCGCGACGGTTCGCGCCGCACCACCAACATCACCGAAGTGATCGGCATGGAAGGCGACGTCATCGTCACCCAGGAGCTGTTCAAGTTCGAGTATCTCGACGAGACCGCCGACGGGAAGATCATCGGCGAATATCGCTCGATGGGCCTGCGCCCCTACACGCTCGAAAAGGCCAAGCAGTTCGGCTTCGACCAGCCCTATCTCGAGGCCTGCCTCTAAGCTGCTCCTTCTTCGCCTCGCAAAAGATCTCTAATCCAGGTTAGGAGTTCGGAACGGCAGTCGCCGCGGACCATTGACCCTGCATGGCAGTGCGGCCGCAACGAATTGGCGTTCTCACCTTCCACAAGTGTGTGAACTACGGATCGTATTGGCAGGCGCGATCGCTAGCCCAAGGTCTTCAGGCCTACGGTTACGACGCAGAATTGCTCGATCATGACTGCGAATCCGTCCGCCGCGCCGAAGCGAAGTGCGCTCTCCAGCCGAAGCTTCCCCAACGAACCTCTCGCTGGGAAATGCCGCAATACCGCGCAAAGGCGCGGAAGTTCGTCGATGCCGTCGCGCGCCTACCCCTTTCCCGCCGTTTCTCGCTGGACGACCCGGAAGCGGCAGGTGAATATGACGCGATCGTAGTGGGCAGCGACGAGGTCTGGAACTTCCGCCACCCATGGTACGGCAGCAAACCGATCTTTTTCGGCGATGGCCTCAAGGCTGACCGGCTTGTCTCCTATGCGGCAAGCTTCGGCAACCACAGCGCGTGGGACGGCATAGACCCGGCTTGGGCGAACAAGCTCCAGCAGTTTTCGGCGATTTCGGTGCGCGACGAGAACAGCCGCGTTCTCGTCAAAGATGGTCTCGAGCGTGAGCCGGCAGTCGTTCTCGATCCTTGCCTTCAATTTCCGGAGCTTGCAGCAGCCGAGCCCGTCAGTTCAGGCGACTACGCCCTCCTCTACGGATATGGATTTCCCGGATGGCTCTCGGCACATGTCCGCCGGTGGAGCGAACGCACAGGCATCCCCTTGCTGAGCGTCGGCTACTCTAACGAGTGGGCAGACGAGCAAAGGATCAATGCAGGACCGATCGAGTTCGCAAGGCTCGTCGCAGGTGCGCGCGCAGTCGTCACCAACTTTTTCCACGGATGCGTCTTCTCGCTCCTGTATGGAAAGCCGTGGGTAACTGCACCGAGCGAGTATCGCTCGATCAAGATCCCGGACCTCGCCAGCTTGCTCGGCGTCCAGAGCCATGTCGTGGACGAGCAGGTCTCCGCGGCATCCGTGGCAGAACTTCTCGACACTCCCATGACCCCTGAGGTGGCACGCCGCCTACAAGAGCTGCGCGGCCGTTCCGAGGCATATCTGCATGAAGCACTTTCCTGACCGCTTCGGCGCCGAAGACAAACGCCTGAGCCCGCGGGATATAACCGACTCAGGCCTGTGCGTCGGCTGCGGTTCCTGCGCATCAGCTCGGTTCGAAACAAGAATGAGCTGGGACTGCGATGGCTTCCTGAAGCCCGACGGTCCGGAGCCCTGGTATAGCGAACGAACAACGCTGTTTGCGCGCACCTGCCCGTTCTCCCCGATCGCACCCGACGAGGACGCAATCGCGTTCCGCGAGTTTCCCGCGGCCCTGAACACCGACGAGCAAATCGGGAGGTTCGATGCCGCTTACGTCGGTCACGTTGCAGACGACACTTATCGTGCGCGAGGCAGCTCCGGTGGCCTCGTCACCTGGGTTGCTGCGCAATTGCTCACTAGCGGAGCGGTCGACGGCATAGCGCACGTCGTACCCGTCGATCCGTCCAGCGGCAGGTTGTTTGAATACCGGATTTCACGCACCGTTGCTGAACTGCGGGACGGCGCGAAGTCACGCTATTATCCGGTCGATCTCTCCAACGTACTGCGCGAGATTAGGGCGGCACCTGGCCGCTACGCCGTAGTTGGCATCCCCTGCTTCATCAAAGCGGTTCGTCTCCTTCAACGTGTCGACCCGCTGATCCGTGAACGCGTTGCCTTCACGCTCGGTATTTTCTGTGGGCACATGAAGAGCCGGCACATGGTGGAGAGCTTCGCGTGGCAGCTCGGGACCGAGATCGAGCGCGTCCAAGGACTTGATTACCGTCTCAAGGACCACTCACGCCCGGCCAACTGGTACCGCGCTCACCTGCAGCTCGATGACGGATCCGCGATGGCCGAGGATTGGTGGCACCTCGCGGACGGAGATTGGGGCGCAGGCTTCTTCCAAAACTCCGCATGCAACTTCTGCGACGACGTTGTCGCAGAAACTGCGGACATCGCATTCGGTGACGCATGGGTGGAGCCCTATTCCTCGGACGGCCGCGGCACCAATGTCGTTGTCGTCCGGTCTCGAACGCTCCACGCGCTGCTCGAACGCGGAATCACTGAAGGCGCGCTGAGCCTTAAGTTGGTCGACCGAGACTTCGTGGAAGCAACACAAGCGGCGGGCCTTCGCCATCGTCGCGAGGGTCTCGCTTATCGTCTGGCGTGGCACAGTCGCGGACAGCAGCCGCGCAAACGCGTCGAACCGAACAGCAAGCTCCCGATACGGCGGAAGCTAATTTATCGAATGCGCCACCTGATCGCCCGTTGGAGCCACCCCATGTTCAGGCTCGCACGGTGGCTGCGAATGCCCGGGCTTTACGTCGCCTGGGCACGCTTCAGCCTCCGCCCCTATCAAGCGTTGGCGTGGGGATCGGGCAAGCTCGGCAGAACGTTCGACAGGCTTCTCGGACCAGCCAAGGCTTAGAGTCACTTCCGACGAAATCGACAAAAGCCGCTTCGCGCGGGCGCACAATTGCGTTGTGACACGCCGTTGTATATAACTGACCGGTCAGTTAGGAGCGACTCGCTTGAACTCACCCCGATGGCGGAGACGTGCCGAAGACCGGCCGCGGGAGATTTGCGCGGCCGCGTTGGAGGTGTTTGCGGAAAAGGGCTTCGCAGCCGCCAAGCTGGACGAAATTGCGCGCCGGGCGGGCGTGTCGAAAGGTACGCTCTACCTCTACTTCCAGGACAAGGAGCAGATGTTTCGCGCGGTCGTCCGTGATGCTGTGGTCCCGAATATGGAGGCGATGACGGCCGCCATTAAGGACGTCGACGCGCCCTTCCCTCAAGTTATACGCGCTATGCTGAGCGGTTTCGCGGCGACAGCGCAGCGCCTTCCGCTCGGGCGTGTCGCAAAGATGGTGATTGGGGAATCCACTAATTTCCCTGAACTCGCGCGCGTGTGGCACGATGAGGTGGCGTCGAAGGCGCTCGGTGCCATCGCGACATTCGTCGAGAAAGCACAGCAGCGTGGCGAAGTTCGGCCTGGCGATCCGCGTCTTTTCGCGGTCAGCATCATGGGACCGATCGTCACCGGCGTGCTGTGGGAGGCAACTCTTGTTCCAGCCGGGGGTGCTTCGATGGACCTCGAGGGACTGGCCAAGCAGCACGCGGACGCAGTTCTCGATGGCCTACTGGAGGAACCTTCACAATGAAGGCGCGCGGATTCGTCGCCGGTGCATCGGCAGCCGCGCTGACTGCGTGCACCGTCGGTCCGGACTATCAGAGGCCGAACACGCCACTGCCGGCTTCCTTCGCAGAGCCACACAGCGCTCAGCCTGTCACCAGCGAGCAATTAGCCATTTGGTGGCAGCGGTTTGGCGATCCGGAACTCGACAAGCTGGTCAATCGCGCCCTTAAGCAGAACCTGGACGTCGAAGCTGCAGCGGCCCGCATCCTCGAAGCGAGGGCGCGCGAGCGGGCTGCAGGCTCTGTGGGCTCGCCGGAGGTGGACGCCACCGGATCTGTCACTCGACAACGGATAAGCGAGCATGCGATCCCCGTTCCTCCGGGCGGCGGGACCGGCGGTGGCGCGACGGGTGGGTTCGGCCTTCCGGGGGCCGTGTTCACCACTTGGCGAGTCGGATTCGATGCGAGCTGGGAACTCGATTTGTTCGGCCGCACCAGGCGCTCAGTCGAGGCCGCGAGCGCACGCGCGGGTGCTGCTATCTGGGATCGACGGGACCTCCAGGTTAGCGCCGCAGCCGAGGTCGCGAACGCTTATCTCATGCTGCGCACGCTGCAGCAGCGCATCACGCTCGCCGAAGCGGAGGTGCAGCGGCAACAGCGCTTCGAACATCTCGTCGATGCCCGTGTACGCGGCGGCCTCGTAACGGGCCAAGACCTCGAACAGCAACGCGCGGAGCTTGCATCTGCATCCGCCGCCATTCCACCGCTCAAGGCGCAAACCGACGCCCAAATTCATGCGATCGGCGTTCTCACCGGCGACACACCCGAAGGACTGATCGCGGAACTCACGCCGGCAGCACCTCTTCCCGCCGCGCTTCCAGCCGTGCCCGCGGGTCTTCCATCTGACTTGCTGCGGAGGCGCCCCGACATCCGTGCCGCAGAGCGCAACGTCGCTGCGGCGACGGCAGACATCGGCGTTGCTACTGCGGACCTTTACCCCCGCTTTTCTCTGACAGCCGCACCCGCGCTCGTCAGCACCGGGCTCGCCACCTTGCTTGAG
The DNA here is from genome assembly GCA_963752025.1 of uncultured Alphaproteobacteria bacterium. Lineage (GTDB taxonomy): Bacteria > Pseudomonadota > Alphaproteobacteria > Sphingomonadales > Sphingomonadaceae > Sphingomicrobium. Next base: position 4,784 of record CAVVWY010000004.1, on the reverse strand, counting down.
TGGGGAAGCCGCAGCTTCAACGCCGGTCCGTCCGTCAGCTGGCCAATCTTCAATGGTGGCCGCACGCGCGCGAACATCGACGTGACCAAGGCTCAGCAGGGTCAGGCACTGATCAGTTATCGCAAAACCGTCCTCACGGCCCTTCGTGACGTTGAAGACGCGTTAAGCGGAGTTGAGGCTGACAGGCGCGAGCTTGCCCACCTCGAACGGTCGCTGAGCAACGCCGCACGCGCGGAGGACATCGCACGCACTCGCTACCGCGGCGGTCTCGTGACCTTTTCCGACGTCCTGCAGGCGCAGGCCAAGCGCATTTCACTGGAGACGCAAGTGATTGAAGCGAAGGGTTCTTTGGCGCGTCGCACGGTCGCGCTGTTCAAGGCGCTCGGTGGCGGATGGCCCGAAGTGGCGACGGCGGGAGCGCAGCCATGAGCCGCTTCAGGCCACTGCTCATAGTGGTGCTTCTTGTCTCCGCAGCGGTGATCGCCTGGCGCTTCTTAGCGTCGCGTCCGCGCGCGCCGTATCTCTCCGGCTATATCGTCGGCGACAATCTCGATCTCGGCGCGTCGGTATCTGGGACAGTCGCTTCGATCGCCGTGGCTGATGGACAGCGGGTTAGTGCGGGACAGGCGCTATTCCGCATCGCTCCAGCGACCCTCGAAGCACAGGGAGAGCAAGCCGCCGCCAACATCCGCGCGAACTCAAACCCAGATCTCGACCGCGCAAGCCAATCTCCGACAGGCTCAGGCAAGTGTCGCCGCCAGTGAGGCAACAGCGGAGCGTGCGCGTCGCGATCTCGCCCGCCTCGAGTTCGTCAAACGAGACGATCCCGCCGCAGTCGCCAACAAAGACATCGATCAGGCGCGCGCTTCCTACCGTGAAGCGCAAGCCAACGTCATTGCCGCGCAAAAGGCGGCCGACGCTCGCAGCGCAGAAATCGGCCAGGCCCGCGCTCAGACCGAGCAGGCGATCGGCGGCAGACGAAGCGTCGATATCCAGGTCGCGCAACTCTCGCCTGTTGCCCCAGCCGCTGGCCTCGTTCAGCGCGTCTACTTCCAACCCGGAGAATGGGTAGTAGCCAACCAACCCGTCGTGAGCCTCATCCCGGACGCCAAGGTGAAGGTGCGCTTCTTCGTGCCGGAGCCGAACGTATCGCTTTATCGGCCCGGCAAGACCGTGCATTTCTCCTGCGACGGCTGCGCCCCAGGGCTCAGCGGCCGCATCGGTTACGTGAGCGCCGATCCCGAGTTCACGCCGCCCATTATCTTCAGCCGAGAGAATCGCGACCGGCTCGTGTTCATGGTCGAAGCGTACCCTTCGAATCCGACGAAGCTGAATCCCGGCCAACCCGTCGAGGTGCAGCCGCTCCCGTGACGCTGGCGATCGACGTCTCTGGGCTCAACAAGAGCTTCGGCGATCACCGCGTAGTCAAAGACGTCGCGCTGCAGATCGAAGAAGGTCATATCACCGGCTTCCTGGGGCCGAACGGCTCAGGCAAAACGACCACATTACGGATGCTATGCGGCCTGCTCACCCCGGACAGTGGGCACGGCCGGGTTCTGGGGCTCGAGTTTCCCAGCGAAGCAGCCGCAATCAAGCGCCAGACCGGCTATATGACGCAGCGCTTCTCTCTCTACGAAGACCTGACGATCGAGGAGAATCTCAGCTTTATCGCACGCGTCTACAGCCTCGATCATGTGCAGCAACGCGTCGATCGCATACTAGAACAAATCGGTCTTCAGGACCGGCGCAAGCAGCTTGCGGGCCAGCTCTCGGGCGGCTGGAAGCAGCGGCTCGCGCTTGCCGCCGCCACCTTGCACGAACCCAAGCTGCTGCTTCTCGACGAGCCAACGGCGGGCGTCGACCCGCAGGCGCGCCGAGAGTTCTGGGACAAAATCCACGAGCTCGCGGAAGGCGGTATCACCGTGCTGGTGTCGACCCATTACATGGACGAGGCCGAGCGCTGTCACGACATAGCGTATATCTTCAACGGCGACCTGATCGCGCGCGGCACCAGCGACGAGCTGATCCGCGATTCACACCTGGTCACTTTCGAGGCTGAAGGACCCCGAGCGGACCGGCTAGCGAAAAACCTCCGCGGGAAACCCGGAATTGAGATGGTATCGCCGTTCGGCCCGGCGCTTCACGTCAGCGGCACGGATCGAAAAGCGCTTGAAGGAGCGATCGCCACTTTCCGGCAAGATCCTTGGCGCTGGACAGAGGTGGATCCGAGCCTGGAGGACGTGTTCATCCATCTGATGAGCCGCCTCGGCAACCGTGAAGGGAAACGTGCCGCATGATGGGCCTTTCCCTTTCGCGCATCCTCGCGGTGCTCGCGAAGGAGTTCACGCAGCTCGTCCGCGACCGGTTGACCTATGCGATGATCCTCGGAATTCCCGTGATCCAGCTCCTACTGTTCGGATATGCGATCAACTCTGATCCGAAGCATCTGCCGACTGCCGTGCTTGTCCAGGATCAGGGCGACTTCTCCCGCTCCGTCCTCGCCGCAATGAACAACAGCGAATATTTCGACTTTGTGCAGGCAGTCCGCACACCCGCGGAGCTCGACCGGCTCATAGCGACCGGCACGGTCCAATTTGCGGTCACCATACCCGGTGACTTCACCCGCAAGGTCGTTCGCGGCGAGAACGCCGAGATCCTTGTGGAAGCAGATGCCTCTGATCCCGCGGCGACGGGCCCCGCCGTCTCGGCACTCGCCGTCCTTCCCCAATATGCGCTGAAGCACGACCTCGATGGTCCGCTCGCCAGCCGCGGGACGACGAAGCAGCCGTTCGAGGTTGTGGTCCACCGCCGCTACAATCCTGAAAACGAGACTTCCTTTAATATCGTGCCGGGAATTGTTGGGACCATCCTCACCATGACGCTCGTCATGATGACGGCGCTTGCGATGACGCGGGAGATCGAGCGCGGAACCATGGAGACATTGCTTGCAACGCCGCTCAGACCGCTCGAAGTGATGGTCGGCAAGCTTACGCTGTTCGTTCTCGTCGGCATCATCCAGGCGGCGGTAATCATGACCATGGCGCGCCTGCTGTTCGGCGTTCCGATGGAAGGCGGCCGGGCCGCGCTGATCCTGGGGCTGCTGCTCTTCATCATCGGCAGCCTTAGCCTGGGCTTCCTCATCGGCAACCTCGCGCGCAATCAGCTCCAGGCGATGCAGATGAGCTTCTTCGATTCCTGCTATCGATCCTCGTCGTCAAGGTCTCCTCTTCCCATTCCGTGGCATGCCGCAGTGGGCTCAATGGATCGGATTGCTGATCCCAGTCACGCACATGCTCCGCGTCGTTCGCGGCGCAATGTCAGGGGGTCGGTGTTGAGGACGTCTTGCCAAGCCTTGGCGCGCTCGCCCTATTCATGCTGATCGTCGCAACACTCGCGGTGCGCGCCTATCGCACCACGCTCGACTTAAGAACTCGGAGAAAAATGGTGGGCGTGGCAAGGATTGAACTTGCTACCCCGCGATGTCAACACAGTGCTCTACCACTGAGCTACACGCCCACCCGGGTCAGCACAATTGAGCTTGGAAGGCGGCTATTTTTAGGGATGTGAATTGCAGCGTGCAACTCCACGGCGGTTTGTCGATTAGAGGCGGCCGTGCTGGTCCTCTGTCTGGAATATCCGGTCGACCTCCATGACGAGGTCCTTCAAGTGGAACGGCTTAGACAGCAGCTTCGCTTCGGCGCGGTACGCCCGCCCTGGAGCGCGACGGCGGCGAAGCCGGTGATGAACATGACCGCGGATTTGGGATCGATCGCGCTCGCTTTTTCCGCCAGTTCTTTGCCGTCCATTTCCGGCATCACGATGTCGGTCAGAAGCAAGTCGAACCGCTCTTTCGAGCAACGGCATCGCCTCGGTGCCACAACCGACGGCATCGACGTCATAGCCGACGCGTTGAAGCGCCCGCTGCAGATATTGACGCATCCACGTGTCGTCTTCGGCCAGCAGGATTCTCGCCATAGCTCTTTATGCTCTGTTCAAATTAATTTTGCCAGAAGCGAATAGACGTTCTCACGCGTTGCTTGGCCTCGAACTCAGTCCTAAGTTGGGACGCAATTTAACCTGTGACACAGCTCGCCTCCCCTCGCTTCCACCCAGCACGCGGTGATCTTCCCGTGTTACTTTCCGTGCCACATTCGGGGCGGACTACCCCGATTGGCTCATATCGATGGCGTCGTCGGGAAAGTTTTCGTCATACGTCCCTCGAGGATCCCTGGGTCGATCGACTGGTCTGGCGAGCAGTTCAGCGCGGGTGCGCTGCGGTCATCGCGCAGGCGCCGCGCGCGGCCATCGATTGCAATTGAGCCGCAGACGAGGTTGATCCGTCAGTCATTGATGGCGCTCGGCGCGACCGGATCAGCCCCCGGGCACGTGGCGGGCTCGGGATTGTCCCTGCGCGAACCCAGCAGCATGGTTATTTGTGGCGCCGGCCGATTTCAGTCGGAAATCTGGAAGAGCGGATCGACCAGGCGCATCGTCCGTATCACGATGCCATCGAGGAGCAGCTGGGATTGCTGCTCAACCGTTTCAGCTGTGCCCTTCTGCTCGACTGCCATTCGATGCCGCCACCGCCTGACGGTATTCCACCCGTGGTCTTCGGCGACTGCCGCGGGCGTACCGCAGTAACCGACGGCTCAACCTGCGGAGGCGATGGACATCGCCAGGTTCGACTGGTTCCTGCCGGACGAATGACCCATTTGCCGGCGGACATGTGATCGAAAGCCACGCCTGTCCGGCAAATGGGCTGCACGCGTTGCAGATCGAGCTCA
>CAVVWY010000003.1:0-34673 GCA_963752025.1 uncultured Alphaproteobacteria bacterium | reverse complement strand
CGGTATACACTGCAAGGGCGACGAAGATGGCAATTACGCCGACGACGACCCTTTCCCTGAGCGTCCGGGCATTTGCATCCGCCATACCATGTCCTCCTCGAAGGCCGTACGGAACGTGATTAGACGACACTCCGCGCCACATCGTAAAGAAAGCGCCCCTCACGACAGTTTACTTCGGGGTAACCGCGTTCGGCGCGAAGGCCGTTCGCGGCCATTGCTGCGCCTTGGCTGCCGCGGCATGCGCGACCAGGAACGCCAGTGACGCGGAGAGAATCACTCTTCAACACGAAGGTCATTTTTCGTTTGGGCGCAGCCCGTTCCTATCAGGGTCTTCCCTAATGCTATTGCCCATCGACCCTGAGCCAAGCACCTGCCGCGACAAATCGTGAGGGAACCGAAGCGCGGCTTCCCTATTCCTGTGAAGAGATGTCCACCCCGGTTGCTTTCCTGTTCGACCTCGACGGCACGCTCGTCGACAGCGTCTACCATCATGTGCTAGCCTGGCACGTCGCGTTCGAGAGGAAGCATCGACCTCAGCGTCTGGCGCATCCACCGCAAGATCGGCATGAGCGGCGGGCTATTCACGCACCAACTGCTGCGCGAACCGGAATCGCCGATTGACGACGCGACCATCGAGCGGCTGAGCGCTCGTCACGCAGCGCGTTTCGTAGCACTTTCGGCCGGAGATCGTGCCGCTGCCCGGCGCCGTCGAACTGCTGGACGCGCTGAGCCGCCTGGACCTGCCGTGGGCCATCGCGACCAGCGGGCGGATGGAAACCGCGAGCGCAAATCTGGTCAGCCTCGGCGTCGATAGCGAAAATACCGCGTCGTGACGCGCGACCAGGTAAACTACGCCAAGCCCGACCCTGACCTGTTCCTGACGCCGCACGCCGGCTGGGCACCTCCGACCGAGGGCAGTTACGTTATTGGGGACAGCATCTGGGACATGATCGCCGCGGCACGATGCGGCGCACTGGGGATCGGGCTGCTCTCCGGAGGCTACGGCGCGAGGAGCTGGAGCGCGCCGGCGCGCTGCGGGTATACGACGATCCGGCGGATATGCTCATCCACCTGGACGAGATCGCACCGCGCACTCGCGACTGAAGGTAGACTGGGGACATAGGTCAGATTGAACGGAGCGCGGCGCCGGCTTGTCTCTCGCGGTTCGAAACGATCGCGGGGAGACAATCGTGCCGAGTCCTGCCAGTCACGAGGAAGATGACGCAATCGCGGCCTGACGCATCCGGTCACCTATTGCCGCGGCGCTCGCTGGCGGTTGCCGCATTTTCGACCGTCGTCGAATGGTACGATTTCACGCTCTACCTCTACTTCGCGACCGTTCTATCGCGCGTCTTCTATGGGGGCGGAACACAGTCGCTGCAGATCACCCTTGGCGGCTTCGCCATCGCCTATCTGATGCGCCCGCTAGGCGCGATCTTCTTCGGGCACATCGGCGATCGGCTCGGACGTCGGCACATGCTGCTGATTTCCGTCGCGCTGATGACGGCGGCAATGCTCGCGACCGCGCTCCTGCCGACGAGGGCGCAAGTCGGGCCCGCAGCAGGCTGGCTGCTACTCATCCTGCGCTGCGTCATGGGGTTCTCGGTCGGGGGGAATATACTGGCGTCGTGGCCTATCTGCTCGAGGGTGCGAGCACCCGACGACGCGGCCTTATTGCGTCGTTGGCATCAGCGGCAAGTGAGGTGGGAGGATTACTCGCAGTCGGCTTGTCGGCACTGACTGTCAGCATGATGAGCGAGCCCGAGCTTGCGAGTTGGGGCTGGCGCATCCCTTTCCTGTTTGGAGCCGGCCTTGCGGGGGCCGTGTGGATTGCGCGCTCGACGATGCATGAATTACCCGAGTTCAGGCGGCAGCAGGAACAAGGCACGGTCCCGCGCGAGCCTTTACGGCATGCCCTCCGCTATCATCGCGCGGGCATTGCACGAGCTTTTTCGATCTCCGCGCTTGGATCGATCACATATTATGTGGGCATCACCTACGTGCCGGCATATCTGACTTCGGCGGGGGCGCTCAGCGAGGGCGTTGCACTCTGGCTTTCTACGGCAGCTGCGGTTGTCGTCATTTTGGTGACCCCCTTCGCCGGCCTGCTTTCCGACCGCATTGGACGCCGGCTGGTGTTGATCGCGCTTTGCGTCGCAAGCGCGGTCCTCCCGATCACATTGTTCAGTCTGATGGCCAGCGGTTCTCACGCTCAAGCACTGCTTGGGGCATGCACGCTCGCGGCCCTAGCGGGCGCCTTCAGCGCTGTCGGTGCCGCTGCGACCGCGGAGCAATTCCCCGCAGAAGGGCGCGTCACGGGCCTGGCGCTCGGCGCGACCATGGCAACGGCTGTCTTCGGCGGCCTCACGCCCTACGCCGCCCAGCTACTGTTGGAGCGCACGGGATGGAACATGACGCCCGGTGCAATGATCGCAGTGGTGGCGCTTTGCGTGCTGCCGGTTTTCGTCAGCATGCGCGAGACGGCCCCTCGTTGAACGTCCCGCCTCGACGCGGCCTCTTACAACCGTGAAGTCGGTAGTTCGCTCATCAGTCGTTCACGTTGCGGAGCCGTATCGAGCCCGCGCCCCGATATCCGGAGACTCGCGATGGATCTCAACTACGTCTTCCTTCGGCAGCAGGTGGAGAGGAGCCGCGCCAATACCTCGGCAAGCGACGCGGCCCGCAAGGCTCATGAAGAGCTCGCCCGCGCCTATGAGTTGGCGATCGAATATAAGAGCGGCGGCCGCATCGTCTTCCCTTGGCACCGCGACAATTCGCTAGACGATTGCCTCAGCGAGATGCTGATCAGCGAGCCCTTCATAGAGAAGATCTGAGCCACCTCGTTGATGAAGGGGACGGTATGTGGCGCTGGGCATTCTCGATCGCCTTAGCAGCCGCCGCCTTGATGGACGCCGCCTGCTAGCGGGAGGCCGATATAACCAATACCGAAACGACGATTGGGCCGGGGCCGCTCATTCGGGTCGGCCACGCCCGACGCCATAATATGCGAGACCCGCGTCGGCTGCTTCGTCGCGGCTGTAGACATTTCTGAGATCGACGAGGACCTTGCCCCGCATGGGTGCTGCAAGCTTGTCGAGATCGAGTGCGCGGAACTCGTCCCACTCAGTGACGATCACCACGGCGTCCGCGCCATCGGCGGCCGAATAAGCGTCTGGCGAGAAGGTGATCCCCTTGAAGATCTTCTCTGCCTGCTCCTGTGCGATCGGGTCGAAGGCCCGCACCTCGGCACCGCGGTCGAGCAGGGTGTTGATGAGCGGAATGGATGGCGCGTCCCGCATGTCGTCGGTGTTCGGCTTGAACGCGAGCCCGAGCACACCGATGCGCTTGCCCCTCAGGTCGCCCCCGACCGCGCGCTGCACGCGCTCGACCATCGATGACTTGCGGTCGTCGTTCACCTCGACCGTGGTGCGAACGATGCGCTGGTCGATGCCGGCTTCGTCGGCCGTCTGGAGCAGGGCGAGCGTGTCCTTGGGGAAGCAGCTCCCGCCGTAGCCGGGACCGGCGTGGAGGAACTTGGGGCCAATGCGGTTATCGAGACCGATGCCACGGGCGACATCCTGTACGTCGGCGTCCACAGCCTCACAAAGATCCGCGATCTCATTGATGAAGCTGATCTTCACCGCAAGGAATGCGTTCGCCGCATATTTCGTGAGCTCTGCCGTACGGCGGGCAGTAATCAGGATCGGTGCGCGGTTGAGGAAGAGCGGACGGTAGATTTCCTTTAGAACGTCCTGCGCGCGCTGATCCTCGGCGCCCACGACGATGCGGTCCGGGTGCTTGAAGTCGGCAATCGCCGCGCCTTCGCGGAGGAACTCGGGGTTCGAGGCAACGGAAAATTCGCTGACTCCTTGCTCGCGCAAGATCGCCTCGATCTTGTCGCCCGTCCCGACAGGAACGGTGGACTTGGTCACAACAACCGCGCCCGGCGCCATCACCTTCGCAAGCTCCTTCACGGCCTGGAAAACGAACGTCAGGTCGGCATGCCCGTCACCCCGGCGCGCGGGTGTCCCGACTGCGATGAATACCGCCTCGGCATTTTTGACACCTTCGCCCAGATCCTTCGAGAAAGTGAGCCGACCGCGGTCGACATTCGCTTTCACCAACGCTTCGAGACCCGGCTCCCAAATCGGCATCTTGCCCTGGTTGAGGCCGTCGATCTTTGCCTCATCCTTATCGATGCAGCAGACCTGGTGTCCGAAGTCGGCAAAACAGGCTCCGGAGACGAGCCCCACATACCCTGTGCCGATCATCGCGATGCGCATTCACTAATCCCCTTTGGTGACCGGGCGGGTCTTAGCCGCCGCACTGCACAATGAACAAGCATGTGCAGGGGTCGATTTTCCGCGAAGCTTCCTATATTGGGCCGGCCCTTCCGATGAACGTCACAACTCTCCCCAAGCCCCCGCGCGTCGGGCTGGTCTCACTCGGCTGTCCCAAGAACTTGGTCGACAGCGAGCGGATCATGACCAAGCTGCGAGCCGAAGGCTACGACATGTCGCCCGATTATGCCGGCGCGGACGTGGTTTTGGTCAACACCTGCGGCTTTCTCGATTCCGCGAAGGAAGAGAGCCTCGAAGCGATCGGCGAAGCGATCGCGGAGAATGGTCGGGTGGTCGTCACGGGTTGCATGGGCAAAGAGGCCGAAGTGATCCGGGAGCGCTTTCCCGACGTGCTCGCGATTACCGGCGCCCACCAATATGAGGAAGTCGTTGCCGCAGTTCACGAAGCGGCGCCGCCGATCCCCTCGCCCTTTATTGATCTCGTGCCGGAAGCTGGCCTCAAGCTCACGCCGCGCCACTACAGCTATTTGAAAATTTCAGAGGGCTGCAATCATCGCTGCGCTTTCTGCATTATTCCGCACTTGCGCGGCGACCTCGTCAGTCGCCGTCCCGACGCGATCTTACGCGAAGCGGAGAAGCTGATTGCGGCGGGCACGCGCGAGCTTCTGGTCATTAGCCAGGACACGTCCGCTTACGGCGTGGACGTCCGCCACAAAGCCTGGCCGTGGAAGGGCGAAGAGGTTCGCGCCCACATGACCGACCTTACGCGCGAACTTGGCAAGCTCGGCGCTTGGATCCGACTGCACTACGTCTATCCATATCCGCACGTGGACAACATCATGCCGTTGATGGCGGAGGGGCTGGTCCTCCCTTATCTCGATATCCCGTTCCAGCATGCGAGCCCGAACGTGCTCCGCGCGATGCGACGGCCGGCGAATGACGCGAAGGTGCTTCAGCGCATCCGTAGCTGGCGCGGGCAGGTGCCTGACCTCGCGATCCGCTCATCCTTCGTCCTCGGCTTTCCGGGTGAGACAGACGAGGACGTGGCTTACCTTCTCGCCTGGCTCGAGGAAGCGCAGCTCGATCGCGTGGGCGCGTTCAAGTTCGAGCCGGTCGAGGGCGCGCCTGCGACATTAATGGACAGCCAAGTGCCGGAAGACATCAAGCAAGAGCGCTACGAGCGCGTGATGGCGCTCTCGGCCAGGATCTCGGCCGAGAAGCTCGAAAGGAAGATCGGCTCCACGATCGAAGTTCTGATCGACGCGGTTGACGAAGAGACTGGCGGCGCGACCGGACGGTCGAAAGCTGACGCGCCCGAGATCGACGGCGAGGTCCACCTTCGCGATTTTAAGCGGGGCGAAGCCCGGCGATTTGGTTGCTGTCCGCGTCGAAGATGCCGACGAGCACGACCTCTTCGGCGTGCCACTGGAGACCATCCTCAACTAGAGAGGGTGCCGGGAATCACCGCCCCTTGAAGGCTTCACCATCGGGTCCGAGGCGGAATCTGCATTACGCGGCGTCTGGAAGACCGGCTTCCCATCGTTCGAGAGCAGCGCCGCGACCGAGCGAGTGCTTGAGAACTGGGAGAACACCATCATCAGCATCAGGGTTAGCGGAACGGCGAGGAACGATCCGGGCAAACCCCACAAGACCGTCCAGAATGCAAGGGACAGGATGGTGACGACCGGATCGATATTTTGCGTCTGCGCCTGCAGCCGCGGGTAGATGAAGTTGCCGACGATGGTGGCTACCACCTGGATCACCACGAAGATCGTCACTGCCTGCCAGTAGGTCGGGAACTGGATCAGCGCGAACAGGCTGGGAGCGATCGATCCCACCGTAACGCCGATGTTGGGAATGAAGGTGAGCAGGAAGAAGATCACGGCCCAGAACATCACGTTGTTCAAGCCGACCGCCATCATCACGACCACTGCCGCCGCCGTCAGCATGAGGCCTGTGATCGTCTGCACCCAGATATATACCTCGATGTTCTGGGCAATCCGCGCTGCCACATTGTTGATGGCCTTCGATCGGACTGACGAGCCGGCTGCGGCCTCGATCTTCCGCCTGATCCGTTGGCGCCCGGCGAGCATGAAGCCGAAATAGACGATCATCAGCAACAAGCCGGTAGCGAAGCCCTGAACGCCCGATGCGATCGAACCCGCAATCTCCGGTACGCTGACCTTCCCGACGATCGTTCCGAGATGCAGGTCCTCATGCAGGTGCAATGAGCGGCCCACGTCGACCGCAATTTGATCGAGGCGCGCCAGCAGCGCCGGACCTTCGCCGACAATCTGAACCATGCCTTGGGCAAGGACGAAGATGCTGCCCGCCGCGCAGATGATCACTACCAGCCCCGCGAGCGCGGCCACGGCCCACGGAGGCGCTTTGGCCCACCTGTTCTGAATGAAGCGCACCAAGGCATTCACGAGCACCGCCAGGACAAAGGCGATGACGAACGGGATCATGATGCCGCGGAGGAAATAGAGCATCGCCAGCGCGGCCGCCGTGCCGGTAAGTATCTGGGCAGTACCGATCGTACGCGGCGTCACCTGAAGCCTCCGATGTCGCTAGCGCTGATACATCCTCAGGAGCCGAACTTCATCAGCCAACTCCTCACCTCCTCAGACGTGGAAATGATCAATGATCTGCATGAGCACGTACCAACCCGATCCGATCAGGATGCCGCTCACAACAAGGCTGAGCAGGCCCGCGAGCGCAGCCGCGATCACTACGACGCCGTCGCGATAGACAAGCGAGAGTCCGAAGAGCGCGACGGCCGCCGCAGGTGCAATGTGCACCACTGGGATCGGGACGATGACGATCAGCGAAAGCAGGAAGCAGATCGCGCCGATGACCCTGCCCGCATGCTGTCCGCTGAGATGCAGCAAGCGCGGGCGAAAAATCCGCTCGATCCTTAATTCCAGCGGGCGAAGCTTTTCGATGAGCTTCTTCAGCTCGTCCATCTTGAGGCCCCGCCGGTCGAGCCTGGCGGGGAACCATGGAGCGGGACTGCCCAGCGCCATCTGCGCCGAGATCACAAGGATCGGAAGCCCCGTGAACATCGAAGCACCCGGTGGAAGCGGAAGCATGTTGATGCTCGCGAAGATCAGCAGCAGCCCGCCCCACGACCTATAGTGAAGCAGCTCCGCCAGATCGGACATTGCCAGACTCTCGTGCGGATGCTCCCGCACGATCTTGTCGAGCAGCTGCGAGATGGAAAGTGGATCGTCCGATCCGACAGATTGCTCGTTCAAGATTTCGGCACACGCTCGTAAAGGCAAGGAAGTCCCTTCCCTCGTTGGTCGAGGACAAGAAAGCAACTCCTGCCGGAACGCGCCTAACAATCCCGCCGACGACGCTCACCCGTATTTAGGGCAAGGCTGCGAGGGCTCCCTCCTCCAACGGTGCATCGAAAGCCACTCCGCACTGGTCGAACGCGGTCCAGGCCACACGGCCCAGAGCGTCGGCGCCCTCCATCCACACCAGCACCTGCTTTCCTATCGGCGGCAGGCGGCGGCCACGGAGCTTCGCGCCCGTTCGGCTGACATTTTCCACTAGGATGGACTTCGACCCATCGAGGGTGACAGCGGATCCCACGATCATCACCCGCTGCCGAGCCACGGCACGGCGGCCGTGCCAAAGATCATTACTCTTACCAAAACAGGACATCGTAATACTCCTCGATGCCAAAACACGCTCAACTAGGCCGAAGTGCAGCCCCGACCTGCCCATCGGCAAGAGAGCCCTCAGGTGCTGTTCGAAACTGGGACAGAGAAGCTTACTCAGGCTGCGGAATGGGCCGCATCTTCGTCCCCAAATATTCCTGGTCCATGTAACGGCTCTCGGCTGCAGCGGCGCGATCGCTGATCGTCCAGTCCGGATGGAGCGCCTTAAGCTTGGCCGCCACATCGTGCGCAAGCGTGTCACCCTTGAGACCCGCCTTGCGCGCATGCGTCACCAGCCGCTCCAAGTCGATCAGATAGCTCCGGAATTCCCGAACATCGTTTGCATCGGCGACATCGCCATGGCCGGGCACGAAGGTCGTGTGCTCCGCATCGGGGATGCCAAGGAAGTCGGCGTCGGTAGCAGTCCACTCCCTGACCGATCCGTCGATCAAGTTCGGCGCCACCTTGCGCCAGAGCATGTCACCGGTGAACAATACCTTCGCATCAGGTACGGCCACGATGAGATCGCCGCCGGTATGTCCGAGGACGGCGCGCACAACGACCTTTCGGGACCCGAGCCATACGGCCAGGTCCTCGTCCGTGGTGACATCCGGCAACGGCAAGGCGTCGATACGGCCTTTCAGTTCCGGCGTGATCCGGTCGCCGAGCAGGTTGATGTTGTTGACCCGCACCCAGGCGCGAACGTTGCGGTGCGCGATGATGATCGCGCCAGCCTCCCGCAATGCCAAGTCCCCGCCGGTATGATCCACATGATAGTGTGTGTTGACCACATATCGGATCGGCTTCGGCGTAAGCCGATGAATCTCACCCACCAGTGCGCGGGCGGTCTCGAGGTTAAAGAAGGCATCGACCACGAGCACGCCGTCATCGCCGATGACGAAACCAGCATTGGACCCGGCTTTATGGTCGGGGCCATCGATCACTGCGAAGACACCCGGACCAACCTGCTTCAGCACGAAAGGAAGCGCTGGCGACTGAGCGGATGCGTCGCCGCCGAGCGCCAGCCAGGCGGCGGCCGCAATTGGCCATTTGTTCAGGAGCGTGACCATTGGCGGAGACTGAAGTGGAACAAGGCCCGGCGCAATGCGACGGTTTGTCCCTCTCCCGCTCGTGAGTTAAGGCCCCGGGCATGATCGATTTCGCTCCGCTTTTCGCGGCCGACCGAGGGCAGCAGTCCCGTCCCATTCATCTAGTCGACAAAGACAGCTTCGCGGCGTGGCTGAAAGGTCGGCCACCCGAGGATCGGGCCCTGCTCGATGCCCATTGCTTCGACGGCAGAGACCCCTTTTCTTTCGCGCTCCTTCCGCGCGGAGGAGATTTCGAGGTGGTGAGCTCGGTCAAGAATGCCGGCTCGCTCTCCCCTTGGTGCCTTGCGAAACTCGGCGAGAGCCTGCCCGAAGGGACTTACAAGCTTGCGAACGGCGAGCCCGGCGCTGCCGCGCTCGGCTGGCTCCTCGCGCAGCACCGCTTCGACGACTATCGTTCCAAAAAGGAAGAGCCGAAGCGTGGTCCGCGCGTCCTCGTGACAGGGGAAGCGGCGAAGATCGATGAGACAGTACGGTTGGCTGATGCGACGGCGCTCGTTCGCGATCTCGTGAACACGCCAGCCGGAGATCTCGGGCCCGCCGAGCTGGAAGCTGCTGCGCGAGAGGAAGGGAAGCGGGGTGCCGCAAAAGTAAGCGTAACACCCGGCAACGATCTCAACGAAGGCTATCCGCTCATCGCTGCGGTCGGCGCCGCTGCCGCCCCTCACCGAGCGCCGCGCCTCATTGAACTCGAATGGGGTAAGCCTAGCGATCCGCGAATCGCGATCGTCGGCAAGGGCGTCTGCTTCGATACGGGCGGTCTCGACCTCAAGCCCGGCAGCGGTATGCGGCTGATGAAAAAGGACATGGGCGGTGCAGCCCATGCGCTCGCGCTGGCACGGTTGATCATGGCCGAACGGCTGCCTGTCCGACTGCACCTTCTCATTCCTGCAGTAGAAAATGCCGTCTCAGCAGCGGCGTACCGGCCCGGCGACATCATCAAGTCCCGCAAGGGGACGTTTGTCGAGATCGACAACACGGACGCGGAAGGTCGCCTCATCCTCGCCGACGCCCTGACCAAAGCGGTCGAAGGGAAACCGGAGCTGATCGTCGATTTCGCCACGCTGACCGGCGCGGCGCGCGTGGCGCTCGGGCCCGACCTCCCCGCCTTCTTCACCAACAGCGACGATCTGGCATCTACCGTCGAGCAGTCTTCACGCGACGCCGAGGACCCGATCTGGCGCATGCCGCTCTGGGAGCCCTATGACGAGATCCTGAAGAGCGACATCGCCGATTTCGCGAATGCGTCGAACACGCCGATGGCGGGCTGCATCACCGCTGCGCTTTTCCTGAAGAAGTTCGTTCCGGACGATATGCGGTGGGCGCATTTCGACACTTATGCATGGCGCGACGCAGCAAAACCGGGTCGACCAAAGGGCGGCGAGGCGCTGGGTCTGCGAGCTGTATTTGGGGAGCTTCAACGGCGTTATCCGGTGGTCTGATTACCCCGGATCGTAATGTTTTCGGCGTAATTCCTATATTTTCCCGAATGTAAGCTGCAACATTTCGCGTCCTTACCGGTTTACTTGCCGATTACGCTGGACGACGGGAGAGTAGCGGTCATGGGCGAGGTGTCGCTTACCGGCTGGATGAAGGCCCTCATCGCCTATGTCCGATCGGGCGAGCCCGACCTGACCAATCGGCAGATGGCGCTATTGATGCTGGTGTATCTCACACCGGGTCCGCATACGGTGCGGGGACTGGCGCGTGTCCTCGGCGTTTCGAAGCCCGTCGTCACACGCGCCTTGAACACGCTCGGCGCGCTCGGCTATCTCCGCCGCGAACGAGATCAGGACGACCGGCGAAACGTGTTCGTCGTCCGAACGAACAGCGGGGCTGAATTTCTTGAAGGTTTCAAGCGCAACCTCCGCGAGGGCGACAACGGCTCCGCGGCGCACCGGCCAATCATCGGGCAAGCACCCGCCTACGCTCACCAGCGTTGACGATTTCGCACTTTCGGGTCCTTCGAACCGGCCGGATCCGCAATTCAACGCTTACCGCAAGGACTTGGCCGACGTAGCGCTCGTCGGACGCGTGATCGCCTCGCATTACGCCGAGCCGCTCGAGCGCCGCCTGGCGCAAGGTACGGTGCTCAGAGCCGCTCCGTCACACGGTGGTGAGCCCATTCGAAAGGTTGCAGCGGGCGAGCTGTTCGCGCTGCTCGACGATAGCCTGGGGTGGGCATGGGGCTATGCCGGCAAGGACCGGCACGTGGGCTATGTCCCGTCCGAGGCCGTCGGCTAGTTAAGGACGGCCGTCTCGATCCAGATCAGCTGGTAGAGACTGGTCGCAACCATGATCGCGAGCACGGCAGCGATGCCCCAATCTCGGCGCGGCGCGCGCGGGCGTCGCCGCGGGAAGAGCAGCCAACCTGCGATTGTGCAGAGGATCAGCGTCCCGATCGCGCTATTGCGCAAGAACAAAGCGACGACAGTCCGCACGTGCTCGGTGCCTTCGGCGACCGCCGTGCCATGCGGGCTCATCATCAGTGCGGTGCCCCAGGCGACGATTGCCGCGAAAAGCAGAAGGCCGCCCATGAACATCCGCGCGCGGCCGATTCCCCTGTTGTTCACATCTCTCCTCGCTGCCGGCGGATTGCGTACCACTTAGCGACGTTCGCGTTCTGTTGTTCCAAGGTCTCCGCAAAAACGTGCCCGCCGGTGCCGTCGGCAACGAAGTATAGCGCCTTCGTCGGAGCCGGGTGCAGCACCGCCTGGATGCTGGCCTTCCCCGGATTCGTGATCGGTCCAGCGGGCAGACCGGCCATCTCGTACGTGTTGTAAGCGTTCTTCGCGTGGACTTCGCTGTGCAGCGGTCGTCGGCCCAGCGGCTTACCCTTGGTGATCGGATAGATGAAGGTTGGATCGGCATCGAGCTTCATGCCGATCCTCAGGCGGTTGCAGTAGACGCCTGCCACCTTTGGACGCTCAGCGGCCTTTCCGGTCTCTTTCTCGACAATCGATGCGAGGATTACCGCCTGTTCTGGTGTCGCGAGCGGACAATCCGTGCTGCGCTTCGGCCACAGGTCGGCAACGACCTTGTTCATTGCACTTTGCATGCGACCGGCCAACGCCCCGCGCTGTTCCCCGCGCTGGTAGCCGTAGCTGTCGGGAAGGACGGAACCCTCCGCAATCGCCGGCAGAGTTCCAGTAAGATACGGGATTGCCGCGAGCTTCTCCTGCACGACAATCGAGGGCATCCCCTCTGTGACGGTGATAAGGCGCTGTACCGGCTTTCCGTGCTGCAGCAGATCGAGCACCGATGCGCCGCCCATGCCCTTCGGGATTCGGAATTCTCCAGCCTGTATTGGATCGTTCGAGCCGAGGAAGCGGGCCATCACGTAGAAAGTTCGCGCGCTGCCCGAAATTGCGCCTTCCTTGGCTAGCTGGCGGGACACCGCCCCCAGGGTGGTGCCTTCTTTGATGATGATCTCGTGCGGGCCCGGATTAGGACCCGGCGCCCACCAGAGGAAGTAGATAACCAGAAGCGCGGCGGCGGCGAGTGCGGCCGCGCCGGTGAGCAGTCGCCTCACACTGCCTTCATGATCAGCGAAGCGTTTGTGCCGCCAAAGCCGAAGCTGTTGTTCAGAACGGCCTTGACCGACCGCTCCTTTGCCTTGTGTGGAACAAGATCCACGCCCTCGCAGCTCTCGCTCGGATTATCGAGATTGAGCGTCGGCGGAACGATCTGATCGCGCAGGGCAAGGATGCAGAAGATGCTTTCCACGGCGCCCGCTCCGCCGAGCAGGTGGCCGATCGCCGACTTGGTCGAGCTCATCGACACGTTTGCAATGGCGTTGCCGAACAGACGACGGACCGCGCCGAGCTCCAGCTCGTCACCGAGCGGTGTCGAGGTGCCGTGCGCGTTGATATAGTCGATGTCCGACGGCTGCAGGCCAGACTTGCGGAGCGCCATCTCCATCGACCGGAAGCCGCCGGAGCCTTCCGGGTGTGGCGCCGTGACGTGATAAGCGTCGCCGGAGAGGCCGTAGCCGACGACTTCGGCGTAAATCTTCGCTCCGCGCGCTTTCGCATGCTCATATTCTTCGAGCACGACGACTCCAGAGCCCTCGCCCATGACAAAACCGTCGCGGTCCTTGTCGTACGGGCGGCTCGCCTTTTCGGGCTGGTCGTTAAACTGTGTGCTCAGCGCGCGCGCCTGTGCGAAGCCGGCAATGCCGATCGGGCAGATTGTCGCTTCGGCCCCGCCCGCCAACATGATGTCGGCGTCGTCCATGGCGATCATACGCGCAGCGTCGCCAATGGAGTGGGCGCCAGTCGAGCAGGCAGTCACGACCGCATGGTTGGGACCCATGAGGCCGTACTTGATCGAAACCTGTCCTGAGATGAGATTGATGAGGCGCCCGTGCACGAAATGCGGGCTGACGCGCCCAGGACCCTTTTCGTGAAGCACGAGGCTCTCGCTTTCAATGCCCGGAAGGCCTCCGATTCCCGAGCCGATCGAGACGCCGGCGCGAAGGCGGGTCGCGCCGTCCATGTCGGTGAGACCGGCGTCCTCGACCGCCTGTCCTGCAGCGTCGATGCCGTAGACGATGAACGGATCGACCTGGCGCTGGATCTTGTGATCGACGCGCTTACTCGCGTCGAACCCATATTCATGGTCTGCCGGCTTCACCTCGCAGGCGATGCGGCATTTCTGGTCGCTGGCATCGAAATGAGTGATCGGACCCGCGCCGCTCTTCGACGCAAGGATGTTCTTCCAGGTCGTCTCGACGTCGGCGCCTAGCGGCGTCACCAAACCGAGACCCGTCACGACGACACGGCGCATATTCTCCACTCCGTCATCCTCTTCAAAAGCAAACGGCCTCCCGATCGGTTCGGGAAGCCGTTCGTGCCGCCTTACGGCGTATATGGCGGCAGGTCAGCTGACCCGAATTAGCCTTTGTTCTGGTCGATATATTCAATCGCGTCGCGAACGGTCGTGATCTTCTCCGCGGCATCGTCGGGAATCTCAACGCCGAACTCTTCCTCGAACGCCATGACCAGCTCGACGATGTCGAGGCTGTCCGCACCGAGATCGTCGATGAAGCTTGCGTCCTCGGTCACCTTGTCCGGCTCGACGCCGAGATGTTCGACGACGATCTTCTTCACGCGATCGGCTGTCTCGCTCATGTGGGGCTTCCTCCGTTATAGCTTTTGCGCTGCCCTAGCGTTGGCGTTTGAACGCTGCAAGTGGCGCTCGGAGCCATGCCGGTCTAGGCGAACTGCATGTTGAAGCGGCCGCTCACGTCCGGGGAGATCGATCTGGCGCGGTCCGTCTTCGGCGAAGCGATCGATTATTCGAAGGTTCGGCTAGTGAAAGGTAAGTGGTGGCCGTTCCACCCGCGCAGTGCCGCCATGGCGCCGATGGGCAGCATCTATTTCCACCCCGACGGCCAGGTGTGGTCAGAGGACTTTTCGAATGAGCCACTGGGAACCCAAGGCTTCTTCATCCACGAAATGACCCACGTCTGGCAGACGCAAAGGAGCGGCCGCTTCTTCCTGCCGCTCATGCGGCACCCCTTCTGCCGCTACGGCTACGCGCTGAAGCCCGGCAAGCCGTTCGAGCGCTACGGCATTGAGCAACAAGCGGAAATCGTTGCGCACGTATTCCTCGCGCAACGCGGCGCTCGATTGTCGGTGGTGCCGCCAAGACACTTACTGCCATTCTGCGAAGCGCAACCTTTGTAGCAATTCCGCAACAGTACTCACGCGAAAGTGTCCGGGAAGCCGCAGCGCTCTTCCGGCTGCGCTGCTGTTTCAGGCATAGTGTGTGCCGCGCAACATAAAGCACACGGGGGGTTCTTATGCGCACTACCGCAGCCTTGCTTATCGGCACCTCAGTAATCGCGTTCCCTGTTCCCGCGTTCGCCCAAACTCCGCAGTCGGCCCAAGCCGCAGCCGCCGACCAGAGTTTAGCCCAGACCTCGGGCGACGACATCATCGTGACAGCGACCAAGCGCGCCTCGCGCGTGCAGGACGTTCCTTTCTCGATCAACGCGCAGACGCAGGAAGACATCCGGCGTGCGCACGCACAGACGATCGAGGACATCAGCCGCAACGTTGCGGGCCTGACGGTGCAGAACCTCGGGCCGGGGCAGAGTCAGGTATCCGTGCGCGGCGTATCCGCCGGCCAGATCGTCCGCGACCAGCCGGGCGTGAAGGAACAGGTTGGCATCTATCTCGATGAGAGCGTCGTTTCGCTGTCCTTGTTCACGCCGGATTTTGACCTCTTCGATCTCAACCGCGTTGAGACGCTTCGCGGCCCGCAAGGCACGTTGTTCGGCTCAGGTTCGGTCGGCGGTACCGTCCGCTACATCACGAACCAGCCGAAGATCGGCGTCGTTGAAGGAACCGCTGAAGCGGGCGTCAACTTCCTAAGAGACGGCAGCATGGGGTACGACATGAAGGGCGCTTTCAACGTTCCCTTCGCTGACACCGCCGCGCTGCGCATCGTAGCCTACAATACGCACTTCGGCGGGTTCATCGATTTGGTCGGGCCCTTTCACAAGAACGACGTCAACGACGGCAATCGTCATGGTGCCCGCGTTTCGATCCTTTGGCAGCCGGCACCGCAGATCAAGATCACACCGCGGATTGTCTACCAGGAAGCGCAAGCTGGCGGATTTAACCGTGAGGATCACTACATCCTCTACGACAACCAGTTCACGAGCGGTGGCGGCGATGACCTCGGTGATCGCACCCAATATCTGAAAAAGCGTGAGCATTTCCGCGACAAGACGTTCCTCGCCGACCTGACCATGAGCTATGATTTCGGTCCGGTCGAGCTCACGTCCGTCAGCAGCAAGCTGATCCGTAACGTGCTGGTGAGCCGCGATGCGTCAGCGCTGACGGGATCCGTGTCGATCTCATTCGCCGGACTCGATCCTGCGATTGCGCCCGCTGCGAACCTGATTTCAAACCTCCGCGACACGACCAAGCTCAACCAGTTCACACAGGAACTCCGCCTCTCCTCAACGGGTGGAGGTCCGTTCCAGTGGGTCTTCGGCGGCTTCTACAGCGACGTGAATTGGAGCTACTTCCAGCGCCTTCCCACCCCGGGATATGACGCGGCGGCGGGCAATCCGTTCCTTAGCGCGCTCTGCCTCGACGTTCCGTTTGGGTCGAACACGTGCCGAGTCAACAACGTGAACCCGGCGCTTCGAATCCCATTCGTTTCGACGGACCCCGCAATTGCGAACGGCTTCCCGCCGGACTCACCATATAATTCGAACCTTCCGTACCACATTCTCCAGAAAGCTCTGTTCGGTGAGGCGAGCTACAAGTTCGGTCAGTTCAAGCTGACCGGCGGAGGCCGCTGGTACGACTTCAAGGAGACCCGCGACTTCATTTCGGGCGGTGTTTTCTCGAATGGCGACACGCGCATCGGAGACAAGACGAAGTCGAACGGCGTCAGCCCACGTGTGATCGCGAGCTGGGAGCCGAACCGCAGCCTCAGCGTCAATATTCAGGCGGCCAAGGGCTTCCGGCTCGGCGGCATCAACGATCCGCTGAACCTGCCGATCTGCTCGGCGTCGGATCGACTGATCTACGGTCCGTTCGCCTCGGCCACCTATCAGGACGAGACACTTTGGAACTATGAGGCCGGCGTAAAATATTCCCGCCACGGGATCACGTTCAATACGGCCGTTTTCCACGACAATATCAAGAACTTGCAGGTGACGGTCGATGCCGGAAGCTGCTCATCGCGTCTCGTCTTCAACGTTCCCAAGGCACATACAACGGGCATCGAAGCCGAGTTCGCGGTGCATCCGCTGCCCGGCTTGGACCTGTCGCTTGCCGGCAGCTACATCGACTCCAAATTCGACAGCACGATCGATAATCCAGTCCTCGCACAGAGGACCGGCATCCGCGACGGCAACCGGCTGCCGACGGTTCCGAAATATCAACTCGCGGCAACGGCCAACTATGAAGCGCCGTTCAGTTCGACTGGCCACTGGTTCACCAATGCCAGCGTCCAGCGCGTCGGCAACCGGTTTACACAGCCGAGCGATCAGGAGCCGGGCAGTAGCTTATTCAACTTCATCTTCTTCGATCCAGTAACCGGCAACTTCGGCACGCATGACGCGGACTTCGGTTCGCTGCGCTTGCCGGCCTACACATTGGTAAACCTGTCGATCGGCCTGCGTTGGGACCTCGGCACGGAGATTTCAGCCTACGTCAATAATCTGTTCGACACCGATCCGCTGCTTTCGCTCGATCGTGAGCGCGGCGGGCGCGCTCGCCTCGGCTACAATATCGGCCAGCCGCGGACGATTGGGCTCACGCTGCGACAGGACTTCGGCAGGGCTCCGGTTGCCCTCCCGCCGCCTCCGCCGCCGCCACCGCCACCTCCGCCGCAGACGCAAACCTGCCCGGATGGTTCAGTGATCGCCGCGGGCTCGACCTGCCCGGTCCCGCCGGCGCCGCCGCCGCCTCCGCCACCGCCGGCGCCCGAGCGCGGCTGAACGGAGTGGGATTGAACGTCACGCGCCGCTCGCTCCTCATCGGAGCGGGCGGCGCTGCCGTTTCTCCCGCAGCAGCAAGGACGTACAAGCGCCGGATGAAGGATCATGTCGTCGTCATCGGTGCTGGCGTCTTCGGCGCCTGGACCGCGCACCACATGCAGCAGGCGGGGCATCAGGTTACGCTCATCGACGCGTGGGGAGCGGCGCATAGCCGGGCGTCTTCCGGCGGCGAGTCCCGTCTGACGCGCGCCGGCTACGGTCGGGACGCGATCTACACGCGCATGGCGACAGACTCCTCCCGCAGTGGAAGGCGCTGAGTGCCATCTCTGGCCTACCGATCTTCATAAACTCGGGTGTGGTGTTCTTCTCGGACGTCGAGGACGACTATTTCCATGGCTCGATCGACGTCCATCGTAAGCTTGGACTGTCGATCGACGCGTTGAACGGCGCTGAGCTGCAGAAGCGGTTTCCGATGATCGATTTCACCGGCGTAGAAATCGGCCTTCTTGAGCCCGCATTCGGTGCCCTGATGGCGCGGCGAAGCGTGCAAACGCTGGTCGACCGCTTCGTTCGAGGGGCGGGACCTTCCTGAAGGGATCAGCAAAGCCTCCACCCAACAGCGGAGACGCGCTGCGGCAGGTGCATCTTGCATCCGGAGAACGAATCTCAGCCGATCGTTTCGTGTTCGCCGCGGGTCCTTGGCTGCCGAAGCTGTTCCCGGAAGTGATCGGCAAGCGCATCCTGCCCACTCGTCAGGAAGTATACTATTTCGCGACTCCTCCGGGTGACCGGCTCTACCTCCCGGCACGATGCCTGGCTGGGCCGACTTCAACGCCGGCGACATCTTCTATGGCTTTCCCGATCTTGAGAACCGCGGGGTGAAGTTCGCCCATGACCAGCACGGCGTTCCCGTCGATCCGGACACGCAGGACCGCCGACCGACCGAAGCCGCTCTCGCCGAAATCATCGCTTTCCGCGATCGCCGCTTCCCGGGCCTTCGTGGGGCTCAACTCTTCGGGCGCAGAAGTTTGCCAATACGAGAATAGCTCGAACGGCGACTTCCTCATCGACTTCCACCCGCAGCTGAAGAACGTACTGCTCGTCGGCGGTGGCTCCGGCCACGGGTTCAAGCATGGGCCCGAGGTTGGCCGCTATGCGAGCGGCCGCCTCACGGGTTCAGTCTCGGCCGAGCCGCGGTTCAGCCTCGCCACCAAGAGTGAGACGCACCACCGCGAGGTTCATTGATCGCCGATCCGCTGTCCGATCGCGAACGCTCACTGCCCCGGACTGGACACCCCACCGCTCCAATCGGCTCGCTGAATCTCAGTTGACCCGCTGTGCCAGACCGCGCCCAAGCGCGTCTCTGACCAGGGCACGGAACTTGATTTCCGCCTCAGCGGCCAGACGATCCTGTTCGCGGCCGAGTACATCCTGCTGCTTGCCGAGTTCGTCTTGCCGTCGGCCAAGCGCATCCTGCTGCCGTCCCAGCTCCTCTTGCTGCTCGCCGACCGCCGCAGCGGCCGTTGGTGTCGCTTTCAGCAGTGCTTCGCGGCCGACACGGAGCGCGTTGGCGCGCGCTATATCGTCAAGCGAACCGTTCATCGTGTTGCTGTCTGTTCCAGCGTTCATCAGCACATAAGCCTCGCGATCACCCGACCTTCCAGGCTCCGCCGCGAATGCTCCTGCATGAAGAGGAATGAGAGACGCAGAGAGCGCCAGCCCCAGAAGCGTGCGGAATGAGGGCGTACCCCCGAGTCCGAAATGAGCTGCTTGGTCACGTGATGTCCTCCTCTGCGCCACCGGAGGCGCAGCGAACAACTTGGCAAATGGCGTGCCAAGCAAGGGCCGTGAGAGCCCTGTTGCGGGTCAATCCGGCTTCTTTGCCACTCCGACGAGCGCGGGACGAAGCAGCCGGTCCTTCATCATGTAGCCGGGCTGCATTTCCTCGGTGATCGTCCCTGGTTCAACGTCCGGATTCGGAATCTCGACCATGGCCTGATGGCGATGCGGATCGAGCTTCTCGCCCTTCGCCCCGATCCGCTTCACACCGTGACGTGCAAAGGCCGCCTCCAGCTCGCGCGATGTCGCTTCGATCCCGGCTAGGAACTGGCTCGCGACCTTGTCGCCGCGCAACTCGTCGTTCACGGCCGCAAGCGCGCGGTCGAGATGGTCCTTGATCGTGATCATGTCGCGGGCAAATCCGGCCGCTGCATAGCTGGTCGCCTGCTGAAGCTCCTGCTCCAGGCGCCGGCGAACGTTCTGCGTCTCGGCGGCTGCATAGAGCGCCTTTGCCTTCGAATTCTTCGAGCTGCTGCTCGAGTTGCGCGACGCGGTCGTGCTCGGCCACCTCGGGAGCGCCTTCGGCGGTTTCGTGGCGGATTTCCTCGGCCTCGTCGTGGAGCTTGTCGTTCTCAATCATGCCATCAGTCTCGTGAGTGCTTTCGCGGTGAAGTCAACCATGGGTACCACGCGAGCATAGTTCAACCGCGTGGGGCCGATCACACCCACAACGCCGACGACCTCCCCTGGCTCCCACGATAAGGAGCGGCGATGACGGAAGAACCGGAAAGCGCAAACATTCGGTTCTCGGATCCGATGAAAATTCGGCAGCCGGGCGCGTCGCGTGCCCCTTCGAGCAATCGAGCGATTTCTTGTGCTTCCTCAAGCTCGTCCAGCAAGCGGCGAACGCGATCCAGGTCCTCGGCCGCGTTCGCGTCGATGAGGTTTGCGTGACCGCGGACGATCAGCACTGGCCGCCGCGCATAGTCCTGACTCCAGGCGGCGAGTCCAGACGCCACCAGCTCGGTCGCAGCAGCGTCGATCGCTTCCTTGTGCTCGCGGATTTCGGCTCGCAGCCGCGCCTCCGCTTCCCGGAGGGTCAGGCCAGCGAGGCGAGCATTCACGAAGTTGCTAACCTCCGTCAGCGCGGCAGCGCTTGTTCCAGCCTCGAGCGAGACGATCCTGTTCTCGACCGTACCGTCACCTCCAACGAGGACGGCGAGCGCTCGAGTGTCGCTGAGCTGGACGAAGTTGAGCTGCCTCAGGCGAAGCTCACTCTTAGGCGCAAGCACAACCCCGGCAGCCTGCGACAACCCCGAAAGCGCGGCCGATGCGGCAGCCAGTGCGTCCTCGATTGGCTGGTCGCGCACGATCTGCCGCTCGATCTCGCGCCGCTCGCGAGCATCGGGCGCCGCCGCCTGCATGATCCCGTCAACGAAAAGGCGAAGCCCGCTCTCCGTCGGAATACGTCCGGCGGAGGTATGGGGGTGTGTAAGAAGGCCCCTCTCCTCCAGCTCTTGCATGACGCCACGAATTGAAGCCGGCGAAAGGCTGATCGACCCCGTTAGCGCCTTCGATCCAACCGGCATCCCACGTTCGAGATAAGCCTCGACAACCTGGCCGAAGATTTCCCGCATGCGATCCGTTAGCTCTCCGATCGGCTGCGTCATGCGTTGCCATCTAGGATTGGCGCGCTGTGCGGTCTAGGGACGCGCCGCACCACTATCAGGAGAACAGCATAATGCGCCCGTCCGGACGCGCCCCCGATCAAATGCGCGAACTCAGGTTCGAACCCGGCTTCACCCGTCATGCCGAAGGCGCCTGCCTCGTCAGCTTCGGCGACACGCGTGTGCTCTGCACCGCAAGCGTCGAGGAGAAGGTCCCGCCCTTCCTTCGCGGCAAGGGTCAGGGCTGGGTCACGGCAGAATATGGAATGCTCCCGCGCGCCACCCACACGCGCGGCAATCGCGAGGCCGCAAGGGGCAAGCAGTCCGGACGCACGCAGGAGATACAGCGGCTGATCGGCCGCTCGCTTCGTGCGGTGGTCGACCTTCCGACACTCGGCGAGCGTCAGGTCATCGTCGATTGCGACGTAATCCAGGCCGATGGCGGTACGCGCACGGCATCCATCTCGGGCGGCTGGGTCGCGCTGCGAATCGCCATCGACAAGCTTTTAGCGACCAAGGCGCTCACCGCGGACCCGATCCGCACACAGGTGGCAGCAGTCAGCTGCGGCATCCACCAGTCCACACCAGTGCTCGACCTCGACTATGAAGAGGACAGCAAGGCTGGCTGCGACGGCAATTTCGTCCTTACGGCTGACGGCTCGATCGTCGAAGCACAGGTGACCGCCGAAGGTGAATGCTATGACGAGGAAGGGCTGCTTCGCCTGCTGCGCCTTGCCCGCATGGGCTGTTCGGAGATCTTCCAGGCGCAACTTAAGGCGACCGGTCGATGAGGCCGATCGGCGACAAGCTCGTCATCGCGACCCACAATCCCGGCAAACTGCGTGAGATCGCCGCCTTGATGGAGCCGCTCGGCATCAGCTGTGTCGGCGCGGAAGAGCTTGGGCTGCCCGAACCGGAAGAGATCGGCAACACGTTCGCCGATAATGCCGATCTAAAAGCGCGCGAGGCGGCAGATCTCTCGGGGCTTCCCGCCCTCGCGGACGATAGCGGGCTGTGCGTGGACGCTCTTCATGGCCGTCCGGGCATCTTTTCGGCGCGTTGGGCTGAGGACGAGAACGGCAATCGTGACTGGATGCGCGCGATGGAGAAGGTATGGCGCGGGGCTGAGGCGACGGAACCCGACGCCGCTCCCGCGGCCCACTTCGTCTGCTCGTTGGCGATTGCTTGGCCGAACGATGGTCAGGCCGAGACATTCGACGGCCGGGTGGACGGCACGCTGGTTTGGCCGCCCCGTGGCGACAAGGGTTTCGGCTACGACCCTATTTTCGTGCCCGTCGGGTACGAGCAGACTTTCGGTGAACTCGAGCCGGAGCTGAAGCACAGCATCAGCCATCGCGCCGATGCCTTTCGTAAGTTGGTCCAGGCACTGAACGAATGAGCGGAGAAGCGCTGGCGCTTTACGTGCACTGGCCGTTCTGCGTGAGCAAATGCCCCTATTGCGACTTCAACAGTCACGTTCGCGGCAGCATCGACCAAAGTGAGTGGCGCGATGCTCTAATTGCCGACTTGCGTCATGAAGCACGGGTGCTTCCCGAGCGCCGCCTGACATCGATTTTCTTCGGCGGCGGCACGCCATCGCTAATGGACCCCGCCACCGTCGAAGCAGTAATCGGAGCCGCCCGTAGTGTCTGGTCCCCAGACGACGAGGTCGAGATCACCCTTGAGGCGAACCCGAACTCGGTGGAAGCGGCTCAATTCGCGGATCTCGCATCAGCCGGCGTGAATTGCCTCTCGCTCGGAGTGCAAAGCTTCGATGATGAGGCGCTTCGCTTTCTCGGCCGCGCCCATTCCGCCGGAGAAGGGTTGCAGGCACTCGAGACTGCGCAAAGGCATTTCAGCCGCACCAGCTTCGACCTGATCTACGCATTGCCCGGCGAAACCGAAGAAGCCTGGTCAGAAACGCTAACCAGGGCTCTCGCCATCGGAACGACGCACCTCTCGCTCTATCAACTTACGATCGAGCCGGGCACGCGCTTCGCCAGCATGGTCGCGAAGCGGGAATTCGATCCGCTGGATGAGGGCCAAGCTGCAGCGCTGTACGAACTCACCGACGCAAGGACCTCGGCCGCGGGGCTGCCGGCATATGAGATCAGCAACTACAGTCGGTCGGGCCAGGAGAGCCGGCACAATCTCGCCTACTGGCGATACGCCGATTACGCTGGCATCGGGCCGGGCGCGCACGGCCGACGCCTCGGCATGCGCACGCTCCGCCATCGCAAGCCGGAAAACTTCCTCTCGGCGTTGAGGCGCAACCGTCACGGCATCGTAGAGGAAGCGCAGCTCTCCGCCTCGGAAGCCGCCGACGAAGCCTTGGTGATGGGTCTGAGGCTCTGCGAAGGGATCGATGCCGATGTGATCGCCGCCCGCTTCGGCCTCAACACGATCGTGGACTGGAACCGAGTTCGACCGGCTGGTCGCCTCCGGTCATCTAACGCGTGAGGCGAGCCGCATCGCCCCGACAGCGTCAGGGCGATTGCTGCTCGATCACATCCTCGCG
Source organism: uncultured Alphaproteobacteria bacterium (assembly GCA_963752025.1). Lineage (GTDB taxonomy): Bacteria > Pseudomonadota > Alphaproteobacteria > Sphingomonadales > Sphingomonadaceae > Sphingomicrobium. The sequence continues at coordinate 11,167 of CAVVWY010000003.1, read as the reverse complement.
GAAGTGTCGGTCGATGCGCCTACTTCGGCGGCTGAGGAGCCGCTGCAGGCGTTGGCGTCGGCGTAGCCGGCGTGGCGGCCGGCGCCGGAGCAGCAGCAACCTGCTTCTCGCCTCCACCGTTGCGATATTTATAATTGTCGACGGCGCTTCCCATGAAGTCGGCGATCATCATGTCGGCGTCCTCATCGGACGCTTTCTTGGACATCTTGTTGCCCATGTCGAACTTCACGACGGCGCCCTTGAACGAGCCTAACTGACCGCTACAGGCGCTGCGCGCATAAGCCTCGAAGCCATCGCCAGCGACCTTTTCATTTGTGGCCTTGCTGCTGACGGATTTGAGGCATTCCTTGAACGCATCACGCGGCGCATTGATAGATGCTTGAAGCCCGACCAAACTTATGGCCGAGGCGGCAACGAAGAAAATCATCGGACCTCTCCCCAGGCAAGCGATGAATGTTGGCAGGATGACTCTTTTTTTGTTGAATTGGAAGAGGTTATTGAGGCGAATTGATGCAGGATAAGTTGCCATCCGGGCTCCACATCGTGGCCACGCCGATCGGGAATTTCGGCGACCTCAGTCCGCGCGCTGCCGACACGCTTAAGCGAGCTGACCGAATCCTCGCTGAAGATACGAGAGTTACGGGGAAATTGCTCGCTCACATCGGCGCGACGGCACCGATGTCACGCTACGACGATCACAGCAGCGAGGCCGAGCGCGTCCGAATCGTCGCGACCTTGGGGGAGCAGGCGATTGCGCTCGTAAGCGACGCCGGCACGCCGCTGATCTCGGATCCAGGATACAAGCTCGTGCGCGCGGCGCGCGTGGCGGGACACGCCGTGCATACCGTGCCCGGCGCGTCCGCGGCGATTGCGGCCCTGACTCTGGCGGGACTGCCGACGGACCGCTTCCTCTTCCTGGGTTTCCTCCCGTCGAAACCCAAGGCACGCGCCGATGCAATCTCGGAGGTGGGCGGCATTCGCGCAACGCTGGTCCTCTACGAGAGCGGACCCCGACTCGGCGACACGCTGGACGCGCTTGCTGACACACTCGGCGACCGCGACGGCGCGGTCGCCCGCGAGCTCACGAAATTGCACGAGGAATGCGTCACGGGGACGCTGTCGGAGCTTGCCGGCCGCTACGCCGGCGCTCCCCCGAAAGGCGAAATCGTGATCGTGGTGGGGCCGCCGGCCGAACGCGAAGCCGCTAGCGACGATGAGTTGGACGCTGCGCTCGACCGTGCGTTGAAAACTTCGTCGCCGTCCCGCGCCGCGGCCGAAGTCGCGGAGCAGCTAAGCGTCCCGCGTAAGCGCGCCTACGCCCGAGCGCTTGAACGCTCACGGTGAATCGGCAAGTAGCGGAACGACGCCGGCGGGGAGCGGAGACTCTGGCCCTTGGCATCTGCGCCTCAAACACCTGGCGCATTCTGGCACGGCGTGCCCGGGTGCAAGGCGGAGAGGTCGACATCGTCGCCCGGCGTGGGCGCACGCTCGTCGAGGTAAAGGCACGCGCTACCCAAGATGCTGCGGCCTTTTCGCTCGATCAATGGCTTCGGCGCGTTGCCGTGCCGCCGATCGGCTCGTCCCATGGTTCATGCAGGATGGCGATGGCGTTCGCATCGACGCAATTTTCCTGGTGTCGGGCCGCTGGCCCAGGCATCTGACCAATGTTTGGCACGGGTGACAAAGCGGCAGGCACCCCCTAGGCATTCGCCATGTCGCTCCGCGTCGCAGTCCAGATGGATCCGCTCGAAAATATCAACATCTCCGGCGATTCCACTTTCGCCATCATGCTCGGCGCCCAGGAGCGAGGCCACAAGCTGTTCCACTATCTTGCCGACGATCTGACCTATAGCGCGGACCGGCTATACGCCGGAGCGCGGGAGGTGAGCGTGCAACCCGTATCGGGAGACCATTTCCGGCTCGGAGAATTCCACATTCTGGATCTCGGCTCGGACGTCGACGTTGTCCTCATGCGCCAGGACCCGCCGTTCGACCTTGGCTACATCACCGCCACCCACCTCCTGGGACGCATCCAGGACGAGACGCTCGTGGTCAATGATCCGGCGGCTGTTCGAAATGCTCCCGAGAAGGTTTGGGTTTTGGATTACGGGCGGTACATGCCGCCGACGATGATCACGCGCTCCCTGGGCGCAGCGCGCAAATTCATCGCCGATCATGGCGAAGTTGTCCTGAAGCCGCTGCACGGCAATGCGGGCAAGGCGGTCTTCAAGATCGGTTCGGACGGCGCCAACCTGTCAGCGCTCATGGAATTGTTCAACGCAACATACCGTGAGCCCCATGTGCTGCAGGCCTTCCTTCCGGAAGTGGCGGAAGGCGACAAACGTATCGTGCTGATCGACGGCGAAGTGGCAGGCGCGATCAACCGGCGGCCCGGCTCCGGGGAGATCCGCTCCAACCTCGCCGCCGGGGGTACGGCCGAAGCGAGCGAGCTGACCGACACGGAACGCGAAATCTGCGGTGCCCTCGGTCCCGAGCTCAAGCGCCGAGGCCTGCTGTTCGTGGGGATCGACGTCATCGGCGGCCGGTGGCTGACGGAAATCAACGTCACCTCGCCAACTGGCATCGTTGCGATCGACAAGTTCAACGGGACCGACACGCCTGCCCTCATCTGGGCTGCGATCGAGCGAAAGGTCGCCGAACTGTCCGCGAGTTGAGCCGATCCGGAGCAGAAATGAGCTTCAAGTCAGAGACTTGATCTCAAGCGAAGCATCCAGAATGGCTGTTTAGCATCTGATTTACCGGCAGAAATCTATCGGGTGAGTACCGCGGCGCCGTTGGCTTGCCCGCTAGCCGGCACGTCGGGTCTCCACTGACAAATCGCTTGGGGCCTCTGCTCAGGCGCGGGGGTGGGCGTGGCGATAAACGTCTAACAGGCGCGCCGCGTCCACCGCCGTATAGATCTGCGTCGAAGACAGGCTCGCGTGGCCGAGCAACTCCTGCAATGCACGCAAGTCGGCCCCGCGCGCAAGCAAGTGCGTCGCAAAGCTATGGCGCAATGCGTGTGGCGTGAGGCTGTCGGGGAGACCCAGCCGCCCCCTTGCAGCCGCTACCGAGCGCCGGACGAGATCAGGATTTAACGGCCCTCCTCGTGCACCGACGAACAAGGGTGCGTCACCCGTCAACGGGTACGGACACTGGTGGACATAATTGTCGATCGCCTCCCGGACTGCGAGGACGACAGGCACGATGCGCGTCTTCGACCTCTTGCCGGTGACACGAAGGGTTGTGCCGATCGGCACCACCTTGGAGGTCAGCGACATCGCCTCAGCAACTCGAAGGCCTGCGCCATAAAGCAGCAGGAGAATCGCAAGATCGCGCGCGCCGATCCATGGCGCACTTGCGGCCTCGGACGCATTCTCGGCGAGTTGCATCGCCTCATCGGGTGCGGCCGGACGCGGCAGAGTCCGTGGCCGTTTTGGCGCGCGTGTGCGTGGAGGCTGCACATGACTGCCCGCCTGCTCTGCCGCATATCTCAGGAACGCGCGCACGCCCGACAGCTCGCGGGCTGCGGACGCGGCGCCAAGCCCTTCTCCCCGCCGTTGCGCAAGGAAAGCGCGCAGGTCGGTTGCAGACAAGCCTAACAAGGCGTCGTGATCGAGTTCCTGCCCCAGATGCTCGCCGAGAAAGCCGATCAGGCGATGCGCCGTCGCGACATAAGCGCGGACCGTGTGCGCCGAACGGCGGCGATCGTACTGAAGGTGACCGGCCCAACGCGCTGCGAGCGCGCTTGCCGGATGTTGATTCAGCTCTGCGGGTGCGTCAGCCACTTGCGGATCATAGCCGCAAGGCTCCGCCCGAGAAACATCAGCAATTCCGAGCCGTGCCGGGCATCGAGGCTGAGCGCCTCGCGTTGGCCGAGCGCAAGCAAGCCCACCGGAAGTGGCGGCTCGCATTCGATACGGACGAGCGCCTCGGCGCGAATAAGATCGCAGGCGGGGCCGAAGAGCGGATGCCCCCGCTCGACCGTGCGCATCTCTACGCCGTCAACCTGGCCGATCGCTCGCCCGAGGATGGCCGGGTCGACCTGCTGGACTCCCGAGCCGTCTGCCCGAAAGCCGCGATCGGCGACAATCAACGAAAGCGCGACGGCGTCGATACCGAGGATCAGCGGCCATTCCTGCGTGACGACGTGAAGCAAGCCATCGACGCCCTCCGCCTCAATGGCCGCGAGAACTGCGGAGTGAATCGAAGCAACCGCGCCGGAGTGACCCCGGGCGAACGCGATCAGATCCTCGTTCGCCTCCTCGATCGCTCCAAGCCGCTGACGCAGATGAGCGACCGCCCGCTCTTCGAAGGGAATAACCGTAGCCATCGAACCACAGGATACCTCCGGAGCGGTTAATTTCCTACAACGGCGCTGTTTCGAATATTTCGTAAGCACAAACGAAGAGCGGCGGCGCCTTTCGGCACCGCCGCCCTGTTTCGAACCGAAGCGTGAATTACTTCAGGCTGTTCGAGACGTTGTTGAACGTGGTGTTCAGCTTGTTGCCGATGCCCTGCATCGCGCCAATCGCTGCAACGGCAATAAGAGCTGCAATCAGGCCGTACTCGATGGCGGTCGCGCCCTTCTCGTTCTTAATCAGCTTCAGAAACTTGATCATGTCCACACTCCCTGTCACGCCCGGCATCTCCGCCGGCTGCAGTTTGTCCGCAGAATTGCAGTCGTAGCGGCCCAACCGTGTGCAAACGGTGTGGGAGCAAGGTTTCCGCGGCCTTAAACTTTGCGCAAAACAAAGGCGGCGGCGCCTTTCGGCACCGCCGCCCTGTTTCGAACCGAAGCGTGAATTACTTCAGGCTGTTCGAGACGTTGTTGAACGTGGTGTTCAGCTTGTTGCCGATGCCCTGCATCGCGCCAATCGCCGCAACGGCAATAAGAGCTGCAATCAGGCCGTACTCGATGGCGGTCGCGCCCTTCTCGTTCTTAATCAGCTTCAGAAACTTGCTCATGGTCTAGCTCCTTGGTTCCCACTCGAGGACGCAAGCGTCCCGACCTGCAGTCCACCCTGTCAGGTTGAGCGGAAATTAGCGGGCGACCCGTTGAGAAAAGGTTACATTCCAGGGTTGCGGATTGGTTAAGTGTAAAATGAAGCCGCGGCGCTGAACCCTTAGAGTGGGGCGCCATTCAGATGCTGCCGCACGTCGTCCGCGACGGCAGGCGTCACAAACTTCGCGATCGAGCCTCCGAATCGGGCAATCTCCTTCACCAGCTTTGACGCGATCGGCTGGAGCGACACGTCGGCCATCAGGAAGACCGTCTCGATCTCGTCGTTTAGCTGCTGGTTCATGCCGGCCATCTGGAACTCATATTCAAAATCCGCGACGGCGCGGAGGCCACGCAAGATTGCGGTTGCGTGCTGCTTCTCGGCGAAATCCATCAACAGGCTGCCGAACTCGACCACCTTTATGTTGCCCGGAAGGCCGGCGACCTCGCGCTGAACCATGGCAAGACGTTCCTCGACCGAAAACATGGGTTCTTTCGATGGGTTTGTCGTGACGCCGATTACGAGTTGGTCGACCAGATGCGCACCGCGTCGGATGATGTCGAGGTGCCCAAGCGTGATCGGGTCGAACGTACCGGGATAGACCGCGACTTTCATCTTCAGTGATCCCTTTCGATTGCAAAACGAGCAATGGCGCGAAGCAGGTCGCCTTCGCTGCCGTGGCTGGAAAGATGCTCGATTGCCTGATTGACGAGGAAGCCCGCCTGCTGACGTGCGCGCCCCTCTCCGAGCAAAGAGACGAACGTCGCCTTGCCCGCGTGTGCATCTCTGCCCGTCGGCTTCCCGGCCGCCGCCTCGTCACCGCTATGATCGATCAGGTCATCGGCGATCTGGAAGGCGAGGCCAACGTTGCGCGCAAATCCGCGATACGGCCTGCGCGCTTCGGCGGGCAGCTTGCCCATGATGCACGCTGCCTCGACGGCATATTCAATGAGGGCGCCCGTCTTGAGCTGCTGCAAACGCGTGATCGCCGTGAGATCCAGCTCGTGGCCTTCGGCGGCCAGGTCCATCATCTGACCCCCGGCCATCCCGTTCGGACCCGCCGCCCGCGCGAGTTCCAGCACAAGCTCGCAGCGCACGAACGGATCGTCGTGAGTCGCTGGATTCGCGAGCACTTCGAAGGCCAGCGCGTGAAGGCTATCGCCGGCAAGCACCGCTTCCGCCTCGCCAAACGCCTTGTGAACGGTCAGCTTGCCGCGACGCAGATCCGCATTGTCCATGCACGGCAGATCGTCGTGGATCAGCGAATAGACGTGGATTGCCTCGATCGCGCAGCCCACGCGCAAGGCCCGATCCGGGTCGATGGCAAAGAGCCGCGCCGCGGCGATCGTCAGCAGCGGCCGGAGCCGCTTTCCACCCCCGACGGCGGCGTGGCGCATAGCTTCGTAAAGAGGGTCGCGGGTATCACCGGTCGCCGCCAGGAGATTCGCGAAGAACTTATCGGCTTCAACGCGCACGCGCGCCGATTCGGCCTTCAGCTCGTCGGCGAGCCGATCGGCCGTCTCAACCGGCATCGAACGGCTTAAGGCCGGCAGGCTTCCCATCGCTGCCGAAAGCGATCTGCTCGATCCTCGCCTGCGCATCGCGGAGCCGTGCCTCGCAGTGACGCTTCAAGCGGTCGCCCTCCTGGTAGAGCTCGATGGACTTATCGAGCGGCGCCTCGCCCTTCTCGAGCGTGCGCACGATCTCCTCAAGGCGCGCGAGCGCCGCCTCGAAACTCAACTGGCTGACGTCTTCAGCAATGGTGGCCATGACCCGGTTTCCCTCCGTGGGCCCGCGAACCAAGCGGCTTATTCGATCGGCGTATTCTTGAACGGATCGCGGATGCCCGGGACGACCTCATCCCGCAGCGCCTCTGCTCCAGCGTCTGCCAGAGCGGCTTCCGCCTCCCGCGCATGCTGCTCGCGCTCACTGCGGAGCTGCACGATTAGCGCCTCGCGATCGCTGTCGAAGCGCGTGTCGGTCGGCGCCTGAATGCCTGCCGCCTTCGCGGCCTTTGCAACCGCAGCGTCCAGTTCGCGCTGCGTCGTTAGGCCAAGAGTTACGGGATCCTTCGGCGTGATGTTCGCCATATTCCAATGGCTGCGGTCGCGGATTGCCGCGATCGTCGTGCGCGTGGTGCCGATCAGCTTGCTGATCTGCCCGTCGCTGACCTCGGGATGGTTCTTGATGATCCACGCGATTCCGTCCGGCTTGTCCTGACGCTTGCTAACCGGCGTATAGCGCGGTCCGCGCGTGCGGCGTACCGCTTCGGGCTCCTTGAACATCTTGAGGCGGTAGTCCGGATCGGCCTGACCGCGCGCGATCTCTTCGTGAGTTAGCTCGTTGGCGCGAATGGGATCGCGTCCGGTCAGCTTTGTCGCGGCCGTATCGTCGGCGATCGCCTGGACTTCGAGGATATGAAGACCGCAGAACTCGGCAATCTGCTCGAACGTGAGTGAACTATTGTCGACCAGCCAGGCAGCGGTCGCGTGGGGCATCAGGGGCTGGGCCACCGCGTTTCTCCTGAAAAACATCTGAAAACGAAACAAATAGGGCCGCCCCTCACGGAGCGGCCGGTCTGGCGGCGATGTAGCCTTCGCTCACCGATCGTTCAACAATAATGACGTGTCAGGACGATACCTGGAGCACGATCTTCCCGACGTGCTGGCCCGCTTCCATGCGCGCGTGAGCTGCGGCCGCCTGAGTCAGCGGGAAAGTGCTGTCGATAATCGGGGCCAGCCGCCCGCCTTCGACGTAGGGCCAGACCGTGTGAGCGATCTCGCTGGCGACCATAGCCTTGAACTCAACCGGACGCGCACGAAGCGTCGACCCGGTCAACGTCAGGCGTCGCCGCATGATGTCCGCGATAGATATTTCGGCATGAGCGCCGCGCTGGAAGGCAATCGAAACATGCCGCCCGTCGTTGGAGAGGGCCTTCAAATTGCGGGGCACATAGTCGCCGCCGACCATGTCCAGCACGACCGAGACTCCACGTCCGTCGGTCAGGCGCATCACCTCTTCGACGAAGTCCTGCTCGCGATAGTTGATCGCCGCGACGGCCCCCAGCTGCGCAGCCCGGGCGCATTTCGCATCCGAGCCGCAAGTTACGATCATGTGCAGGTTGAACAATTCACCGAGGAGCAGCGCCATCGTGCCGATGCCGCTCGTTCCGCCATGGACAAGGACCCAGTCGCCGTCGGCCGCGAAGCCGCGCTCGAAGAGGTTGACCCACACGGTGAAGAGCGTCTCCGGCATAGCAGCCGCTTCGAGAAGCGATATGGCCGGAGGAACGATCAGGCAGGTGCCCGCGGGTGCCACGCAATATTCCGCATAGCCGCCGCCCGCGACCAGCGCGCACACATGGCCGTTGAGTAGCGCCTCGGCACCATCGCCCGCGTCGATGACTTCGCCTGCCACTTCGAGACCGAGGATGTCCGGCGCTCCTGCAGGAGGCGGATAGAGACCTCGTCGTTGCAGGATGTCGGGGCGATTTACGCCCGCCGCTGCAACGCGGATCAGCACCTCGCCGGGACCGGGCCGCGGCACCGGCCGCTCTACCAGCGCCAGCTCCTCGGCGCCGTCGGGCTGCGGGGCGACAACGGCCAGCATGGAAGATGGATACTCGCCACGGAGGCGCGCTTATTGACTTGGCCTGCCATGGGTCAACGATTTTCGTCCCATGGACCTGGACGATCTCTTCCCTAGCAAGCCGGGCGACCCGCTCGTGGAACTTGCAAAACAGGATCTCGATCCCATTTCCATCGAGGAGCTGCAAGCCCGCATCGAAGCCCTCAAGACCGAGATTGCCCGCGTCGAATCTCACATTGAGCGAGCGCAGACCCATCGCTCCGTCGCCGAAGAGCTGTTCAAAAAGCCGTGATTGCGGCGGCCGTTCAGCCGCTGAACATCTTCCCAAGCGATTATCTGTTGAAAAGCCGGGACACGGCTCTTGATTGCCGCGTTCCGGCGTATGACATTCCATTCAAAGCCCGTGGGCTCCCTCGCGGGCACGGAGTAATAAGCTAAATGCCTAGTTTTGCTCGCGAACTCGAACAGACCCTCCACAATGCTCTTGGGGAGGCCAGCCGCCGCCGGCACGAGTATGCGACCCTCGAACATCTTCTGATTGCGCTGATCGACGACGAACATGCGTCAAAGGTGATGACCGCGTGCGGTGTCGCTCGTGACGAGTTGCGCGCGTCGGTGAAGCAATATCTCGACAACGAACTTGGAGCGCTCGTCGCCGACAGCGCGACCGATCCGACTCCGACGAGTGGGTTCCAGCGCGTGGTCCAGCGCGCAATCCTGCACGTCCAGTCGTCAGGCCGCGACGAAGTGACTGGCGCGAACGTGCTCGTCGCCCTCTTTTCGGAGCGCGAGAGCTATGCCGTCTATTTCCTGCAGCAGCAGGACATGAGCCGCCTTGATGCCGTAACCTACATCAGCCATGGTGTGGGCAAGGGCGAAGGCGCGCCCGAGCTCGGCCGCCGGAAGGCGCCGAGGAAAAGAACGAAAAGGAGGGCGCGAAAAAGGAATCCGCGCTCAAGCAGTTCACCGTCGACCTCAACGAGAAGGCTCGTACCGGTAAGGTCGATCCGCTGATCGGCCGCATGCCCGAAGTGGAACGCACGGTGCAGATCCTCTGCCGCCGCTCAAAAAACAACCCGCTCTACGTCGGTGAACCGGGGGTCGGCAAAACGGCGATCGCCGAAGGCCTCGCCCGCAAGATCATCGAGGGCGACGTTCCCGACGTGCTCAAGCCGGCGACGATCTACTCGCTCGATATGGGCGCACTGCTTGCCGGCACCCGTTACCGCGGTGATTTCGAGGAGCGGCTCAAGTCCGTCGTATCCGAGCTCGAGAAGCTGCCGAACGCGATCCTCTTCATCGATGAGATCCACACGGTGATTGGCGCCGGCGCCACCTCGGGCGGCGCGATGGACGCCTCGAACCTCCTGAAGCCTGCTCTCTCCTCGGCGCGATCCGTTGCATCGGCTCGACGACCTACAAGGAGTTCCGCAACCACTTTGAGAAGGACCGGGCGCTGCTTCGGCGCTTCCAGAAGATCGACGTGAACGAGCCGACGATAGAGGATACGATCAAGATTATCGCCGGCCTGCGCTCGTCGTTCGAGCAGCACCACAACGTGCGCTACACGACTGACGCGGTGAAGAGCGCCGTCGAACTGTCGGCGCGGTACATTCACGACCGCAAGCTGCCGGACAAAGCCATCGACGTGATCGACGAAGTCGGCGCGATGCAGATGCTGGTGCCGCCGAGCCGCCGCAAGAAGATCATCACGCCCAAGGAGATCGAGGCGGTGGTCGCAACCATGGCGCGCATCCCGCCCAAGTCGGTGTCGGCGGACGACAAGCAGGTGCTCGAGCATTTGGAAGCTGACCTGAAGCGCGTCGTCTTCGGTCAGGATATGGCGATCGAGAAGCTCGCCTCGGCGATCAAGCTCAGCCGCGCCGGCCTTCGCGATCCCGACAAGCCGATCGGCAACTATCTGTTCTCCGGCCCCACCGGCGTCGGCAAGACGGAAGTTGCTCGCCAGCTCGCCTCGGTCATGGGCATTCCGCTCCAGCGGTTCGACATGTCGGAATATATGGAGCGTCACTCGGTCAGCCGGCTGATTGGCGCGCCTCCGGGCTATGTCGGCTACGACCAGGGCGGCTTCTCACCGACGCGGTCGACCAGCATCCGCACAGCGTGCTCCTGCTCGACGAGATCGAGAAGGCTCACCCCGACCTGTTCAACATCCTCCTGCAGGTGATGGACAACGGGAAGCTCACCGATCACCACGGCAAGACGGTCGATTTCCGGAACACGATCCTCATCATGACCACCAATGCCGGTGCGTCCGACATGGCGCGCGAGAGCATCGGCTTCGGTGCTGCGACGCGCGAGGACGCGCAGGAGGATGCGGTCAAGAGGATGTTCACGCCGGAATTCCGCAACCGTCTCGATGCGATCGTGCCCTTCGCTTACCTGCCGCCGGCGGTGGTCGCCCGGGTCGTCGACAAGTTCATCCTGCAACTCGAGCTTCAGCTCGCGGACCGCGGGGTGCACATCGAGCTCGACGACGAAGCGCGGCGAGTGGCTCACCGACCGCGGCTATGACAAGCTCTACGGCGCGCGTCCGATGGGCCGCCTCGTGCAGG
>CAVVWY010000002.1:0-52878 GCA_963752025.1 uncultured Alphaproteobacteria bacterium | reverse complement strand
GCGCTGCTGCAGGCCCAGCGCGATCAGCGCCATCAGCTGGTCCCCGTCGACCAGCCGGCCCTTCTCGTCGCACGACGATCGGCCAGATCGGCGTCCCCGTCGAGCGCGATGCCGATATCGGCCCCGTGTGGCTCGAGAACCTCTGTCCTGCAGCGCCTTGGGATCGGTCGATCCACATTTGTCGTTGATGTTCACTGCCATTGGGTTCGACGCCGATCTCGATCACGTCGGCGCCCAGTTCCCACAAGCGCCATCGGACGCGACTTATAGGCCGCGCCGTAAACGCAATCGACCACCACCCCACAGTACCCCGTCGAGGCGCAGATGCTCGGGAAAGCTCGATTTCACGGCATGGACGTAGCGTCCGCGCGCGTCCTCGACCCGGCGCGCGCGCCCGATAATCCGGCCGAGGCCGCTAGCTTCACCGGTGCGTCCGCGATGACTGTTCTCGATCGGACGCTTCATCCTCGTCGGACAATTTGAAGCCATCGGGACCGAACAATTTGATGCCGTTGTCGACATAGGCGTTGTGTTGGGCTGGGAGATCATCACGCCCAGATCGGCGCGCATCGCCTTGGTCAGCAGCGCCACCGCCGGCGTCGGCATCGGCCCGACGAGGACGACGTCCATGCCCACGCTGGGTGAAACCCGCGACCAGCGCCGGTCTGCCATTGTCGTCCGCCCGGACAGCCGCGTATCCTTTGCCGATCACGACGCGGTGGCGATGATCGCCGCGCAGGAAATGCGCGCCCGCCGCCCTGCCCGACACTTCATCGCGATCTCGGCGGTCATCGAGCTATCGATTGGTCCAGAGCCGCGAATACCGTAAAAACAGAAGTATCTACGCGCCATGTTCTTCAAATTCCTCAGCCGAAGCGCCGTTCATCAGCCAAATGCAAGACGTCTCAAGAGCTTCAACCCACAGACACCATCACCGTCATCCCGGACTTGATCCGGGAACCTACCTCCTCCTCGTACCGGCGGAAAAGGAAGTAAAAGATCCAGCCTGCGCCGGATGGCCTGTGGTGCGGTAGCCGCTGCGTGGTAAGCCTTGGGCAGCGCCTTCTCGACGCGGTATTTCGAGATAACGATCGCGGAGCCTGGTCTGGCGCGTTTCGACATCGGTTGCCGGACGCCGTCGATGAGGACGAGCTGCCGCCGCGCAGTGCCCTCGAGCGGATCGCCCGACCAGATCACGACGTCGGCGCGCCGGCCCGGCGCGCAGGCAGCCGATTCGCCGCCCATGCCGATCGCCTCGGCCGGCCCGACGTGATCGTCGCCAATGCCTCGCCCCAGTCAAGCCGGTCGCGCCGGGCACCCCTGCCCAGCGCGACGAGATTGCCGGCATATTGCGGCCATGCCGCCCTTGCGCGTGTCGTTGTCGTCGATCATGCCGATCGCGACCTTGACACCGGCCTCGCGCATGCGCCCGATGTTGGATTGCGTCGCGGCGATCTGCTCGAAGCTCGCGGGCAGATCGTTGACGGCCGAGGCGATCACCGGCACGCCCGCCGCCGCGATCTGGTCGCGCCACCGTCCAGCCTTCGGTCGCGCCGACCAGCACCATCTTGCAGCGCCGGGAAATTCGCGCCGCAGCGCCGAGCACATTGACGATGTCGCGCGCCCGCTCGACGTGGACGAACAGCTATTGCCGCCCCTGCAACACCGGCACCAGCGCCGCGGCATCGAAGCGGGTCAGCAGCACGTCCTCGCTGCGCCGCGCTCGCCGTAGAGCCGCAATTCATTGGGATTGCGGATGACCGGCCGTCGCGCTCGTCCGGAGCTGCCGCTGGCCCGACTGGACCGCGTGCATACGCCGAGCTCGGCGGCTTCGCGCAGCGCGTTGCGGAACAGGACGTAGGCCGACGGCGCGCGAGCCGCCGGCCTTGTCCGCGCCGGTCTCGCCGAGCTCGACGAACTGGAACTCGCGCGCCGCGGTGATCGGATCCATGTCGGCGCCGATGTCGATCACCGCGCCCTGCCCGGCGAAGATGCTCTTGCCGGCAGCCGGGGTGCGACGATCGCGCGAGTCACGCCGTCGGCGCGATTGACCGCGATCGGTGGTGTCAGCGGATTGATCGCGGGAACGACGTCGATCGCCGCGTTGAACGGATCGAGGTCGTGTCTCGGCGCTCCTTGTGTCGATCGCCGTCACCGTCTTCGGCCGCCGAGATCGACTTCGGCCAGCCCGAGCCGCGAGAAGCCGGCGACGATCCCCGGCGTCACCCACTTGCCCGTCGCGTCGATGACCTGCGCTCCGCCGGGAGCTTCATCCGCATGCCGCCGGCCGCGACGATCCGCCCGTCGCGCATGACCACCGTCCCGTTCGGAATTGGCTGCGAACCGTCGCCGAGCGCCACCGTGCCACTGGTGATGGCGATGGTCTCCGCGCCGCGCCGGCACGGCGGCTGCAACGAGCAGCGCGGCGATCGATCGCGGCGGATCACTTCACGTCTCCTTCGCCGGGCTGGCCGAGCTCGAAGTCGCTTACCGGCCGGCGTTTCGGGATCGTTCGCGTCGTACATCATCGCGCCGTCGATCCACACCGCGCTCGGGCCGGGTATAGTCGCTGAACGGATTGCCGTTCCACAGCACGACGTCGGCCATCTTGCCCGGCTTCAGGCTCCCGGTCTTGTCGAGGATGCCGAGCGCCTTGGCCGGGTTGCGGCTGAGCCATTCCCACGCGACCTCGTCGCTGATGTTGATCCCGGCACGGCGGCCGTCGGCAAGCGCCTTGGCCACTTCCTGGTTCAGCCGCTGGATGCCGTTGGGATCGTCGGAATGGACGATCGCGCAGGCGCCGGCATTCTGGACCAGCGGGATGTTCTCCTTGACCGCGTCATAGGCTTCCATCTTGAAGCCGTACCAGTCGGCCCACATGGCCGCGCAGATGTCGTTCTCGCGCAGCAGATCGGCAATCTTGTAGGCTTCGACGGCGTGGTGGAACGCGGTGATGTGATAGCCGAACTCCTTCGACATATCGATCATGTTCGCCATTTCGTCGGCGCGATAGCAGTGGTTGTGAACGAGGATCTTGCCTTCGAGCACGCCCTTCAGCGTGTCCATCGCGAGGTCGCGCTCGGGCATGTCGCCGCCCTTGGCCTCATACTTGTCCCACTTGCGCTTGTACTCCTGCGCCTTGACCCAGGTCGCGCGAGTCAAGCGCGATATTGCCCATGCGCGTCTGCGGCATGTTGCCCTTCGAGCCGTAGACGCGCTTCGGGTTCTCGCCGCACGCCATCTTCAGGCCATAGGGCGCGCCGGGGAACTTCATCCCCTGCACGGTGCGCGCAGGGACGTTCTTCAGCACCACCGAGCGGCCGCCGAACAGGTTGGCCGAGCCCGGCAGGATCTGCAGCGTCGTGACGCCGCCGTTGACCAGCGCGCGGCTGAAGCCCGGGTCCTGCGGCCAGACGCTATGCTCGGCCCACACTTCGGGACGCACCGGCGAGGTCGCCTCATTGCCGTCGGACAGCGCCGACACGCCGGGCGACGGATAATCGCCAAGGTGGCTGTGGACGTCGATGATGCCCGGCGTCACCCACTTGCCGGTGCCGTCGATTTCCTGAGCGCCGGCGGGACTCGGCAAGTCCGGGCCGCCGACCGCCTGCACCATGACCGTCGGCGAGCACGACGGTCCCGTTCTCGATCCGCCGCCCGTCGCCGTCGAACACGGTCGCATGGCGGATCACCGTCGGCACGCCGGGATAGCGGACGTAGGTCGACGGATAGGGATCCTCGTTAATCCGGACCGGCGGCGCGTTGCTTCGGGCTTGGTCGCCCAGATCGCGCGCAGCCGGAGAGCGAAAGTCGCGCGCCGCGAGCGCAGCGGCCCATGTTTATTTGACACCATGCATCCACTTCTTGAGCGGCCAGGAGAGCAGGAACAGGACGACGCCGGCGCCGATCGCGATCCAGCGCGATGGTCGTGAAACGTCGAGGTATAGGTCTCGAGGCTGACCTGCAGGTTGGTCACCTGCCCGCCGACCGTCTCGACGCTCGCGAACTGAGCGACCACGCCCGCGACATATTGCGCGACCGAGATCGACAGGAACCACACGCCCATCATCAGGCCGACGATCGCGCGCGATCGACAGCTTGGTGATCATGCTGAGACCGACCGGCGAAATGCACAGCTCGGCGACCGAATGGATCAGGTAGAGCCCCGCCAGCCACCAGATGCCGACCTGGAAGTTGTTGCCGGGCCGGCAAACGTCGAGCCCCACACCAGGAACAGGAACCCCGCTCCGACGCCCATCAGCGCGATCGCGAACTTGACCGGGATCGACGGCTCGAGCCCGCGCTTGGCGAGCGAGTCCACAAGATGCTCATCAGCGGCGCGAACAGCACGATGAAGATCGGGTTGAAGTTCTGCGTCTGCGGAGCCGACATGGTGAACAGGCCGAACACGCTCCGGTCCGTGTTGCGGTCGGCGAACAGCGTCAGCGACGAACCGGCCTGCTCGAACAGGGTCCAGAAAAAGACGTTGAAGACGATCAGGACCATGGCCGCGGTCATCATCTGCGCCTCCGTGCGCGTGCCTTTCGCGTAAGACCAGATCGAGGATCCCAGGCACCGCGATGATGAAGGTGCCGAACAGCAATTTACCCATGAGCGGCAGCGAGGCGAGATAGCCGATGAAGCCCGAGCCTGCCTCGGCATGGGTCGCGTTCATGAGATTGCTGAACAGGAACACGAACACCGGCACCGCGATCAGTGCGCCGATGTAGATCAGCAATGTCGCGGTTCGGCGCATCGGCCGGTCGCTCGCCGTAACCGTCAAGTCGGCCGCCGTCGAACTGGATCAGGGCATAGCTGATCAGCATGCCGACGCCGGCGAGGCTGAGGCCCGCCCACCAGCCGAAGCCAGTCGGCGAGCAGCGGGCATAGCAGCTGCCCGAAGATCGAGCCCAGGTTGATGCCCATGTAGAAGATCGTGAAACCGGCATCCCGCCGCCGGTCGCCCTGGTCGTAGAGCGATGCCGACGATCGTCGAGATGTTCGGCTTGAAGAAGCCGTTGCCGACCGAGATGAGCGACAGCGCAACCAGCATGATCGCGATCGTGAGCGGATCGCGCTCGGCCGCCGGGCTCGCATCGAGCCCTTCGGCAGGTGCGCGCGCTTCCGTGCCGTTGTCGAGCAGCGAGATGGATCCGTCTTCATTGCCGCGGATCTGCAGCTTCTTGCCGTGGTCGACGATATAGCGCGCTTCGTGCGGATCGCTCGTCGGCCGGTCGACGAAATTGTCGACCACCACTTCGTAGCGCTGGCCGTCGATCGTCGCATATGGCTTTGCAGGCGAACCGCCGAACGCGAGCGTGAAATAGCCGAGCGCCATCATGATCGCGCCGAACTTCACCGATCTCTTCGAGCCGAGGATATTGATCGGCCAGAAGGCCGCCGACCAGCGGAGTCAGGTAAACCAGCGCCGTATAGCCGCCGTAGAGGCCGGTCGCCTGCTGGTCCGAGAAGAGGAAGTGCTTGGTCAGGTAGAGCGTCAGCAGCGCTCGCATGCCGTAATAGCCGAACCGCTCCCACATCTCGGTGGTGAACAGTCGCGCAAGCTGTCGCGGATGCCCGAACCAGGTCTTCTTCTCGGCTGGATTTGTGCGCCCTGAAGCAGGCGAAAACGGTTCTTCAACGGCTGGCGTATCGACCATCCGGCTCTCTCCCCAAGCGCGAGCCCTCGCGCGAAGCGGCGACCCTAGCGGGCAATTCCGCGCTGTGAAGCGGATTTTGAATTCGCGCGGTGAAGCGGATTTGAAGCGCATTGTTGCGAGCCGCCGCCGCCCCTATCTGCTCCGTTCGATGCTCAATGACCGTTCCTCGATAGTTTCGCTGCTCGAAACCCGCCGCTCTGCAAAACCACGCGAGCTGGTCGGCCCTGGCCCAACGGCCCAGGAGATGGAGCGCATCCTTACCGTCGCCGCGCGTACTCCCGACCACGGCAAGCTGACGCCTTGGCGCTTCGTCACCGTTGCGGACGATCAGCGCGATGCGTTGGGAGCGCTCCTCCGCGAGGCGCTCGCCGAGCATGATCCCTGCGCTTCGATCGCGCACCACGAGAAAGAGGACCAGTTCGCCCATTACGAGGGGCAGCTCGTGGTTCTCGTTTCGGCACCTGTCGAGAACCACAAGATTCCCGTCTGGGAGCAGGAGCTCTCGTGCGGAGCGGCGGGAATGAACCTGCTGCTGGCGGCGCACTGCGCTCGGCTATGCCGCCGGATGGGTAACTGGCTGGCGCGCGTACTCTGAGCGCGTGCGGCAGGCCTTCTGCGAACCCGGCGAGAAGATCGCCGGTTTCATCTTCATCGGCCACCCAGGTCGAGAGCATCGAAGAGCGCGACCGGCCCGAGCTTTCGACGGTCTCGAAACCCTGGCAACCACCACAAGCTTGAGATTGCCGGTTGTAACTTATGCGATCCGGTGTATTATGACACCATGACGCTTCGGACCCAGCACGACAAGCCCGTATACGTCCGTCTTCGCGAGACGATCGCGGACGCAATCCTCGCTGGTAAATTCAGTGATGGTGACCCGTTGCCGTCTGTGCGCGCGCTTGCTGCCGAAGAGCAGGCGAACCCACTCACCGTCGCGAAAGCCTACCAGGGTTTCCAGGACGAAGGGCTGGTCGTCGTAAAGCGCGGAGTGGGCATGTTCGTCGCTGACGGTGCGCAGGCACGCCTGCGTGCTTCCGAGCGGAACCGCTTCCTCAAGGAGGAATGGCCGGAGTTTCGCGCGCGGATGCAACGGCTTGGAATTGACGCCTCGGAGCTCATCGAGCGCGAGCGCGCCTGAACTTCCCGTAAGGAACGTTATCCTCTAGCCGCGTCGCATGGAGACGCGGGTCCTTCCATTCAGCGACGAAGCGATCGACGAAGCTGCCAGGTTAATCCTCGGCGGTTCACCGGTCGCAGTGCCGACCGAGACCGTCTACGGCCTCGCCGCCGACGCAACCAACGCGGAAGCTGTCGCCCGCATCTATGAAGCGAAGGGAAGACCGAGCTTCAACCCGCTGATCGTTCATGTGCCCGACCTGGAAACAGCCGAACGGATCGGCGAATTCCCGCCTCAAGCACATTCTCTCGCCGATGAGCATTGGCCCGGGCCGCTCACACTCGTGGTTCCTCTCCGAGAAACCGCCGGGATTGCCTCGATCGTGACCGCAGGCCTGCCAACGGTCGGCATCCGCGTTCCCGCACATCCCGCGATGCAAGCTCTTCTCCGCTCTGTCGGGCGCCCACTCGCGGCACCTTCAGCGAACGCGAGCGGCTCCATCAGCCCGACCCGCGCCGAGCATGTCCTGAGAAGCCTCAGCGGCCGGATCCCGCTCGTGATCGATGCCGGGCCGACGGAGCGGGGCCTGGAATTAACGATCGTCGGGGTCGCCGCGGGCCAATTGCGTGTCCTCCGACCGGGTCCGATCGCGATCGAGGCAGAGCTATCGCAAGACGAGACCATCCAGGCGCCCGGCCAACTCGCCAGCCACTATGCGCCTTCAAAGCCGCTACGGCTCAATGCCTACGAGGCTTCCCCAGACGAATATCTGATTGGCTTCGGCTCCGTCGCGGGGACTTGCAGCCTGAGCGGCGCTGGCGATCTGGTGCAAGCCGCCGCGAGATTGTTCGATCTCCTTCACCAGGCAGACGCTTCCGATAAGTCTCGCATCGCCGTCGCTCCAATCCCCGCTGAAGGACTGGGCGCAGCGATCAACGACCGCCTCCGGCGCGCAGCTCACCCTCGCTAAATCATTGAAACAGCACTAGGAACGACGCGCTGATGGCGTCGTTTGGCGGCAGATGCGCGTCCATTATCTTCGCTGTGGAACGGATTGCCCCGTCGGGGGCGCCTTGTTCGACGGTTTCAGCAAGGGGCTGCTCGGCCTCATTCCCTGCGCCGCCCAGCTCATCGAGACCAACGAAGGGCTGGTACTCGTCGACACAGGCTACGGCACACAAGACGTTTCTCACCCGCATCCGCGGCTCAGCATCGCGTTCCGCCTCCTGCTCAACATCCGATTCCGAATGCGCGAAACGGCGCTGCACCAAGTGAAAGCGCTCGGCTATTCGGCGCGAGACGTGCGGCACATCGTCCTCACGCATCTGGATTTCGATCATGCCGGTGGGCTCGAGGACTTCCCCGAAGCCCGCGTCCACGTGATGGAAGCGGAAAAGGACGCCGCCGAGCGCAAGCGCCGCGGTTTCGTTGCAAAGCGTCGCTACCGGCCGGCTCAATGGGACGATGTTCGCGACTGGCGAACCTACGGCGCTCGAGGCGGCGAACATTGGTTCGGTTTTGACGCAGTCAGATCGCTCGAGGGTCTGCCACCCGAAATCCTGATGGTGCCGCTGCCTGGACACACGCTCGGCCACGCCGGCGTGGCAATCGACACCGGCTCGGGATGGGTCCTCAATGCTGGCGATGCCTATTTCTATCGGCGCGAGCTCGACAGCGACCGGCGGCGCTGCACGCCGGGTCTACGTTTCTATCAGCGGCTGATGGACACCGACCGCGGTCTTCGCTTCGCCAACCAGCACCGCCTGCGCGAGCTCAAGCGCGACCACAGTCACGAAATCACGATCTTCTGCTCGCATGACGAGAAAGAGCTCGAGGCCATGCAACGCGGCCAGCCGCTTCCCGAACAGGGAAGACGCGGGACCGTCAGCCGCATGGCCGAAGCCAGCGCCTAGCGAAGCGCCTAAGCCGTTGCTGCAGCGCTCTTGGTTCGCGCCTGGAAGCTCTTCCTGAGCTTCTGAAGCTTCGGAGGGATCACCGCCAGGCAGTAGGAATTGCGCTGCCCTTCCGTGTTCCAATAATCCTGGTGATATTCCTCTGCCGGATACCATTCGCCGAGCGGCTCTATCGTAGTGACGGTGCGTCCGCCGTTCTCGGCATTGGCCCGCTCTATCCCTTCGCGTGCCTTGCGCTCCTGCTCCTCGTTGAGCGGGAAGATGGCCGACCGATACTGGGTACCGATGTCATTGCCCTGGCGATTGAGCTGCGTCGGATCGTGCGTCGCGAAAAAGATGTCGAGCAGGTCGTCGTAGCTCAGCTGGTCGGGATCGAAGGTGATGCGGATCGCCTCCGCGTGGCCCGTGTCCCCGCCGCACACCTGTTTGTAGCTCGGGTTGACGACTGTGCCGCCCGTATAGCCGCTCTCGACGGACTTCACGCCGACGACGTCCAGGAAAACGGCTTCCGTGCACCAAAAGCATCCGCCCGCGAGCACTGCTACTTGATCGGCCATATGTTCCGCTCCTTCCGTGTGGAGCGGAGATAAGCAGCCTTAGCTCTTCTGGTAAGAGGCCTTGAGGCTGGCGAGCTCCAGACGCTTGCCGACCCACTCAGTCAATTCGTTGAACTCGAGGGGGCTGTCGAAGACGATGCCCGCGCGACGATCCGAATACCACCGGACCTCGCCTTTGATCGGTCGAAGGCTTTCGACAACGACGACAACTTTCTTGCCGACGCAATATTCCTCGATCGGCTCGACCTTCATCCCCTCAAGCGAGATGTCGTGGACTTCCACGTTGTAATAGAGCTTGCCGATGCGGACCGAGGCCTTGCAGGAGATTTCAAGGCGCGGCGGACGCGGACGGAAGCCGTGCCGTGGCTTGCGGCCCGCGAGCAGCTCTCCAAGGTCCAGCGCTTGGTCGAACTTGAGGCCGACGAGGTCCTCGCGGCTCCACAGGACCGCGGACGGAATTTTCTGTGACGAAAGTTCGACATGGACCACGTCGCCGACCTGCGGCGGATTGGGGACAATCGCCATCAGCCCACCCGCCGAGAGGCTCTTCACCTTGACGAGCTGCTGTTCCCCCGACGAGTTCGTGAGCTTGGCGACGCGCAGCATGGTGCCAAATCGCTCGTCCCTGCGTCGCTCCGTCGGCCGCGGCACATTCGTCGACAGCGAAACTGTCGTTGATTTGAACGTGATCTCATGTCCACCGTCCTCCGGCACCACCGGTTTTCTGCGGATCAGTGCTGAGAACATAGGTTAAACTCCATGGCTGTAATTCGCGCCAAAATGGGACTTTATGGACAGCAGGGTTAAAAAGGCGTTTCTTCTACTTGACCCGGCGTGCTGTTCCACCCACGCCGGACGTGAGGGAGAGAGGAGATCGATTTGCCGCAGCCGAGCTTGCTGCTGATCGATGATGAACCGGCACTCGCCGCGTTCCTCGCCGACGCGGCCCGCGAATGCGGGTTCGAACCGGTCGTCACTTCCAACGACAAAGAGTTCCGCGAGGCGCTCGCCTCCACTCAGCCAGACATCGTGGCCCTCGATCTCGGCATGCCCGGTATGGATGGCGTCGAGTTGCTGCGCTTTCTCGCAGAACAGGATTATCGCTCCCCCGTGCTCATCGTGAGCGGCTTCGATCGCCGCGTCCTCGAGTCCGCTTTCCGTCTTGGCGAGGCCCTGGGCCTCAACATGGTCGGTCCCGTTGAAAAGCCTGTTCGCCTGGAAGATCTAGAAGCGGTGCTAAACCAGCTGCGAACAACTCTCGTTACATGAGCCGCAAGACCCAAGGACGACTGCTCGCGGGCTTCGCACGGGCCCTCGAGGAACAGCGGCTGAACATGGTTTACCAGCCGAAGGTGTCGCTCCGTGACGGCCGGCTGATCCGCGTCGAGGCACTGGTCCGTTGGGACGATCCCGAACTCGGGCCCATCGAGCCGTCGCGTTTCGTACCGCTCGCCGAGCAGCACGGCCTCATCGACGATCTGACGCAATGGGGCCTGCGCACCATCCTGAGGCAATGGCTCGATTGGCGCGAGGAAGGGATCGACACCTGCCTCGCCTTCAACATCTCGGCGCTAAGTCTTCAGCACCTCGACTTTCCTGACCTCGTCGAGCGCATGTGCCGTGCCCTCGAAGTTCCCGCCGACCGCCTGGTACTCGAGCTGACCGAAGGGGCGACCCAGCCGCTCATCAAGCTCATGGACACCCTGACGCGCTTCAGGATCAAGGGGATCGGCCTTGCGATCGACGACTTCGGGACGGGCTATTCATCGATCCTGCAGCTAGGCACCTGCCCTTTACCGAGCTGAAGATCGACCAGGCGTTCATTGCCGATCTCGACCGTTCCAGCGACTGCCGCTTGATCGTCAAGACAGTTACCGATCTCGCGCACGGTCTCGGGCTTACCGCCACCGCCGAGGGCATCGAAACGATCGAGCAGCTTCGGCTGGTGCACGAACTCGGCTGCGACATCGGCCAGGGCTATCTGATCTCACCGCCGATGCACCCGGAGCTATGTGGGCGACTGGAAGCACGAGTTCCGTGAGCGTTGGCCCAGCCTGATCGGCAGAGACGAACTGGCTTTATGGCGCGACGTTGAACTGGATGCCTTGCGCGAGCGGTAGGTCGGCCCCGTAGTTCATCGTGTTGGTCTGGCGGCGCATGTAGGCGCGCCACGAATCCGAACTGCTCTCTCGGCCCCCGCCGGTCTCCTTCTCGCCGCCGAACGCGCCGCCGATCTCCGCGCCGGACGGGCCGATATTGACGTTGGCGATCCCGCAATCCGAACCCGCGGCCGACATGAACAGTTCGGCCTCCCGGAGGTCGTTCGTGAAGATTGACGACGACAAGCCCTGCGGCACGGCGTTGTTGCATCGCGATCGCTTCCTCGAGCTTCGCGTACCGCAGCACGTACAGGATCGGCGCGAACGTCTCCTGGAGCATCGTTCCTTCCTGTGCCTTCATCTCGACCAGCGCAGGGCGGACGTAAAAGCCGCCCGGGCACGCGCATCGACGCCGCAGCACGATGCGCCCCGTCTGGGCTTCGCCGAGCACCTTCTCCATCGCCTCGAACGCATCTTCGTCGATCAGCGGCCCGACGAGCGTCTCGGTCTCGCGCGGTCGCCGACCTTGCACCTGCGCGAAGAGCTGCTCCAATCGATCGACCATCTGGTCAGCGATACTCTCATGGACGATCAACCGGCGCAGCGTCGTGCAGCGCTGACCGGCGGTGCCGACCGCGGAGAAGAGGATCGCCCGCGCCGCGAGCTCCAGATCGGCGCTCGGAGCAGACGATCATGGCGTTGTTTCCGCCCAGTTCGAGCAGCACGCGCCCGAAGCGCTTCGCCACACGCGGCGCCGACCTCGCGTCCCATTCTTGTCGAGCCGGTCGCGGACACGAGCGCGATGCGGCGGATCGTCAACGAGCGCTTCGCCGACGTCCCGTTCGCCCTGAACACACTGCAGCAACCCGTCCGGGGCATCTGCCGAACCGCTCCACGCGCGACGCGATGCGCATGCACCAACTCAGCGCATAGCGGTGTCTTCTCGCTCGGCTTCCAGATGACCGGATCGCCGCAGACCAGCGCCAGCGCTGCATTCCATGCCCAGACCGCGACGGGAAAATTGAACGCGCGTGATCACCAGCACCGGCCCGAGCGGATGCCATTGCTCCATCATCCGGTGCTTGGGACGCTCGCTGGCGATCGTCAGTCCGTAGAGCTGCCGCGAGAGACCGACCGCGTAATCGCAGATGTCGATCATCTCCTGAACTTCGCCGAGGCTCTCCTGCAGGATCTTCCCGGTTTCGAGTGTGACCAGCTTGGCCAGAACCGGCTTCGCCTCGCGCAACCATTCGCCGAGGATGCGGACGAATTCGCCGCGACGCGGCGCCGGCACGTTTCGCCACTGTTCGAAGGCCTTAGCTGCGCGCGCGCAGGCTGCTTCCGGATCACCGCTCGTGACGCGGCCCAGCGGCTGTCCGTCGATCGGCGAATAGCTCACCAGCCGGCCTGCGGACTCGATCCCGGCAAGGTGGAAGATTTGTCCCGCTTCGTCAGCCGGAGTCATGAAAGCATCTCCTTGGCGCGGCCCATGGCAGCGACACCAGCGTCGATGGTCTCGTCCCTTTTGCCGAAGCACAAGCGCACGAGGTGGCGGGAGGGATCTTTCTCCGCAAACGCGGAGAGAGGCACGACAGCAACGCCGGCCTGCTCGACTGCAGCCGTTGCGAAGCGCTCGTCGTCGAGCGGCAAACCCGACGCATTCAAATCCACGCAGAGGAAGTAGGTCGCCGCTGACTGCAGGACCTTGTAGCCCGCTGCTTCCAGACCGTTCGCCATCCGGTCGCGTGCGCGGGTGAAGCGCTCGCGCATCGGCTCGAGCCATGCGTCGCCGTCACTCAGCCCGTGTGCGACGGCCGATTGCAGATTTGGTGCCGTCGCGAAGGTGAGGAACTGGTGGGCTCGCGCCAGCACGCCCGCGATTTCCGGCGCTGCGACCATCCATCCAACCTTCCACCCGGTCAGCGAGAAGATCTTGCCCGCCGAGCCGATCTTGATCGTCCGCTCTGACATGCCGGGCAGTCGCGATGAGGGAAGTGAACCGCGCGTCCCCGAGCAGTACATGCTCCCACACCTCGTCGCTGATGACGACGAGATCGTGCGGCGCGAGCGACGCCTGCGATCGCCTCCAGCTCGTCGACACCGAACAGCCGCCCCGTCGGATTGTGCGGATTGTTCAGCATGATCGCGCGCGTCTTCGGTGTGACCGCCGCCTCGAGGGCCGCTGCCTCGATGCGCCACTCAGGAGGCTTCAGTGCAACTTCGACGGGCGTCGCCCCTGCCCGGCGGATCATCGGCGCGTAGCTGTCGTAGGCAGGTGTGAGGATGATCACTTCATCGCCCGGAACAACCGTCGCCAGGATCGCCGCTCCAAGCGCCTCGGTTGCGCCGCTGGTGACGCAAACATTGTCAGGCGGAGAGATCGAGCCCCTGCTGCCGCCCGTAATGTGCTCGCCACCGCTTCGCGCAGCGCCGGCAGTCCTCGCGACGGCGGATATTGGTTCGATCCCTCCTTGAGCGCACGCGCGGCCGCATCGAGGATCTGCTCGGGCCAGCCGAAGTCGGGAAACCCCTGCCCCAAGTTCACCGCACCGTGTTGCGCCGCCAGCAACGACATTCGCTCGAAGACGCTGGTCGGCATCTGTTCGTATAGTGGGTTCACGAGGCTTCCCTTCATTTCATCGCGCAATAGCTCTCACGCGAACCGAATGAAGCAACTTTCGGCCGCGCGCCGCATTCTCCCCTGCTCACAAAGGCTTACGGGACAGTCATGGCGCAAGAAAAAGAGATCCTATTGTACCGGATGGTGCTCCCCACCCACACCTGCCCATTCGGACTGCTCGCCAAGCGAATGCTGGAAGACGCGGACCTCCAGTTCGAGGACCACATCCTCCAGTCGCGTGAAGAAGTTGACGCGTTCAAGGACGAGCACGGCGTCGCGACCACCCCGCAGGTCTTCGTCGACGGCGAGCGTATTGGCGGAAGTGAAGAGCTCGCACGCTTCCTGGAGCAAGCCGCGGCGGCCTAGGTCTCAGCCCCAGTCTAGCTCTCAGCCCCAACCTAGTCTCAGACCCGAGCTAGATCAGCGCCAGCGAAGATCAGCCCCAGCCCAGTTCAGCCCCAGCTGCTGGCTGGCTTGGGCGCCTCGAGCTTCCTGCTCAGCAGATCGATTCGCGACCGGGCTTTCACTCGAGATCGCCGACCTCGGGCGTGAACTCGGCCACCTCGACACGTTCGTACAGCTCGTTCTGGTAGAAGGGGCTTTGCTTCAGGAACTCTTCGGCCTCATCGAAGTCCTTGGCCTTGACGAACGCGAGGTAGCCCGAGCGCTGTCCGGTACGTCGCGAAGCAGGCCGAACAGGGAAATGTTGCCCGACGATTGCCCGATATGGTCGTTGAACTCGTCATGGAGCGCGACAAGCCGCTCGTTGTTGCCGGGCTTCAAGATACCGGCGACGAGATAATGCATGGCTTTTCTCCATCCCTGCTTTGCTGCGCACCC
This sequence comes from uncultured Alphaproteobacteria bacterium, assembly GCA_963752025.1. Taxonomy (GTDB): domain Bacteria; phylum Pseudomonadota; class Alphaproteobacteria; order Sphingomonadales; family Sphingomonadaceae; genus Sphingomicrobium. The sequence continues at coordinate 38,072 of CAVVWY010000002.1, read as the reverse complement.
CTTGCATAGCACGGCAGCGGCCATCTACCCGAGGCCATGACAAGGGGAATCGATGCGCGGCGTATCGTCGATCAGCTGGCCGCAATTTACGACGAGTCTGTAGCCAACCTCAGGCAGGCACTTGGCGACTATGTCCGCGACCGCATACCGCCGGACCGCAAGTCGCGCGACGAGGGCATCTTCGCTTATCCCGAGCTTCGGATCGATTATGCGGGCTCGTTGGGCCGCCCGCATGTTCCCCGCGCCTTTGCTCGTCTCAACCAGCCCGGCACCTACGCGACCAGCATCGCGCGGCCGGAGCTGTTCCGCGATTATCTCGTCGAGCAGCTGGAGCATCTCGCCCGCGACTATGACGTCACGATCTCGGTCGGCCGCTCGGCAAGCGAGATCCCCTACCCTTATGTCATCGAGAATAGCGGCATCGAGGTCGGCAATGTCGGCACGGCCGAGCTGTCGCGCTTTTTCCCGTCGAACGAGCTGGTCCATATCGGCGACGAGATCGCCGACGGCGTGTGGAACAGCGCTCCGCAAGCGCGCGGCCCGCTGGCGCTGTTCGACGGTCCGCGGACCGACTTCAGCCTCGCCCGCCTGAAGCATTATACCGGCACCCCGCCCGAGCATTTCCAGCATTTCGTGCTGTTCACCAACTATGTGCGCTATGTCGACGAATTCGTGTCGGTGGCGATCGACACGCTGCGCCGGAAGGACTCGCGCTTCACCGCGCTGTCCGTGCCCGGCGCGGTTTACGAGCCGGGCGAACTGACCGACGCCGAGGCGCAGATCGCCGCCGGCCAATGGCGCCGGCACCAGATGCCGGCCTACCACCTGATGGCGGACGACGGCACCGGCATCACGCTCGTCAACATCGGCGTCGGCCCGTCCAACGCCAAGACGATCTGCGACCATGTCGCGGTCCTCCGGCCCGACGTCTGGCTGATGATCGGCCATTGCGGCGGCCTTCGTCCGAGCCAGACGATCGGCGATTATGTGCTCGCCCACGCTTATCTGCGCGACGACCATGTGCTCGATGACGTGCTTCCGCCGGAAGTCCCCCTGCCGGCCATCGCCGAAGTGCAGCGCGCCTTGTTCGAAGCGACGACGGCGATCACCGGCGAAGACGAGGACAGCGTCAAGCAGCGGCTCCGCACGGGCACCGTCGTGACCACCGACGACCGCAATTGGGAGCTGCGCTACTCGGCCTCAGCGCTGCGCTTCAACCAGAGCCGCGCGGTCGCCATCGACATGGAATCGGCGACCGTCGCCGCGCAGGGCTATCGCTTCCGCGTGCCCTACGGGACCCTGCTGTGCGTGTCCGACAAGCCGCTCCACGGCGAGCTCAAGCTGCCCGGGCAGGCGAACGCCTTCTACGAGAAAGCGATCAGCCAGCATCTGCGGATCGGCATCGAGGCGCTGAAGCTGCTCCAGCGCGAGGGCGAAGACCTCCACAGCCGCAAGCTCCGAAGCTTCGACGAGCCGCCGCTGCGCTAAGGCGCTGGCGGTCCGGGACGGCGGCGCTTCGCGAAAATGTCGTTGAGATAGGCCGCGAGGCGGACGCCGCGCCTGCTGCAGCCGCCGCTCCATCGACCGGCGTGAACTTGTAAACGTAAGCGTAGGACAGCTCCGGAACGCGCCGGCGCGCTGCCCGCCTTCGGCTGCCTTCGGCAGCGTCGGCGGCCGGCGGATAGAGCGTGTCGCGGATCTGCGCGCTTTCGCTGATCCAGTCGCGCGGGTTGACGTCCCACCAGGCGATCACATCCTGCTCGCTGGTGTGCCGCTCCAGCTTGGCGGCAAGTTCGGTGAACGAGAGCTGCTCCTCGTCGACCAGCGCGAAATCCCAGACGGCGTGCAGGTTCGTCGGCTTGCCGAACCAGGTCACCTTCACGTCGTTGCCGCCCCTGTCGCAGCATTTGCCGACGTGCAGCGGCTGGTGAAGGTCTCCGACCAGGTGAACGACGAAGCGCAGGGCAAGCTGCTTGTCGGCGAGGCTCGCCTTCGGGTCCTGCAGAACGGAGCGGAAATGCGCGAGCGCCTGGAGCGCATCGCCTTCGGGCGGCGCGTGGTCGTAAATGATCCCGTTGAGGGTCACATAATGCCAGGGCGTCGCGGTCTTCTGCCAGAACGGCGCCGGGTGCCGAGCGCATCTCGTCGGGCCAGTTCGCCGCCTCGTCGAGGCTTTCGGCGCCGCCGAGGATCTCCTTCACATGCGCTCGCGCAAGGCCGCTAAGCTGCGTGTCGGCGATGGCCGCGACGACCCGATGACCTGTCTTGCCCCAGGCGAGCGCCGGCGAGGGAACGAAGCGCCGCGACGCGGCGGCGATAAGCAATTGCAGGCTTTCATCGATCGGGCACTCTCAGATTTGGACTGACTAGCGCATGCCCCGTGCAGCCGCTTAAGGACAAGAGCATGACGGATGAACAATTGGTCGCAGCTCGCGCGCGACGCGGCGCGAAGGCCTACGCGCCCTATTCGAAGTTCAATGTCGGCTGCGCGATCGAGTCCGTCGATGGCGAAGTCGTCACCGGCGCGAACATGGAGAACGCCTGCTACCGGCTCGGCATCTGCGCCGAGCAGAGCGCGCTGACCGCAGCACAGCACCAGTTCGGCCTGGACAAGGTCGCACGGATCGCCGTCGTGGGCGGAGACGGCGAGCATGTCTGCACGCCCTGCGGCGGCTGCCGTCAGGCGATCCTCGAAGCCGCCCAGCTCAGCGGCCGCGATGTCGAGATCCTTGCGGCAGCGGCGATGGCTCGGCAGTCGAACGTCACATGATCGGCGAGCTCATCCCGTTTGGCTTCGGTCCGGCGAATCTCGAGCCGCCCGCCTAACTGTTTTCGAGCATATAGGCGTCGACGTTCGCGGTCGACCGGCTTCACGCCGGTCACCGGTCAGATGCTCGGACTCGAACCGGATGAACTGCGACGCCAATCTTATGACGCAGTCGCGGTCGGCGTGCCGCCGGAAGTCGGTCAGCCCCTGCCGTTCCTCCTCGGCCATGTGATCGCTGTTCGCCTTGTTCGCTGCCGCGACGGCCTTGAACCACTGGCCGAGCCCAGCCTCGTGCTCGATCGACGGCCGTCGCCGTGTCCCGGATCTCGTTATGGTCCTTGATCGCGTCCTTGCGTCTCTTCGACCGGATTTTCGCCGTCCGCGCCGCGGCCGATCTTCAGAAGCTCCGGGTAGAAGAACCGCTCCTCCGCCAGCGCGTGCGTGTCGAGCAGCACCCGAAGACGCGCCCAGATGGCCTCGAGCGCTTCGCGTTCGCGCCGGCGGCATCTCCTCGATGATAGCGAAGAGGCGCCGCTGCTCGGCGTGGTCGTCGGCGAATGAGCTGAGTGATATCCATGGCATGCCCCCTCGGTTGGACGGACACGAACGCCACGCGCACTCAGACCAGCTTGATCTCCCGCAGCCGCTCCTGGAGATACTCGTCAGCCGTGATCGGCGGCCACTTCGGCTGCTCGCCGGCCGGCACAGTACCAGGCAGTGCCTCGATCAGGAAATCCGACCGGAAGTGCAGGAAGAAGGGCATCGAGTAGCGCGCCTGGCTGGCGCGGTCCGGCGCCGGATTCACGACACGGTGGGACGTCGAGCGAAGCCGCCCGTTCGTCAGCCGCTGCAGCATGTCGCCGATGTTGATCACCAGCTCGCCCGGGCTTGGGCGAAACCGGGATCCAGCGGCCGTCCTTCGTCAGAAGCTCCAGCCCCGCCTCTTCGGCGCCCAGCAAGAGCGTGATCGTGTTGATGTCCTCGTGCGCACCGGCGCGGATATGCTCGCCGGTCGGCTCCGGCTGCGGCGGATAATGAAGCGCGCGAAGGACAGAATTGCCGTCGCGCACCGTGTCCGCGAAATAATCCTCATCGATCTCCAGGTAGCGGGCGATGGCCCGCAGCACCTTGAGGCCGGTGCGATCGAACGTCGCGTAAAGCTCCTCGAACGTGTCCCTGAAGCTTGGCACCTCGGACGGCCAGACATTGTCCGGCATGTGCGCGCGAAACTTGTGGCCTTCGGGCAGGTCGCGACCGACGTGCCAGAATTCCTTGAGGTCGTGCGCTTTCGCGCCTTTGGCCGTCTCGATACCGAATGGCGTGTAACCCCGCGCGCCGCCGCCGCCTTCGATCAAGTATTTGCGCTTCACGTCGCTTCGGGGAGCGCGAAGAAGGCCTTCGCCTTCTCCTCGGCGCGGTGAATCAGTTCGTCGGGAATGCCGTGATCGGCAATGATCGCGAAACCGTAATCCTCGAAGCTGCGGCCCAGCTTCTGGGCAAAGGCGTCGGGATCGCGGTCCGCGTCCTTCAGCGAAACGGACGCGATTTCGTCGGCAGTGATGGTAGCCATGGTCTTGCGCTCTAAGACTAAATTAGCAGTCCCGCCAGCGCGGCAGACATCAGATTTGCAAGGCTTCCCGCGAGCAGCGCCCGAATTCCCAGCCGCGCGATTACGGGCCGCTGGTTGGGCGCGAGCCCGCCAGTCACGGCCATCTGGATGGCGATCGAGCTGAAGTTCGCAAAACCGCACAGGGCGAAGGTGACGATCGCCCGGCTGCGATCGGACAGCACCGTTGCGCCCATCTTTCCGAGTTCGATGAAGGCAACGAATTCGTTGAGAACGAGCTTCGTGCCGAACAGCCCGCCGGCTGCTCCCGCCTCGTTCCACGGCACGCCGATGAGGTACATGACCGGCGCAAAGACATAGCCGACCAACCGCTGGAAGCTGAGGTCGGGAATGCCGACCATGTTACCGAAGCCTCCAAGCAAGCCCGTTGGCGAGCGCGACCAGCGCAACGAACGCCAGCACCATCGCGCCGACGGCGACCGCAAGCTTCACGCCAGTTTGCGCGCCCTGCGCGGCGGCCATGATGATGTTCGCGGGCTTCACGCCCTCTTCGAACGTCTCGGCGACATCGACCTTCGCATCCTCGACGGCATCGGTGTCGGCCGGATCGTCGGGCATGATGATCTTCGCCATCAGGATCCCGCCCGGCGCGGACATGAACGCGGCTGCCAGCAGGTAAGGCAGGTACTGCGCGCCGAGCAGGCTCGCGTAAGCGGCGAGGATCGTGCCCGCGACGCCCGGCCATGCCGACGCACATGACCGTGAACAGCCGCGAGGGCGGTAGCGCCGCGAGATACGGCCGCACGACCAGCGGCGATTCCGACTGGCCGACGAAAATGTTGGCGGCCGCGCTCAACGATTCGACCCGGCTGATGCCCGTTACCCAACCGATCGCACCGCCGACCCAGCGGACGATGCGCTGCATGATGCCGAGGTAGTAGAGGATGGCGACGAGGCTCGCGAAGAAGATGATGACGGGCAACGCAGCAATCGCGAACGTGTGGGCAAGCGGGTTGCTTTCGCTCGGGCCGAACAGGAACTCCGTCCCCTTGTTGGCATAGCCGAGCAGATTGCCGACACCTGCAGACAGTGTCTGGATGCCTGCACGCCCCCAGTCCGTGTAGAGCACGAGAAATGCAATGGCTGCCTGCAACGCGAACGCGGCACCGACGATCCGCAACCGGATCGCCTTGCGATTAGTGGACAGCGCATAGGCTATGCCCAGGATAACGATGATCCCGGCAACGCCGAGCAGCTTCTGATTCACTGAACGCCCCTCCCCAAAGGCTCAAACGCGCGCCTTACCAGACCATGCCCTGCGTAGCGGCTGCGGCCGCTTCGTCCAGCAATTCCAATGCTTCCTCAGGCGCCGTGCAACGAGCAACTGGCTGCGCCGCTGTTGCGACAGGAAACCGCATTGCGTCGCATGGTCCATGAACTCGATCAGCCCGTCCCAGAAGCCTTCGACATTGAGCAGGCAGAAGGGCTTGGCGTGGTAGCCGAGCGCGTTCCAGCTCCACGCCTCGAACAGCTCGTCGAGTGTTCCAATGCCGCCGGGCAGCGCGAGGAAGGCGTCGGCGAGGTCGGTCATCTTCGCCTTGCGCTCGTGCATGTTGGCGACGGTGAACAGCTCGGTGATGCCGGTGTGCGCGACCTCGAGGTTCACCAGCGCCTCGGGGATGACGCCGTACACGTAACCGCCGCAGTCGAGCACGTTGTCGGCGATCATTCCCATTAGGCCGAGGCGCCCGCCGCCATAAACAAGATCGACGCCGCGACTGACCATCGCCTTGGCCGTTTCGCGAGTGACGTCCGCGAAGACTTGCCGGGAACCGGGAGCGGATCCGCAGTAGACGGCGAGACGCTTGACGTTGATCATAAGCCCACGAGTTCCTTCAAGTTCGCCTCGGGCCGAGCGCCGAAATGGGAGATGACTTCAGCCGCGGCGATCGCGCCAGTCTCCAGTGAGGCGCCGAGGTCGCGGCCGCTGCAGCGCCCGGCAAGGAAGCCGGCAGCGAAGAGGTCGCCTGCTCCGGTCGTATCGACGACGCGTTCGATCGGTCGCGCCGCAATCTCGGCATGAACGCCATTCTCCACGCCGATTGCTCCGTCGGCTCCGCGCGTGATGACTAACGTGCCAACCTTGGACGCAAGCGCTTCGATACAGTCCGACAGCGACGAACATCCGGTGAGATGCGCTACCTCGTGCTCATTGCCGAACAGGATATCGACGAGTCCGGCGTCGATCATTCCCATCACGCCTTCGCGGCGATTGCCGATGCACAGGCTTTCGGACAACGTGAAAGCAACGGTGCGGCCCGCTTCATGCGCAATACGTGCCGCCTCCAGCATCGCAGCGCGAGGCCGCTCCGGGCCCCACAAATAGCCTTCCAGGAACGTGATCGCAGCAGAGCGGATCAGCTCCGGATCCAGTGCCTGCGTCGTGAGCTCGTGGCTGGCACCCGGGCAAGTGTTCATTGTTCGCTGGGCGTCCGGCGTCACGAGGATCAGGCAGCGGCCGGTCGGGAGGTCATCCTGCAACGGCGCGCGTTTCGAAGCGCACGCCCAATCGAGCGCATGTCATGCGCGAAGATCGCGCCGAGTTGGTCGTCTGCCACCTGGCCAACGAATGCAGCGCGAAGCCCCAGGGCGGCAGCGCCGGCCATGCTGTTCGCCGCCGACCCGCCACTGATTTCCCGCGCAGGTCCCATGGCGGCGTAGAGCGCATCGGCCTCTTCCGTCGACAGCAGCCGCATCGACCCCTTCGGCAGCCGATGCTCGCCGAGGAACGCGTCATCGCAGGTCGCGATCACGTCAACGATCGCATCGCCAATGGCCACAATGTCGAATTGGGAGGAAGTCACGCGCCGCCGCTAGCCGCCGCACGCGACCGCGGTCAACGGCGGTTGCGCTGCCATTCAAAGACGTTAGTTCGCGGGCATGAAAAGCCAAGCTGCACCCGCGTACCCGCGAGCCCTCCTCGCCCTTTCAGTCTTCTATGGCGGCATGGTCTGCATTGCCGGCGTGCTCGGCAACAAACAGGTTGCGCTCGGCCCGCTCGCGGTCGAGGCCGGCATATTCGCGTTCCTGCTGCTCGTGGTGACGTCGAGCTCGGTCGCAGAGCTTTACGGCGCGATCGACTGCCAACCGGCTCGTTCTGTTCGGCTTCGTGCCCTTGCTGGTCTCCCTGCTCCTCAGCCTGGTGGTCCTGTCCGTCCCGGCATCCCCGGACATGGACCCAACGCGCCTCAGCGCCTTCGAGACGATCATGAGTGGCACGCCGCGCATTTGGCTCGGCGGCATCCTCGCCTACGGCATCTCGACGCTGCTCAATGTGACGATTTTCAGCCGCCTCAAGGCAAGCGAGGGCTCACGCCTGTTGTGGCTGAGAGCGGGTGTAGCGAGCGTGCTGAGCCAGATCGTCGACACGCTCATCTTCATCACTATTGCGTTCTACGGTGTCTTCCCGATCAAGGAACTGGTGCTCGGGCAGATGATCGCGAAGGTCACGCTATCCGCCCTACTCGTGCCACCGCTGGTGTACGCCTTTGTTTCCCTGGGCAGAGCACTCGATGCGGAGCCAGTCTAGGTTGTGGCACAACGCTGTCTTCAGGTTCGAGGAGACATGCCATGATGGTCCGCAACAATACGCCGTGCTAACATGAATTAGTGCCGAGTCGAAGCTGAAGCTGGCCGGACTAAGTTAAATCTAGCTCCGGCTCCCCCACCGGCTACCGGGCCGAACCCCTGAGGAGTCCGCTGTGCAAAGCAATTCCCCAAATACCCGCCGGACGCTCCCCGCGAATGGTTTTAAGTCGGCCGGACCAGATCGCCGAGTATGACCTCGTCGGAACCGCCCGAGATCGTTGGACAGTCTACCGAAAGCGACAACGCCAGACTTCTGGAAGCCGAAGCAGCACGACCACGGGTCCAGAAGCTTATTGGTCGGGCAAAGGCCGTACGCTCATGGTTTGAAGGAGAAAGGGACCCGGCACAAAAGGCAGCTCCGGCAAGCATGGTTGGGTTGACCTTCTCGGGCGGCGGCATACGAAGTGCCACTTTCTCGCTCGGCGTAATCGAAGCTCTCGCGAAATCCGAACGCGACGCACTGTCCCGGATCGACGTTCTCTCAACCGTATCCGGTGGAGGTTATATCGGTTGCTTCCTTCGGAGCCTGTTCATGCCCGACTGCGGTCGCGGCGTTGCTCCGAAGGTCGCTGTTCCTCCTGCGGGCAAGGACGTGCCGCTACCGCTCGATGAGGTTACGGATCAGTTCTGCTTTGCGCGCCGTGTGCTCAAGAGCGGCGCGAACGTCCAGGATCTGGAGTGGGAAAAAAGACGCCGCAATCCGCTATGGTGGCTGAGAGAACACAGCCGCTATTTAGCTCCGAACGGTCCCACGGATTACAGCTACGCGGTGGCCTACGTCGCTCGGAACTGGGTGGCGATGCAGTACATATTTCTGCTCGCCAGCCTCGCGATCTTTTCGTCGATCGTTCTTGCAGAAGTGCTGGTAAGCACAATCCATTCGCTACCCGCACAGTGGACCTGGGTGACGGCAGGAAGCAACGTGCTGCCTGTCAGCCCGGTCCTCTGGCTGATCGTCATACCCATCCTCGCATCGATGATCCTGAGCGTTGCCTATTGGATGACCGAGAGCATGTCCGGGAACGAGCCGAAGTCATCGCGCCAATGGACCAGCCTCATTCTGGTCGCGGTTGGCACCGTTCTTGGTGCCCTTGCGATATTCGGAATTTCCGCGCGTTTTGAACCCGCATTCTGGACGTCGCTCGATGAAGCATTCCGCGGTCATTTGAGGGGTAGTCTTCTTGTTTGGCTGCTCGTGGGCGGCCTTGCCCTGATGACCCTGTCGGCAGCTACAGCTTTGCTTTTATCCGTGCTCATTTCAGTGCGCCAAGGCGGTGCCAGTCCCGCGCTTACGAGCGAGCTTCGTCGCTATCTGACGAAGGCGCTCTCCAAGGCCATCATCTGCTTTCTGATCATAGCGTGCGTCGGACTGATCGACAGCCTCGGCGCACTCGCTGCAACATGGCTGCGCGGCCCACACGAACTCCGAAGCGTTCTGGGCGCCTCGCTCCTGCCCGCGCTCGCCTACCTGATCAAGAAGTTGCCCGACTGGTTCGGAGCGCCCGGCAAGGGCTCTCTTTTCTCTTTGCCAGCGCGGTTCGTCAGCACCATCGCTTTCGTAGTCGGACTGATCCTCTACGGAGCAGTCGCAGCAGCAGCAGCGACGATCGTACATCTGGCGACCTGGACGGACCGGGCATGGGACAGCCCAATCAACCTCGATCACTTCGTCCTTGCGCTTTTAACCGTCGGCATTCTCACCCTGCTCTCCGGCACTTCGAGCGGGTTCATCAATCTGTCGTCCTTGCATCTCTTTTATTCATCGCGCCTGACGCGGGCCTACCTGGGCGCAAGCAACAACAGCAGGCTCGAAGATGCGGTCGACTGCACCTCGGGCTCCAGCATCAAGGAGAACCACAGCGGCGATTACATCCAGCCGGAGATTTACAGCCGAGCCGATCTTCCGGCGCCAATTCACATCATCAATACGACCGTCAACGAGACAATCGATCCCCACTCGGAACTTGTTGCACGCGATCGCAAAGGTAACGCGCTCAGCCTTGAACCCGGCGGTGTCCGCATCGGTCCGCGGCTCGTCGATTGGGCCAAGCTGGCTTCTCATTCGGCGGAGCACCTGAGCCTCGGGCAATGGGTCGCGATTTCGGGTGCGTCGGCCTCGAGCGCCATGGGAAGGCTTACTAACCTCGGCTTCGCTCTAGCCTTCACGTTCGCTAACGTCCGCCTCGGCTATTGGTGGTCATCCGGAAGTGTCGATGAAGGACGCCCCAATCGCCCCGTCGCCCGGAGCCTCTCGTGGCTTTTCGGCACTTTTATCTATCTCCTGAACGAAATGACTGCGCGGTACTCACTGAAGTATATCCGCAAATATCTGACCGACGGCGGGCACTTCGAGAATTCCGGCGCTTACCGTCTCATCGAGGCGCGCATTCCGCTCATCATTGTGTGCGACGTCGGGAGCGACCCCGCATACCGGTTTCAGGACCTCGAGAATCTGATCCGCACTGTTCGGTTGGACTTCGGTTATGAGACCGAGATTCTCGGCGATGGGAAGCTCGCAGAATTTCTTAAGTCCTATGGCGGGCCGAGTGCACCGGTTTTCGCAGACCCGGACAAGTGGCCTGACTGGCGCAATGCATTCACGTCGCCAGATTGCCGGGAATTCGCTGTTGCACTCCGCGTGCTGACGCCGGGCGAACATCTCCATATCATCTGGATGAAGCCGCGACTTTTGGCCGACGCCCCTGCCGACATTCTCGGATACGCTGCTGACAATCCCCAGTTTCCGCAGCAGTCGACGGGGGACCAGTTTTTCAATGAAGCACAATGGGAATCGTACCGGCGTCTCGGCGAGCTCTGCATGACGCGGTTGCTAGACGACTGCCCCACTCTGCTCGCTCAAACTTCCTGACCACGGAGAGCCGGTGTGACTGCACTCAAAAAGATCTCGTGGGTGGTCAATCATGATGAGGTCGAGGCGTTTCTCGATCAGGCGCTTGCCGTCGGAAGCGACGGGAGTGGCGATCGCACCGATAACGAGGTCCTTCGTGCGTGACGCGCGCTGATGCTAGCGCTGTCAGTTAGGCAACTTCCCCATCCTATGCAGCTGCGGTGCGTTTCGCCGCCCCAAGAGCGTGGATGAGTGCGGGGCCGGTCGCAATGATCAGTGGAATAATAGCCGCGAGCGAGTTTCCGTTCCGGATAGCCGCGAAGATGAGCACGCCAAGCGCAAGCGGCAGGGCCAGTGCAAGCAGCAGCCGCGCCGATCCCCAGGAGCCCTGGACTTGCGATCGCCGCCATCTTGTAATCGTTTTCGGCGTCTCAACGTGTTGCACGAACTGGGCGAAGCTTTGGTTCATCGTTCGCGGATAAGGATCGAGCACCACAAGCCCCCGCTTGACCAATGATCGTAGCGCATAGGCCCTGGCGATGTTCGGAGTATGGCCATGTGCAATCCGGTACAGCAACAGGCGCTCCTCCCGGCTCGAGAGCGCCCACATCAAATGGTAATGCTCGATCAGACTCGAGGCGAGATAGTCGACAATCGCACTATCCCCGGGGTGATGGTCGGCGATGCCTCGGGCCCAGTTGAGAATGTGTTCGCACGAGAGGGGCTTCTCGGCGTGGCCGATCATTGCCGCTACTACTTGGTCTGGAACGTATTCGAGTTCCTGCCAGATCAGCTTTACTGCATGCCCTTCCTTGTCCAAATCCAGATTCTCCGGACAGACTCTCCGCACCGCGGCTTGGTAGTAGGTCGTGAACTCTTCGAATACGGCGCTCCACCGCATGTCCTCGCGGTGCTTGGCTCGTTCGAGGCGAGCGGTCGTTTGGGCTTCTTCGCCAAGGCGGTCGTTTTCATCGCGCTCGCGCTCGAACGACTGGAGGAGGCGCTCAAGCGGAGTCAGTGATGTCAGGATTGCAATGCGATAGCGTGGCGGCTCCCCCTGTTCGGCCACGATTTGCTCGAGCCGCTCCAAGGCTTCACGGCGATAGTCGGGGTCTCCAAGCAATTGCCCCAGATTACGGATGAGTAGGAGTTTGGGACCGTCCGCGCCTCTGGAGGGCAACCTCAACGCCCGTCTCTTCCTGATATCGCTATTGAGGTCCATCTCCTCGGCACGACGCTTCAACGCCTGGAGCAGACGCTCGTCGGCGCCAACGACGAGAAAGCGCGGTGGAAGGTCGTCGACTTCAACCCCGCCGCCATGACCCACCTTCAGCGTTGGATATTCAATGGCCTCAAGAGCTACCCCGAAGCCGAATAATCCTTGCAGGCTGGCCCGTATCGCGAGCCACAGAATTATTACGATCAGCATCAGGAGCGGAAGAAGCGTGAAGTCGTCGACGTATCTGAAACCGTGGAGACCGAGAAACCAGTGGAACGGCTGCCGGGACACTTGCTCTAGCGTATCCTCATGGCCGGCCTCCGCTCGCAAATGCTTGACGAAGTAGTCCGGGCAGTTCGCACATTCCGGCAGCTTGGTTGCATGGTTGGGAATGGGAGGAGTTTCAACGCCCTCCATCCGCGCAATAGCGTGCCAGGACCTGAGCCGCTCATCATCGGTCTTCTGGCGAGCCACGTCGTTATGCGCCGCGGATAGCTCTTCGTAGTAGCCGCGCGCATCCGCGGCGAGGGCGAGGACCGGCATTACCGAAATAGTGACAAGCAGCGCGACGGCGAAAAAGGCGAACCGGAGCTCCGTTGCCTTGTCGAGGGCGCGGTCTTAACCGGGCGCCGATTTTGCCCCGTCGTGCATCCATGCCAACCATCCGAGAGCGGCACCCGCGCCAATAACGCTGAGAAGAGACCCCATGAACGGCCGAGCGAATGCAACGAGGACCATCGCCACGGGGACAACAACCGCCAGCATGATCGCCAGATATCGATACGCGTCCTTCTTTTTCTTCACTGGATCAGGCCACATCCAGATCCACACGCGCCTCCCCCACCAGAAGGCAGCGAGTATCCACAGAAGAAGTGGTACGATCATCAGCGAAGCCCAGACCAGCGTTGCGTAAACCGCTGGCCGCAAAGCCTCTGAATCAATCAACCTGCGCGACTTGAATGCGACAACGGCCCAGTCGGTGCACGGTACGCGAGCGACCGCGAATTGAGTTACGTGTTCCTCATGGATACCTGTGAACTCTCTGGCTGGGGGGCTACGCGGAACCCCGGTGCTTTGGTTCAGCGTGCAGGGGACCGGATCGCCAATCTCGTCGGCAAGTTTGGCGCGTGTACGGGCGTCGAGAGGCTCGTCAAACCGCTCCACGCCCGCACGGCCGGGATCGCTGTGAAACAGCACCGGGTGGTCGATCGCATCCCTCTCGTTCCGCAAGTCCAGAACTGCATAGCGAACTCCGCTGTCCAGCCTTGGCGACTCCATCCGCCACATCACGAATGCGGCGGCGACAACGCTCGGCTGCAGTTGCTCGATGTCGCTGGCTTTGACTGGATTCTTGGCCGCACTTGAGGCTCGTCGCGGGCTTACGGAGCCTCGCCGCCATGATCGCCTTCAAGGTCCCATCCGTCCTTGACCGCACCCCGTCAAAAACAAGACCGCTTTCGGTGTCGTTCCAGATGTAACACGCGTCGTGGCCTTTCCTCAGTTCGGCCAAGAGGTGTTCACCATTAGGCGCGAAGTCTTCGTCGAGCGCTCTTCTGAAATAGGTACGGTCACTCAGATCGAAGTTCGCGCCGACATAATTGCGCGCAGCGTTAATGACCGTGCCCGCCGCTTGCCTGCCATTGCCGTCGAACAGGACGAGGTTCTCGACTTTGACAGCGGTGGCTAAGTCCGCTTCCGGTGCGAAGCCAAAGACCAACGGGGCGGACTTGAGCCGCCCGAAGTTCTGCGAAAGCTCAACCATCTGGGACGAGAACAGCGCATCTCTCAAGTCTCGCTCAACATTCCGCACGAGCGCCCTGGCCGTTCCGGCTATCTCGGACGATTCCGCGCTTCGCGCGATGAGGACATCCCGGACCCCGATCCACAAGGCGGTTCCGAACGCCGTTGCTGCGACGATTCCAACGCAGATCGCTGCGACCTCGATCTCCTTCATGGTGTCGACGGGTCCCAGCAGTACGAGCTTCACCACCGGTATCAGGGCGATGAGCATGAAGAGCACGACCGCAAAGCCCAGGATTTCGGTCCGGGACTCGCCAGGCTCGCTGGCCGCGGCGCCTGCCGGCGCGACCCCGACCAGGTAGTAACTCAACTGCTGCGGGCCTGAATCCCGTCTGCGGGGAGGTCGAGGGCAATCGGGCGCCAATAAAAACGGTAACTCTTCCCGGCGACGCGAGAATTGAATGGCTGGAGAGCGTCGGATGGACCGGAGTTCGGCGGTTGGATCGCCGCGATCTGGTTCGTCGTCGCGGTCAAGGTCGCCTGGGCGGCCGCAACTACGGCCTTCGAGACCTCGGACTGGAGCGCGGGAAGATCGGACAGCCTTCGGATCGGCAGCTCGGAAGGGCCCACCCAGGCGACGACGCGACCTGTCCGCAAGCCCGTGGGCTGTTCTGAGGTCGTGCTCTTGTCCCCGCCGCTCTCTTTTGCAGTCTTCTTATTCTTATTCGATTTCTGCTGCGCACTGGCCGTGTCGTCGATGAGCAGTAAATGGGAGAAGCTGCCGAGTGGCGGCGCCACCTTTGCCAGATCGAGATTGGCGATCTTGAAACACACTGGCCCTTTCTTGCCCTTAAGAGGGATCCAGGAAGCATCTCGCGCCGTGTCGTTGTATGTCTTCTCACGCGCTGACAGTTTTGCGGAAGACGCCAAGGCTTCCCCCGTGACAGTCAGGCTGTTCTTGTAGATCTGTACTCCGTTGTGACAATTGGACTGTCCCAGATCATATTCGACCTGGAACTCGCCAAATTCCGGATGATATAGATTTGCGTAGTAAGTATTCTCAGAGTTCGGCTCCTTCTTTTTGTCGCTCTTCGTTCGATGGTACAAACTAGTCTGAGCAATCGATCTTGCGACGTCGGGCCATTTCGCGATGTAGTCAGCGGCAAGGTTGAGCGAGCGAACGCGTTGAGCGTCTAAAGTGCTCGACCGGGTGAATGATTGTGCGGCGAACCATAAAAGAAATACTGCGCCGACGATGACTCCCGCGACGACAAACAACGCAATCCAAGGTGGTAGGCCGAACCAACTGGATGTGCCGCCTCTCGCTCTCGCTCGCGCTTCCATTCGCATATCCTTATGCGACACGCGCCACCGACGCTTTTCCTGGGACTGCCCAGGCTCATTCGGCTCGTATAGCGTTCACCTTGTCAGTCGATGCGTCGGACGCCGCTAATAACTCGCGCTGATTGCAGCCACAGCCGCTATTTGGCTCATCTGCTTGCATTGATAGCGGTTCTGCGACTGAATAAGATCAATAAAAGACCTGATAAAGGCAACTTTCGGCAGGAACTTTCAGTCGTGCATCGCTTTTCGTGGGGAAATACGATTGTTTGCTTCGCGTCGCAGCCTTTCCAAGCTCCATGAATGCCCGACACGGTTCTCGCGACCATCAGTTGATCCCGCAGCGCTCCGCAATGGGAGTTTCTGCTTTGGGTCGAAAGTGAATATAAGCGGACGGTCCGCTATCGGCCAAAAGATGCCACACCATCCATTTCTGCGCAGGCCAAAACGTGCACATCCACCAAGGCAAGAGCGTGAGTGACCGCCTTCTACCGACGGCACACCGGCATCTCCAAATGCATGGGCGAGCGCCGCTTCGAGCTTAGCGATTCCAATCCATCCAATGGATTAGAATGCTCGACGAGCAACTGGTGCCCGGACTATGGAGCGCGCCTCTGCTACAGAGCGCGACCTCACCGCGCCGAACGCCTTCACCGTCCTTTCGAGCGGCGGGCTTTCGGCCGATCCACCGAGCTTTTCTCGACCTTTGGCTTCCGCGACCGGACGGGTTTCTTCGTCGGCTTGGAGCTCCCCCCGGCGAGCGCTGTAACGAGCGCGGCGATGTTGGGCGCGCCAAGCCCGGTCACCAGGTCGTACCCGGGCGCTGCGCTGTACGCGCCATTTGAGCCCTGGACGACGTCCCTGAACGCAGCGCTCCCCGCAAGCTGGTACAAGGAGGGGTTCAGGTAGCCGAGGAATGGCTTGCCAGCCTGCTCCCTCGCTTCATTGAGCAGCGCGCAGATGCCGGCCCAGACTGGCGCGCTCCAGCTGGTCCCGCCAATGGCCATGGCGCTCCCATTGACGATGAGGAAGGCGCCCGTGTTGGGATCGGCCGCGGCACAGACGTCCGGCACGAGCCGATCCGCTCCGGTCGGAACGCCAGTGGCGACCTGCCACGCGGGCCGGCTGAACAGAATGCTGCGGCCGCCGCCGCCGGCCGCCCAGCCGGTCTCCGACGAAATGGTCCCGTCCGCGGCGAGGTCGAGCCTCGTTCCGCCAACGGCGATGACGGCCGGATCAGTGCTTTCATATTCTGCCTGCAGCGGCCCGGTCGGACTATGCCCGGTGTCGTCCGGATTGGACCCGGCGTCCCCCGTGGACACAAAAATGTTCACTCCGGCCGCCGCGAGCTTGAGAAAACGCAGATGCTGGGCGGCGACCTCGCCGTCGGGACCGCCCATGTACTGCTCGCCGAGGCCGAGGCTGATCGACAGCTGCCGTAGGCCGGGATTGGCGGGAAGATCCGCAATGATCCGGTCGAGCGCCTTGTCCAATGCTGAGAACTGAAGCGAGCCCGAGGCATAAACGCGAACCTCGGCGCCGGGAGCGATGCCGCCGGACCAGCACACGTCGAGCGTCTCTTCGCCCTCGGGTGGCGGCAGCGCAGTTTTGCCGACGTTATCTTGGTGACTTGAGACGGCTTGATCGACAGGCCGTTGGCCTTCCAGAACGCCGCGAGATCCGCGTCGGCGGGGAAGGTGTCGATGAGGATTGCGATACTCTGGCCTTTGCCGCTGAGACCCAGACCATCCCCGCCATAGGCCTTGAGGATCTCGCTCACGAGGTAGGGCGGTGCATTGGCGACGTTCGGCGACGGTTTGCCCGATGCGCTCAATGCGAGCCGGTTGGCTGCGGAGCGGGAGAACCGCGCGCGAAAATGCTTCTGGGCCCTGCGGAAGGGCTGAAGGCCGAGGATAGCATGGACCGGCGCACCGATATCCGACGGAAGGCTCGGCGGATTGGCTGCCGACAGATAGGTTATTCCGTCCCGTGTGACGGGGACCATCTTCACCTGCAGCACGGACTCGACAACCGATGCCGGCGCTTGGGCCCAGATCGCCGTTTTATCTGGCGCCGTTTCCTTGATCGTGAAGCCGGAAGAGGCGAGCCAGTCGGCAAGCGCCTTGGCATTTGCGGGATCAGCGCCGTAGCGGCCGGTAAGTTCGGACGCGGGAACGGTCTCGCCGGCCGCCACTTTGCTCTCCAGCTCTGCGCGGATCGCTGCCGGCGTCCCGAGCGAGAACATCACCTCGACCGTCTGGTTAGTCGTCGCCGGATCGATCGCGTTGACCATCAGGCCGGATCGCGTGAGCCCCACGTGTTCGGGAAGCGGCACCACGCTGTTCGTGAACAACTTGCGGTCTGCCATGCATACCTCCGACGTTTCGAGCAGCGGTTCGTGGTCGTGCGGAGGAGTCTCGCTTAAAGCACCGGGCGCCCTTGCGGCACTTTGATCCAGTTACGTCGCCATTACTCCACGACACATACTTTCATTCGGCCACGGACTTGGTTGCTGAGATTCGGCCCGCATCAACTACCATGTGATGGGCGCCGCGAACAGCAACATGCGACGTCAGTTCACCACCACCTGCGACATGTTTTCCGCCTGACTGTCGCACCGGTGCGAGAGTGTTCCAACCAATCCGATGGCGCCGACGCGCGCTTGACTAAGGTCAGGTCCACGAGCATCTTTCCGCGAGCTCGGTCTCCACGCAACTCGCACGAGGGGCGACATCATGGCAGGCAAGCGCAACGACGCCTGGAAGCTGGGCCCGGGGTGGAACGACACCTTCCTCTGGTATGCCAAGGCCGTCATCGAGCTGAAGAAGCGCGATGTTAGCGAGAGGAACAGCTGGCGATATCTCGCCGCCATGCATCAATTCGACCGCGACATGTGGATTTCGCTTGGTATCATCGACCAGAATACGCGCCTTCCGCCGGCGGGCGATACGGACGTCGCCTGGAACCAGTGCCAGCATTCATCCTTCTACTTCCTGCCGTGGCACCGGGGATATCTCGCTCGTTTCGAGGAGATCATCGCAGCGACGATCGTGGCTCTTGGCGGACCCGCCGGTTGGACCCTGCCCTATTGGAACTATCTCGACGCGACCAATCCCAATGCGCGCAGGATCCCAGAAGCGTTCCTTCTGAAATATCTCCCCGACGGGGTCAGCCGCAATCCGCTTGAGGACGTGCCGCGCTACGGCCAGAAAGTCATCGGGCCCGAACCCCGCCTCCGAATTCCTGACATTACTCTCGGAGCGATGAGCGAGCTAGATTTCACGGGCTCCGTGAGCTTCGGAGGCAGCAAGA
The DNA here is from genome assembly GCA_963752025.1 of uncultured Alphaproteobacteria bacterium. GTDB lineage: Bacteria > Pseudomonadota > Alphaproteobacteria > Sphingomonadales > Sphingomonadaceae > Sphingomicrobium. Next base: position 19,630 of record CAVVWY010000002.1, on the reverse strand, counting down.
CGCTCTTCTCTAATCCGGACCTAGGCGTACGGGGCCAGGTCGAGAACGTACCGCACGGCTCCGTCCATGTCCTCGTCGGCGGCGCGCCCCCCGCCAATCCGGGCAACGGCTTCCTGTCCGCATTCGAAACCGCCGGCCTCGACCCGTTGTTCTGGCTCCATCATTGCAACATCGATCGGCTCTGGGCGGCGTGGATGACCAAGCCAGGAGTGAATATGGAGACCGGCAACCAGTGGCTCGACGGCCCGGCCGACCGGGCCTTCGCGGTTCCGAAAGTGGACGGGTCGGGACTGGAGAATTTCACTGCGCGCGACACGTTGGCGGGCGGCAAGTTCCACCCGGATTATGACGATCTCCATTCCGGCACCGGCGTGCCCGCGCCGGCGGCGCCGACGGCGGCGACTGCGCCGGGTGAGACCCTCAGCGTGCAAGGATCAACAGCGATGGCCGAACCCCACGTTATCGGCGCGAACAGCGAGATCGTCACTCTCGGAGAAGGTCCCACGCAAACGACCTTGAAAATCGCGCCAGAGCAGGGAGCGGCATTGGTCGCCGCCATGAGCTCCCGGCGCGCGCGCAACGGCAGCCCCCAAGCGAACGTTCCTCAAGCTTGAGAATATTCGCGGCGCAAGCGTCGCCGGCGGAATTCAGGCCTATCTCAATCCGCCGGACCACGCAGGTCACGATCTGCCCGAGGACTATGTGGCAGGCAGCGCGGCGCTGTTCGGCCTCGCGAGTGCCTCCAAGGTCGACGGTCAGCACGGCGGGAACGGCATCACGCTCATCTTCGACATCTCCGATCTTGCGCAACGCCTAGTCAATGCAGGGCGATTTCGATCCCGAGCACCTTCGCGTGAAGATCGTCGCCGCACATGAGGGGGGGATGCCGAGCCGATCACGATCGATCGTGTCAGCGTCCTCCGCGGCTAATTTTCGCATGTTTCCGGCAGTAGCAGCGTGAAAGCGTCATCTCGGCCGATGCTGTTGCTGAGCGGCTTGCTCGCGCCCCCGTTCAGAGGCCCAGTGCTGATTGCGGCCGCGGCGACCGGCCTTTCTGCCGCATTGGATATTCACGCGCATCTGCCGTTGCTTCCCGGAAGCTCCGCAGGCCACTCCCCGCTCGGGGCCGCCATGAGCGGGCACGTCCACAGCGCCGCCAATCCGCAGCCCATGCTGATCCTCGCCTGGCTCCTCATGCTGATCGCCATGATGACGCCGGTCATTGCTTCACCTTTGTCCCACGTTCGCGCTTCGAGCCTACGCGGTCGGCAGTGGCGCTCCTGCGCCGCATTCATGTCCGGCTATTTTGGAGTCTGGTGTCTCGCGGGCATTCCTCTCCTTGCAGCCGCTTTCGCCATCCGATCCTTGACGAGCAGCGTGTCCGTCGCGCTCCTAACCGCCTGCGCAATGGCCCTGATCTGGAGCGGATGCCCCCTTCAAAGGGCCGTCCTCAACCGAGCGCACCGGCTGCGCCGGCTAAACCTGTTCGGGCTTGCAGCCGACCGCGACTGCATTGCTTTTGGCGCCGTCGTCGGAGGATGGTGCGTGGCCAGCTGCTGGGCGTGGATGCTCGTGCCCCTGCTGGTTCCGGTCGGTCATGTCCCTGCGATGGTCGCAGTCTCGGCGATCGTCATGAGCGAGCGGCTTCACGGACCTGGGCCTCCGAGCTGGCGCGTCCCCGTTATACTGCGCCCACTTTCGCGGGTCACTCGGATAGCCCGATTTTTTTGGCAACCTTGGTGATGGGCTGCTGCCACACCGGGGCGTGGAGCGGCTGGCGAGTCACCCGCCGCCAAACCCAACAGCGGACGCAAACAGAGCTCGAATAGACATTCAAACCGTCATACCGCGCCCCCGCGGGATGCGCCGCCAACGATCGCACTCCAGTATGTCCTCGGGTCGTCCGCTCGCCCAACCGTGCAGGTCGGAGTGCAAATGGTAACTCCTTCGCTCGCCGGCCGGAGCCCAGAGAATTACGACAGGAAGGAAATCGGACTGTTGCACGCACGGGCGCTCCGAAAGTGGGCCACGGATACACCTACCTCTGGCTAAGTCGTCATCCGAGTGTCCAGCTAGGGCCTAAGGAACTTCACTAATTAGCTTGATTGATCGGTCGCTCTCGTTCGTAATATAACCTTCGGGAAACCAGATGAATTTCAACGTGATCGGTTCTGCCAAAGTGCCGATCCGATATAGCGAAGCTGCAAATCGGTACTCATTACCAGCAACTGTAATCTTAGTATTATCAGTAAGGGAAAATCGAATATTGATAATGTCGCTTCGTCAAGTGTTTGTGCGGACTTGATCTTTTTCATAGAATTTGAGTTTATGTGTACACACTGTCTTTTGGTGTTCGTGTTCTGGAAAACGAACGCCGTCATCGTAATTGACTTCTTTTTGTAGTCTGGAGAATATAAATATAAAAGAACACAGGCCATATTATCGGGAGAAGATACACAGATTGAGGCGCGATTGTTGAATCGTATATTAGAATTGTCATGGCGCCCCGGCTATTTGACAGTTAGGTGGTGCGGGAGATTTAGAGTTCGCGAGATTAATTCTCGCCGTTTTAGCGGTATATCCGTCTGTGCCACCGCTTCTGGATATCCCCCCTACAGCCGTCAGCATGTTTATCTGACGATCAACTACCCTTCGCGCTACGGAGGCAAGTTTGTCGTGTCCCTCCTTCTCGCCGCCGTCGCGAAGGAGCCTGTCATCCACCTCCTGCAGCAGGGGCTTAAATTCAAAGTGATCGTGAAAGTTTAGGGTGACCATCTCCGCCAGGAGTTTTTGTCGCTCTAGATTTGCGTTCTCACTTTCCGCGCCGTTGTTGCCGATGATTGGTTGAACAAGATCACGCAACATATTGGCCCGCAACTCGCTTTCGGCCTGCTCACGTTGATTTACCAACGTCGATATCGAAGCTTTGGACTGATATTTGTTGCCAATCACCGCTACAAGGACAAGCGCGCCCGCCGCGATGAGCTTTGCACCGACATCGAACCAGCTTCGGATCGATTCCAGAAGGTGCGGTGAATTATTTGGATTTGAATCCGTTTCGATCTTATCATCGCGCATGGGAAGACCTTTCGGCTATTAGCAGCCAATTCAGTCAGTCAGACCGGTCCAGAACCCCCGAGCAGCGATTGCTGTCAGACCATCAATGCTTGCTATCCAAGTCGATATTCTGATTTACTGGGATAGTAGGGGAACTCGTGAGCATCGCCGCAGCATTCCGGCGATTATCGAACACGACCCGATAAACGCCGGCAGGAACAAAGATTTTATATTCGCCGTTCACAATATTGATCTCGGTTCCATCTTGCAAAACAAGCTTCCCGACAAAGGGCCGGCTATCCAACAAGACGCGGCCAGAGACCTCGGCGCCAAACGCGGGTGAGGAAATGCCGCCAACAAGGAGATGGAAATTGCCGCCGATCGGTTCGCTGGGCTCAAGCCCATAGCACCCTCCTTCTGAGCATCGCTTCAAGCGCGCCGGAAGTCGTTCAGCACATTACGATTGTACGAAAGCGAAACGCGAAGGCGAGACCAAGCGCTTACCCAAGCGACGGCAGTGCCATTCCCGCCGCGCTCCCCCCAATATTCAGTTGTTGCTCGTCATCGGCCAGAAGCAAGCGCGATGAGGGAAGCTGCCGACTGCGGCGTCGAGATCCTGACGAAGGTCACGCCGGGCTTGATCGCGCTAGAAAGTGCCGAGTGCGCGACGCCTGTTCACCGAAGCTCTGGGGAGGCATTTCGAAGCTACGCCCGTCTGACCCTGCTCCCACGATCACCAATAATGACGAAAATCGCTTGGCAGTCTTAATGTGCGGCAGATGCGTGATGATGCGTGCTCACGCTCGAAACAGTAGGCAGAAAGTGCACGGTTCGTGGGTGATGATGCACCATCAAAAAGGCGTTTGAGAAATGAGAGCATAAACGTGGCGACGGATCAAGAACTATTTGCGAAGCTCGATCAGTGGCTAGGTCAGCAGGACCATGAGCCACGCATCTTTGAAGTGATCCAGACAGGCGACGTCGAGCTCGCCGCCGCCTACATATTGCGAGCATTCAGAGCCGCGGCTCGAAAGGCTGCCATCGAGAACATCAGCCTAAAGGATCACGGTGACAATACAGGCGCCGCGCCCACACCTGCTATTTTCCGTGTTTTCGATCACCTTTCGGCAACTCGCAATTGACCGAAGGCGAGAAGCTGAAACTCCTCGGCCTTCGCTACCGGCAGGAACTCGACCAGTTGAGGCCGGCACCAATCGATGCCGTACCCATTCACGTCATCGAGAGGATCGCGACCGTGGTGCACATAGTGCAGTCACTCAAAACCTTGCTCCCGGAACGCTCTGCAAGCGACACGTGGATCCGGCGAAAGATCCGCGTCGATGTTTGCTGGCAAGACTGCTCTCGAGTTCATGCTTGAACATGATCTCGAGGGCATTCGACAGGTCGGCAAATATCTGCTTGCTCAGGTCTACGGGAGCTGAGCTGGCTGCGGAACCGCTCATCATCTTTGAGTGCAGGAGAACGCCGGCTCTCTGACCCGCTCAGTGAGCGAGCTAGGCTGCCGAGAAAAACGGAGAGGAAGAAGGTCAATTGTCGATGCCCGGGTGCGCATCTCGATGGACCATCTGGCCCACAGGTCATCGGCAAGATGGGCAAGGCCGCGGCCGAGGAAGCGCGCGCCATGCTGCGATTTTGTTATTTTGATGAACTGGCATTCGTCGGCTGCTACATCGAGTGCTACAATCCTGTGCTACAACACACCGGAAGAATTCGCGGTTTTCTGAGGATAATTTTAGCTGGCTGGGGCGGCAGGATTTCGAACCTGCGAATGCCGGTACCAAAAACCGGTGCCTTACCACTTGGCGACGCCCCAGCAGGCGGTCCGCATATGCGGGGAAGCGGCGCATATAGCCTCACATCGGGATAAAGGAAGCCGTTGGACGATTGGTCGATTGGCTATTTGTCGGACGACGCTCGCAAGCTAGCCTGTGTCGGCCCTGCGCATTAGGCCAATGGGGGAGAAATCATGAGAAGAGCCGCGTTGTTCAGCGTTGCGACCGTCTTGGCCGGGTCGGCTTGGGCGCAAACTCCGTCTACCCGCCATTCGGCTTCGACCAGACCGCCATCGATCGCACAACCAGGCCCGGCGATGACTTCTTCCAGTTCGCAAACGGAAATTACCTGAAGCGCGTCGCCATCCCGGCGGACCGACCGATCGCCTCGCGCCGTTTCGACATGACCGACCGCACCGATCAGCAGCTAAAAACATTCTCGAGGAAGCGGCGCAAGGCGTCGGGGAGCAGCCGTCGGACCTGCGCGGCAAGGTCGGCGCATTCTTTGCTTCGTTCATGGACGAGCCGACCATCGAACGGCTCGGCGCCGGTGCGATCGCGCCCGAATCGACTCCATCCGTGCGGCGCCCGACCTGCCGACGCTTGCGAGCCTTATGGGCCAGGGAGCAGCGGACTTTTACCCGGCGCCGTTCAGCGTCGGTATCGACATCGATCTGAAGAATCCGAACGTGTACGCCGTCTACCTAAGCCAAGCTGGCCTCGGATTGCCTGATCGCGATTACTATCTGAAGGCCGATTTCGCGCCGCAGCGGGAAGCATATCGCGCCTATGCCGAGCGGCTCCTGACGCAGCTTGGATGGGCAGATCCTGCCGGCGCATCCCGCGGAATTCTCGCGCTGGAATCGGCGATCGCCGGCGCCAGCTGGACGAAAGTGCAACAGCGCGATCTGACCATCCAATATAACCCCGTCACGACACCAGAGCTTCAGGCACTCGCCCCTCAGTTTCCGTGGACCAACTTCCTCCAGGGAGCCTCGCTTGCGGGCCACGACCGATTTATCGCGACTACTAACACGTCGATGCCGAAGATTGTGGCGGTGGTGGCGTCGGCGCCGATTGATACCGTCAAAGCCTGGATGGCCTTCCGGGTCGCCGACCAGGCTGCGCCTTATCTGTCCGCCGCTTTCAGCCAAGCGCACTCCGACTTCCACGAGAAGACGCTGCTCGGCCAGAGCGCCCAGCCGCCACGCTGGAAGCGCGGCAAGCGGGCGGTGGCCGGCGACGACTGCGGCGCCGACCCGACGAGTTGCTTCGGAACGCTCAATTGGGCGGTCGGCCGCCTTTATTCCGAACGCTACTTCCCTGCGGCGACGAAAGCGCAGATCGAGGGGCTCGTCGGCAACCTGAAAGACGCATTCCGGCACCGTCTGGAGAACCTCGAGTGGATGAGTCCGGCCACCAAGCGGGAAGCGCTTAGGAAGCTCGACACTTACACGATCAAGGTGGGATACCCCGACAAATGGCGTGACTATTCACACGTCGTGATCAAGCGCGACGATCTCGTCGGAAATGTCCGGCGATCGGCCGTTGCCGATTGGGCCTTCTACGTGGATCGCAGCAAGGGACCCGTCGACAAAAGAGACTGGTTCATGACCCCTCAGACCAACGATGCCTATAACGGCACCCTTCGCGACATCGTCTTCCCCGCCGGCATTCTGCAGGCGCCCATGTTCGACCCGAACGCAGACGCGGCGATCAATTACGGCGCCGTCGGCGGCGTGATCGGGCACGAGCTAACGCACGGCTTCGATGACCAAGGCCGCTCAATCGACGCGTCAGGCGCACTGCGCGATTGGTGGACCCCGAAGGACGCCGCCGAGTTCAAGCGCCGTGCGGCGATCCTCGGTGCTCAATATGCGCAATTTGAGCCCGTGCCGGGCGTCCACATCAACCCCGGGCTGACAATGGGCGAGAACATCGCCGATCTCGGCGGACTGACGATGGCGCTCGACGCCTATCATGCATCGTTGAGAGGCAAGCCGGCGCCGGTCATCGGTGGACTGACTGGCGACCAGCGGGTGTTTCTCGGCTGGGCGCAGGCGTGGGCGGGCAAGGCGACGCCGGAGGAAGTCAAACGGCTGACGACAAGCGACCCGCACAGCTTCCGCAAGTATCGGGTCAACGGCGTCGTCAGGAACATCGACGCATGGTATCCGGCGTTCAAAGTTAAGCCTGGCGAGAAGCTATACATCGTACCGGCGAAGCGCGCGCGAATTTGGTAAGCGGATGCGCATGGCACAGGCATCCATCCGCGATTTCCACGCGCACATCTACTACGATCCGGAAGAGGTCGAGCTCGCGAAAGCAGCTCGCGGCGGCGGTGCAGGCGCGCTTTCCGGTTGCGGTCGGCCACTTCCATTTGCGCCCAGTCGGCCCGCATCCGCGCGGAAGCGTGCAGCTGACAGTGCCGCAGGACTCGTTCGGCGACGTTGCTCAGTTTCTCGCGCTCAACCGTGGCGCGGCTGACCATCTTCGCGCACGCGGAAACCGGCGAAGACCTTGCCGACCACACGCATCACGTCATCTGGTTCGGGCCGAGCGAACCGCTCGACCTCTCGATCTTCAGCTAGCTGCAGCGAGCCGCTGCCGGCTCGCTCCGATGCTGCGGCCGAGCCAACCTCCCACGCCACGAGCGGCACCAGCGGCACTAGGAACGCAAGGTGATACCAGACCGGGAACTTGCTCCAGAGGCTCGACGTGAACCGGCAGGAACATTGCGAGGATGATCAGGCCGACGAGGCAAGGCGCCCATCGCCTCGATGGCCCGATCAGCCCAACCACAGCGCCCGCTGAAACTGAGGTCATCGCAGCTTCGATCAAGCGGCCCGCTCTTCATCGCCAGCGTGAACTGCAGCGTCGCCTCCGCGGCGTGATAGCCGGGGATGAAAGCGCGAAGGCCGAAATTGAGCACCGTGACGACGACGGCCCAGGCGACCAGGCCGGCAACGATGCTCCCGATCGTCCGCCACATGGCCAATCTCCTTGTGCTTTAGTATGAATCATATTAGTTTAATTATACTATGGAACGCAAGACTTCTCATTCTCGGCGTTCTCCACCGCGGCGACTTCCATCCTTACGAAATCAGGCGCCGGCTGGAGGCGGCGATGGTCGAGTGCTACATCGATGTGGACGTCGGCACGCTCTATTATGCGGTGCGGCAGCTCGAGAAGGATGAGCTGATCACGGCAGTCGCGCAGGAGCGCGTGGCCCGGGGCGGCATGCGGACGATCTACCGCATCACCGCCGAGGGTCGAGCCGAGTTCCGCGACGGGCTGCACCGACAATTCGATGATAGAAGGACCGGTCTCTCAGACGCTCTATGGCGCACTGCTCTTCCTGCATCTCGCTGATTCGCGGACTCGTGAAGGACGCGACTCCGGCGCAGGATCGACCGCCTCGGACGAGCTCATCGCCAAGCTGAAGCCGATCCGCGAAGAACTCACGCCGGTGCTTTCAACGGGCGGCGATCACCTGCTTCGCCACCTCGAACAGCAGCGCAAGCTCGATCGCGACTGGCTGAAGGCGCTGCTCGCCGACATCGAAGCAGGAGGCATTCGCGATGTGGCCAACCCCGCGGCGCTCGCCGAGAAAGCCAATCGCGCTAGGCGTTCGGGATGCGGCCCGTCGACGAGATCGTCGTAGTCGCGCTGAAGCTGCAGCGTCAGCTCGCCCACCTCGAAATTCCACGGTCCGCCGAACGCACCGGCGTCACTTCGGCCGCGGTGCCGGTCAGGAACATCTGCTCGAAGCTCTCCAGCTCCTCCGGCCAGATCGCCCGTTCGTTGACTTGAATACCCGCGCCGCTGCGCGAGATCCATTACCGTCCGGCGGGTAATGCCGTCCAGGAAGCAGTCCGGCGTCGGCGTGTGCAGCGCGCCATCGGCAACGAAGAAGACGTTCGCGCCAGTCGCCTCTGCTACCCGCGCCGCGCCAGTCGAACATCAGCGCGTCGTTGAACCCGCGGCTCTCCGCATGCTGCTTCGAAAGAGTACAGATCATGTACAGTCCGGAAGCCTTGGATTCCGTCGGCGCGGTGTAGGGCGCCGGACGCCGCCACGGCGCAATGTCGAGCCGAACGCCGGTCTTGGCGAGCTCCTCGCCGAAATACTTTCCCCATTGCCACGCAGCGATCGCGAGATGCGGCTTCGTCTTCCCCGGAGCGACGCCCATCGACTCCGCATCCCCGCCAGGCCAACGGACGCATGTAGGCGTCCGTAAAGCCATTCGCCGTGAGCACCTCTTCGCACGCCGCATCAATTTCATCCGCCGCCCACGGCACCTCGAAGCCGAGCAGCTGCGCGCTTTTATGCAGCCGTTCCGTATGCTCGCGCAGCTTGAAGATCTTGCCGTTGTAGGCGCGCTGCCCCTCGAAAACGCTGCTTGCATAATGGAGCGCATGGGTCAGAACGTGCACCTTCGCGTTGCGCCATTCGACGAGTTCCCCGTCGAACCAGATCCAACCGTCGCGGTCGTCGAAAGTGCCTTCTTGTGGTGCAGCCATCCTTGGCGCCTAGGACAGGCGCGGCGTTTCAGCAAGCGAAGGGGATTTTGCTTCCTGGGCGAGCTCAGCGGCCCGGCGTCCCGCAGCTTCTATCGTTAGCGCGATAAGCTGGTCGAGCACGCCTTCCCGATCCAGAACCGCAAGTCCCGCTTCCGTCGTGCCGTTCGGGCTCGCGACACGGCGTGCGATCGACTGCATATCCTCGTTGGTTGCGGCGGCCATCCAGGCAGTGCCGAGAACTGTTTCAAGCGCGATAGTCGAAGCAAGCTCGGCACTCAGTCCGCGCTTTTCCCCCGCTTTGGCTAGCGCCGCGACGAACCGGGCCACGTAAGCAGGACCCGCGCCCGCGACCGATCCGACCGCGGCAAACTTCGCCTCGTCGACCACCCACGGGGCATAGCCCAGCGGCGCGAAGAAAGTCGAAAGCTCGGTTCGCGTGCTGTCGTCGGCATCCGCGCTGTAGAGCGCCACCACGCCCCGACGGATCGCGACCGGCAGGTTAGGCATTGCGCGAACGATTGCCGCGACGCCCGGGAAGCGCTCACGCAACGTATCTGCTTCAACACCGGCAAGGATCGAGACGACCGTCGTCTTTGCAGACAGATACTTTCGCAGTTCCGGCGCGACTTCTTCCAGCTTCTGTGGCTTGAACGCGAGGATTACCAGCCGAGGCGGAGGACCAGCGTCAGCAACGGTTGGGACCGTCCGCACGCCCTGCACCGGCGTTCCGCTCGGGCGGATCACGATCGTGCTTGAAAGATCGATCCCGGCGAGGCGCCAACCATCGACGATGGCGCCGCCCATGTTCCCGCACCCGAAGAACCACGTCGGCAACGGCAGTCTTGGAGCGTCCGTCATGCTTCCCCGTGCGTGTCGATGAGCGCCGCGGCAATAGCTTCGCCCGGCGACTTGCCGCCCCATAGCACGAACTGGAAGACGGGATAGAAGCGCTCGCACTCCTCAACCGCCGCCTCGGCAATCGCCTCCGCCTGCTCCAGCGTAAGGCCCTCATCAGAGCGCGTGTCGAGGATTGTGGAATGGCGGAAAAGCACGAGCCCGGAGCCCGACCACATCTCGAAATGGCCGAGCCATAGCTGCTCGTTGATAAGGCTCAGCGCCTCATAGATCGCGGTCTTCTTGTCCGCCGCGACCTTGATGTCCGGGAAGGCGAGGAACTGCAGGACCTGGTCCTCGGGGCGCCAGACACCGCGGAGCTCGTACTGCGCCCAGCTGCCTGTAGCCGATGCCACGATCTCGCCTTCGCCGGTACGCTCGCAAGCCCAACCGCGAGCCTCGAAATATTGCTCGAGGATTTCGATCGGCGCGCCGTCATCGCGCTCGTCCTGGAGTTCTTCCTCGCTCAGGTTCACGCCTCCGGAGTTGCCTTCTTGGGGCCGCCGCGCTTGGTGCCGGCCGCGCTCGCGACAGGGCCCGCGATTTTCGCTTCCAAAGCGGCAATCCGCGCCTTCAGGATTTCATTCTCATCGCGGGCTGCAGCAGCCATCGCCTTGACGACTTCGAACTCGTCGCGGCCGACGAAGTCCTGGCCGCCCACCCATTCGCGAAACTTCTCGCGTGCGCCCGCCTCGGCTTCGCGACCCATGCCCGCGAAAGTCCCGGCAAAGCCGTTCATCATCTTCACGAAGTCGTCGAACATCCTGTTCTCGGACTGCATAAGGTTTCTCCCTTTCGCCGCCGAAATAGGGAGTTGCGCCTCATTCCGCCACCCTGGGCATTTCGACTATCCCCAACTGACTGAGATATCCCCAGTTTTTGGCGCTAGGAGACGAGCGACGTTCCGGCTCCCGGATTCAGCGCCTCGATAGTGGAGTTCAGCGTGGCCGCGAACACCAGCCAGCCAAGATATGGGATCAGCAGTAGCCCCGCCGGCTTCTTCAATCGCATGAACTTGCCCGCGGCGAGGGCAGCGACGACGGTCATGACGAAGATCACCCATTTTGCGAGCGATATGTCATGGCCGGCGAAGAAGATCGGCGACCAGGCGAAGTTCAGCGCCAGCTGCACGAAGAAGAGCACCAGCGCGGACTTGCGTTCTGGTGATGGCGGCAATGCAAGGATCATCGCCAGCGCGATGCCCATCAACCCGTAGAGAATCGGCCAGACCACGCCGAACGCCCAACCAGGAGGCATGAAAAAGGGCTTCTGAAGGGAGTCGAACCAGCCGTTCCTGTAGCCGCTGTTCGACAGCCAACCGCTGAGGCCACCCAGAAGCTCGATGGCAAGGACGGTGATCAGAGCAATCCTGCCCCAGCGTCGCATCTCTACACTTTCAGCCATCCTTCTCCGCTCCCAGCAGGAATTCGACGTTCCCTTCGGGCCCCGTAATCGGGCTCGGCGTTATGCCCAGCACGGTCCAGCCTTGCGTTTCAACCCAGCCTTTGGCCTCGGCACAAACACGTTCGTGCACTGCTGGGTCGCGCACGACACCGCCCTTCCCGACCTCCTCGCGACCGGCCTCGAACTGAGGTTTGATGAGTGCCACCAGCTTCGCGCCTAGCTTCGCGAGCTTGAGCGGCGCCTCCAGTACCTTCGCCAGCGAGATGAAGCTCGCGTCGCAGACGACGACATCCACAGCTTCCGGGATAATGCTGCTGTCGAGCCCGCGCGCATTGGTCTGCTCGTGCACGACGACGCGCGGATCCTGTCGCAGCTTCCACGCGAGTTGATTGGTGCCGACGTCGACCGCGTAAACCGTCGCCGCTCCGCGCGAGAGGAGCACGTCCGTAAACCCGCCGGTCGAGCTCCCCACATCCAGTGCGACCGCTCCTCTCACGTCGAAGTCGAAATTTGCGAGCCCGTGATCGAGCTTGATCCCGCCGCGCGAAACCCACGGATGGTCCTTCCCACGCACCTCCAGCGGCGCATCCTCGGCGAGCATCTCCCCCGCCTTCGAGAGCTTCTTCTCGCCGGCAAACGGTTCCGCCATGATCAACGCCTGCGCCCGCGCTCGGCTCGCGGCGAGCCCGCGGCTCACCAGCAGCTGGTCTGCTCGTGTTTTGGCTACGCCCGCACCTCTTCAACGCCGGCGCTATTCACCCGCAGTGCCTTCAGCACGGTCTCCCACGATATGAGGCGCGTTGAGGCGCGCTTCGTCGTACTGCTTCTCCGGCTTGTCATGGTCCTGGAATAGATCGGGCAGCCGCATGGTGCGGATCTTCAGCCCGCCGTCGAGCAGCCCCCGTCGCTCGCGAGCGTCAGCACGTGCGCTCCGACACCGCCGATGGACGCCTCCTCAACCGTCACCGCCACCTCATGCGTCGCTAGCAAGCCGCCGGATCAGCTCGCTGTCCAGCGGCTTGGCGAAGCGCAAATCAGCCACAGTCGTGGACAGTCCTTTCGCTTCCAGTTCATCTGCTGCCTTCTCGGCCTCGGCAAGCCGCGTGCCGAGCGAAAGGATCGCGACCTTCTTGCCGTCGCGCACAATGCGGCCCTTGCCGATCTCCAACGCCTGCGGCTGCTGCGGAAGTGGCAAGCCCCTGCCCTCGCCGCGCGGATAGCGCACCGCAATGGGGCCGCTGTCGTGCAGCGCCATCGTGTGCACCATGTTGCGTAGCTCCGCCTCATCGGCGGCGGCCATCACGACAAAGTTCGGAAGGGTGCAGAGATAGGCGAGATCGAAGCTCCCCGCGTGCGTCGCGCCGTCGGCGCCAACAAGACCGGCGCGGTCCATCGCGAAACGTACTGGCAGGTTCTGGATCGCGACGTCGTGCACCACCTGATCGTAAGCGCGCTGCAGAAATGTCGAGTAGATGGTGATGAACGGCTTGTAGCCCTGCGCAGCCAGCCCCGCGGCGAAGGTCACCGCATGTTGTTCGGCAATGCCGACGTCAAACACGCGCTCCGGGAATTTCTCGGCGACCTTGTCGAGGCCCGGTGCCTGACGGCATCGCCGCCGTGATCGCGCAGACCTTCTCGTCGCGCGCCATCTCGTCCCCCAAGCGCCTTGGCGTAAACGCTCGTGTAGCTCGGCGCGCCGACGTCGCAGTTTTCGCCTGCACGCCGGACACCACGTCGAACTTGACGACGCCGTGATATTTGTCGGCGCTGTTCTCGGCCGGCGCGTACCCTTTACCCTTTTGAGTGACGACGTGGACCAGCATAGGCCCGATCTCGGCGTTGCGCACATTCTCGAGCACCTCGACGAGCGCACGCACATCGTGCCCGTCTACCGGTCCCCACATAGTAGAAACCAAGCTCGTCGAAGAGCGTACCGCCAGTGAACATGCCCCGCGCATATTCTTCCATCTTGCGCGCCGCGACGTGCAGCGGCTCCGGCATCGCCCGCGCCAACTTCTGCGCAAGCTTTCGCGGCGCCAAATACTTGCCTGAGCTCACCAGCCGCGCGAGCGAGTTGCGCAGCGATCCCACTGGCGGCGCGATGGACATGTCATTGTCGTTGAGGATGACGATGAGGCGATTGCCGGCCGCAGCGGCGTTGTTCATCGCTTCGTAAGCCATGCCGGCGCTCAGCGCTCCATCGCCGATGACGGCGATCGCGCGGCCAGGTGTGTCAGCGAGCTTGTTGGCAATGGCGAACCCCAGCGCGGCCGAGATCGAGGTCGAGCTGTGCGCCGCGCCGAATGGGTCGTACTCGCTCTCGCTGCGCTTGGTGAAACCGCTTAGGCCTCCACCCTGGCGCAGCGTGCGGATGCGGTCGCGCCGCCCAGTGATGACCTTGTGCGGATAGGCCTGATGCCCGACGTCCCAAATCAGGCGGTCATTGGGCGTGTCGAACACGTAATGAACCGCCACCGTCAGCTCGACGACGCCGAGACCGGCACCGAGATGCCCGCCCGTAACCGAGACGGCGGAAATCGTCTCCTGCCGGAGCTCATCGGCGAGCTGGGGAAGCTGGTCTTTAGTGAGCGCTCGAAGGTCGGCTGGATATTTTACCGTGTCGAGCAGCGGGGTTACGGGACGGTCGCTCATGGCCGGGGTGCTTACGCGCATGCGCTTCTTAAGTGAACCTCGAAGGCGGGCGCACCGCACCAGGCCGCGCCATTGGGCGATGTCAGGATTTCAAGACGCCGCCGCTCGGCAATAACTATTGGTCCTCGCAGTCGCCGCAAGTGCCGCGCACCTCGATTACCGGCCTCGGCGCGGTGAAACCCGCGCTTTTCGCCGCCTGACGGACCCCACCGGAGAGGCTGTCGTCGTCGATATGGACAGTCTGCCCGCAACGATCGCAAATGAGGAAAATGCAGTCGTGGAGGCAATCCGGGTGCGCGTTCGCCACGTAGGCATTCGCGCTCTCCACGCGCCGCGCAAGGTTCGCGGTAACGAACAGGTCGAGAATTCGGTAGACGCTGTTCGCCGCCACGCGGCGCCCCTGCGTCTTCGAAACAGCCTCGGCGATGTCATAGGCGCTCGCGGGCTTTTCGAAGCTCGCCAGCAACTCGAACACTGCCTCGCGCATGCCCGTCCACTGTTCGCCCTCGCAAGTCAGCCGGTCGCGCGCGGCGTTCTTGAGCGCCTCGCCTTCATGCAGCTGATGGTCGTGTCGTGTCATGAACGTTTTGAGAGTTAGTCCTGCGCCACTTATCCGGCAAGCGGTCCCAATTACTCCGAAGCCATCACGTTGAGCCGATGGCCAAGCGCCAGGATCATCACACCGGCGACAGTGTAGATCGGCTCGCGACCATCATGCGGAAGGCTGAGCGCTCCAGCCATGACGCCCAGACCCAATGCGCCGATAGCGCTCGGCATAACGAAGCCATGTTCAAGGATGCCGCGCCCGAGCGCGAACGCGCCGATGATCATCGCCAGCGTAAGCCCGACCTCGTGGATTATCGGCCGGCCCAGAAATCCGCCGGCCGATGCGAGCAATCCCAGAAGAACCGCCGTCGCGACGCAATGCACCATGCAGAGGCCCGACAGGCCCATCGCAATCCGGTCGAGCCGGGAAGTCTCAATCGACAACTGGCGCATGGCTTCCGAGCATATAGAGCAGACGGCGCGAAGTTACAACATAACATGCCTTAATCTGGGCTCTTGCCCCTCGGCCCGGCGCGCGCGAATAGCTGCCTGCCTCATGGATCTCACAGCTACTCCCAGCAACCGCGTCGTCGGCAGCGAAAAGCGCCCGCATGCTCTTTCGAGCCTGCTCTTCTTCGTCGCCGGCCTCGTCTTTGCGATGGTTGTCGTCGGCGGCATCACCCGCCTCACCGAAAGCGGACTATCGATCACCGAGTGGAGGCCGATTAGCGGCGCCATTCCACCGCTCACACATTCCGACTGGGAACGTGCCTTCGATCTCTACCGGCAGACGCCCCAGTATAAAGAGGTCGCTGGACCCGCCGGGATGACGCTGTCGGGCTTCAGGTTCATCTTCTTTTGGGAATGGGTGCATCGGTTGCTCGGCCGTGTCCTCGGCCTCGTCTTCTTCGGAGGCGTCGCGTGGTACGCGCTCAGAAGGGCAATTCCGACAGGCTATACCTGGCGCCTCGCAGCGCTGTTCGTCCTCGGCGGCCTTCAGGGTGCGGTCGGCTGGTTCATGGTCATGTCCGGCCTCGAAGGACGGACCGAGGTGAGCCCCTACCGCCTTTCCGCGCATCTGCTCTTCGCTTTGTTTCTCTTCGCAGCCCTCATCTGGACTGCGCTCGATCTCAGGCGTGTAGCCGTCGATCCTGAAGCGAAGGGCGCGCGCCTGACCGGTTGGGGGATGCTCGCACTCGGCGTTCTCTTCATCCAGCTCATGCTCGGCGCGTGGGTCGCGGGGTTCCGCGCCGGCTACGTCTCAAACACGTGGCCGGACATGAACGGCACCTTCGTTCCGGAGGGAATCGAGTGGTCGAAGGGCTTCGGTTGGGCGCTGACCCACGATCCCTTCCTCATCCACTTCGCCCACCGCTGGTGGGCCTGGGTGGTCGTCGCCGTTCTCGTGCTTTTCGACGCAAGGTCCGCAAGCTCGGAGGAGACTCGAGCGGTCTCCGTTGCAATCCATTCGGCCTTCGGGACCCAGATCATCCTCGGCACCCTAACCGTGTTGTCAGGCGTCGCCATCTGGCTCGCGGTGCTTCACCAAGCGACAGGCGCGCTGCTCGTCGCGGCGACCGTCTGGGGAGCGCATGAACTCGGCAGAAGCGCGCCACGATGAGCGTGATCTCGGTCTATGCGATCTTCGCCAGCGCGGAAGAAGCCGAGCGCATTGGTCGTACCGTTGTCCAAGAGCGTCTCGCCGCTTGCATCAACATCTTCGGCCCGATCCGCTCCGTTTACCGCTGGCAAGGCGAGGTCGAGACCGCCGATGAAATCGCGGCCATTCTCAAGACAACCCACAATTCCGCGAATGCGCTGATCGCGGATTGCCGGCCTGCACAGCTACGAAGTGCCGTGCATTGTCTCCTGGCCGATCGAGAACGTGCTGAGCGCTGCGCCGACTGGATCGAAAGCACCGTGGGCTAGAGCTTGCGTTTGCCGAGGTACAGATAGGCCGGATCGAAGTCCGCGATGCTTCCAGACCGCGGCGATCGAGGACGGTCAGCTTGCCCTTCTCGAATTCTACAAGCTTCCGCCGGCGAAGCTCTTGCAATGTCCGGTTGGCGTGGACAACCGTGAGGCCAAGGCACTCGGAAAGCTCCCGCTGCGTAAGCGGCAGGTTGAAGCCGTCGCGATTAGCACGGCCGACGACCTCCAGCCGGACGTAAAGCTCGCAAAATAGATGCGCCATCCGCGAAAGCGCGGACCGCTGGCCAAGCGACAGGGCCATTTCGCGGTGGATCGCCGCGTCGACATTGGTGGCGAACCAATAGGCACGACCCACGGGTTTGCAGGGATCGCGTTCCGTTATGTCCTGCAGCCGATCGTGCGGCACGATCGCAACCGTACATTCGCTGAGCGTCATCACGTCGTGGTCGAGCTGTTTCAGCGTAAATGCATGCAAGTCGGCGAAGTCGCCCGCAACGTGCAACTCGGTCACCTGCCGCTACCCGCTCTCCAGGTCTTTACTCCGCGCCATCCAGCCCTCGAGAAGAAGCATGCTCGTGTTCAGTTCCTCACCGGCCGAAATCACGATCTTGTCGGCGGGAAGAAGCCGCGTTTCGGCAACGGCAGCACGGATCGCGCGCTCCTGCTCGGGGCTGATCTCGGTACGCTCACGCAACTTCTTCAGATGAACACTGATCATGGACGGGCGCTTTGTGCCTCCAAGACCGCAAAACGCGGTTAACCTGAGCTTACATGACCATTGTTGTCGTTTCGAAAAAACGTCGAGATTTCGAAAGTGAAAGCTCAGTCCTGTCGTAACCCAGGTGAATCTGAGCAGGCTCGGTGCTAACGCAAGCCTACTCGAGGGGGTGGGGTTTCTCTGCCGATTCCCGGCTCTACCGGCTTGATAGGAGCCGGCAAGATTGCGAGCGCCGGAATAGATCGAGGCGGAAGCACGACGTGCAGGCGCTTAACGAGGCGCGCAGCCGCGCGGAAATCCACGAGCTTTGAGTTGTGGGACAAGAGCCGGCTCGTCGAACGCTTTCGCGCGGCGAGCGATATCGAATAGCTAACGCCAGTAAGACCCGATCTTGCGCGGCGCGCCGCAATGCGTGGTTCGCTTCGTGAAAAAGCGCCCGCTCGTCATCGCCCTGCACGTTTGGCTCGATCGTCCAGCTCTCTGAAGCCGCGAACACCCTCGCAACGACCATATCGTTGAGCTTGCCTGAGCAACTCCTGAAGCTCCTCAAGCGCCGCGCTGAACTTCTTCTGCCGTTTGCCTTCGTGGGCATCGAGTGCGGCCACGAACTCCAACCCGTAGCAAGAGCCCCTTGGCCTCGATCCGGAGGCGGTGGCGGGCATCGTCACCCAAGAGCCCGACATGGTGGGCGCCGGCGGTCTTCTGCCAGAGCTTGTCTATGCGCCGGGCGACGTAAGTACTGACCGGCAATCCTGCTCTCAGGGTTTGATCTCGGCACCAAGGGCGGCCCAGCGACAGGTCCAACATCAGCGTTCTCAACCGCACAGAATCGATAGCCGCGATGACTTCGACGTAAGCCTGCTCGCGCCGATCAAGCAGTTCCTCACGTTCCCGGGAAGGGAAATCACGCTGCAGTAGAACATCGACGTTGCGTGCATCGCCCAGACGGTTCCGTAAAACCGACGTAATTCTGCGCGAAACGCGCAAATTCCTGATCCGAGATCGCCGTGCGGACGGCTCATCGCCGCGCGCAGCCGGCGCATTGCGACGCGCGCCTGATGCAGCGCCTCCGGATTTCGCTGTTCGAGAACGGCTGCCTCATTCAGCCGGAAATGTCGAATGCATGCGCCGAGGATCCGCTCAAAGGCCTGCGCGACCGTCATCGAGGCGTCGAGTGCGACCGGCGCCGATTTGGTCAACTGGCCCAACGTTCAGTCTACCGGCCGAAGCCGCGCTCCACCTTGCTCATCACGCCGAGCTTTACTGGCACTTCCGCGGAGATCTTTCGCGCGATCTCCACTGCCCACGACGGTTCGCCTCTCACCATTTCGATTTCTACTTCGGAGACCCGCTGCTGACGGCCAGCGGCGAGATGTACCCGCTGTCGATCGCAAGCTCGATTTCAGCTCCCGCCGGTTCCAACCGGCACGCAAACCGGGTGACTTCGGAAGAAAGGATCGGCCCCAACGGCGCCAAATCGAGCCCGGCCAAGGGCGTAGCCTCAAGCCGCTCCGCGTCCGGGACGCCCGCATCGATCTGATATTCCCACTCACCGCGCTCAAAACGACCGGCGCCGCCCTCCAGTGACTTCACCGTCTGGATGAACTGTCCATCGGCAGCCCGGACCCGAAGCGTGTATCCCCGCCGGCGAAGCCGTCGTCCGTCGTGTCGTAATAAGTTGAAACTTGCTCGGTCGATTTGCATCCGGCTCGCTTCAGCCACGGTTGCTGCAGCAGCGCCTCGATGGCGTCGGGCGCGACTTCCAGCTTCAGCTCGATCTCTCGCCTCATCGGACAGCCGTCCTCGCCCGTGTTGCCTTGCAACAGTAGAAGCGAACCAGTTCGCCGCAAAGCCGTTTCCGCCGCACGATGGCCGCTTCGGACCTTCTCACGATTGTCGCGCGATGGCTCTATAGTCGGGCCATGACGGATCAGAAACGTCCGTTCCAGTACAGTCAGGCGCGCTGCCTTATCGTCGCAAGCGCAGCAAGAAGGCTGAGGTGTTGCTCGTCACCGGCCGCCGCTCGGGCCGGTGGATGATTCCGAAGGGCTGGCCGATGGCAGGCAAATCCCTGTCCGATTCCGCGGCTCAGGAAGCCTTTGAAGAAGCGG
>CAVVWY010000001.1:0-42960 GCA_963752025.1 uncultured Alphaproteobacteria bacterium | reverse complement strand
ACTTTGCATGTGTATTCTTCACCGGGACACCGGCGATCGTATCTATCCTCTTCCTGAACAGCGGGCAGGCGCCTCAGCTAGACCGAGCTTCGATCCGAAGTTCTTCGCCTGCTGGAGCACGAGGTCACACGCCTGCTATTTTGAGGTAATCGTTCCGGTAGTGCCAGCGAAGGCTTTCGTCCCGCTGTTAGGCGTAGCGCCGTCCCGCTGAAGCTGGTGACGATGTCACTTCCTCTGCGCGCGGTCAGCGACACACTGTCAGCGGCAGCGCTGCTGACGGTGAGGTCGTAATCTCCGCAACATCAACACGCGCCTGCGGCCGCGTTCGCCTGGGCGAGAACCAGCATCCGGCAATGCAGCGGGGATGGTGCTGCCGACATCTGAGCGAGCGCGGGCACCGGCATCGAACTGATCCGCGACTCCTAGCAATGCTGCTTCGACTGGCCATAGAACGTCAGCCGTTCGGCACCCGCATCCGATCTCGGGGAGAGCTTCCGAAGTGGTCAGGGGCACCAACGGACGTCGATCGGCCGCTCGACCTCGGCGAGCACACGGCTGATCGGGGCCTTCGAGCTGTCGTCTCGTTGGCTCGACGCCCTGCTCCAGCACCTCTCGCGCCCTTGTCTTGACCGTAATAGTGATCCAGGATTTCGTCCGCCTGCGGCCCAAGATATCGGCGCTACGTGTGAGTGTAACCCTGCCAACGGGCGCGCTTCCTTCGGCAGCGGATCGGGCGTGACGCCTGATAGCGCGCCCTGCAGCCTTCGGGCGCGTCGTCAGGCGCCGCTGAAGTCCGCACCAGGGAAGATCGAGGCCGTGTGACCGTCGTACCTCATGCCGAGCCAGACGAGGTCAGGCGGGCCAGGGAGGTCCTGCAGCCGGGCATCCGCAGCATTGCCTGGTGTCGCCAAATGTCATCCGCTGGCGCTGCTTGCAAATCGGACGGTCCGCGCCCCAGCTCGGGTAAGCCGCGCCTACTCGCGACGTTTGCAGCAAACTCCATGCATCCAGACTGCGACCAGCCGATGGTCTCGTCGGAAACGACAGTGACGCGCTCCACGGGAAGCTCTGCTTCGTGAAGCTCGCCGTAGACTGCCGGCCCCTGTCGCGCGCCGCCAGGCACAGCGATCAGAGGGGCAGGCGTCACGAGTGTCAACGGTGTCTTACAGGTAATGAAACTGAATGTCGCCCGCGCAACTGCGCTCCGCGAGCCGCTCACGAGTCATATTCTCCCAACCACCATTTTGCTTCCTCATCATGCGACTTCTTTCTAGCAGGTTAGCGCGGAGCCGTCTGCCGTACTGAGTTAGTGCAACTGGTTGTCCCGACCTATTCAGGGCCGGGCGGAAACGGAGACGCCGGACGAGCGCGCAAACGTCGGAGTCAATGGTGCAGAAACTGGTCCGTGATCGTAAATGACTACATCGGTGAGATAACCGGGCAGGGTCATATGCGAGCGTAGGAAAAACGTCGCAGTGCTGAGGCCACGCGCCTCGAGCGTGTCGCGGGGGAAATGTGTATCCACTTAGCACGGGCCTAAAAGTGACCAGCCGCGGTGCGGCCGCTCCAGCGTCACATCCGCCGCCGCCGTGCCGACTTTGACTTGCCCGCTGCCAGTGCGCGTCCACCTCTGCCTGCTCCGGCGCCTGGCCCACGCACATTCGAGGCGCCTTGCGCCGGGGCGCGGCGCACCCTGGCGCGGGCCGCCTGCCGCGATTCGCTGGACCTGCGGCGTTTCCACCCGCGGCTCTGGCGCGACTACTGGTGCTGGCTTCTGGCTTGATGTTCTTGGCGACTAGTCTCTCCCGCCTTCTCCTCGGGGGTTGTGGCCTGCGGGCCGTCTATGGTGGTGGCGGAGGCGGTGGGAGGGGTGCGCTGGTCAGGTCGTAGACGCTGAGACCCGTCGCGGACGCGACGAACTGGCGCGGTAGAAAGCGAGAAAGGCGAGCTCAGCGTGGATCCTGATCACGCCGGACCCGCGCGCTGCTCTTTTCCTGGCTCTTCTTGTCGAGGTCCGACCGATACACGCGCTCGGTCTACGCGTAAACACCAGGCCGTGCGTCGCCGTTCCACGATGTCACCGGCGCTGGACGCGGGGACTGGCCGCGCTCACGCGTCTGGATTCCTGAAATCACTAGGCCGGCTGCTGCTCGCCTTGCGGCCGCCGCCGTGCCTGGCTTCTGCCTTGGCTCGCGAGATTTCTGGTGCTGCTTCTCCGGCGGGGTCCATGGCCGCGGAAGGCCTGCTCCCGACCGCCTGCCTTCCGGCGGCTCGCGGGCACGACATCCTCCTTCTCAGGCGGCCGCGCGAACCAGCGGTCAGAAGACGCGCTCGCTGCAGTTTGAGAACAATGCTGATGGAGGCTCAGAAATCTGCCGCACCGGCGAAGCCGATCCCAGGTTAGGAAATGATCATGTCGGGGGCGCTGTCGATGCTGTGCAACAAAGATGCACTTGTTCTGGGTAATGGTAACGCTCGAAAGCGTCAACATTTGTGCGTCGTTGGCAATGACATGCGGTCCTCATCCTGCTATTTTTATCCGCCGGTCAGCATGGGGCGTAATGCATGCGGGTAAGTGCGCGTAAGAACAGACCCTCACTCGAGCGCGTCTGCTCCGCTCATCGGTCTTCCTGCAGCTCAGTCCCTTCCGCACGCACTCTCCGCACCTTCGGCGGCAACATCCGCCCTAGCACGGTAAAACCGGGAAATGCCGGAAGATTTACGCATCGACCGGCGATCTTCCCGGCCATGCGTCATGCATCCATGCCGACATAGACCTCCACTACAGACTCTGGCCTGGCATTCACATTCTCGACCGGGCGACGACGTACCGCCGGCTACGAAGTGCCGCCGCTGGCAGTCCGTCCCTGCGGCACTATGTACCTGATCAGACCGTCCTGAAATCGACCCGCACGCACTGGACCTTGACGAAACCGGCGTGCCTGCGAAGCGGACCTTCAAGCCGAAGCCGCTGGCGGCGTCGCAAGGCTGTTCCGCCTGCTGCGGGTACACCGCTGTTAATCCGTGCGCCGGTCTTATCGAAGGGAAAGATCATCTTCAACACGAGAGCTCGACGGGAACAGACAATCGCCTTGTTGATGCCCAAGAGCGGCCAGCAAGTGGTGCGCAACGCAGCCTCGATAGATCGAAGGGGCGAGACCATGACATCGACGGCGCCGCTCCGTCGCCAACGGCAAAGCGCTCCGTCGGCAATTCAGGCGGTGAAATAGGCGTCCGCGGCTCGGATTGCGGCGCTTGACGAAAGGAAGCGGGCAAGGTCGCTGAAAGCTTCAAAACACTGGTCCCGACAAGGACGTCCTGATCGGCAGCCGGTTCAAGCCCGTTACGGCTCCGGAACCGCGGCAAAGACCTGGGCGGTCGAGACCTGCCGCCGGGGAGCAAGTGGAAGATCGGTGGCGCTAACGTCTGGGGTTGGACATCCATGCATCACGATCTACTCAGTTGACTCTCACTACGGGACGCGAACCCTGGGCCCTGGAACTCCGACCACGGTCCCGGCGACAACAAATGGCTCAACCTGTATCTTTGCGCCCGCGATGCGAGTACCGGCCAGGCCGGCGTGGTGCTACCAATCAGTTTGCACCATCTACCTTGACTACGGTGACGACGTAACGAGATATCCTCGCCGACATTTCTTGGGCCAATGGCTGCCGACCTGGTTCTCTTCCGCCCCGGACCGAACGGCTTCTACATGTCATCGATCGGCCGAATTGGCCAGTCGCTCTCCGCAGACGCCTTACGGCTTCATCAAGAGCGCCAGAGGGTGTCTTGACCTGAATACTGGGCGCAGCGATGCCCGAACCTGACAAAGGACCGAAGCTAGGCCGCGCCGTGCGGGAACATCTGTCCTGTGCCGCCCGGTCCTAGGATCGGAACCCGGCTGCGTTCAGTCCAATCACCGCACCGTCTACATCCCGCGACCTCAATCTTCTGCCACGACTTCGGCACTATGGAGGGCGAACTATCTGCTGTACGCCCTACGTGGGCGCAGATGTGAAGTTCTACGCGGGCCCGGGTGGTATCCGCGGCGTTTCACAGCCTGGGATCCGCTTAAGCGCCGCGCGATCTGGGAGATCAAGGAAGACCTGCCGCTGTGGAGTCCCGCGCTCGCCACGGCGGGCGGCGTCATCTTCTATGGAACGATGGACGGCTGGTTCAAGGCGGTCGACGCGCGCAACGGCCACCTCCTGTGGAAGTTCAAGGCCGGCAGCGGGATCATCGGCAGCCGATCAGCTATCGCGGGCCGGACGGACGCCAGTATATCGCGGTGGCGCGGCGTGGGCGGCTGGTCCGGCGCCGTCGTGTCGCTGAAGCTCGACACGCGCGATCCGCACCCCGGCGCTCGGGTTCGCCAATGCCACCAAGGACCTGCCTAAGAAAACCACGCGGGAGGCATGCTCTATGTCTTCACGCTTCCGCGCTAGCGCTTGACAATCATCGCGGCGGCCGGGCTCGTGTTCGAGCGCGTGCGACCGCGAGGAACGCCACAGTCGGTCGAGCCGATCGGCGAGCCGTGCCGGCCGGGCAAAGCCCTGACACCATCTATCCCGGCAGCGGCCGCCGCCCCCGCTCGACGCACGTGCGAAGCTCTACGACAACAACGCACCGGCGATCGCCGAAGGCCAGCGCCTTACATGCAAATGAACTGCGTTGGCTGTCACTTCCATGGCGGCGGCGGGATGGGCCGCCATTAATGGACGACGAGTGGCGCTACGGCGGCCGCATCGACCAGACAGCCGCGACGATCGCCGAAGGCCGCCCGAACGGCATGCCGCGTGGCGGGGCAAGCTGACTGACGACCAGATCTGGCAGCTCGCGGCATATGTTCGCACCTTGTCGGGACAGCCGAGCAAAGATGCGGTCGCGAGCCGGTCGGAGGAAATGAGCAACACGACGCCACAGACGCTCACCCCGCGTGAGCCGACGAAGACTTCGGATCTGCCGAGCAATGAGGCGACGAGTGCGCCCCGGCATAGCACTGGTGCCGCTTGGCTGGCGGTCGCTCGATCCAGAATGATCAAAGCATCTATGGCAACGCTGCTGCCGAAGCGCAGCAGTTCGACGCGCTTTTCATCATCTTCCTCGTGGTTTGCGCAATCATGTACCGCCCGTGATCGGCTTTCTGATCGCGGGCATCGTCCGCCGCGGCCGAGCAGAGCCTGCAAATGTCCTCGAAGACGGGCGGCACCATGAAACCCACACGCTCTTTCGCCCGGATTTATCGGTCGGGGAGCCCTGATCGGAACGGTCTTGTAGCATTGGCAATCGCCAGCTTCTTCGCGGACGGTCGATGGCGAATGCTGCCGCCGATGAGAAGCTCGCGATCGACGTCACCGCCAACCAATGGTGGTGGGACGTCACCTACAACAGCGCGGACGTGTCGAAATCGCTGCGCACCGCCAATGAACTGCACCTGCCCGTCGGTGTGCCCGTGCGCATTCGTCTTCACTCGAACGATGTAATCCACAGTTTCTGGGTTAAAGAGTCTTGCGGGCAAGCAGGACCTGATTCCCGGGCGCGACAACGACATCACTATCATGCCGACGAAGGTTGGCATCTACCGCGGCCAATGCGCGGAATTCTGCGGCACGCAGCATGCGAAGATGGCGCTCGTCGTTAACGTCGACAGCTACGGCGACTTCATCAAATGGTGGCGACATCAACTGCAGGACGCGCCGACGCCAACTACGCCGCTCGCGATGTCCGGCTATCAATATGTAACGACGCATCAGTGCTCGTTGTGTCACAACATCGCGGGGACGCCGGCGAGCGCAACGGTCGGACCGGACCTCACTCACCTTGCGAGCCGCCGCAGCATCGCCGCGGGCGCACTGCCGATGAGCAAGGGCAATCTTTATGGTTGGGTCGAAGACCCCCAATCGATCAAGCCTGGCGCGAAGATGCCTACGATCGGCCTTGAGCCGAAGGAGCTACATGCCGTTGTTGCGTATCTCGAGACCTTGAAATGACAGATGCAGTTCGCCGCTCGAACGCTTTGAAATCGAGACGTGCCGCGGAGGCCGAGCGTCGCGACATCGAGGAAGAAGACAAGAGGCTCGCGGCCGAACGCAAGAAGATTGCTCGGGATGGCCCCAAGCTCACAGGTGCAAAGCTCGAGGCGCGACTTTTGCGTACATGGCAGCGCCCGCCGGGCATCATCGGCTGGCTCGCGACGGTCGATCACAAGGAGATCGGCCGCCGCTACATCATCACGGCGCTGAGCTTCCTTGCGCTCGCGGGCGTGCTTGCGCTGTTGATGCGGACGCAACTCGCGCGACCCGACAACAACATGATCGGCGCCTCGCGCTACAACGAGCTATTCACGATGCACGGCTCGACGATGATGTTTCTCTTTGCCGTGCCGGTGATGGAGGGCGTCGGCGTCTTCATCATCCCCCTCATGCTGGGTACGCGTTCGACCGCATTTCCGCGGCTGAACGCCTTCAGCTATTTCATGTACCTCTTCGGCGGGCTGCTCTTGTGGGGCGCGTTCGCGCTCAACATCGGACCCGACATCGGCTGGTTCGCCTACACCCCATTGTCAGGGCCGCAATTTTCACCGGGCAAGCGCGCCGACATCTGGGCGCAGATGATCACCTTCACGGAGGTCGCGGCAATTTCGGCGGCGATCGTCATCGTCGCAACCATACTCAAGGCGCGAGCACCCGGCATGACGCTTGCCCGGATGCCGCTCTTCGCATGGACGATGCTCGTGGTCGGAATAATGGTCATGTTGGCGATGCCCGCCGTGGCGCTGGCGTCCAGCATGCTGATCTCGGACCGGCTCGTCGGAACCCACTTCTACAACGCCTACGAACATGGCGACGCATTGCTGTGGCAGCACCTGTTCTGGTTCTTCGGGCATCCGGAAGTCTACATCATCTTTTTGCCGGCTACGGGCTTCATGAGCACCATGGTCGAGACCTTTAGCCGCAGGCCGATCTTCGCTTATCCCATCGTCGTCCTGGCGCTGATCTCGACGGGCATCCTCGCGTTCGGTCTTTGGGTGCACCACATGTTCGCTACGGGCCTGCCGCGCGTGGGCTACAGCTTTTACACCGCCGCGAGCATGACGGTGGCCATACCCACCGGCCTGCAAATCTTCTGTTGGCTGGCGACGATGTGGGATGGGCGTCCGCGTTTCCAGGTGCCGATGCTCTACGTCGTGGCGTTCATCGTTACGTTCGTCATCGGCGGTCTATCGGGAGTGATCATCGCGTCGGTCCCACTCGATCTGCAGCTGCACGACACCTACTTCATCGTCGCGCACTTCCATTACGTGCTCATCGGGGGAGCGGTGTTCCCGCTGCTTGGCGTACTCACCTTCTGGTACCCGAAGATGACCGGCCGCATGATGGATGAAGCGCTCGGCAAGATCAGCTTCTGGATGGTATTCGTCGGGTTCCAGCTCGCCTTCTTCCCAATGCACTTCAGTGGCCTGCTTGGCATGCCGCGGCGCGTCTACACCTACCCGGCAGGGCTTGGGCTGGAGCTTCCGAATTTGCTCTCGAGCATCGGCGCATTCGTCGTCGGCGCCGCGGTACTGCTGTTCGTTATTAACGGCATCAAGTCGCTCTACATTGGCGCGCTCGCACCCGACGATCCGTGGGGCGGATCCACGCTCGAATGGGCCACGAGTTCACCTCCGCCGCCCTACAACTTCGCCCATGTGCCGGTCGTCGAAAGCAAGACGCCGATGTGGGACCAGCAGGGCGAAATGCCCGTCATCACCGGCCTCCGCGTTGATGAGAAAGAGACCATCCTAACGACCGTCGTGGCCGCGGCGCCCGATCTTCGGGAGCCTGTTCCTGAGCCGAGCCTATGGCCGTTCATCGCCGCAATAGCGATCGGCGTCGTCTTCATAACGTCCATCTTCTCCCCTTGGTCGCTGACGATCGGGCTCGTTCCGTGCGCAATCGCGCTGACCGCATGGTTCTGGCCAAAGGAGATCAAACGGAATCCGGAGCCGGTGATCACATGATCCCGGTCCGCTTTACCGACGATGTCGCCGACCTGCCGACCCACAAATTCGGGCCGAGCAGCCTCACGTGGTGGGGAATAATCTCCTTCATGATCGTCGAAGGCGCGTTCTTCATGCTCGCCTTTGCAGCTTACTTCTTCCTGATGGGCCACGAGCAGGGCTGGCCGCCGGAAGCCCGCAAGGCGCCGGACCTGCTTGCGGGTACGATCTTCACAATCGTCATCCTGCTCAGCGAGATCGTGAACACGTCCATCAAGAAGGCAGTGCACGAGCGCGACATACCGGCAGTGCGCAGATTGATGGGCGTCATGGTGGCAATCGGCGTAATTCTGCTGATCATCCGAGGGTTCGAGTTCAACAGCTTGAACGTTCGCTGGACCGACGACGCCTACAGCTCGATCATCTGGGCGCTGCTGCTCCTCCATACGACCCACATTCTGACCGACTGGTTCGACACGCTCGTGCTGTGGGCACTCATTCAGACACGGCTCGGCTATGAAGGCCGCCGCCAGGTCGATGTGGATGAGAACTGCCTCTACTGGCGCTACGTCTGGCTGCTGTGGATCCCGGTCTACCTGATGATCTATTGGATCCCGCGCCTATGAACCGGGGCGAAGCACTCGACCGGTTCCTTCCATGGGGCGGCATCGCGCTCGGTACGGCGGGTTTCTTCCTTGCCCATCAGATCGGGAGCGACGCGACATTTCAGGATTGCCGTGTGGGCAGTCCGTGGATCGTGATTCTCGGCACAATAGCCGGACTGGCCGTTGTCGCTGTTGGAGCGCTTGCATCATGGCGTGTTTACAGCAGCAATTCCGAAACGGAGGCCCGAAGACTGGTGGCGTCCATTTCGCTTATGTGCTGCGCGCTTTTCGCGATCGGCATCTTCCTCCCGTTCATTTCCGCGATGGTGATTCCGCGATGCTGGAGATGAGGAGGATCGGCGCCGGGTTGCTGTTCGCCCTTGCTGCGGCGTCGCCGGCCTTGGCTCACGGTGGTCATGAACAAGGACTCGGTTGGACCCTCGATCCGCTGCTGACGGTGCCGCTCGCAGCGACCCTGATGCTTTATCTCGTCGGGCGAGCAAGGCTGTCGAGGCGCGCATCGGCGCCGATCGCGGGCGCCGGACCGTTCCTCTCTGGTTGGGCGGTGCTTACCCTCTCCCTCGTCTCTCCACTGCACGAAGCGGGCGAGCGGAGCTTCACCATGCACATGATCGAACATGAGTTGATCATGCTGGTCGCTACGCTGCTCCTTGCGTCGTCCGGCGCCGGCGGCATTCTCGCCTGGGGCTTGCCCAAGCCGCTGCGGCTGTCACTCGGCGGCGGATGGAAGTCACCGCTGCAATCACTGTGGAAGCGGCTAACCGAGCCGGTCACGGCGACGTTCATCCAGGCAATAGTGATGTGGGCTTGGCACGCACCAATGCTGTTCGACCGAGCGCTCGAAAGCTTCGGCTGGCATGTGTTCCAGCACGCCTGTTTCTTCCTGGCTTCGCTCATCTTCTGGTGGGCAATGCTTCACCCGCGGCGCGGCGGCTACGGAGTGTCCGCGGCGTGCCTGTTCGCGACGTCGCTCATCGGGGGCGCACTTGGCGCGTTGATGAGCCTCTCACAAAGCCCATGGTACGCCGAATATGCGGCAATGGGCATGACAGGCATCGGCCTGGACGCGACCGACGATCAGCGCCTTGCCGGTCTCATCATGTGGATCCCGGGCGGCTTGGTGCACGGCCTCGCCGCGTTGGCGTTTTTCTACAAGTGGCTCAGATCGGCGGAGGACAGCCATGCTGCGCTCCCCGTCCACTAATGCCACCTTCGGCGTCCTCGCGGCGATCTTGTTTGCCGTCGAACTCGTCGGGATCATCTACGAATATGACGAACAACGCGAGCGCCTGCGGATGCATTCGGCTGCGGCCGTCGACGGAGATCCTGACCGCGGTAAATCGATGTTCATCCAATATGGCTGCGGCAGCTGCCACGCGGTGAAGGGCGTGCGCACCGCCACCGGTTCGGTTGGACCGCCACTCGACGGAATTGCTTTGCGGGTCATCATCGGCGGCCATCTGTCGAACACGCCTGACAACATGGAGAAGTGGATCCGCGATCCGCAGCAGGTGTCGCCAGGGACCGCAATGCCGGACCTGAACGTCGGCGCAGAGGACGCACGCGATATCACGGCATTCCTCTACACACGCGCGAAATGAAGCTGCTGTTTGCCATCGCACTCATTGCGGCGCCTGCGAGCGCCGAAACCATTTTCGTCAGTGATGAAGCATCCGACTGCGTCACCGCTGTCGACGGCGGCACGCTGAAACCCATCGAGTGCATCCATGTCGGCAAACGGCCCCGCGGCCTCGTTGCCTCCAAGGATGGTAAGACGCTCTACGTCGCCGTCGGCAACGCCAACCAGATCGCCATCGTAGACACGGTCGCGCGCAAAATCGTCCGTACTCTGTCGACGCCGGATCCGGAAACGTTCGCGCTGACACCTGACGAGACTCGCATCTTCATCGCCAACGAGAACGACAGCGAGATGTCCGAAATCCGCATCGCCGACGGAAAGGTGCTGCGTCAGGTCGCGACTGGCGGCGAGCCCGAAGGGACCGCCGTCAGCCGTGACGGCAAGCTGGTGATCCAGGCTTCCGAAACAGGCAGCATGGCGCATGTCATTGACAGCGCGACGGGCAAGATCCTCGACAACCTCATTGTCGATACGCGTCCTCGATATATCGCGTTCACACCCGACGGCTCACGCTTCTGGGTGAGTTCCGAAGTGCGCGGCACGGTCACAGTTTTCGATAGCGGATCGCTCAAGCAACTCGGCAAGATCGACTTCGAAAATGCTGGTCTCACAAAGGAGCTTGTCCAGGCGAACGGTATTCGTTTTACCCGCGACGGCAAGCGAGCGTTCGTGGGCCTCGGCCGGGGCAAGCTCGTCGCCGAAGTCGACCCGGTATCGCTGAAGATCGTCCGCACATGGCCTGTCGGATTGCGCGCCTGGAATCTCGCCCTGTCTCCGGACGAGAGCCGCATCTACACCGCAGATGGCCTCGACGGCACGATGAGCGTGATCGACCTGAAAACGGGGAACGTGCTTCCGCCGGTGAAGCTCGGCGGCAAGCCATGGGGCGTCGTATCTGTCCGATGAAGCAGCTCGCCATCGCCTTCCTGTTGTTCGCGGCGCCAGCCGAAGCGCGCGTGCTGAAGGTCTGCGCGGACCCCAACAATCTGCCCTTCTCCAATGAGCAGGAAGAAGGGTTCGAGAACAAGATCGTCCGCATCGTCGCCGATGAGCTGCACGCGGACATTCAATATGTCTGGCATGCCCAGCGCCGCGGCAATGTTCGCCAGACGCTGAATGCGGGTGAGTGCGATGTCATCCCCGGTGTCGCGAGTTCGCTCGACATGCTGGCGACAACGCGGCCTTATTATCGCTCGACCTACGTTACCGTTGTGCGGGACGGTCCGCTGGACGGCCTATCGACCTTCGACGATCCGCGTCTCTCGAAGTTGAAAATCGGCGTTCAGCTCATCGGCGATGACGGCTCGAATACGCCGCCGGCTCATGCACTGACCTCGCGCGGCCTGGTGGCCAACGTGCGCGGCTACACGATCTACGGCGACTATAAATCGATGACGCCACAATCGCCGATCGTCGATGCCGTCGCGCACGGCGATCTGGACATCGCATATGTATGGGGACCGACGGCCGGCTACTTCGCCAAGCGCGAGCCGGTGAAGCTCAGCCTCGCACCCGTGCCTCTGGCGGACGGTCCGATGCTGCCGATGGTGTTCGACATTTCGATGGGCGTCCGCCGGGATGACGTAGCGCTGCGCCGGGAGCTCGATACGGCGCTGGCGAAGCGGGCCTTTGACATCCGTGCTGTCCTCACGAGCTACGGTGTGCCGCTACTCGACACGCCTTAGCGGAGCCGCAGGCCGATCCACAGAGTCCGCGGTGTTGCGCGCTCTATCGACGCATCGCCGTTGATCCCAGCCATCACTAGCTTGTCGAAGATGTTCTCCGCGCGCCCGACGAGCAGAAGGTTTTTGGTCAGCGGCCAGGACGCAAAAGCATCCACTGTCGTCGCGGCCTTCAACGTCCTCGAATTGAGATCATCTTCGAATTGAGGGCCGACACGGCGGACGACGAGCTGCCCGCCCTTTCCGCCTTCGTCATAGCCACCTGAAAGTGTGGCTGCGAAATTTGGCGTCTGCGCGGGCCTGAGACCATTGAGGAATGATGCGGCGCCCCTCGCCACCATACGCGCGTGGGTCCAGCTTGCTCCGGCCTGCACCAGCCACCAGCCATGGGTCCAGGTCGCGGAGGCCTCGATGCCGAGCACCTTCAGCGCGTCCACATTCTCGCGCTCGCGATAGGTCCCGCCAGCAGGAACGAACCCGACGCCCGGGAAATTGCCAGGGCCCCGCCCGAGCGTCACGTTCGCGATTGCGTCCTTCAGCCGGTTCACGAATGCGGTGGCGGAAAGCTGCACGGGGCCGCGGGTGTATTCGATCCCGGCTTCCGCTCCCGCCAGTCGCTCAGGATCGAGGTCAGGATTTGCAGCGGTCGCATCGAGCCCCGCCCGAAACGGCCGAAACAACTCATTCAAGGTCGGCAAGCGCCAACCCAGATAGGCCGCCGACCGGAGATTAAATCCGCCGCCCAGCCGCGCAACCACTCCACCGCGAGCGGTCGGGAGCCACCCGCTGCGCTTCGGATCCTGATCATCTCGCAACACGGCGCCGGAAGCGATGACTTGCTCGAACAGGTGACCATCGCTGATCTGCCAGTGGTCGATGCGCGCACCCGCCGTGAAGGCGACACTCCGGACATCCGCCGTTGCTTCCGCAAACAGGCCCGCGGTCCAGCTATTCCCCCCAGCTCGCCGCCGGCGGGTCGGATCACCGGCGACATAGTTGAACAGCTCGTGGGATTCGCCCGTGGTACGCCGCGTATCGGCACCGAAGCGCAACTCGATATCTTTGGGCAGTGGCGGGCGAAGCTCGAAGCTCCCCCCGACGCCGTAGGACGGCACCGAATCCTGCAGCGACGCGCGTGTGGCGGTGACGCGGCCCGGACTGACGCTGGCGAAGCTGCTCATCAGGTTGCGCCACTGCCAATAGCCGAGTGCACTCCACTGCCAGTCGCCGCGCCCCACCAGCCGCACCGAAGCGTCCGCACCGTTCGTCCGGTTCTCAGTGAAATCAGTGCCCCGCGTACGCCAGTCGTGGAAGCCGTCCGCGCTAACCTGCAGCTCAGTCTCGCTACCCACCGGCGAAAGGAATTGCACCCGGCTGGTCCAGTCGCGGTACTGGGCAGGTTGGTCGGCAGGGCCGCGGGTCTGCGCCGTGATCGGCACGAAGCCGTCTCCGCGTTCGAGGCGTCCCGACAGGCTCAGCACTCCGCTGCCTACGCCGACACCGGCATGCGCCCTGCCCTCAAACGAGCTCCTGCTTCCGGCGTCGACTTCACCGAGGATGCGCGGGTCGGTCCGGCTGAGCATCTCGATCGTGCCAGCAAGTGCGCCGGGCCCGTTCGCAACGCTTCCGCCGCCACGCACGAGCCGAATTTGCCGGATGTCGAGCGGATCGTAAGCTGGCCAGTTCACCCAGCCGCCGAATGGATCCGTCTGTGGCACGCCGTCCAGAATGAGCAGTGCGCGGCTCGAGGCGTTCCCGCCGAGCGCTCGCAGCGTCACTCCTTGGCTCGTGGGATGGCCGCTGTGCGAATCGGACCGCCGGAACAGCTGCAGCCCCGGCACGTCCTTGAGCAACTGGTCGAGGGAATGGCTTGGCGACTGGGCGATCTGCCGCTGCGTTATCCGCTCCGTTCCGTAAGCGCGCTCCGCCTTCGCCTCAGGCAGCGCCGTGCCAGTGACCACGATCTCTGCAGGGGGTGACGGCGGAAGCGCGCCGGACACGCGGTTCGCTACTGCGTCAAAGAATGTCGTAGAGCGCAGCAGCGATCGTCAGCAGGCACGTCACTGCGACGCCGAGGAGCGCCCACGGAGCCCACCACGGCCATGACAGTCGGTTAGTCTCGTCCATTTTCGGCATCCCTGCGCAGGTCCATCAGCCCCGTCAACGCGTGTAGCAGAATCCCGTTTCGAAACATCGCACAGAGAGCAGGCAAACCTTACCGTCGTTAAATTCCGGTTGCCGAGGTTTGGTTAAATTGCTCTTAAGACTATTATTCTTCGCCGGCGACTCGGCAATCCAACCGGGAAGGGGGCACCCCGGTGTACTTGGTTTGGGCGAAAGTTTGCGGCTTGAGCCGCTCGAACTTGGGGTGCCGCAAAGCGGCTGCTCCTAACCTCGATTCTGCTCACAACCAGCGGTTCGGTGACGGCCCAAACGGCCGCGCAAGTTCTACCCCCGACACGTGAGCAGATTACCCGTCCAGTCCAGCCGACGACCGGTCCGCGCGGGCGCCGGCTAGAGGTCGAAGGCGGGATCGAGCGGGCCCCCTGCGCCCTGGATGCTGCCGAATATCAGAACATAAGGCTGACGCTGCGTGCGGCCGACTTCGAAGGTCTTCGCGGCCTGACGCCGGCAGACCTCTCACCGGCCTACGCTCAATATGTGGGCCACGAACAGCCGATCTCGATCGTCTGCGAAATCCGTGATCACGCCGCAACTATCCTTCGTAACGCCGGCTACGTCGCCGCCGTTCAGGTTCCCGAACAGAAGATCGAAAACGGCGTCGTTCACTTCAGGGTGCTGATGGCGCACCTGGCGGAAGTCCGCGTCCGTGGTGACGCGACGGGCGCTGAAAAGGCAATCGCCGCCTACCTCAATCAACTGACAAAGCAGCCGATCTTCAACCGCTTCGAAGCCGAGCGTTACCTGCTGCTTGCAAGCGACCTGCCAGGCTACACCGCGCGTCTGACCCTGCGCCCGGCGGGCACCGCTCCGGGCGAAGTCATTGGCGATGTCACCGTGCAGCGGACTCCCGCCTACGTCGACGTGAACGTCCAAAACCTGGGATCGCAAGAGGTCGGCCCCTGGGGCGGCGTCGTTCGAGCGCAATTCTATGGGCTGACCGGCCTCGGGGACCGCACGACGCTCGCGGCCTACACGACAGCGGATTTCCATGAGCAGCAAACGCTACAGGTCGGCCACGACTTCCGAGTCGGTCCGGAAGGTCTCAGCATCGCCGGCGCCTTCACTTATTCGTGGGAGCGGCCGGACGTCCCTGATGCGCACATCCTGGCGAAGACGCTCCTAACAAATTTCGAGGTCGCCTATCCGTTCATCCGGCGTCAGTCGCAGACACTTCGCGGGTCGATCGGCTTCGACTATGTCAACCAGCACGTCGATCTCGACGAGATCGCGCTAAGCAAGGATCGGCTGCGCGTCGGCTACGTCCGCCTGGGCTTCGACGCCGTGAGTATGGATTTCAACGATCCGGGCTTCACGCTGGCCCAGCCGAGATGGCACTTCGCCGAACTGATCGAGCTGCGCAAGGGCTTCCACATCTTGGGTGCAAGCGTCTCCTGCGGGTCGCTGACCTCGAACTGCGATGTGCCGCCAAGTCGGCCCGAGGGCCAGTCTAACGCGGTCGTCCTGCGCTCGACGACGTCGGGCGAATTCAGGCCCCTGCCGAAGCTGAGCTTTGCGCTTGCCGTTCTCGCACAATATTCGTCGAAGCCGCTGCTGAGCTTCGAGCAGTTCAGCGCAGGCAATTACACCGTCGGCCGTGGCTACGATCCGGGCGCACTAATCGGCGACAAGGGTGTGGGCACACAGGCGGAAATCCGCTACGGCAGCCGCATCCCGCAGGCGGCGAACCGCCCTGCAATCGAGGGCTTCGCCTTCTGGGATTACGCCAATGTAGGGCTTAACGGGCGGCTCAACGACTTCGTTGGATCGCGACATCTCAATTCGGCCGGTGGCGGCGCGCGCATCAACTTTGAGCGCTTCGCCCTCGACGCCGCTCTCGCTGTACCGCTTACCCGCATTCAGATCGGCGCCGACGAGCGCCGTCCGAGCGTCCGCTTCCTTGTCTCGTTAACGAGCCGGCTCTGGCCATGGAGCTACCAATGATCCTGACAGCCATTCGCGCCAAGCGGCAAACCCGCAAGTCTTCGCCCAGGACGCTGATGATGTCCTGCGCCTCAGTCGCGCTCGCCGCGATTGCAGCGCATCCGCAGGCGGCTTCAGCCCAAGCCTTCCAAGGCTCCATCGGCCCGGTCACCGGCAGTGTTACGCGCACGCCCCTTACAAACACGACCGAAAGGATCACTGTCGGAACCAGCACGGCGACCATCAACTGGACGCCGCGCGACGGGGCGACGGGTGGTGGGGCGGTGAATTTCCTGCCGAACGGAAACACGGCGACGTTCACGAGCGCGCCTGGCCTTGCCGACTATACGGTGCTCAACCGCATCATGCCCGCGGACACGTCGCGAGCAATCGCCCTCAATGGGCATGTGATCTCGACCCTTCAGGGCACGAGCACAACCGGCGGCAAGGTCTGGTTCTACAGCCCCGGTGGTATCGTGGTTGGGTCGAGCGCCGTGTTCAACGTCGGCGGGCTCCTGCTATCGGCCAATGACATCACGAGCTTCTCGGCGACGAATACAAGTTTTAGTGCCAATTTCGCAGCCGCGGCGCCTGGCTCCAAGGTCAGCATTGCGAAGGGCGCGGCGATCAACGCGCTTCAACAGAATAGTTATGTCGCGCTCATCGGACCGCGCGTGGAGCAGGCGGGAAGCGTCCGCGTCAATGGCTCGGCGGCGTACGTCGCCGCCAACCAGCTGACGATGACAATGAACCAGGGATTGTTCGACATCCAGATCGACGTCGGTACCGACGACCCGAACGGCGTCGTGCACAGCGGCTCGACAGGCGGGCCCGGGAACGTCCACTCATGGGATAATCACAGCATCTACATGGTTGCGGTTCCCAAAAACTCGGCCGTAACCATGCTGCTGTCGGGCGGCGCGGTCGGTTTCGATGCTTCCGACGCGTCCGTGCAGAATGGCCAGATCATCCTGTCGAGCGGGCAGGGCGTTTCCAAGACTGCGTTCAACGACGACTGGAAGGGCGGCGCGATCGGCGGGCCCAGCGGAAACATTTCAATTAGCGGCGGGAATTACACGTCGTCGACGACGGCGCGCGCGACGGGATCGATCGATGCGACCGGCGGCGGCGGAGCTCTCACCTTTGCCGGTAGCCTAAGCTTGCAGGCCCTGAACTCCGCGACCCTTTCCGCGGGGGATGGCGAGGCCGTAACGGTTCACGGCAATGCGCGGGTGAGCGCGGACGACCTTCGCATTTTCGACACCGCTGATGGCGCGCTGGGCCTCGATGCGGTCGCCGGCTGGGCCGAGATCGCCGCCGCCGACGGGGAAAAGTGACGATCGGCGGCACCGCGACGGTCACCGCCGACGCGCGCGGAGCCACGAACTTCGAAAGCTTGACGGGGGGAACGGCGGACGGCGGCTCAGCGAATATCGACACCTGGGGAGGCACCATTTCCATCGCTGGCGCGACAAAGGTCTCCGCGAACGCGCTTGCCGATGACCATAGCCACGTCGGAGTGGATGGCCGCGACTCCTTCGCGGGCGATGCCGAAGTTCTCGCTGGCGGCGGCGGCGCCGTGACGATCGGCGGGAAGCTCGACATCACTGCCAACGCCTTCGGCACGAACAGCCTGCGCGCCTCCGAGGGGACGGGCGGCTCGGCTTACGGCGGCGATACGCGCCTCGTCGCGGATGGCGGGTCCATCAGCGTCGCGGGCAATACCAACCTGTCTGCGGGCGCGATCGGCGGGAAAGGAAATATCGGCGGCGCCGCGCAAGGCGGCGGGGTCGAACTCACGTCCGACTCCTGGAACTCGGAGACGCTCGGAAGCGTAGCTCTTCACGGTTTGGGGCTGTTCGCGAATGCCGACCCAGGTCAGGGCGACGGCGGAGGACAGGCCTTACCGAGCGGCACAGGCGGGGTGGTTGTTGCTTCGGCAAGGGGTGGATCGCTCGCGGCCGACGCCGTGACCATCCGTGCGAACGGTACAAGCGCGGGCGGAACGATCGCTGTTGGCTCGTTGACGGCGGGCCAGCCGGGCTCCGTCGCTTTTGACTCACTCTCGGCGCAGGCGAACAGTGCGTCGGGGACGGCCGGCACCATCATGGTTGGCGCAGAAGGCGGAAGCATCACCGACATTGGGCAAGGCGATTTGCGCGCCTCAGGCGCCGATGGCGGACGCATTTTACTGGCGGCAGGCAGCTGTGATTGCAACGGGGGTGAAGGTGAGCTCGCGCTTGCCGCCGAAGCTGAAGGATTCGGCGGTGGGATCAAGGCAACCGATCTCTTCCTGCTCACCAGCGGCAGCCTCGACCTGCTCGTCAGCGGCGGCTCCGACATTGCGGCTTCGGGCAAGGTTTTGGCGTTCGGCGGCCAGTTCGCATCAATGGTTGGCGATAACTCGGGAAGTTCGATCCGCGTCCACGAGATCAACCTCCACGCCGGTACCATCGTCGACAACGCCAACATCGTTGCGGACATCGTCCGCTTGGCTGCGACGACGTCGAACATGACGGTGGGTGACCTCAGTGCCAATGACCTTATCGAACTCAATGCGGCCGGCGACATTATCGCGGGCGATCTGAGCGCGGGGAACAGCATCCAGGTTGCTGCCGTGAATAATGTCACGCTGGGCGATCTCGACGCTCCCAACGTCAGAGCGGTTGCGGTCATCGGAAAGCTCGACGTCGGTGATGTTCAAGCCACAGCGGCGACACTCACCGCGGTAGCGGGGCTGCAGGCCGGTGACATCGACGCCAGCGACAAGGTGTTTGTCGCTTCGGCCGGTGACATGGTCGTCGGCGAGGTCACCGCGACGAACTTGCTGCAGTTGTTCGGCTCGCACGATATTGAGACTGGCAATCTCAAAGCGGCGACGGTAACGATCGCGACCGGCGGTGACATTTCCGTCCAGGATGTAAAAACATCCGGTGAAGCGACGTTCACTGCTCTTGGGCAGGCGAGCTTCTTCGGGGTGGTCGATTCGCCGACGATCACTGTGACCTCCCGCGATATCGAGATTGCTGACGGCGCGTCGTTAGGCGTAACCGGCGTAACGAACCTCGTCACACTCAACGCGGTGAGTCACGGGCTGCCGATTATGCTGGGCGACGGCGGTGAACCGGCGGCGGGTCAGTATCAACTCTCCGAGGATGGAGACATCCATTCGACTGCGGTCGTGCTCAACGCGGTGGCCGCCAAAGGCTCTGAGGCGCCAGATGTCCAGATCTTTGACGCCAAGCTTGACGGCAGCGCAAGCAGCGGCGGCGGCACGGGATCGATCACGATCAACACTGACGGCAACGTCTTCGTGCTCGGCGACGTGGAATTCATCAATGCCGCCGCGACGGACAAGCTGAGCATAAATGCCGGCAGTCTGATCCAGGTCAACACGGGCAGCGGCAAGATCTCGATGACCGACACCGCCGGAAAACTCGCCGGAACGCTCGAGCTGAATGCCGACAATGTATGGGTCGGAGATGGAAGCCTACTCGACCAGCTGAAGGGGAACGTGAACTTCGCCGGCCGTGACACGGCTCTTGCAACGAACAACAGCAGCAACAGCCCCGACGGGTTCGTTCGCGCAGGTACTATCACTGCCCGAATCGCGAACAGCTTCCTCGTTCAGAACAGCGGCACCGCCAAGCAGTTTGCCGGCGTGGACGCGGGCGACGGTGGGCTGGGGATTACCAGCACGTCGGCGACGCCCGTTACGGTGATCGCTTATGGCCGGCAGACGCTGACCGGCGGCAGCACCATTACCAACGAGGATTTCCTCGGAAGCGTGGCACTTATAGGGACTGGCGGGTTCACCACTGACTCAGCCGTGAACGGCTGCCCCATCGGCGGCGGCTGCCATGTGCCAGACCTCGCCTTCAATTCTTCGTCGGTGCTTGGCGGCGTGTCCTCGGACGATGGGGATAACGACGACGATAAGGACAAGGGCGACGACAGTGACGACGGATCGGGCGCCGATCCTGCCCTGAAGTTGATCAACACATTGCCGGTGAATCTTGATCACCACATCGACGATCCGGTGACGAGCGGCGGCGATGTGGTGATCGGGGGCGGCCCCGGTGGGGGCATTTAATCGGAGGTCGAGATGGGCAGAACAGCGATTGCCATAGCCGCCGCGCTTGCTTGCCTCGCGCCTGCGGCATCCGCATCCGCGGCACCGCTCAGCGTTCGGGATACTTTCCGCATCGGTACGTCGGGGACGATATTCTGCTCGGCGCAGAACCTCGCCAACGACGCGACGCTCAAGGACATGTTTGACCTCGGCTACTCGGTGACATGCCGAGATGCCGCTGCTCCTGTCGGCAAGATCTTCAAGCTCAGGGACGCGCCGGGAATTGAGACACGCTTGTCTGCTGGCCGGCCCGATGTCGTTACGTGTACAGCGCCTTCCGCGGGCAACATGGTTGGCCTCGGACGCGTCGAGGTAGCGGACTGCAAGCTCAAGACGGCAGACGTCGGCTACCGCGTCTATCAGTACCGCAAGGGCAAACTGCTGTACGTAGCCGAAGGCCTCACGGGCTATGACACTGCGCTTCAACTCGGCCTTCGGAGTCTCGTCGCCGACGAGCCGGTCAAGGGTGAGGTCTCGATAGCGACAACGGGCGCCGGGAATCCGGCAGCGTTTGCGCGAGTTCAGGCCGGCACCCTCGATCCGAGCAAGGCACTCGCCGAAGCCTACCCCGCAACAATGCAGGCAGCTACGCCGAAGCAGCGGAATTCTTCGCAGCAGTCAGCAGCTCGTCTGACGCACC
Organism: uncultured Alphaproteobacteria bacterium; assembly: GCA_963752025.1. Taxonomy (GTDB): domain Bacteria; phylum Pseudomonadota; class Alphaproteobacteria; order Sphingomonadales; family Sphingomonadaceae; genus Sphingomicrobium. The sequence continues at coordinate 22,156 of CAVVWY010000001.1, read as the reverse complement.
CTTGAGCCGCGCCGAAGGACTGGCCAACGAAGCTCTCCAAAAGTCCAACCTTGGCCGCTATGCCGAGGCCGACGCACTTGTTCGCCCGTGCCGCAGAGCAGCTCGATTCGAACCCGCTGGTCGCTCGGCGCTTGCGCGATTATCGCGCCATGCACCTGCTCAATCAGGGTAAGGCAAAGGAAGCGCTTGCCGAGCTCGACAAGCCGCTGCCGGACGGCGGCTGAAGGGCGAGCGGGCGCAGCGTCTGGGCTGACCATCGATGCGGTCACGTCCAAGCGCCTCAACGGCGACAACCGGCTCGGTCAACAGCTTGGCAGCGAGTCCGACGAACTTCTCCCAGCCGAGAAGCTCGAAGTGCTCGATGCGCAAGCGCTCCAGCTCCGCGGAACCGCACTTCGCGTCACCGGTGATGTGAAAGGGGCAACTGACGCCCTGCGCAGCGCCAATTCCCAGCTCGAATCCATGCGCGGCGGCAAGGTGACTTCCATCGTCTGGATGCGCGCACAGATACTCGGTGACCTCGCCGCGATTGCGGAAAAGTCGAAGAACCCTGCGGAAGCTGACCGGCTCTATCGTCAGGCCGTCGCGCTCCTCGACGCCACTTATCCGGGTTCGGCAGCCCTGCTGAGCGCGCAAGCGCGGCTCGCAGGATATATGGCTCGGAACGGGCAGGACGCAGCGGCAGAGGCCCTGTTCCGCCAGATCGTCCATTCGCAGGCGGATCCAAACAATCTGCCTCCGTCATTTGCGCTGGTACTTCGCCCTTACGTCGATATCCTCATCAAGAAGGGCTCGGATCCCGCAACGAGCGCGGAGATCTTCGCGGCGACACAATTGATGGTTCGCCCGGGTCTCGCGCAGACGCAAGCGGTGCTTGCCCGCGAGTTGACAGGCGGTACGGACGAGGCATCTCGCCTCTTCCGCCAGTCGGTTACGCTTACCCGCCAGATCGAGCGTTCGCGCGTGGAACTCGCCCGCCTCGAGGACATAGCCAAGCCGTCGCCTAGCGATTTGGCCCGTGCGCACGCGCTGCAAGCTACGCTCGCCCAGGTTCAGCAGCAGCAGCTCACCACCCAATCGGCGCTGGCGAATTATCCGCGCTATCGCGCGGTCTCCAATGACGTGATTGCGCTGGCCGATCTTCAGAAGCAGCTTCGTTCTGGCGAAGCGTATTATCGAATGACCATTGTCGGTGATCGCGTCTACGCGATGCTGATCACGCACGACGCTGCGCACGCCGCGAGGCTGGATGTCACGGGCAAGCAAGTTGACGAGCAGGTCAGTGCGCTGCGCGACACGATCTCGGCGGTCGAAAATGGGCAGCGCGTTACTTATGCGTTCGACGTCGGCCTTTCGCACCAGCTATATACTGAGCTGTTCAAGCCGTTCGATGCCGATCTCCGCTCTGTGAAGCACCTGATCTTCGAGCCTGACGGCGGGATGCTGCGCCTTCCCGCCAACGTTCTCGTCATGGATCAGTCCTCGGTAGACACCTACAAGCAGCGCGCGGCTGCGGGCGGCGACGCCGAGTTCGACTTCCGCGGCTTGAGCTGGCTTGGGCGCGACCGCGACATCAGCACGTCGGTCAGCCCTCGCTCATTCGCACAGCTGCGCAGTGCTCCGCCCTCCATGGCTCGTAAGGACTATCTGGGCCTTGGCGAGAATACGCCTCCGTCAACTGCGGCCGCGGGGCTCGTGCCGGCGGCGGCGGACCGCGACTGCACGCTCCCACTGTCTTCCTGGGCGAAGCCGATCTCGGCTCATGAGTTGCAGGTCGCTGCGGGCATTGTGTCCACCTTTGATCCCAAGGGCGTGCAGATCGTCACCCGTGACGCCTTCACCGATACCGGTCTCGAGGAGCGAACCGACCTCAGCGATTACCGTATCATCCACTTTGCCACGCATGGCGTAGTCACCTCGCGTGCCCCGAAATGCCCGTCGCAGCCGGCGCTCCTTACGAGCTTCGGCGGCAGCGGCTCGGACGGCCTGCTGACCTTCCGTGAGATCTTCGACCTTCATCTGGACGCCGATCTCGTGATCCTGTCCGCTTGCGACACTGCCGGAAAGGCAAGCGCCGCCGCGACCCAATCCGCAGGTCTCGCGACCGGCGGCGAGGTCGCGCTCGATGGTCTCGTGAGGGCGTTCGTCGGTGCTGGCGGGAGGTTGGTAATTGCGAGCCACTGGCCCGTGCCGGACGATTTCAACGCTACGCAGCGATTAATAACCGGGCTCTTCTCGGCACCGCCAGGCACGCCAACCGTGACGGCACTCCGCATGTCGCAACGCCAGTTGATGGACGATGTGAATACGTCGCACCCGTTCTACTGGTCAGCGTTTGCGGTGGTCGGCGACGGCGAGATCCCGGTGATCCGCGCCAAGCAGCAGATCGCGCAGGCGCACTAAACTTTATCGTTCGCTGGACTCTGGCTGGGGATCGCCGCAGCGGCAAGTCGTTACGCGAGCCGCTCGCTTCTTGGGCGCAGGCGACAGTTGCTGAGCCGACTGCGGCCCCGCCGTTTCAACCGTGTCGGCGGAAGCGAGAATTACCGGCTTCGGCGGATTTGAGGGCTTATTGATCGCTGGGACAGGCGCTTTGGCGGGCTCAGCGAGAGCGCCGGTCGTGACCGCCGCTATGGCAGCGCCAATTGAAATGAGCCGGGCGTTCATATCCCGTCTCCGTGGTGAACGCTTAGGCATAGCTTCATCATGGTTGATAAATTTCTCATGTAAATGGTTAATATCGTTAACGAATTTGCGGCATTTCCCAAATTCAGTCGAACTCCTCTGCCTTAGAATTCAAGCACTTAGCTATTCTGTCGGAAAGACGACATTCATTGACTCTGGTTTAACGTCGATGCAGAAGTCGGTTGCTGAGTAGGCAAGGGGGCAACCATGGCTACGTCGCTTACCAATACAGAATCGTATGTACTTGACCACTGCGGTTGTGCTCGCGGTGGGAGTTGGCGCTTATGGTCTCGGGCGCGTTTATCCGCCGCTTGGACCGAGTGCCGGCACTGTCGCGCCGGCGGAACGCTATGTGCAGAGTCAGGTCGGCGCAGGCGATGTCACATTGGGTGATACGTCGGTTCCCGAGCTGATGCAGACCGACGCTTTCGAGCTGATGGTCCATGATCCGAACTTCCGCGCGCTCGCGGCGAGCCCCGGCTTCCAGGCACTCGCCGGACAGCCGCAGGTCATGGCCGCGCTTATGTCGAACCCGAAGGCATTCGCGTCTCTCGCGGCCAATCCGAAGGCCTTCGAAGGCCTCGCCAAGGCTGCGCAAAGCGCATCGGCGATGGGCCCGGCGGCCCAGCAGGCCAGCGCAGCGATGTTAAGTGCCGTCGCGGGCCATCCAGCAGCGATGCAGGCGCTCGCTTCGCATCCGGAGGCCTTTGCATCAATCGCCGGCAATGCCTCGGCGTTCAGCAGCTATGCGAACAGCGCGAACGCGTTCCAGAGCGCCGCTTCTCAGGCAGCTTCGAACGCCAACATGGCGAGCAACGCTTCGGCCTTCCAGCAGCTCGCTGCCGATAACAAGGCGATGCAGGCGCTCAATGCAGACCCAAAGGTATTCGCTGCACTGTCGGCCAACGCTGGGCAGTTCAAAGCGCTTTCAGGACAGCCAGCGGCGCTTTCTGCGACCGTGAAAAGTGCCGCAGCGGCCGCCCAGCAATTGCAGTCGGCAGGCATCTCAAGTGCGGCGCTGTCCGGCCTGAGCCAGAATAGCGCGGCCTTCTCGCTCCTTGCTGGGCAACCCAAGGCGCTCCAGGCGGTTGCAGGCCATTCGAGCGCATTCGCCGCGCTTGCCGGGCATCCGGCAGCACTCCAAGCGATCATGTCCAAGGGCTCGGCCTTCGCCAGCTTCGCGAATGACGCGAATGCGTTCAGCAAGGCGGCATCGAACGCTGCGGCGGATGCGCGCATGGCGAGCAATGCTTCTGCCTTCCAGCAGCTTGCAGCCGACAACAAGGCAATGCAGGCGCTGTCGGCCGATCCCCGCGTCTTCTCCGCCATTGGCCAGAATGCGGCGGCGTTTGCCGGGCTTTCAAGCAGCGCACACATGATGGGTCCTCAGCTTTTTGCGAGCATCGGGAACAACGCGTCGGCGTTCTCCAATCTCGCGAGCAACGCCTCGCAACTGAGCGCGGCGTCCCAGGCGCTGCAGGCCTACAATGCCAACTCGCTCGCTGCTTCGGCGGCGGCTGCAGGGCGGCTCAATGCTGCCGCATCGCAGGCGGCCCTCGCCAACCCGAGTGCGTTCGCGGCGATGATGGCCAACCCGAGTGCCTTCGCCGCGGTCAGCCAGAACTCGGCAGCCATGCAGGCGCTCTCGGCGAACCCGAAAGCACTGCAAGCGCTTTCCGCAAACCCGAACCTTGCCGCGCTGATGGCGAATCCGAGCTTCTCAGCGGCGCTCAACCAGGCCGGGGTTGCCCAGTCGCATAGCGACTGACGCATCGGTCTCGGGGGGAACTTGGGGGAAGAATCAAGCGGGCGCCGCCTCGCATATGCGACGGCGGCGCTCGTTCTAACGTGTTGCAGCGTGGCGGCGCCCGCACAAACTCCCACGAAGCAACCGCCGCCGCCTACGCCGCGCGACAACACGACGATCGTCGAGAAACCGGAGGCTGTCCCACCCGTGCCCGAGGGCGCGCCTCCAGCAGAGCCCGTCACCCCTACGCCAATCCAGCCAGTCGCACCGAAACAAGAGGAACCTAAGCACGTCCCGCAGGACGCATCGGGGTTCCATCTCTCAACGCTGGAAACGAAAAACCTCACGCTCCTCTATATCGACCCGATCCAGACCTACCTGACGCCATACATTGCGCGAGCGTTCGAGAACTCCCTCGCCTTTCACGAAAAGAATTTACGCTGGAAGCCGTGGGAACCGGTGACAATCCTGCTCAAGGATTTCAGCGACTACGGCAACGCCGCCGCGCTCGGGTCACCGAGCGACATGGTCCTCCTCGACGTCGCTCCTCTGTCGCTTTCGATGGAGACCTTTTCGCCCGGCGAACGCTTCTTCACGCTGATGAACCACGAATTGACGCACGTTGGCACCATCGACGTATGGAACGAGCGCGATGCCCGTTGGCGGCACTTCTTCGGGGGCAAACCAGCGCCGCTTCAGAAGCATCCAATTTCGATCCTGTACAATTTCCTGACGAGTCCCAGGAATCTCTCGCCGCGCTGGTACATGGAAGGCAGCGCCGTCTTCATGGAAACGTGGATGGCGGGCGGTCTCGGCCGGGCGCAGGGCGGCTACGACGAGATGGTCTGGCGCGCGAAAATCCACGACCACACCCGCGTCTTCTCGCCGCTCGGCCTCGAGAGCGAAGGCACGCAAGTCGACTTCCAAGTTGGCGCCAACTCCTATCTCTACGGCACGCGCTTCATGTCCTATCTCGCGCTCACCTACGGGCCCGAAAAAGTGAACGAATGGCTCCGGCGCTCGCAGGATTCAAAGGCGTTCTATGCCAGCCAGTTCCGCCACGTATTCGGCCGGCCGCTCGACGATGTCTGGGACGATTGGCTCGCGTTCGAGCACAAGTTCCAGGCGCGCAATCTGGCCGAGCTTGCCAAGTACCCGCTCACGGATCCCAAGCATCTCTCGCCGCGCGGGTTAGGCTCGATGTCGCGCGGCTTCGTCGACGAGAAAACCAACAGCCTCATTGCGGCATTCCGCTGGCCCGGCAAGATCGGGTTCCTCGGCCGAATGGATCTTGGAACAGGCAAGATCACCCATCTCACCGACCTTGATGGCATGATGCTCTACAAGGTGACGAGCGTCGCGTTCGATCCTTCGACGCGAACCGCTTTCTACACCAACCAGAATTACGCCTACCGCGACATCAACGCGATCGACGTAGACACCGGCAAGAAGCGACGCCTGCTCACTGACGCGCGCATTGGCGACCTTGCCTTCGACAGAGCCGACAAGAGCCTGTGGGGCATCCGCCACCAGAATGGCTTCGTCACCTTGGTCCGGATCCCGCCGCCTTACACGGCCTTCAACCAGATCAAGACTTTTCACTACGGCGAGGTCATCTTCGACCTCGACGTCTCACCGGATGGCGAGCTGATTTCGGCCTCTTACGGCTCGGTCGACGGCAAGCAATCGGTGAAGGTCTGGCGCCGCTCCGATCTCGAGCAAGGGGATTCAGAAAGTCCGGTCGCCGCGCTCTCGCTTCCTTCCGCGGTGCCCGAGAATTTCACTTTCACGCCGGACGGCAAGGCGCTCCTCGGCAACTCTTATTATACCGGCGTCTCCAACATCTATCGGTTCGACATCGCGAGCGGCAAATGGGATGCGCTCAGCAATGCTGCGACGGGCTACTTCCGGCCGCAGCTGCGGCCCGACGGATCGCTACTCGTCTATGATTACACGGGCGAAGGTTTCAATCCGTCGATCATCCAACCGCAGGTCCGCGACGATCTCGCGAGCGTCCGCTTCCTCGGCACCGAAGTCATCAAAGCGCACCCCGAGCTCAAAACGTGGGGCGTCGGATCACCCGCCAAGATACCTCTGGATCAACTGGTGACCTCCCGCGGTACCTACGAGCCGTTCAAGCGGATGCGCTTCGACGCCCATTACCCGATCCTCTCGAGCTACGACCAGAAGCCGACTTTCGGCTACTTCTTCCATGTGGCCGATCCGCTGCAATTCCGGCAGTTCAGTGTCGATCTCACGGTGTCACCTTTTCACGTCGAGAACGGGCAGCGCCTTCACGTCGACGCCGAATATCAGACCCCCAACTGGAAATTGACCTACTGGCACAACCTGTCGGACTTTTACGATCTGTTCGGGCCGGTCATCCGCAGCCGCAAAGGCGATGCCGGGATCATCAGCTACACGAAGCCGCTCATCTATGATTTGCCGCGCGAGCTCGAGGTGTTCGGCTCGATGGCCGCGTATTTCGGGCTCGAACAGCTGCCAGGCGCACAGAACATCACGGGCCCCAAGGACTTGCGGTCCGGCGAGATCGGCCTGCGCTACACGAACACCACCAAGGCGCTTGGCGGCGTCGACCATGAAAAGGGCATCGATGCCCGTATCGTCGCCGGAAGCGATCAGGCGGAGGGCCGTTTCTACCCGCGGCTCTATGGCGGCGTAGACATCGGCACGGCGTTGCCGTGGCCGAACAGCTCGGTATGGCTATATACCCACGCCGGGCTAGTCGGCGGAAGGAGCGACAACCCGCTATCTGCTTATTACTTCGGCGCCTTCCGGAACAACTATGTCGATAATCGGCCGGAGAAGAGGTACCGCGAGATGGAGGCTTTCCCGGGCTTCGAGATTGACGAGATTGCCGCGCGCAAGTTCGGCAGGGTCACGGGCGAAGTGAACTTGCCGCCGGTCCGCTTCGCCGAGGTCGGTACGCCAGCTTTCTATCTGAGCCACATCCGGCCAGCCCTTTTCGCAGGCGCTATGGCGACCCAGGATCAGCAGGGCAGCGGTCACCGCTATTATGATCTCGGCGCCCAAATCGATCTGAACTTCACTGTCGCGCTGCGGCTGCCGATGATATTTTCCGTCGGCGCGGCCGGTGGCTGGCAGGACGGGCATTACCGCAAGACTGAGTGGCTCGCCTCGCTTAAGATCCTGTGACCATGGCGCAGCTCTGGATTCAGTCCGCCCATTGGGGCCTCGCACTATTTCCGGTCCTCATCCTGCTCTCCATCTTCAACTGGTTAGACGCTTTCAAGCTGATGAGCCTCAGGGAAATTCTCGTCTTGCTGCTTGCTGGCGGACTTGGCGCGATAGCCGCATGGCCCGTGGCGGGCAGCATGCTCGACGCGCTGCCCATCGGCTTTTCAATCTACAGCCGCTTCGTCGCGCCGTGGATCGAGGAAGCGATCAAGGCGGCGATCATAATCCTGCTCTTCCGGATGAACCGCATCGGGTACAAGCTCGACGCGGTCATCTCGGGCTTTGCCATCGGCGCCGGTTTCTCCGTCGTCGAGAACGTGTTGTACCTGATGCGTTTCCCGGACTACGGGGCCGGCACGTGGCTTGTCCGTGGGCTCGGGACCGCGGTGATGCACGGGACCACGCTCGCGATCCTGGCCGCGGCAGCTCACGAGTTCGCCGAGCGCGAGACACGCGAAGCTGCCGGCGACTTCGATTTCCATCTGTGGTGGTTCGCCCCCGGTTATCTTGCGGCCGTGGCGCTCCACACATTGTTCAATCAGTTCCCGGACCGGCCCCTGATTGCAATGCTTGGCGCGGCATTGTTGGCGCCGATCGCGCTCATGGCCATTTTCAATTTCGGCACGAATGAAGCCCAACAATGGCTTGTCGCCGAATACGCACAGCACAAGTCGCAGCTCGAAGCTTTGCGCGCGGGCCGCTGGCCGGACAGTCCCGCGGGCCGGAAGGTCTCGGCACTTGCCAGCCGCTCCGGTCCTGAGCAGGCATCCCGCATCCGCCGCTACTGGGAGCTGCAGGCGTATCTCGTTGCGGAGGCCGAAGAGACGATGATGGAGGAAGCCGCTGGCGAAGCGGTATTCGACAAATCGCAAATCACAGCCGCCTTCGAGGAGTTAGTGCTGCTCAAGCGGTCGCTCGGGCGCACCACCTACGCCGAATTGAAACGCAACCTTCCCTTCAGCCGCAACGACGAATGGGAAATGTCGGAGCTGAGGCAACGGCTCGGCTGGCGTTTGAGGTAACTGAAGACATTAATTAGAAATAAACCATATCCACCTAGCCCTTCTTTCATCAGCCGGCCGTGAAGCCGGCGCCTTGGGAGGGCTCTGTGCAGGCGGTCATTCTAGCGGGGGGTCTCGGAAGCCGCTTGGGCGAAGAGACTTCCGTGCGCCCGAAGCCGATGGTTGAGATCGGCGGCATGCCGATCCTCTGGCACATAATGAAGATCTACTCGGCCCATGGCGTGAACGATTTTGTCGTTTGTCTTGGCTACAAGGGCTATTTGATCAAGGAGTTCTTCGCGAACTACTTTCTGCACACGGCCGACGTCACGATCGACCTTCGCTACAACACGACACAGATCCATCAGAACTGGAGCGAACCATGGCGGATCACGCTCGTCGAGACTGGCGCCGAGACAATGACCGGCGGACGCCTGAAGGCGGTCAGCAAGTATCTACGTTCGGATGAGCCTTTCTGCTTCACTTATGGTGATGGCGTCGCCGCGCTCGACGTCGGTCAACTTATCGAATTCCACAAGCAGCACGGTCGCAAGGCGACCGTAACGGCAGTCGCGCCTCCGGGCCGTTTCGGCAAGCTCGAGTTCAACGGCGACGCCAACAAAGTCATCAGCTTCCAGGAAAAACCCGCCGGCGACGGCGACCTCATCAACGGCGGCTTCTTCGTGCTCGACCCCTCTGTCATCGATCTTATCGATAGGCCCTGACACCGTCTGGGAGCAGCAGCCGCTGGAGCAGCTTGCGAACATGGGCGAGCTCGCCGCCTACCACCACGACGGCTTTTGGCAGCCGATGGATACGCTGCGCGACAAGATGCACCTCGAAGAGCCTGTGGGCGACGGGAGCGCCGTGGAAATGCTGGTGAGCTCCGACCGCTGGACAGGCCGCAAGGTCCTCGTCACCGGCCATACCGGGTTCAAAGGTGGGTGGCTGTCGCTTGTGGCTTCAACAAGCTCGGCGCGGATGTCACCGGCTTCTCGCTGCCCGCGCCGACCGAACCGAGCTTCTTCGAGCAGGCGCGCCTGGCCGAGCTGCGTGCGCCATGTCGAAGGCGACGTGCGCGATCTCGCCGCGGTAGAAGCGGTGGTCGAGCGATACGCAGCCCGAAGATCGTCTTCCACCTGGCGGCGCAGCCGCTCGTCCGCTGCTCCTACGACGCGCCGCGTCGAGACATTCGCGACCAACGTCATGGGCACGGTCCACGTGCTCGAGGCCGTGCCGCGAGTGTCGATCAGCGTCCGGGCCATCGTCTGCGTCACCAGCGACAAGTGCTACGAGAACCGCGAGTGGTCTGGCCCTATCGCGAGACCGATCCGATGGGCGGCCACGATCCCTACAGCAGCAGCAAGGGTGCGGCCGAGCTCGTCACGGCCGCCTACCGCCGCTCCTTCTTCCAGCAGGGCGCGCGCGTCGCCTCCGTTCGCGCCGGCAACGTGATCGGCGGCGGCGACTGGGCGCCCGACCGCCTGGTCCCGGACATCATCCGCGCGCTCGCTCGCCGGCCAGCCGCCGCAGATCCGCAACCCGGACTCGATCCGCCCGTGGCAGCACGTGCTCGAGGCGCTCTCGCGGCTATCTGCGATCGGCGAGCGACTCCTCGACGGCCGTGACGCTTCGGCCTGCGCGTGGAACTTCGGCCCGTCGGACGACGACACGCAGCCGGTCAGCTGGATCGTCGAGCAGCTGCTCGACGGCTGGCGAGGATCGGCCGTGGACAGACCCGGAAGGAGCGCCAGCCGCACGAGGCGCGTTCTGCTCAAGCTCGACTCAGCAAGGCGCGGACCGAGCTCGGCTGGCGCCCACGCTTGCGGCTCAAGGAAGCGCTTGAGAAGGTCATCGAGTGGCACTGCACGTCGCGGCACGGCGCAGACGCCCGCGCCGTCAGCCTGCGCCAGCTCGACGAATATGAAATGTCGGGAGAGACCGGTGAACGAGGCGCGCGCAGCATGAACGACATGACCCAGGCTTCGCAGCTGCAGGCGTGGCCGATCAGACCCAGGACGAGGCGCAATTCCGCGCAGCACGATCCTCGACCTGGTCGGCGAATATGCGCGCCGGCACCATGCGCCGAAGACATTCGTGCCCGGCGCAGAGCCCGGTGCCCGTCGTCCGGCAAGGTCTACGGCGCCGCGGACATGCAGAAGCTGGTCGATTCCGCGCTCGACTTCTGGCTGACGACCGGCCGCTTCAACGACGAGTTCGAGCAGAAGCTCGCGAGCTGCATCGGCGTCCGCAACGCGCTGACCATCAACTCCGGCTCGTCGGCGAACCTGCTCGCTTTCTCGGCGCTCACGTCGCACTACCTGCGCGAGCGACAGCGCTGAAGCCGGGCGACGAGATGATCACCGTCGCGACCGGCTTCCCGACGACCGTCAACCCGATCCTGCAGTACGGCATCGTGCCGGTCTTCGTCGACGTCGACATCCCGACCTACAACATCGAAGCCCGACAGCATCGAAGCGGCGGTCACCGACCGCACGCGCGCGATCATGCTCGCGCACACGCTCGGCAATCCGTTCGATCTCGGCGAGGTCATGCGCGTCGCCGAGAAGCACAATCTGTTGCTCGTCGAGGATTGCTGCGACGCGCTCGGCGCGACCTACGACGGCCGGCTGTCGGCACGTTCGGCGACATCGGCACGCTGAGCTTCTACCCCGCGCACCACATCACGATGGGCGAAGGCGGCGCGGTGTTCACCGACAAGCCGCGCCTGAAGCGCGTGATCGAATCGATCCGCGACTGGGGCCGCGACTGCTGGTGCGCCCCGGGCAAGGACAACACCTGCGGCAAGCGGTTCTGCCGCAAGCTCGGCGACCTGCCCGAAGGCTACGACCACAAGTACACCTACAGCCACTGCGGCTATAATCTGAAGATCACCGACATGCAGGCCGCGGTGGGCGTCGCCCAGCTCGACCGGCTCGACGACTTCATCGCCGCTCGCCGCCGCAACTTCGATCTGCTCACCGAGCAGCTGAAGCAGTTCGAGGATCAGCTGATCCTGCCGCAGGCGACTCCGAACAGCGATCCGTCTTGGTTCGGTTATCCGATCACGCTCGCGAAGGTGCGAGCGTGACGCGCGACGACATCGTCAAGCATCTCGATGCCAACCGGATCGGCACCCGTCTCCTGTTCGGCGGAACCTGGTTCGCCAACCCTATATGCGCGGCCGCAATTACCGCGTCGCAGGGGATCTCACGAACGCGGACATCGTCACCGAACGGACTTTCTGGATCGGCCTCTATCCCGGGTTGGGAGCCGACCACATCGCTTACACCGTCGAAAGGATCAGCGAATGTCTTTCGCGCTAATCAATACCGACAATGCGAAGCCGCTGGCCGATGTCGGCCCGCTTGCGATCGACTTCAGCCGCTTCGCGTCGCTCAAGGGCGAGTTCGAAGCCGAGGGGCTCAACCGTGTCGAGATGGCCGCGGAGGCAATCTGGGCTGCTCGCCGCGGTCTCGATTATCTGGTCAAGATCGGCGGCTGCGAAGCCAAGTCAGACGTCGACTACCTGCAGAAGCTCGGCATCCGCAGCCTGGTCGCGCCGATGATCGAAAGCCCGTTCGCCATGTCAAAGTATATGGACATGCTTGCGGACGGCGTGTTCGACCATGTCGGCGTTACGATCGAGACGTTCTACGCGGTCGAGCGGATTGACGAGATCCTCGACGCCGGCACGAAGTTGACGAACGTCACGATCGGCCGTTCGGATCTCACCGCCTCGTTCGGCGGCAGCAGCACCAACTGCACCGAGACGCTAGACAAGACGCTGAAGAGTCGCCCGCGCTGCCAAGGCTCGCGGCCTGGAAGTCACGATGGGCGGGAGCGTCGACGCAACGACGCGCAAGATCATGCGCGAAGGTCATGAGCTCGCGACACTGCTCGACGCCGTCGAGACACGTAAGATCGTCATGCGCATGGATCAGTTCATGCTCGACGGCACGTTCGAGGACTCGATCAAAGCCGAGTGCGAGCTGCTCGAGATCCGCATGCGCCCGATGCAGACGTCACTTGCAGCAATGAGCAAACGCCACAGCTCGATCCGGTCGAGGCTCTGAGCGCGCCATGGATCTCAAGATCGTGCTCGATTTCGACGGCGTGCTCTTCAACAGCGCGTTCGAAGCCTATTCGGTTTGCAACCACACGGTCGAGGGTGACGGCGACTTCCGAGAGCAGGTCGACTTCCAGGAGTTCCTCGAGTTCCGCGCCTATGTCACTGATGCGTGGCAGTACCGGCGGCTCTACGACAAGTCGGTATTCAATCGTCATTTTGACCAGCTGCCGCAAATCGCCCCGGACGAGCACGATTGGCTGTTCGCGAAGCGGTTCTTCGAGGCGCGCAAAAGGATGATGGAGAACCCCGACTGGCCCAAGGTCATGTCCCCGTACGACTTCTTCTTCTTACTGAAGCCGCTGATGTCGGCAGCACCCGGACCTACTTCCATGTGCTGTCGACGCGCGACACCAAGTCGATCTCGCGGACGATGAGCTTCTACGGCGCGGGCGAAATCCCGATTTGCGGACAGGAGGACATTCGCCGCGAGGGTTCGAAGATCGACGTCGCGCGGTCTGCATCGGCTGGCTCGACGACGGCAAGCATCTCATCGTCTACGTCGACGACATGAACCACCATCTCGAGCCGTTCGAGGGCAAGGTCCACCTGCCGCTCCACGCGGACTGGGGCTATGATTCGAATGGCGACAGGAGCCTCAGCCAGCATCAGGTTCTGGCGATCATCCAATCCATGCTGAAACTGCAGGCCAATGGATCAGCTCAAATACAGTGACCAGATCGGCGAATGGCTGAAGGCCGCCGGCTACACCCACTATTTCTACGTGGGCGGCGGCAACATCATGCATCTCACCGAGAGCCTTGACCGCTATCTCAAGGGCGTTCCGGTCGTTCACGAGGTAGCTGCCGGCATCGCCGCGGAATATTTCAACGAGATCGCTGCGCCGGCGAAGGCGCTTAGCGCTCGTCACCGCGGGGCCGGGGCTGAGTAACATCGTCACTTCGATTTGCCGGGCGCATAGCTCGAAAGCCGCGAGCTACTCGTCATCGGCGGTCAGGTCAAAACCACTGATCTCGCCAGCGGAGAGATCCGCTCGCGCGGCATCCAGGAGATCGATGGAGTGGCGCTGGTCGAATCCACGACCAAGCTCGCCTACCGTTTCATGAAGCCGATTTCCGCGACGGAATTCCTGCCGAAGCTCGCGGTGAGCTGGACTCCGCGCAAAGGTCCGGTGTTCCTCGAAATCCCGCTCGACGTGCAGGCCGCGACGGTCGAGCGCGAATCTCTCCCACCAGTCATGGCCCCCGCGCTTTCTACCATCCGCGAAGCCGAGCTTCAGCGCGTCGTCGAACTCTATGATAAAGCCGAGCGCCCGATCCTTCTCGTCGGCGGCGGCGTGTCGTACGCCACGGCCGAGCGGCTGCGCGAAACGATGCTCGCCAAGCGCATCCCGACGATGACCACCTACAATGGCGCCGATCGCTTCGACGGCGACGACCCTATCTATCTGGGCCGGCCGAATACCTGGGGTCAGCGCAGCTCGAACATCATCATTCAGCAATCCGATCTGATCATTGCCGTCGGCACGCGCCTCGGCATGCAGCAGACCGGCTTCAACTGGCAGGAGTTCGGCCGTGAAGCGACGGTCGTCCAGATCGAAATCGACGAGGGCGAGCTAAACAAGGGCCATCCGGTCGTCGACCACGGCTATGCAGCTGACGCTGACGATTTCCTCGCTCGCTTCGTTGGCGAAAACCTTCCGCGAAAGACGGCTGGCTCGGCAGCACGCCCAAAAAATCCGGGCCGCGATTCCCCGCGTCGAGAACGTCAACAACACCGGCGAAGGCTACATCTCTCCCTATGATTTCATCGTGCGGCTCGAACAACTGACGCGCGCCGACGACCTCATCATTCCGTGCAGCAGCGGCAGCGCCTTCACGCTCTCCATGCAGCTCTACAAACAGAAGTTCGGCCAGCGCATGCTGACCAACAAGTCGCTCGCGTCGATGGGCTATGGTCTGTCTGGTGCGATCGGCGCGTCGGTTGCGCGTCCGGACAAGCGCACCTTCTTGATCGAAGGCGATGGCGGCTTTGCCCAGAACCTCCAGGAACTGGGCACCGTGATGGTCAACCAGTGCAATCTGAAGATCTTCATCTTCCACGACCAGGGCCATGCGTCGATCCGCATGACGCAGCGCAGCTATTTCAAGGGCAACTATCTCGGCTGTGACCGGCAAACCGGGCTTGGGCTGCCCGACGTGGGCGCGCCTATTCGGCGCGTGGGACATTCCAGTGATGGAACTCCCGCTCGACTTCGACAGCAACGAGGATTTCCTCTCGCGGCTCGAGAGCGAGGGACCTCAGGCATTCATCGTTCCGATCGATCCCGGAGCAAACCTATTTCCCGAAGATCAGCAGCCGGATCACCGCCACTGGTTCAATGGAGTTCGAACCCGATCGACCGCATGACACCGGACCTGCCCGAGGAATGGTCCGAAGCAGTCCGGAATCTCGAAACGGCAAGGCGATGACCCTCTCCCGCGGCTCAGCGGACCGGCTGCCGACCTGTTGCGGACAGCGAGCGAGCGCATCGTCATCACGGGCGCGAGTGGCTGGATCGGCAGGGCCACGCTCGAACTGCTTTACAACACGCTGGGCGCGCAGCCTTTCGCCGAGCGTGTCTTCGCCTTCGGGTCGACTTCGCGAGTCATCGATTTCAGGGCCGCCACGATCCACCAGCGGCCCCTACCCGCCTTGCTTGCGCTTCCCTGCCAGCCGACGCTCGTTGCCCATCTTGCCTTTCTCACCAAAGACAAGGTCGCCGGAATGGACGAGGCCGAATACCGGCGCTTGAACAAGGGGCTGAGGCACACCGTCCTCGAAGCCCTCGACATGATTGGCGCGACCGCGGCGTTCGTGGCCTCATCGGGCGCCGTCGAATTCGCAGCAGATCCTGAAGCATCGGCCGCGATGCGGCTTTACGGTGCGCTCAAGAAAGCTGACGAGGACGCGTTCGCGAAGTGGGCCGTGGAGCACGGCCGACGTGTAACAATCGGGCGGATATTCGCGCTTTCCGGACCGCATATCAACAAGCCTGAAACCTACGCTTTGGCTTCATTCATCGGGGACGCCATCGCCGGACGGCCGATCACGATCCGCGCCGATTTTCCCGTCTATCGTTCATATGTCGCGATCCGCGAGCTAATGTCGCTCGTCTTTGCAACGATGCTGGACGAGGCCGTCGACGTGCTACGCTTCTCAACCGGTGGCGAGCGGCTGGAGATGCAGGAGATCGCCCAAGTCGTGTCGGAAACCGTCGGTCCGGTTCGGATCTCGCGCCCGACGCTCAAGACCGGCAAGCTCGACGAGTATGTCGGCAACGACGCCCACTACCGCCAATTGCTTCGCCAATATGGCGTCGATCATGTCCCCTTTGCGGAGCAGGTTGCCGAGACTGCGGCATCCTTCGAGCCGAAACCCCTCATCGAAAAGCGCCAGACACATGCTTAAGAAGACGTCGGCACCGGAGATCTCAATCGTCATTCCTTGCCTCAACGAGGAGGAGAATGCGCGGGCCATCTGCGACGCGGTGATTGCGGAGGTGGAGAAGACCGGCTGCTCGTTTGAGTTGATCTTCATCGACAATTGCTCGTCCGACGAGACCGTTTCAATCATCCGGTCGATCTGCGACCGGGACGATCGCGTGAAGCTGATCGCCAACACGCGCAACTTCGGCCAGATGCGGTCGCCGACACATGGCATATACCAGGCCAAGGGCCGCGCCGTGATCAACATGTGCGCGGACTTCCAGGATCCTCCGGCCCTCATCCCTGAGTTCATCCGCCGCTGGCACGAAGGTGCCAAAATCGTTTTGGGTGTGCGCGAGACGGAGAAGTCCGGCCCCGTCCTGACTGCCTGCCGCAACGCATCTTACGCGCTGCAGCGGAAGTTCGGCGACTATCCGATCATTCCGAATGCGACCGGCTTTGGCCTCTACGACGCGAGCGTCGTTCGCGCGGTCGAGGCTCTGAATGAGCCGGAACCGTTCTTCCGCGCGCTGCTGGTGGAGACGGGCTTCCCAATCGAGACCATTGCGTTCAAGCGTCCCGAGCGCGCCGGCGGGAAGACAAAGAACAACTTCTTCTCGCTTCTCGACTTTGCGCTCTCCGGCCTCGCCGGGTCATCCCGCGGGTTGCTGCGCGTGCCGCTATACGTCGGGTTTGTCACCCTGAGCGTCACATTCCTGTCGTTCGTTGGAGCGATATGGACAGCGCTGCACGGCCTCAGTCCGTTGATGTGGCTATTTGCGGGACTGCTCGAGCTCCAGTTCGGCCTGCTCTTCATGTTCTTCGGTCTCGTGGGAGTGCAGATCCGCGCAATCTCCGACCGGACCCGGGGCACGCCGCTGGTCATCGAGCGGGAGCGTGTAAATTTCACGGATGGCGAATGAAGCAACTCTGGCGATACTACCAGGCGGGGATCGTCAATACGCTGTTCGGCTATGGCATCTATGCCGTGCTGCTCACCGTCGGCGTCTGGATGTACGCCGCGCAGCTGATGGCGCACGTCCTCGGCGTTGCGTTCAACTACTTCACCTACAGCCGCCATACCTTCGCGGAGGCCGAAGCATCGAAGCGACGGTTCGTACTTTCATACGCATTCAACTACGTGCTCGGTCTCGCCGGGCTCGCTGTAGCGTCGAGGGTGATCGCGTCGCCTTATATCGCCGGGATTGTGTCGATCCTTTTCGTGTCGCTGCAACTACTTCGTGCTGAAGAACCTGGTCTTCGTGGATAAGGCGGCGCAGTAAATCCCCCTTAGGTTCGCGCGTTTCGCGAACCATCCCCCGAACCTCGGCGCAAATGATTGAGCCAATGGGCGATCAGTGCGAGGCCGGAGACCGCGACGCATGGAGCAATCCAGTCGATCCACGGATCAAGGTGCTGCCAAACTCGGAGGTCCATCCCTCCCCACCACGGCATGTTCGCACGCTTTCCCGCGCCAAGATGTTCGATCCAGCGATACTCGGCCTGCGTAATCTCGCGAGAGATCGCCCATGCACAAGCTGCCGCCGTTCCAGCCCACCAGCTACGTGAGACGCCCCGAACGGATTGCTGGATCAGCAGAGCCAAGAGGACATGACCGAGCATCTTCGTTTCCTCGAAACCTTAGTCCACCGAACGAGTGGCCTATTGTCCTTGGGGCCCAGCAGCGAACAAAAAAAAGGGGGCTGGCCGAGCCAGCCCCCTTCCGTTTTGCGCCTTGCCTAAGCTTAGCCGCGTTCGCCGCGCTCAGCCGGCGGCGGAGGCGGAGGAGGCGGAGGAGGCGAAGTCGGGCACGTCTCCGTCGCCGGGATCACGCTGCCGTCCGGGCAAGTCTGCGTTGCCGGAGGCGGCGGGGGCGGCGGCGGCGGGGGCGGCGGCGGCGGAGCTGCAACAGCGCCACCGAACAGGAAGCCAACGCCGACGAGGCCGACGAGGCGGTGGGTACCGCCAAGACCGTCCTTGTTCTTGTAGTTCGAATAACGGCCTTCGAGGCTGGCGTAGATGTTGTTCGTCAGCATCTGGTTGGCGCCGATACCCCACTGCCAACCACCGGTCTTGAAGTGGTCGTAGTAATAACCGGGCGCAGCGCTATCGAGCGCGCCGGTCGCAGTGATCGGGGTGAAGCGCTTGCGCTGCTCATTCTTAACGTACCCGACCTTACCGTAGATCAGTGTGGACGGCGTAACCATGAAGCCGCCGCGAAGAGCAAGCGCCCATTCCTGAAACGACTTGCGCTCTGCGAGACCACCACCCTCAACGGTGTGGTTTTCGTTCGGTGCCCACCAATAGGTCAGTTCCGGGCCCAAGACGAAGCCGCCGAGGTCGAAGTCGACGCCGAGGGCACCGCCAACGCCGAGCTTTCCATGATGCTCGCCTTCGGAATTGAACTGGTCGTAACCAGCCTGAAGCTCTCCGCGGAATCCGCGGAGGCCCTGCGCACTGGCCTCTTGCGCAGCCAATACGGAAACCAGTGTCAGCGCCGTTAAGGCGCCCTTACGTACAAGCGTCATTCGCATTCCCCTTTTCTACTGTGGGACGTTGTTATTCGTTTCTCTAACATTCCGTTCAACAAACGTTTGGACTTACCAAGTGAACATTGAACTAATGAAATGATAGCTAAATCTACTGCCTTTGTGAACAGCGGCGACAGCTCGACTTCGATCGCTCTGCGCCGACCCGGCGGGCGACGTCGAGGCCATTGACGGTCAATCGGTGGAGCCAGGCGTCGATCTTGTCCGGATCGCGCAGACCCGGGAGATCACGCATGCTCGGATGTAGGCCTCTTGGACCGCGTCGCGCGCGAGTTCCGGGTCGCGGAGGATGAGGCGGGCGACGGCCTCCAGCCGCGCGATGGACCCGCGGACGAGCACCGGAAGGCGTCATGATCGCCCCGCCCTGCCCGCTCGACGAGATCCCGCTGGTTCATCGTCACCCCTCGGTACCTCGTCCGATCGTGGCCGCGTCAAGGGTATAGGCGTCGCACGGCATCGATCCAGACTCCGGGGCATCTTCAGGTTTCGCCCTCGCGCATCGTCAAGCGTCGCGGCGAACGCCGTGCAGCTAGCTCGTAGGGTCTGGGTGAAGCTGCGTCGGGTCCCGGTCGGCCTGGGCTGGGCTTGCCGCATGACGCGGGATCACACCGAGGACGGCCGCCAGCCTCAGCCGGGGCACCGCGCGGTCAGCGTGATCGTGGCCTGTCCGAAGTCGTCGTAGCCGGCGTGGTACGGCAGCGTCCCGCCGACGACCAACGCCGTCCCACCCTGGGCGGGCTCGATCGCGACGGCGACGTGGTTCCGGCCGACCGGATCGGTGGTCCGGAAGCCGGCCTCGTCCATCCGCAGGTAGCCACCGTCGGCGTCGATTTCGAGCGCGATCTCGTTGGCGTGCCCGGCCTCGCCGGCATGGGCCCCGACGAAGAGGTCGATGGTCGGTCCGCCCGCGGCGTACTGGACCCGCCATGATCCATCCGCGGCGTGCTGGCAGACCGCGAGCGGCGCCTTCTGGTCGGCCGGCCACGCGCCCTGGGCGCCGCCACCGTCGATCCGCAGTTCGACGCTCGGGCGCTCCCCGGGCGCGAACGGAAGAGCGACGGGGCGGCCGCCAGCCGGCGGCCGATGGCGCCGCCACAGGCTGCGACGAGGATCGCGAGGGTTGCGGCCACCGCGCTGAACCGGGGCAAGGGATCACTCCTTTCGAGCCGGGCTGCCAGTTCGGGGGATGCGGAACCGCAAACACAAGGCGACGGATCGGACGCCGCGTGGATGGGCGCGCCCGCCCCGCGCCCTCGCCTCTCTGCCGTTCGGCAGAGTGTGAATACGCGTCGGCGTCGACGGTGTCGGCAACCCGACACGAGCGCCCGCCCCACCGGCGAGCCCGATCCCGCGTAGCGACGACGCCTCGGGGACGCGAGACGGCGGTCGATCAGCGACGAGCGCGAGCGATGAGCGCGACCGCAGGCGAGTCGGCAGACTGTGTCTCGAGCGCATCGAGGATGGCCCGCATCCTGCGGATGCGCCGAACGCGCGCACGAGGTGGGTGCATGTCCCACGTCGCGCCGACGTGCCCGGGGCCGTCGACCTCGAAATCTGCCCGAGCCAGGGTCGTCGATCGAAGGAACGAGCGCGAGTCGTCGCTCATCGATCGCCTGGTGGGCCAGTGCTTCGAGAAGCACCCGGCCGAGTTCGCTCATCGTGCGAGCCTGACCGATCCGGGATGGCATCCTACGCACCGACCATGCAGACCGGCGCGGCGAGACTTGCTGCCTTTGAGCAACTCGGGGCGGCTCGGATTGCGGCGTCGGTCGATGACGGGCGCGTGTCGCTTCATCAAGGTGATAGCCATGAGCGAATTCACGCCTCGCATTCGGCGTCGTCGTTGTCGCGGCCATCGGCTGCATGGCAGGGATCGCGGTAGCGTTCGTTCCGCTCGCGATCCGACTCCGGAAGCATTCACCTGACAAGGAAGGGCCGTTTGGCACTGGTGGCCGCCAGTGGCTCGGCTACGCTCCATTCAGGCCCTGACACCCGGGCAGTCGCGGAAGACGCTTCCTTCATTCGCCCCGTGGAAGCGTGAACCGCGCCGGGAGTCGGGGCACTCCAGTTCACCGAGGCGGTGGACGGGCGGGGGAGAGTCGCCCCAGTGGTCCGAAGATCGTGACTCACGCGGGAAGGATGGCTCGGGCGGAAGGACAACGACCCTGACTAAGACCAAGCGCTACAGGACCATCGCGCCGCGGACAGCGCCGGTTCGGCCCGGAGCTTGCCGCATGACGGCGGATCCGATCACCGTCACGGCTCGCACAATGCCGTCATGACCGACCGCGAGGATGCCTGGGTGAGCAACGCTCGACAGAGCACGAAAAAGGCCCGCCAGCGCGGGCCTTCTCGTCGCCGCCGCGCGGCCTTCGGGTCAGTGGTTGCCCACGGGCTCGAAGTAGTTCGCGGCCGCGAAGTTCGCGACGTTCGTTCCGAGCTGCAGGCCTTGCACGTCCGCAGTGCGGAAGTGGAGACCCGCCCAGATGCGGGCCTCGACGATTTCATCGACCGCTTGCGAGAAGCTGCTGAACGTCCGCGTCGCAGGACCGCCGGGGTTCACGAATGCGCTCGTGATCTGGTAGCCCCCTGCGGGCGCGTTGCCGAAGAACATCTGCAGCACGGTGGTGTGCGAACCGTCGAGCCCCATGTGTCCCGACGTGTAGTCGGGGTAGGGCGCGGAGATCAGCGGCGTCCAGGTCGAGTCAGGCGAAGTCGCGGAGTTGCCGTCGGCTGCCGCCCTGCGGATCGCCTGAAACGGTCGCCAGAAGCTGAAGTGGTACTTGTTGTTCCAGGTGTTGATGGCCGCGTCCGCCGCCGCGAGGTTCTCCATCGCGAGAAGACGGGCGGCGTCGGAAATGTCGAGATGGTTTCGTGCGATGAGCTGGCGGGCGACGTCATTCCAGCTCACCATGGGGTTGCTCTGCCACCACTTGGCGACATACGTCTGGTCTGCCGTTACGGGTCGAGGGCGTCACAACGCCGTCGCCGCCGATCGCCTTGACCTCGTTGACGTCCGCGGCGTAGGCGGCGCTCGCGAGTGCATCTGCCCGTTGCTCCTAAGGGTCTGGGCTTCGGAACTGCGACGAACTCTGCATCAGGAACGGCTCGACTCCCCCAACCCAGGGAGTGGGGTCTGGGGCCGTCGTCCCGTTCGGCGCCACTGGATCCCAGTACCCCGGGTTCGCGTTCGGCACGAACTGAGACGGCCCGAACCGTCCATCGCCCTGTCTTGCGTCGATCATCGCCTCGCCGCCGCCGTCCCGGCGGCGATGCCCTTATCTTTGGACGGCGAGCCGGGTATCGCGTTCTTCGACGCGTTGTATTGCGTCTCGAGTGACGCAAGTACGGTCACCCCTCGTCGGGAAGGTGATGCTCTGAGGAACGGTCTCGACGAT